>JBAOHF010000016.1:0-240775 GCA_037046605.1 Nocardioides sp.
AGGCACGCTCACACCGGGGGAGACGCTCGAAGCAGTCGTCATCAAGCCGAAGACGGCCCAGGGCTGACGACCCATCTCGGTGAACATCCAGCCCCACGAGTTGGCGAAGACCAGGAGCAGCGGCATCAAGATGCCGAGCGTGGCGACCCACTTCTTGACGTCGCGATGGCCCTTGGTGAGCACCAGGATCACGATCGCGCCGAGCGCACCGAGCAGGCCAGAGACCGATCATGAACCGGAAGGACCAGTAGGTCACCGGGATGACGGGCTTGTAGCTGTCCATGGCGGTGAGCGGGTTCTCGCCGTACGCCGCGGCGTACTCCTCCTGCAGCGGGTTGATGCCCTTGACCTCGCCGTTGAAATCGCTGGTTGCGAGATAGGAGAGCAAGCCAGGGACCTTGATCAGCGTGGTTGCCTCGGAGCCGTCGAGCTTGCCCACCGAGAGCACCGAGAACGGTGCGTGGCTCTCGGTCTCGTAGAGACCTTCGGCGGAGGCCATCTTCATGGGTTGAACCTCGGTCATGATCTTGCCCTGGACGTCGCCGGAGATGGCGACCCCCGAGGCCGGCGATCAGCAGCACCCACGCGCCGGCCCGAATGGCGGTGCGGTAAAGGGCTCGGTCATGCGACTTCTTGACGTAGAGATACGCCGCGACGCCCACGACGAACGCGCCGGCGGTCATGTAGGCAGACAGCACGACGTGCGGGAAGGTGACGAGCTGGACCTTGTTGAACATCACGGCCCGGAAATCGACCAGCTCGGCGCGGCCGCTCTCCGGGTTGAACGTCGTAGCCCACCGGGTGCTGCATCCACGAGTTGGCGGCCAGGATGAACCACGCCGAGAACGAGCGTGCCCAGGTGCGCCAGCCACATGGTGGCCGGCGTGCAGGCCACGGGGAAGCTTGTCCCAGCCGAAGATCCACAGGCCCGAGGAACGTCGACTCCAAGAAGAAGGCCAACAGGCCCTCGACGGCCAGCGGGGCACCGAAGATGTCGCCCACGAATCGGGAGTAGTCCGACCAGTTCATGCCGAACTGGAACTCCTGCACGATGCCGGTGACCAGACCCAGCGCGAAGTTGATCAAGAACAAGCTTGCCGAAGAACTTCGTCAGCCTCAGGTACTCCGGCTTGTTGGTGCGTACCCAGGCCGTCTCGAAGGAGGCGACGATCGCCGTCAGACCGATCGTGATGGGCACGAACAAGAAGTGATAGACGGTGGTAATCCCGAACTGCCAGCGGGCAATGTCGAGGACGTCCATAGGGGTTGATTCCCTCCTACCTCGGCGTGCTCGGTGCGTTGCGATCGCCCGGGCACGGTGACGCGGGCCGGATCCGGCCCGCATATTCACGATAGGTACCGATGAGGTGGTCCAGCCAGGGACTGTTGGCCGAGCTCCCTGGGACCTTGGTCCCCGAAATCAACCAAATTCAGAGTGACCCTGCTCACCACCCAACCCGAGCGCGTCGGGAGAGATGAGGTCGGGGCTTGGGTCAGCGGATCCGCAGGGTGCGCGTCGACTTGGCGACGGTCACCGAGCCGCCGTACTTGATGGTCACCTTGAGCTTGCCCCGGCTCGGGAGACCGCGGACCTTGAAGCGGACTTGGCCGTTGCTGTTGAGGACGGCCTTGCCGAGCCGCTTGGACCCCTTGAAGAGGCGTACCCTGCCGGTGACCGGTGTGCCGGGAGCGGTCACCTGCACCACGATCACCAACGGCTTGCCGTTGCGCCCGGTGCCGGCCTTGATGAAGGCGTTCAGTTTGGGCGTCGCCTTGACGACGCTGAGGGCAAGAGCCTTCGAGGCGGGCGCGAACGCTCCCGAGGGCAGGTAGCTCACCGTCACCGGCAACTGACCGACTCCGTCGAGCATCGGGATGTTTAGCGCCGCGCTGCCGGCCGCCAGTGCGGCTGCATAGGTGCGGCCGCCGAAGGTCACCTGCACGGTGCCCGTGGGCGCGGCTCCCGATGTGCCGCTCCTAGTGGCGGTGACAGAGATTCGGGTGCTCCTGCCGTACGCCGTGGGAACGGGGCGTTGGCTGGCGGCCAGGGCAACCCGAGCACCGCACGAGGCGACCTCCACGTTGTCGACGTACCACCCCTCGAGTCCGTTACAACCGTCTCGGCCGAAGTCGAAGGCGAACTGGAAGGGCTGCTCTGGATCGATCCCCGCAAGTCGCAGATCGATCACACTTCTGCCCCACGAGCCATTGGTGGCACCGCCGTCGGTGCCGGTGAACGCCGCCTGTCCGGCCAGGGGGTTGGTGTTGAGCGCTCCGCTGGTGAGCAACTGGGGCGGGGGATTGGTGAGGTAGGCATGCGCGGGCACAGTCAGCCAGGTGTTCGATCCCGCTTGGCGGATCTTGATGTTCCCGCCGTCGTACCCGACCTCGGTGGCCACGTAGTGGTCGAAGGACAAGCGGGGTGCCAACACATCGGCGGGGAACTGCAGGGTCGGGCTGATCAACAGATTGCGGGACGAGACGTCGTAGAGGCCTTCGCTGCAGACGCCGTGGTTGGTGGCGCGAGCGTAGGCGGCCGGCCCGTGGTTGTCCGGGCCGCTGCCGACCCTGGCCCAGGGCCAGGTTGTGCCAGCCTCGTAGACCACCTTGTCCGATTGGGTCCACCGCGACAAACCGTTGGTGAAGTCCTCGGTGAACAGAGGGCGGGTGTCATAGCCGGTGCCGCACGGCGCGTCGGGAGTTTGGGCAAGCATCGGGCCGAACCCGCAGCCGATCGGTTCGCTGCGCAGGGAGACGGCTGCGATGGCGGAGGCGACCGCGGTGCAATCGGCGCTGCCGATGATGGCCCCGGCGCCCCCATTCCCGGGCGCGGTGGACAGTGCTGGTGCCGCCGAGCCCAGGAGGCTCGTGCACGCCGCTTCCAGGGCATCGGCGTGATCGGCGAAGCCGGCGAGGGGCGTGCTGTAGCTGGCCTCGGCGCGGAAGTAGATCGCGGCAGCTTTGTCCAGGCCGACCGCCGGGACGGTGACGCCGCCGTAGGTGCCGCCGTCGACCAGCAGAGCGAAAGCGTGGGAGACGACCGTGGAGTTCGTGTGCACGCCGCCGTTGTCGGTCGTGTCGCAGTAGTACTCCGCGTCCAGCACCGAACCGGGATCCCCATGGCAGGCAGGGCGCCACAGGTCGCGGATCGGGCCAACCGATGTGTCCTCACCCAGTAGCCACCGGTATTGGCTGCTTCGGGGGGTCGGCGACTTGCGGATCGTCACCGTCACCGGCTCGGCTGCGGCGGTCGTGCGGATCTGGGTTCCGTTGGCAGAAGGCAAGGAGACTGCCGGGATCGAGATCGAGGGATCGCTGCCGGTGAGCGGAAAGACGGTGTTGGTCCGGTTCACCACGATCAGGCCGACCGCACCAGCATCCTGAGCCCGGTCCGCCTTGACGCTCGCGGGGCAGCCACCCCGGTCGACGAGCACGATCCGGCCGGCCAGTGCGGCTGGATCGTCGAGTGTCGAGCAACCGTCGAACTGGGTACGGAAGGGTTCTTCGGCATCCTCGTCGGCATCGGTTGCGGGGGCCACTTCGGCGGTCGTCCCGGCATCGGTCACGGCCGCGCCGAAGGACGCTCCGGCAGCGACACACTGCTGCGCGATCGAGGCCGGGGCCTCGATGACCACCTGAGGGATCGTGGGGGACGCCGTGGCGCAACCGTCCGGGCGAGGGGTGACCAGATCCCCCTCATCCCCGTCTTGACGGCCGTTGATCAGGTCGATCGTCTCGCCCCAGATGTCGGAGTAGGCCTCGTTCAGGGCGCCGGGCTGCCACTGATAGACCAAACCCGAGAGGTGCTCGGTATAGGCGTGACCCCATTCGTGGGCGACCACGTCGTCGGCACCCATACCGGGGCAATAGACGAACTCGCTTCCCGTCCAAGCGGCGTTGGGGCAGGGAATCGTCTGACCGGTGCCGTCTTCGCGGATCTCCAACTGCTCGCCGGTGCCGTTCGGAGCGTCGCGACTCCAGCCATTCTCGAAGAACCAGTAGGCATCGCCGGTGGCGGCCACGATGTCTTGACGTTCTTGGCTGAGACCGCCGGGGAAGGCATCGCCCTCACTCCACAAGGTCTGCTCGGCGCTGCGGAGCCGACGTTGCAGCGCAGTGGGGTCCGTCGAGTAACGATTGATGAGCTTGCCGGTCTCGGCGCTGAGGAAGACCTCCTCGGCGACCGCGCCACCGTCGCCGACCTGCACTCGCCAGGCGAGTGTCGGGGTCGCCAGGTCGCCGCGTACGGCACCTGCGGGGTAGATCAGCAGTTCGGCGGGGGTCGTGGTGAGCTGCGCGGTGTCTGCGGGCACGCCCTGATCGTCGACCGGAGGTTCGGCGACCACGGCCGTGAGCGCGCGATCCTCGGCCGTCGCCGCGCCGAGCGAGGGCGCCAACGCCAGTCCGGAATTGGCCAGGTCGGGCAGAAGGAAGCCGTTCACCGAGGTGAGTCGGTCGTCGTCGCTGAAGTTGATCCGGATCTCTGATCCCCAAACGGGAACCCCGCCGAAGCTTTGTGTGTAGGTGACCGCCGCCCCCAGGGCATCGGTCTGGTTGCCGGCCGGATCCAGTTGGTCGGCAGGGGCGCCGACCAGGCGGGAGTACCTCGAGAGGAAGGCTGCCGCCTTCTCCGCTGGTGCGCCGTCGGACTCGGGCAGCAGGTCACCACCCGCCGCAACCCGGAGGAAGCGGGCCTTGCCGTTGGCGTTGACGGAGGCGGCTACTCGACCGTGGGCGGCCGCCCGGAGCGCAGCCAGCTCGGCTCGGTCGTGCTCGTTGAGCTCGCCCTGCGTGAAGTCGGCTGGCACAGTCCGGGTCGCTTGCGAGGTTTCACGTGATCCGGGGTTTGGGCTCGCCGGGGGAGTCGACGTTGCGAGCAGCAGGACCCCCGCTGAGAGCACGGCAAGTAGCCGCACCCGCACCCGGCGCACCCGACCCATGTATCCCCCTTGCGTCGGCCCGAAGTGACTGGGCCAGACAACCCATCTGGGAGTCTAGGACGCCCTTACCGGGTGCGGAACCTCACGTCTCGCCGCCAGAGCCGTGGCCAGGGAAGTCGTGCACACGTGAGTTGGGTCGCTCGGGCGGGGGATTCGTCCGGAGTGGCCAGACCAGCGACACGCAGTTGTGAAGCATGTGACGGGTGTGACAATCACCTAGGGTTGCAATATGGCGACCCGGATGTCTTCCCCGCCGGGGTCCCGCAGCAAGAGCACGCCTTCCTCGGTCCGCTCAGGCTCGCGATCCCGCCGTACCGGAACCAAGTCAGGGACCGCGAGCAGGCGGTCCTCGAAGTCGGCTGCCCGGACGCAGGGCTGGAACAGTCGGGTAGCTCCCCGGGCTGTCCGCAACGGCCCTGGTCCGATCTCGCGCTTCTTCGGTTGGCTGTTCCGTGGCCTCTCCCGTTTCTGGCTCGGCCTCGCACACGGTCTGGGCGCCGCGGTTCGCGGCCTCGGCCGGACCGCTCGGGATCTGGACCCCGAACACCGTCGCGACGGTTTCGGGCTGGCATTGATCGGCACCGCGGTGATCGTCGCGGCCTCGGTGTGGTGGCAGACCTCCGGCGGCATCATGGAGGGGATCCGGACCCTCGTCGCTGGCTCGGTCGGCAAGATCGCCTGGCTGGTGCCCCTCATCTTGGTCGCCGTTGGCGTGCGCAATCTGCGCGACCCGGTTCGCAACGGACCGTTGGGTCGTCAGTTCGTAGGCTGGGCCGCCATCGCATTCGGTGTCCTGGGCATCGTGCACGTCGCCAACGGAAGCCCCGAGCCGCGTCTGGGTGACGCCTCGAGGCTGCAGCAGGCTGGGGGAGCCGTCGGCTACGTCGTGGCCAGCCTGCTTCTCGATCTCACCCGGACTCCCTACGTCGTAGTGCCGCTGCTCGCCCTGCTCACCGTCTTCGGGATTCTCGTGGTCACTGCGACTCCGGTCTATCGCGTGCCCGAGAGGTTGCGCGGACTGCGTGATCGGATACTGGGCCGCCAGCGGGAAGAGGCGTCAGACCCGGGAGCTACGCCGCGACGCCACGCGCACACCCCGAGCGACACCGTGGGCGCGCCCGGCGACAGCCCGGCCTACGACACCCCCGTAGTCCCGGATGAGGCCGCGACCTCAGGCCGTGGCCGCCGGTCGCGCAAGCACGCTCCGCCCGCCGATGCCGTCTACGACGTGATGGCAGACGCCGACGTCGCGCAAGCGGCCGAGGCCTCGGTGGCGCCGGCGGCTGCCGAGCCCGCACCCCTCGTCGCCCCAGAACACGCGGCGATGCCCTTGCGTCTGGAGCAACTGGAGCTGGGCGGCGACGTGGTCTACGCGTTGCCCGCCGGGGAAGTACTCAAGCCGGGCACCGCGCACAAGCCCCGTACCCCTGCCTCCGATGCCGTGGTCGGCCGACTCACCGAGGTGCTGACCCAATTCGAGATCGACGCCACCGTTACCGGCTACACCCGCGGCCCAACGGTGACGCGCTACATCGTCGAACTCGGTCCGGCGGTCAAGGTCGAGAAGATCACCGGTATTCAGAAGAACATCGCCTATGCGGTCGCGAGTGCCGATGTGCGGATTCTGAGCCCGATCCCCGGCAAGTCCGCAGTCGGCATCGAGATCCCGAACACCGACAAGGAGATCGTCTCCCTCGGCGACGTGCTCCGCAGCGGCAATGCCCGCAACGACCACCACCCGATGGTGGTCGGCCTCGGCAAGGACGTCGAGGGCGGCTTCGTGGTCGCGAATCTCGCGAAGATGCCGCACCTCCTGGTCGCAGGCGCGACCGGCTCGGGCAAGTCCAGCTTCATCAACTCGATGGTGACCTCGATCCTGATGCGCTCCACGCCAGACGAGGTGCGGATGATCATGGTCGACCCCAAGCGCGTGGAACTGAATGCCTATGAAGGCATCCCGCACCTGATCACCCCGATCATCACCAACCCCAAAAAGGCCGCCGAGGCGCTGGCCTGGGTGGTGCGTGAGATGGACCTGCGCTACGACGACCTGGCCAATTTCGGTTTCCGCCACGTCGACGACTTCAACAAGGCCGTGCGAGCGGGCAAGGTCACCGTTCCGCCCGGCAGCGAACGCGAACTTGTGCCCTACCCCTACCTGCTGGTCGTGGTTGACGAGCTTGCCGACTTGATGATGGTCGCGCCGCGCGACGTCGAGGACGCCGTCGTCCGGATCACCCAGCTGGCTCGTGCCGCCGGCATCCACTTGGTGCTGGCCACCCAGCGGCCTTCGGTCGATGTCGTGACCGGTCTGATCAAGGCCAACGTGCCGTCCAGGCTCGCCTTCGCCACTTCCTCACTTGCCGACAGCCGGGTCATCCTGGACCAGCCGGGCGCTGAGAAGCTCGTCGGTCAAGGCGATGGCCTGTTCCTGCCGATGGGTGCCTCCAAGGCAGTCCGGGTGCAGGGGTCGTGGGTCACCGAATCGGAGATCCATCAGGTGGTGACGCACTGCAAGAAGCAATTGCAGCCCGCCTATCGCGAGGACGTCACCGCGCCCGCCGCAAGCAAACGCGACCTCGACGACGACATCGGCGACGACTTGGATCTAGTGCTCCAGGCCGTCGAACTCGTGGTCTCCACCCAGTTCGGTTCGACCTCGATGCTGCAGCGCAAGCTGCGCGTCGGGTTCGCCAAAGCCGGGCGGCTGATGGACATCCTTGAGAGCCGAGGCGTGGTCGGCCCCAGCGAGGGCTCTAAGGCTCGCGACGTGTTGATCAAACCCGATGAGCTCGACGCTGTGCTCTTCACGCTGCAAGGAGGTGACCAGTGAGCCGCGCGCAGCTCGAGGTACGTCGTTCGATCGGCCTCTCCGCGGCCATCACTCTGGCCGCCGCAGCCTTGGCAGTCCTGTTCTCCTGGCGTGCGTGGCATGACGGCGGCGTGATCGCTCCGATCATGGCCGTGGGGTTCGCGGTGCTCGCCGTCGTGTGGGCAGTGTGTCTCCTCGACGCTCGGGTGCCGCTTCTCGTGATCGATCGCCAGGGGCTGAGGCTGAGATTCTCCAATCAGTGGGTCGGGCTGCCCTGGGGGCAACTGGACGGCGTGGAGCATCGCCGCGGCCTGTTCGGTCTGCGCGACGGTCGGCTGGTTCCGCTTGGAGTCAACCCAGAGGTGCTCAACCTGCTGAGCCGCCGAGCGAGGTTCCACGCTCGTGCCATGACATTGCTCTATGGGTCACCGTTCGCGGTCCCGTTGGGGCTCGCGACCCGGCTCGTGGGGGCCGGCGACGACGTCGCAGCCGCCCTGGCAAGGCTGACCGCAGGTGGTGTTATCGACTCCTCTGCCAGCCCTAGCGCGGACGAGCCGATTGCGGGCGGTGACGCTGAACAGGCGGAACTGCACGACTTCGCGGTCGATCCGCTCACCGCGCCATGGGTCGAACTCGCGGATGCCCCGGTCGAGGACCCCGAGCTGACCGAGGCCGAGCCGCTGGGCCCCGATTTGATGGACCCCGATTCGCAGGACCCCGAGTCGCTGGACCCTGAGGCTGACCAGGCCGAGTCACTGGACCCCGAGGCTGACCAGGCCGCGGCCCAGGACGCGGTTGCGGAGCCGACGCTGCCGGGCAAGCGCCGCGCCGATGTGCTCGCGGACGCGTCGTACCAGCCGAGCAGTGCGGCAAGCACCTGGATGGCATTGCAGAGCGGGACCGACTGGAACCGCCAACCCGATCGCGAGGATCCGGGTCAGGCCACCTCCGCCTTGTCGGGAAGCACGTCTCGGTTGACCGGGGTGGTGAGCCCACTCCTACGAGATCCGCGACCGGTAGTGGCCGCCGGGCTCGCGCGCCTGGCGGACCTGGGTCGTGGCGGCCCATGGGCGACGTCGGGCGCGAATGCCCTAGCCGTCGACTTCGATCAGGCGCTCGACTTCGATCAAACCGTCGAAGTAGAGCGAGTGGTCCTGAGCGGGCCTGTGGCGGCGGCTGCCGTCACCGAACTTGGCGCCGAAGAGGGCGCCGACGATGCAGTCGAGGCCACGCGCGAGGTGCATGGGCTGGCCAAACAACTCGTCGCCGGCGCGGAAACCGAAGTGCTGCCCGCGCAGCGGACCCGTCCCGCCCCTGAACTCGGTCCCCGCCTCCGCGGTGCGCGGAATGCGCGTGGCCTGAGCCGGAAGCAGGTGGCGGCGCGCGCGGGCATCCCCGTTGAGGTGCTGGTCGCCCTCGAATCCGATGACTTCGAGCCCAGTGGTGGCGACTTCTACGTGCGCGGACAGGTACGCACGCTCGGGCGTGTGCTCGGCTTCGATGCTGAGCCGTTGGTCGCGGACTACGACCGTTGGTTCGCCGGTCGAGAGATCGACGCCAACAGGGTCTTCGACGTCGTCGCGGTCGATTCCTCAACGGCGCGGCCACGACTGCCACGAGGAATCCTGCTCGGCGCCTTGTGCCTGGCCCTGGTCCTGGCGGCCGCCCAGATCGTCGGCTGAGGCGAGTCCCCGACCTCACCGGCCGGGCCACCCGCCGACAACGATGGTTCCGGCTGCCTCCCGCCTTAGGCTGGACCCCTCATGGATGTGACCGACATGCCCCACCCCGCCAATCCCGACGAGTCGATCAAGGTTGCCGTGCTCACCTTGGGCTGCGCTCGCAACGAGGTCGACTCCGAGGAACTGGCCGGCCGCCTGGCGGCCGAGGGCTTCCTTCTGGTCCAGGAGCCTGGTGAGGCCGACACGGTGGTGGTCAACACCTGCGGGTTCGTCGAGTCGGCGAAGAAGGATTCGGTCGACACTCTGCTGGCCGCGGCCGATCTCAAAGAAGACGGCGGGCCGCAAGCGGTCGTTGCGGTCGGCTGCCTTGCCGAGAGGTACGGCGCGGAGCTGGCCGAAGCCCTCCCCGAGGCCGATGCCGTCCTGGGGTTCGACGACTACCCGCGCATCGCCGAGCGGCTGCGCGCGATCGTCGGGGGAGAGCGTCCCGAATCCCATGTCCCCCGCGATCGCCGTACTCTGCTGCCGCTGACGCCCGTGCGGCGCGATCCGGCAAGCATCAGCGTGCCGGGTGTCTCCCCGAGTCCGGACGCTCCCCGCCGACGCTTGACCTCCGGCCCGATGGCGCCGTTGAAGCTGGCGAGCGGCTGTGACCGGCGCTGCACGTTCTGCGCGATCCCGCGCTTCCGCGGCTCCTTCGTCTCGCGAAGGCCGGTCGACGTACTGTCGGAGGCCCGATGGCTGGCCGAAACCGGTGTTCGGGAGCTCTTCTTGGTGTCGGAGAACACCACCTCCTACGGCAAGGATCTCGGCGACCTCCGACTGCTCGAAGGGCTACTGGGCCCATTGGCGGAACTCGAGGGCATCGAATGGGTGCGGGTGAGCTACCTCCAGCCGGCCGAGATGCGCGATTCGCTGCTCGACGCGATGGCGCAGACCCCCGGAGTGGTGCCGTACTTCGATCTCTCCTTCCAGCACGCCTCCGGACCGCTGCTGCGACGGATGCGCCGCTTCGGTGACGCCGAGTCCTTCTTGTCCTTGATCGATCGGGTACGTGCCGTGGCGCCGTCGGCGGGGATCCGGTCCAACGTGATCGTCGGATTCCCCGGGGAGACCACCGAGGACGTGGAGCTACTCACCGATTTCCTCCAGGCCGCTCGCCTGGACGTCGTGGGAGTGTTCGGATACTCCGACGAGGACGGGACCGAGGCAGCTGGGTACGACGACAAGGTGCCGGCCGAGGAGATCGCCGCCCGCGTCGCTCTGGTCACCGATCTGGTTGAACAGTTGACCGCTGACCGGGCGGCCGAGCGGATCGGTGAGGAGGTCAGGGTGCTTGTGGAGGGACCTGGCGACTCCGAAGGCACCTGGGAGGGGCGCGCTGCGCATCAAGGACCCGAAGTCGACGGGATCACCACTCTTTCGACCTCGGCCGGATGCGACACTGTGCGCGTGGGCGACATCGTCACCGCCGTCGTGGTGGACACCGAGGGCGTGGATCTGCACGCGCGCATGTTGACCTCGGGAGAGATGTGATGACCGAACCAGCGCAGCAGGCGCAGAGCAACTGGAACCTGCCCAACGTACTCACGGCTGCCCGTATCGTGGCAGTGCCGTTCTTCGCCGCCGCTCTGTTACACGACGGCGGGAACTCCATTCTCTGGCGGGCCGTGGCCTTCGTGATCTTCGTGGGCGCGATGATCACCGACAAGATCGACGGCGACATCGCCCGGCGGCGCAACTTGATCACCAATTTCGGCAAGATCGCCGATCCCATCGCCGACAAGGCGATCACGGGGATGGCGTTCATCGGACTGTCGATCGTGGGCGACATCTGGTGGTGGGTGACGATCCTCGTGCTCGTGCGCGAGTGGAGCGTCACCTTGCTGCGATTGTCGATCCTCAAGCGGGTGGTGGTGGCAGCCGCCCGCAGCGGCAAGATCAAGACAGTGCTGCAATCGATCGCCCTCTCGGGGCTGGTTCTTCCGCTCCCACATGGACGGGCGGAGGGCGAGGCGCATCAAGGTGCCTTCGACGTGTTCGGGCTTCTCGGCAGTGGTGCGTTCTACCTCAGCCAGGCCTTCTTGGCGGTAGCCGTTGCGATGACGCTGTGGTCGGGTTATGAGTTCTTCCGCGACGTGTGGCGTCAACGCCGGACCGTGAACGTTGCCTGACCTCGACCTGGCATAAACCGGCCCTGAACGCATCGCGCACGGGCGGTGAACTTCGAGGACACCCCTGGCCCGACGTCGGTGCAGCGTGGTTAGGTGTGGCTTCCCAAGTTCTCCGACGAAGGGCAATTTCCCTGATGTCTTGGTTACCCCGCGGGCGATCGACCCGGCCCGATCACGCAATTCCTGGCCCCGGCTCCCGACCGGCGACTCCCCGACGAACTTCTGCACCCCGATCCACGCGGTTCGGCGTGCTGGGAGTGATCGCCGCGCTGACGCTGAGCCCCTTGACGGTGCTGACGACGTTGACAGCGACGAGTGCGGAGGCCGCCGCAACCCCGGTCACGCTGAACCTGCTCGCCATCAATGACTTCCATGGTCGCGTCAACAGCAACTTCGTAAAGTGGGGCGCCACGATCGAGAGCTTGCGTGCGGAAACGACCGATCCGTCCTTGATGGTCGGTGCCGGCGACCTGATCGGGGCCTCGGAATTCGCCTCGGCGATCCAGCAGGACCAGCCCACGATCGACGTGCTGAATCTGCTCAACCTGGACGCCTCCGCGGTCGGCAACCACGAGTTCGATCAGGGCTGGGCGGATCTTCGCGACCGGGTGATCGGTCCGGCTGCTGACCGCAACGCCTTGTGGGACTACCTCGGGGCCAACGTCTACGCCAAGGGCACTCAGGACCCGGTGTTGCCCGAATACGCGATGTACGACATGAACGGCGTCGACGTCGCAGTCGTGGGCGCGGTCACCGAGGAGACTGCCTCTCTGGTGAGTCCCGGTGGCATCACCGACATCGAGTTCGGCAATCCCGCAGAGGCGGTCAACCGGGTGGCCGGCCAGTTGAGCGACGGAAACGCCGCGAATGGGGAGGCCGAGGTCATCATCGCGACCTTCCATGCCGGAGCCAGCAAGGGCGCCGGGTCGGACTTCGCCACCGAATATGCCAAGGGCGGGGAGTTTGCTCAGATCGCCGATCTCGATGCCTCCGTGGACGTGATCTTCAACGGCCACACCCACCAGGCCTACGCGTGGGACGCCCCGGTTCCGGGCCAGCCCGGCGTAACTCGACCGATGGTGCAGACGGGGCAGTACGCCGACAACGTCGGCCAGGTCAAGATCACCGTCGACCCCGACACCGGAGACGTGCTCTCCTACACCGCGCGGAATGTGGCCCGCCTGGGAACCACCGGTAATCCGACGGCGCTGACCGACGCCGACTTCATCGCCCTGTATCCCGTGCTCGGGCCGGTGAAGACCGTGGTCGACGCGGCGCTAGCCAATGCGGCGACTGTCGGCAACGTGCCGATCGGCGCGGTGACCTCCGACATCACCACTGCCTTCACCGGCGGCAGCTACGGCCCGGCCGGCTACACCGGCGGCACACGCGACGATCGGGCATCGGAGTCCACGATGGGGGATCTGGTCGCCAACGCGTTGCGAGACGGCATCCCGGCAGACTTGGGCACCCCCGATCTGGCGTTGGTCAACCCGGGTGGATTGCGCGCGGAGTTGACCTATGCGGGCAACACTGCGATCAACCCGGCGAACACCGATGGAGTAGTGACCTACTCCGAGGCCAACGGCGTGCTGCCGTTCATCAACAACCTGTGGCTGATCGACCTCACCGGCGACCAGATCCGGCAGGTGCTGGAACAACAGTTCCAGCCGGCCGGCGCAGCGCGGCCCTTCCTAGCCCTCGGCCTGTCCGACAACGTCACCGCCACGATCGATCGCTCCAAGCCGGAGGGTCAGCGGATCACTTCGATCTGGATCGACGGGGCACAAATGGACCCGAACGCCACCTACACGGTTTCGACGTTCTCCTTCCTCGGCACCGGCGGCGACAACTTCGGCGCCTTCACACTGGGCACCGCTCGAGACACCGGTTTGGTGGATCGTGACGTCTGGATCAAGTACCTCACCGACACCCAGCCCACCAGCCCGGACTTCGCCCGACAGATCGTTGACGAGACCGGCCTGCCGAGCCAGGTGTACGCCGGCGAGTCGATCAACGCGGTGTTGTCCAAGTTGGATCTCACCTCGCTCGGATCTCCGGCGAACACCGATGTACAGGTCACCGCCTACAGCGGTGGCCAGACTAGGCAACTTGGAAGCTTCCCGGTTGCAGCTGGGAGCGCCACTGTTGCGGTGACGGTGCCCGGCGATCTCACTGCGGGCGGTCGGATCGAGTTCGTTGCCCAGCCCAGTGGCACCACCGTCACGATTCCGCTGGCGGCTCGGCGGACTCCGGTGGTCGACGTGACCGCCACTCCCTCCGTCGTCCAGGTGCGTCGCGGCACCAGCACGCTGTCGATCCACGTGTCCGCCGACGGCCCGGTGCCGACCGGTCGGGTCGCGATCTGGGTCAACGGTTCGTGGCTGCGCTCGGTGGCTCTGGTGGACGGCTCGGCAACCACGGTGGTCGGTCCGTTCGCTAGCCTCGGTCAGAAGTCCATCCGGGTCCGCTACCGCGGAGACACCTACACGCTGCCCGGCTCGGACACGACCACCATCACGGTTCGGAGGCGACGCTAGGTGGAATCAGCGCCGGTGCAGGTCGGCACCTCTCAGGTTGCCGACCTGCACCGGCTGCTGCGTGCTAGAGCAGCCACCGTGGCCACCGCCGAGTCCCTGACGGGTGGTCGGCTCGCGTCGCTGCTGACGGCGGTCTCGGGTGCTTCGGCGGTCTACCTCGGCGGGGTTGTGTCCTATGCGACCCGGGTCAAGGTCGATCTGCTTGGCGTCGAGCAGGCACTGGTCGACTCCTTTGGAGTCATCTCGGCGGAGTGTGCCCGGGCGATGGCCGACGGGGCCCGGGCTCGGCTGGGTGCCGACTACGCTCTCAGCACCACCGGCGTCGCTGGACCACAAACCCAAGATGGACACCCGGTTGGCACGGTATTCATCGCGTTGTCAGGTCCCGCAGGCACCTCGGCACAGCGGCTCGCGCTGACCGGCGATCGCCTCCAGATCGCAGAGGGCGCCTGTTTGGCGGCTCTGTCGCTATTGCGTGCCGAACTCACCGATGTAGGCGCAGACAGGTGTTCCCGCGGGGAATGATCGGTGTTCAGGTAGCGTTGCCTCCACCCATACCGCCCGACACCGAGAGGATTCCGCGTGGTGCTTTTTCGTCGCCAACTTGGTGATGTCCTGCGTGCGCGTCGCATGCAGCGCGGCATGACCCTGCGCGAAGTATCGGCACAGGCGCGGGTCAGCCTCGGCTACATCTCCGAGATCGAGCGCGGGCACAAGGAAGCATCCTCCGAACTCTTGGCCTCTCTGTGTGCGGCGCTCGAGGCGCCGCTATCCGAGGTGTTGCGGGAGGTCAGCGACGCGGTCGCCGGGCAGGAGACCGCCGCCGCCAGCGAAGTCGTCGCCTCCGCCGCCTGATCGCGTGCCGTGTGGGCTGGTCAATCAGCCGGGCAGGGGTTGGCAGCGAGGACACCAGTACGCCGCCCGAGCACGTTGCTCGCGTGGCTTTGCTCCGGGGCCGTCGGCTGTGTCGAAGCTCTGGGCCACGATCGGGGCTCGGCAGCGCAGGCAAGGGCGCCGATCGCGGCGATAAACCCACAGCGGCTCTCGTAGATCTCCGGTGGTGATCGCCGAGCCTTGGGTCTTGTTGAAGTCCAGGAGCTGTTGAGCCCGGTTCACCAACCGCGCGAGGTCGGGGACATCGCTCACCGGGCACCTGGGGTGTACGCCGAGCAGGAAGCAGGTTTCGGCGGCATAGATCGTGCCCAGCCCGGCAAGGCTCCGCTGATCCAACAAGGCGCTCCAGATGGGTCGGGAGGGCTCGATGCTCAGTCTGCGTACGGCTTCCTGCGGGTCCCAGTCGCTGCCAAGAAGGTCGGGGCCGAGATGCTCCAACCGGGCCGGCTCATCGGCGGTGGCGAGTAGTTCGACGATGCCGAGTGAGAAGCCGACCGCCACTGCCGGCGCGGCCGTGAGCACGGCCCTGGCCAGGTGTCCGGGCCGAACGCCATCGCTGATCGGGTCGATAGATCTGCCAGGAGCCCTCCATCTTGAGATGGGTGTGCAGCGACAGCGCGCCGTGTTCGGGGTGGGATAGGCGGGTGAGCAGGTGCTTGCCACGCGCCGTGGTGCCCAGGACGTGGGCGCCGGACAGGTCGATGGTCGCCAACGACGGGACTCTCAGGTCGGTGGCGAGCAGCCGCTCACCACTGAGGGCCTGGTCCAGTCGTCGGGCGGTGCGCCAGACGGCATCACCCTCAGGCATGGGCCGGACCGTCGAGGGCAACGGGTGAACTCTCAGCCACGCAGTCTCAGTCCTTTCGGCGTGGTCAGGAACCCCGCGTCCTGCAGTGCTGCGCGCACCGGCGTGAGCCCGGAGTTGAGCAGTGGCTCGCCGTCGGCGCGCTCGACGGTCAAGCCGCCCAGAGCGCCACGGCGTACGGCTTCGGCCAAGGCATCGGCGGCCGGGACCAGGAGGCTTGGCTCCTCCGACCAACTGAGGAGGGTCTTGCCGCCCCGCTCGAGGTAGATGACCAGGCGGCCGTCGACCAGAACCACGACAGCGCCAGCCTTTCGGCCCGGACGATGGCCGCCTTCGTCCTCGCTGGTTCGGCGTGGCCATGGGAGGGCGGCGCCAAACGGGTTGGCAGGGTCGGTCGCGGCCAGGACCAGCGCGTGCGGGGTGCTGTCCGTCGGTGTGACGAAGGTGCGCAAGCGATCCACCGAACCGGGGGTACCGAACTGGGCTGCCCCCAAACCTGCGACGAAGTAGCCACGGCGGCAACGGCCGGCCTCTTCGAAACCGCTCAGCACGCGGTAGATCGAGGCGAAGCCACCGGGAGTGCCCTCACAGGTGACCGCACCTCTCGTGACCACACCGTGCCGATCCAGCAGCAGCTCGGCCAATGCGTGCGCACGCCGGGTCGGGTCTGCCTCGACACCCGGCAGCATCGACCAGCGCCCGATCACCTGCGGCGGGGCAGATCGAGGGGGCAGCCGTCCGCCGCTGAGGCGGGCGGGCAGTCGTTGCCGGGCCGGGCGTCGGCTTCGAGCCGGTGCACGCGGCGCGCGATGGGCGCTCGGGCCGGTGCCGACCAAGGCCCGCACGGGAGCGAAGGTGTCGCCGGTGATGACCGAGGACCAACTCAGCTCCCACAGGGCGGCGGCCACGCTTGCCTCGTCCGGAGGTGTTGGCGCGGTCAGGCCGACTTGGTCGACCAATTGGCGGAAGAACCAGCCGCCGCCCGGCGCCAACACATCCAGCAGCGCGTCGGTGAGCGATCCGACTTCAGCCTCCACGCGGGGAGGCGGCAAGGTGAGCTCGGCGCCTTCGGCCAGATGGAGGCTGATCCAGCCGTCCGAACCGGGGAGCGCGCCGTGCCCGGCCCACAGCACTTCGCCTGAGGCCATCAACTCATCGAGCATCGCGGGTTCGTAGTCGCGGACACGCGAGGGGAGCACCAAGGTCTCCCAAGCCGAGGCCGGCACGGGCGCGCCGGCGAGCTGTTCCACGGCCGACACCACCCCGTCCAGGCCGCGGAGCCCGGCACGCGGCGAACTTCCGATGACGTGCTGCCAGGAGGGAAGAAACCTGCCGAGGACCTCTGGGTCGACCGGTTCGACCTCTTGGCGCAGCCGGGCGAGCGAGCGGCGTCGCAACCGGCGCAGCACCTCCGCGTCGCACCACTCCGATCCGGCCACGAACCCGGGGCCGCCGGCCGGCCGGAACTCACCTTCGAGGACCCGGCCGCTGGAGGCCAATCGATGCAAAGTCATGGCAACCACCGACACCCCGAGCCCTAGTCGGTGGGCGACCTCTGCTTCGGTGAAGGGTCCATGGGTACGGGCGAACCGCCCGATCAGGTCGCCAAGCGGATCGGTGACCGGCTCGGTGAAGGCGGTCGGTATCCCAGGCGGCATGGGTACGCCGAGTCCGTCGCGCAGCCGCGCCAGATCCTCCACCACCGCCCACCGCGGAACCCCGGCCAGGGACACCAGGGCGATCCGGCGAGAGTCGCGCAGGTGGTCAATCCACTCGGCAACGGGAGCTTCGGTCACTGCCCGCTCGGTGATCTCGGCAGGGGACAGCGGGCCGAGAATCCGCAGTAGGTCTGCGAGCCCTTCGGCGTCGCGGGCTCGCCGGTCGGGATGGGTGCGCTGGAGTTCGGATTCGACCTCGGCCAGGACCTCGGGGTCGAGCAGCTCGCGGAGCTCGGCGCGGCCGAGCAGCTCGGCTAACAGTCCTTGGTCGAGCGACAGCGCGGCAGCCCGTCGTTCGGCGATCGGGGAGTCGCCTTCGTAGAGGAACTGGGCGACGTAGCCGAACAGCAAGGTCCGGGCATACGGCGAGGGTGAGGTGGTGGCCACGTCGAGGACCGAGACCTCCCGGCGGGCAACGGCGCCGAGCAACTCGACGAGTGCGGGGAGGTCGTAGACGTCCTGGAGGCATTCGCGCACGGCTTCGAGCACGATCGGAAACGAGGGATACTTCGCCGCGACTTCCAGTAGTTGCGCCGAGCGCTGTCGCTGCTGCCACAAGGGGGAACGCCGGCCGGGATCGCGCCGCGGCAACAACAGCGCTCGGGCCGCACACTCGCGGAACCGGGCGGCGAAGAGCGCCGAACCGCCAACCTCCTGGGTGACCAGATCCTCGACCTCCTCGGGCTCGAAGACGATCAGGTCACCTCCGGGCGGCTCCGCGTCGGAGTCGGGAATCCGGATCACGATCCCGTCATCGGAGGCCATCGCTTGGCCGTCGACGCCGTACCTCTCGCGCAGCCGCGCGTTGATGGCCAGCGCCCAGGGCGCATGGACCGGAATGCCGTAGGGGGAGTGAACCACCAGTCGCCAGTCGCCGAGTTCGTCCCGGAAACGCTCGACGATCAGAGTCGCGTCGCTGGGCAAGGTGCTGGTCGCAGTTCGCTGTTCGGTGAGGTAGTCGAGCAGGTTGTCGGCAGCCCACGGGTTGAGTCCGAGATCTTCGGCCTCGCGTCGAGCCTCCTCCGGGGGGAGCCCGACCAGCCGACGGGTGAAGCTGCCGATCGCGGCCCCGAGTTCGGCCGGGCGCCCCAAACTGTCGCCCTTCCAGAAGGGCAGCCGTCCCGGAACCCCGGGTGCCGGCGTCACGATCACTCGGTCATGGGTGATGTCCTGGATCCGCCAACTCGTCGCACCGAGCGCGAAGACGTCGCCAACCCGGGATTCGTAGACCATCTCCTCGTCCAGTTCCCCGACTCGGCGCCCGGTGCCCTCTCCCGCCAGGAAGACGCCGAATAGTCCCCTGTCGGGGATGGTGCCGCCGCTGGTGACGGCCAGCCGCTGAGCGCCCGGCCGTGCGGCGACCTGACCGGTGACCCGGTCCCAGACGACCCGCGGCCGTAGTTCGGCGAACTCGTCGCTCGGGTAGCTGCCCGCCAGCAGGTCCAAGGTGGCGTCGAAGGCGGCGCGGGGCAAGGCGGCGTAGGAGGCGGCGCGCTTCATCAACCCGTAGAGCTCATCGACGTCCCAGGGGTCCATCGCCGTCGCGGCGACGATCTGTTGGGCGAGTACGTCGAGGGGGTTGGCTGGCACCCGCAGCGACTCGATTCGTCCCGCAAGCATCTGCGCGACCGCGACCGCGGTGGGCGCCAGGTCTCCGCGGTGTTTGGGGAACAGCACGCCACGGGAGACCTCGCCCACCTGGTGCCCGGCACGACCGACCCGTTGCAGGGCGCTGGCCACGCTCGGGGGTGACTCGATCTGCACGACCAGGTCGACCGAGCCCATGTCGATGCCGAGTTCGAGACTGCTGGTGGCCACCACCGCCGGGAGTCGGCCGAGCTTGAGGTCCTCCTCGATCAGCGCCCGCTGCTCCTTGGAGACCGAGCCGTGGTGAGCCTTGGCCAGAATCGGCGGCGCTCCTTCGCTGCTGCCGCTCTGCGCCATGATCTGTGCGGGCACGCTCTGCGCCGGTTGGCCGGGCGCATTGGTGGCAGCCGAAGCCGATCCCGTCGCCGACCGACGTGCCGCGGCCTCCGCGCGATCGGCGGCGATCTCGTTGAGCCGGGCGGTCAGACGCTCGGCGAGCCGACGGGAATTGGCGAACACGATGGTGGAGCGGTGGGCCTCAACCAAGTCGGCCACCGCCTCCTCGACGTGGGGCCAGAGAGAGGTGGAGGCGCGATCACTCGGGGGTGTGCCGAACCAGTCGTCGTCCTCCCCGCTGACGATCTCTCCCGTGGCACGGTCGATCTCTCCCGTGGCACCGTCGAGATCGGCGGGTTCGGCGTCGTCTGCCGCGGCTCCTGCCGAACGCTGCGCGCCCGGAGTCGTCATGTCCTCGACCGGAACCACCACTTGGAGATCCCATGCCTTGGTGGACACCGGGGCCACGACCTCGACCGGGTGCTGGCCGCCGAGAAAACGCGCCACCTCCTCCACCGGCCGTACCGTCGCGGACAAGCCGATCCGCTGAGCGGGCCGGGGGAGCAGCGCGTCCAAGCGCTCCAGCGAGAGGCCCAGATGGGCACCGCGCTTGGTGCCGGCCACGGCGTGCACCTCGTCGAGGATCACCGTCTCCACCCCGCGCAGCGACTCGCGCGCGGAGGAGGTGAGCAACAAGAACAACGATTCGGGGGTGGTGATCAAGATGTCCGGAGGCTTCTGCGCGAGCCGCCGCCGCTCCGCCGCCGGGGTGTCCCCGCTGCGGATGCCCACGCTGAGTTCGGGCAGCTTCTCTCCCAGGCGTACGCCGGTCTGCCGGATCCCCACGAGCGGGGCGCGCAGGTTGCGTTCGACGTCGACGGCGAGGGCTTTGAGCGGGGAGACATAGAGCACCCGACAACGGTGCTGTTCCTCAGCGGTCTCGCTGGTGAGCAGCCGATCGACCGCCCAGAGAAAGGCCGACAAGGTCTTGCCGGACCCGGTCGGAGCCACCACCAACGCGTTGCGGCCCGCGCTGATCGCTGCCCACGCCCCCAACTGGGCCTGTGTCGGCTCCGGGAAGGCGGCCCCGAACCACTCCCGCGTCGCGGGAGAGAACTCGGTCAACGGGTCGTGGGGCACCTGCCCATCCTCGCTCATCTCGCCGACAGCGCCAGGATCGGTAGTGAGCGAGCCGATGGTGTGCCGAGCCGGCAGCGATCCGGGCTGTCGGCGGATCGGGCTAGGGTCAGCTCTCGTGACCGAAACCGTCCAGACCGACGCCGACCCGGGCGAGTTCATGATCCGGGCCGAGGGGCTGCGCAAATCGTTCCCGGTGAAGGTGGGCGAGCCGTTCGAAGCCGTCCGGGGGATCGATGTGGCGGTGCGCAAGGGGGAAGCGTTCGGGTTCCTGGGGCCCAACGGTGCGGGCAAGTCCTCGACGATGCGGATGATCGCTTCGGTGTCCCCGCGCTCGGCAGGAGAGCTCCGCATCTTCGGCCTCGATCCGGAGATCGACGGCCCCCGGATTCGGGCACGCATCGGGGTGTGCCCGCAAGACGACTCCCTCGACAGCGAGCTCTCGGTCTGGGAGAACCTCTACGTCTACGGCCGCTACTTCGGTCTGCCGGCCCGTGAGGTGCGCGCGCGTTGCGACGAACTGTTGGAGTTCGCCCAGCTGACCGACAAACGCGACGCCCGCGTCGAGGCGCTCTCAGGCGGCATGAAGCGGCGCCTCACGATCGCGAGGTCGCTGATCAACCGCCCCGAAGTGCTCCTGCTCGACGAGCCCACCACCGGCCTCGACCCACAGGCCAGGCACGTGCTGTGGGATCGGCTCTTCCGGCTCAAGCAGCAGGGCGTGACGTTGGTTCTCACCACCCACTACATGGACGAAGCCGAGCAGTTGTGCGACCGGCTCGTGGTGATGGACAAGGGCACGATCGCTGCCGAGGGATCACCTCGGGAGTTGATCGAGCGCTACTCCAGCCGCGAGGTCGCCGAGCTGCGATTCGGTGATGACCACCACGCCCTAGACTTGGTCCGTGATCTGGGGGATCGCGTGGACGTGCTGCCCGACCGGGTCTTGGTCTACGCCGAGGATGGCGAGACGGTCCTCGAAGAGGTCCATGCGCGGGGTGTGCATCCGGTATCGATGCTGGTGCGTCGGGCCACCTTGGAGGACGTCTTCCTCCGGCTCACCGGCCGGAGTCTGGTGGACTGATGGAAAGCTCATCGATGCCACCAACCGCCGCGACCGCCCCGCGCGGCTCGTTTGACGCCGTACGACGTCAAGGGCCCTACCTCGCCGCCGTACTCCGCCGCACCTGGCGCGGCTCGATCGTCAGCGCCTTCGTGTCGCCGCTGCTCTACGTCGTGGCCATGGGAGTCGTCCTGGGCGGCTACATCCCAGGAGACCCGGACACCCTCGAGGGCGCGCCCAACTACCTCATGTTCGTGGTCCCGGGTCTGATCGCCTCACACGCCATGCAGATCGCCGTGGGTGACATGACCTATCCAGTGCTGGCGCAGATCAAGTGGGACAAGACCTATCACTCGGCTGTCTCCACCCCTCTGACGCCCAGTCATCTGGTTGCCGGCCAGTTCGCCTTCGTGGGTGTGCGACTGCTTGTCACCTGTGCGGTGTTCATGGCCGTGATCGCGCCTTTCGGGGTCTTCTCGACGTGGTGGGGACCCCTGCTGGCGTTGATCGCGCAGATCGGTGTGGGCATGGCCTTCGCCGCACTGACCATGGCGCTCACCGTGCGCATGGACAGCCCAGAAGGGTTCGGGGTGCTCTTCCGGCTCGGGGTGTTCCCGCTCTTCTTGTTCTCCGGGGCCTTCTTCCCGGTCGCCAATCTCGGCGCGTTCGCCTGGCTGGCCTACCTCACCCCGCTGTGGCACGGCGTCGATCTGTCCCGGATGTTCACCCTCGGCACGGTGCGCCCAGGTCTCGCGCTGGTGCACGTCGCCGTTCTTCTCGTCTTGATCGGTGTGGGCTATCGACTGTCTTGCCGGGGTCTGGAACGGAGACTGGTCGGATGAGCCTCGCGGTGTCCGATCACCTGCGCCCGTTGGGTTGGCTGGGAGCGGTCAAGGTGCTGCTCCTGCGCAACTACCTCTGCTATCGCGCGGCCTGGAAGCTCTTCGTGACCGGGTTCCTGGAGCCGGTCTTCTATCTCTTGTCGATCGGCATCGGAGTGGGCCAGTTGATCGACCACTTCACCTTCAACGGAGAGCAGGTTCCCTACGCCGCCTTCGTCGCCCCGGGGATGCTCGCTGCCTCTGCGATGAACGGCGCCATCCTGGACGCCACCTACAACGTCTTCTTCAAGTTGAAGATGGACAAGCTCTACGAACAGATCCTGGCCACCCCGTTGTCGACCCGCGATGTGGCTCGAGGTGAGATCGCCTGGTGCCTGGCCCGAGGCGGCAGCTATTCGGCTGCGTTCCTGGTGGTGATGGCGCTCCTAGGATTCGCCGGGTCGTGGACGGCCGTATTGGCCTTGCCTGCGGCGCTGCTGATCGCCTTCGCGTTCGCGGCAGTGGGCATGGCGCTGACGACCTACATGTCCTCCTGGCAGGACTTCGAGAAGATCACGCTGGCGACGCTGCCGATGTTCCTCTTCTCCGGCACCTTCTTCCCGATCGACGGGCTGCCCGCACTGGCACGCTGGCTGATCGAGGCCTCCCCGCTGTATCGGGGAGTGGTGCTGTGCCGGGAGCTGACCACAGGCATCGTCACGTGGCAGTCGGGGATATCGGTGGTCTACCTCCTCGCCCTCGGCATGGGGGGGCTGTGGCTGGTGAGTCGTCGGCTCGATGCGCTGCTCCGCACATGATCGGTGAGGGCCGAGCGCAGACCCACCACTAAGGTGATCGCTTGTGACGCTGCGCCCCGACACCAAGGACTGGACCTGGGTTCTCGAGCACCCCTGTGCGGAGTGCGGCTTCGATGCCGCGGCCACGGCCCCGGCCGAGGTGGCTGGGTTGCTCCGTGGTTCGAGTGCCGGGTTCGTCACCGCGCTTTCAGCGCCGGGGTCGGGTGAGCGCACCCACGCCGACCACTGGTCGGTGCTCGAGTATTCGTGCCACGTGCGTGATGTGCACCGCGTCTTTGCTGCGCGAGTGCACAGCATGCTGGCCGAAGACGTCCCCGAGTTCGCGAACTGGGACCAGGATGCAACCGCCGTCAGCGACGCCTACCACCTCCAGGATCCGATCACGGTCGCTGCCGAACTCGCCGAGGCGGGCGAAGCCGTGGCGGCTGTCTATGCCGGGGTCCGCGCCGACCAGTGGGACCGGCGCGGGTTGCGCAGCAATGGCTCCGAGTTCACCGTCGCGACGATTGCCGTGTACCACCTCCACGATGTGCTGCATCACGTCTGGGACGTCACCGGCACCCGCGCGAGCGCGGACGGATGAGGCACACCGAGTTCTGGCACCGCATGGAGTCGGCACTGGGTGAGACCTATGCCCAGGTATGGGCCGACCAGCAATCCGTCACCGCTCTGGGCAGTCGTACGGTCAATCAAGCCCTGGCGGACGGAGTTTCGCCGAAGCAGGTCTGGGCTGCCGTCTGGACCCACCTCGAACTACCGGAGGGAGAACGATGAGCGAGCAGACCCGGCCCATGATCGGCGACGGCGTCGATGTCCCGGCCGTGCAACGACGCACGGTCGGCGTACTGGCCGGGGCGCAGACCGTGGGGTCGATGGGTTTGACCATCGGCATCTCCACCGCATCGCTACTGGCTCTGCAAATCTCCGGATCGGAGAGCCAGGCCGGTCTCACTCAGACCTTCCAAGTCATCGGCACAGCCGTTGCCAGCTACCTGCTCGCTCCATTGATGGCTCGCCATGGTCGCCGGGTCGGCTTGACCGGTGCTTACGCGGTTGGCGGGCTCGGCTCGCTGACGCTGGTTCTCTCCGGAATCCTCGATTCGATGCTCGTCCTGATGGTCGGTTCGCTGCTGCTGGGAGCTATCTCCTCGGCCGGGTACGCCGCTCGCTACGCCGCGACCGACCTCGCCGAGGACTCGCGCCGGGCACGAGCGCTGGCGTTGGTGGTGTGGGCCACGACCGTCGGGGCCGTTGCCGGACCCAACCTCACCGGTCCAGCGGTGGCCGCCGCTCGAGCGGTCGGGCTGCCGGAGCTTACCGGCCCCTTCGCGCTGGGCAGTCTGGGCGGCTTCGCGGCGGCCGCGGTGCTCTGGATCATGTTGCGTCCGGATCCGCTGATCCTCGCTCAGCAGCGGGCCGGCTTGAGAGATCAGGCTTCGAGCCGTCCCTCGGGGTTGTCCTGGCGAAAGGTGGCCGACGTACTCCGCACCCGGCCACGCGTCTCGGCCGCGATCGCGGTCGTGTCCCTCGCGCATGCGGTGATGGTCGGCGTGATGGTGATGACGCCCCTGCACATGGCGCACGGCGGCGCTCAACTGAGGATCATCGGCATCGTGATCAGCGTGCACATCCTCGGCATGTTCGCGTTCTCGCCGATCGTGGGGTGGGCGGCCGACGCATGGGGCCGGGTTCCGGTGATGTTGACCGGCGGCGTCATGTTGGTGGCCTCCCTGGCGATGGCCGGGGCGTCCCCGGAGGGTACGTCGTGGCAGATCTTCAGCGGCTTGTTCCTCCTCGGGCTCGGCTGGTCGTGCGCCACGGTCTCCGGTTCGGTCGTCATCGCCGACCTGGTCCCCGTGGAGTCGCGCACCGATGTCCAAGGCGCCGCTGACTCCCTGATGGCCTTGACCGCTGCCGCCGCTGCGGCTGTGTCCGGCATCGTGGTCGACCGGGCGGGATACCCGGCGCTCAACCTGCTGGCCGGGGTGTTCGCGCTCTCGATCCTGGTGATCGCACCCCTCGCTCGTCGACGATGAGGGCCCAGACCCCAGGTTGAGCCACGGGCGACTCGGCATTTCCAGGCGAGTCTCGGCGTGTCGGTCGAATCGAACATCTGTTCGGCCTACTGTGGTGCGCACAGGAAGCGCCAGGGTCGATCTCTTCCACAGCAGCTCCCGCTTCGGGAGGCAGTGTCGGTGGTCTTCTCTAGCCTCGCACCTGACATGGATTCCACAAGGTCGGCAGTGAGCCGATGAGCGAAGGAAGTGACGATGAGCGATCGCGACAAGGCCCTGGACGCAGCCCTGGCCAATATCGAGCGGCAGTTCGGCAAGGGCTCGGTGATGCGCCTGGGTGACGAAACGCGTGCGCCGTTGCAGGTGATCCCGACTGGCGCCATCTCCCTGGACATCGCCCTCGGCATCGGCGGTCTGCCGCGCGGACGAGTCGTCGAGATCTACGGCCCGGAATCTTCGGGCAAGACGACGGTCGCGCTGCACGCGGTGGCGAGTGCTCAGGCTGCAGGCGGCATCGTCGCCTTCATCGACGCCGAGCACGCTCTCGATCCCGATTACGCCAAGGCGCTCGGTGTCGACACCGATGCCCTGCTCGTGTCCCAGCCCGACTCCGGTGAGCAGGCCCTGGAGATCGCGGACATGCTGATCCGCTCCGGCGCTCTCGATCTGATCGTGATCGACTCCGTCGCCGCGCTCGTGCCGCGGGCCGAGATCGAGGGCGAGATGGGCGACAGCCACGTCGGTCTCCAGGCGCGGCTGATGAGCCAGGCGCTCCGCAAGATGACCGGTGCCCTCAACAACTCCCGCACGACCGCGATCTTCATCAACCAGTTGCGCGAGAAGATCGGCGTGATGTTCGGCTCGCCGGAGACCACGACGGGCGGCCGGGCGTTGAAGTTCTACTCCTCAGTGCGCCTCGACGTGCGCCGGATCGAGACCCTCAAGGACGGCACCGACATGGTCGGCAACCGCACCAGGGTCAAGGTCGTGAAAAACAAGGTGGCTCCGCCCTTCAAGCAGGCCGAGTTCGACATCATGTACGGCCAGGGCATCAGCCGCGAGGGTGGCCTGATCGACGTGGGTGTCGAGGCAGGTCTGATCCGAAAGTCCGGCGCTTGGTACACCTACGAAGGCGACCAATTGGGCCAGGGCAAGGAGAACGCCCGCAACTTCCTGCGCGACAACCCGGATCTCGCCAACGAACTGGAGAAGAAGATTCTGGAGAAGTTGGGCGTTGGTCCGCAGCTCGACGCCGAGCCCGAGGCACCCAAGGGCGTCGAGGACTTCTGATCGTGAGCGTGGGTCCGGACTCCGTCGACACCGTGCCCTGGCGGGGCGATGCTGCCGACGGAGTCCGGGCCTGGTTACGACAGTCCGGACACGAGGTCGACGACTCGACGCCGGCTCCGCTGACCCCGCCCAACGACACCGATGCGTTGGGCCCTGAGGCCGATGCGGAGTCGGTAGCCCGCCGCATCGTGCTCGACCAGTTGAGCCGCCGCGCAATGAGTCGCGCGGAGCTCGTGACCAAGCTGCGGCAGAAGAACGTTCCCGAAGAGATTGCCGAGCGACTTCTTGATCGCTTCGCCGAGGTCGGGTTGATCGATGATGAAGCGTTTGCCAGAGCCTGGGTGAGCCACCGCTCCACCGGGAAGCAACTCGGTAGACGCGCCTTGGCACAGGAACTCCGCAACAAGGGGGTCTCCGCCGAAGACATCGAGACCGCCTTGGCGCAAGTGACCGGCGAGGACGAGCTAGTGGCGGCTCGTGCTTACGCGGCCCGGCGGGCGCGCTCCCTTCAGGGTTTGGATCGCCTCACGGCCACTCGCCGGTTGACCGGTGGGCTAGCCCGCAAGGGGCATTCCGGAGCGGTAATCTCGCAGGTCGTCCACGAGGTGGTCGCGGGATTGGGCCAATAGTGCTGACAGTGACGCGGCCCCCGGCCTACGATGTTCCGACTTTTGACCTCGGACAGCAGGAGTTTTGCCATGTCGGACAACCACCACGGTGATGAATTGCAGTCGCAGCTCTCGGCGAGTGCCGTCGACGATGGCTCCGCCCTACCCGAGCACGTTGGCCGCGGTCTGCTCCTGAGCATCGGTGGCGTGGTTGCTGGCGTGGTTCTCACCGTCGTGATCTGGAAGATGGGCTTCGTCGCTTCACTGGCGGGATTCGCCATGGCGGTCGCCTGCATGAAGCTCGATGAGCTGGGTGCGGGTCGCCCGGCCAAGGCCGGGGCAATTCCTCTCGTTGCGCTCATCGTTGCCGGTGCCGTGCTCTGCATGCTCGCCGTGGTGGGATCAGATGCCGCCGACTACTACGACGAGGCGTCAGCCGGTGCGTTGACCGGCATGAGCAAGGCTGAGTTCGTGCGCACTGCCATGACCGACGGAGCCATCCTGAAGGAGTACCTCAGCACCTTCGCGATGATGGCGGTGTTCACCGGGCTCGGCATCTTCTCCACCCTCCGCGGCCTCATGCGGGGCGACGCCAACCACTAGGGTTCGGTGCATGCGCGACGCTCTTGTACTGCCCTCCGGGCCTGTTGACCTCAGCTCTCTCGCCACCGACGAAGCTCCTGGCTACGACGGCAACAAGGAGTCGGGCGAGAAGGACCTGGAGGCGCTCGGACCCGAACTTTCCGATCTCCAGGAACGACTCTTCGCCGAGCGATCGGCTGGCGGCACTCGAAACGTGCTGCTCGTCCTGCAGGGCATGGACACCTCAGGCAAGGGCGGGGTCCTACGTCACACCGTCGGTCTGGTCGATCCGCAAGGCGTGCGGATCACCTCCTTCAAGGCGCCGACGGACGAGGAGAAGAAGCACGACTTCCTGTGGCGGATCCGCAACGCCCTGCCGGGTCCAGGAGTCATCGGGGTCTTCGACCGCTCCCATTACGAAGACGTGCTCATCGTGCGGGTCCACGAGTGGGCCGAGCCGGCGGAGATCGAACGGCGCTACGACGCAATCAACGATTTCGAAGCCGAATTGGTAGCCGGCGGCACCACGATCATCAAGTGCATGCTGCACATCTCGGCGGAGGAGCAGAAGGCCAGGCTCTTGGCCCGGCTCGAGGATCCGACCAAGCACTGGAAGTACAACCCCGGTGATCTCGACGAACGCGCGCTGTGGCCGGCGTACCAAGATGCCTATGCCGTCGCGCTGGAGCGCACCAACACAGCGGCCGCCCCCTGGCATGTGATCCCCAGCGACAAGAAGTGGTATCGCAACCTGGCCATCGGCCATCTGCTGCTCGATGCCTTGCGCACGATGGACCCGCAATGGCCGGCGGCTGATTTCGACGTAGAGGTCGAGAAGCGGCGACTGCGCGATGAGGACCCGCTCGGGTGATCGACCGCGTCTCGGTCACCCGCTATGTCACCCCTCTGCGCGAGGGTGGCAGCCTCCCCGGGATCGTCGAGGCCGATGACTTCGGCACCTACGTTTGCAAGTTCCGCGGTGCCGGCCAAGGCGTACGAGTGCTGGTAGCCGAGGTGCTGGTAGCCGCGCTGGCGACCAGGCTCGGTCTTGACACGCCGCGACAGGTGGCCCTCGACCTCTCCGGTGAACTGGCCCGTTACGAAGCTGACGAAGAGGTTCAAGATCTCTTGCGCGCCAGCCTCGGGCTCAACCTCGGGGTCGATTTCCTGCCCGGCGCGTTCGGCTGGGAGCCGCGCCATGCCGCCGACCAGCCGGAACAGAACGCGCGGATCTTGTGGCTCGACGCGCTGGTCGCCAATGTGGATCGAAGCTGGCGCAACCCCAACCTGTTGCGCTGGCACGGCCGGACCTGGCTGATCGACCACGGCGCGGCGCTGTACTTCCACCATGGCTGGCCGGCCAGTGGCGCCGAACCCGATCCGGCCCGTTGGGCCGACCAACCGTGGGATCCTCGCGATCACGTCTTCGCCGGTTCGGCTCGTCTCGCCAGGGAACTCGATCAGGAATTTCGGGGCCTACTGGACCGGGACTGCCTGCGAGCAGCGGTGGCCCTCGTGCCCGACGAATGGCTGGCGCATCCGGAGCTCTCGGCCGCGCGGCTTCGGGACCGCTATCTCGGGTTCCTCGAGGCACGGTTGGGCTCGTCGGCTTGGCTGCCGGGGGAGGGGTCCCGGTGAGTGCGGCACACGCCTATCAGTACGTCGTACTGCGCTGTGTGCCGCGAGTCGACCGCGAGGAGTTCCTCAACGTGGGCGTGGTCCTCTACGCCGAGAACGCCGGCTTCCTCCAGGTGGCCTGGTCTATCGACGAGGCCCGGATGCGCGCTTTCGCGCCTGCGCTGGACTGCGTCGAACTCGATGCCGGGCTGCGCTTCGTCGGTGAGGTCTGCGCGGGCTCCGCTGGTGCGGGCGATGCAGCCGCGGGCTCCCTCGGGACACGCTTCGGCTTCCTCAAGGCGCCGCGCAGCACGGTGCTGCAGCCGGGACCGGTGCACGGTGGCATCACCAGTGACCCGGCGGCGACGCTTGCGGTGCTGGCCGAGCGGCTGGTCGGCTAGTCGAGACCCTGAGGCCGGCTGGTCCTACTCAGACGGGGACGAGTTCCACCGCGCCGACGGCGTACCTCGCGAGCACGATCCGGGCGACCTCGGGGTGCGCACCCAGAGGATCGGAGACCGCAACCGCGCCGGCTTCGAGGGCGAGTTCGGCAGCCCGATCCGGAAGGAAACCCGGGGCGAGGAAGAGCGATGCGACCGCGATGTGTCGCTTGCCCTCGGTACGGAAGGCACGAACCGCTTCGCCGGTGGCCGGAGGGGCGCTGGATGCGTAGGCGGCCGTGACCGGCAACTTGTGCCGGGTCGACCACACCCGAGCCAACCTGGCCACCGACTGGTTGGCCAGGGGATCGCTGGATCCAGCACCGGCCAGCACCAGCGCGTCGAGCTCACGCACGCGGGCACGGCTGAGCGCCGCGCGCATCCGCTCGTCGAGGACCTCAAGGAAGCAGGCTTCCAGCCCCAGGACGCGGGTGCCGCGGATCAGAAGTTCCGGGTGCCGCTCGGACATGGCGTCGACGGCCGCGGGTACGTCGACAGTGGCGTGGTAGGCCTCGGTGAGCAGCAGTGGGACGACCACGATCTCGGTGTGACCGGCTGCCACCAGACGGTCGACGACGGCCTCGAGCGACGGACGACTGTGCTCCAAGAAGGCACGTTCGATCCGAAGATCGGGACGCTGGGACTTCACCTCGCGGACGAGCTGGTTGATCGTCTCGGCGTGGCGACGGTCGCGGGAGCCGTGAGCGAGCGCGATTAGAGCGGGAGCAGCCATGGGGAGCCGCCTCCTTTCAGGGGGGTCATGCGTGAATTCCACATTCGGTCTTGGCGGTGCCGGCCCATCGGCCGCTGCGCACGTCCTCACCGGGCTGCACTGCCCGGGTGCAGGGGCGGCACCCGATCGAGGGGTAGCCCTCGTAGACAAGCGGGTTGACCAGGACACCGTTGGTGAGGATGTATTCCTCGACCTGGTCATCGGTCCATCGCGCCAGGGGGGAGACCTTCACCTTGCGCTTGCGGGCATCCCAGCCGATCACCGGCGCAATCACTCGGTTGTGGGTCTCGGCGCGCCGCAGGCCGGTCGCCCAGGCGTCGTACGCCCCGAGTGCGTCGGCGAGTGGCTGCACCTTGCGCAGCTGGCAGCACAGGTCGGGATTGCGGGCGTAGAGGTCGGGGCCGTAGTCCGAGTCCTGCTCGGCGACCGACTGAACCGGCTCGATGCTAAGCATCCGTACGGGCAAGGTGGCCTCGACGGCGTCGCGGGTGCCGATGGTCTCGGGGAAGTGATAGCCGGTGTCGAGGAAGACCACGTCGACTCCTGGTGCCACCTGCGAGGCCAGGTGCGCGAGCACCGCGTCGCTCATCGAGCTGGTGACGCAGAAGCGGTCACCGAAGGTTGCCACGGCCCACTCGATGATGTGCTCGGCGGGGGCGAGTTCGAGCTCGGCGCCCATGTGGCTGACGATCTCGCGCAGTTCCTCCGGCGACCGACCTTCGGTGTGGCTGCCGCGATAGGCGCGCGCCGCGCGGGTGACGGCGGTGGTCATGAGGTCGACTCCCGCCGCGGGATGTGCCCCAGGAAGCGCAACGCGAACGCGCGCAGGCAGGACCGGCACTCCCACGCACCCGCAGGAGCATCTCCGGTGTCGGTCACATGGGGATGCAGCAGCTCGTCCCCGCAATAGGGGCAGTGGAACGGTGCCGCGCGCTCGCTCACGACGTGACGCCCACCTTCGGCTGCTCGGGCTCGCCGCGTAGGACCGACTCATCGGCGCGTGCGACCCAGGCAGCGAACGTCTCATCGTCGGCCCGCTCGACCAGGAAAGCGGTGACTACCGCGGTGACATAGTCGTCGAGCTTGGCACTGGTCACCTTGTGGGCGCGCAGTTTGCGACCGAAGTTGGCGCCGAGGGCCAAGCCACCGCCGAGGTGCACCTGGAACCCCTCCACCTGCCGCCCCTCCTCGTCGAGGACGAGTTGGCCCTTGAGGCCGATGTCGGCCACCTGGGTGCGCGCGCAGGCGTTGGGGCAGCCGTTGACGTTGACGCTGATGGGCACCTCTAGATCGGGGAAGCGCTGTTCGAGCTCACCGACCAGGGCGCGGGCCCTTTCCTTGGTGTCGACGATCGCGAGCTTGCAGAACTCGATGCCGGTGCAGGCCATGGTGTTGCGGCGCCAGTTGGACGGTGTCGCACTGAGGCCGATCGTCTCCAGATCGGCGACGAACTCCTCGGCACGCCGTGGGTCGATACCGAGCACCACCAGCTTCTGGTACGCCGTGAGCCGGACACCCTGAGCGCCGTACTCCTCGACCAGGCCGGCCAAGCCGGTCAGCATCCGGCCGCTGATCCGGCCGACGACTGGCGCCGCACCGATATAGACCAAGCCGTCGCGCTGGGGGTGGACGCCGATGTGGTCACCTTGGCGGACCGGCACCTCGGGGGAGGGGCAGTCGATCAGCGGCCGCTTGAGGTACTCGGTCTCGAGCACCTCGCGGAACCGCTGACCGCCCCAGTCCGCAACCAGGAACTTCAGGCGCGCCCGGGAGCGCAACCGCCGGTAGCCGTAGTCGCGGAAGATCCCGATCACGCCCTCCCAGACGTCCGGGACCTCTGCAAGCGGGATCCACACCCCCAACTTGTGGGCGAGCATGGGATTGGTCGAGAGTCCGCCGCCGACCCAGCAGTCGAAGCCGGGTCCGAACTCGGGATGCACGGTGCCGACGAAGGACACGTCGTTGACCTCGGGGGCGACATCGTGGCTGGGATGGCCGGTCAACGCCGTCTTGAACTTGCGCGGCAGGTTGGCATAGCTGGGGTCGCCGATGAACCGGCGCTTGATCTCGGCCAGCGCCCACGATCCGTCGATGATCTCCTCTGCCGAGACCCCGGCAACGGGGGAGCCCAGGAACGGCCGGGGCGAGTCGCCGCACGCCTCCTGGCTGCTGAGCCCAACTGCTTCCAGGGTCTCCCAGATCGTGGGGACATCCTCGACGCGGATCCAGTGGTACTGGATGTTGCAGCGGTCGCTGATGTCGGCCGTGTCTCGGGCGTAGGCCGTGGAGACCTCGCCAAGCGCGCGCAGTTGGGTGCTCCCCAGCAGCGCGCCGTCGGTGCGCACGCGCATCATGAAGAATTCGTCATCGAGTTCGGCCGGATCCAGCGTGGCCGTCTTGCCGCCGTCGAGTCCGGGGCGCCGCTGGGTGTAGAGCCCCCACCACCGGAATCGGCCGCGCAGGTCGTTGGGGTCGATCGATGCGAAGCCGCGGTGTGAATAGATGTTGATGATCCGAGCCCGGACGTTGAGTGGGTTGTCGTCCTTCTTGAACTGCTCGTTGGGATTGAGCGGTTCGCGATAGCCCAATGCCCATTGGCCCTCCCCGCGGCGCGGACGACCCGTTGTCGTCCGGGGGGCTGGGCTGGTGGTGCTGGGGGTGAGAGTCACCTCAGGTCCTTGTCGGGTGGGTTCGACGCTCGTCTGGCGCGTACCCGACGCCGCTTCATTGAGGCAATCGGGTTGGAACCGCGACGGCGCCCGTGGTCAGGTGGACTGATTCGGGGTGCGGTCAGCGATGCCAACACATCATGCTGCGCATGCGGCCGAGATCCAGGTGGCGCCTAGCCACGAGGTCGGTCGAGTGCGCAACAGTCACCTGCAAAGTCTCAGCCAGCGGACACCCTTGCCACAAGTCGAAATCCCGTGATCTGAGACAGATGTCCAAATATCGGTCAATTCATATCGTGCTGGGCGCGCACCGAACTCACGTCCAGCGTCGGACCGGTCCGTGCGTGCTCGCCTGGCGGCGTGGGTTGGGAGCGGGGGGAGCGCGTCACTACTGTGTGCCCATGACCGACCAGCTCATCAGTTCTGCCTACGACCAGATCCTTCGGGTCATCGATTCGGTGGAGCCCCGGATCGCCGCCGCCACCCGTCAAGAACTCATCGATCAGCGGGGCTCGCTGAAGCTCATCGCTTCGGAAAACTACGCATCGCCCGCGGTGCTCCTCACGATGGGCACCTGGTTCAGCGACAAGTACGCCGAGGGCACCGTCGGACACCGGTTCTACGCCGGCTGCCAGAACGTCGACACCGTCGAGGCGCTCGCCGCCGAGCATGCCCGGGAGCTCTTCGGTGCCGAGTACGCCTACGCCCAGCCGCACTCCGGCATCGACGCCAACCTGGTCGCGTTCTGGTCGATCTTGGCCCATCGGGTTGAAGCACCCGGGCTTGCCAAGTTGGGCGCCAAGAGCGTCAACGACCTGAGCGAAGCGGATTGGGAGTCCCTGCGTGCCGAGCTCGGTAACCAACGGCTGCTCGGCATGTCGCTGGACGCGGGCGGCCACTTGACCCACGGCTTCCGCCCCAACATCAGCGGCAAGATGTTCCACCAGCAGCAGTACGGCACCGACCCCGAGACCGGGCTGCTGGACTACGACCAGGTGGCCGCCAAGGCACGCGAGTTCCGCCCGCTGATCCTGGTGGCCGGCTACTCGGCGTACCCGCGGCGGGTGAACTTCGCCAAGATGCGCGAGATCGCCGACGAGGTTGGCGCCACCTTGATGGTCGACATGGCGCACTTCGCCGGCTTGGTGGCCGGCAAGGTCTTCACCGGCGACGAGGACCCGGTACCGCACGCGCACGTCGTCACCACCACCACGCACAAGTCGCTGCGCGGCCCCCGTGGCGGGCTTGTGATGGCCACCGAGGAGTACGCCGGCGCCGTCGACCGCGGCTGCCCACTGGTGCTCGGCGGTCCGCTCTCGCACATGATGGCTGCCAAGGCCGTCGCCCTGGCCGAAGCGCGGCAGCCGTCCTTCAGCACCTATGCCCACAACGTCGCCGACAACGCCAAGACGCTGGCCGAGGGCTTCCTCAAGCGGGGTGCCTCCCTCGTCACCGGTGGCACCGACAACCACCTGGTGCTGCTCGATGTGACCAGCTTCGGGCTCACCGGGCGTCAGGCCGAGTCCGCGCTGCTCGACGCGGGTGTCGTGACCAACCGCAACTCGGTTCCCTCCGACCCCAACGGAGCCTGGTACACCTCCGGCGTCCGGCTCGGCACCCCGGCCCTCACCACGCGCGGGTTCGGCGCGGCCGAGTTCGATCGGGTGGCCGAGCTCATCGTCGAGGTGCTCAGCAACACCCAGCCGGGCTCGACGAGTGCCGGGGCGCCGTCGAAGGCGACCTACCTGCTCGCCGACGGGGTCGCCGATCGGGTGCGCTCGGCCAGTGCCGAACTGCTCGACGCGAACCCGCTCTACCCCGGCCTCGAGCTGAGCTAGCCCCCAGTGTGCCGCTCGGTGAGACACAACTCTCCCGAGCGGGGACGCAAGAACGGCCGGTGGCATAGCCACCGGCCGTTCTTGTCTGTCCAGCCCTCGCCCGCTGTCGTAGGGGCGAGTGCGAGTCCGATCAGGCGTCGTCGGCGTTGATCGCCTTGAACGCCATGCCGGCGGCAGCGCCGGCGATGAGCTGGGCGATCACCATGATGATGAAGCTGACCCAGTTGTACATACCGGCAATGGCGATGCCGAAGCCCACGGCCGGGTTGAACAGGCCGCCGCTGATCCCGCCGACAGCAACCGCGCCAGCCACAACCGTGAAGCCGATGGCCAAGCCGTAGAAGCTGTTGTTGGGGTGATCCTTGGACGTGGCGACGTTGAGCACCACCCAGCAGAGGGCGAAGGTGAACAACAACTCGACGACGAAAGCCATCGCCAGATCCTTGCCTTCGAAGGCATCGGGACGCTTGGCATCGAAGAACCAGAGGCCGAACAGAGCAGCCACGAGGCCACCGGCCAGCTGAGCGCCGATGTAGGGCACCAGGTCGGAAGCGTCCAGGCGTCCGCGCACGAAGGCGGCAACCGAGACGGCCGGGTTGTAGTGAGCGCCGGAGACGTGGCCGCCGGCGTAGATCATGACCATCAGCACCGCGCCGATGCCGAGCGGCGGCAGACCGCCACCGCCGGTGTTGACGGCGGTGATCACGGTGAAGACCAAGAAGAACGTGCCGATGAACTCGACTGCGTACTTACGCATGGGTGAATATCCCTTTCCATTGAGGCGCCCGCGTCCGGGCGTTGACCTCATTGTCATGCCTCTTGGCTGGGATTGACCCAATTGAAGCGGGGAGATTCGGCGATTCTTCCGACCCAGGGCCCGGCAACGTCCGAAGATCCGAGCCCGCGCGGTTACCGTAGTCGGCATGCCCGAGGCCGAACCTAGATCGATCGCGAGCCGGATGGGACACCTCATCTGGCGGCTGATCGTGACGACCGTCGGTTCGTGCATGCGCTACCGAGTCACCGGGCTCGCGGCGGAGGCGGCCTTCTTCGCGGTGCTGTCCATGCCCCCGCTGGTCTTCGCCTTCACCGGAGCCATCGGTTATGTGACCAGCCAGTTCCCCGCCGCCCAGGTCGCCGACGTACGTCAGGCGGTCATCGACCTCGCCTCGCGGGCGCTGACCCAAGACGCCGTGGACACCGTGATCGTGCCGACGATCGACGACGTGCTGGCGGGGGGACGGTTCGAGGTCATCTCGATCGGTTTCGTGCTGGCGTTATGGTCGGGATCTCGGGCGCTCAACGTGTTCGTCGACACCATCACGATCATGCATGGGCTCGGCGGACACCGCGGCATCATCCGCACGCGAGCACTGTCGTTCGGCCTCTACCTGCTCGGCTTGGTGATCGGGGTGATCATGTTGCCCCTGGTGGTGGCGGGTCCCCGGTTGGTGATGCGGCTGCTGCCCTCGCGGCTGGACTTCTTGATCTCCTTCTACTGGCCGGTCGTGGTGGTCGGATGCATCTGCTTCCTGGCCACGCTCTACCACGTCTCTGTGCCGGTCCGGACCAAGTGGCGCTTCAACCTCCCGGGGGCGACCTTCTCCTTGCTTACCTGGGTGATCGGGTCCTACGTGCTGCGCTGGACGCTGACCTCGACCGCGGGGGAGTCCAAGTCGATCTTCGGCCCGCTTGCCGCGCCGATCGCGGTGCTGTTGTGGCTCTACATCGTGGCGCTGGCTGTGTTGATCGGTGCAGGCGTCAACGCGGCCTTCGACACCGTCTTCCCGCAAAACGCGACCGAGCGCGCGCGTGAGGAGGTCATCGCGCGATTCCCGGGACCCTGGCAGGGCAAGCGAGCCGCCGAAGCGGCTCAGGAAATCGAGCCCCAGGACGTCGAGCCCCAGGACGTCGAGCCCCAGGATGTCGAGCTCGAGAACGTCGAGCCCGAGGCCGCCCCAGAGACCCGGGTCGCTGAAGTGAAGGGGCGCGCGTCGGCGGACAAGTGAGCCGCATGTAAGACTTCTCCGCGTGTCTTCGGTCAATGCGCCGCTCCCGCTGGTCCTCGCCGGCGCCGGGGTCTGCCTGCTCGCAGGATTCCTCGTCGGGGTGGTCGCCGGACCCGAGTCGCCTGCAGCCAGCGAGGCGCTGGTCTCCTCCTATGACCCGGCCACGCGCCAGCTGTGCCTGGAGGGAGAGCAGGTGGCGGAGCTGGCTGGTGCCGACGGCGACCAACTGTGTGGAGTCTGGAACAAGGGTGCGGGCTCGCACGGTCCCCGGGTCGGAGACCGCTTCCGGTTCCTGACCCTGCAGACCGACAGCGATCCAGGCGCGGACCAGCCGGGTGGGGTGCTCATCTACGGCGACGTGGTCGACTAGGTTCGGCACGTGAGTGAGATTCCGGGGGAGCGCAGCGCAGAGCGGGCGCCGCTCCCCGCTGATGGCGCCGCCGGTGGCGTGGCCCTGCCGGCCGTGCAGCGCTCCCCGATGTGGGAGCTTTTGCGGCGATTGTTCGCCGCGATCGCGGTGCTGGTTCTCACCGTCTTGATCGTCTATCTCGACCGGGATGGCTATCGCGACAACAACGACCCGCCAAACTATGACGTCGGGTTCGTCGACGCGATCTACTACACGACCGTCACACTGAGCACGACCGGCTACGGCGACATCGCTCCAGTCACCGCGGAAGCGCGGCTGGTGAACGCTTTTGTGATCACCCCGTTGCGGATCGTCTTCCTGGTGCTGTTGATCGGCACGACCCTCGAGGTCTTGGCCAACCAAGGGCGCACCCTGCTACGGATCTCACGATGGAGGAAGGGCATGCAAGACCACGTCGTGATCGTGGGCTACGGCACCAAGGGCCGCAGCGCCGCCCAGACGATGCTGAGCAACGGGACAGCCAAGGAGTCTCTCGTCATCGTGGATCCTTCGGCCCTGGCCCTCGACGAAGCCAACGCCGATGGTTTCGCGGTGGTCGTGGGAGACGCCACCCGCCGCGAGATCCTGCGGCGGGCACGAGTCGAGGAGGCCAACCAGGTCATCATCACGACCGATCGCGACGACACCAACGTGCTGGCCACCCTGACCGTGCGTCAACTCAACCCCGATGTCTGGATCGTGGCCGCCGTGCGCGAGCAGGAGAACGTGCCGTTGATGCGGCAGAGCGGCGCAGATTCGGTGATCACCTCCTCCGAAGCGGTCGGTCGGCTGCTCGGCTTGAGCACGCTCTCCCCGAATCTCGGTGCGGTGATGGAAGACCTGCTGATGTACGGCGAAGGCTTGGAGGTCGCGGAGCGGGAGTTGCTTCTCGGCGAGGTCGGCAAGTCACCTCAGTCGCTACCCGATCAGGTGATCGCCGTCGTACGCGATGAGCGGGTCTACCGCTACTACGAGCCAGTGGTGACTCTGCTCAACCGGGGTGACCGGCTGATCGTGGTCCGCCCGAGCACGGAGCTACCGTGGGCTCCTCGTCCGGGCACGCATCAGGAGACCACGGCGACCGAGGAGGAGTAGTCCTGAGCCCCGCCAAGATCCGCCGTCCGCACCCCGCACGGATGGTGACCCTCCTCTTTGCGCTCGGGGTGGTGCTCGGCACCGCCCTGCTGATGCTTCCCATGGCGCGTTCCGGGCCGGGGAGCGCCGACTTCATGGTGGCCTTCTTCACGGCCACCAGCGCGCTGTGCGTGACCGGCCTGTCCACCGTCGACGTACCCAACTACTGGAGTGGGTTCGGTGAAGTAGCCATCCTGGTGATGATCCAGGTCGGGGGATTCGGAATCATGACGCTGGCCTCGTTGCTGGGTCTGCTCGTCTCACGACGACTCGGACTGGGCAGCCGGCTCAATGCCGCCGGTGAGTCCAACACCGTCGACCTCGGCGAGGTCGGCGACATCCTGTTGGGCATCTTCCGGGTCACGGTTGTGATCGAGGTGGCGGTGGCGGTGCTCCTCGGCCTGCGCTTCTGGTGGGGCTACGACGAGCCGCCGCTGCGGGCGGCGTACCTCGGGGTTTTCCATGCGATCTCATCGTTCAACAACGCAGGCTTCGCACTCTTCTCCGACAGCTTGATGGGCTTTGCCGGCGACCCCTGGATCTGCCTTCCCATCAATACGGCGATCATCCTCGGCGGTATCGGCTTCCCGGTGCTGATCGAGCTGCGGCGCCGAATGGCTCCCCGGCTGTGGAGTCTCCATTCCAAGCTGACCCTGACCGGCACCGCTGTCATGTTGGCTGCCGGATTCATCGGCATCGCGCTCTTCGAGTGGAACAATCCGGCCACGTTGGGTGCGCTGGACTGGCCGGCAAAGTTGCTGGCTTCCTTCACCTCCAGCGTTCAACCGCGTACGGCCGGTTTCAACTCTCTGGACTACGCCCAAATGCACGAGTCTTCGCTGTTCCTCACCACGATCTTGATGTTCATCGGAGGCGGCTCGGCGTCGACCGCCGGCGGCATCAAGGTCTCCACCTTCTTCCTCCTGCTTTTCGTGATCCTTGCCGAGGTGCGTGGGGAGCGGGACGCCGAAGTGGCCGACCGGCGGCTTGAAGCACGCGTCCAGCGACAGGCACTGGCCATCGCGTTGCTTGCGGTCGGGTTGTGCGTCGGCAGCACCTTGCTCTTCATGGTGCTGGAGCCGATCCGGCTTCAGTTGGCGCTCTTCGAGGTGGTCTCCGCATTCGGCACCGTGGGATTGTCGGCGGGAGTGACCCCGACATTGGGCGTACCGGCGCAGCTGTTGCTGATCTTCTTGATGTTCACCGGCCGCCTCGGCACGGTCACTCTCGCCTCGGCGTTGGCCTTGCGCCAGCGCCCGCACCGATACCGACTACCGGAAGGACGGCCCCTCATTGGCTAAGTTGCACACGAACGCGGTTGCGGTGATCGGATTGGGGCGCTTCGGTTGCTCCTTGGCCAAGGAACTCATGGCCACCGGCACCGAGGTGCTCGGCATCGACAATGACGAACAGGTCGTCCAGCGGATGGCGGCAGAGCTGACCCATGCGGTGGTGGCCGACGCCACCGACATCGACGCCCTCAAGCAGTTGGGAGTCCCGGAGTTTCGGCGGGCAGTGGTCGGTATCAGCGAGAACGTCGAGGCGTCGATCCTCGCGTCGTACCACTTGCTGTCCTTTGGGATCCCCGACGTGTGGACCAAGGCCAACAGTGGCCTGCACGCGCGGGTATTGACCACGCTCGGCTGCCACCACGTGGTCAGGCCGGAGCACGACACCGGTCGACGGGTGGCCCACTTGATCGCCGGGCGGCTGCTGGACTACATCGAGTTCGACGACGGCTACGCCATCGTGAAGATGCGGCCACCCAGAGAGATCCTCGACCGCACCCTGGCTGAGGTTCGTCTGAGGCAGCGGTGGGGGGTCACCATCGTCGGCGTCAAGCGGGCCGGCGAAGACTTCACCCACGCGGTGCCCGACACGATCGTCCACGAGGGCGACCTCATCATCGTCAGTGGCAGCCGCCGCCAGGTTGAAGGCTTCGCCGAGCTACTCGGCTGACCTGGCCCGGGTGCTGGTCAGAGTCTGAAGAGTTCGGAGAACTGCACCACCTGCTTCCTGGTATCGCGGAAAGCCCTGTCCGGGTTCGCAGATCAGTTCGGCATCGGGGTCGAAGGCGGTGGAGTGACGGCTGCCGGACACGTCGGTCTGCTCCTCGCCTTCAAACTGCTCCGAATCGGTTTCGAGGGGCTCGACTGTTCGGCGATGGTTTGGTTGCCGGTGAAGCTTCTTGTCAGGCCTGGCCGGCTGCCTGGGCGAGCGCGGACTCCAGGGTCTCGACAGGTTGGGCGCCGGACACGCCGTAGCGGCGGTCGAGCACGAAGAACGGAACTCCGGTGACCCCGAGCGAGCGGGCGATGGCCTGGTCCTCGGCGACTTCTGCGGCGTACTGATCGGAGGCCAGGACTGCGGCGACTTCGGCGCGATCCAGGCCCGCTTCGACGCCGAGTTCGGTCAGTGAGGCATGGTCGAAGATGGAGCGGCCCTCGCTGAAGTGGGCACGGAAGAGTCGGTCGAGTACGACGCTCTGCAGGCCAGCGTCGAGCCCCAGCCGGACCAGGCGATGGGCATCTGCGGAGTTGCCGACCTGGCCGCCCTCGAAGCGGTAGGTGATCCCTTCGGCCTCGCCGAGTTGTTCCAGATTGGCCCAACTGGCGCGGATCTGTTCGGGCGTGGCGTGGTACTTGGTCACCAGCAGTTCCAGTTGCGACTCCACCACGCCACGGGGCCGTGTCGGGTCAAGTTCGAAGGCGTGATGGGTGACCTCAACTGCGAGGCCGGAGGCCTCGATTGCCCGGTTGAGCCGGCGCGTGCCGAGGTAGCACCACGGACACACCACATCGGACCACACGTCTACCTGCATGAGGTGAGTCAACCACGGCCTCCGCCGGGCAATTCCCGGCAGTCAGCCACGGGGTCACCCGGGCGACGACTGTGCAGCGGGTGAAGCTATTGATTGGGGATGGCTCTGAAGAGCTCATATTGACACCGCTGTCGACCGCTTCGACAGGCGCGTCAGATTTGGCTGACAGGACAGTGAACGCCTTCAGACCCACGCCGTCGATAGGGGAGTGAATCGACGGGCTGCTCGGGTGTTTCAGTAGGCCTCGCCAGCACTTCGCCGCGACACCCAAGCGGGGCCAGCCGCTCGCGCGGCGCTCAACCGGACTGAGCGGTCACAGCGTCTGGGCAAGGTCGAAGGTGAACCAGTCCGTCCCGACGAAGAGGTCGGCGACGCTGCCGCGGCAGGTGAGTGGGGCGGGAGGAACACCTCGGCCGTCCGGCATACCGAGCTCGCGCTTCTTGAGGCGGCTCAGGTCGCTGACTTGGCCGATCAACAGTGAGCTTTCATTCTCGTAGTCGCCCAGGAGCGCCACGTGCTCGCCCGCGACCAGCAGGCCGCGAGGGCCGCTCACGTCCGCGGTCTCACGGACAGTGGCGCGGTCCGAGGCGATCTCGATGATCGGAAAGTCCGTGTAGGGGCAAGCCCACACGCGATCGGTGTCCACGTTCAGCGCGTAGCAGTCGGAGAGCGAGTAGTCGTGGACCGCCGGGTACTCCCAGACCTTGTCGAAGTCCACCGACCAGCGAACGATGCCGCGCGACCCCAGCGGCTCGGGTCCGGGGTTGCCCCACCCGAAGTTGCCGAAGATGCCCTCGTCGAAGTAGCCGACCCAGATCTCCCCGTTGGTGTCGACCAGCATGTGCTCGATGCCGTCGCCGAGCGTGCCCTCGTGCTTGATGGTGCCGTCAACGGCGACGAGCAGCGCATTGCGCTCGGGGCCTTCGGGACGCCAGGCGCACCGTGCGCCGACGACCAGGAACTCGCCGTTCGGCAGCGCCTGAACGAGGGGATGGGCAACGGGCAAGTGATCCATGATCACTGTGTGCGCCGGTGCCAACGACCCGCGCCAGTACGCGGTTAGGGCCGCCCCGGGCCGCGATGACGTACGCGTCTCCGGAAAGGTGGCAAAACCGGGACTTTCGTTGCGCGCTTCGATGTCCGCCCGCGCAGCGGCATCTGCCCAGAGAGCCACCGGGCCGTCTAGCCCGACACTCACGCTGATCAGCTGGTCGAAGCCAGCGGGTGGTTTGAGCTCGCCGACGTGCTCGAAGCGATACGCCGCGCGCTTGCGTCGTATGAAGATCGCCATGACCGGAACCGTAGGCGACGACGGCCGTCACAGTCGCGCGGAATATCTGCGGCCGGCAACACGACGCGCGCCCACCGCGCAGGGGAGTGGCGCCCGCGACGGCGAGTGCATCGTGGGTCTGCCCCAGTCCGGCGCCGGCAAGGCGGGACCTAGTGATCGGCCAATTAGGCGCTAACCCGTGCATTACTTTGCTCGTAATGTTAGTTTAAGTACAAAGTAAGGAGCTTCCATGGCACGGATTCGCGTTTCGCCTCGCCGCGGTGCCGCCGATGCTGCTGTCGTGCTCGGGCAGCAGATCAAGGCTGGACGCGTCGCGCGCAAGTGGACGGCGGCCGAGCTGGCCGAGCGCATCGGTGTCGACCGCCGTACTGTCGCCGCGATCGAAGCGGGTGACCCGGGTGTGTCGCTCGGCAACGCGCTCAACGCTGCCGACATCTTGGGAGTCCCGCTCTTCGGCGCTGAGGACCGCACGGAGCTTGCGCGTCTACGTCGAGAGGGACGAGACCGCCTGGCGCTGCTGCCCACTCGGGTGGACAAGCCCAGGAAGAGAACAGAGCCCGACGATGACTTCTGACCCGTACCGGGCAGGGCGAGTCTTCGTCTGGACCTGGCTGCCGGATGAATCGTCCCCGGTGGTCGCCGGAGCAGTTGATCGCGTGGGCGCCGACCGTTTGGACTTCACCTACGCGCGGTCCTACCTCGAGAACGAGAAGGCGATCAGCCTCTACGCGCCTGAACTCCCGTTGCGCCGTGGTGTCCAGGAACCGTTGGACGGCCTTGCGGTCGCTGCATGTTTGAAGGACTCAACGCCTGACTCCTGGGGCGAGCGGGTCATCGACAACCGGCTGGGCGCGGGAGAAACCGAGCTCAGCATCGAGACCTACATGCTGGAGTCCGGCTCCAACCGGCTCGGCGCCATTGACTTCCAGGAAGGCCCTGAGGATTACAGCCCGCGAGTGGACACGGCCAGCCTCGACGAGTTGTACGAGGCGGCTGAAAAGGTCCTAGCGGGCGAGCCGTTGGACCCGGCAATCGGCGATGCCCTGATGAACGGGACGGCGATCGGAGGGGCACACCCCAAGGTCCTGATCAGCGACGACGCAGGCATCGAGTACATCGCGAAGCTGTCAGTCTCCACCGATGTGCACCCTTGGATCCGGGCTGAGGCGGTCGGGATCGAACTCGCGCGACGGTGCGGCATCCAGGTGCCCAACTCCCGAGTCATCAAGTCGATGGGCCGGGATGTGCTGCTCATCGAGAGGTTCGACCGCGCGCCAGGTGGTCGGCGTCGACACGTCGTGTCGGGGCTGACGATCCTTGGGTTCGACGCGCTCCTCGGCGCGCGCTACGGGTCGTACCCCGAGATGCTTGATGTCCTGCGCGAGTTGGGGCGCGTCCCGCAGGAGATCGGTCGCCAGCTCTTCGAGCGAATGGTCTTCAATATCGCGATCGGCAACAACGACGACCACGCCCGCAACCACGCGGCGTTCTGGGATGGCAGGAGTCTCGAGTTGACGCCTGCGTTCGACCTGACCCCGCAGCCCCGGTCGACTGACACCTCGACTCAGGCGATGGCGATCGGTCGCGACGGCAGTCGAGCGAGCCAGTTCTCGGTCGGCATGGCCGCGGCCGCTGATTACGGACTCTCGCGACCTGAGGCCAAGCAGATCGTTGAGCGCATCGTCTCGAATATCGAGGACCACTGGTCGGAAGCTGCCGATGCCGCCGGGCTGAGTGAAGCGGACCGTAACCTGCTGTGGAAGCGGTCCATCCTGAACCGTTCGACCTTCTACGCCTGAGACAGGCCGGGGATCTCGGTTCTCGCCTTCGCCAGCAGCCCAAGCTGGCATGCGGTTCCATCCTGGCCGAGCGATCGAAGATTGCCGACCTTTCCCGAGATGGCCGCGAGTTTCTTGAACGGTAGATGTGGGATCACGTCGACGACCATCTGGACGAGATCCACCGGGTGGACGAATCCGCGTGACTTGCTGATCCGGTCAAGGCTCGAAGAGCGGACCCAGTCTGCGCAACTACGCTTCTGGCATGAATGCGACGGCAACGCTGGTGCCACGACTCTCAGCGGCCATAGAGCACGCGTTCGGCCCCGAGTACCGCGACGAGGACCCCGTGCTGCGGCCGAGCCAGTTTGCCGACGTTCAGTCGAATGCGTCTATGGCTTTGGCCAAGCGCGTCGGCATGAGTCCGCGCGACGTCGCAGCGCGAATCGTGGAGAACCTGGACGTCGCCGGCGTCTGCAGCGGAGTCGAGATCAGTGGCCCTGGCTTCATCAATCTCCAGCTCGACGACGCATGGATCGCAGCCCAAGCGACTTCGACCGCAGCTGATCCGCGCCTCGGTGTGGCACCACAAGACGGGCTGCGTGTCGTGATCGACTACTCGGCCCCGAACGTTGCGAAGGAAATGCACGTTGGACACCTCCGGACGACGGTGGTTGGCGATGCTCTGGCTCGCACGTTCGAGTTCCTTGGTCACTCCGTGATCCGGCAGAACCACATCGGCGATTGGGGTACGCCGTTCGGCATGCTGATTGAGCACCTGCTCGACGTCGGCGAGGGGAGCGAGGAGGCGCTTCTCTTGGAGAGCGATCCCAACGCCTTCTATCAAGCGGCGCGAACGAAATTCGATGCGATCCCAGAATTCGCCACTCGTGCGCGGCGTCGGGTGGTCAAGCTGCAGGCCGAAGACCCTGACACGCTGCGTCTGTGGCGGGAACTGGTGGACCTGTCCAAGCACTACTTCAACCGGATCTACTCCCGCTTGCGAGTGACACTCACTGACGCAGATCTTGCTGGAGAGTCGACGTACAACGACCGCCTCGCTCAGGTCTGCGCAGACCTCGAAGCCGCCGGACTCGCGACCATCAGCGACGGAGCTCTATGCGTCTTCTTGGACGGCTATACCGGTCGCGAGGGCAAGCCCATGCCCCTGATCATCCGGAAGTCGGACGGCGGGTACGGGTATGCCACGACTGACCTCGCTGCCATCCGGCATCGAGTAGAGGACCTGGAGGCAGACCTGCTTCTCTACGTCATCGGGGCACCACAGGAACTGCACCTAAAGATGGTGTGGGACACAGCTCGCAAGGCCGGTTGGCTACCTGACGCGGTACAGCCAGTGCACGTCCAGATCGGCAACGTTCTTGGCGAGGACCGAAAAATCCTCAAGACCCGTTCGGGCGTGCCATTGCGGTTGATGGCGCTGTTGGACGAGGCGGTCGCGACGGCCCGGGCCGTTATGGACGAGGACCAGCCCGATCTTGACGAGGGGATCCGTTCGGCGGTGGCACCCCAGGTGGGCATCGGCGCGGTCAAGTACGCCGACCTCTCGGTCGCGCACAACAGCGAATACGTCTTCGACCTCCGGCGCATGGTCTCGCTCAACGGCAACACCAGCCGGTACCTCCAGTACGCGACCGCACGCCTGCGGTCGATCTTCCGAACCGCCGACCTGGATCCTGTTCACGTCCACGGGAGCATCGTCGTGAACGAGCCGAGCGAGCGAGCGCTCGCGCTGAAGATCCTCGCCTTCTCCGATGTCGTCGAACAGGTCGCAAGTGAGCTGGAACCCCACCGCCTGTGCGGTTTCCTGTTCGAACTTGCCCAGGCGTTCTCGGTCTTCTACGAGCGGTGCCCAGTCCTCAAAGCCGAGCCTCAGATCCGAGAGTCGAGGCTCACGTTGTCGGCGGCGACCCTGCAGGCACTGGTGACCGGTCTCGACCTGCTTGGGATCGAGGCTCCGCAGCGCATGTAAATCAGGAGGCATCCTCAGCGGGTCACATCTCGATGCCGGGTCCAGACCTCGTGGGCGCAGGCCGGCGTTGTTCAATGCCGACGGGGGCGGGGCCCCGGCGTGAGCGTGCGAGCTGCTTGCGGCCAGAGGCCGCAGCCCGGCGGCCGGCGGCTCGCACCGGTCCCTGCCGGCTGATCCGCACGATGTCGTCTACTTCAAGCGCCACCGCGCCGACGACGCGTCGCAGTCCGAGCCCGGCCGTGATGCTCTCAACTCGTATCCGGCCGGGGTGCGAGCGACCATGCGTGCATAACGCTGGCGCTCGCCGCTCGGCGACGAAGAACTCGCGCGCTGCGGTCGACCGAGCGGTGGCGCGCTCGACCGAGGTCGGCAGGGACGTGTGCGCCAGCAACTCGTCGACCCGGGCGGTGAAGGCGTCGGCCGTCTCGTTGGCTAGATCTTGTACGCCGAGGCGAGGGGTCGGCCCGAGACGGGATCGCAGCCGGTGCCGAACAGGTGCTTCATCTGCTCGGCCGTCACGATGTCGTCGAGCTCCAATCCGTCGATCCCGCTCAGCCCGGCACCAACCCAGCGCCCGGGCGACTCGCCCTTCGCCGCGTAGTAGTCGGCGAGGGGGATGTTGCGCTTCTCCGTCGAGTCAAGCGCCGCGACCTGCCGGGTCAGGTACTCATAGCCCGACCCAGCGGACAGCTTCTGCAGCGTCATCGTCACGCCCCTCAAGGCCGCGAGCCAACCGCGAGTGGCCAGGGGGAACCTCGGATGAAATAGGTGTGTGGCTGAAGGGAGAGGAAGACGGAGGGGAGGAGAGCGGAGAGTGACGAGGAGGGAGTGACAAGGAGGACGTCCCAGTGGATGGGTGGAGGGAGCGAGCGGAAGCGGAACGGAAAGGGTGCGGGCGACGGTGGGGTGGTCGGGCGATCATCGGAGACTTGTGCGCGGTTGACCCTGGAGAGGCCCCGCCGACTGTTTCCGCAAGAGATCCGGCGGTCGGCGCCCTAACCTGAACGCCATGACGGTCCTCTTCGGCGGCGATGCCTGCCCGCTCGGCCTCTCGTTGCAGTTCCTCGAGGCGCCCGAGGCTGAGGTCGTCGCCGCGCTACCCGGCAGTCTGGCTGACGGTCGTTCGACGGCAACGGGATCCACCTTCCCCCAGGCGCTTTCCGCGCTCCTCCCGTTCCAGGCGCCGTGGACCCGGATGCTGACCGCCCATGTGGGGCGCTGGACCGCACTCGCAAACAACGGCATCCACGGCGGTGACGGCACCGCGCCTGGCCCGGCGGTCTCACGGGCACTCGGCGTTCGTTGCGTCGTCGCCACGCACGCTCCGCCGTACGGGCCTGGGCATGCGCAGACGCAACTGGAAGTCTTGGGACCCGGCGGAGAGCCACCGCTCATGTACATCCGCTCGATCTCCGCCACGGCGACGGACGGCAGATGGGAATGGCACGAGAGCGGGGAGCCTCTCCCGTTCGAGGACACGGAGCGCTACGGCACACGCATCAAGCGGAACCGATTCGATCGCGTGATGCTGTTGTCGTACCTGGCCGCTCTTGGCATCCCAGTCGACGACAGCGCCTACGGCACCGCGACCTTGCACGAAGCGCAGGTGAGCTGGAGCAGCCGGGAAGTCTCTCTCGACGAAGAACGCGGTGTGTTCGGCCTTTGATCCTTCGCTGGCGGCCCCCGAAGCGGACCTAACCGAGCGCCGATCGAGCTCGATCTCGGGAGTGGCAGTTCGGGCATTCGAACACGCCGAACATTTCCAACATCTGATTGGCCAGCTGGGGGCGGCTATGAGTGCTCGCGAGCTGGTAGGCACGCGCCTCGCTCCCGGTCAGGCTTGCCGGATCGGCAGGGATCACGGACATGATGCCGACGGACGCGTCGTCGAACTGCCTGACCTGCGACGGCGAGGTCTCGAGGTTGATCAGTAATTGCTCGCCGCAGTTGCGGCAGGCGAGCTCCAGCTCCTGGTCGGCCAGAGCTTCAAGTCGGGAACCCCATGCGCCACTGCCTTCCGTTGCGAGGAGAGCTTGAAGTCGGTAGACGAAGTCAGTGTCGTCTCCTGCCAGTGGGACGACCTGCTCCGCAACGTCATGCAGGACGCGGATCGTGTCCGCGTACTGGGCGCGGACATTGATGGTTTTCGTCACCTGCCCGTCGGTCGAGGCGATGATGCAGGTCGCCAGAAAGAGCGGCTCGACGAATCCCGCTGGATCGCGACGCGTGGCCAGCTCCGCCAGGCGAGGTAGCGCTGCGTAGCTGGCCGTGTAGACGGTGCCTTGATGGCACAGGCGCGACCACAGTTCATCCCAGACCTCGCGCCGGTCGGTGTTACCACGGTCGAGCAGTTCTCCCAGCGCTTCGGCGCTTCCGTATGCGTCGCGGAGCGCATGCCAATCGGTCACCTCGACATCGTGTCAGGTTGGGGCTCGAAGCCACCGAGTTCTCCGACGAAGGGCATAGCCACTGGGAGGCGGCTGCCGGCCTTGAGGGACAGGAGCGGACGAACGGCGTCCGCCACGACCTCGGAGCCCGCCATGCCTGCCACCCTCACCCGACGTCTCGTCACGCTCGCCGACGCCGCCGACGCTCTCGCCGTGTCGACCCGGACCGTCCGCCGCTACATCGCTGATGGCCAGCTCGAGGCGGTCCGCCTCGGCCGCAAGACCCTGCGGATCAAGGCCGACTCCGTCGAGCGGTTCATCGACGCCAAGCCGGTTGGCAACTGGCGCTGAGCCGTCGGGGTCCCGCGAGCACTGATCACACAGGTGATGTACGCCAAGATGTGCGCATGGGTGAATCGGCGGGACCGGTGCGGGATGACTTCCGCGCCCGAGTGCGAGACGCCTTCCCGACTGTTGCGTTCGCGGCGGCGTCGCCGGCCATCGACCTCGTGCCACCCGCCGACTTCCCATCAGTCGGCCTCGTGCAGGAGAGCAACAACCGTCCCTGGCCGAGTCTTAACTTCGAAGGCGAGACGCTGGAGATCCCGGACCGGATCTACAACGAAATCCCGAGCCGCGACATCGAGAGACTCGCGCCAGCAAGCCGGGCCGCCGCTGGCTGCATCTATACCCGCCACCACGACGGCCACGTACGGCAGCGCGCCCTTGAGCTCGTACTGAGCCACGATGCGTCTTGGTCGGCGCCCTTCGTTGTGGCGCTGCTTGGCGAGTACGTCGTCGAGATCTGCGCCGACATCGAGCGCTTCCTTCGCGACGGACTCGACGGCTTTCCCGAGACCGCACGAGGCATTGGGCAGTTCGTGGATTCGAATCCGAACTTCATGGCGCTGACCCGCGCGCGAGCGGTGAGCTATTGGGCCGAGTACTACCGGCTCGACTTCCTGCGGATGGAGACCTATCCCGCGCTGCGTGCTCTGGACGTCATCGAGGGAGCCCTCCGGTGACCCCGGATGAGATCGTCGGAGTCTCCGCGTCGCTGCTTGCCGGCGACTGGGACTGGCCGGTCCACGGCCTTCGGCACGTGCCCGAGAAGGGCACGAGCGGTTGGTACGTCTGGACGGGGGAGTTCTCCGACGCCGACGACTTCTTCAAGCCGTTGCACGCAGCCCACCTGGTCGAACGGTGCCCAGAGTTCACGAAGTACCTGGACCTTCCGGCCGGCTCGCGATTCCTCATCGCACCGGGCTACGAAGACGTCTGGACCGACGAGGCACTGCTCGATGTGTGATCCCAGATCAGACGACAGGAGCGGCCAAACTTGGCCGCACCTTGTTCCCCGTATGTTCCCGAAAAAGGAAAGAGACCCTCGAAAGGGCCTCTGACCTGCGGTTATCTGGTGGGCGATACTGGGTTTGAACCAGTGACCTCTTCCGTGTCAAGGAAGCGCGCTACCGCTGCGCCAATCGCCCCGGTGTTAACTCTGATGCGAGTCGAGGTGGGTACGGGATTTGAACCCGTGTACACGGATTTGCAGTCCGTTGCCTCGCCTCTCGGCCAACCCACCATTGAAGTGGGTCCGCCGAGACCCGCTCCGAGCGGACGACGAGGCTCGAACTCGCGACCTCAACCTTGGCAAGGTTGCGCTCTACCAACTGAGCTACGTCCGCCTGCATCTCCGGCCTGGCCGGAAGTGCGGGTGAAACAGTAACCGATGGCCAACGTGGCTCCCAAATCGGCTCCGAGGACGGCGTCTCGGCCGCTGCATCTACGCTGATCCGGTGCATGCGTGGATGAACGGAACCCTGCTCGATGACCCAACAGCCGGGGCGATCGAGGTCGCCGATCACGGCTTCACTGTGGGTGACGGCGTGTTCGAGGCAATCAAGGTCGTGGAGGGTGTGCCGTTCGCGCTCACGCGCCACCTCGACCGATTGGCGACGTCGGCGGCCGGGATCGGTCTGCCGGCGCCGGACCTCGCCGAGGTACGCCGAGGGGTCGCCGAGGTGCTCGCTGCGCAACACCTGTCCCTCGGTCGCCTGCGGATCACCTTCACCGGCGGACCCGCTCCACTCGGCTCCGGACGCGGCCATGCGGCGCCGACCCTTGTCGTCGTCGCCGACGCGATGACCGCGCAGGCGCCGACGACGACAATCCTCACCGTCCCCTGGCCCCGCAACGAGCGCTCCGCGATCGCTGGCCTCAAGACCACGTCGTACGCCGAGAACGTGGTCGCCCTCGCCGAAGCGCAACGTCACGGTGCGACCGAGGCGATCTTCGCCAACACCGTCGGCCACTTGTGCGAGGGCACCGGGTCCAACATCTTCTACGTCCTCGACGGCGAGCTCCGGACCCCCACCTTGGCGAGCGGCTGCCTGGCCGGAGTCACCCGAGCGCTGGTGGTCCAGTGGTGCGGAGCACGCGAGATCGACGAGCCGATCGAGCATGTCGAGGCCGAGGCAACCGAGGTCTTCCTCGCCTCCACCACCCGCGACGTACAAGGCGTGACCCGATGGGGGAGCCGGACCTTCGAAGCGCCCGGTCCGATCACCCGCGAAGCCGCCGAGACCTGGCATCGCCAAGAAACCGAAGACCCCGACCCGCACTAAGCGGACCGGGGTCTATCCGGGGGGATGTGACGAGAAGTCAGGCGTGGGTCTCCGGCGCGAGCAAAGCCGAGATGAGTCGGTCGACGTTGAGGAAGGAAGCCTCATGGCCGACCGGCACGAGCGCATGGGTCCGAAGAAGGAACCGGTGGATCTCATTGGCCGGGGCAGCCGCTAGTAGATGGCCGTCGGGGGAGCAGAGTTCGATCATGACCATGGCCCCGGATCCGTGGTCGTTCTCTGGCCAGACGTGTACGTCGCCGTCTCCGTGGGGCTCGACGAGACCGGCGGCGATCAACTCGCGGCCGAACGTCCACACCACGTCTTCGCCAGGAACGCGGAAGGTCAGGGTGACGGCGTACGGATCGTCGATCTCGTAGCCAAGCTGTGCGTGGAGTGTGTGCGCGTTGCCGCAGGCATCGACGCAGTCCATGGAGATTTCCTGCCGGACCGCGCTCCGAAGCGAGTCCTGAGTCATATCAGGCATCCGAATCCAACCCCCGTTGTCGCCGGACTTGTTCATCATCGGTTCTTTCGCTCGAGTCGGTTGAAGCTGGTTGCTTCGCCGATGAGACGCTTCGGCGGGGGTGCCATGACGCGAATGGACTCCAGGAGTTCGGGGGACGAAGCACGTGACTGGCGTTGTTCGTCGGGTGATCAGCGGGTGTCGTGGCCCTTCGACGCCTTCCCGGCTCATCTAGTCTTTGGGTCATGTCACGCGCGGCCGAGCACGAGCCTCCGAAGGTGGTGCAGGAGGCCGTCGTGCAAGAGGAGCAGGCCGAGCAGCACCAACGGTTCCGCAGGCTCAAGGAACTGCACGCGAAAGCCCACTCCAATCCGGTGAGTTCCTTCTTGACCAAGGTGTTCTTGACGCTCGTCGGACTGGTGTTGATCCTGGCTGGGATCGTGATGTTGGTCGGACCGGGGCAGGGCGTGCTCGCCATCCTGCTCGGACTCGGCGTGCTGGCCTTGGAGTGGCCGTGGGCCGAGCGGCTGCTTCACCGGTTGCGCGAGCGGATCCATCAGGCACGCGAACGCGCCGCTCTGGTTGACCCGAAGGTACGCCGACGGCGTGCGCTCGTGACCGCTCTCGCGGTGCTCATCGTCTGCGGCGTTCTCGCGTGGATGGTCTATCGCTTCGGGTGGCCGAGCGCGACGGTGTCGTCGTGGCGCTGGTTGCAGGGCTTCGTCGGTTTTCTCCCTGACCTGCCCGGCATGTAAAGTCTGCCCCGCTCGGGCGATTGGCGCAGTGGTAGCGCGCTTCGTTCACACCGAAGAGGTCACTGGTTCGAACCCAGTATCGCCCACCGAGTTCCGACCCCCGCTGACCCAAGCCGGCGGCCAAGCCCTTGCGGTTCGCAGTCTCCAGGCCCACGCTTTCGGAACGCGCCAGCGAAGCGCGACGTCTCAGGGAAATGAACATGTTGTCTTCGTGCGCCCTGTCGCTCGTGCTCGCTACGACGCTCGCCGGCTGCTCGGGGGAGCAGAACGGCGGGGACTGCCGCAGCCAATACATCACCCTGGCTAGCGCCGAAACCTGGAAGCAGCTGCAAGACCAGCTGGTCGGGTCGGTGGTGGAGGGTCAAGACGTGGCATCGGTGAGAACCCAGGCTCGCGGTCCGGATGTCGGCGCAGGCGATCGTCCCGTGATCAGGGTCATCGACCTGCTGACGATGCAGGGGAGCCGCATCGTTCAGGCCGACGTCTATCGAGAAGACAGCCAATTGACCGCCGGCGTCTGGTCACAGTGCATTGACTGAGCGGCATTGACTGAACGCGCCTTGACTGCACTGGCAAGCCCGAGCGCTCCGCGTGCGTGAACTTGGTGCCACTGGGTGACACTGATTCAACGCAGCAGACCCGGAGTTCCGCATCTCCATGGGCTGCACCGTCGATCGCCGAGCCCGATCCGGAGTCGCTGGCAGATGATCCGCACCCGACCCTTCACCTTTTTGTCAGGCAGTCCCGGATGACTCCCTGAAGCGCCATCGGAGGAACCACCGGTCCCGAGCGGACTCCAAAGGTCATGAGTTCCTGCCAGCCAGGTCATTCTCCGCTGGCTGGTTCCTTGGGTTGCGTGTGTAGGCCCTCGTTGAGGGCTTCGCCTGCCCAGCGGGTGAGGAAGTCGAGCTTCTCCTGGGCGGCGCTGCCTGGGGCAGCGGTGTAGACGATGAGGGTGAGGTCTTCTCCGGGAAGCTCTAGTGCGTCGCCGGTGAGTTCCAGGTCGCCGATGACGGCGTTGTGAAGGCGTTTCGTGGCGGTGCGGTGGAGTCGGACGTTGTGTTTTGCCCAGCGGGAGGTGAACGCGTCGCTGCGGGTGGCAAGCTCCCCGACCAGGTCGGTGAGCTGCCGGTCGCTGGGATTCTGTCCAGCGTGGATGCGGAGGGCGGCTGCGGTGTCGTCAGCGACAGTCTCCCAATCGAGGAAGAACGCCGGGGAGCGTGGGTCGAGGAACACGAACCGGGCGACGTTGAGCGGGAGCGCCTCGGGTCGCAGAATGCCGCCGTACAGCGCGTTACACAGGGTGTTGGCGGCGACGATGTCGCCCAGCCCCGTACGGGCGTAGGCCGGGCTGCCAAGGGTGTCTAGGATCCGCTGGATGCTGGGACGCACGTGGGTTGTCCTGGTCCGTCCAACGGAACGGCGGGCGTTGCCGACCGAGCGGGCCAGATCGAACAGGTGAGTGCGTTCTGCTTCGTCGAGCTGGAGCGCTCTGGCGAGACCATCGAGCACCGAGTCGGACGCGCCAGCGAGGTTGCCCCGTTCGAGCTGGGTGAGGTACTCCACTGAGATGCCGGCGAGCATCGCGACCTCGGTGCGGCGTAGTCCCTGGACGCGTCGATTCCCGCCGGACTCGGGCAGGCCCGCTTGCTGCGGGGTGATCCGGGCACGACGAGAAGTGAGGAAGTCACGGATCTCGGTGCGGGCATCCACACCACGAAGGTACGGGTTGGACTTGCCACGCTGGGAGGTGCTGGCAGTACCACTGTCAGCAGGGACTCCCTCGGACGATGAATCTGAGGTGTGATTGTGGCACCCAACGAAAGGCACTCCGATGAGCATCAGACCGATCCCGACCGTGACCCTGAACAACGGCGTGCTGATGCCGATCCTCGGGTTCGGTGTCTTTCAGATCCCTGCCGAGCAGACCCAGCAGGTCGTCGAGCAGGCTCTGGTGGCCGGCTACCGGCATCTCGATACCGCCGCCTCATACGGCAACGAGGAGGCCGTCGGGGCCGCCATCAAGGCCAGCGGTGTCCCGCGTGAGGAGCTGTTCGTCACCACGAAGCTGTGGATCCAGGCTCGTCCCGGCGAAGATGTCGCCAAGGCCGCGTTCGACACCTCGCTGACCAAGCTCGGCTTGGACTACCTCGACCTGTACCTGATTCACCAGCCGCTCGGCGACTACTACAGTGCCTGGCGGGCGATGACCGACCTGTATCGGGAGGGTGTCGTCAAAGCGATCGGGGTATCGAACTTCCACAGTGACCGGCTCGTCGACCTCATCGAGCGCAACGAGGTCACCCCCGCGGTCAACCAGGTCGAGACCCACCCCTTCCACGCCCGATTCGCCGACCAGGAGCTGATGGGCGAGCGGGGCGTTCAGATCGAGTCCTGGGGACCGTTCGCAGAAGGGAAGAACGACCTATTCACCAACCAGATGCTCGCCGCGATCGGCCATGCGCATGGCAAGTCCGTCGCGCAGGTCGTTCTGCGGTGGCTCACCCAGCGCCAGGTCGTGATGATCCCGAAATCCGTCCGCCCCGCGCGGATGGCCGAGAACCTCGACATCTTCGACTTCGAGCTGTCCGATGAGCAGATGGCTCAAATCGCGACGCTGGACTCCGGCGCCTCGATGTTCTTCGACCACCGCGACCCCGCGATGGTCGCCTGGCTCAACAACCGCGCTCAGGCGTGACCTGAGGACCGCACCACCAGACGGAGGAGCGCACACGCGAACTCGGCCGCAGCAGCCTCGACATCTCCGCCCTCGGGCTCGGCGTGTGCTCTGCTCCACTGCACCAGGTCGTCCCAGTCACCGGTCGGGCCGAACGCACGCAGGGCCTGGGCATCCTGTCCGCCAGCCTGTCGACGAACCAAGGTCTGTCACGACCCCGACCCGCCGCCCACATTCCGACTGAAGGCCGATATTGATGCGGCTCACGGGGCGGTCGCTGGATAGCCTGTGACGGTCCCAGCCGCGGTGCGGCGATCGAGCAAGGAGCAAAGCCTGTGTCCGAAGTCAATGTCTTCCTCCGCAACGCCGACGCGCGCGAGGAGCGGACTCTGACTGCCGGCACGAAGGCATGGGAGTTGTTCGCCGAGGATCCGGCGGTCATCGCCGCTCGCGTCAACGACCAGTTGCGCGATCTGGCCTACGAACTCGCCGAGGGCGACGAGGTCGAGCCGGTCGCGATCGACTCCAAGGACGGCCGCGACATCCTGCGGCACTCCACCGCCCACGTGATGGCTCAGGCCGTGCAGGAACTCTTCCCGGAAGCCAAGCTCGGCATCGGCCCGCCGATCGACAACGGCTTCTACTACGACTTCGACGTGGAGACGCCGTTCAAGCCCGAGGACCTCGCGTCGATCGAAACCCGGATGCGCAAGATCATCAAGGAGGGCCAGAAGCTTCGCTCGCCGAGTTGTCACCGACGACGCCGCTCGCGTGGAACTCGCCGATGAGCCCTACAAGCTCGAGCTGATCGGCTTGAAGGGGAGCGGCGCGGCCGACGCGGCCGAAGGGGCCAACGTCGAGGTCGGCGCCGGCGAGCTGACGATCTACGACAACGTGCGTCGTGACGGCGGCGGTGGCCTGGAGCGACTTGTGCCGTGGCCCGCACCTGCCCACGACCAAGCGGATCCCGGCGTTCAAACTCATGCGCAGCGCGGGCGCCTATTGGCGGGGTAGCGAGCAGAATCCGCATGCTGCAGCGCATCTACGGCACCGCCTGGGAGAGCAAGGAAGCCCTGGACGCGCTACCTGCATCGCATCGAGGAGGCCGAGAAGCGCGACCACCGCAAGCTGGGGCGCGAGCTCGACCTGTACAGCTTCCCCGACGAGATCGGGTCCGGCCTGCCGGTCTTCCATCCCAAGGGCGGGGTGATCAAGCGGGTGATGGAGGACTACGTCCGGCAGCGGCACATCGAGGAGGGCTTCGAGTACGTCGGCACTCCCCACATCGCCAAGGAAGGGCTGTTCTACACCTCCGGCCATCTGCCCTACTACGGCGAGGGCATGTTCCCGGCGCTGGACGTGGACGGCATGGACTACCGCCTCAAGGCGATGAACTGCCCGATGCACAACCTGATCTTCCGCTCCCGACAGCGCTCCTATCGCGAGCTGCCCCTGCGTCTGTTCGAGTTCGGTCACGTCTACCGCAACGAGAAGTCGGGTGTGATCCACGGACTCACCCGGGTGCGAGGTTTCGCCCAGGACGACTCGCACTCCTACGTCAGCCAAAGAGCAGGCACCCGCCGAGATCAAGCACCTGCTCGACTTCTGTCTCGGCCTGCTTCCGCGACTTCGGGCTCGACGACTTCTACCTTGAGCTGTCCACGCGGGACGACTCCAAGCCCGACAAGTTCATCGGGTCGGACGAAGACTGGGCGGTCGCGACCAAGGTGCTGCGAGGACGTTTGCGATCGAGTCCGGGCTCGAGCTGGTGCCCGACCCGGGCGGCGCGGCCTACTACGGCCCGAAGGTGTCCGTGCAGGCTCGCGACGCGATCGGCCGGACCTGGCAGATGTCGACGATCCAATACGACTTCAACCAGCCCTCCGCCGACAGGTTCGACCTCGACTACATCGCCTCCGACGGCTCCCGGCAGCAGCCGGTGATGATCCACTCGGCCAAGTTCGGCTCCATCGAGCGGTTCATCGGAGTGCTCGTGGAGCACTACGCCGGCGCCTTCCCGCCGTGGCTCGCCCCGGTGCAGGTCGTGGGCATCCCGGTGGCCGAGCGACACCTCGACCACGTCGTGGGAGGTGGCCAAGCAGTTGAAGGCCGCCGGCTTGCGGGTCGAGGTCGACGAGTCCGACGACCGGATGCAGAAGAAGATCCGCAACGCCCAGTTGCAGAAGGTCCCGTTCATGATGATCGTGGGGGACAACGACGTGGAGGCGGGCGCGGTCTCCTTCCGCTACCGCGACGGCAGCCAGGACAACGGCGTACCGATCGCCGACGCCATCGCCAAGGTGGCCGAGGCGGTTGCCGCCCGCGTCCAGGTCTGAGGGGGGGCACGCCATGCCCGGGGAGCCGGACGGGCTCGAGCGGCTGTGGACACCGCATCGGATGGCCTACATCCGGGGCGAGTCCAAGCCGAGCGACGCCTCGGCAGGGGAGTGTCCGTTCTGTCGAGCCCCTGCCCGGGGTGATGACGCCGAGGCGCTGATCGTGGCGCGAGGCCGCGCGGCGTACGTGATCCTCAACCTCTACCCCTACAGCCCCGGCCACCTGCTCGTGTGTCCCTACCGACATATCGCCGACCTCACCGAGACCACCGAAGCCGAGGCGGTCGAAATCATCGATCTGACCAAGAGGGCGATGGCGGTCATCCGGAGGGTGTCGGGCGCACACGGCTTCAATCTCGGCGTCAATCAAGGGGCCGTGGCCGGCGCCGGGATCGCGGCGCACTTGCACCAACACGTGGTGCCGCGGTGGGCGGGGGATCAGAACTTCATGCCGATCATCGGCCTTACCAAGACGATGCCGCAGGTGCTGGCCGACACCCGACAGTTGCTCGCCGACGCCTGGCGCTGAACCCGGTCAGGATCGCGCGGGCAGGTAGGGTACTGCCACCATGATCGAGCCGCTCCGCGCCTTTTTCACCGCCGTCTTCACACCCATCGCCCGGTTGCTTCTTGCCCTCCGGGTCAGCCCGGACATGGTCACCCTCACCGGCACTGCCGGCGTGGTCGTGCTCTCGCTCTGGCTGGTTCCGCAGGGGCGCTTCGTAGCAGCCATCGCGGGCATCTGGGCGTTCGCGATCTGTGACCTGATCGACGGCACCATGGCGCGGATGTCTGAGCACACCACTCCGTTCGGGGCATTCCTGGACTCGACTCTCGACCGGATCGCCGACGCAGCCATCTTCAGCGGCGTGATCCTCTGGTACGCCGGGGAGGGCGATGACCGCCTCGGGATGGTGCTCGCGATGTATTGCCTGGTCACCGGATCGGTGATCTCCTATGCCCGCTCCCGCGCCGAAAGCCTCGGCTACTCCGCGAAGGTCGGCCTGGCCGAGCGTGCCGACAGACTCGTGCTGCTGCTGTTCGCCGGCCTCTTCTCGGTGTGGTTCGACGAGCCCCGCATCCTTGTCGGCGGGTTGGCGATCCTCGCCGCACTCAGCACGATCACCGTGCTCCAACGCGTCTTCCACGTACGCCGGCAGGCGACGGCCGCGTCCGCCTCCTGACCCGACCGCAGCCGGCCTTCCCGGTCGCATCAGGGGACTGCCGCGAAACAGGCGGACGCGACGGTGTTCCGAGGCCGGCCGTCGAGTTCGGCCCGGGCACCACAGACCCGTAGCATGGACCGCATGTCACAAACCTCTGGGAATGCCGGCGTGCCCGCGTCCGAGACCGGCACGAACACCGTCAAGCGCGGCATGGCCGAAATGCTCAAGGGCGGCGTAATCATGGACGTGGTCACCCCCGACCAGGCCAAGATCGCCGAAGATGCCGGCGCCGTCGCCGTGATGGCGCTGGAGCGGGTGCCGGCCGACATCCGCGCACAAGGTGGCGTCAGCCGGATGAGCGACCCCGACATGATCGACGGGATCATCGAGGCGGTCTCGATCCCGGTCATGGCCAAGGCCCGGATCGGCCACTTCGCCGAGGCTCAGGTCCTGCAGAGCCTGGGTGTCGACTACATCGACGAGTCTGAGGTGTTGACCCCGGCCGACTACGCCAACCACATCGACAAGTGGGCCTTCACGGTTCCTTTCGTGTGTGGTGCGACCAATCTGGGTGAGGCCCTGCGTCGGATCACCGAAGGCGCGGCGATGATCCGCTCCAAGGGTGAGGCCGGCACCGGTGACGTCTCCAACGCGGTCACCCACATGCGCACTATTCGGGCCGAAATGCGCCGGTTGCAGTCGCTGGAGGGCGACGAGCTCTACGTCGCGGCCAAGGAGCTGCAGGCGCCGTACGCCCTGGTCAAGGAGGTCGCCGAGACCGGCAAGCTCCCGGTGGTGCTGTTCACCGCCGGCGGCATCGCCACGCCGGCCGACGCCGCGATGATGATGCAGTTGGGCGCAGAGGGGGTCTTCGTGGGCTCCGGAATCTTCAAGTCCGGCAACCCCGAGGAGCGAGCTCGCGCGATCGTGCAGGCCACCACCTTCTTCGACGACCCCGACGTGGTCGCCAAGGTCTCGCGCGGTCTGGGCGAGGCCATGGTCGGCATCAACGTGGACGAGATCCCGGTGCCGCACCGCCTTGCCGAGCGCGGCTGGTGACCCTGCGCATCGGCGTCTTCGCACTCCAGGGAGACGTCGCGGAGCATCTGCGCGCTCTCACCCGCTTGGGGGTCGAAACCGAGGCGGTTCGCCGCCCCGAGGAACTTGCCCGATGCGACGGAATGGTGCTGCCGGGCGGGGAGTCCACCACCATGGACAAGCTCGCCCGGAACTTCGGCTTGGCCGAGCCGCTGCGTGAGCGGATCCGCGCAGGCATGCCCGCCTTCGGCACCTGCGCCGGAATGATCCTGCTGGCCGACCGCGTGCTCGACGGAAAGCCGGACCAGCAATCCTTGGGCGGCCTCGACATCTCGTGTCGACGCAACGCTTTCGGGCGCCAGGTCGACTCCTTCGAGACCTCCGTCGAATTCGCCGGCTTGGCCGATCCCGTGCACGCGGTCTTCATTCGCGCTCCGTGGGTGGAGTCGACCGGACCCGATGTCGAGGTGCTGGCGCGCGTCGGTGCCGATCACCCGAGTGAAGCGGCCGGTAGGATCGTCGCCGTCCGCCAAGGTCACCTGCTGGCCACGTCGTTCCACCCCGAAGTGGGCGACGATCTGCGGATTCACCAGTACTTCGTCGATCTCGCGCGCGGCGCGTGATCGAGGCACGAGCAGCAAGGAAAGGCACGTAATGTCGGGTCACTCCAAATGGGCGACGACCAAGCACAAGAAGGCCGTCATCGATGCCCGCCGCGGCAAGCTCTTCGCCAAGCTGATCAAGAACATCGAGGTCGCCGCCAAGATGGGCGGCGGCGACCCGACCGGCAACCCGACGTTGTACGACGCCATCCAGAAGGCCAAGAAGTCGTCGGTGCCCAACGACAACATCGACCGGGCGGTCAAGCGCGGCTCCGGCGCGGAAGCCGGCGGCGCCGACTACCAGACGATCATGTACGAAGGCTATGGGCCCTCGGGCGTGGCGATGCTGATCGAGTGCCTCACCGACAACAGGAACCGGGCTGCGATGGAAGTGCGCACCGCCACCTCCCGCAACGGCGGCACCCTTGCCGACCCCGGCTCGGTCTCCTTCCTGTTCAAGCGCAAGGGCGTCGTGGTGGTTCCGAAGGCGCAGCCGACCGGCAGCCTCGATGAGGACGCCGTTCTCGAGGCGACCCTCGAGGCCGGCGCCGAGGACGTCAACGATCTCGGCGAGGCATTCGAAGTCATCTCGGAGGCCACCGACCTGATCGGGGTCCGCACGGCACTCCAGGCGGCGGGTCTCGACTACGACTCCGCGGAGGCCGAGTTCGTCCCGGATATGCAGGTCACCCTGGACGCCGACAACGCCGCCAAGTTCATGCGACTCGTCGATGCGCTGGAGGACTGCGACGACGTGCAGAACGTCTTCTCCAACGCCGACATCTCCGACGACGTGATGGCCGAACTCGACCTCTGAGTCCGGCCACGCGCCCGGTTCGTCCCGGCGCCACCAACGGACCCGGCGTGTCTGGCTGCGCCTACCGCCTTCTGCGGGTTAGCGTGGTGCGAACACATGTTCGGACGCTCGTACCCACGAGCCAGACACACGAGGGGCGCGGATGCGCGTGCTGGGTATCGATCCCGGGCTGACCCGGTGTGGCATGGGTGTGGTGGAAGGTTCGGTCGGCCGTCCGCTGAAGATGATCGACGTCAACGTGCTGCGCACCTCCAGCGACCAGCCGACCGCTCAACGACTGGTCACCATCGAAGCGGGGGTGGCTGCCTGGTTGGAGGAGTTCCGCCCCGATGCGGTGGCGGTGGAGCGGGTGTTCGCACGCTCGGACTCATCCACGATCATGGGCACGGCCCAGGCCAGCGGCATCGCCTTGGTGGTGGCGGCTCGCAACCGGGTGCCGATCGCGACGTACACCCCGAGTGAGGTGAAGGCTGCCGTCTCCGGCAGCGGCCGCGCCGCCAAACCCCAGGTGGGCGCCATGGTGACCCGGATCCTGCGGCTCGACGCGCCGCCCAAGCCGGCCGATGCCGCCGATGCGCTGGCGCTGGCGATCACACACATCTGGCGCGGTGGCGCGCATGCTCGTTTGGAGGCGGCGATGGCCGCGGCTGGGAGATCGCGATGATCGCTTACGTCCGGGGAACGGTGGCCGCGGTGACGCTCACCAGTGCGGTAGTCGAGGTCGGTGGGGTCGGCATGGAGTTGATGTGCACGCCCAACACCTTGGCCACGCTCCGGCTCGGAGATGCGGCCACGCTGCCGACGTCCTTGGTCGTCCGCGAGGACTCGCTGACCCTGTTCGGCTTCGTCGACGACGATGAGCGCAGCACCTTTGAACTGCTGCAAACGGCGTCGGGAGTGGGGCCCAAGCTTGCTCAGGCGATGTTGGCGGTGCTGTCGCCGGACGCCTTGCGCACAGCCGTTGCCGCTGAAGACGTCAAGACCCTGACCCGGGTGCCCGGCATCGGGCAGAAGGGCGCCCAGCGGATCATCCTCGAACTCCGCGATCGGCTCGGCGCGCCGACCGGGACGCGGTCAGGGAACCTGCCTGCGCCCGCTTCGGCTTGGCGTGACCAGGTCCAGCAGGGTCTTGTGGGCTTGGGCTGGTCGGCTCGGGAAGCCGACCAGGCCGTCGACCAGGTTGCCGTCGACGTACGACCGGGGGAGACGCCCGATGTCGGCGCCCTGCTCCGAGCGGCGCTACGCACGCTGAGCAAGGCCTGACATGGATCCCGAGATGGATGAGCTCGCCGAGCACCGCATCCTCCAGGCGATGGAGGAGACCCACCTGCGGTCGCTCACCGCGGCCGAGGCCGAGGGGGATGAGCGCGCGATCGAAGCCGCTCTCCGTCCGCGCAGTCTCGATGAGGTCATCGGGCAGACGCGGGTGCGGGCCCAACTCGGGTTGGTCCTCGAGGCAGCCCGGCGGCGTGGCCGGTGCCCCGATCACGTGCTGTTGTCCGGCCCCCCGGGGTTGGGCAAGACCACCCTGGCGATGATCATCGCGGGGGAGATGAACGCGCCCCTGCGCTTGACCTCAGGTCCGGCGATCACGCATGCGGGAGATCTGGCGGCCATTCTCTCCGGGCTCAGCGAGGGAGACGTGCTCTTCGTCGACGAGATCCACCGGATGTCGCGGCCGGCCGAAGAGATGCTCTACATGGCGATGGAAGACTTCCGCGTCGATGTGGTGATCGGCAAGGGGCCTGGCGCCACGGCCATCCCGCTGGAGATCCCGCCTTTCACCCTTGTTGGAGCTACCACCCGGGCAGGCTTGTTACCGGGTCCGCTGCGCGACCGGTTCGGATTCACCGCTCACCTGGAGTTCTACGAACCCGAGGAACTCGATCTCATCGTGCACCGCTCGGCCGGCTTGCTGGCCGTCGCGTTGACTGAAGAGGGGTCGGCTGAGATTGCCTCCCGCTCGCGAGGCACCCCGCGGATCGCGAATCGCCTTCTCCGCCGGGTGCGCGATTATGCCCAGGTGCGTGCCGACGGTGTGGTCACCCTGGATGTGGCGCACGCTGCCTTGGAGCTGTATGAAGTCGACGAATCCGGCTTGGATCGGCTCGACCGGTCGGTGATCGACGCGTTATGCCGCCGGTTCGGTGGTGGGCCTGTGGGCATCTCCACCCTGGCCGTCGCGGTTGGGGAGGAACGCGAGACGGTGGAGGAAGTGGCCGAGCCGTTCCTCGTCCGCTCCGGCTTCCTGGCGCGCACACCTCGTGGGCGGATCGCCACCCCGGCGGCCTGGCAGCACCTTGGCTTGGCCCCGCCAGCCCTGACGCATGCCTCCTTCGCAGACGACGTAACGCTCTTCGAGGAGTCTCCGTAAAGGCGGAAGAACGGCGGCCTCGGGGTTAGACTTTTGCTTTGGTGCGCCCTGGAGAGGGGTTGCCCTCCGTCTTGTCGTCCACTTGTGTTGTTCGCGAAGGAATCCTCCGTGCCTGAGCTGGCTCAACTCCTGCCGATCGTTGCGTTCGCTGCGATCTTCTGGCTGCTGATCATCCGCCCGGCCCAACGTCGCACTCGCCAATTGCAGGCGATGCAGTCGGCATTGAGTCTCGGGGACGCCGTTGTCACCAGTTCCGGCATCCACGGCACCGTGCGCGAGCTCGCCGACGACACCGTCCGACTCGAGGTGGCTCCCGACGTGCAGATCACCGTCGAGCGCGGGGCGATCGGGCGGCTCACCCATTCGGGGTCCTCTGCCACCGCGGAAACGGAGAAGTAGAACATCATGGCCAAGCAAGCGCGTCCGGCTCGGACGCTCGTCGTCTTCCTCGCCCTGGTGGCGCTCAGCTACGGGCTGGTCGCACTTGCCGGGTCGTGGGTGCCCTCGCTGGGTCTCGACCTGCAGGGCGGGACCCGGATCCAACTGATCGCGAAGGGCACGGTGACCGAATCGGCACTCCAGGAGGCGGCCGGGATCATCGACCAACGCGTCAATGGTTCGGGTGTCTCCGAGGCGGAGGTCACCACCCAAGGCACCCGCTTCATCGTGGTCGAGATCCCCGGGGAAAGCCGCCGGGATCTGGTGGACGTCGTCAAGCGCCAGGCTCAGATGCGGTTCCGCGTCGTTGCGCAATCCGCACTCGGTCAGCCGGTCGCCACGACAACAGCATCGCCGAGCGCCAGCAGCAACGCCGGCCCGACCGCGCCCGCAGGTCAAGGTGTGTTGGCGCCGAGCGCTACGGCGTCAGCGCAGGCATCACCCGGCGCCGAAACCGGTAGCGCCCAGCCGAGCGAATCGGCCTCGCCCAACAATCGTCCGGCAATCGCTCCCAGTGCCAGCGCAACGGGAACCAAGGCGGCAAAGCCCAAGGCGTCGCCGTCGGCGGGGGAGTCCGCCACCCCGAGCGCCGGCTCGAGCCAAGCCCCTGCCGCCGACGCCAAGTCGCCGAGCATCGATGAACCGCTGGCGTGGTCGAAGAACCCTGACGCCAAGTGGCTCGCGGCGTTCAACAAGTACACCTGCCCCGCAAAGGGTGAGAGCGGCCTGGTCGACGACGACCCGGCCAAGCCGCTGGTCACCTGCGATGAAGAGGGCGTGAAGTACCTCCTCTCCACCTCGATGGTCGAAGGCACCGCGCTCAAGAAGGCGAGCGCGGGCCAGCCCCAGAACTCGCTGAACTGGATCGTGCAACTGTCCTTCGACTCCGAGGGCACCAAGCAGTTCGCGGAGATCTCACGCGCGCTGTACGGAACTGACCAACAGTTCGCGATCGTGCTCGACGGCACCGTGGTATCCGCGCCCACGATGAACGGCGTGATCACCAACGGTCGGGCCGAGATCAGCGGCAACTTCACCCAGCAGTCGGCGACGGACCTGGCCACGAGCCTCACGTTCGGCGCGCTGCCGGTGACGTTCGAGAAGGATCCGCCGGTCGAGACCGTCGGTCCGACCCTGGGCAGGCAACCAGCTGACCGCGGGACTGTGGGCCTTGGTCATCGGCCTCGGCGTCGTGATGCTCTACTGCCTGCTCTATTACCGGGGCCTCGGCCTGGTCGTGATCGGCTCACTCGTGGCGGCGGCGGCGCTCACCTATTCTCTCGTGCTGCTGCTGAGTGAGACGGCCGGGTTCACGCTGACCTTGCCGGGTATCGCGGGTCTGATCGTGGCGGTCGGCATCACCGCCGACTCGTTCATCGTGTTCTTCGAGCGCATCCGCGACGAAATGCGCGACGGCAAGTCGATGCGCGTCGCGGTCGAGCACGGCTGGGTCCGGGCGCGGAACACCTGCCTGGCCGCCGATGGGGTGACGCTACTGGCCGCGGTGGTGCTCTACATCGCCGCAGCAGGGGTCGTGAAGGGCTTCGCGTTCGCGCTGGGCCTGACCACGGTCATCGACCTCCTCGTCTTCTTCTTCTTCACCAAGCCGTTGGTCTCCTGGCTGGCCGGCTTCACCTTCTTCAACGGCCAGCATCGACTCTCCGGCTTGAGCGCCGAGACGCTGGGGATTGACCGAGGCACCGCGACCGGGGTCTCGGCGACGACGGGAGCGATGTAATGGGTGCGTTCTCCAAGCTGGGCAACGACCTCTACACCGGCAAGCGGTCGATCGACTTCATCGGGCGGTGGAAGCTGTGGCTGCTGTTGTCCGGCGTCATCGTTGCGGTGGCTGTCGGTGGACTGGCGACCAAGGGCCTCGATATGGGCATCGAGTTCGTCGGAGGCGCCGAGTATCGCGTCAGCCTGCCGAGCGATCAGGTCACCCAGTCGATGGCCGACGACTTGCGCGAGGCCGTGGCGGGCACAGGCATCGCCAATGCTCAGGCGCCGGTGGTCAGCACCAGCGGCAGTGAGGCCATCTTGATCCAGACTCAGCCGCTAAGCGGTCCGGAGAGCAAGACGGTCGTCGACACCATCCTCAAGACCTCGGGCGCTTCTCAGGATCAACTTTCGCAGACCGAGCTCGGCGCGAGTTGGGGCAAGGAAGTCGCCAAGCGCTCGCTGATCGGTCTGGGCGTCTTCCTTGTCCTCGTCGTGCTCTTCATCTGGGCCTACTTCCAGCAGTGGAAGATGTCGGTGGCGGCCATGATTGCGTTGGTTCACGACGTTCTGATCACGGTCGGTGTCTATGCCTTGTCGGGCTTCGAAGTCACCCCGGCCACCGTCACAGGCGTTCTGACGATCCTCGGCTTCTCCCTCTACGACACTGTCGTCGTCTTCGACAAGGTCAAGGAGAACACCAAGAACCTGTCGACGAGTCGGATGACCTACAGCCAGGCAGCAAACCTGGCGGTCAATCAGACGCTGGTGCGCTCGATCAACACCTCACTGGTCGCGCTGCTGCCAGTCGCTGCGCTGCTCTACGTGGGTATCGCGCAGTTGGGTTCTGGTTCGCTGAAGGATCTGGCGCTGGCGCTCTTCGTCGGCATGGCGGCAGGCGCCTACTCCTCCATCTTCATCGCCACTCCGCTGCTGGCCTGGATGAAGAGTCGCGAGGCGGACGTCCAGTTCTCCGACAAGCGAGCCCGCTCCCGCCAGCGCCACGACGCCGATCGCTATGCATCGGTCCCGACGTTCCGCGATGACCTTCCGACGTACGCCGATCCCAGCGGCCGTGCGGAGAGTGGCGCGATGCGGGGTGCCGGAGACTCGGCCACCGTGTCTCCGATGAGCGCACCACCGCGGCGCCCCGAGGCCGTGGGCAAGGGGCGGGAGATTCCTAAGTCCGAGGCGCCGGTGGTGGAGAGCAAGGCCGCCGGCAGAGCTCAGCCCACTCGCCCGCCGCGCTCCAAGCGGGGCAAGAAGTGAGCGGCGAGCGTGCCGTCGCGCTTGAGGCGATGGGGCGGCTGATCCTCGACGTCCCCGACTATCCCAAGCCCGGCGTGGTGTTCAAGGACATCACCCCGCTGCTGGCTGATCACACCGGCTTCACCGCAGTGATCGAAGCGCTGGCCGCGGCTGGACGAGACGACCAGGGCAACCCCGTGGTCGACAAGGTGGTCGGCATGGAAGCGCGCGGGTTCATCCTGGCCGCTCCGGTTGCCTTGGCCCTGGGCGCCGGGTTCGTCCCGGTCCGCAAGGCCGGCAAGCTGCCCCGGGAGACCTACGCCGTGAGTTATGCGCTGGAATACGGCGAGGCGACTCTGGAGATCCACCGCGACGCGGTCGCGCCAGGCGACCGGGTGCTGCTGATCGATGATGTTCTGGCGACCGGCGGCACGGCCGCGGCAACCGTCGAACTCATCGAGAGGTGCGGCGGTTCGGCACACGCCCTCGCCGTGGTCATGGAACTCGGCTTCCTCCCGGGTCGTGAGACCGCGGGTGACCTGCCGATCATGGCGCTTCAGACCATCTGACGCTGAGCCGAGTCACACCCCGCGCCCGGTAGAGTGGCGTGGGTGACCGAGGAGACCACTCAAGCGCCGCCGACGCCGGCAACGACGAGTTCGCGCGCGAGAGATGCCGTGGTCTCGGCGAGCCGGATGCGCAACCGCCTGGCCCGCCTCGGTGCGCGCAGCACCAGCCAGTCCAATCCGGTGCTCGAACCGCTCTTCTCCGCGGTTCGCACCAACCACCCCAAGGCCGACCTCGCCCTGCTGGAGCGGGCCTACCGGGTGGCCGAGCAGATGCACGGCACCCAGACGCGCAAGTCGGGTGATCCCTACATCACCCACCCGCTTGCGGTCACCACGATCCTGGCCGACATCGGCATGACCGAGCCGACCCTGGTCGCCGCGCTGCTTCACGACACCGTCGAGGACACGCCGTACACGCTGGAGCAATTGCGCAGCGAGTTCGGCGACGAGGTGGCCCAGCTCGTCGACGGGGTCACCAAGCTGGACAAGCTGAAGTACGGCGAGTCCGCCAAGGCCGAGACCTTCCGCAAGATGATCGTTGCGATGTCGCGCGATATCCGGGTGCTGGTGATCAAGCTCGCCGACCGCCTCCACAACATGCGGACGCTGCGCTATGTCTCCCCGTCCAGCCCAGGAGCGGACCGCCAAGGAGACCCTGGAGATCTTCGCGCCGCTGGCCCATCGGCTCGGTATGAACACGATCAAGTGGGAACTGGAGGACCTGGCCTTCGCCACCCTCCACCCCAAGATGTACGACGAGATCGTCCGGCTGGTCGCCGAGCGCGCGCCGTCGCGCGACCAGATGCTGAGCGAGATCATCGAACGGGTCGAGGCTGATCTGAAGGAGGAGCGGGTCAAAGCCACGGTCACCGGCCGTCCCAAGCACTACTACTCGATCTACCAGAAGATGATCATGGGTGGCCGGGAGTTCTCCGATATCTACGACTTGGTCGGTGTGCGGATCCTGGTCGAGGACGCCCGCGACTGCTATACCGTGCTCGGCATCCTGCACGGTCGCTGGAATCCGGTGCTCAACCGGTTCAAGGACTTCGTGGCGATGCCGAAGTTCAACATGTACCAATCCCTGCACACCACCGTGATCGGCCCCACCGGGAAGCCGGTGGAGATGCAGATCCGTACCTACGGCATGCACCGCAGGGCTGAATACGGTGTTGCCGCCCACTGGAAGTACAAGGAGGACGGCCGCGCCGGCCTCGACACCGACCAGCGCGGTGACCTCGACGACATGACCTGGGTGCGCCAGTTGATCGACTGGCAGTCCGAGGTGACCGACCCCGGTGAGTTCCTGGAGTCGTTGCGCTTCGAGATGCAGCGCACCGAGGTCTACGTCTTCACCCCACGCGGCGATGTGATTGCGCTTCCGGCGGCCGCTACACCGGTCGATTTCGCCTATGCGGTACACACCGAGGTCGGGCACCACACCATCGGCTCCCGGGTCAACGGCCGGCTGGTCGCGCTGGAGTCGACGCTGGAGAACGGCGATGTGGTCGAGATCCTGACCTCGAAGTCGGCCAGCGCCGGGCCGAGCAAGGACTGGCTCAACTTCGTGAAGTCCTCCCGGGCTCGCGCGAAGATCCGTCAGTGGTTCACCAAGGAGCGGCGCGAAGAGGCGACCGAGCGTGGTCGTGAGTCCATTGCTCGATTGATGCGCAAGGAGGGTTTGCCCCTCAAGCGGTTGATGTCGCAGGAGGCGCTCAACGAGGTCGCCGCGCATTTCAAGTTGAGCGATATCTCCGCGCTCTACGCGTCGGTCGGCGAAGGCAACCTCTCCGCCCAAGCCGTGGTCAAGCGGGTCATCGACCTCCACGGTGGGGCGGATGGAGCCGCCGAGGACCTTGCGGAAGCGGTGTCGATCATCGGCCGGGGGAGCGCCAAATCCTCCTCACGCGGTGACGCCGGGGTCCTGGTCAAGGGTGCGGGCGATGTCTGGGTCAAGATCGCCAAGTGCTGCACCCCGGTGCCCGGTGACCCGATCCTGGGTTGGGTGAGCAAGGGCGGGAACGTGTCGGTCCACCGCACCAACTGCACGAATGCGGATTCGCTTCGGACCACTCCGGAGCGGCTGGTCGAGGTCGAGTGGGCGCCCTCGTCGGACTCCACGTACCTCGTCAACATCCAGGTGGACTCGCTCGATCGCGTGCGCCTGCTCTCCGACATCACGCTCGCGCTATCCGATACGCACGTGAACATCCTGAGCGCTCAGCTGACCACGACCCGTGACCGAGTGGCGCGGGCCAGGTTCACCTTCGAGATGGCCGACGCCAAGCACCTCGACTCGGTGCTCAAGGCAGTACGCAACGTCCCGGGCGTCTTCGATGTCTCCCGGGTGACGAGCTAGCCGGCCCTGACGAGCCAACTGGCCCTCAGGCAGCTACTCGAACGCAGCAGAGGTCGGGCAGGTCAGCCGGAGAATTCCGCGCTGGCACGCTTGGCGGCTTCGAGGAAGGCTTGGCGGGACTCGAGGTTCTCCTCCAGCTTGGCCGCGGCCTTGTCGTTGCCTGCCGCACGTGCCGCTTCGAGTTCGGCCTCGACCTTGGCGATCGCTTGCTCGAGTTTGGTGACCATCTCGTCGGCGCGCGCCGACTTCTCCGGGTCGGAACGGCGCCACTGCTCGTCCTCGACCGACCGAATGGCCTGCTCCACCTTGCGCATCCGACCTTCGAGGTCGCGGATCCGGTCGCGGGGCACCTTTCCAGCCGCGTCCCAGCGTTCGGCAAGGTCGCGGAAGGTCCGCTTGGCGGACTCGAGATCGGTGACCGGAACCAGGGCCTCGGCTTCGAGGAGCAGCTGCTCCTTGACCTCGGCATTGCTGGCGAATTCAGCGTCGATCGCCGCGTTAGCGGCGTCGCGGGCCGCGAAGAATGAGTCTTGGGCGCCGCGGAATCGGGTCCACAGTTGTTCGTCGATGTCGCGCGGCGCCGGTCCGGCAGCCTTCCAGTCGCGCATCAAGTCGCGGAACCGGCCAGCGGTCACGCCCCAGTCGGTTGAGCCGGACAAGCTCTCCGCTTCCGCGGCCAACCGCTCCTTGACCGCTCGGGCACCTTCGCGCTTCTCGGTGAGTTCGGCAAAGTGCACCTTGCGCTTGCGCGTGTACGCGGTCCGGGCGGTCGAGAAGCGCCGCCACAAGGCGTCGTCGCTGGCCCGATCGAGCCGGGGGAGTGCCTTCCAGGCGTCGAGAAGCTCGCGGAGCCGGTTGGCGCCGTTGCGCCAGTCGCTGCCTTCGGCGATCTTCTCCGCGGCCGCGACCAACCCTTCCTTCTCTTCCTTGGAGGCGGCCTGCTTGGCGGCCCGCTCTGCCTTGCGCGCCGCGCGCTGGGCTTCGAGAACCGGGCCCAGGGCAGTCAGCCGGGATACCAGTCCGGCGAGGTCGCCGACGGCGTTGGCTTCGGCAACTTGAGTCTTGAGAGTGCCGATCACTCCCTGCGCCTCATCAGGTCCGAGGACTCCCGAATGCACCCGCTGCTCGAGGAGTGAGACCTCGAAGCTCAACGCGTCGAACCGGTCGGTGAAGAAGCGCAACGCCTCTTCATGGCTACCCTCGGGGTATTGCCCCACAGCCCGTTCGCCCTCGTCGGTCTTGACGAAGACGGTGCCGTCCTCGGCAACCCGTCCCCATTCGTGAGTCGTCACGTGAGACCCTTCGTTCGCAGGTGCACCGCGCGCGCCGAGCGCAGGCGATGTCGGTTGTTGTCGCGGCGCACGCCGCAAGCGCCCATGCTAACCATCGCAGCCGGTCACGGCATGCGCGACCTGGTTGCAGGTCGGCAACGGATTCCACCTGCGATTAACAACCGCGAGTGAACCTTTGGGTGGCGATGCCGGTCGACAGGCACGCCCTCGGTAGTCTTCCGGGGTGCTGATCGCCGGATTCCCCGCGGGTCCGTGGGCCACGAACTGTTATGTCGTGGCACCCGGGCCAGGACAGGAGTGCCTGGTGATCGATCCCGGCCAGAACGCGGGATCGGGAGTCGCAGCAATCGTCGAGGAGCATCGGCTCAAGCCTGTTGCCGTGCTGCTCACCCATGGCCACATCGACCACATGTGGTCGGTCACCCCGGTCGCCGGCAGTTACGACGCCACTGCCTGGATCCACCCGGGAGACCGGCATCTGTTGGCCGATCCGATGGCTGGGATCTCGCCGGAGACCGCTCGGATGCTTCTCGGTTCGGAGGTGAGTTTCGCCGAGCCCGACGAGGTCCGCGAACTGAGCGACGGGCAGGTCCTCGAGATCGCCGGGATGACTTTCACCGTCGACCACACGCCTGGCCATACCCCGGGCTCGGTCACGTTTCGCTCGCCGTACCCCGAAGAGGGCATCGACCAGGTCATGTTCGCCGGTGACTTGTTGTTCAAGGGCAGCATCGGGCGCACTGACCTGCCAGGCGGCGACACGGCGGCAATGATGCGATCACTAGCCGCGAAAGTGCTGACCCTTCCCGACGAGGTTGTGGTCCTGCCCGGACACGGAGAGCAAACCTCCATCGGCCAGGAGCGAGCCACCAATCCGTTCCTGGCCGGACTCGCCTCCGCGCACTAGCGCACCGCCGTTTCTCGCTGAGCCCAGACCACCACAGATTCAGAACCGAACCGAAGAACCGGAACCAGCCATGGCCAAGATCGCGCCGCTCAGCGGCTTCCCTGAACTCCTGCCGTCCGATCGAGTCGTCGAACGCGACGTGATCGCCTCACTGTCGCGGTCCTTCGCGCTGCACGGCTTCGCCAACATCGAGACCCGTGTGGTGGAACCGTTGGACCGGCTCGCCAAGGGCGGGGAGATCGACAAAGAGATCTACGTCCTGCGTCGGCTACAGGCAGACGACTCGGCGTCGGATTCTGGCTTGGGTCTGCACTTCGACCTGACAGTTCCGTTCGCTCGCTATGTCTTGGAGAACGCCGGCCGGCTCGAGTTCCCGTTCCGCCGCTTCCAGATCCAGCCCGCCTGGAGGGGGGAGCGACCGCAGGAGGGACGCTATCGCCAATTCACTCAAGCCGACGTCGACATCGTCGGCCGCGATGCGCTCCCTTTCCACCACGACATCGAGGTCATGCGGGTCATGGTGGAGGCCCTGGACGCCTTGCCGTTGCCTGCCTTGTCCTTCCAGTTCAACAACCGCAAGTTGATCCAGGGTTTCTATCGAGGGCTCGGCCTTGCCGACGTCACCGCCGCGATCCGGGTCATCGACAAGCTGGACAAATTGCCGGCCGAGGTGGTGCGCAACCAACTGATCGAGCTGGTCGGTGCCACCCCCGCGCAGGCCGACGCCGCTCTGGCGTTGGCCGAGATCCGAGTCGCCGACACCTCCTTCGTGGGCCGAGTGCGTGCGCTCGGCGTCACCGATGATCTGATGGACGAGGGCCTTGCGGAATTGGCCGGTATCATCGAAGGCTGCGCTGGCGAACGCGCCAGGGTGACGGTGGAGGCGAACCTGCGCATCGCGCGCGGTTTGGATTACTACACAGGCACCGTCGTGGAGATCTTCATGGCGGGTTACGAACGGCTCAAGTCCGTTGGTGGTGGCGGTCGGTACGACGCGCTGGCCAGCGACGGACGCACGACCTACCCGGGGGTCGGCGTCTCATTCGGGGTCTCCCGCACGCTTATCCCGTTGATTGCAGACGGAGTCCTGGCGGGCAGCCGGTCGGTACCGAGTGCGGTCTTCGTCGCCGTGAACGACGAGCTGACTCGAAGTCTCAGTGTCGACGTTGCCCGGCAACTCCGCGCCCGAGGGATTCCGTGCGAGGTTGCTGCCGGTGCCCAGAAGTTCGGAAAACAGATTCGCGACGCCGAACGCCGCGGCATACCCTTTGTCTGGTTCCCCGGACCCGAGGGCGACCACCAGGTCAAAGACATTCGCAGCGGAGACCAGTCGGCCGCGGACCCTGCCTCGTGGAGCCCGCCGGAGGCAGATCTCCACCCAACGATCGTGATCAACCCCTCGTCATCGAACCTTCAGGAGCAGCAGTCGTGATCCGCACACACCAGGCCGGCGAACTTCGGGCGACCCATGCGGGCCAGCAGGTCACGCTGGCGGGCTGGATCGGGCGCCGCCGCGATCACGGCGGGGTGGCCTTCCTCGACCTCCGCGAGGCCAGCGGCGTCGTCCAGGTCGTCGTGCACGACGAGGAGGTCGCCGGCTCGCTGCGCAGCGAGTACTGCATCAAGGTCACGGGAGAGGTGGCGATGCGGCCCGAGGGCAACGCCAACCCCGCGCTGGCCTCCGGTGAGATCGAGGTGATCGCCACCAGAGTCGAGGTTCTCAGCAGCTCGGCTCCGCTGCCGTTCCCGATCGACGACAAGGTCGAGGTCGGCGAGGAGGCTCGCCTTCGGCACCGCTACCTCGACCTGCGCAGGAGTGGGCCCGCGCACGCTCTGCGGCTGCGCAGCCAGGTCAACAAGGCCGCTCGCGAGGTGCTGGACGAGCGTGGTTTCGTGGAGATCGAGACGCCCACGCTGACCCGCTCGACGCCCGAAGGGGCACGCGACTTCCTCGTGCCGGCGCGGCTCCAGCCGGGCAGTTGGTACGCATTGCCGCAGAGCCCGCAACTCTTCAAGCAGTTGCTGATGGTGGCCGGCATGGAGCGCTACTACCAGATCGCACGGTGCTACCGGGACGAGGACTTCCGCGCCGATCGGCAGCCGGAGTTCACCCAACTCGACCTCGAGATGAGCTTCGTGGACCAGGACGACGTGATCGAGGTCGCCGAAGCCGTATTAGTGGCCTTGTGGCAGCTGATCGGGGTCGAGATCTCCGCTCCGATCCCGCGGATGACCTATGCCGAGGCGATGGCGCGTTACGGCTCTGACAAGCCCGATCTGCGCTCCTCACTTGAGCTGATCGACTGCACGGACTACTTCGCCGGCACAGAGTTCCGGGTCTTCCAGGCGCCGTACGTCGGTGCCGTGGTGATGCCAGGGGGAGCCTCCCAGCCGCGGCGTCAGTTCGACGCCTGGCAGGAATGGGCCAAGCAGCGCGGCGCACGCGGGCTGGCCTACGTCACCGTCGGCGAGGATGGTGAACTCGGCGGCCCGGTCGCCAAGAACATCTCCGACGCAGAGCGTGCCGGGTTGGCTGCCCACGTGGGTGCACAACCGGGGGATTGCGTCTTCTTCGCTGCGGGTCCGCGCAAGAGCAGCCGCGGCTTGCTCGGAGCCGCGCGCCTCGAGGTCTCGCGACGATGCGGGTTGATCGACCAAGATGCCTGGAGCTTCGTCTGGATCATCGATGCGCCGTTGTTCGAACCCGCCGACGATGCGACTGCCGCCGGCGACGTTGCCGTGGGCTCGGGTGCGTGGACCGCGGTCCACCACGCCTTCACCTCCCCGCAAGACTTGGAATCCTTCGACACCGAGCCGGGCAACGCGCTTGCCTATGCCTACGACATCGTCTGCAACGGCAATGAGATCGGCGGTGGGTCGATCCGTATCCACCGTGGTGACATTCAGCGCCGCGTCTTCTCGGTCATGGGCTTGAGCGAGGAGGAGGCCCACGAGAAGTTCGGGTTCTTGTTGGACGCCTTCGCCTTCGGCGCGCCGCCGCACGGCGGACTTGCCTTCGGGTGGGACCGCATTGTGGCTCTGTTGGCCGGCGCCGACTCGATCAGGGAGGTCATCGCCTTTCCGAAGTCGGGCGGGGGCTTCGACCCGCTGACGTCCGCTCCTGCGCCGATCACCCCCGATCAGCGCAAGGAAGCGGGCGTTGACGCCCCTCCAGCGGAATCTTTGCGGTGAACCCGGGTCCTGACCGGACGTTTAATCGGTTGCTTTGCCAGGGGTCGAAACCAGATTGTTACTCGCCGGTCTTACTTGTCGGCAATCAAGTGGGCTAACGTCGCCATGCGATCGGCGTTTGGCGCTGATCAAGCAGCCCCCAACGATGCCGACGACGACGAGGTGGCGATGACCCAGCCCGCTCCGGAAACGCTGGACACGCTTTCAAGCGAGCCCGCCCCGGCTGCGCAGCCCGAGGACCGTAAGAGTCCCGACGGCAAGAGCATTGAAGGCAAGTCGCCTCTGCAGATCGCCATGGGGCGACTGGTGCGAGACAAGATCGCGATGCTGTGCCTCGCGGTGGTGTTGATCTTCGTGCTGCTGGCGATCTTGGCAGGTGTGATCTCGGATTTCTTCGGTGTCAGCACCGACCCGGTTCTCCCTTCGAGGTACCTCGATCCCCTCTCAGGCGGACTGCCGAAGAAGGGGCCGCCGCTGAACGGCTACGACCCGGAGCATCCCTTCGGCATCGCGCCCGCGACAGCGGACGACAACTTGGCCTACTGGCTATTCGGAGCGCGCACGTCGCTGTCCATCGCGGGAATGTCCACTCTGCTCTCGATGGTCATCGGTATCACCGTCGGCCTGGTGGCCGGCTACGCGGGAGGCGTGGTCGACAAGACCATCAGCTTCGTCACGGACCTGTTCCTGACCATCCCGTTCCTGCTGGCCGCCTTGAGCGTGTCCCCGATCCTGGCGGAGCGCTTTGCCGACAACCCTGACAGGTACGCCACGGTGAAGTTCTGGGCCTTGGTCATCATTTTGACCATGTTTGGCTGGATGGGCGTTGCTCGGTTGATCCGAGGGGAAGTGCTCTCGCTGCGCGAACGCGAGTTCGTCCAGGCCGCCCGGGTGCTCGGGATGCCCACGCCGCGAATCCTGGCGAAGGAACTGCTACCCAATCTGGTGGCACCCATCGTGGTCTCGGCCTCGCTGATGCTTCCGCTCAACGTGGCGGCCGAGGCCGGTCTCGCCTACCTCGGAATCGGGGTCGACGGGGCGTCCTGGGGTCAGACGATCTTGAAGGCGACCAACTTCTTCCAGACTTACCCGCTCTACCTCTGGGAGCCGCTGATCGGCGTTGTGCTCCTGGTGCTGGCTCTGAATCTGCTTGGCGACGCGATCCGAGACGCGCTCGACCCCAGAGACCCGTCGCTGACGGGACCAATGAACGTCGCTCAGCCAAGAACTGGCGGAGTACGAAAACAAGAAAGGCTGGACAAAGCATGAGACGGAGTAAGCCGCTTGCGGCTCTCGCCGGCGTTGCGCTGCTTTCCCTTGCCGCCTGTGGTGGCGGGTCAAGCAGCAACGGAAGCGGGAACAAGTCCGATCAGACGTTCGAGGACGCAGGGTCGGGTTTCGCCAAGAACCCCGATGCTGCCGCCCCCGCACCCGAGATCCCCGGCGCCACCATGGGTGGCACCCTGACCGTCTACGTCCCCGGCGACCCCGGTCCGACGACGCTCGATCCGACCGAGGGCTGGTCCGTGCTGGGCAACTCGCTGCAGCAGGCGTGGACCAACCGGTCCTTGACCCAGTACCTCATGGATCCCGAGACCGGCGAGATGTCGCTGGTTCCCGACTTGGCCACCGACCTCGGTCGGCCCAACGAGGACTTCACCGAGTGGACCTTCACCTTGCGCGACGGCGTGAAGTGGGAGAACGGCCAGCCCGTTACTGCTGAGGAACTCGCTTTCGGCATCGAGCGCTCGCTGGACGCTGACACGTTCGCGTCCGGCCCGGGAACCGAGTACTCCAAGGCCTACTTCAAGGACGGCGACACCTACGCCGGCCCGTACAGCTCGAAGGGCGCGGAGTACGACGGGATCACCGTCAGCGGTAACGACATCACCATCAAGATGTCCAAGCCGTTCGCCGACATGGACTGGTGGGGCTCCTTCATGGCCATGGGCCCGGCTCCGCTGGGCGACGCCAGCAAGCCGCCGGCCTACGGCAAGAAGCCCTGGTCGACCGGTCCCTACAAGATCGATTCCTTCCGCTCCGGCGAGGAGCTCGTTCTCTCCAAGAACGACCAGTGGGATCCGGCCACCGATCCGGCTCGGCACCAGTACGCCGACAAGATCGTGATCAAGTTCAACCAGGATCAGAACAAGGTCGACCAGATCATGCTGAGCGGCAACGCCGACAGCCAGACCGCGGTCGTCCACTCCGGCATCAACTCGGCGAACTACCAGAAGCTCACCGACACCCTCGGTGACCGCCTGGTGAAGCAGTCGGCTCAGTGCACCAGCTTCATGGCACCCGACTACACCAAGATCACCGACATCAATGTCCGTCGGGCGCTCGCCTGGGCGATCCCCTACGAGGACATCTGGTACGCCACGGGTGAGATCCCGAACGTGACCCGGATCCCGGCCAACTCGGTGATGCCTCCGGGCATGGCCGGCAAGCCGGACTACTTCGCCGATGGTGAGCAGTTCACCTACGACCCGGAGAAGGCCAAGGCGCTGTTGGAAGAGGCCGGCGTGGAGATGCCCTACCAGCTGACCAACGTCTACTACGAGCCCGACCCGTTGGCGAAGGCCGGCCAGAAGGCGTTGGAGACGGGTCTCAAGGAGGCTGGCTTCGAGTTGACCGGTATCGCCATCGAGGTGTCGCCCTACGACATCTGGCTGAACCCGGATGACAAGACGAACAAGAAGCTCAACCTTCGTGGCGTCAACTGGTGCTCGGACTGGCCGTCGGGCCTGACCATGCTCCCGCCGCTGCTCAAGTCGGGTGCTGCCTACAACACCTCGATGTTCTCCGAGCCTTCGATCGATGCCGAGATGGAGAACATTCCGACCATGCCGCTGGAAGATCAGCCGGCTGCGTGGGGTGCGTTGGACGAGAAGATCGCGATGGATTACTTCCCGCTGATCCCGACCGCCTTCCGCAACGAGATGATGTCCTACGGCGAGAAGGTCGGCGGCTTCAAGGGCGATCCGTCCTTCGGAGCTCCCTACTACAAGGCCTTGTTCGTCATGCAGTAAGGCCAATTCGGAGGTGAACCCGCACGGGTAAGCCATCGAATGCGCAGGCTGTGGGGCTCCGGGAGGCCGGAGCCCCACACCTGCGCGCTGCTTGACCCTGACGCAACCTGTTTTGCGGATTCCGCCGCGCGTCAGCCCGGATTCCATCGGAATCACCGGCTTCTCGCCGTTCCCTTGATGACCTCGGAGGTTTGCCCATGTTCGCCTACATCCTGAAGCGCTCGCTGTCGGGCCTTCTGGTGGTGGTGCTGGTGTCGATGTCGGTTTTTGCGTTGTTCTGGTTCGGTCCTTCCGAACCCGCGCGGCCCATCTGCAACAACCAGACCAACAACCGGTGTAGCGCGGCGAAGCTGGAGCAGTTCAAAGAGAACTTGGGCTACAACAACTCGGTCACCACTGAATACGTCAAGTGGGCCAAAGGCATCTTTGTCGGTCGGGAGATCCAGTTCGGTCAGATTCCGATCGATTGCCCGGCCCCGTGCCTGGGCCTCTCCTTCCGCACCAACCAGCCGGTGGTTGCGGAGATGAAGGAACGCCTGCCCGCCACCATTTCCGTGGCTCTCGGCGGCGCGTTCCTCTACGTCGTACTCGGGGTTCCCATCGGCATCGCTGCTGCCCGACGACGAGGCACGGTGGGCGACAAAGCATTGGTCGCCTCGTTCCTCTTCTTGTCCTCGATACCCTATTACCTCTTTGCTCTGCTGTTATCCCTCTATCTGACCGTCATCTACCAGGTACCCATTTTCGGAAGAACGGAGTACCACCCCATCACGGAGAATCCATGGAAATGGTTCACAGGGCTTTTCTTGGCCTGGGTGGCATTGGGCATCTACGGATGCACCTCCTACACCCGGTACATGCGCGGCTCGATGATCGAGACGCTCGGTGAGGACTACATCCGGACCGCGAAGGCCAAGGGCCTGCCGACCAGGACGGTGGTCTACCGCCATGCCCTACGCGCCGCCTTGGTGCCCGTCGTCACCATCTTCGGACTTGATCTGGGCGTGTTACTCGCAGGCACGATCTTCACCGAACGGATCTTCAGCATCCGCGGGATCGGCTGGTGGGGCGTAGAGGCAGTGGGAGTCAAGGACCTCAACGTCGTCCAGGCAACGACGCTCTTCGGCGCCGTGATGATCATCATCATGAACATCGCCGTCGATGTGATGTACAGCGTGCTGGATCCGCGAGTGAGGCTCTCGTGAGCGCCGTGGAGCGGGACGAGCCGTACCTCGTCGTCGACGACCTGACCGTCAGCTTCCCGACCGAGGACGGCCAACTGACCGCGGTCACCGGTCTCAGCTACACGGTGGACCGGGGGCAGACCCTGGGCATCGTGGGTGAGTCAGGTTCGGGCAAGTCGGTGAGCAGTCTCGCTGTGATGGGCCTGCACGACCCCAAGCGCAGCACGATCACCGGCTCCATCCGGGTCGGCGGTCGGGAAGTGGTAGGCCTTCCTGAGGGTGAGATGCGCAAGCTTCGCGGCAAGGACACCGCGATGATCTTCCAGGACGCTCTTGCGGCGCTGCATCCGTTCTTTCGGGTCGGCGATCAGCTCGAAGAGGCCTACCTGGTGCACAACCCCAAGGCCACCAAGCGTGACGCGGCCCGCAAGGCCATCGAGATGCTCGATCGGGTGGGTATCCCGCAGCCGGAGGCCAGGGCGAAGGATTATCCCCACCAGTTCTCCGGCGGTATGCGTCAGCGCGCGATGATCGCGATGGGACTCATCAATGACCCCTCGCTCATCTTCGCCGATGAGCCCACAACAGCGCTGGACGTGACCGTACAAGCGCAGATCCTCGACCTGCTGACCGATCTCCAGCGGGAGTACCACTCCGCGATCGTCATCATCACCCACGACCTTGGCGTGATCGCGGAGATGGCCAACGACGTACTGGTGATGTACGCCGGAAGGATGGTCGAGTTCGGTACGGGCAAGGACATCTTGACCCATCCCGAGATGCCCTACACCTGGGGCTTGCTGTCGAGCGTGCCGGACCTCTCGGCCAGCACGGACGGCAAGTTGATCCCGATCCCGGGCAATCCGCCGTCGCTGCTCAGCCCGCCATCGGGGTGTGCGTTCAACCCGCGGTGCACCCACCGCGACAAGGTGCCCGGTGATCTGTGCACCACCTTGCTACCCGAGCTAGTCCCAGGGGTGGGCGAGGGGCATCTGCGTCGGTGTCATCTGGCGGATCCCGAAGCCATCTATCGCACTGAGGTCATCGCGGAAATGACTGGGGGAGACCAGTGAGCGCCACGCAGAAGCCGGCAGTCCTGTCTGTCGACAACCTGAAGATGTACTTCCCGATCAAGGGTGGCGGCCTGATTCGTCGCACCGTGGGTCACGTGCAGGCCGTGGACGGGGTCTCCTTCGAGGTGCCTGAGGGCGGCTCGCTTGGCTTGGTGGGGGAGTCGGGCTGCGGCAAGTCGACCACCGGTCGCTGCATCACCCGGCTCAACAACCCCACCGCCGGATCGATCATGTTCGAAGGTCAAGACGTGGCCCGGTTGTCCCAGCGGGAGTTGAAGCCGCTGCGGCGCAACGTGCAGATGATCTTCCAGGACCCCTACACCTCGTTGAACCCTCGGCACACGGTTGGTTCGATCATCGGGGCTCCGCTCTCGGTGCACAACGTGGTCCCGAAGAACCAGATCCTTCCGCGGGTGCAGGAACTGCTCGAGGTGGTCGGGCTCAACCCGGAGCACTACAACCGCTACCCCAACGAGTTCTCCGGCGGTCAGCGGCAGCGCATCGGGATCGCACGTTCGCTGACCTTGAATCCCAAGCTTCTCGTTGCCGACGAGCCGGTCTCCGCGCTCGACGTGTCGATTCAGGCTCAGGTGATCAACCTGCTGCAGGACCTGCAGAGGGAATTCAACGTCGCCTTCCTCTTCATCGCCCACGATCTCGCGGTTGTGCGGCACTTCTGCCCCGAGGTCGCGGTGATGTACCTCGGCAAGATCGTCGAGGTCGGTGACCGGGAAACGCTCTACGCGCGACCGCATCACCCCTACACCCAAGCCTTGCTCTCCGCCGTACCCGATGTGAAGCAAGCGGCGATCGGCGGCCGCCGCGAGCGCATTCGCCTCGAGGGCGACGTGCCGAGCCCGATCAACCCGCCGTCGGGGTGCCGCTTCCGCACGCGCTGCCGGATCGCTAAGGACATCTGCGCGAAAGCCGAGCCGCCGCTGCTGCAGATCGGCCCGCGGCACAAGGTGTCCTGCCACTTCCCGGGCGAACTCGGCAAGGCGCCGGCGGCTCCGGTGACCACGGGTCTCCTGGGCATCGACGACACTGGGGCTCCGAAGCCGGGCGCGACGCCGCGTACCGACCTGCTCGATCACCCCGGGTATCGAGACACCTGGGTCGACCTGGCCAACCCGCCGCGCTGATCGAGGTCCCGCCCCAGCACCCGGGTAGCGTGCCCGGGTGAGCTACCTCGAGGAACTGTTCTCCCTAGACGGTCGCCAGGCGGTGGTGACCGGCGCCAGTTCAGGGATCGGGCGCGCCCTCGCGCTCGCCTTGGGACGTGGGGGCGCTCGGGTCACACTGATCGGTCGGGATCGCGACAGGCTCGACTCGGTGGCAGCCGAACTGCGGGACCGGGGCGCCGGCGCGCACTGGCACAGCATCGACCTAGGCGACGAGGCGCAGACCCGGGAGTTGGCTGGTTCGGAAGCGCTGGCGGAGTGCGACATCCTGGTCAACTGCGCCGGGGTGAACTATCGGCCGCCCCTCGGCGAGACCTCCCAAGCCGAGTACGACGCCCTGGTCGCGGTGAACCTGCGTGCCCCCTACCTGCTCGGTCAGGCGGCCGGGCCGGCGATGGCAGCTCGCGGTTTCGGACGGATCATCAACATCGGTTCGCAGCAGAGCTGGTCGGCGTTCGGGAACTCCGGTGTCTACGGCATGACAAAAGCTGCGCTTGCCGGACTGACGCGTTCTCAAGCCGAGGCGTGGTCCGCGCACGGAGTCACCGCGAACACGATCATCCCCGGCTTCGTGGTGACCCCGATGACGCTGGAGACGATCGCCGAACCTGGCCGGGAGGCCGCCTTGGCGGCGCGCACGATGATCGGTCGCAACGGGCGGCCCGAGGATTTCTGTGGAGTGGTGGTCTTTCTCGCCTCAGCCTCCGCCGGATACCTGACCGGGCAGACGATCGCCGTCGACGGCGGCTTCAGCGTCCACTGAGACGCTCAATAGGCTGACCCCATGGATGCGGAGGAGCAGTTGTTCGAGGTGCCGTCACCGGCGGCAGCGGGCGCTGCGACGAACTCCGCGGGCTCACTGGCCGATACCCGCTCTGACGCACTGATGGCGCGCGCACCGTTGGCGGTGCGGATGCGACCGCGGACCCTCGACGAGCTGGTCGGCCAAGGGTCGTTGAAGGCCGAGGGCTCGCCGCTGCGGCAACTCATCGACGGGGGCGCCTCACTGTCCCTCGTGTTGTGGGGGCCGCCCGGCACCGGCAAGACCACGATCGCCTCGATCCTGTCCAGACAGTCCAAGCGTCAGTTCGTGGAGGTCTCCGCGGTCTCGGCGGGGGTCAAAGAGGTGCGCGCGGCGATCGACTCCGCCCGCAACCGCTTGGCCCGCGGCCAAGGTGAGACCGTGCTCTTCGTCGACGAGGTGCACCGGTTCACCAAGGCCCAACAAGATGCGCTGCTTCCGGGAGTGGAGAACCGATGGGTGACGTTGATCGCGGCCACCACCGAGAACCCCTTCTTCTCGGTGATCTCGCCGCTACTGAGCCGCAGCTTGCTGCTCCGGCTGGAGTCCCTCACCGACGACGACATCGGGGCGGTCCTGGAGGCGGCCCTGGCCGAAGAGCGCGGGCTCGGGGGCCGGTTCGTACTGGACCCTGAGGCCCGGGCGCACCTGATCCGACTCGCGGGCGGCGACGCCCGGCGCTCGCTCACCTACCTCGAAGCTGCGGCGGGTGCGGCCGAGCGGGGCGACGCCACCGGTTCCGGTCAGGTTCTGATCACCCTCGAGCAAGCCGAGCGGGCCGTCGATCAGGCGGCCGTGCGTTATGACCGTCAGGGCGATCAGCACTACGACGTCACCAGCGCCTTCATCAAGTCGATTCGCGGCTCCGACGTGGACGCGGCGCTGCACTATCTGGCTCGAATGCTCGAAGCAGGGGAGGACCCCCGTTTCATCGCGAGAAGGCTGGTCGTGTTGGCCTCCGAGGACATCGGGCTGGCCGACCCGACCGCGCTGCAAACCGCCGTCGCCGCCGCCCAGGCGGTCCAGTTGATCGGCCTGCCCGAAGGGCGGTTGACCCTTGCCCAGGCCACCATCGCGCTGGCGGTGGCACCGAAGTCCAACGCGGTGATCAAGGCCATCGAGGCGGCAAGTGCCGACGTACGCGCGGGCAAGGTCGGCCCGGTCCCCGCCCACCTTCGCGACGCCCACTACGGCGGAGCCAAGAAGCTCGGGCATGGGAAGGGCTACCAATACAGCCACGAAGCACCCTTCGGGATCGCTGAGCAGCAGTATGCGCCCGACGTGGTCAAGGACGCCCGCTACTACGAGCCGACCACTCTGGGAGCCGAGTCCGCGGTGCATGAGCGGCTCGACCGGATCCGCAAACTGCTGCGAGGAAAAGGCTGAGGTGCCGGTAGGGTCGGAGGCTGCACCAGGCCCGCCGCCCTCGAGTCGGCGCAGCCCGGCACGCATCCCCGGAACAGAGAACATCCCCTGAACAGATTGAGGAACTGATGGAGAGCGCGGAGATCCGGCGACGATTCCTGCAGCATTTCGAGCACAACGGCCACACCGCCGTGCCCTCGGCTCCGCTGCTTCTCGACGACCCCACGCTGCTGTTCGTCAACGCCGGGATGGTGCCGTTCAAGCCGTACTTCCTGGGCCAGGAGACCCCGCCGTTCAACCGCGCCGCGAGTGTGCAGAAGTGCATCCGCACTCCCGACATCGAGGACGTCGGCAAGACCTCGCGGCATGGCACGTTCTTCGAGATGTGCGGCAACTTCTCCTTCGGCGACTACTTCAAGGAAGGTGCCATCGAACTAGCGTGGGAGCTAGTCACCAAGCCGGTGAGCGACGGCGGCTGGGGCTTCCCCGAGGACAAGCTCTATCCCTCCATCCTCGATGGAGACGACGAGGCGCTGCATCTGTGGAAGAAGATCACCGGGGTCCCCGACGACCGCATCGCACGGTTGGGGCCGAAGGAGAACTACTGGTCGATGGGCGTGCCCGGGCCGGGTGGACCGTGCTCGGAGATCCTGATCGATCGGGGACCTGCCTACGGCGCCGACGGCGACTTCTCCGCGGAGGATCGCTACCTCGAGTTCTGGAACCTGGTCTTCATGCAAGACGAGCTCTCGGCGGTGCGGTCGAAAGAGGACTTCGACATCGTCGGCTCGCTGCCGAAGAAGAACATCGACACCGGCATGGGTCTGGAGCGGGTCGCCTTCCTCATGCAGGGCGTCGAGAACATGTACGAGATCGACACCATGTTCCCGGTGATCGAGAAGGCCGTGGAGCTCTCCGGCCGCCGCTACGGAGCCGATCACACCGACGACGTCTGGCTGCGCGTGGTCGCCGACCACATCCGCTCCTCGATGATGCTGATCGGCGACGGGGTGACCCCCGGCAACGAGGGGCGCGGGTTCGTGCTTCGGCGTCTGCTCCGGCGGGCGATCCGGGCGATGCGCCTGCTGGGCGTTGAGGATCGGGTGCTCCCGGAATTGATGCCGGTGAGTCGCGACCGGATGGGGCAGACCTACGACAATCTGCACACCGACTGGGAGCGCATCTCCAGCGTCGCGTTCGCCGAGGAGGAAGCCTTCCGGACGACGCTCAAGGCCGGCACCCAGATCTTCGACCTGGCGACCACAGAGGTGAAGCAGTCGGGCGGCACGGTGCTTCCTGGCGACAAAGCCTTCGCGTTGCACGACACCTACGGCTTCCCGATCGACCTAACCCTCGAGATGGCTGCCGAACAAGGGCTGAGCGTCGATGAGCCTGAGTTCCGTCGGCTGATGACCGAACAGCGCGAGCGGGCCAAGGCGGACGCGAAGGCCAAGAAGGGTGCGCACGCGAACACCGCTGCCTACCGGGAAGTGGCCGACGCATTGGGTCGCCCGGTGGAGTTCACCGGCTACGGCGAAGTCGTGAGCGAGGGTGTGGTCGCGGGGATCATCTCCGACGGCGAGGTCCGTTCGGCTGCGCAGGTCGGCGACACCGTCGAACTCGTGCTCGACCGGACGCCGTTCTATGCCGAGGGCGGCGGTCAGCTGGCCGACACCGGCGTGATCGAGGTAGGCGACGGCGTCCGGCTGGAAGTGCTCGATGTGCAGTCGCCGATCAGCGGACTGGTTGTTCATCGGGCCCGCGTGCTCGCCGGCGAGGTCACATCGGGGCTGGCGGTGCAGTCGCTCGTGGATGTCGACCGACGCCGGGCGATCTCGCGCTCGCACACCGCGACCCACATGGTGCACAAGGCCTTCCGCGAAGCCCTCGGCGAGACGGCTACTCAGGCAGGGTCGGAGAACTCACCGGGACGCTTCCGGTTCGACTTCTCCGCGACCGGGGCGGTTCCCGCATCGGTGCTGGCCGATGTCGAAGCCCGGGTCAACGACCTGGTGCTGGCCGATCTGCTGGTCAATGCCGAGTTGATGTCCCAGGCCGAGGCGGTCAAGTCTGGTGCGATGGCGCTGTTCGGTGAGAAGTACGGCGACGTGGTGCGCGTGGTCTCGGTCGGGGACTGGGCTCGGGAGCTGTGCGGCGGCACGCATACCGAGCGCTCCGGCCAGTTGGGCGTGGTCAAGCTGCTGGGTGAGAGCTCGATCGGCTCCGGCGTACGCCGAGTTGAGGCGCTCGTCGGCGGTGACGCCTACCGCTTCCTCGCGCGTGAACACGTCATCGTGGCGCAGCTCGCCGAGGCGCTCAAGGCGCGGCCGGAGGAACTTCCGCAACGGGTCAACGACATCGTCGAGAAGCTTCGTGCCGCTGAGAAGGAGATCGACAAGATCCGCCTCGACGCCTTGTTGGGCAACGCTGCCGGACTGGCCGAAGGCGCCCAGGACGTTGCCGGGGTCTCGATGGTGGTCGAGCGAGTCGACGGCATCGGGGGAGGTGAGGCTCGGCAGTTGGCACTCGACATCCGCGGCCGCTTCGCGCCGAGCGTGCCCGCCGTGGTCGTGCTGCTCGGCGTTGCCGATGGCAAGGTAGCGGTCATGGCGGCCACGAACGAGGCAGCGCAGGGCCGAGGCGCCGACGCCGGAGCGCTGATCCGGGCCATTGCTCCGTCAGTGGGTGGCAAGGGCGGCGGCAAGCCGGACATGGCTCAAGGCGGCGGCACCGACGTGGGCGGCGTACCCGCCGGGCTCGAGGCCGCGCGTCAGGAGATCGGCCGCCAAGTGGGTGCATGAGCAGTGCGGTTCGGCGTGCGGATGGGGTTGGACCCCGGCGAAGCCCGGATCGGAGTCGCGCGTAGCGACCCGTCCGGAATGCTGGCGACCCCCGTCGAGACGGTGGCCCGCGGAGCGGGTGACCTGGTGCGCCTGAAGGCCCTGGCCGAGGAGCTCGAACCGATCGAGGTAGTCGTGGGTCTGCCGCGCGGCCTCTCCGGAAGGGAGGGGCCTGCGGCCGCTCGCGTGCGAGAGTTCGTCGCCGCGTTGGCTCCGCTGTTGCAGCCGATCCCGGTACGGCTGGTCGACGAGCGTCTCACCACGGTGACCGCGGAGGCACAGCTTCGTGAGCGGGGCCGCAAGCGCGCCGCGCGGCGAGCGATTGTGGACCAAGCCGCGGCGGTGCTTATCCTCCAACATGCCTTGGACAGCGAACGGGCTTCCGGACGGATGCCGGGTGAACTGTTCGAGTCGACGGAGTTGGTCGACGGGGCCAAGCTGGGGGAGCTGACCGGAGAAGAGGACGGTACGTCGTGACTGAACAGCAGACCCACAGCGCCGGAGGCCGGCGCCGCAAACACCGTTGGATCCCCGGCTCGATCGCGGTGATCTTGTCGCTGTTGATTCTGGTCGGCGGCTTCGCGGTGGTGCTGACCAAGGGCGTCGGCTTCGTGACCGACATGCTCGCCTCTGCTGACGACTATTCCGGGCCGGGTACGGGTGAGGTGATCTTCGAGGTCCAAGACGGCGACACGATCGCGGCCATGGGCCGCGGCCTCAAGGCCGCCGGTGTGGTCAAGTCGGTCGACGCCTTCACCAAGGCGGCCGAGGCAGAGCCGGACGCGAGGGGCATCCAGGTGGGCTTCTACAAGGTCCGCAAGGAGATGAAGGCCGCAGACGTGATCACGATTCTGATCGACCCGGCCAACCTGATCCGCAACACGATCACGATTCCTGAAGGGCTCCGGCTCACCCAGATCATCGAGCTGCTGGTCAAACATTCGGAGTTCAAGAAGGCCGCCTTCGAGAAGGCGCTGGCCGAGCCCAAGGAATTGGGCCTGCCGAAGTATGCCCGCGGCAACGCCGAAGGCTATCTGTTCCCGGCGACCTACGACTTCGGCCCCAAGGCGAGCCCGAAGTCGATGCTGACGGCGATGGTCACCCGCTGGAAGCAGGCTGCCGAGGACACCGACCTGGTGGCCCGGGCCAACTCCTTGGGCTACAAGCCTGGTGAACTCATGACGATCGCGAGCCTGATCCAGGCAGAAGCCCGGGGCAAGTACATGCCGATGGTCTCGCGGGTGATCTACAACCGTCTCGAGTACGACGAGACCAACAATCTGCTGCAGTTGGACGCGACCGTGAACTACGCCCACGGGAAGGATCTCGGGGCGACGACGACCGAGGACGAGCGGGCGCTCGACTCGCCGTACAACACCTATGTGACGCCGGGGTTGCCGCCCACTCCCATCGAAGCGCCGGGAGAGGAAGCCATGTTGGCGGCCGCCAACCCAGCTGACGGCCCGTGGTTCTACTACGTCACGGTCAATCTGGCCACCGGTGAGACGAAGTTCGCCGAAACCCTCGCCGAGCACAACGTCAATCGCGAGGAATTCCTGGATTACTGCCGGACCCAGTCCGATCGGTGCTAGTCGGGTGAGGCTCAGATGTGCGGTTCTCGGGGACCCGATCGGCCACTCCTTGTCTCCGACGCTGCACCGTGCCGGGTACGCCGCGCTCGGAGTGGATGGCGCCTACGAGGCGTTCCGAGTGCCCGAGGGGGCGCTCAGCGGCTTCCTCGCTGGCTTGGACGACTCGTGGCGAGGGTTGTCCCTGACGATGCCTCTCAAGCGGGAGGCACTGGGCCTCGCGAGCGTTTCCGAAGTCACCGATCTGGCACGGCTGGTGGGGGGCGCGAACACGTTGCTCCTGCGCCCGGAAGGGCATCTCGCGGACAACACCGATGTCCCTGGCGCGGTCCGGGCGCTCGTCGAGCGCGTGCCCGCGTACGCACAGCGCCCGCCTGAGACCGCCACGATCTGGGGCGGTGGCGCCACGACCGCTTCGATGATCGTGGCACTGCACCAACTCGGCTGTCGTGAGGTCTGCATCCAGGTGCGCGACCGTGAGCGGGCGGCCGAGACAGTGGCGGTCGCAGAGCGGTTGGAGCCAGCACTCGAACTCAGCGTTGGTCTGCTGGGTGAGGCTGTGGACACCGATCTCCTGATCAGCACGATCCCGGCGCAGCCGCAGGAATCATTGGTCGACGAGGTCCGGCGGGCCGAGGCAGTCTTCGAGGTCATCTACCACCCATGGCCGACGCCGCTCGTGCGCTGGGCGGCCGATCGCCCGGTCGTCGGCGGGCTCGATCTGCTGGTGCATCAGGCGACACTTCAGTTCGGGGCTTTCACCGGTTTCGACGTGGGCGACGATCAGTTGCGCACCCGGCTGGTGGGGGCCATGCGAGCGGCCGGCGAGCGGGTTCTGCACGACCGGGTGGCGAACGGCCAAGGCGGGTGAGCTGGATCCAGGCCCTCGCCGGAGCCGGGCTGTCCGGGCTTGTGGCGGCCGCGGTCCCAGAGGTCGTAGCACGCTTGCCCGAGCCGCTCATGGCGGCTGAGTCGGCCGGCGACGAAACAGCCGGGCCCACCAAGCGTGCCTACGTCGACATCGCCCGGCTGCCGGGCCTGCGGCTCACCTTGATCGCGATCAGTGCCGCATGCGGCGCCGCGCTGGCGAACCGGCTCGGCGTCGGCTTCGCCGGATTGATGTGGGCCGTGCTCGTGCCGTTCCTGCTGGCGCTGGCCGTGATCGACTGGATCACCCATCTCCTTCCGACACGGCTGGTACTGCCGTTGACCGGGGCGGCGCTTGCCGCTGGGACCGTGGCCGCGGCTATTGCCGATGACTGGTCCACGTGGCGGCGGGCCGTCCTCGCCCTGGTGGTGGTCCGCACGGTGTTCTGGTTGCTCTGGTGGATCCGCCGGGCCGGCATGGGATTCGGCGATGTTCGCCTGGCCGCGCTGCTGGGCTTTGCGCTCGGCTGGGTTGGCACGTCCGCGACCGTGATCGGGGTCTACGCGGCGTTCATCGCGTTCGTGATCGCCGTGCTGGTCTGGCTGTTGATCCGTCGCGACCTGGGCTTGCTCAAGGCGCATCTTCCGTTTGGACCGTTCCTGGTCGGTGGCGCGCTATTCGGCGTACTAGGCGGGGAACAACTGAGCCTCTTGCTCGGGTACGCCGGCTGACCGGCACCGCGTCGACGGAGGGTGTCTCGGGACTACCCGGAGGCCCGGTGTCGGGGCGCTGCCCGTGAAAGGATGCACCCATGCTTCGTTGGCTGACCGCTGGTGAGTCCCATGGCCCTGCACTCGTTGCGATTCTGGAGGGTCTGCCCTCGCATGTGCAGGTGACCACCGACGATCTGCGCGCGGCCCTGGCGCGCCGGCGCCTGGGCTACGGTCGCGGCGCCCGGATGAAGTTCGAGGCCGATGAGGTCACCATCCTGGGTGGCGTCCGGCACGGGCTGACCCAAGGCGGCCCGGTCGCGGTCATGGTCGGCAATACCGAGTGGCCCAAGTGGGAGACCGTCATGTCGGCTGACCCGGTCGACCCCGGCGAACTCGCGCAGTCAGCACGCAACGCCCCGTTGACCCGGCCGCGTCCCGGACACGCCGACCTGGCCGGCATGCAGAAGCACGGCTTCACCGAGGCTCGCCCGATTCTGGAGCGTGCCTCTGCCCGTGAGACCGCGGCCCGGGTGGCCCTCGGCCAGGTGGCGGCGAACTTCCTCGAGCAGGCGGTGGGGGTACGGCTGGTCACGCATGTGGTGCAGCTGGGTGGGGTCGATGCGCCCGCTGGTGTCTGGCCGGTGCCCGAGGACGTCGCGAAGCTCGACGAGGATCCGGTGCGTTGCCTTGATGCCGACGCCAGCGCTGCGATGGTGGCCAGGATCGACCAGGCACACAAAGACGGGGACACGCTCGGCGGAGTCGTGGAGGTGCTGGCATACGGCCTGCCGCCCGGCCTCGGCTCCCACGTGCACTGGGATCGCCGGCTAGATAGCCGACTCGCCGCGGCCCTGATGGGCGTGCAGGCGATCAAGGGCGTCGAAGTGGGCGACGGGTTCGACCTCGCCGCCACGCCGGGTTCGCTCGCTCACGACGAGATCGTGCCGACCGAGGACGGCTTGGTCCGAACGTCGGGTCGGGCCGGCGGCATCGAGGGCGGTATGACGACCGGCGAGGTGCTGCGCGTCCGCGCGGCGATGAAGCCGATCGCGACGGTCCCGCGGGCCTTGAAGACGGTGGATGTCAGCACCGGGGAGGCCACGGTGGCCCATCACCAGCGCTCCGACGTGTGCGCTGTCCCGGCCGCGGGCGTCGTCGCCGAGGCGATGGTGGCCCTGGTGCTGGCCGAAGCCGTGTTGGAGAAGTTCGGGGGCGACTCGTTGCCCGAGACCGCGCGCAACGCCTCGTCCTACCTGGCGGCCCTCCCGTGGCGATGAGCGGCCCGGCCGCGATCCTGATCGGGCCGATGGGCTCGGGTAAGTCCACTGTGGGGGCGCTGCTCGCCGACCGGCTCGGCTGCGACTTCCGAGACACCGACACCGACGTCGAGCAAGGCACTGGTCGAAGCATCTCCGACATCTTCTTGGAGTCGGGCGAGGAGGCCTTCCGCGCTCTCGAACGAGCCGCGGTGGCCGCCGCCGTGGCTGAACATCGAGGGGTGCTGGCGCTGGGCGGGGGAGCGGTTCTCGCCGAGCCGACCCGAGAGGTGCTGGCCGGTCAACCGGTGGTCTACCTGCGCGTCGGCTTGGGAGAAGCGGTCAAGCGCGTCGGTTTGGGCGCTGGCCGACCCATGCTCCTCGGCAACGTGCGTGCGCAGGTCAAGAAGCTGCTCGACGAGCGGGACCCGATCTACCGTTCCGTGGCCCGCTGGTCGATCGAGACCGACGATCGCGTGCCAGCAGACGTCGCGGCCGAGATTGCGGGACTTCTCGCGCCGCATTCGAGCACCGGGGAGGTTCGATGAGTTCCATCGACCAATCGGTGACGACCATTGCGGTGAACGGGCCGCAACCCTACGAGGTGCTGGTCGGCCGAGGCTTGCTCGGCAGCGTGCCGTCCTGGATTGCCGAGGTGCCGCGGCCGCCTCAGCGAGTGGCCCTGGTCTACGACGAGGCCCTAGCCGGCCCCGAAACGGCCGGGGCTCGGCTGCGCGCGCTGCGCGCCGGGCTGGAGGAACACTTCACCGTTTGTGACCTGCCTCTGCCTAGCGGGGAGTCCGCCAAGTCCGTCACGGCAGTGAGTGCGGCCTGGGAGCGTCTCGGTGCGGCCGGGTTCACCCGGAGCGACTGGGTGGTGACCTGTGGCGGTGGGGCGGTCACCGATGTCGGCGGTTTCATCGCGGCGACCTGGTTGCGCGGCGTACCCGTCGTGCATGTGCCGAGCACGGTGCTCGCCATGGTCGATGCCGCAGTGGGCGGTAAGACCGGCATGAACACCGCTGCCGGGAAGAACCTGGTCGGCGCCTTCCACGAGCCGTCGAGGGTCTTCTGCGACTTGGACCTGCTCACCTCCTTGCCCGAGCCCGAACTCTCCTCAGGCATGGCCGAGGCGATCAAGGCCGGTTTCATCGCCGATCCCGAGATCCTGGAGCTGGCGGCCGGGCTCGGCCCGTTGTCAGTCGCGGTGGACACCTCCGCCTTCCGAGAGATCGTCGAGCGCGCGATCGCGGTGAAGGCCACGGTGGTTGCGGCCGATCTGAAGGAATCCGGGGGAGAGGGCCGTCACCCCGGTCGCGAAGCCCTCAACTACGGCCACACCCTGGCGCACGCCATCGAACGAGCCGAGGACTACCGAACCCGGCACGGAGAGGCTGTGGCGATCGGCTGCGTATTCGTGGCTGAAGTGGCGCACCGCTCGGGCTTGATCGATCGCGCTTTGCTGGATCGACATCGTCAGGCTTTCGCCGCGATGGGTCTGCCGACCACCTACTCAGGCAGCGACTGGGCGACGTTGAGGGCCACGATGTCAGTGGACAAGAAGTCACGAGGATCCAGCTTGCGACTCGTGATCCTGCACGGGCTTGCCGACCCCCGAATCTTGGCCGACCCGGCCGAATCCCTGCTTGAAGAGGCCGCGATGGCGATCGGGGTCCGGCGATGAAGGTGTGGGTACTCAACGGACCCAACCTGGGCCGACTCGGTCGCCGCCAGCCCGAGATCTACGGGACGACCACCTTCGCCCAACTCGCCGACTCCTGTGTCGCTTGGGGCGCGGAGTTGGGACTCGAGGTCGAGGTGCGCCAGACCAATCACGAAGGTGACTTCCTGGACTGGCTGAACACTGCTGCTGACCAAGCCACGCCAGTGGTGATCAACCCGGGGGCGTGGACGCACTACTCCTATGCGTTGTACGACGCGTGTGCGCAACTCACCGCACCCTTGATCGAAGTCCACCTCTCCGACCCGAAAGCCCGACCCGAAGCGTTCCGACACGTATCGGTGGTGGAGCCGCATGCGACTCGGACCATCGCCGGTCACGGGACCGAGGGTTACCGAGAGGCGCTCGTGCTGATCGCCGAGCTCGGCGGCGCCGGGCGCTGACCGTTCAGCGTGTCCCGAAGCCGTCGCAGGCCTCGGTGCCGGGCTACGCGTACGGCGGTTTGTGAGATGCCGAGGGTGCGTGCGGTGGCGGCGATATCGAGGCCGACGACCTCAAGACAGCCCAACACCTCGGCCTCACGCGACGGCAGCGTCGACAGAGTCCGGCGTACCCAGTCCTCCTGCTCAAATTCCCCCGCCACCGAGTCGTAGGTGCCCCAGCGGGCGCTGTCATCGACCTCGGCGGCTTGGGTGTCGCGCCGGAACGCCTTGCGCTGAGCATTGAGATGCAGGTTGCGCGCGATCCCGAAGAGCCAGCCGGCGAAGTCGGAAGGGGTGCCGCTGAACTCGATGATTCGTTCGGCGGCGATGAGCCATGCCTCCGAGGCAATGTCCTCGGCCGCCAGCGCCGGGTCTGCATAGGGTCGAGTGCGTAGCCAGACCAGCAGCCGGCCGGCGAACAGTCGGTAGAGCTCGCGCCAAGCCGCGACGTCGCCTGCCTGGGCGCGGTCGATCAGCTCGTCGGCGGGGATGATGGCTGCATCCTTATCGGGTGGTGTGGTTCGCCTTGCCGTTGGCGGCGTTGCTCGGGTTTGTCGAGTTGGCGGTGGTGGAGTTGGCGCCGCTCGAATTGCTCGTCGAGCCTGTCTGACCGGTGTTGGGCGCCGCGTTCTGCGTCCGGTCCTTGTTCTTGCCACCGCCGCCGTTGTTGCCCGGGGAGGCCGAGGGCGTCGGATTGGGCTGGGTGGGACCGCCAGTGTTGTTCGATCCTGGGTCATCTGAATCACTCGCCGTCGGAGCCGGCGACGTGGGGTCGGTGGCGCCAGGTGCAGACGTCGAGGGTGCCGTCGCTTCGTCGGACGCGGACTGCGTCGAAGTCGAGCTCGGCGAGCGAACGTCTTTCGGCTCGCCCGTCTTGCCGGACTGCCCATCACGAGAGGAACCGCTGCCCTCAGGGTCTGTGGGGTTCACGCCTTGGCTGGTCGTGGGTTGACGGGGCTCCGGGATGAAGCTCGGCACGTCCAACAGGTTGGTGGCGTAGGCGGCCCCTCCGGCGACGAGGGCGACCACAGCCACTGCGGATCCGATGCGCACTCCCGCGCTGGCTACCGGGCGCCTGGCCTCCTGTGCCTGCCGGGCAGCCGTCGCCGCGAGTCGGGCGATGAAGACCTCATCGTCCGGGGCGGGGAAGGGCAGCCGCAATTTGGCGCCCTGTTGCTCGTGTCGTGCCATGACCAACACCATCCTAAAGTCGCGCGTGACCCCTGCGGGTCCGATTGCGACAACGTTTTCCCGGCTAGCTCGCAACCGGTGATTCACCCCAATGAAGCCACCCCTGAACGGCCGAGCGCTCCGGCGGCATCGCGGGGGGTCGATGCCGACGGAGCGCCTCAGCTTGGTCGGCTCTCAATTGAGCCTCCGTCGACTACATGTCACCAGCGCGGCCCGGTGTTACATGCGAACGAAACTTTTTCGAAGAAATCCTTTCCGGGCTCCTGCGCCCGCCGATTGCGAGGTCGCCGGGCAGTGGTTTAACAAGTTGATGGTGGCCCCATTAGAGTGGGCGGTCGCTCGTGCTACGGGCGGATGGACAGAGACAACGACATGAAGGCGGACCCTGGCGATGGCCACGACCAACGATCTCAAGAACGGCATGGTGCTCAATCTCGACGGTCAGCTGTGGCAGGTCATCTGGTTCCAGCACCACAAGCCCGGCAAGGGCGGTGCGGTGGTCCGTACGAAGCTGAAGAACATCGAGTCCGGCAAGTCGGTCGACAAGACCTTCAACGCCGACGTCAAGGTCGATGTCGCCTCCGTCGACAAGCGGACCATGCAGTACCTCTACAACGACGGCACCTCCTACGTCTTCATGGACACCGGCACCTACGAGCAGACCGAGATCACCCCTGACATCGTCGGCGACGCCAGCAACTTCCTGCTGGAGAACCAGGAAGCCATCGTGGCCACCAATGAGGGCCGGGTGCTGTACATCGAACTTCCCGCATCGGTCGTTCTCGAAATCACCTACACCGAACCCGGCCTCGCCGGCGACTCGGCGACCGGTCGCACCAAGCCGGCCACTCTCGAGACCGGTCATGAGATCCAGGTCCCGCTCTTCATCAGCCAGGGCGAGCGAGTCAAGGTCGATACCCGCGACTCCTCCTACCTCGGCCGCGCCTGATCCGAAAGTCGAGGCAAGGACCCACGTGGCCCATTCGAAGGCACGTCCCCGCGCCCGCAAGCGAGCGCTGGAGATTCTCTACGCCGCGGACATGCGCGGGCTGGATCCCGCCGCGGCGCTCGATGAGTTGATCGCGGACGGAGAGCCGCCGCATAACGATTACACCGGTGTGCTGGTGCGTGGGGTGAGTGAACACCGCGCGGCCATCGACGCCATGCTGGCCGAGCATTCGACCAGTTGGACGGTGGATCGGATGCCGGCCGTGGACCGCAACGTCTTGCGCCTGGCAACCTTCGAGTTGCGCTTCGGTGGCGAGGAGATCCCAGGTCCGGTGGCCATCGATGAGGCCGTCAAGCTGGTCCGTGAGCTGTCCACCGATGATTCGCCCGGTTTCGTCAACGGCGTGCTCGGAGCGATCGCCGGATTGGCTCCACGCGGCTGAGCAAGTCTGCGGCAACCCTCAGCGGGTGCTAGCCTCCTGCAGATCGACATCCTTTAACGAGCCGTCCAGTGAGGCGGAGAAGGAGGTCTGGCCCTCGTGCCCGCACCTATGTTCACCCCGCCTTCGGGCGAGCCGGCTCCGACGGAGCCGACAGATTCCTCGGCCCCGGCCACGCCTGCCGCCACGGGGCACGTCGTCCTCGATACCCGAGACATCAACCGCGCACTGACCCGGATCGCCCACGAGATCTTGGAGCGCAATCGGGGAGCCGACGATCTGGTCCTCTTGGGGATTCCCACCCGCGGTGTCACGTTGGCCCGGCGGCTCGCCGAGCGGATCGCCGCGGTCGAAGGTCGATCGGTGCCCGTCGGCTCGCTCGACATCACGATGTACCGCGACGACTTGCGCCGTGGCCCGGCCCGTCGGCTGATGCCGACCGAGATCCCGGCCGGCGGCATCGAGGACAAGGTGGTCGTGCTGGTCGATGACGTGCTCTTCTCCGGGCGCAGCATCCGATCGGCGCTGGATGCCCTCTCCGACATCGGCCGGCCGCGCGCCGTACAACTTGCGGTGTTGATCGACCGCGGCCACCGTGAGCTGCCGATTCGCGCGGACTTCGTGGGTAAGAACCTGCCCACGTCCCTGGTGGAGCGGGTGATGGTCCGCCTGGCCGAACTCGACGACGAAGACGGCGTCCGGATCCAGGCGGTCAGCTCGTGAAGAGACACCTGCTCAGCGCCGGCGACCTGAGCCGCGAGGACGCCGAACTGGTGCTGACCACTGCCGCGGAACTGCGTTCCCTGGCAGATCGGCCGATCAAGAAGCTGCCCGCGCTGCGCGGACGCACGGTGGTCAACCTCTTCTTCGAGGACTCCACCCGGACCCGGATCTCTTTCGAGGCGGCCGCCAAGCGTCTGTCTGCCGACGTGATCAACTTCGCGGCCAAAGGCTCGTCGGTTTCGAAGGGGGAGTCGCTGAAGGACACCGCGCTCACCCTGGAGGCCATGGGCGCGGACGCGGTGGTCATCCGGCACCACGCATCCGGGGCGCCGCACCGACTGGCCAACTCCGGATGGGTGCGGTCCTCGGTAATCAACGCCGGTGACGGCACCCACGAGCACCCGACTCAGGCGCTTCTCGACGCGTTCACGATGTGGCGACACCTGGCGCAGCGCAACGGCGGTTCGCTGGTGGGGCAGAAGGTCGCCATCGTCGGCGATGTTCTGCACTCCCGGGTGGCGCGGTCCAACGCGCTGCTGCTGGAGACCCTCGGCGCGCAGGTGACTCTGGTCGCGCCGCCGACACTCTTGCCCGTCGGTGTCGAGGAGTGGCCGGTCGACTTCTCCTTCGACCTCGACTCAGTGCTGCCCGAGGCCGACGCGGTGATGATGCTGCGGGTGCAGCGGGAGCGCATGAACGCCGCGTTCTTCCCGACGGCGCGGGAGTACAGCCGTCGCTACGGGCTCGATCAGCGGCGGGTCGCCTCGCTGCAGGACCACACGATCGTGATGCACCCCGGACCGATGGTTCGCGGGATGGAGATCACCGCCGACGTTGCCGATTCGGAGCGCTCGGTGATCGTCGAACAGGTGACCAACGGAGTCGCCGTACGCATGGCCGTGCTCTACCTCCTCCTCGGAGGCAGTGGACCGGCAGGCACCAGCCCAGAGGGGAACGACGCATGAGCGAGTATCTGATCAGACGCGCGAGCCTGCCTGACGGCACGATCACCGATCTGGTCCTGCGTGACGAGATCATCGCCGCTTTCTCCGCCGATGAGTTCCACGGCGGTGGCGAGCAGATCATCGATGCCGCGGGCATGGTGGTTCTTCCCGGGCTGGTAGACCTCCACACGCATCTGCGCGAGCCGGGCCGTGAGGATGCCGAGACCGTCGAGTCGGGCACTCGTGCTGCGGCGCTCGGGGGATTCACCGCGGTTCATGCGATGGCCAATACCGACCCCGTGGCCGACACAGCCGGTGTGGTCGAGCAGGTCTGGCGACTCGGCCGCGAGGCCGGACACTGCGATGTCTACCCGGTCGGCGCGGTAACCGTCGGCCTGGCCGGAGAGCGTCTTGCCGAACTCGGCGCGATGGCAGACTCCGCGGCGCGGGTGCGGGTCTTCTCCGACGACGGCAAGTGCGTATGGGATCCGCTCTTGATGCGTCGGGCCCTGGAATACGTCAAAGCGTTCGACGGCGTTATCGCCCAGCACGCGCAGGAGCCGCGGCTGACCGAGGACGCACAGATGAACGAGGGCGAACTGTCTGGGAAGCTGGGCCTGGCCGGGTGGCCGGCCGTGGCTGAGGAAGCGATCATCGCGCGCGACTGCTTGCTGGCGGCCCACGTCGGCTCCCGGCTGCACGTCTGCCACGTCTCGACAGCCGGCTCGGTGGAGATCGTGCGCCAGGCCAAGGCCAACGGCTGGAACGTCACCGCGGAGGTGTGCCCGCACCATCTGCTGCTGACCGACGAACTGGCTGCCACCTACGACCCGATCTACAAGGTCAACCCACCGCTGCGTACGGCCGCAGATGTGGCCGCGCTCCGCGCGGGTCTCGCCGACGGCACCATCGACATCGTGGCCACCGACCACGCCCCGCACCCGCTGGAGGACAAGGACTGCGAATGGGCTGCCGCGGCCTTCGGGATGCTCGGTCTGGAGACCGCGCTCTCGATCGTGCAAGCAACCATGGTTGACGACGGGCTGTTGGACTGGGCGGGCGTGGCCGAGCGGATGTCGCTCGCCCCGGCACGAATCGGCCGCCTCAGCGAACACGGTCAGCCACTGGAGGTCGGCGCGCCGGCAAACCTGGTGGTCTATGACCCCCGGGTGGTGCGCACGATCGAGCCGACGGAGCTTGCCTCGCTCTCGCGCAACACCCCCTACGCCGGCAGGCAGCTGCCCGGGCGGGTGCTGGCCACGTTCCTGCGCGGTCGACCGACCGTCTGGGAGGGTGCGGCAACGGGCTGATCGGCCCATCCGGACCGTCCAGGTTTCCGCTCCGGTACGAGCTGGCCGGAGCGGCGCTGTTAGGCTCCAAAGAAGCTCGATCATCCTTTAACGATCCGTCCTGTGAGGCGGAGAAGGAGGTACGGCGGTGGCTGCTGCTGCGCCGGCACTATTGGTCCTCGAGGACGGCCGTGTCTTCCACGGCGAGTCCTACGGAGCCGAAGGCGAGACCTTCGGCGAGGCCGTTTTCTCCACCGGCATGACCGGGTATCAGGAGACTCTGACCGACCCGTCATATCACCGCCAGGTCGTGGTGATGACCGCTCCGCACATCGGCAACACCGGCTGGAACGACGAGGACGACGAGTCCGCGAAGATCTGGGTCAGTGGCTATGTCGTGCGGGACCCGGCGCGGGTGCCGTCCAACTGGCGCTCGCGCCGTTCCCTTGACGAGGAACTGCGCCGCCAATCGATCGTCGGCATCAGTGGCATCGACACCCGCGCGCTCACCCGGCACCTGCGTGAGCGCGGCGCCATGCGTGTCGGCATCTCCTCGGTCGAGACTGATCCGCAAGCGCTGCTGGAGCGAGTGCTCGACTCCGGCCAGATGCTGGGCGCCAACCTCTCCGCCGAGGTCAGCACCACCGAGGCCTACGTCGTCGCTGCGCAAGGCGCGCCCCGGTTCACAGTGGCCGCGATCGATCTGGGCATCAAGGCCAATACCCCGCGGATGATGACCGAGCGGGGCATCGAGGTGCATGTGCTGCCGGCAACGGCGACGATCGAAGAGGTGCTGGCGGTGAGCCCGGATGGGCTTTTCTTCTCCAACGGCCCCGGTGACCCCGCTGCCACCACTGGGCAGATCGAACTGCTCCAGGAGGCGCTGCGCCGCAAGCTGCCCTACTTCGGGATCTGCTTCGGTAACCAGCTCTTCGGTCGGGCGCTCGGGTTCGACACCTACAAGCTGAAGTACGGCCACCGGGGCATCAACCAGCCGGTGATGGACCGCACCACCGGAAAGGTCGAGGTGACCGCACACAACCACGGCTTCGCGGTGCGGGCGCCGCTGGACAAGCCGACGCCCACGCCGTACGGCGACGCCAGCGTCTCGCACGTGTGCCTGAACGACGACGTCGTGGAGGGACTGGAGCTGCGCGACGGCGACGGCCGGCTGAAAGCCTTCTCGGTGCAGTACCACCCGGAGGCCGCGGCCGGCCCGCATGACGCGGCTTACCTCTTCGACCGGTTCACGTCTTTGATGGAGGGCGAACTCTGATGCCGCGCCGCACCGATATCTCCTCGATCCTGGTGATCGGCTCCGGCCCGATCGTCATCGGCCAGGCTTGCGAGTTCGACTACTCCGGCACCCAGGCCTGCCGCGTGCTCAAGGCCGAAGGGTTCCGGGTGATCCTGGTCAACTCCAACCCGGCCACGATCATGACCGATCCCGAGTTCGCCGACGCCACCTACGTCGAGCCGATCACCCCGGAGTTCGTCGAGCAGGTGATCGCCAAGGAGCGCCCGGACGCGCTGCTGGCCACGCTGGGCGGGCAGACCGCGCTCAACGCCGCGATGGCGTTGCATGCCTCCGGCGCGCTGGAGAAGTACGGCGTGGAGTTGATCGGCGCCTCGGTCGATGCGATCGAGCGCGGGGAGAACCGTGAGGTCTTCAAGGGCATCGTGGCCCGCTGCGGGGGCGAGAGTGCCCGCTCGGTGATCGCCCACTCCCTGCAGGAGTGTCTCGACGCCGCCGGGGACCTGGGCTACCCGATGGTGGTGCGCCCGTCGTTCACCATGGGTGGTTCGGGTTCGGGCATGGCCTACGACGAAGCCGACCTCCGCTCGATCGTCGAGGCCGGTCTGGCGGCCAGCCCCACCAGCGAGGTGCTCCTGGAGGAGTCGATCCTTGGCTGGAAGGAGTACGAACTCGAGGTCATGCGCGACAAGGCCGACAACGTCGTGATCGTCTGCTCCATCGAGAACCTCGACCCGATGGGTGTGCACACCGGAGACTCGATCACGGTCGCTCCCGCGATGACTTTGACCGACCGCGAGTTCCAGCGGCTGCGCGACCTCTCCATCGACATCATCCGCGAAGTCGGGGTCGACACCGGCGGCTGCAACATCCAGTTCGCCGTCAACCCTGCCGACGGCCGGATCATCGTGATCGAGATGAACCCGCGGGTCTCGCGATCCTCGGCGCTGGCCTCCAAGGCGACCGGCTTCCCGATCGCCAAGATCGCCGCCAAGGTCGCGGTGGGCTACACCTTGGACGAGGTCCCCAACGACATCACCGCCGAGACACCGGCCTCCTTCGAGCCGACCCTCGACTACGTCGTGGTCAAGGTGCCGCGCTTCGCCTTCGAGAAGTTCCCGGGCGCGGTGCCCACCCTGACCACGCACATGAAGTCGGTCGGGGAGGCGATGGCCATCGGCCGCAACTTCACCGAGGCACTGCAGAAGTCGCTGCGCTCGCTGGAGAACAAGGCCGCGATCTTCGACTTCACTCTCACCCCCGAGCTCGGCGCGACCGCGGCTGCGCATCGCGCCGACGGGGTGAGCGTGCTGGCCGATCTGCTCGAAGTCGTCAAGACGCCCCACGACGGTCGGCTGCGCAAGGTGATGGACGCGATCTGCGCCGGCGCGACTCCCGAGCAGGTCTTCGCCGCAACGGCGATCGACCCCTGGTTCATCGACCAGCTCTTCCTGATCGCCGAGGTCGCCGAGGAGATCAGGTCCGCCGACCGGCTCTCACCCGAAGTGCTGCGACTGGCCAAGCGGCACGGCTTCTCCGATGCCCAGATCGCCACGATGCGGGGCATGCGGGAGGACGTCGTCCGCGGGGTGCGCCACGCCCTCGGGATCCGGCCGGTCTTCAAGACCGTCGACACCTGTGCTGCCGAGTTCGCCGCGAACACGCCGTACCTCTACTCCAGCTACGACGAGGAGTCTGAGGTCGGCCCACGGGAGCGCCCGGCCGTGCTGATCTTGGGATCCGGACCCAACCGGATCGGCCAAGGCATCGAGTTCGACTACTCCTGTGTGCATGCCTCGATGGCCCTCTCGGACGCCGGCTACGAGACCGTGATGATCAACTGCAACCCCGAGACCGTCTCGACCGACTACGACACCTCCGACCGGCTCTACTTCGAGCCGCTGACCTTGGAGGACGTGCTCGAGATCGTGCACGCCGAGCAGCAAGCCGGCCCGGTGATCGGTGTGATCGTGCCAGCTCGGCGGCCAGACGCCGCTCGGCTTGGCCCAAGGCCTCCAGGACGCCGGCGTGCCGATCGTCGGCACCAGCCCGGCGGCGATCCACCTCGCCGAGGAGCGGGGTGCCTTCGGTCGGGTGCTGGCCGAAGCCGGACTGCCCGCGCCCAAGCACGGCACGGCGTACTCCTTCGAGGAGGCACGCAAGATCGCGACCGAGATCGGTTACCCGGTCCTGGTCCGGCCCTCGTACGTCCTGGGTGGCCGCGGGATGGAGATCGTCTACGACGAAGAGACCCTGCGCGGCTACATCGAGCGTGCCACCGACATCTCCCCGGATCACCCGGTACTCGTCGACCGGTTCATCGACGACGCCGTCGAGATCGACGTCGATGCGCTCTACGACGGCACCGAGCTCTTCTTGGGCGGGGTCATGGAGCACATCGAAGAGGCCGGCATCCACTCCGGTGACTCCTCGTGTGCGCTACCTCCGATCACCTTGGGGCGAGGCCGAGATCGCCCGGATCCGATCCGCCACCGAGGCGATCGCCAAGGGCGTGGGGGTGCACGGGCTGTTGAACATCCAGTTCGCGCTCGGCTCCGACGTTCTCTATGTGCTCGAAGCCAACCCGAGGGCCTCCCGCACGGTTCCGTTCGTCTCCAAGGCGACCGCTGTGCCGCTGGCCAAGGCTGCCGCCCGGGTGATGCTCGGGGAGTCGATCGCCGACCTGCGCGCTTTCCGGGCTGCTGCCGCCCCAGTGGCGACGGCGGGACCTTGCCGGCGGATGCGCCCATCGCGGTCAAGGAGGCGGTGATGCCGTTCAACCGGTTCCGCACTCCCGACGGCAAGACGGTCGACACCGTGCTCGGCCCGGAGATGCGCTCGACCGGCGAGGTGATGGGCTTCGACGCCGACTTCGGCACGCGCGTTCGCCAAGAGCCAGACCGCTGCTTACGGTTCGCTGCCGACCAGCGGCGCGGTGTTCGTGTCGATCGCCAATCGCGACAAGCGGCACGATGATCTTCCCGGTCAAGCGGCTCGCCGACCTTGGGTTCACGATCTACGCCACCCAAGGGACCGCCGAAGTGCTGCGGCGCAATGGCATCCCTGCCCTCGATGTGCGCAAGCACTACGAGGGTGAGGGGCCCTCCGGAGAGCCGACGACCGTGCAGATGATCGCGTCGGGACAACTCCAGTTGGTGGTGAACACCCCCCACGGTGCCTCGCGCGGGGGAGGTTCGCCGCGGATCGATGGTTATGAGATCCGCACGGCTTCGGTGCAGGCCAACATCCCGTGCATCACCACCGTGCAGGGTCTGGGCGCCGCGGTGCAGGGGATCGAGGCGATGATCTCCGGCGACATCGGGGTTCGCTCGCTTCAGGAATGGGCGCAGCGCGAGTGGGGCCGCTTGGAGTGGGCTCCTACTCCGGGCGCCGCCGGGAACGTGGCGGCCGGCTCGTGACCGCCGACGGGTCGGGCCGGGGCTACCGGTTCCTGTTCGACCAGGGACTGACCCGGATCGACGCCGAGCGGGCGCACCGGCTCGGCTTCGCCGCCGTACGAGCCGCTGGTCCGGCGCTGCGCCGTCGCCGACCGGTGGATGCGGCGCCGGTGCGGGCCTGGGGGTTGAGCTTCCCGCACCCGCTCGGCCTGGCGGCCGGCTTCGACAAGAACGCCGAGGGCATCGACGCCTTGGCAGCACTCGGTTTCGGGCACGTCGAGATCGGCACCGTGACCGCGCTCGGGCAGCCGGGCAACCCCAAGCCTCGCTTGTTCCGCTTGCCCGCCGATCGCGCCATCCTCAACCGGATGGGCTTCAACAACGACGGCGCGGAACTCGTCGCGCAGCGATTGGCGGCTCGCGAGGCGCAAGGGCTCCCGTCGGGAGCGCCCGTGCTCGGCGTCAACATAGGAAAGTCGAAGGTCGTCCCCGATGACGACCAGGAGGCAGTGGAGCGCGACTATGCGCGCAGCACCGAACTGCTGGCTCCGTTCGCCGACTACCTCGTGGTCAATGTGAGCTCGCCCAATACCCCCGGGCTGCGCAATCTTCAGACGGTGGACAAGTTGGGCCCGCTGCTGGACGCCGTACGACGGAGCGCCGGTCGGGTGCGCGCTGGGAAGCATCTGCCGGTACTGGTCAAGATCGCTCCCGATCTTGCCGACCAGGACGTGGTCGACGTCGCCGATCTCGCGCTGACCCAGGGACTCGACGGGATCATCGCGACGAACACCACCCTCTCGCGCGCCGGGTTGCGCACTCCCGGTGTTGCCGAACTAGGTGCCGGCGGCATCTCCGGGGCGCCGGTGAGGGAACGATCGGTAGCCGTCTTGCGGTTGCTCAAGGAACGAGTGGGGGACCGGCTCACCCTGGTCTCTGTCGGCGGCATCGGCAACCCTGCCGACGCACAGGAGCGGCTGGCGGCCGGCGCCACCTTGATTCAGGCCTACTCGGGCTTCGTCTACGGCGGCGCTGGGTGGCCCCGCCGGATCGTAAGGGGACTCAGATGACAGTGCAGACGGTGGCCGACGGCGACGTCCACATGCGAGGCAGACGATGACCAGGCAGACCTTCGGCGAGCGGATGTGGACAGCGATGCGCGAGCGCGGCCCGCTGTGCGCAGGGGTCGACCCGCACGCCGGCCTGCTCCAGGAGTGGGGACTCGGGGACGACCTGGCCGGCCTGGAGCGCTTCTCGATGACCGCGGTGGAGGGCCTGGCCCCCCATGTCGCCGCGATCAAACCGCAGAGCGCGTTCTTCGAACGGTTCGGCAGCCGCGGCATCGCTGTGCTCGAGCGAGTGATCGCCGACTCCCGCGCCGCGGGCGCTCAGGTGATCCTGGATGTGAAACGAGGCGATATCGGCTCCACCAGCCAGGCTTACGCAGACGCCTATCTCGACCCGAGTTCATCTCTGGCGGTCGATGCTGTGACGGTCAGTCCTTACCTCGGTTTCGGCTCCCTCGATCCGTTCATCGACACGGCCCGCCGGTTCGGTGGCGGTCTCTTCGTGCTCGCACTGACCTCGAACAAGGAAGGCCCCGAGGTGCAACACGCACGCACCGAGAGCGGAGCCACCGTGGCTGGCGCCATGCTTGGGCACGTGCGCCGGCTCAATGCCGAGGCTCAACCGATGGGATCGTTCGGCGCCGTCGTCGGCGCCACCATCGGCGAGACGGGGGAGGCACTCGATATCGGCGGACCCTTGCTGGTGCCGGGATATGGAGCGCAGGGTGGCTCCGTCGCGGACATCGCGCGGATCTTCGGGCCGGCAGCGAGGTTCGCGCTGCCCAGCTCGAGCCGTGGCCTGCTGCGACACGGTCCTGACGTCGCTCGCCTGGCCGCGGCGGTTCGGCGCGCGGCCGACGAGGTAGCCGCCCTGGCTGAGTAGCATCCGCCTGCCTGGGACCGCGATCCGGCGCCGCACGGAGCCGTCCGAAAGTGGTCCCGCGCACGCAACGGTAGGCACCCTGTCTGCTTCGGCGAAGCACCGATAGGGTGAACGAAAACCCACCCCAGAAAGGGCGAATCTGTGGCTTTGCCTCCCTTGACCCCCGAACAACGCCAGGCCGCCTTGGCCAAGGCGGCTGCTGCGCGCCAGGAGCGCGCAGAGGTCAAGAATCGGCTGAGGAACTCGGCCCTCACGCTCACGGAGGTCCTCGCTGAGGGCCAGCACAACGAGGCGGTAGGCAAGATGAGGGTGATCGATCTGCTCTGCTCGATGCCCGGTCTCGGCAAGGTCCGGGCCGGCCAGATGATGGATCGACTCGGCATCTCCGAAACCCGTCGTGTGCGCGGCCTCGGCGTCAAGCAGATCGCCGGGTTGCGCCACGAGTTCGGCGAGTGAAACCTGCCGATTCCGGCGCTCGGCTCGTCGTGCTTGCCGGCCCGACCGCGGTCGGCAAGGGCACGGTGGTGTCCGCCGTACGCTCCGCGCATCCCGAGGTCTGGATCTCGGTGTCGGCAACGACTCGGCCGCCGCGCGCGGGTGAGATCGACGGCTTCCACTACCTGTTCGTCAGCGATGACGACTTCGACCGGATGATCGAGCAGGGTGAGCTCTTGGAGTGGGCGACCGTCCACGGCGTGGCCCGCTACGGCACCCCCCGGGGCCCGGTGGTCGAGGCGCTCGCCGCAGGGCGCCCGGCATTGCTGGAGATCGATCTGCAAGGTGCTCGCCAGGTGCGAGCATCGATGCCCGAAGCGCTCTTCGTCTTCCTCAAGCCGCCCTCGTGGGAGGAACTGGTGCGCCGATTGACAGGCCGCGGCACCGAGACCGCCGCCCAGCAGGAACGCCGGCTGGCCACGGCACGACTTGAACTCGAAGCCGAGTCCGAGTTCGACACGACGATTGTCAACCATGAAGTTCACGCTGCAGCCGAGCAGTTGGTAACCTTGATGAAGCGCTGCGACTAATCGCGCGCGATCATCGACCCCTAACACTTGCGAGGCCCATCCGTGTCTGCCCCCACTCCCGCCGCCGAGGGCATCACCAACCCCTCGATCGACGACCTGCTGACCAAGACCGACAGCAAGTACAAGCTGGTGCTCTACAGCGCCAAGCGTGCTCGGCAGATCAACGCCTACTACTCCCAGCTCGGTGAAGGCCTGCTGGAGTACGTCGGCCCGCTGGTCGACACGCACGTGCAGGAGAAGCCTCTGTCGATCGCGCTGCGGGAGATCAACGAGGACCTGCTGACCTGCGAAGACATCGATCCGGCCGAGCTGGCCGCCGAAGAGGAGAAGACCCGGGCCGCCGCGGTCGTCGACCCCTTCGCTGCCCAGTTCTGAGCCGATCCGGTTCCGGTCCCCGAGCGACCATGACTCAGCGGGAGCCAGACGACTCCCTTCCGGAGGCGGCCGGCGAGCGCGCGCGCAGGATCGTTTTGGGCGTCTCCGGTGGCATCGCCGCCTACAAGGCGTGTGAGCTGCTGCGCCGCCTTCGCGAGTCCGGGCACGATGTCACCGTCGTGCCGACCAGGGCCGCCCTGGAGTTTGTGGGTGCGGCCACTTGGGCGGCGTTGAGCGGCAAGCCTGTTTCCACCGAGGTCTGGGATGCGGTCGATCAGGTTCCGCACGTCCGGATCGGCCAGCAGGCCGACCTGGTCATCGTTGCCCCGGCCACCGCGGACCTGCTTGCGCGCGCGGCGCATGGTCTTGCCGACGACCTGTTGACCAACACCTTGCTCACCGCGCGTTGCCAGGTCGTCTTCGCCCCCGCGATGCACACCGAGATGTGGGAGCACCCTGCCACCCGGGCCAACGTCGCGACACTGCGCGAGCGCGGAGCTCTTGTCGTCGAGCCCGCGGTCGGTCGGTTGACCGGAGCCGATTCCGGCCCCGGGCGGCTGCCGGAGCCCGCGGCGCTGGCCGAACTCGTCACCCAACTGCTGGGGCGTCCAGGTCGGGAGTCGGACCTAGCCGGTCGCCACGTGGTGGTCAGCGCGGGCGGGACCCGCGAATTCCTCGACCCGGTCCGGTTCTTGGGCAATCGATCCTCGGGGCTCCAGGGGTATGCCCTGGCCACGGCAGCTGCGGCTCGCGGTGCGCGAGTGACATTGATCGCTGCGAACACCTCTCTTCCCGACCCAGCGGGCGTCGCAGTGGTCCCGGTGACGACAACGGCCGAGCTCCGAGATGCGGTCCTCGCCGCTGCCTCCTCGGCGGATGCGGTGGTGATGGCAGCCGCCCCGGCCGACTTCCGGCCCGCAGGGACCAGCGTCACGAAGATCAAGAAGCAAGCCGACGGCTCGGCCCCCACGATCGAGCTGGTGCAGAACCCCGACATCCTTGCCGAGCTTTCGGCAACCCGACCTCGTCCTGGTGCCGTGATCGTGGGCTTCGCTGCCGAAACCGGGGATGACACCGGCTCGGTGTTGGAACTGGGACACGCCAAGTTGGCACGCAAGGGATGCGATCTCCTTGTCGTCAACGACGTGAGTGGGGGAGCGGTCTTCGGCTCTGCGGACAACACCGCCGTCATCCTCGACGCCGACGGTGGCAGCGATGACGTGCCCACCGGGTCGAAGCTGGCGCTGGCGCATCGGATCTGGGATCACGTCACCGCGCGCCTCCAGGGTTAGGCCCGCGTCCACACTTTCATCTGATAGTCCGATTCCACGCGTGCTGAACCTTCATGGGAGCATCGGGATCGGCTAGACAACGTTGGACGAGAGCGGGGATATCGTGGCGGGACGACTGTTCACCTCCGAGTCGGTGACCGAGGGGCATCCGGACAAGATCGCCGACCAGATCAGCGACACCGTGTTGGATGCGCTGTTGGCGGCGGACCCGCACAGTCGGGTGGCGTGCGAAACCTTGCTGACGACCGGACTTGTCGTGGTCGCCGGAGAGGTCACCACCCAGGCTTATGTTCCGATCGCCCAGCTGGTCCGCGACAAGATCATCGAGATCGGCTACGACGACGGCGCCATGTGCTTCGACGGCCGTTCCTGCGGGGTACAGATCGCAATCGGTCAGCAGTCGCCCGATATCGCCCAAGGGGTCGACACCGGTCAGGAGAGTCGCGAAGGCTCGGTCGACGCGATGGACAAGCAGGGAGCCGGCGACCAGGGGCTGATGTTCGGCTACGCCTGCGACGACACTCCCGAGCTGATGCCGCTGCCGATCACCATCGCGCACCGGCTGGCCGCGCGGCTCACCGAAGTGCGCAAGAACGGCACCTTGAGCTACCTGCGTCCCGACGGCAAGACCCAGGTCACCATCGAGTACGACGCCGAGGACCGCCCCGTGCGCGTGGACACGGTGGTCGTCTCGACCCAGCACGACGCCGGGGTGGACCTGGTCAAGGACCTCATGCCCGACCTGGTCCGCGAGGTGATCGATCCCGGTGCTCGCCCGTTTCGAGCTGCCCTCGACGGGTTATCGCGTGCTGGTCAATCCCACGGGGAACTTCGTGATCGGTGGCCCGATGGGCGACGCCGGGCTCACCGGTCGCAAGATCATCGTGGACACCTACGGCGGCATGGCTCGTCACGGGGGAGGGGCCTTCTCGGGAAAGGATCCCTCCAAGGTGGACCGCTCCGCGGCGTACGCCATGCGTTGGGTGGCCAAGAACGTCGTCGCCGCCGGGCTCGCCCGGCGCTGCGAAGTGCAGGTTGCCTACGCGATCGGCAAGGCCGCGCCAGTCGGCGTCTTCGTGGAGACCTTCGGCACCGGGGTGGTAACCGATGAGGAGATCCAGCGAGCGGTGCTGGAGGTCTTCGATCTGCGACCCGCGGCGATCATCGAGGAACTCGATCTGCTGCGCCCGATCTACGCCAAGACCGCCGCTTACGGCCACTTCGGTCGGGAATTGCCCGAGTTCACCTGGGAATCCACCGATCGGGCCCAAGCACTCCGGGCAGCCCTGGGTCGCTGAGCCGGCGACCGCTCACCTCGCGAATCCGTCGCAGAGCCGGAGGGTGCTCTCTGGTAGACCGGTCCCCATGCGCGAGGGGAGTGCCGGTCGATGAGCCAAGCCGGTTCGCCGCGCCCTGATGCGTCCTCGCTAGCCCCCTCCGAAGCTCCGGCCGCCGACCTCGTCGCCCGGGTTCTGGTGGAGGTCGGTCTGGCGCACCTGGACCGGCCCTTCGACTACGCCGTACCCGAGAAGTGGAGCGGCGACATCGCCGCCGGAGTGCGGGTCAAGGTGCCCTTCGCCGGGCGTGAGGTGCCCGGGTACGTCTTGGAGGTGATCAAAGCCGCCGACAGCGAGGTGCCGGCCTCCCGCCTGGCGCCTCTGCGGCGCGTGGTCAGCCGAGAGGTGGTGCTGACCTCGGAGGTGGCCACGCTCGCCGATGCGGTGGTGGCGCGCTACGGGGGGATACGCACCGATGTCCTACGCCTGGCCATCCCACCGAGGCACGCGCGCACCGAAGCCCAGCCCTCGGCCGTCGCCGATCCGGCCCGGGTCGATCTGGACCTCGCGCGCGCGGCTTGGGAGGGCTATTCGGGTGGCTCGGCGATGATCGGGCACCTAGCCGACGGCGGTCGGCCGCGCGCCGTCTGCCAGGTGGCTCCCGGTGACGACTGGGCGGCGTTGGTGGCCCAGGCAGTGGCCGCGACCGTCGCGGCCGGCAAGGGCGCGGTCGTGTGCGTTCCCGACCAGCGCGACTGTGAACTGCTCTCGCGGGAACTCGACCTCGTTCTCGGGCGTGGGAGGCACGTCAGCCTGTTGGCCGAAGCGGGTCCAGCGGCTCGCTATCGAGACTTTCTGGCCGTCGCCCGAGGGGCGATCCCGGTCGCCATCGGCCCACGTGCGGCTGCCTGGGCGCCAGTCCAGCGGCTCGGTCTGGTGGCGATGTGGGATGACGGAGACGACCTCTACGCCGAGCCGAGGGCGCCCTACCCGCACACCCGCGAGGTGCTGTTGCTGCGCGCTCATCTCAGTGGCGCCGGGGCTCTGCTAACCGGTCATGCGTGCTCGGTGGAAGCGCAGCAATTGGTGGCGACCGGGTGGGCCAAGAGCCTGGCTGCCAGCCGTCTCGAGCTAAGGCAACGCATCGCCGTGGCCGTAGCCGGAGACGACGACCGGCGAGACCCGCACGCCGGGGGTGCCCGGGTGCCGAGGTTGGCCCACGACACGATCAAATGGGGGCTCCAGCAGGGGCCGGTCCTGGTGCAGACCCCGCGCAGCGGCTACCTCCCCGCACTTGCCTGTGTCGACTGCCGTACGCCGGCACGCTGCGGTTCCTGCTCGGGGCCGCTGCGGCTGGGCACTGCCACCTCGCCACCGCAGTGTCGGTGGTGCGGCACGACCTATCCGCGATGGCGCTGCGCGACTTGCGGCGCGGCCGGGCTGAGGGCGCCGGTCGTGGGTCAGGACCGCACCGTGGAAGAGCTCGGCCGGACGTTCGCGCCCGCTGTAGTGCGACACTCCGGCGCCGGCAACATCCTCGCCGATGTTCCCGACGCGCCGAGTCTCGTGGTCGCTACGCCCGGAGCCGAGCCGCGCGCCGACGGCGGCTATGCCGCGGTCGTGCTGCTGGACACGTGGCTGACGCTGGCTCGCGACGATCTCCGGGCCGGGGAGGAAGCGCTTCGCCGGTGGAGCAATGCCGCGGCGTTGGCTCGTCGTGGCGGCCGGGTGGTGGCCGTGGGCGATCCGGGCGTGCCTGCGCTCCAGGCGCTGGTGCGCTGGGACCCGGCCGGCTTCGCGGCACGCGAGTACGCCGAGCGGGACTCGGCCGGCCTGCCGCCGGCGGCTCGGCTAGCGGTGATCTCCGGACCACCTGCCGCGGTCGCGGGAGCGGCCGAGTTCCTTGCCCCGGGCGGCCAGGCGCCTGCGGGGGTCACGCTGCTGGGCCCGGTGCCCTGGGAGCCGAGCGAGGTGGCCGGGGAGAGCGACGAGCGGCACCGGCTGCTGGTCAAGGTGGCGCGAGTCGATGGATCGCGATTGGTCAGCGCATTGCGCGCGCTCCAGCGTCGGCGCTCGGCAGACAAGCTGGAGCCGGTGCGCGTCCAGCTCGACCCTTGGTCCCTGTAGCCACCGAGGAGCCAGCCCACCACTCGTGCGGATCCGGCTGCGAGGGTGCGCCGGCACTAGACTCGGCCGACGTGACCGTGCGTCCCATTCGTCTCTTCGGGGACCCCGTGCTCCGGACCCCGGCAATCGAGGTCGTCACCTTCGATCGTGAACTCCGGCAGCTGGTGACCGACCTGACCGACACCATGCTGGAGGCCGCGGGGGCCGGCTTGGCCGCCCCGCAGATCGGGGTGGGGCTGCGGGTTTTCACCTACCACGTGGGTGGTGAGATCGGTCACCTGGTCAACCCCCAGCTGACCCTTGGCGACGAGACCCAGTTCGGCCCCGAGGGTTGTCTGTCGATCCCGGATCTGACCCTGGACTGCCTGCGCGCCCTTTCGGTGGTCGCGACCGGCTACTCCATGCACGGGGAGCCGGTGCAGATCAACGGGAGCGAGCTGCTCGCACGCGCGTTGCAGCACGAGACCGACCACCTCGATGGGGTGCTCTTCGTCGACCGACTCGACGAGGAGGCACGTAAGGCGGCGATGCGCCAGATCCGCACCAGCGACTGGTTCGGCCAGCCTCCGGTGATCAAGATGTCGCCGCATCCGACCTTCGGGACCGGCCGCTGATGCGTGTCGTCTTCGCGGGTACGCCGCAGGCCGCAGTCCCGTCTCTACGGGCCGTCGCCGCGCGCCACGAACTCCTCGCCGTGGTGACCCGACCGGCGGCGCCAACCGGCCGGGGGCGCAAGCTCGTGCCGAGTGCGGTCGCAGAAGCCGCCGCCGACTACGGCGTTCCGATCCTGGCCCCCGACCATCCCCGCGACCCGGCGTTCGGCGCGCAGCTAGCCGAGCTCGCGCCAGACTGCTGCCCCGTGGTCGCCTACGGAGCATTGATCCCGGCTCCCGTACTGGCCATTCCTCGCTTCGGCTGGGTCAACCTGCACTTCTCGCTGCTCCCGGCCTGGCGCGGTGCCGCGCCGGTTCAGCGCTCGATCTGGGCTGGTGAGATGGTCAGCGGCGCCACCACCTTCCGGTTGGTGCCCGAGCTCGACGCTGGCCCGGTCTTCGGGGTGATGACCGAGACAGTGCATCCGACCGATACGGCCGGAGACTTGATGGCACGTCTCGCCGAAGGCGGAGCCACCCTCCTCGCGGATACCTTGGACGGAATCGAAGCCGAGACGCTGGTGCCGGTCGAACAGCCGGCCGATGGAGTCACCTACGCAGCCAAGATCGAGGTCGCCGACGCGCAGGTGGATTGGACGGCGCCCGCCTTCGCGGTCGACCGGCAGATTCGCGCCTGCACCCCCGATCCGGGCGCGTGGACGACGCTCGGCGGTGAGCGAGTGCGACTCGGACCGGTGCTGCTCGACGTGCCCGGAGAAGGCGACCCCGCCACGCTGGTGCCCGGCGGCGTGTCGGTCTCGAAGAGCGAAGTCCTCGTGGGCACCGGCTCGCAGCCGGTCCGGCTGGGCTGGGTGCAACCCCCCGGGAAGCGCGCGATGCCGGCCGCGGACTGGGCGCGGGGTCTGCGCGAGGTGCCGGGATCCTTCGGTGGCTAGACGAGCCACGGTCCAGTTGTCGGCTTTGGGGACTTGGCGTCGGCTGGAAGGCGCGATCTAATGCAGAGCCGGGTAATTCGTATCGAGATTCGGTAGTCGGAGGAGGGCTCGTGTCGGCAGACCGGGGGACGAGCGGGCAACCGCCGCGCCCGCGCCGCACCGGTGGGGCACGCGGCAGCGCTCGTCCGGAGTCGGGCCGTTCCCGTGCCGGCAAGCAACCGGTGGATCCACGTCGGCTCGCTTGGGAGATTCTCCAAGCAGTGCGAGCCGAGGACTCCTACGCGAACCTCCTGCTCAATGCTCGGCTGAAGAGCGCCGGACTCGACGGCAGGGATGCCGGATTCGTCACCGAACTGGTGGCAGGGACCCTGCGACGCCAAGGCACCTACGACGCGATCCTGGCAGCGTGCGTGGCGCGGTCACTGAATCGGGTTGATGCCGAGGTGCTCGACATCCTCCGGCTGGGCGCGCATCAGTTGCTCTCCATGGAGACCCCCGCGCATGCGGTGATCAACACCTCGGTCGAGCTGGCTCGAGCCACGGTCGGGCAGAGCGTCACTGGATTCGTCAATGCCGTCCTCCGCAAGGTGGCAGCCAAGGGACTGGACCCCTGGCTGCTACGGGTGGCGCCTCCGGTCGGAGAAGATCTGCTCGGGCACCTGGCCACGGTGCACAGCCATCCGCGCTGGGTGGTGGAGGAGTTGAGCGCCGCGCTGGCGCGGCCCGATGAGCTTGCCGACCTGCTGGCCGCCCACAATCAAGCGCCCGCGGTGGCACTGGTGGCTCGGCCGGGCCGAATCGAGACCAGCGAGCTCCCTGGGAAGCCAGGTCGTTGGTCGCCGTACGCCGTCATGTCCGAAGGCGGAAATCCAGCCGACATCGCGGCCGTTCGCGATGGGCGTGCCGGGGTTCAGGACGAAGGCTCCCAACTTGTGGCGCTCGCGTTGGCCCGCGCCCAGGTGGACGGGCAGGACTCTTCGTGGCTCGACGTGTGCGCCGGTCCCGGGGGCAAGGCGGCGCTGCTCGCCGCCCTCGCCGCCGTCCACGAGCCGGCGCCGGCCGGGCTGCTCGCCTCGGAACGTCAGCTGCATCGGGCGGCCTTGGTCGCGAGCGCCTTGCGGGGCGCCCGGGGGGTCCGCGGAATCGTGGTCGGCGACGGCACGATGCCGCCCTGGCGACCGCAGACTTTTGATCGCGTGCTCGTGGACGCACCGTGTTCCGGACTGGGTGCGCTCCGCCGCCGGCCTGAGTCGCGCTGGCGGAAGAGACCCGACCAGGTTGCCGAATTGGTCGAGCTCCAAGGGAGGCTGCTCGACCGGGCGGTCGATTCGGTGCGGCCGGGCGGCGTGGTGCTCTACGCCACCTGCTCACCGGTCCTCGCCGAAACCGAAGGAGTCGTGCGTCACGCGCTCACGCGGCCGGACGTCGAGCTCGAAGACGTCACGGCGTTGATCGATCCGGTACCCGACTGCGCCGGACCGATCCCGGGGACCGCTCAGCTATGGCCACATAGGCACGGCACCGACGCAATGTTTATGGCGCTGTTGCGTCGACGCTGAGCCGGCGGGGGATGGTTAGCTGTGCGGCATGAGCGCACCTCCCGCCCGCGAGTTGGAGATCGAGGGGCGCACCCTGCGGATCTCCAACCCCGACCGGGTCTACTTCCCCGAATCCGGCGCCACCAAATGGGACCTGGTGACCTACTACCTGGCCGTCGGCGATGGGATCGTGAACGCGCTCTACGAACGACCCTGCATGCTGCATCGCTTCCCGAAGGGACTCGCTGGCGACAAGGTTCATCAAAAGCGGCTGCCGGCGGGAGCGCCGGACTGGGTGGAGACCGTCGAGCTCTTCTTCCCGCGTTGGGGGCGCACCGCAGACGAATTGTGCGTGACCGAGCTGGCCAGTGTGATCTGGGCGGTACAGATGTCCACCGTGGAGTTCCACCCCTGGAACAGCCGCCGGGGGAGCACCGAGGTGCCCGACGAGTGGCGTATCGATCTTGACCCGGGCCCGACATGCACCTACGACACGGTGCGCCGGGTGGCGCCGGTGGTCCACGAGGTTCTCGATGAGCTGGGCGCGGTGGGGTTCCCCAAGACCAGTGGGGGCAGCGGGTTGCACGTCTACGTGCGGATCGCGCCGGAGTACGACTTCACCGACGTACGTCGCGCGGCGCACGCCTTCGCTCGCAAGGTCGAGCAGCGTTGTCCCGAGGTGACGACCGCCTGGTGGCGCAAGGACCGTGACCCCTCGCAGCTCTTCATCGACTACAACCAGAACGCCCGCGACCACACGATCGCGTCGGCCTACTCTGTGCGCGGCTTCCCCGATGCCCGGGTCAGCACCCCGGTGACTTGGGCGGAGATCCCTGACGCCGATCCGCACGACTTCACCATCTTCACCGTGCCGCAGCGCTTCGCCGAACTGGGCGACCTGCACGTGAGCATCGACGATCACGTCTTCGATCTCTCGGTCCTGGTCGAAGCCGCGGAGCGGGACGGCTTCACCCGTTCGTCGCCCCTGACCGAACCATCAGGACCGCGCTGAGAAGTCTCGGGCAGGCGGACGAGGCGAACGAAGAGACGACCCGAGGCTTAGGCTGGCCCGGTGGGCTTTCAGATCACCCCCAGCATCCTGAACGCGGACTTCGGCCGGTTGGCCGAGGAGGTGGCCCGGATCCCGAGCGCCGACTATGTCCACGTCGACGTCATGGACAACCACTTCGTCCCGAACCTCACCTTCGGTCCGGCAATGGTCGCGGCGCTGGCGGCGAGCACGTCGATCCCGCTCGACGGGCATTTGATGATCGATGACCCCGATCGCCATGCACCCGCATACGCCGAGGCCGGTTGTGCGTCGGTGACCTTCCACGCCGAGGCGGTCAAGGCACCGCTGCGGCTCGCACGAGAGTTGCGGGCGATGGGTCGCAAAGCCGCCCTCGCGCTCAGCCCGAGCACGGATATCGCTCCCTACGCCGACCTGCTGCCCGCCTTCGACATGGTTTTGATCATGACCGTTGAGCCCGGTTTCGGAGGCCAGCCGTTCCTGGACACGGTGCTGCCCAAGATCCGCCGAACCCGGGAGTTGATCTCCGCGACCGGCGCCGATATCCGCCTACAGGTGGACGGCGGCGTCTCGTTGGAGACGATCGGCCGATGCGCCGAAGCCGGTGCGGACACCTTCGTGGCCGGATCGGCGGTCTACTCGGCGACCGATCCCGACGCGATGGTCGAGGCTCTCCGACGTACGGCGTCGGGCGCGGTCGTGGCAGACTAGGCGGCAACGAGTTCGACTCGCGTGCACTGGGGGCGGTGAAATTCCGCACCGGCGGTGAAAGCCCGCGACCCGGCCGCTGCCAGCGGCCGGCTGATCAGGTGAGATTCCTGGGCCGACGGTCATAGTCCGGATGGGAAGCTGCACGGGTCGGCGCCTTCCGGCGCGACCTGCCCCTGTCTGCACGCCCGATGACGAGGGGCGAGATGGAGGTCAGTCCGACCGAACGGCGGATGATGGCGCGGGCATTGACCATGGCCGCCCAGTCGCCGATGCCGCCCGGCCCCAACCCGCGGGTCGGGTGCGTGGTCATCGATCCACTGGGCCGGATCCTCGGCGAAGGGGTGCATCTCGGCCCGGGCACGCCGCATGCGGAGGTCTTCGCGCTGGCAGAGGCCGGCGAAGCCGCGTGGGGTGCCACCGCGATCGTCACGATGGAGCCCTGCCGGCACACCGGGAGGACCCCGCCGTGCACGCAAGCGCTCATCGCCGCCGGGGTACGTCGCGTCGTGTTCGCCCAAGCCGACCCCAATCCGCTGGCCGCCGGCGGAGCGGCCGAACTGCGGGCTGCCGGGATCGACGTGGCAACGGGTGTCTTTCCCGACGAAGCCCGGTCGCTGAACCGCTACTGGTCCGGAGCGATGGAGCTCGGTCGGCCGTTCGTGACGTGGAAGGTCGCCACCACCCTGGACGGTCGAGTGGCGGCGGCCGACGGCACCTCGCGGTGGATCTCCTCCTCGGCTGCGCGCTTGGATACCCATCGGCTGCGGGCACGCTGCGACACGATCGTGGTCGGCAGCGGCACCGTCGAGATCGACAACCCCGAACTCACCGTGCGCGACGAGAAGGGTTTGCCGTTGGCCAACCAGCCGCTTCGGGTCGTTCTGGGCAACCGGCCTCTCGGTGAGGACCTCGCCGTGTTCAACGACCGGGCGCCGACCCGACGGATCACCGGCCATGACCCTGCGGCGGCCCTGGCTGAACTCTTCGAGGCGGGTTCGCGCCACGTCATGATCGAGGGCGGGCCCACCCTGGTGGCAGCCTTCTGGCGCGCCGGCGTCATCGATGAAGTCGTGGCCTACATCGCTCCGATGCTGTTGGGCGACGGCCGCACCGCGATCGGCGACCTGGGCATCGGCACCATCGCCGACGCCGCCCACCTGGAACTTCGCGAGGTGAGCATGGTCGGCGAGGGCAACGAAGCCAACGCCCGGCTCACCCTGGTGCCACGGGAGGGTTGATGTTCACCGGTCTGGTGGAGGAGCTCGGGGAAGTCGTAGCCGTGGATCGCGGGCCTGACTCCCTGGTCGTGACGCTGGCCGCCGGTATCACGGCGCAAGGGGTGCGGATCGGGGATTCGATCGCGGTCAACGGCTGCTGTCTCACGGTCGTGGAACTTGATGAGTCCCGCCGCGGACCTGTTCACGCGGAGCACCTGAACGTGCACTGGAGCGCCCACGTGATGGCCGAGTCGCTGGCGCGCACCACCCTGGGCGGGTTGCTCCCGGGGGACCGGGTCAACCTCGAGCGCGCGATGAGCGCTGAGGGACGCCTCGGCGGGCACGTCGTACAAGGGCACATCGACGGAGTCGCCACGCTCACCGACCGGACTCCCGGAGACGGCTGGGAGGTGGTCGGCTTCGACCTCGACCCGGCCCTGGCGGCCGGGGTTGTCGAGAAGGGCTCGATCACCTTGGACGGGGTGAGCCTGACGGTGGTCCAGGCGCCGCCGGCGACGGGAGGTCGGCTCACGGTCTCGCTGATTCCGGAGACGCTGCAACGCACCACGCTCGGCCACCGACTCCCCGGCGACCGGGTCAATGTCGAGCTCGACGTGCTGGGCAAGTACGTCGCGCGCGCGCTCGGCCCAACCGTTGACGCAGCCGTCGACGCAGCGGTTCGTCGCGTGCTCGGGGAGCTACTTCAAGGAACAGATGTGCAGGACCTGCTGGAAGGGAAGGGCAACTGATGCTGGACTGGCTTCTCCACGGGACGATCCCGGTGGGTGACGGCTATCTCGGGGTACGCGAAGTGGTGGGCAACCTGTTCGGTCTCGCCTCCGCGATCTTGGGCATGCGCCGACTCGTCTGGGCATGGCCGGTGGGGCTGATCGGCAACGCGTTGCTCTTCACGGTGTTCGTCTCCGGTGAACTCAGCGGGCTGGCGTCCGAACCCTTGTGGGGCCAGGCAGGGCGCCAGGTGTTCTTCATTGCCGTCAGCCTCTACGGGTGGGCGCGCTGGACGGCATCGAAGCGCCGAGGTGGAGCGGCCGACGGCGGCGCGATCTCCCCACGCTGGGCCAGCACCGCCGAGCGATTGCAGCTGCTGGCGCTGGGTGCGCTCGGCTATCTCGTGGCCTACCAGGTGTTGAGCCGGATCGGTTCGTGGGGACCGGGCACCGAAGCGTGGATCCTGGCCGGTTCCATGCTGGCCACCTATGGCATGGCCCGCGGGTGGGTCGAGTTCTGGATCATCTGGCTGCTGGTCGATGTCGTCGGGGTGACCACCCTGGTTCAGGCGGGCTACTACCCGACCGCAGGGATGTACCTCTTCTACGCCGGGTTCGTCGTCTGGGGTCTGGTGACCTGGTGGCGGATCTCTGCCCAACCGCAGCCCGCCAACGCCTCGGACGCGCCAGTCGAGGCCACCCGATGAGCCAGGGCGTGCGACTGGACTCGGTCGAGCGAGCGATCGCCGACATCGCCGCGGGACGGGCCGTGGTCGTGGTCGACGACGACGACCGGGAGAACGAGGGCGACATCATCTTCGCGGCGTCGAAGGCGACCACGGAGTTGATGGCGTTCACGATCCGCTATTCCAGTGGGGTGATCTGCGTGCCGATGCCGGCGGCGATGCTTGAGCGCCTGGCGCTGCCCCTGATGACCCCCCACAACGAGGACAAGCTGCGCACCGCCTACACGATCTCGGTCGATGCCCGCGACGGGGTGAGCACCGGCATCTCCGCGGCGGACCGGGCGCGCACGGTCAAGGTGCTGGCGGATTCGGCCACCGAACCGTGGGAGATCACCCGACCCGGGCACGTCTTCCCGCTGCGGTATCGCGAAGGCGGAGTGTTGGTCCGACGCGGCCACACCGAGGCCGCGGTGGATCTGGCCACCCTCGCCGGTTTGACCCCCGCCGGCGTACTCGTCGAGGTGGTCAACGACGACGGCACCATGAAGCGCGGTCAGCAGCTGCGCGAGTTCGCCGACGAGCACGGGCTGGCGATGATCTCGATCGACGACCTGGTGCGCTACCGGCGCGCACACGAATCTCACGTCGAGCGGATCACCGAGACCCGGTTGCCGACCCGGCACGGGGACTTCACCGCGATCGGTTACCGCGCGGTCGTCGACGGGTCCGAGCACGTGGCGCTGGTCTGTGGCGATCTTTCGGGTCGCGAACCCGTGCTCACCCGGGTGCACTCGGAGTGCCTCACCGGCGATGTGTTCGGCTCGGAGAGGTGTGATTGCGGCCCCCAGTTGGAGCATGCCTTGGCGGCCATCGCCGCCGAAGGGCGCGGGGTGCTGGTCTATCTGCGCGGCCACGAGGGCCGGGGGATCGGTCTGCTCGCCAAGCTTCAGGCCTATGCCCTGCAGGACGAGGGTCGTGACACCGTCGATGCAAACCTCGATCTCGGTCTGCCGGCTGATGCCCGGCACTACGCCGCCGCGGTCCAGGTACTCAAGGATCTCGGTGTCGGCGAGGTACGGCTGCTGAGCAACAACCCGGCCAAGCACTCCGACCTGGAGGAGTACGGCGTCCGGGTCGCCGAGCGGATCGGGCTCGCCCTCGAGCCGAGCGCGCACAACTTGAGCTACCTGCGCACCAAGCGGGACCGGATGGGACACGATCTGCCGCACCTGGACGTGTCCGCGGCCGCGGGCGCAAACACCGACCCGCATACCAACCTGGAGGAGTCACGATGAGTGGACATGGAGCCGCGCCGACCACACCCCGCGACGCCTCGACCCTGAAGGTCGCGATCGTCGCGGCCAGCTGGCACCACGTAGTGATGGACGGGCTGATCGACGGTGCCCAGCGTGCCTGCGCCGACTTCCAGGTGACCCCCACCCTCGTCCGGGTTCCCGGTAGCTTCGAGCTGCCGGTCGCAGCCGTCCGGCTCGCCCGGAACGGCTACCAGGCTGTGATCGCCCTGGGTGTGGTGATCCGCGGCGGCACTCCACACTTCGACTACGTGTGCTCCGCGGCCACCGACGGGCTGACCCGGGTCGCGGTCGACTCCGGGGTGCCGGTCGGGTTCGGCGTACTCACGTGTGACAACGAGGAGCAGGCCCTCGACCGCGCCGGACTGCCCGGTTCGGCGGAGGACAAGGGCTACGAGGCGACAGCCGCAGCGCTCGAGACCGCTCTCACTCTCCAGTCGGTCGAGCGCACGGACCAGCCCAAGAGCCTAGGATTCAAAGCGTGAAGACCTTCGACGAACTCTGGAACGAGCTGTCCGCCAAGACCCAGGAGAGCGCGGCGGACTCGGGCACCGTCAAGCGCGTCCACGCCGGGGTCCATTCGGCGGGCAAGAAGGTCGTCGAAGAGGCTGCGGAGGCGTGGATGGCTGCCGAACATGAAGGCAAGCAGCGCACCGCCGAAGAGATCAGCCAGTTGCTGTACCACGTCCAGGTGTTGATGCTGGCCAGCGGCGTGGACCTCGGCGACGTCTACGAACACCTGTGAGCCGGCGATGAGCGAACCCACCAGTGTGGCCGGCGAAACCGGCGAACGACCGTTGCGGATCGCGGTGCCCAACAAGGGCTCCCTGTCCGCGGATGCGGCCGAGATGCTGCGCGAGTCGGGCTACCGGCAACGCCAGGACGCCAAAGAGCTTGCCCTGTTCGACGCGGAGAACGAGGTCGAGTTCTTCTACCTACGGCCGCGCGACATCGCGCTGTACGTCGGTGAGGGAACTCTCGACGTCGGGATCACCGGGCGGGACCTGCTCACCGACTCCGGTGCCAAGGCCGAAGAGGTCATGCCTCTCGGCTTCGGCCGCTCCCGCTTCCGTTTCGCCGGACCGACCGGGCGCTACCAAAGCGTCGAAGACATCGCCGGTACTCGGATCGCCACCTCCTATGTCGGAGTGGTGCGCGCCTACCTCGAGTCGAAGGGCGTCGAAGCCTCGGTGACCCGTCTCGACGGCGCGGTGGAGACCTCGATCAAACTCGGCGTGGCCGACGTCATCGCCGACGTGGTGGAGACCGGGTCGACTCTGCGGGCGGCCGGCCTGGCGCCGTTCGGGGAGACGATCTTGGACTCCGAGGCGGTGCTGATCACCCGAGCGGGGGTCGACCTGCCGCCCAGCTTCACCGTCTTCCGGCGTCGCCTGGAAGGTGTCCTCGTGGCGCGGCAGTACGTCATGATGGATTACGACATTCCGGCCGCCCAGGTCGCCGCGGCGGTCGGCCTCACGCCCGGCATCGAGAGCCCGACGGTCTCTCCGCTGCACCGCGAAGGCTGGGTGGCGGTGCGTGCGATGGTTCCGAACGCGGGCGCGCAGCGACTGATGGACGAGCTCTACGACCTGGGTGCCCGAGGCATCCTGCTCACCGATATCCATGCCTGCCGACTCTGAGGACCCCGAGGAGACCACGGGAGCGACGGGTGGGGCGTCGGGTGGGCCGACAACGTGGCGCCCGCTGGGCGTGCGCTTGTCCGGTGCCTTGTTCGGTGGGCTTCTCATGGTGGTCAGCGTGGCCGCCTGGGTCCGGCTCGACCCCGAGATCAAGGCGGTCTTCACCCCCTTCGAGCGAGTGACCACGCTGCTCATCTACGCCGGTGCCTTCGCCGCCTGGTATGCCTTGGTCCGCTCTCGCGTCACCGCCACGTCCGACCGGCTGGTGGTGGTCAACGGGTTCAAGCGACGCGAGTTCGCCTGGGCACAGGTGATCGCGGTGCGGCTGCCCAAGGGTGCCCCCTGGGCCACCGTGGACCTGGCCGACGGCACCTCGATCCCGGCCATGGGCATCCAAGGTTCCGACGGTGGCCGGGCGCGGGCGGCTGTGCTCGCCCTTCGCGAGGCCATCGCGCAGCACTCGCGCTGAACCGCGCGTGAATAGCCGAGTCCGATGAAGATCACGATCCTCGCCTCCGGATCGCGCGGCGACGTGCAGCCGATGGTGGCGCTGGGTCGCGGGCTCGCCCTGGCCGGCTACGACGTGACTGTGGCGGCGCCGAAGAACTTCGCAGACTTGGCGGCTGCGCACGGGCTGGCGTTCCACGGATTCAGTGTCGATGTCGAGGAGTTGTTGCGCAGCGACCTCGCCCGTTCCTGGCTGGGGCACAGTTCCCAATCGCCGATGCGCGAACTCCGGCTGTTGACCGAACTGGTCGAGCAGTGGGCCGAGCCGATGGCCGCCGAAACCTTGGCCCTGGCCGGCACCGCGGATCTCTTCATCAGCGGCATCATGACCGTCGGGGCGGTCGCGGCGCTTGCGGAACGGACCGGTGCCGGCCACGTGAGTGCACTGCTGGCGCCTTTCCATCCCTCGGCCGCGGGCAGTGCCGGGCTCCATGCCGGACGGCGCGAGCGGGTGAGTCGGCTCAACCGTCTTGCGGCGGAAGGGGTGCTTTGGGGAGTGGCGCGTGGTTTCGGCAGCCCGGGCGTGCGGTTGCGTCATCTGCTCGATGAGCCGGCTCAGTACCGGCGCGACTATCGCCGGGCCTTGCTCACCACCCCGACGATCCTCGGAGCCAGCCCGCTGGTGGTGCCGCGTCCGCGGGACTGGCCCGGTTGGGTGGAAGTCACCGGCTACTGGGTGCTGCCCGGTGACCCCGGTTGGCGAGCAGACGCCGAACTGCTGGAGTTCCTGGCGGCGGGGGAGGCCCCGGTCTATCTGGGCTTCGGGTCGATGTCGACCCATGACCCCGACGGAACCTGGGAGACGCTGCTCGCCGGTCTCGGCGATCGGCGGGCGCTGGTGCATTCGGGAGGTGCCGATCTGGCCCAGGTAGCTGAGGCCACCGACCGGATCCGCGTCGTGGGCGACGTGCCGCACGAGTGGTTGTTCTCGCGGATGCGGGGCGTGGTGCACCACGGCGGCGCAGGTACGACGGCGGCTGGGCTGCGCTCCGGCGTACCGTCTGCGGCGGTGCCGCACATCGGGGATCAGCCCTATTGGGGCCGGCGTATCGCCGAATTGGGGGCTGGCCCGAACCCGGTCAGACGGCATCGACTCACTCCGGACTCGTTGCGCGCGTTGGTCGCCGAGTTCGACGAGCCGCGGCTGCGTGACCGCGCGGCTCGCCTGGGCACCCAGTTGCGCCGCGAGGACGGCATCGCCCGCGCGGTGGCCGTGCTGGCCGAGTTCGGCTTCGCGCCGAGCTGAGTCGACGCCGCCTCAGTCGGTGCGGACCCGCAGGTCGGCTCGCTGCGGCAGGTCCTGCTCCGCGAAGTAGTCGCTCTCCCCGGCTTTCCAAGCGGGCCAGTGCTCCAGAATCTGCGCGCCGTCTCGGGCGATGCCTCGCTCGCGACGAAGCTCCTCGGGGGCTTCGAGCCAGACCAGCACGGTGCGGAAGTCGTCCAGCAGACGGTCGCCGGAGCCCACGCCTTCCAAGATCACGACATCGCCCGGTTCGACCCACTGGCGCTCTGCGAACCTGCCGGCCGCCCAGTCGTAGCGGGTATAGGAGCCGGCATGTCCTTCGGCGAGCGGAATCAGCAACTCCCGTGCGAGCCGTGCCGCAACGGTGGGTAGGCCGGTCCACCCGTCGTAGGTGTCGTCGAGGTGCACCAGACGCACGTCGTCTCCTTGATCGCGCAGCGTGACGGCCAGCCGATCCGCCCAAGTGGTCTTACCCGAGCCGGCCGGGCCGTCGACACACACCAGGGCACCCTCGCCCAACCGGCAGGCCCCTCCGGAAACCAGCTCGACGGTCTCGAGAAGGGCCGCCTCGGGTGTGCGGGGGTCAGGAGATCCCACGGCGGCGCAGAATGTCCTCGACGTCGCCGAGGTCGTCGGCCGGGGTGATCGGAGCAGTCGGCGCCGAGCCCTGTGACGAGGGGGAGACCTGGGCCGGAGCACGGGTGCCCACGGAGGTTTGCCCCGATCCACCCGGCTCGCGCTTGGTGGCGCGCTCGCGGGCGACGGCGGCCGACCGCATGCGGGTCCCGATCAGCCAGAGCAGCACGGCCGCCGAGAAGGCGGCGATACCGCCCCACACCTGGTTGGTGAGCACCGTGGTCCGCACCCAGTCGACCACCACGTCGACGAGGTCGGTGAACATCTGCCGGGAACCCGTGAGCCAGGCCGCGGCGGGCAGCAACGCGATCGCCAGTCCTCGAATACCTGCGGCGGCACCCCGGGACTGAAAGCCACGCAGGGCGATCAGTGCGAAGATCACGGTCAAGGTCACCATCAGTGCGGTCCAAGCGGTCTGCGTCACCGCACCACGATGTCACACCGAAGGGACGGATCGGCGACGGCACAACGGGCCTCGGTCCACTCGCTGCCCGAAGAGTCGGTACCGAGTTCGCTACGGCACAATCGTGGCCGTGTCGCAGGGCAAACAGATCCCACAGTCCCGGTTCGCCGACGACGACGGCAGCGGTGACCCCGCCGTTCTCGCGGCGCTGCTGGCGGCCGCCGAGGCACCGGCCGACGTGGCGGCCCAGGCCCTGGCCGTGGCGCAGTTGAGCGGGAGCCGGGTGTTGGTGCCGGTCCTCGCCGTACTTGACGAGTTGGAGTCTTCCGAAGACGGCCGGCCGCGCGAGAAGAACAGTCACATGTCCACTGCCGTGGTCGCGGGCGCCGATGGATCCACCGCCCTGCTCGGCTTCACCTCGATGGACTCGCTCCAGGCGTGGGAGCCGTCCGCGCGCCCGATGCCGGTCACCTGCCGGGAAGCCGCCGAGTCGACCGTGGGTCAAGGCGCCGATGCGCTCGTGGTGGACGTCGCCTCGGCGCACCGGTTCGTGCTGAGCGGCACCGCACTCAAGGCCGTCGCCCAGGGCTGGCGGCTCGTGCGTGTCGACGGTGAGCTTGCCTGGGTCAACGCTGATTCGGACGCGGGGGCATAAGCCGCTATCGTGCTGTGTTGACCGATTCGTCTGTTCGGTAGGTGGCTCCGGCCGCCGACGGAAGAGGCGCAATCCACAAGCGGAGGGGGCGAGAGCCCACCACCCACCCGCATCGATCGCATCAGGTCGTCGGGTTCTGGTCCTCGTCAGGCGCTTCGGCCTCTGGCGTGGCCTTCGCTTGCATGAGCGGAGGCCTTTTTTGTTGCCCCGGCCAATCCAGGCCGCGGTGCGGAGAGGTCACCGAAGCGACGTACCCAGGAGGACACATCAGCACCGAGTTGCGCATCAACGACCGGATCCGCGTTCCGGAAGTACGGCTCGTTGGACCCAACGGCGAGACGGTCGGCATCGTGCCGACCGATCAGGCGTTGAAGTTGGCAGTGGAGGCAGACCTCGATCTCGTCGAGGTGGCGCCGATGGCCAGACCCCCGGTGTGCAAGCTCATGGACTACGGGAAGTTCAAGTACGAGAACGCCCAGAAGGCCCGTGAGGCGCGCCGCAACCAGACCAACGTGGTGATCAAGGAGATGAAGCTTCGGCCGAAGATCGATCAGCACGACTATGAGACCAAGAAGGGCCATGTCGTCCGGTTCCTGCGGGCCGGTGACAAGGTCAAGATCACGATCATGTTCCGTGGTCGCGAGCAGCACCGTCCCGAGTTGGGCTTCCGGCTGCTGCAGCGCCTCGCGGAGGACGTCACCGAGCTTGGCTCGGTGGAGGCGGCGCCCAAGCAGGACGGCCGCAACATGATCATGGTGCTGGCCCCGCACAAGAAGAAGTCCGAAGCCAAGGTGCAGATGCAGGCGGAGAAGGCCAACAAGGCCGCCGAGCGTGCCGCAGCCGAGGCCGAGGAGCGGGCCGAGCGGACGGCAGCCAATGCCACCGTTCCGGCCGCGCAGAAGAAGATCCGTGGACGTTCGGAGAATCTCGATCCCGAGATCGAGGCGTAGGAAGAGAGAAGACAGATGCCGAAGAGCAAGTCCCACTCGGGAGCCAGCAAGCGCTTCCGCGTCACCGGTTCAGGCAAGATCCGGCGGCAGAAGGCCGGGTTGCGCCACAACCTGGAGAAGAAGCCGTCGAAGATGACCCGGCGGATGGCGGGCACCACTGAGGTGTCAGCCAACGACGTGAAGCGTGTCAGGAAGCTGCTGGGCCGCTGAGCCCGCCCCGAGAATCTGAGGAGAAGAACGAACCATGGCACGCGTCAAGCGGGCGGTAAACGCCCAGAAGAAGCGCCGGACCACCCTCGAGCGCGCCAGCGGCTACCGCGGGCAGCGCTCTCGTCTCTACCGGAAGGCGAAGGAGCAGGTCACCCACTCGCTCGTTTACGCCTACCGTGACCGCCGCGCCCGCAAGGGCGAGTTCCGCAAGCTGTGGATCCAGCGGATCAACGCCGCGGCTCGCTCGCACGGCATGACCTACAACCGGTTCATCCAGGGCCTCGGCCTGGCGGGCGTCGAGGTTGACCGCAAGATCCTCGCGGATCTGGCAGTCAACGACCCGGCAGCCTTCGCTGTTCTGGTCGAGACCGCTCGGGGTGCGCTCCCCGAGGACGTCAACGCTCCTGCGGCGTCCTGAACAACGACGACACCCGATCGGCGAGCTCCGTGCCCGTCCTTCTGACTGCTTCAAGCGGTCGGATCAAGGCGGCTCGGAAGCTCGCCGATCGGCGTTTCCGCAAGCAGACGGGCCGCTTCCTCATCGAGGGGCCCCAGGTGCTGACCGAGGCACTCGGCGGAGTCAATGCCGTCCGCGAAGTCTTCGCGACTCCTGAGGCGGCCGAGCGATACGCATCGCTACGCGAACGGTGCCCGATCGAGTGGGAACTGGCCGACTCCCAGGCGCTGGCGTCGCTAAGCGACACGGTGACCCCGACCGGTCTGGTCGCCTCCTGCGCCGCGGACTCGGTCATTGCGCCGCTGCGTCAGGCGATCTCGGAGGACGCCTCGCTTGTCGTTGTCTGCGCCGACATCCGCGATCCCGGGAACGCCGGCACCATCGTGCGCTGCGCCGATGCGGTCGGAGCCGATGCGGTGATCTTCGCTGGGCACTGCGTGGATCCGCTCAACTCCAAATCCGTCCGGGCGTCGGTGGGCAGCCTCTTCCATCTTCCGATCTGTGTCGGTGAGGACGTCGCGGAGGCGTTCGGGGTGCTGCGTGAGCGCCGGTTCACCCTGCTAGGCACAGACGGGGCCGCAGCCGACTCGCTGTTCGAGATCGACGACACCTTGCAGCACCCGGTGGCATGGGTCTTCGGCAATGAGGCCTGGGGGCTGCCTGCAGCGATTGCCGCCGGCACCGATCGGCAGATCGGTATCCCGATCCTCGGCCAGGCCGAGAGCCTCAACCTGGCCACTGCGGCCGCAGTGTGTCTCTACGCCACCGTTCGCGCCCGGCACCAGCCAGCCGCCGGCCGCCCGGGCGCGGGCGGACAACACCCCGGCACGTGAGCGTCGATAGGGTCTGCCTGTGAAGGAAGCGGGGGCGGCCAGCGCCTGGCCGGTGGAGCAGATCGTCGACCGAGTCGACGCGCTTCCGGACGGCATCGTCCTCACCGACGCGTCGTACGCCGTCCGGCTGATCAACTCGGTAGCCGCCCGCATGCTCGATCTCCCCGATCGCGAGCAAGTCCTGGGCAGACATCTCAGCGAGGTGGTGAGTGTCAGCAACCAGGACGGGGTCGACTGGTTCACCGCCGCCCACCCCGACCGCATCCTGGCCATCACCACCGGCATCCCCGAGCAGACCTGGTTCCTGCCCAGCGGCGAAGAAGTGCTGATCACTACCAAGGTCCACCGCTCCGTCGCCCTCGGTCCGGTCGACGGACTCGGGCTCTGCCTGCGGCACGGTCGTGGCCGGGCGCGCCTGGATCGCGACCGATCCGACCTGGTGGCGACGATCGCCCACGAATTGCGCTCACCGCTCACCGGCGTGAAGGGCTTCGTCCAGGCGCTGCTCAACCGTTGGGACAAGCTCTCCGACGATCAGCGCAAGCTGATGTTGAACACGGTGAACGCCGACGCGGAGCGATTGACCGGGTTGATCGCAGAACTGCTCGACGTGGCTCGGCTCGACACCGGACGCCTCTCCTTGCATCGGCACGGGTGTGACGGCCTGCTCCTGGTCCGTCGGGTGGTCGAATCCGTGCAGACCGGCACTTCACGCCCGATCCGCTTGGTGGTCGGGGAGGGCTTGCCCCAGATCGATGCCGACCCCGACAAGTTCACCCAGGTGATCACCAACCTGGTCGAGAACGGGATCAGGCACGGCGAAGGCACGGTCGCGGTCTCCGTGGTGGCAGTGCCGGACGGCGCCACCCCGGCGGCGGCGAGTGGCATCCGGATCGACGTCGACGACGAGGGAGAAGGCATCCCCGAGCAGATCCGCGCGCGGGTGTTCACCAAGTTCTGGAAGCACGGGATCCGCGGCGGCACGGGCCTCGGGCTCTATCTCGTCGGCGGTCTCACCAAGGCCCACGGAGGGACCGTGATGATTGGCGATTCGCCCTCTGGGGGCGCGCGGATCACGGTCACGTGGCCGGCGTTCAACGTTGACTGATCAGCTTCCACACAACCTTCACCGCGAGTCCGGGCGGGTGGTCCCGCAGCCGTCGTAGGGTCCCATCATGTCCACCAATTCCGTCGGCACTCCCGTCGGCACTTCCGTCGGCTCGGGCGGTGCTGGCCGCCGGGTGCTCGTCGTCGAGGACGATCCGGTGATCAACCGGAGCCTGGTGACCCGGCTCACCGCCGTTGGGTACGACGTTCGATCCTGCTTCGACGGCCTGCATGCCGTGGCCGAGTGCCGGGCCTTCGCTCCAGAGGTGGTGCTGCTCGACGTGATGCTGCCCGGGGCCGACGGGCTGACCGTCTGTCGGGCGATCCAGGCCGATACCCCGGTCCCGGTGTTGATGCTCACCGCTCGCGACGACGAAGCCGACATCCTGGCCGGCCTAGCCGCCGGCGCCGACGACTACCTCACCAAGCCGTTCGGCATGCGGGAGATGCAAGCTCGCGTCGCGGCGCTGCTGCGACGGGTGGATCGAGCCGCCGCCCTGGCCGCCAAACCGCCAGCGGCCTTCGTCTTCGACGGTCTCGCGGTCGATACCGGCACCCGCCGGGTGGAGGTCGGGGGCGCCGAAGTGCATCTGACCCCCACCGAGTTCGACCTACTGGTGGCCTTGGCCAACGCGGGCGGCCAGGTGGTCAGCCGTGAGCGATTGCTCGCCGATGTGTGGGACTGGCCGGACGCCTCCGGCACCCGCACCGTGGACAGCCACATCAAGGCGCTGCGGGCCAAGATCGGCGCCCGGTGGGTGCGCACCGCCCACGGTGTCGGCTACGCATTGGCCGCGTCGTGAGCGGTCAGCAATCCACCCCCGGCTCGGCTGAGCCGGCCGCTGGACCTTTGTCGGTGATTAGTTCGATCAAGGTCAAGCTCGGTGTCCTGGTGGCCGCCACGATCTGCGTGGTGATGGGGTTGACCGCCCTCTCGGTCATCTTCGGCGTACCCGCGCTTCTCGCTGTCCCGGTGACCTTGGCGATCGCCGTCGGCGTCACCCAACTGCTCGCGGTCGGGATGACTTCGCCGTTGCGTCAGATGACTCAAGCGGCGCGGCAGATGGCGGCGGGCGACTACTCGGGCAGGGTGATGACGGCGGCCCGCGACGAGGTCGGCGAGCTGGCGGCGGCGTTCAACCAGATGGCCGAAGAGCTCGCGACCGTCGACCAGGAGCGCCGCGATCTGGTGGCCAACGTGTCGCACGAGGTCCGCACGCCGCTGGCCGCGCTCAGTGCCCGCCTGGAGAATCTCGTCGACGGGGTCGAGGCGGTCGATGAGGCTGCCTTGGAGCAACTGCTCGGGCAGGTACGCCGGATCTCGGCCTTGGTCGGCGACCTGCTCGATCTGAGCCGGCTCGATGCCGGGAAGAGCGCACTGCGACTGCAACCGTTGTCGGTCGCGGAGTTCCTGCGCACCTCGGTCGCCGATCTGGAGCTGCCACACCGGGGTGTCCGGTTCGAGGTTGACGTACCGGCGGACTTGACCGTCACTGCCGATCCCCATCGCCTCACCCAACTGGTCACCAACCTGGTCACCAATGCCGCTCGCCACAGTCCGTCGGGGGGAGTGGTGCGGGTGACGGGTCGCGCGACCGACTCGGACTCCTGGACCATCGAGGTGGCCGACGACGGTCCGGGTGTGGCCGCGGAGGAGCGGGAGCGGGTCTTCGAACGGTTCGGCACCGGCGCCGGCAACGTCGGTGGGGGCACGGGACTCGGCTTGGCGATCGCGCGGTGGGTCTGCAACTTGCACGGTGGCGCAATCTCCTTCATCGACCCCGAGGCGGGGGCCTTGGGGGCACGAGTTCGCGCGGTGCTCCCGCGAGAGCCCCGTCCGCTGCTGCCAGGAGCCTTGCCGAGTCGGCCGGCCACGGTAGCTGTGGCCGCCCCGAAGGCGGTGGCCACCCCGTCGGTGCTACCCGATCTCTTCGGCGAATTCTGGCCGCAACGCGGCGTTCGTGGTCGACGTGACCTGCTGCTGCTCTCCTTGGTGGTTGGCCTCCTGGCCGCGGCGACGATCCCCTTCCGGCCACCTGGCTTGGCGCTCTTCTTGGTGTTGATCGCCGCGGGCGGGGTGCTTGTCTTCGCCTCTCCGCACCGTCGGGAGCCGTTCACCTTGGCTTGTGCTCTGCTCAGCACGATCCTGGCCAGCACCGTGCTGCTGCGCGACGCGGTGTGGATCTCGATCCTGTGTGTCTTGGCCGGGGCGCTGGTGATGACCGCCGGGCTGACCCGGGGGAGAACCGTGGCGGGGTTCGTGATCGGGGCGATCAGTTGGCCTCTCTCGGCGCTGCGGGGATTGCCGTGGCTAGGCGACAGCCTCCGCTTGCTCACCGGCCGGGAGCGCACCGCTGCCTACATCCGCACCGCCTTGTGGTCATGTCTGGCCGTCGTCGTCTTCGGGCTGCTGTTCGCCTCCGCCGATCCGCTGTTGGCGGCGTGGGTGCGGGCGCTGCTGCCGGATTGGCGGATGGACAACCTGATCTTGCGAGGCTTCATCTTCGTGGCCTTCGGAGGTTCCCTCCTGGGCGCCTGCTACCTCGCGTTGAACCCGCCCCGGGTGGATCCGCCGACGGGGGAGCGGCGCCCCGTCGCGCACCGCTATGAATGGCTCCTACCTGTCGCGTTGGTTATCGCGGTCTTTGCGCTCTTCCTGGTCGCGCAGGCGACCGCCGTTTTCGGTGGCCACGCCTACCTCCGTCGTACGACGGGACTCACCTACGCCCAGTACGTCCACCAGGGTTTCGGGCAGATGACCTTTGCCACCGCACTGACCCTGCTCGTGGTCTGGGCCGCGGCCCGCAAGGCGGCGGTGACGACCACTGTCGATCGGTTGTGGCTGCGCGGTTCGCTGGGTTTGCTGTGTGCGTTGACCCTGGTCGTGGTGGCCTCGGCCCTCTACCGGATGTCGCTGTATCAGGAGGCCTACGGCTTCAGCCGGCTGCGGCTGCTGGTCGACGTCTTCGAGTCCTGGCTGGGCCTCGTGGTGGCCGGGGTGGTGGCGGCCGGTGTTCGGCTCCGAGGGACCTGGCTGCCCAGGTTCGCTCTGCTCACGGGAGCTGCGGCGCTGGCCGGTCTCGCCTTGATCAACCCGGATGCCTGGATCGCCCGCCACAACATCGAGCGCTTCGAGAACACCCAGCGAATCGACTGGTGGTACCTCCAGAGCTTGTCCGCGGATGCCACTCCCACCGTCCTGGAGCTCACCAAGGAGCAAGGCCAGTGCCTGGTCAATGATGGTTCTCACGCCGCCTCCGATCCGTTTGCCTGGAACCTCGGCAGGTGGCTGGCGCAACGTGCCGTGGCGGAGGCCGAACTCCCCCCGGGCCGCTCCTGCGAGGTGATGTACGGCGGTGACTGAAGGCGCGCAACGGCCTCGGCCACTGGTCCTGTGGTTAACCAGTTCGCGCCGCAGGGGTGCGGCTTCCTAGACTTGGCGGGCCCACCCTTCTGTGAACCGAAAGGCAGCCATGTCCGGCCCCAACACCGACTACGACCCCGTGGAAGTGACTCAGCTTCGCGAGGACCAGGTGTTTGCGGCCCGTGATGCGGCGCTTGCCGCGATCGCGGGAGCCGCAGACGTGGATGCTCTCAAGCAGGTGCGGCTCGATCACGCCGGGGATCGGTCCCCGCTTGCGCTGGCCAATCGCGAGATCGGTGCGCTGCCGCCGGCCGCCCGCAAGGAGGCAGGTCAGCGGGTCGGTCAAGCCCGGGGAGCCGTGGCTCAGGCGCTAGCCGCTCGCCAGGAGGCCCTCGAAGCCGAGCATGCCGAGCAGATCCTGGTCACCGAGGCCGTCGACGTGACCTTGCCGACGGCGCGTGCCCGGCGAGGCTCGCGGCACTCGCTCACGCTGATGAGCGAACACATCGCCGACGTCTTCGTCGCGATGGGCTGGGAGGTCGCCGAAGGTCCGATCGTCGAGGCTGAATGGCTCAACTTCGACGCCCTCAACCTGGGTCCCGACCATCCGGCGCGGACCATGCAGGACACCTTCTGGACCGAGCCTGCCGACAACCATGTCGTGCTGCGCACTCACACCTCCCCGGTGCAGGCCCGCACGATGCTGACCCGCACCCCACCGATCTATGTCGTCTGCCCTGGTCGCGTGTTCCGCACCGACGAGTACGACGCCACGCATAGCCCGATGTTCCATCAAGTCGAAGGCTTGGTCGTCGACGAGGGCATCACGATGGCCAATCTCAAGGGATCGCTCGACCACTTCGCAGCCGCGATGTTCGGCGAGGGGATCAGCACCCGGTTCCGTCCCTCGTACTTCCCGTTCACCGAGCCGTCGGCCGAGGTCGACCTCCGCTGTTTCGTCTGCCGTGGTGTGGACTCCGATGCCTGTCGCACCTGCCGGGGCGAAGGCTGGATCGAGTGGGGCGGTTGTGGAGTCGTCAACCCGCGAGTGCTGACCGCGTGCGGCGTCGACGCGGAGCGCTACACCGGCTTCGCATTCGGCATGGGCATCGACCGGACCACGATGTTCCGCCACGGTGCCGCCGACCTGCGTGACTTCTTCGAGGGGGACGTGCGGTTCTCCTCGGCGTTCGGAGTGGAGATCTGATGCGCGCCCCGTTGAGCTGGATCCGTGACTATGTCGAGCTGCCTGCCGACGTCACCACCGAACAGCTGACCGACCGACTGACGGCCCTGGGCCTCAAGCTCGAGGGGCTGCATCGTGCCGCCGACTCGATCACCGGGCCGTTGGTGATCGGCAAGGTGTTGACCCAGCAGCCCGAGGCGCAGAAGAACGGCAAGACCATCAACTGGTGCACCGTCGATGTCGGTGACGCCAACGGCACCGGTGAACCGCAAGGCATCGTCTGTGGAGCTCACAACTTCGGCCCCGGCGACCTGGTCGTGGTGATCCTGCCCGGCGGAGTGCTGCCGGGGAACTTCGAGATCGCCGCGCGCAAGACCTACGGGCACGTCTCGGCGGGAATGATCTGTTCGGCTCGTGAGCTCGGCTTGGGTGAGGACCATGACGGCATCATCGTGCTGCCTCCGGATGCCGGCGTGCCAGGTGAGCCGGCGTTCGCCGCGCTCGGCATGGACGACGAGATCATCGAGTTCGAGATCAACCCCGACCGCGCCTACGCGCTTTCGTTGCGGGGTGTGGCTCGCGAGGCGGCGCTTGGTTTCGGCGGCACCTTCACCGACCCAGCGGCCCGCGAACTGCCCGTACCCAACGACGAGGGCTACCCGATCGAATGCCGCGACCCGGTGGGCAACCCGGTCTTCGCTGCCCGGGTGGTCTCGGGGTTCGACCCGGCTGCGGAGTCACCGGAGTGGTTGCAGCGCCGGGTGACCCAAGCCGGCATGCGGCCGATCTCCTTGGTGGTCGACGTCTCCAACTACGTCATGCTCGAGCTCGGTCAGCCCAACCACACCTACGACGCCGACAAGGTGCGCGGGCCGATCGTGGTCCGTCGCGCGGAGCCGGGGGAGAAGCTGACCACGCTCGACGACGTCGTGCGTACCCTCGACCCGGCCGATCTGGTCATCGTCGACGACTCCGGAGTGATCGGCCTGGCCGGAGTGATGGGTGGCGCCTCGACGGAGATCTCCGCGTCCACCACGCGGGTGTTGATCGAGGCGGCCCATTGGAATGCCGTCGATATGTTCCGCACCGGTCGTCGCCACAAGCTGACGTCCGAGGCGGGCAAGCGCAATGAGCGCGGCGTCGACCCGACGCTGCCGCTGGTGGCGGTCGAGCGGGTAGCCGAGCTCCTCGTCGAGCTCGGTGGCGGCACGCTCGAGCCGGGCATCACGCTGGTCGGCACACCGCCGCACCAGCCCACCATCTCGATGGCCGTCGACCTGCCTGCTCGGGTGACGGGGATGCCGATCCTGCCCGAGGCCACGGTGAGCAACCTGCGCGCTGTGGGCTGCGCGGTCGACGTCTCCGCGGACGGGACCCAGCTGAGCGCCACGGTGCCGGCATGGCGTCCCGATCTCTCCGATCCGTTCGACTTGGTCGAAGAGGTCGCCCGGATCGTGGGTTACGACGAGGTGCCGTCGGTGCTGCCGACGGCTCGCGGCGGTCGCGGGCTGACGCGCGGGCAGAAGCTGCGACGGCGTGCGGGTCGTGCGTTGGCCGGGGCCGGCTTCACCGAGATCGTCAGCTTCCCGTTCATCGGGGAGGCCGACCTCGACCGGCTTCGGTTGGGTGCCGGGGACGCCCGGCGACGGGTGCTCAAGTTGGCCAATCCGCTGTCGGCCGAAGAACCGTTCATGACCTCGACGTTGTTGCCGGGACTGCTCAAGGCTGCCGCCCGCAATGTGGGCTTGGCCGCCACCGATCTCGCCTTGTGCGAAGTGGCGACGGTGACCTGGCCGCGCGCCGACGCCGGTGCGGCGCCCATCCTCGGGGTGGATGCCCGTCCGTCGGCCGAGCAGTTCGATGCCTTGCTTGCTGCGCTGCCCGAGCAGCCGTGGACGGTCGGGCTTGTGCTCTGCGGCGAACGCGAACAAGCCGGCTGGTGGGGTGCCGGTCAGGCGGCGACCTGGGCCGACGCCATCGACGCCGCGCGTCAGATCGCCCAGTCCATGGGGCTGACCCTCACTGCTGAGGCGTCCGACCGGGCGCCCTGGCACCCGGGTCGGTGCGCGGAGCTCTCGGTCAACGGGCGGGTCGTAGGGCACGCGGGAGAGCTCCACCCCGCGGTCTGCGCCGACTACGGCGTCCCAGCCCGCAGCGCGGCTGCAGAACTCAACCTCGACACCCTGATCGAGCTCGCGGACGACCGAGTTTCGGCGCCCTCCTTCTCCTCCTACCCGGTGGCTAAGGAAGATGTCGCGCTAGTGGTCGACGCCGCGGTGCCGGCCGCCGAGGTGGCCGATGCACTGCGTGCCGGAGCAGGCGACCTGCTTGAGTCGATGCGGCTCTTCGACGTCTACACCGGCCCGCAGGTGGGCGAGGGCAAGAAGTCGCTGGCTTTCGCGCTGCGCTTCCGCGCGTCCGATCGCACCCTGGCCGAGGGCGAATCCACCGCGGCCCGCCAAGCCGCCGTGGATGAGGCGGCTCGCCGGCTCGGCGCCGTCCAACGCACCTGAGGCCTCGGCGCTCGCTCCAAGCTCTGGGACGTGCTGCGATCCGGCTGCTGTGACGACCGGATCGCAGCACGTCCTTTCGGTCAGTTCAGCGGGTGGTGCACTGCTGCGCGGAAGTGGTCGTAGACACGGCGGTCGCCGTGCACCTTGATCAACTCGTCGTCGCCGCGACGCCACAGCCAGAGGTCGACCTCGGCCGCTGGGCCTTCGATGACGGCGTCGGGTTCCACGCCGGGGTCGGCGACGACTTTGATGTCATCCTCTTCGTGGTAGCTCTCACCGGTGTCCGGGTCGGTGCCGTGGAAGTGCCCGAGTTGGACCCAGACCTGCTCATCGACGTCGGTGAGCTCGACGCGCAGATAGTGCGGCAGCGGGGAGAACTCACCCCACGGTGGGCACCCGCCGTACATCACGTCGAGGACCTCGGTGACGCCATCGGCGGCCAACGCGGGATCGATGGCGGTGCGCGCACCGGCGGCCTGCTCGGCATCGACCCGGTGGATCAGCGCTTCGTGGGCTTGGCGCCGGAAGGTGAAGCCGACCGTCTGGCTGCCTGCTCCGCTTACCCAGGACCACGCGGCATCGGCCGGATCAGCGGTGTCCAGCGCCTTGGTGAGCGCAGATGTGGCAGCGTCGAAGGCCTCGAGGATTCCGGCGTAGGTGTCGGGACGCGTCGCGCCCTGGTCCGATTCGTCGCCCGATGGGCCGTCGGGCCTGGTCGCGATGATGGTGGCCCAGAAGTCTTGGACGCCGGTCAGGTGCCACAGCAGATCGGCGGCATTCCATGCGGGACAACCCGGGACCCGCTCGGCAGGAGCACACAAGGAAAGCACCTCGCGGAAACGGGCGGACTCGTTCCGGAGGTGTCCCAGGTATTCAGGGAACTCGAGAGTGGACATAGCTCGAACCTAGCCCTGCGCATCGGGCGGTGTTAGGGCCAAAGTCCTGCGCGGCCCACGCCCAGCGTCAAGCCCGGGTACGCCGCAGGATGCGGGCGAGCCAGCCCCCGGAACCGCCCTCTCCTGGTGGCTGGGCAGTGCGCACGGCGTCCTCATGGGTCGGTTGGGTGCGGGCCTGCTCGTGCCGGGCAGCCTGACGGGCTTTCCGACGGTCGTGCCAGCGGGCGAGATCAGCCGCGACATCTCTGGGCATGGTGATCAACGGGGGTCCGTCGAGCACCGTGTAGCGCGCTGCCAGCACTCGGTCGTTGAACTCTTCGATCACCTCGCGAGCACCCCCTTCGGTCGTCTCTTTGTCGACCAGGTCATCGAGGAGTGCATCGTCGCGGCGCAGTTGGAGCCCGGGTGGGAGGATGGAGATCTGCTCGCGTTCGACGAGTTTGCGCAACCACCAGTCGGGATCGTGGGTCTCCCCGAGACCCTGCAGGGGCTTTCCGAAACCAGGAAGGTTGTCGAACTCGCCGCGAGCGACCGCGTCCCCGATCAATTGGTCGACCACCAGGTGGGTATCGATCGAGCGCAACCGACGCGCCTGGCCCTGCATCGACTCTTGGCCCTGCGTCGACTCCTGGCCCTGCGTGGAATGGGGAGTCGGGGAGGGCTGCGGGTCAGGTTGGCCGTCCGCGGTCACCCGTCGCGACGCCGGGTCGGGCGTACCGCTCTCGGGGGTGCCCGTTGAGGGGTCGTCGGCCATCGCACCTCCCTGCGGCTTGCTCACCGTGTTGCCGATAGCGGCGAGCCGCGATCGCCTCTACGGTAGCCAAAGACGGCGCGGCTCCATGGCTCACCACCCAAAATCACATGATCATGCATTCGACTGTATAGTCATGCATATGTCTTCCTTCAAGGTGGCCGTCGCCGGCGCATCCGGCTATGCCGGAGGCGAACTGGTGCGGTTGCTGCTGCAGCATCCGCAGGTCGAGATCGGAGCGCTGACCGGTGGGTCCAATGCCGGCACGCCGTTGGGCCAGTTGCAGCCACACCTGCTTCCTCTGGCTGATCGAGTGCTGCAACCAACCGATGCCGAGACCCTGGCCGGGCATGATGTCGTCTTCCTCGCGCTGCCGCACGGTCAGTCCGGTCCGTTGGCCGCCCAACTCGGGGAGAACGCCGTCGTGATCGACTGCGGAGCCGACTTCCGGCTCGCCGACGGCGCAGCGTGGGAGCACTTCTACGGCAGTCCGCATGCCGGGACCTGGCCCTACGGCTTGCCGGAATTGCCCGGCAACCGGGAGAAGCTGGCCCACAGCAGGCGCGTCGCCGTACCCGGCTGCTACCCGACCGTGACGTCTTTGGCGATGGCCCCGGCTCTAGCCGCCGGCCTGGTCGAACCGGACGTGGTGGTGGTTGCGGCCAGTGGCACCTCGGGTGCGGGCAAGGCCGCCAAGACCCATCTGCTGGGGAGCGAGGTGATGGGCAACGTCTCGGCCTACGGCGTCGGCGGGGTCCACCGGCACACCCCGGAGATGGTGCAGAACCTCTCGGCGGCGGCAGGCGCCTCGGTCACGGTCAGCTTCACCCCGGTACTGGTGCCGATGCCTCGCGGCATCCTGGCAACGTGTTCTGCGCCATTGGCCAAGGAGGTCGATGCCACCGAGGCTTACGAGACCTACCTGAAGGCCTACGCCGACGAGCCGTTCGTGCACCTGCTGCCTGCTGGCATGTGGCCCCAGACCCAGGCCGTCGCGGGTGCCAACACCGTGCATCTGCAGGTGACCGTCGACGAGGCCGCGCGCCGGCTTGTTGTCGTCGGCGCGATCGACAATCTGACCAAGGGCACCGCCGGTGCCGCCGTGCAGTGCATGAACCTCGCCCTCGGTCTTCCCGAGACCGCGGGTCTTCCGATGGTGGGAGTGGCCCCGTGAGTGTGACGTCCCCGGCAGGATTCCTGGCGTCCGGTGTGGCCGCCGGGCTGAAGAGCAGTGGCGCCAAGGACATGGCACTCGTGCTCAACCAAGGCCCCTGTTTCGATTCGGCCAGCGTCTTCACCAGCAACAGGTGCAAGGCCAACCCGGTGTTGTGGAGTCAGGAAGCGGTCAAGGACGGCGTCGTGCGCGCCGTCGTACTCAACTCCGGGGGAGCCAACTGCTACACCGGCCCCGAAGGCTTCGGTACGACGCATGCCGTCGCCGAACGGGTGGCCGAACTGCTCGGCTTCGGATCGGTCGACGTCGTGGTCTGCTCGACCGGACTGATCGGCTTGGCCAACGATCGCGCCACGGTTCTGGCCGGCGTCGATGCCGCAGCAGCGTCGTTGACCGATGGCGGCGGACCCGACGCGGCCGAAGCGATCCGCACCACCGACTCGGTGAGCAAGCAGGTGGTCATCTCCGGCGCCGGCTGGAGCGTCGGCGGGATGGCCAAGGGTGCGGGCATGCTCGCCCCCCAACTAGCGACCATGCTGGTCGTGCTCACCACCGACGCGATCGTGCCCGCTCCGGTGCTTGATCGGGCGTTGCGGGCCGCGACGCGGGTGAGCTTCGATCGGCTCGACTCCGACGGATGCATGTCGACCAACGACACCGTCACGGTGATGGCAAGTGGGGCCTCGGGAATCGAGCCTGGCGAAGCCGACTTCACCGAGGCCTTGACGCGGGCCTGCACCGACCTCGCCATGCAGTTGCTGGCCGACGCGGAAGGCGCTGAGCACGAAGTCGCCATTTGCGTGGTGAACGCCGCGACCGAGGAGGACGGCGTCGAGGTGGGCCGAGCGGTCGCGCGCAGCAATCTGGTCAAGGCCGCGATCTTCGGAAACGACCCCAACTGGGGCCGGATCCTGGCGAGTGTCGGTACGACGTCGGCGGCCTTCGACCCAGCCGATCTCGATGTAGCCATCAACGGCGTCTGGGTGTGCCGCAACTCCACCCCGCACACCGATCCCGCCCAGGTCGATCTCTCGCCCCGCCAGGTGACGATCACCATCGACCTCAAGTCCGGCTCGGCCCGATCCACCGTGTGGACCAACGACCTCACCCACGCCTACGTACACGAGAACAGCGCCTACTCCTCATGAGCACCCAGACCGACAGTTCCGAAACCACGCCAGCCACCGACGCCACCTCGGCGGGACAGCTGAAGACCGCCACTCTGGCCGGCGCGCTGCCCTGGCTGAAGCGCTACCACGGCAAGATCGTGGTGGTGAAGTACGGCGGCCACGCGATGACCGACGACACTCTCAAGCGAGCCTTCGCCGAAGACATCGCGTTCTTGCGCTTTGCGGGCTTCCGGCCGGTCGTTGTGCATGGGGGCGGGCCACAGATCTCCTCCATGCTCAAGCGGCTGGGCATCTCCTCCGAGTTTCGAGGTGGCTTGCGGGTCACCACTCCCGAGGCCATGGACGTGGTCCGGATGGTGCTGGTCGGCCAGGTGCAGCGCGAGTTGGTGGGGCTGATCAACGAACACGGGCCGCTAGCCGTCGGCTTGTCGGGGGAGGACGCTCACTTGTTCACTGCCGAACGAACCGACGCGATCGTCGACGGTGAGCGGGTCGACCTCGGCTTGGTCGGGGAGGTGTGCGACGTGCGCCCCGAAGCCGTGCTGGACCTGGTCGAGGCGGGTCGGGTGCCGGTCATCTCCAGTGTTGCTCCGGACCAGGACGGCGTGGTCCACAACGTCAACGCCGACACCGCCGCGGCCGCGCTCGCGGTGGCCCTGGGGGCCGAGAAATTGCTGGTCCTGACCGACGTCGAAGGTCTCTACGTCAACTGGCCCGACAGCGATGAGGTGATCGGCGAGATTCGGCCCGAAGCGCTGGCCACGATGCTGCCCGGCCTGGACGCGGGCATGCGCCCGAAGATGCAGGCGTGCCTCGACGCCGTACAAGGCGGGGTGGCCCGCGCCACCGTGGTCGATGGCCGAGAACCCCATGCGGTGTTGCTGGAGCTCTTCACCGACGAGGGCGTCGGCACCCAGGTGTTGCCGGGTTCACCCACCAAGATCCGCAAGGCCCGGCCACAAGTCGCCGCCGCGGGAGGCACGCCGTGACGAGCAGCGACCACTGGGTGCAGCGGCACTCCAGCGCGGTGATGAATACCTTCGGTCCGCCGAAGACGGCGCTGCAGCGCGGTAGCGGCGCGGAGGTCTGGGATGCCGACGGCAAGCGCTACCTCGATCTGTACGCCGGGATCGCGGTCAACGCCCTCGGTCATGCCCACCCCGACCTCGTAGCTGCGGTCGGCGCGCAGCTCGGCACACTGGGCCACGTCTCCAACTTCTTCGCTACCGGCCCCCAAGTAGAACTCGCCGAGCGACTGGCCGCGATGGTGGTCACCGGCGACCCCTCAGGCACCGCCGCACCGGGGCAAGCCAAGGTCTTCATGACCAATTCCGGGACCGAGGCCAACGAAGCTGCGCTCAAGCTGACCCGTCGTACCGGGCGGACCCAGGTCGTGGCGGCCATCGGCGGCTTCCATGGCCGCTCGATGGGGGCTCTCTCGGTCACTGCCAAGGCTGCCTACCGCGAACCCTTCGAACCACTGCCCGGTGGAGTCACCTTCGTGGACTACGACGACGCGGACGCTCTCGCGGCGGTGGTCACCGAGCAGACCGCTGCGGTCGTCCTCGAGCCGGTGCAGGGCGAAGCCGGGGTGATCGTGCCGAGCCCGGACTACCTGCTCGCGGCCCGCGAGATCACCGCCCGCGCGGGCGCGCTGCTGTGGCTGGACGAGGTGCAGACCGGCATCGGCCGGACCGGCACCTGGCTCGCTCACCACAATCAGGCGCTCGTCTCGGGCGAGGTGAGGCCCGATGTGGTCACCTTCGCCAAGGGGCTGGGGGGCGGAATCCCGATCGGGGCATGTGTGGCCGTCGGCGCTGCTGCGGACCTGCTGCAGCCCGGGCACCACGGGAGCACCTTCGGCGGCAATCCGATCGCCGCTGCCGGAGCCCTCGCCGTACTCGACGTGATCGCACGTGATGACCTCCTGGGGCAGAGCTCACAGGTGGGTCAGTGGCTGCGCGATCGCCTCACGGCAGCGCCGGGTGTCGCCCGGGTGCGCGGCGCCGGTGCCTTCACCGGGATCGACTTGACCGATGACGTCGCCGCGGCGTTCGTCTCCGCGGCCCAGGAGGCGGGGTTCCTGGTCAACAACACCGGACCCGGCACCCTCCGGATAGCGCCCCCGTTGGTGTTGACCGAGGAACAAGCCGACGAGTTCGTGGATGCCTGGCCGACGCTGATGAAGGCCGCTGGGCCAGCGACCGCTCCGGCCCAAGGAAGTGCGCGATGACCAGTAACCAGACGCCCGTGCCGAGCTTGCGGCACTTCCTGCGTGATGACGATCTGAGCCCGGCCGAACAAGCCGAGGTGCTTGCGTTGGCCGCGTCCCTCAAAGCCGCGCCGTACGCCGAGCATCCGCTGGCCGGGCCCCGCACCGTAGCGACGATCTACGACAAGCCGACCCTGCGGACCCAGGTGTCCTTCGCCGCCGGCATCGCCGAACTGGGCGGGCATCCGATGCTTGTCGAGGGATCGCTTGCCGGGATCGGCGTGCGCGAGTCGGTGGCCGACATCGCCAGGATCCTCGGTCGGCAAGCGGCGCTGATCGTGTGGCGCACCTATCACCAGTCGTGGCTGGAGGAGATGGCGCAGTACGCCGGGGTGCCGGTGATCAATGCGCTCACCGACGACTTCCACCCTTGCCAGCTGATCGCCGACCTGCTGACCATCGCCGAGCACAAGGGCCCGCTTGCCGGACTGACCGTCACCTTCGTCGGCGACGGCGCCTGCAACATGGGCAACTCGTGGGTCCTCGCCGGTGCGACGGCCGGGATGCATGTCCGGGTGAGCTCACCGGCTGGCTTCGAGCCGGCTGCCGAACACGTGGAAAGGGCCCGCCAGATAGGCGCGCAGACCGGTGGCTCGGTGACCCTCGAGGCGGATCCGCGGACCGCGGTCGCCGGTGCCGACATCGTGGTCACCGACACCTGGGTCTCGATGGGTAAGGAGATCGAGGCTCGGGCGCGACGGATCGCCTTCGCGAGTTACCAGGTGGATCAGGCGTTGCTCGACCTGGCCGCCCCGGACGCCGTCGTACTCCACTGCCTGCCGGCCTATCGGGGCAAGGAGATCACCGCGGAAGTCATCGACGGGCCGCGCAGCCTGGTCTGGGACGAGGCCGAGAACCGGCGTCACGCCCAGAAGGCAGTGATGACCTGGCTGATGCGCCACGCGGATGCGGTGAGCGCAACCGGCGTCACCGGGCCGGCCGAGACGGAGCCACGATGACCGAGCACGCCCAGATCCCGGTCACCAAGACCGCCCGGCACCAGCTGATCGTTGACCTGATCACCCATGTCGGGGTGCGCTCACAAGGTGAGCTCGCCGAACTGTTGGGCGAGCGTGGGGTCCAGGTGACTCAGGCGACCTTGTCGCGGGATCTGGTCGAGCTCGATGCGTTGAAGGTCCGCAGTCGGCACGGCGGCATGGTCTATGCCGTCCCGTCCGAGGGCGGCGACCGGGTGCCCACCTCGGGGGAGACCGCCGGGGCAACCGTGCGATTGACGCGGTTGGCGGCTGAGCTTCTGGTCAGCGCAGAGTCCAGCGCCAACATCGTGGTGCTGCGGACACCGCCAGGCGCGGCCCAGTTCCTTGCCTCGGCTCTCGACAAAGCCGACCTCGACATCGTGCTGGGCACGATCGCGGGCGATGACACCGTCCTTGTGGTCTCCGCCGATCCGGAGGGCGGGCCGGCTCTGGCCGAGCGATTGCTTTCCATGGCCGACCCGGCACGGCACGGCGATGCTCCCGACGTACCCACCTCGGCCGTACCCATCACAGACGTACCCATCACAGACGGGGATTGAGCCGGTCGCGCCACGACCGCAGACCATCGTCTCGGCTCATCGAGACGCACTCAGGACTTGAAAGGCACGTATGAACGACAATGCAGCACCCGCCGCCGGAGGCACCAACGAAGGCAAGCTCTGGGGTGGGCGGTTCGCGGCCGGGCCGTCTCCGGAGCTCGAGGCGTTGTCGGTCTCCACCCACTTCGACTGGCGGCTGGCGAGCTACGACCTGGCCGGGTCACGAGCCCATGCGACGGCGCTGCATCGCGCCGGGCTGCTCACCGATGCGGACTTCGGCACTCTCGTGGCCGGGCTGCAGCGCCTGGCCGACGGTGTCGCCGACGGTTCGGTACGACCGGCGGCGAGCGATGAGGACGTGCACGGTGCGCTCGAGCGGCTCCTTCTCGAAGAGGTCGGTCCCGACGTGGGCGGCAGGCTGCGGGCCGGTCGGTCGCGCAACGACCAGATCGCCACTCTCCTCAAGATGTATCTGCGTGACCACGCACGTGTCATCGCCGTACAAGTGCTCGGTGTCGTGGATGCGTTGGTCACCCAGGCCGAGGCGCACCCCGGCGCGGCGATGCCTGGTCGCACCCACCTACAGCACGCCCAGCCGGTCCTGCTCGCCCATCACCTTGCGGCACACGGGTGGGCACTGCTGCGCGATGTGGACAGGCTGGCGGACTGGGACGACCGAGTGTCCGGAGATTCGCCGTACGGCGCCGGCGCCCTCGCGGGCTCCAGCTTGGGCCTCGATCCGCAACTGGTCGCCACCGAACTCGGCTTCACCAACTCCTCGGCCAACTCGATCGACGCCACCGCGGCTCGTGACTTCGCCGCCGAGTTCGCGTTCATCGCCGCCATGATCGGCATCAACCTGAGCCGACTCTCCGAAGAGATCATCTTGTGGTCGACCTACGAGTTCGGGTTCGCGCGTCTGCATGACTCCTGGTCGACGGGCTCGAGCATCATGCCGCAGAAGAAGAATCCCGACATCGCCGAACTTGCTCGTGGCAAGGCGGGCCGCTTGATCGGGGACCTGACCGGGTTGATGGCCACCCTCAAGGCGCTGCCGCTGGCCTACAACCGGGACCTGCAGGAGGACAAGGAGCCGGTCTTCGACGCGGTGGACACGTTGGAGGTGCTGCTGCCCGCGGTCCGCGGCTTGGTGGCCACACTCGCCTTTGACGTCGACCGGATGGCTACGCTCGCCCCCCAAGGGTTCTCGTTGGCTACCGACATCGCGGAATGGCTGGTGCGTGAGGGCGTCCCGTTCCGGGTGGCTCACGAGGTGGCCGGCGCGTGTGTGCGCAGATGTGAGGAGCTCGGTATCGGTCTGGAGGAGTTGTCTGACGCCGACCTCGCGGCCATCTCTCCGGAGCTCAACTCCGGCGTCCGCGCGGTCCTGGAGGTCTCGGGGTCTCTCGCGTCCCGAAATGGTCGTGGCGGCACCGCGCCGGTGCGGGTGGCGGAGCAACTGAACGAACTTGTCTCGGCCGCCGACGCGCTGCGGGCCCGGCTGAGCTGAACCGAGCACGACGTGCCAGCCGCCTCTGCTCCCGGGCCGGAACCGGAGGATGGCCGGGCGGCTGCCTTGGCGCTGCTCGGCGGCGACTCGCGCACCGCGGCGCGAGCGCTGATCGGAGCGGTTCTGTGGCACCGCGGAATCGGGGTTCAACTCACCGAGACCGAGGCGTACGCCGGCTCCGCTGATCCCGGTTCGCACGCCTACCGCGGACGCACGGCTCGCAATGAGGTCATGTTCGGTCCTCCCGGGCATCTCTACGTCTACTTCATCTACGGCATGCACCATTGCGCGAACGTGATCACGCGGTCCGGTGGGCGAAGCGGGCGGCGTGCTCATGAGGGCCGGTCGGGTCGTCACCGGGGCGGAACTCGCCGCCGAACGCTCGGCGAGGGGTCGTGACCCCTACCCGGCCCGCGGACCGGCCAGACTGGCCGTCTGCTCGGACTGGATCGCGCCGCGAACGGTGCGCACCTCGACCCGGAGGTGAGCGCGGACCCGATCGCAGCCGCCCGAAGCTGGGGCGCGGGGAGTCAATCGCTTCGGCTGTGGCTGCCGCAGCCATCCGGGGTCGCCTTGCCCGGCGAGAACGCTGCACGCGGCCGGGACGCCGAATCAACCGTTGACCTGGACGAATCGATCAGCACTGGCCCACGCGTCGGGCTCCGCCACGGCGCCGACCTCCCGTGGCGTTTCTGGGTGACGGGGGAGGGCAGCGTCACCGATTACCGCCCGGCGCCGAAGAGCCGCTAACGTACGTCTTCGCTTCGAAGGGAGCGCAACGCCAGGGCCCACATGGTGTCCGGCCGAGCGGTTCGAAGAAGCGGCTGAGAGAGTCTCCGAGGATTTGACCCGGTCGGGTCGGATCGGTAGCCTTTCTCAGGTTGCCCCCGGGAAGGCTTCACGGCCGGACCGGTGCGCGTGTGATGTTTGAGATCTCAACAGTGTGCTTTTTGATTGTCGATGAATTTTTTTTGCATGCCCTGTTGATGGCCTTTTGGTTGTTGATGGTGGTTTTTTTGATGATTCTGGCAAATGTGACGCTTTGCGTTGTTTTGTTGGGGTTGGCTCTTTTTTCGATGGAGAGTTTGATCCTGGCTCAGGACGAACGCTGGCGGCGTGCTTAACACATGCAAGTCGAGCGGAAAGGCCCACTTGTGGGTACTCGAGCGGCGAACGGGTGAGTATCACGTGAGTAATCTGCCCTTCACTTCGGGATAGCCTTGGGAAACTGAGATTAATACCGGATATGATTTCTGCCTGCATGGGTGGGGGTTGAAAGTTTTTTCGGTGGAGGATGTGCTCGCGGCCTATCAGCTTGATGGTGGGGTAATGGCCTACCATGGCTTTGACGGGTAGCCGGCCTGAGAGGGTGTTCGGCCACACTGGGACTGAGACACGGCCCAGACTCCTACGGGAGGCAGCAGTGGGGAATATTGGACAATGGGCGGAAGCCTGATCCAGCAACGCCGCGTGAGGGATGACGGCCTTCGGGTTGTAAACCTCTTTCAGTAGGGACGAATGTAGACGGTACCTACAGAAGAAGCACCGGCCAACTACGTGCCAGCAGCCGCGGTAATACGTAGGGTGCGAGCGTTGTCCGGAATTATTGGGCGTAAAGGGCTCGTAGGCGGTTTGTCGCGTCATGAGTGAAATCCGGGTGCTTAACGCCTGGCTGGCTTGTGATACGGGCAGACTGGAGGTATGTAGGGGAGAACGGAATTCCTGGTGTAGCGGTGAAATGCGCAGATATCAGGAGGAACACCGGTGGCGAAGGCGGTTCTCTGGGCATTACCTGACGCTGAGGAGCGAAAGTGTGGGGAGCGAACAGGATTAGATACCCTGGTAGTCCACACTGTAAACGTTGGGCGCTAGGTGTGGGACCCTTTCCACGGGTTCTGTGCCGTAGCTAACGCATTAAGCGCCCCGCCTGGGGAGTACGGCCGCAAGGCTAAAACTCAAAGGAATTGACGGGGGCCCGCACAAGCGGCGGAGCATGCGGATTAATTCGATGCAACGCGAAGAACCTTACCTGGGTTTGACATACAGAGTTAACTTCTAGAGATAGAAGGTCCGTAAGGGTTCTGTACAGGTGGTGCATGGCTGTCGTCAGCTCGTGTCGTGAGATGTTGGGTTAAGTCCCGCAACGAGCGCAACCCTTGTCCTATGTTGCCAGCACGCCCTTTGGGGTGGTGGGGACTCATGGGAGACTGCCGGGGTCAACTCGGAGGAAGGTGGGGATGAGGTCAAGTCATCATGCCCCTTATGTCCAGGGCTTCACGCATGCTACAATGGCCGGTACAGAGGGCTGCGATCCTGTGAGGGTGAGCGAATCCCTTAAAGCCGGTCTCAGTTCGGATTGGGGTCTGCAACTCGACCCCATGAAGTCGGAGTCGCTAGTAATCGCAGATCAGCAACGCTGCGGTGAATACGTTCCCGGGCCTTGTACACACCGCCCGTCACGTCACGAAAGTCGGCAACACCCGAAGCTCATGGCCTAACCGGTTTTCCGGAGGGAGTGGTCGAAGGTGGGGTTGGCGATTGGGACGAAGTCGTAACAAGGTAGCCGTACCGGAAGGTGCGGCTGGATCACCTCCTTTCTAAGGAGTTCCTGTTATCAGGGGTTTTTCCTTGGTTGCTGCTGCTGTCCGTGTTTGCTCGCCCGTGTGTGGTGGGGATGCGGTGGTGGTGGCTGTGGAACGTCGATAATCAAGTTCTGGTGCTGTTTGTGTGCCTGTCTGTTGTGTGCTGTCCCTGTTGTGGGGGTGGTGTGTGGTGGGTGGGTGTGTGGGTGGTGTCGGGGGTGCACTGTTGGGTTCTGGAGCATCACATGGTGTCTCTTGCTGCTGTTGCCCTTGTGGGGTGGTGGTGGTGGGGGGTGGGTGTGGTGGTCTGGTGTGTTCCTGTTGCTGGTTGGCCTTCTTTGGGGGGTTGGCTGGTGGTGGGGGTGGTGGTTTTTTGTTGGATAGTGGACGCGAGCATCTTTGTGGCTTGCTGTTGCCTGCTGTGTGCTTCTGTTTGTGCTGCCTTGTGGTGGTGTGGGTGGGGGTGTGTGGTGGGTGTGGCAAGTGTTCAAGGGCGCATGGTGGATGCCTTGGCATCAAGAGCCGATGAAGGACGTTGGAGCCTGCGAAAAGCCCTGGGGAGTTGGCAACCGAGCTGTGATCCGGGGATGTCCGAATGGGGAAACCTGGCTGGAGTCATGTCCAGTCACCTGTATCTGAATTCATAGGGTACTGGAGGGAACGCCGGGAAGTGAAACATCTCAGTACCGGTAGGAAGAGAAAACAAAAGTGATTCCGTGAGTAGTGGCGAGCGAAAGCGGAAGAGGCTAAACCGTATGCATGTGATACCTGACAGGGGTTGTGTGTGCGGTGTTGTGGGAGCATGCTGTATCGGTCTGTCAGCCGGTAGCGAAGTAAGAAAACATTGCTGGAGTTGAAGTCCGTTGGAAAGCGGCGCCGTAGAGGGTGATAGCCCCGTAGGTGGTTGGTGGTGTCTTTGTTGTGTGTTTCCCGAGTAGCATGGGACTCCTGAAATCCTGTGTGAATCTGGCGGGACCACCCGTTAAGCCTAAATACTTCTTGATGACCGATAGCGGACAAGTACCGTGAGGGAAAGGTGAAAAGTACCCCTGGCGGGGAGTGAAATAGTACCTGAAACCGTGCGCCTACAATCCGTCAGAGCCTCTTTGTGGGGTGATGGCGTGCCTTTTGAAGAATGAGCCTGCGAGTTTGTGTTGTGTTGCGAGGTTAACCCGTGTGGGGGAGCCGTAGCGAAAGCGAGTCTGAATAGGGCGTCGAGTAGCATGATCAAGACCCGAAGCGAAGTGATCTATCCATGGGCAGGTTGAAGCGACGGTAAGACGTCGTGGAGGACCGAACCCACCTAGGTTGAAAACTGGGGGGATGACCTGTGGATAGGGGTGAAAGGCCAATCAAACTTCGTGATAGCTGGTTCTCCCCGAAATGCATTTAGGTGCAGCGTTGCGTGTTTCTTGCCGGAGGTAGAGCACTGGATAGCCGATGGGCCCGACCAGGTTACTGACGTTAGCCAAACTCCGAATGCCGGTAAGTGAGAGCGCAGCAGTGAGACAGTGGGGGATAAGCTCCATTGTCGAGAGGGAAACAGCCCAGACCATCAGCTAAGGCCCCTAAGCGGTGACTAAGTGGAAAAGGATGTGGAGTCGCAGTGACAACCAGGAGGTTGGCTTGGAAGCAGCCATCCTTGAAAGAGTGCGTAATAGCTCACTGGTCAAGTGGTTCCGCGCCGATAATGTAGCGGGGCTCAAGTCATCCGCCGAAGCTATGGCATTCATACGTTAGCTAAGCCGTTTGTGGTTCAGGTGTATGGATGGGTAGGGGAGCGTCGTGTCAGTGGTGAAGCCGCACTGTGAGGTAGTGGTGGAATTGACACGAGTGAGAATGCAGGCATGAGTAGCGAATCGGGAGTGAGAAACTCCCGCGCCGATTGATCAAGGGTTCCAGGGTCAAGCTAATCTGCCCTGGGTAAGTCGGGACCTAAGGCGAGGCCGACAGGCGTAGTCGATGGATAACGGGTTGATATTCCCGTACCGGCAATGTAACGACAAGTGGCGAGGTATCGGATGCTAACCACCCGAGCTTAACGCTCTTCCATCCTTCGGGGTGGGGGTGTTGGGTGAGCGTGGGACCCTCTGGTGTAGTAGTCAAGTGATGGGGTGACGCAGGAAGGTAGCCTATCCGTGGCGATGGTTGTCCACGGCTAAGGATGTAGCCCGTGGCCTAGGTAAATCCGGGTCACATGTGGGTGAGATCTGATGGGGAGCCGTTTTGGTGAAGTAGGTGATCCTATGCTGTCGAGAAAAACCTCTAGCGAGTTACGCGCCGCCCGTACCCCAAACCGACTCAGGTGATCAGGTAGAGAATACCGAGGCGATCGAGTGAACCATGGTTAAGGAACTCGGCAAAATGCCCCCGTAACTTCGGGAGAAGGGGGGCCGGATCCGTGAACACCCTTGCGGTGGGAAGCGGTGATGGCCGCAGAGACCAGGCCCAAGCGACTGTTTACTAAAAACACAGGTCCGTGCGAAGTTGTAAGACGATGTATACGGACTGACTCCTGCCCGGTGCTGGAAGGTTAAGAGGAACTGTCAGACCCCTTGTGGGTTGAAGCGGTGAATTTAAGCCCCAGTAAACGGCGGTGGTAACTATAACCATCCTAAGGTAGCGAAATTCCTTGTCGGGTAAGTTCCGACCTGCACGAATGGAGTAACGACTTGGGCGCTGTCTCAACCGTGGACTCGGCGAAATTGCAGTACGAGTAAAGATGCTCGTTACGCGCGGCAGGACGGAAAGACCCCGGGACCTTTACTATAGTTTGGTATTGGTGTTTGGTTCGGCTTGTGTAGGATAGGTGGGAGACTGTGAAGCATGCACGCTAGTGTGTGTGGAGTCGGCGTTGAAATACCACTCTGGTCGTACTAGATATCTAACCTAGGTCCATGATCTGGATCAGGGACAGTGCCTGATGGGTAGTTTAACTGGGGCGGTTGCCTCCTAAAATGTAACGGAGGCGCTCAAAGGTTCCCTCAGCCTGGTTGGCAATCAGGTGTTGAGTGTAAGTGCACAAGGGAGCTTGACTGTGAGACAGACATGTCGAGCAGGGACGAAAGTCGGAACTAGTGATCCGGCCACGGCATGTGGAAGCGTGGTCGCTCAACGGATAAAAGGTACCCCGGGGATAACAGGCTGATCTTCCCCAAGAGTCCATATCGACGGGATGGTTTGGCACCTCGATGTCGGCTCGTCGCATCCTGGGGCTGGAGTAGGTCCCAAGGGTTGGGCTGTTCGCCCATTAAAGCGGCACGCGAGCTGGGTTTAGAACGTCGTGAGACAGTTCGGTCCCTATCCGCCGCGCGCGTTGGAAACTTGAGAAAAGCTGTCCCTAGTACGAGAGGACCGGGATGGACGAACCTCTGGTGTGCCAGTTGTCCCGCCAGGGGCATGGCTGGTTAGCTACGTTCGGACGTGATAACCGCTGAACGCATCTAAGCGGGAAGCACATTTCAAGACAAGGTTTCCCACCCCCTTTGAGGGGTTAAGGCCCCCACCAGACTAGTGGGTTGATAGGCCGGAGGTGTACAGCAGCAATGCCCAGCCGACCGGTACTAATAGGCCGAAGGCTTGCCACCCACCACACACCCACACCCACAACACTGGTTGTTGTGGAAACCCGTGGGCGTGTACCGGGTACCAAGACACAAGTAACCGTCAAGCCACAACACTCGCGTCCACAACCACACCACCCCACCCACCCCCACACACCCGGGGGCCAGGGACATATGGGGTAACACACCACAATAAAAGCCAACCCCACCCACAACCAACCGGGGGGGTTCATAAAGTTACGGCGGCCATAGCGACAGGGAAACACCCGGAACCATCCCGAACCCGGAAGTTAAGCCTGCCAGCGCCGATGGTACTGCGACCGACAGGACGTGGGAGAGTAGGACGCCGCCGAACATCCTTTGACAGAGGGCTCCGCATTGCGGGGCCCTCTGTTCACATTTGCGACCATGCGCATTCGGCAGCTCCTCTGGCTTTCCCAGGTCGTCGTGGCGGGCATTTCTCCACAGCGGATGCTGGCCTTCGCTCGAACGCTGGACGGCTCCGGCGACGCTGGGGAGATGGACCCTGTGAACGAGGTGCATCTGGTCGGCCGACTGAGTGGCGGCCCCGAGGAACGCACGCTGCCGAGCGGTGATGTGCTGGTGACGCTGCGGGTGAGTGTGCCGAGGGCGGACGGTACTCACGGAGAGGGCCGCCCGGATGTCATCGCCTGCACCGCGTGGAGCCCACGGTCGCGACGTGCCGTCGCTGGATGGGCGTTAGGCGATCTGGTGGAGATCACTGGCGCGCTGCGGCATCGCTTCTTCCGGACACTTGGCGGGACTGGCTCTCGCACTGAAGTGGAAGTGATCCGCGCCAAGAGAGTGCGTCCTGGCAGATAGGGTCGGCAGGTGCCAATCGCGCTGAAACCCACTGGTTATGAGGTTGTTGCCGACTACGACCTGGTCATGATGGATCTGGACGGAGTCGTCTACATCTCCAAGCGGGTGATCGAGGGTGTGCCCGCCGTGCTCGACCAACTCGTGGCAAGGGGCGTCGCCCATGCCTACATCACCAACAACGCATCACGCACCCCCGAGGCCGTGGCCGAACAGTTGCGCTCACTGGGGCTGCCTGCGGAGGTGAGCGACGTCGTTACCTCGGCGCAAGCAGCTGCCCGGCTGCTCCGCACCCGCTTCGGTGATGGTGCGGCTGTCGTGTGTCTGGGGGCGACCGGCCTGCGTGAAGCGCTTGCGGCAGAGACCCTGGTCCCGGTGGGGGTCAACGACGACGGCGTCGCCCTGGCGACGGGCTATGGTCCCGATGTCCTATGGAAAGAGATCATGAGAGCCGCCGTTCGGGTGCGGGAAGGCCTTCCCTGGGTCGCTAGCAACACCGACGGCTCGATCCCGACCGATTTCGGCGTTGCCCCCGGGCATGGGGTCTTCGTCAAGATGTTGTCGGGCTTCGCCGAGGTAGCCCCCGAAGTGGCCGGCAAGCCAGAGCACCCTCTCTTCGACGAGACGATTCGTCGCGTGGGCGGCAGCCGGCCCCTGATGGTGGGAGACCGGCTGGACACCGACATCCTGGGAGCGAACCGCGCGGGGCTCGACTCCCTGCTGGTGTTGACAGGCGTGTCCGGACTGGAGGATCTGGTCTCGGCCTCACCCGAACTGCGCCCCAGTTATCTCTCGACGACCTTGTCGGGACTCTTCGTGCCGCACCTCGTTCCCAGCAAGATGGCCGACGCCTGGGTCGGTGGTGGCTGGTCGGCGCGGGTGGACTCGGGCCGGTTGGTGGTCGAGGCAAACCAGGGAGAGGCTGCCGATCCGGATGTCGAGTTCTGGTGGCGGGTGGCGGTTTCGGCTGCCTGGGAGTGGCTGGATGCCACAGGGCGGCCAGCGGACATTGCGGGTGTTCGACCTCCGGAAGAACGTCGCGTCGGTGCGGGAAAGTAGGCTCCTCCCGTGACTAGCCCACAAGAGGGTCAGAGTCCGACGCAGGCTCTCGTGGACGAGACCGTGGCGGAGTATGACTCACCCGTCCGGCCGAGCGCCGAACCAACCGGATCCTCGGCCGTGGATCGAGTGCTGGATTCGCTGGAGGACCTCGACCGGGTGCCCCTCGAGGAGCATCCGGCGATCTTCGAGCAGGCTCACAGCGCGTTGCGCCGTGCGCTGGACGAACCTGCTGCGGAACTCGACGACGAGGACTGAGCGGGGCAGATGGCGACCCGACGCGTGCGGCTAGACGCCGAATTGGTACGCCGTGGCTTGGCGCGCTCGCGGGAACAAGCCGCCGAGGCCATCGCCGCAGGTCGGGTGCTGGTTGGCGGACTCCAAGCCACCAAGCCGGCAACGGCTGTGACCACGGCAGCGGCCATCGTGGTCCGAGAGGACGACAACGACCCGGGCTATGTCTCACGCGGCGCCCATAAGTTGGCCGGCGCGTTGACGGCCTTCGCGCCCCTGGGATTCCAGGTTGCGGGTCGGGTCTGTCTGGATGCGGGAGCGTCCACGGGCGGATTTACCGATGTACTGCTGCGCAACGAGGCAGCCCGGATCCATGCCGTCGACGTCGGCTACGGACAACTCGCCTGGGCGCTGCGACAGGATCCGAGGGTCGTCGTCCACGACCGCACCAATATTCGAGAGCTCACCCTCGACCTGCTCGGTGAGCCGGTCGAGGTCGTCGTCGCGGACTTGTCCTTCATCTCATTGAAGCTGGTGTTGCCGGCGTTGGTGGGCGTGGTCGTCCCCGAGGCTGATCTGGCGCTGATGGTGAAACCGCAGTTCGAGGTCGGCAAGGAGCGTGTCGGCAAGGGTGGCGTCGTACGTGACCCGGGACTGCGCGCGGAGGCGGTCTGGGAGGTCGCCAGGGTGGCCGAGACGCTCGGGTGGGGCGCCGACGCGGTGGTGCGCAGCCCGTTACCCGGTCCCTCGGGCAATGTGGAGTTCTTCTTGTGGCTGCGCGGCGGCGAGGGCAGCCTGACCCGTGCGCAAGTGGACGCGGCAGCCGATGAGTCCGGTTCTGGGCCCAGCGCGAGCGAAGCACCGCTGGCACGGACGACAACCGAAGACGCGCCGCTGGGGGAGCCGGATGAGAGGGTGGACCCGTGAGCCAGCCACCCCCGAAGCCGAGCCCGGCCGGAGCAGCGCCGAGCAGACGCGTGCTGCTCTTGGCCCACACCGGACGGGTCGAAGCCCGCGAAGTTGCCCGCGCCATCTGCGCCGCGCTCGTGCTGGAAGGTATCGGGGTGCGGCTGCTGGCTCATGAAGCCGTGGAGTTGGAGCTCGACACCGCCTCGGTGCCGCTGCTGGAGTCGACCGAGAGCCCCGACGACGCCGGCCACGGTTGTGAACTCGCCATTGTGATCGGTGGGGACGGCACCATCTTGCGGGCAGCCGAGATCACGCATCGCAGCGGCACCCCGCTGCTGGGCGTGAACCTCGGCCATGTCGGCTTCCTGGCCGAGGCCGAGGAAGAGGAGTTGGCAGCGACGATCGCGGCGGTGGTGCGCCGCGAGTACCAGACCGAGGACCGGCTGACCCTGGATGTGCGCGTGCTCCAGGGCGAGGAACTGCTCACCCAGACCTTCGCGGTCAACGAAGCCAGCGTGGAGAAGGCCGCCCGCGAGCGGATGCTCGAAGTCGTCGTCGGCATCGACGGTCGGCCGTTGTCGCGGTGGGGTTGCGACGGAGTGGTGTGCGCGACGCCCACCGGATCGACGGCTTACAACTTCAGCGCCGGTGGTCCGGTCGTCTGGCCCAGTGTGGAGGCGCTGCTGATGGTGCCGATCAGTGCGCACGCGCTCTTCGCTCGTCCCCTGGTGGTCGCTCCGACCTCTGTGCTCGCCGTGGAAGTGTTGGCCGGCACCCAGGGCGCGGCGGTGCTCTGGTGCGACGGTCGCCGGACGGTCGATCTGCCCCCGGGAGCTCGAGTGGAAGTACGCCGCGGCGAGCGGGCTCTGCGTCTGGTCCGGCTGCACCAGGCGCCGTTCACCGACCGGCTGGTCGCCAAGTTCGATCTCCCCGTGCAGGGCTGGCGCGGTGGCGCCGAGCGGCGTCGCACGCGGCGCGAGGAAGGAGCCTGATGCTGTCAGAGCTGCGGATCCAGAACCTCGGAGTCATCGAGTCCTCCACACTCGAGCTCGACCAAGGCCTGACGGTCATCACCGGCGAAACCGGCGCCGGCAAGACGATGGTGGTGACCGCCCTCGGACTGTTGCTGGGCGGGCGTTCGGATGCGGGCGCGGTGCGCCACGGGGCTCGCTCGACCCGCATAGAAGGAGTCGTCGAAGTCGCCTCCCTGCCCGCGACCGCAGCGGCGGTCGACGCAGCGGGGGGAGAGGTCGAGGACGACGAGGCGCTGCTGGTGCGGACCGTTTCGGCAGAAGGACGTTCCCGGGCATTCGTCGGCGGTGCGGCGGTACCGGTTTCGACGTTGGCTTCGGTCGCCGAGCCCCTGGTCGCCGTGCACGGCCAATCCGACCAGCTGCGGCTGGTTCGCGCCGGTGCCCAACGCGAGGCCCTGGACAGGTTTGCCGGCGAGACACTGACGGCGGTACTGGCCCGTTATCAATCGGCATACCGCACCCTCCGGGACCGCGAGAACGAACTGCGCGAGACCGTGGAGTCCAGCCGGGCGCGCGCACAGGAGGCCGACGTACTTCGTTTCGGCCTTCAGGAGATAGAGCGTGTCGATCCACAGCCAGGGGAGGACCTAGCCCTGCGCGAGGAGGAGAGTCGCTTGGCGCACGCCGACGGTCTACGTGCCGCGGCGGAGTCCGCGCGGGGGAGACTGGCCGGGGACGAGACCGACGATGGGGCAGCCGCAATCGACTCGTTGGCAGACGCGCGCCACCAGCTCGACCAGGTGGGCATGCACGACCCGGCGCTGGCAGCGTTGGCGGGCCGACTCGGCGATCTGCTCTACTCGGCGCAAGATGTCGCCGGCGAGCTGGCCGGCTACCTGGCGGGCCTGGAGACCGACCCTGCGCGCCTGGCCGCGGTTTCCGCGAGACGTGCCGAACTAGCCGCGCTGACCCGGAAGTACGGCGAAAGCGTCGATGAGGTCTTGGGTTGGGCCCAGACCGCTGCGGGCCGGCTTCTCCTGCTCGATGGCTCCGATGATCGGGTCGAGCAATTGCGCGCCGAATGCGCAGATCTGCGCGGCTCGCTGGCCACCGCGGCAACCGAGTTGGTGGCATTGCGCACCGACGCCGCCCACCGGCTCGCCGCCGCGGTCACCGCGGAGCTTCACGACCTGGCCATGCCGCACGCCCGTTTCGAGATCACATGTGACCGCACAGCGGCGCAGGAAGGCGCCGATGGTTTGCGCTGCGCCGACGGCACCTGGCGTTTCGGCCCACACGGCATCGACGAAGTCGCGTTCGGACTGGCCGCCAATCCCGGCGCCCCCGCGCGGCCGCTGGGCAAGGGGGCCTCGGGCGGTGAGCTCTCGCGGGTGATGCTCGCGGTGGAAGTCTCGCTCGCCGCGACCTCGACGCCGCCGACGCTGGTCTTCGACGAGGTCGACGCCGGGGTCGGTGGCAAGGCAGCAGTGGAGGTGGGTCGCCGGCTCGCCTCCCTTGCCGACAAGGCCCAAGTCATCGTGGTCACCCACCTGCCTCAGGTGGCCGCTTTCGCCGACCGGCACGTCGTGGTCACCAAGGCCGAGGACGGCTCGGTGACCAGCTCGGGGCTGACCACCTTGGACGACGGCGGTCGGGAGCGCGAGCTCTCCCGAATGCTGGCCGGGCTGGAGGATTCGGCAACCGCTCTCGAACACGCCCGGGAACTGCTTGCCACAGCACGGTCCGTATCCGGGTAGGATGGAACCCCGTGAAGCTGGCCGCCCCCACAAAGCACGTATTCGTCACTGGAGGCGTCGCCTCCTCCCTGGGCAAGGGGCTCACGGCCTCTAGCCTCGGAGCTCTGCTGAAGGCCCGCGGCCTGCGGGTCACCATGCAGAAACTCGATCCCTATCTCAATGTGGATCCGGGGACGATGAACCCCTTCCAACACGGCGAGGTCTTCGTTACCGAAGACGGCGCGGAGACCGATCTCGACGTCGGTCACTACGAGCGCTTTCTCGACACCGATCTCAACGCGATCGCCAACGTCACCACCGGTCAGGTCTACTCCTCGGTGATCGCCAAGGAACGCCGCGGCGACTATCTCGGTGACACCGTGCAGGTCATCCCGCACATCACCAACGAGATCAAGGACCGCATCCGCGCCATGGGCGGCGAGGACGTCGACGTGGTGATCACCGAGATCGGCGGGACGGTCGGCGACATCGAGTCGCTGCCGTTCCTCGAGGCGGCGCGCCAGGTGCGACACGACATCGGCCGGGCCAACTGCTTCTTCCTGCATGTCAGCCTGGTTCCCTACATCGGGCCGTCGGGTGAGTTGAAGACCAAGCCGACCCAGCACTCGGTCGCCCAGTTGCGTTCGATCGGCATCCAGCCGGACGCGATCGTCTGCCGCGCGGACCGCGAGCTGCCGGCAGGCATCAAGCGCAAGATCTCGCTGATGTGCGACGTCGACGAGGAGGCCGTGGTCACCGCCGCCGATGCGCCGTCGATCTACGACATTCCGAAGGTGCTGCACCGCGAGGGCCTGGATGCCTACGTCGTACGCCGTCTGGATCTGCCCTTCCGGGACGTCAACTGGGCGGTCTGGGACGACTTGCTACAGCGCGTGCACCACCCGAAGGAGGAAGTGACCATCGGTTTGGTCGGCAAGTACATCGACCTCCCCGACGCCTACCTCTCCGTGGTCGAGGCGCTGCGCGCGGGCGGCTTCGCCAACGAGGCCAAGGTCAAGGTGCGCTGGATCCCTTCCGACGAGTGCGAGACCCCTGCTGGGGCCGCTCGTCAGCTCAGCGACGTCGACGCGGTGTGCGTGCCCGGCGGGTTCGGTATTCGCGGCATCGAAGGGAAGTTGGGCGCGCTGACCTTCGCGCGCACGCACAAACTTCCGACCCTGGGGCTCTGCCTCGGCCTCCAGTGCATGGTGATCGAGTACGCCCGTTCGATGGCGGACCTCCCCGAGGCCGCCTCGACCGAGTTCGATCCGGAGTGCACGGAGCCGGTCATCGCGACCATGGAGGAGCAGAAGTCCTTCGTCGAAGGGGCCGGTGACCTCGGTGGCACGATGCGCCTCGGTCGCTACCCCGCGGTGCTGAAGGCGGGCTCGGTGGTCCGGGAGACCTATGGCGAGGCCGAGGTCAGCGAACGCCACCGCCATCGTTACGAGGTGAACAACGCCTACCGCGATCGACTGGAGCAAGCCGGCCTGGTCATTTCCGGAACCGCGCCCGACGATTCGCTGGTCGAGTTCGTCGAGCTGCCGCGCGACGTACACCCCTATTACGTCGCCACCCAGGCACACCCCGAGCTCAAGTCGCGGCCCACCCGACCGCATCCGCTGTTCGCCGGATTGGTCCGGGCCGCCATCGAAAGGCAGCGTGAACTGCGGTTTCCGATGGATGATGCCGCCCTGCACCGCTAATTCCGCACCTGAAGCGATACCCTCCTGAACGACGCCCGAATCTAGGCGTCTTCGAGGCAAAGGAGGCTCGCAAGGTGAAGATCGGTGTTCCGAAGGAAGTCAAGAATCACGAGTACCGGGTGGCACTCACCCCGCTCGGTGCGCACGAACTGACCGCGCGCGGTCACCAGGTGCTGGTGCAGAAGGGCGCGGGTGCGGGAAGCCTGATCGCCGACGCGGACTATGTCGCCGCCGGAGCGACCATGATCGACACGGCCGATGACGTCTGGGGCTCCGCCGACATGGTGCTCAAGGTCAAGGAGCCCGTCGCCGAGGAGTACCACCGACTCCGCGATGATCTGTTGCTGTTCACGTATCTGCACCTGGCCGCGGACAAGCCGTTGACCGAAGAGCTGCTGGCGAAGAAGGTCACGGGCATCGCCTACGAGACCGTACAGCTGCCTTCCGGTGCACTACCGCTGCTTTACCCGATGTCCGAGGTCGCCGGTTGCCTCGCGCCTCAGGTTGGCGCCTACGCGATGATGAAGGCCCAGGGTGGCCGCGGCGTGCTCATGGGTGGAGTCGGCGGCGTTGCGAACGCCAAGGTCGTGATCATCGGTGCCGGTGTCTCTGGCCAGAACGCCGCCAACATCGCGCTCGGCATGGGCGCCGATGTGACGTTGTTGGATACCGACCTGGACAAGCTGCGGATGTCCTTTTGGCGCTACAGCAACCGGGTGCACGGGCTCGCCTCGTCCAAGCTGGCGATCCAGCAGCAGGTGATGGAGGCCGACATGGTGATCGGCGCGGTGCTGATCCCTGGTGCGGCAGCTCCCAAGCTGGTCAGCAACGAGCTGGTCGCGCAGATGAAGCCGGGTTCGGTGCTCGTCGATATCGCCGTCGACCAGGGTGGCTGCTTCGAGGACACTCGGGCAACCACGCATGCCGACCCGACCTTCGAGGTGCACAACTCGATCTTCTACTGCGTGGCGAACATGCCGGGCGCGGTGCCGAACACCTCCACCTACGCCTTGACCAACGCCACCATGCCGTACGTCGTGGCGCTGGCCGACAAGGGCTGGCAGGACGCCTGCCGGGCCGATCACTCGCTGGCCTTGGGCCTCAACACCCACGCGGGACGTCTCACCAACGCCCCGGTGGGCGAGGCTGTCGGCATCGACGCGATCTCCCTGGACGAGGCCCTGGCCTGACCGTGACCGCGCTCGACCGTGCGGTGCGCACGTATCTTGACCACCTCGTGGTCGAGCGCGGGGTCGCGGCCAACACCGTGGCCTCCTATCGCCGTGATCTGCGGCGGTATTGCGACCATTTGTCCGCCGCGGGCATCGATGCCCCCCAAGCGGTCGGCGAAGCCGAGGTGGCCGGGTTTCAAGCGCACCTGCGCACCGGAGACCCCGACCACCCGCCACTCGGTGCCGCTTCTGTTGCGCGCGCCGTGGTCGCCGTACGCGGCTTCCACAAGTTCTGTCTCCTCGAGGGGCTGACCGAGACCGACCCAGCCGCAGCGGTACGCCCGCCGCGGCCGGACAAACGCCTGCCCAAGGCCCTCAGCCTCGGGGAAGTGGAGGCGATGTTGGAGGCGGCTTCATCGCCGGGCACGACGCTCGCCGCTCGCGATCGAGCGCTCCTGGAGGTGCTCTACGGCACCGGAGCGCGGATCTCCGAAGCGGTCGGCGCCGATGTCGACGATCTCGACCTGGTCGACGGGACGATCCTGCTCAAAGGCAAGGGCAACAAGCAGCGGCTGGTGCCGGTCGGGTCGTTCGCCCGCGCCGCGGTCGGCGACTATCTCACCAGTAGCCGCCCCGGCCTGCTGGAGCGGGCCAAGGGCGGTTCACCGGCGCTCTTCGTCAACTCCCGGGGCGGTCGACTCTCTCGACAGAGTGCCTGGACGATCCTGCACCGCACTGCCGAGCGAGCCGGTGTGAAGCGGGAGGTGTCTCCGCACACGTTGCGGCACAGCTTCGCCACGCACCTGCTCGATGGCGGTGCCGATGTCCGGGTGGTCCAGGAACTGCTCGGTCATGCGTCGGTGACCACCACACAGATCTACACGCTGGTCACCGTCGACAATCTGCGCGAAGCGTTCGCCATGGCCCACCCTCGGGCGCGCAGCTGACGCCTCGCCGACGAGGCGCCGGACGCACGAAGTTCTGCACAACCTTGTGCACAGGCAGCCTCCTCATGTGCATGACCTGCGCGCGGATTGCACAGATTCACCGCCGCCCGGTGGGTAACTGTCGGAGATGTTGTAGAGCGACCATGCGCCGCTTAGAGTCGCGCGGAACACGGTTTGTCGAGGTGTCGACAAACCCTTGAGCCGATCCGGCGAGGAGTCTTGATGGTCGACGGCACCAGCGCCCCCCAGATGCCCCCTATGGTCACCGCACCGCTCGCCGAGCCGCCGCGGAACGACCCTCAGCAGATGGCTGTCGGTATGAGCAGGGATGATGATGGTGTGACCGAGCCGCTGCCTTTCCCCGCTCCAGCCAGCGAGTCCGCAGTGATCGGTCCTACCGGCCGCCCGATGCCGGTCATTCCGGAGCCGAAGCCGCTTACCGAGCACGGAAACGCCCGCATCATCTCGATGTGCAACCAGAAGGGTGGCGTCGGCAAGACGACCACCACGATCAACCTGGGGGCCGCGCTGGCCGAGTACGGCCGCAAGGTGCTGTTGGTCGACTTCGATCCTCAGGGGTCGTTGTCGGTGGGGCTGGGGCTCAATCCGCACGAGATGGAGCTGACGGCCTACAACCTGCTGATGGACCACTCGGTCACGCTGGAGGACGTCGTCGTGCCCAGCGGGGTCCCTGGGATGGACCTGCTGCCCTCCAACATCGACTTGTCGGCCGCCGAGGTGCAACTAGTGCACGAGGTTGCTCGTGAGCAGACACTGCAGCGGGTGCTCGCCCCCGCCATCGAGAAGTACGACATGATCTTGATCGATTGCCAGCCGAGTCTCGGCTTGTTGACGGTCAACGCGTTGACCGCCTCCGACGGTGTGCTCGTTCCCCTCGAATGCGAATACTTCGCGCTGCGCGGGGTGGCCTTGCTCAAGAGCACGATCGACAAGGTGCAGGAGCGGCTCAACCCCAAGCTGGAGATCGACGGCGTCCTCGGCACGATGTTCGACGGCCGCACCCTGCACGGGCGTGAGGTGATGGATCGGCTGGTCGAGGCATGGGGAGACATCGTCTTCCACACCGTCATCCGACGGACCGTGAAGTTCTCCGACTCCACCGTCGCCGGCGAGCCCATCACGACGTACGCCGCGACCTCGGAGGGCGCGGCCGCCTATCGCCAGCTGGCGAGGGAGGTGCTGGCCCGTTGTCTCGACGGGTGAGCCTGCCAAGGGCCGACGATCTGTTCCGTCCGACGGCGACCGACGACGCCGGCCAGCCGGGCGAGGACGCGTCCGGCGGTAGGGGTGCCGCCGAGCCGGCGAGCGGCCGGCGGACGGCGAAGCGTGCCGCCGCGGTGATCGACGAACCCGATCTCGAAGTAGCGGCGCCGCGGCGACCGAGCGGCAGGGTGCGCCACGACGAGAAGATGACGGTCTACGTCACCTCCCAGGAATTGCTCGACATCGAACAAGCACGGTTGCTGTTGCGTGCCCAACACGGGCTCGCGGTCGACCGAGGGCGGCTGGTTCGCGAGGCGCTGGCGATCGCGCTGGCAGACCTCGAAGCCCAAGGGGAGGAGAGCGTGCTCGTCTCCCGGCTGAGGGATTCATGACCGAAACCGAGGCGGTGCCTGCCGGCTTCGCCGTACGGCTGGACAACTTCGAGGGCCCCTTCGACCTGCTGCTCAACCTGATTGCCAAGCACAAGCTCGACATCACCGAGGTCGCCCTGTCGAAGGTGACCGACGAGTTCATCGCGCACGTCAAAGGCCAGCGCTGGGATCTGGAGGAGACCTCCTCGTTCCTGGTGGTCGCCGCCACCTTGCTGGATCTGAAGGCAGCGCGTCTGTTGCCCGCCGGAGACGTCGAGGATGAGGAAGACCTGAGTCTGCTCGAGGCGCGCGACCTACTTTTCGCGCGCTTGCTGCAATACCGCGCCTTCAAGCAAGTCGCCGACATCTTCCACCAGCGGCTGGACAACGAGGCACGCCGCTACCCACGTGCGGTCGGCTTGGACGAGCGCTTCGCGACGCTGTTGCCGGAGGTACTCATCGGGCTCGGCTTGGACTCGTTCGCGGCGCTCGCCGCCAAGGCGATGCGACCCAAGCCCACCCTCGAGGTGCCGCTAGCTCACATCCATGCCCCGACGGTGAGCGTGCGCGAGCAAGGCCTGCTGCTGGTGGACCGGCTGCGCCGGCATGGCACTGCTACTTTCCGGGCGCTGTGCGGTGACGCGGCCGATCTGGGTACGACGGTGGCCAGGTTCCTGGCCGTGCTCGAGCTGTTCCGCGAAGGGGCGATCGCCTTCGACCAGGTGACCCCGCTCGGTGAGCTGACCATCCGGTGGACCGGCGCGTCGGACGGCGAGGTCGACATCGAAGACGAATACGGCGAGGCCCTTTTTCAGGCCGAGACCAAGGAGGACGCGTGAGCGAGACCGACAGCGAGACCCTCCCGGTGGCGGTGGTGCCGTTGAAGCCGGCGCTCGAAGCGGTGCTGATGGTGGCAGACCAGCCACTCGACGAGCTGATCCTGGCCGCCGCCGTCGGCTATTCCGGTGGGGAGGTGTTGGCCGGGCTGGCCGAGCTCGCCGCGGAGTACGACGAGGCGGGGCGCGGCTTCGAATTGCGCAATGTGGCCGGCGGCTGGCGCTTCTACACCCGCGAGGACTACGCGAGCGTGGTGGAGGCCTTCGTGCTGGAGGGCCAGCAGGCCCGACTCACCCAAGCCGCGCTGGAGACGCTGGCCGTGGTGGCCTACAAGCAGCCGGTCTCGCGGGCGCGGGTGTCGGCCATCCGTGGGGTCAACGTCGACGGAGTGATGCGCACGCTGGTGACCCGGGGCCTGATCGAGGAAGCCGGCGCCGACGGCGAACACGGCGCGATGCTCTACCGGACCACGGGCTACTTCTGCGAGCGGATGGGCATCGTCTCCCTCGACGATCTCCCCGAGCTGGCGCCGTACCTACCGGAGATGGACGACCTGCCCGACGAGCTGGCCGAGGCGCTGGACGGGAGCCACGAGTGAGCCAGGCGCGGTTGGAAGAGCTGGGCGCCGACGACGAAGGGCTGGTCCGGCTGCAGAAGTTCCTCGCCCGGTCGGGCGTGGCCAGCAGGCGGGCGTGCGAGGAGTTGATGCTCGCGGGCGCGGTCACCGTGGACGGGGAGGTGGTCACCCGGCTGGGCACCAAGATCGACCCAGGCACAGCGGTTGTGCGGGTCGACGGCAAGCGGGTGATCCCGGTGACCGACAACGTCTACCTCGTGCTCAACAAACCGCGCGGCGTGGTCTCGACGATGTCGGACCCCGAAGGCCGACGCACTCTGGCCGACTTCGTGCCCGCGGAGGCGGGCCGGCTCTTCCACGTGGGCCGGCTCGACACTGACACCTCCGGGCTGATCCTGCTCACCAACGACGGCGAGTTCGCCCAACGGGTCGCGCATCCGTCGTTCCTGGTGGACAAGACCTATGTAGCCGAGGTCGAGGGCTTGGTCTGGCCGAACGTGATCCGGCGCCTGTTGGCCGGGGTCGAACTCGACGACGGCCCGGTCACGGTGAGCAAGGCCCGGGTGATGGATACCCACGACGGGCGCTCGATGGTGGAGTTGGTGATTCACGAGGGCCGCAATCGGATCGTCCGCCGGTTGTTGGCCGAGGTCGGGCACCCGGTACGCCGGTTGACCCGCACGTCAATCGGCCCGGTGCGGCTGGCCCGACTCAAGAGTGGCGAGGCGCGGGTGCTGACCGACGATGAGCTGGGCGCGATGCTGGACAGCGCCGAGCTCTGAGCCGCTCGCGGCACTAGGGTGTGGCGCTGAGGACAGCCGGGGGGAACCGGCTGTCAGCGTAGATGCAAGGAGGAGCCGTGGCGACACGGGCGGTGCGCGGAGCCACGCAACTGGACGTCGACTCCCGCGAACACATGCTGGAGCGGGTGGCCGAGATGGTCACCGATGTGATGAGCGCCAATTCCCTCGATGTCGACGACTTCATCTCGGTGATCTTCACCGCGACCAGCGACTTGGTGTCCGAGTTCCCGGCGTACGCCGCCCGCAGGCTCGGCTTCTCCGATGTTCCCTTGATCTGTGCCCGCGAGCTCGAGATCGACGGCTCGATGCCCCGCGTGGTGCGGATGTTGGCGCACGTCGAGACCGAGTTGCCGCGCAGCGAAATCACCCATGTCTACCTCCACGGCGCCGCCGCTTTGCGCCGCGATCTAGCCAAGGTCCGTGCGGTGCCCGATGAGTGAATCGGCGATTCCGGCCGAGGGCGCGCCGGGGCCTGGGGCAACCGAGCCGTCCACTCAGCGAGTCAAGGGGCCGGTGCTGATCGTCGGTGCGGGACTGCTCGGCACCTCGATGGGTTTGGCGCTGTCGAGCCAAGGCATCGACGTGTGGCTGGTCGATGCCACAGCCGATCATGTGCGCACGGCATCCGCATTGGGCGCGGGCGTGGCCTATACCGAGGGCGAGCCGCAACTGGTCGTGGTTGCGGTGCCGCCGGATCGGATCGCCGAGCAGGTCGCCTCGGCGTTAGCCGCGCATCCGGCCGCGGTGGTCACCGATGTCGGCAGCGTGAAGGGCTACCCGTTGCGCACCATCGGTGCCGAAGCCCGCTACGTCGGCTCTCACCCGATGGCAGGCAGCGAACGGTCGGGGCCGCTAGCCGCTTCGAGTGTGCTCTTCGAGGGACGCCCGTGGGCGATCACGCCGCACGAAACATCCGACCCGGGGTCGGTGGCGCTGGTGACCGCGCTTGCCGAGGCGTGCGGCGGGGTTCCGCTGGTGATCGCGCCCGATGAGCACGACCAGGCGGTGGCCCTGATGAGCCACCTTCCCTACCTGTTGTCGGTCCTGGTCGCCTCGCCACTGAGGGACGCCCCGGCGGAGCATCTCGCCCTGGCCGGGCAGGGCGTGCGTGATGTCACGCGAGTAGCCGCCAGCGATCCCTACCTGTGGGAGCAGATCATCGCCCACAACTCCGGGGCGCTGCTGAGCCTGCTGAGCGACGTACGGGCCGAACTCGACGAGTTGTTGACCGCGTTGGCCGGCGGCTCGCGGCGGGAGCTGCACGCGCTGCTCGCACAGGGCGCTGCCGGCACGCGGGCGATCCCGGGCAAGCACGGCGGGCCTGCCCGCCCGGTTCAAGCGGTGTTCGTGGCGATCGCCGACCACCCGGGGGAGTTGGCGCGGTTGTTCGCCGATGTTGGCGGATACGGCGTCAACATCGAAGACGTGCGCATCGACCACGACCCGGGCCGGCCGGTTGGTCTGGTCGAACTCACCGTGGACAAGGGGTCCGCGGAGCACCTGCTGAGCTCTCTGGAATCAAGCGGATGGGTGGTCCACCGGTAGTCTTCCCCGGTGAGTAGCACCCTCGTTGTCGCGATCGACGGGCCTTCCGGCTCGGGCAAGTCCAGCACCTCACGAGGCGTTGCGGCCCGGTTGGGCCTGCGCTACCTCGACACGGGCGCGATGTTCCGGGCGGTGACCTGGTGGATGTTGCAGCAGGGCGTCGACGTTCACGATCCGGCAGCCGTGGCCGCGCACGTCGGTGAAGCCCGGCTGGAGTCCGGAACCAACCCTGAGGACCCCACGATCACGGTGGACGGCGTAGATGTCGCCGACGCGATCCGGGAAGCGGCGGTGACCGGAGCAGTCAGCCCGGTTTCGGCGGTGCCCGAGGTGCGCGCGTGGCTGCTGGCTGCCCAGCGCGCCACAGTCGGCAACGGTGGCATCGTGGTGGAGGGTCGCGATATCGGCTCGGTGGTCTGTCCCGATGCCGAGCTGAAGATCTTCTTGACCGCCGATCCGTCGGCCCGGGCGGCTCGCAGGGCCAGTGAGCAAGGAAATGGCGACGTCGCAGCGACGCAGGAGTCGCTGCTCAAGCGCGACGCTATCGACTCGACGCGGGCCACGGCACCGCTCACGATGCCCGACGGCGCGGTGCATATCGATACCACCGAGTTGAGCCTGGAAGAAGTGATTGGCCGGATCGTCGGCCTCGCCGACGCCGTGATGGCAGGGGAGCGCTGATGAGCGAGGACGTAGCAGCTGTGGAGGAGTCGACTGGACCGGTTCCGGTGCTGGCCGTGGTGGGCCGGCCCAACGTCGGCAAGTCGACGCTGGTGAACCGCATCCTGGGCCGCCGCGAAGCGGTGGTGGAGGACGTGCCGGGCGTGACCCGTGACCGGATCTCCTACGACGCGGAGTGGAACGGGCGGGCGTTCACGGTCGTCGACACCGGCGGCTGGGATCCGGATGCGCGTGGGTTGGCCGAGCGGATCGCGGCCCAGGCCGAGGTGGCAGTCACTCTGGCGGATGCGGTGCTCTTCGTCGTCGATGCAACAGTCGGGATCACCGATGCCGACGAGGGCGTGGTGAAGATCCTGCGGCGGTCGGGCAAGCCCGTCGTACTCGCCGCCAACAAGGTCGACGACCAGCGCACCGAAGCCGAGGCTTATGCGCTGTGGAACCTCGGGCTGGGGGAGCCGTGGGCTGTTTCCGCACTTCACGGTCGGGGCTCGGGTGACTTGCTGGACGCGATCCTCGCGGCCCTGCCGGAGGCACCCCCTGATCGCGATACCGAACTCGGTGGGCCGAGGCGGATTGCCATCGTCGGTCGGCCGAACGTCGGCAAGTCCTCCTTGCTCAACAAGCTTGCCGGCGCGGAGCGGGCTGTCGTCGACAACGTTGCCGGCACGACCGTTGACCCGGTGGATGAACTGATCGACGCTGGGGGACCGGGAGTGGCGGTTCATCGACACTGCTGGCATCCGCAAGCGGGTCAAGGAGGCGAGTGGTCATGAGTACTACGCCTCGCTGCGCACGACGACGGCTATCGACCGCGCCGAGGTCGCCGTACTCGTCATCGACGGCTCCCAGTCGATCTCCGAACAGGACCAGCGGATCATCCAGACTGTCCGCGAAGCCGGGCGTGCGCTGGTGATCGCCTTCAACAAGTGGGATCTCGTCGACGACGAGCGCCGGTTCTACCTGGAGCGCGAGATCGACCAGAGCCTGGTGCAGGTGCCCTGGGCGCCGAGGATCAACATCACCGCCCGGACTGGGTGGCACGTTGATCGGCTGGTGCCGGCGCTGGACAAGGCGCTGGAGGGGTGGGAGACCCGGATCACGACCGGCGCGCTCAACAACTTCCTCGGTCGGCTGGTGGCCGAGCACCCGCACCCGGTGCGCAGCGGCAAGCAGCCGCGGATCCTCTTCGGGACCCAGGCAGGCACTGCGCCGCCGACGTTCATCCTGTTCACGAGCGGCAAACTGGACGCTGGGTACGAACGCTTCATCGAGCGCCGCCTGCGTGAGGAGTTCGGCTTCGTGGGGACCCCGATCAACATCAGCCAGCGACCCCGCGAGAAGCGCAAGCGCTGACCTGGCGACGCGGCCCGCGGTCGCATCCCAGGGCCGTTTCGGGACGCAGCCCGATTCTGTCGGCGGCCCTCGGCTGAGGTAGGGTTTCGTCCGCGTCCGAAGCTCCTTGGGGCTATGGACGAGTCACGGGCTGTGGCGCAGCTTGGTAGCGCACTTGACTGGGGGTCAAGGGGTCGCAGGTTCAAATCCTGTCAGCCCGACCGTGTGATGTCTCGGGACATCGGCGACACCCGGACCCACGGATATGTGGGTTCGGGTGTTCTTCATTTGGGGTTAGTTGGGTGGGGCGCCGTGGGTACTGCAGTGTGACCGAGCCACCTTTGTCGCCGGGGTCGTGCCGGATCCGCTGGCGGCTTTAGGGCGCTCCGAGTGACGACCGCCACGGAGGGATGGTGGAGCGGCGGTGACCGCACCCAGTCAGGAAACGTTGGGGCGGGGTTCTGCGGCCGGACCATAGGCTGCCCGAGTGGGCATCAACGATTTCGAGCAAAGAAGACTTCGGGCGGCTGTACGGTCCGTGGAGCAGGCGCGCGCCGGCGGACGTGGCCGCGCTCATGGATGGCTACCCAAGCGTGTGGTGGATCGCCGGCGGCTGGGCGTTGGAGGCGTTTACCGGTGTGTCGCGCGAGTACGAGGACACCGACGCCAGCGTTCTGCGCAGCGACCTTCCCCTGCTCAGGAAGCACCTGGCCGGCCTGTTCGATGTCTGGACGGCGGCGGATGGTGCGCTCCGCCCGCTGCTCCCTGAGGACGACCCGGATGGCGCGCCCGACGACATTCTCCCTGCAGGGTGCGGACAGGTATGGACCCGGCGCGCGGCGATGCAGCCGTGGGAGTTCGACATCCTGCTGGTGCCCGGCACGACAGAAGGGTGGGTGTACAAGCGGGACGAGTCGGTGAGCATGCCGATGCGCGACGCCCTGTGGCAGCGTGATGGGATCCGCTATCTCCAGCCCGAGATCCAGTTGCTGTACAAGGCCAAGGGCCTACGCCCGAAAGACGCGGTCGACTTTGAGAGCACGCTGCCCCACCTCAACGAGCGACGACGGGCCTGGCTTCGTGCTGGATTGGAACGAACCCTCCCGGGCCATCCCTGGCTGACGGACCTCTAGACGGGTGTCCTCAGCAAGTTGCGGTAGAGCTAAGCGCTTCCAGGCGCCGACGCGCGTCGCCGAGCCCCTTTTCGTTCTCGGCTGCGTCGATACCGCCGGTGAGGTCATTGGTAGCGAGCCGCCCTGCGAAGTAGACGCCCTGCACCACCTCGCGGAAACGACTCAACCCATCGAGGTGTGCCAACTCGCTGTCGGCCAGTGGTCCCTCGGCTTCGTAGATCGAGAGAAAGGTTGAGGCATGCTTGCGGCCGCCGAGGTACATCACGGCCGACGCCACGTCGTAGAGAACTGGACCACGGCGAGCGCCAGCCCAGTCGATCAGCCCGGTAACCCCAGTGCGGTCATCGTGGATGAAGGCTTCGGGTACCGGGTCGGTGTGGAGGAGGGACCAGGTCAGCGGGAGATCGTAGGTCTCCTCACGAACTGCGTGGATCGCCGATACCAGCCACGGGTGATCCGACACACCAGGTGCGACAGGCGACAGCCAATCCACTCCGAACGTGCTCATGCTTTGACCGACCGTTGGGCTGCTAGCCGAGTGCAATCCAGCCAGTGTCCGCGCAATCCAACGCTGCTCGTCCTCAGATTCCCCTTCCAGCTCGCGGCCGGCGACGTACTCAAGGAGGGCCAGGCCAGCATCGAGCGCCAGAACGTCACCGTTGAGAGTGGGCACCGGGCGTCCGGTGGTGAAGCCAGCTTCGGCAAGGGCTATGGCCGCCCTTGCGCCCGCGAGGAGGTCCGCTACCCCGTCGGGTGCAACTGACTTCGCGACGTACGCGCCTCCCTCGTGCTCGACGAGCCATGTCTCGGAATTCATTCCGCCGTGCAGCCGAACCATGGACGTTGGCTCAACACCCCAGTGCTCAATCAGAGCGTCTCGTGCAATCGGCACTGGGGCACCTTCCCACGGAGTGACGGACTCTTCGCCTCATTTCCGTCGGGCCACACCACGCGCACGCCCCCGTCCGCCGCGTGCGGCACCCTTGCCCTGATTGCGATGTCACCCAGTGGCTGATGAATCTTGATGACAGACGACAAAAAGTAGACCAGTGGTCTTGATTTGTCTGCGAGTCCTTGCATGAATGCTGTTGTGACGAAGTACCACGCAGTGCGCAACCGCCTGCTTGACAAGCTCGAATCGATGGGCCCAGGTGCGCAGTTGCCCTCCGAGCGCGATCTTTCACGCGAGTTCGGGGTGTCCCGGATGACGATTCGTCGCGCCACTGAAGAACTGGTCGCCACCGGGGTCGTGCAACGCAAGAAGGGCGCTGGTGTGTTCGCGGCTGGGCCCAAGGTGCACACGCCGCTCGCCAGTACGACGTTCAGTGAGAACATGCGCGCGCGCGGACTTCGGCCCGGAACTCTCGTGCTGAGCTTCGACCATCGGCCGGCAGGCCCGCGGATCGGGCGGCGGCTGGAGATCTCTCCCAATGCCCACGTAGTGGTGGCGGTTCGGCTGCGGCTGGCCGACGACGAACCGATGTCCATCGAAGAGATCTATCTGCCGGCCGCACTCGTGCCGGGCATCGCCCGCGAAGATCTCGAGGGCTCCTGCTACGACTATCTCCGGCTGCAGCACGGTGTCGAGTTCGCGGGCGGTGTGCAGACCATCGAGCCAACGGTCACCGACCAAGAAGAGTCCCGCGAACTCGGGGTGCCCCTGCACTCGCCGGCGCTGCTCGTCGAGAGGACCACTCGCGACGGCAATGGCCGGGTCGTCGAGTTCGATCGATCGGTCTTCCGGGGTGATCGCTACCTCATCCGCAACGAACTCGCGGTTCCGCAGCATCCGCCGTACCTCACAGGGGCGAGCCGATGACGCCCCGCGCCCGCACGGCAGGCACCGCGACGGCGGGAACTGGTGACGGGGGAGCATATGCGTTCCGAAGCAGTCCACGGGCTAGGGGGCTGGCCCTGCTTCGGACAACAGTGGACGATCACACGGGGCCTGACACGTCAGTCAGTCAGCAGGCGTCCACGCTGGGGGTACGGGGGAAGAACGCAGACATGACGGGTACCTGGGGGCACCCAGACGAGCTGCGAGGTCGGTGGCGGCGACCAAAGTGCGACGCGCAGGATCGCGCCGGCCGCCGCCACTGCCGACCCCCTCATTGATCGCGAAAGGGGGCGAACGTCGAAGGAGACTGCCCGGCTGCGCTCAGGCGCGCACCAGCACTTGTGGGTCCGGGGGTGGCGGAGCTTGGGTGGCCGTGAGTGCAACTCGGCGGAGAGCAATGCGAACCCACGGCCCAATCCAGATCTGGCAGTCTTGCGCAAGCACATTGACCTACTCGGAGGTGGAGATGCTGACGTTCAACGACCTGCTGGCCCTTGAGGGGATCGGGCTGGAGAGGCTGCGACTGGTCCGTCATCAGGACCAGCGAATGCGGGCGGGCCGGCTCTACGAGGCTTGGCGAACCGACCGAGGCGCTTTCGAGCGCTATCAACAGGTGCAGAAGAAGGCGGCGTTCAGAGACGCCGCGATGTTGGCCAGCTTTGCGGTGACCGAAACCGGCAAGACGGTCTTCGTCGGCATGTATCGGGTCGACGGGATCGGCACCTGCCCCGAGGGGACCGTCGACCACCTTTTGGGGAAGGACGTCTCCGGCGACTTCGAATACGCCCTCACACCGCTCGACCTGATGGGCGACTACCAGGACCAGGTCGTCATCGACTGGGGCGGCAGCGCCAGGGCTTGGGTCCAGCGAGCAGACAACCAAGCGAAGCGGGTGCTGGAGATCGCGCCGCAGCATGAACCCCGCTTTCCTGGGTTCCGCACCTTTGTTCGCCCCATCGCGGAGATCCCGGCGCTGCCGAGCAGTTGGCAACAGATCCTGCAAAGCGTCAAAGGCGTTTATCTCCTGGTGGATCTGGACTCCGGTAAGCAATACGTCGGCTCGGCCAAGGGCGTGGAGAGCCTGTTCGGCCGGTGGCTGAGCTACGCCACGGATGGGAACGGCGGCAACAAGGGCCTCAAGCGCGCCGCTCGGGGCGGGGCACGGCGCTACCAGGTGTCGGTCTTGGAAGTCGTGGACGAGAACACCCAAGACGAAACGATTGAACAGATCGAGTCCTATTGGAAACGCAAGCTGCTGACCAAGGAATTCGGCCTGAACGACAACTAAGGTCTCCACCTCAGCTCGCGGTGCGGACCGCGAGACGCGGGTAGGCCGGCTAAAGCAGCGGCGCGAGCATCTCGATGGTGTTCTGGGCGAGCCGGCGGGGGAAAGACCAAGCACGCACGTCGGCCGGGTCAACCCGGTGAGAGACCGAGAGGTAGGTCTGCTGGCGTGCCTTCACGTCCTGGGTGAGTGCCCGGTCGGCCACGAGCATGTTGTTCTCGAAATTGAGCTCGAGGCTACGGCGATCCATGTTGGCCGAGCCGAGCAGGCAGACCTCGCCGTCGATGGTGATGATCTTGCTGTGCAGGAGACCGAGTGGATACTCGTAGATGGTCACACCGGCGTCCAGCAGTGCGGCGTACGTGCTCCGACCGCAAGCACCCACCAACCGCGAGTTGTTGCGCGCCGGGAAGACGATCGTCGTCTCAACCCCTCGATGCGGAGCGGCGCAGAGAGCCCGCAGGATCGCCTCGTCGGGCACGAAGTACGGCGTGGTGATGATTAGCTCGCGCTGGGCGGCGTAGATCGTGGCGACGAAGACCTCCGACATCGCGGGGCCGGTGGAGGTCGGGCCGGTGCCGAACATCTCGACCAGGGCACCGTCCTCGTACGACGTCGGCAGCGGCTCCTGCGCGGCCAAGGCGGACAGATCTTCCCCGGTCTCGATGGTCCACGTGCTCGTGAACAGCCACTGCTCCTGCCGGGCGACCGGCCCCTCGCAACGCAGCAACACATCGACCCACGGGGCGAACTTCTCCTCCACGCGAAACTCTGCGTCGGCGCAGTTCTGGCTGCCGCAGTAGGCGATCTGGTTGTCGATCACGGCGATCTTGCGGTGGTTGCGCAGATCCACCCGCCCCACCGGAAGGGGTCCGAGCCGCGGAATGTCGTCCTGAGCTGCATCGGTGAGCACCCCGGCATCGCGTAGTTGGCGCCACCGCGCGGACTTGATGAACGCCCTCGAGCCGAGGGCATCCACCATTACCCGGCACGCCACCCCCCGACGAGCCGCGGCACACACGGCTTCGACCATGCGTCCGCCGAGGTCGTCGTCGAGCCAGATGTAGAAGCAGAGGTGGACCGTCTCTTGGGCTGCCTCGATATCGGCGATCAACGTCGTGAGCGCGGCCGCGGAATCGCGAGCCGGCTCCTGGGCCGTTGCATCCGGATCACCGAGTAGACGGATCCGGTTCCCGGGCGAAGGGGTAAAGCCATTCACCGATCCCACCAAAGAGAAGAGCGAGCGAATCTGCTCGGGGACCCGATCCGCCGGCACGGGCTGGTTGACCGGCACTCCGGAACGCTCCATGACGGTGCGCAGCTGGGCCGCCCGTCGGGGGCCGATGCTGGTTTCTCCGAGGAAGAGGTAGCCGATCACGCCGATCACCGGGACCGACATGATCACCGCCATCCAAGCGACCCGCGACGCCGGCTGACGCCCCGGACGGGTGATGGCTCGGGCTGCGACGCCCAGGTGCACCACGGTGAGCAGGATGGCGATCGGGGTCTGCAGCCAGGTCAGGAGGGGTCCCATCGTGTGCGCTCTTCCTCACCCCGGATCGGGGATGCTCCGCGGACGTTCGGGACTAAACGTAGGGCACGGCCGCGTGCGGGTGCTTACGCGGCGAGGAGTACGACGGCGAGGGTGAGCATGGTGATCCCGATGACCGTGTCGAGGATCTGCCAGGTCCGGGGCCTAGCCAGCGGCTTGGCTAGGGCGCTCGCCCCGAAGCCGAGTCCGGAGAACCAAGCGACGCTTGCGAGGCCCGCGCCGGCAGCGAAGCCCCAGCGGCCCGTGGCGCCGTGTTGGTTGGCGAGGTTGCCGAGCATGAGCAGGGTGTCGAGGTAGACGTGGGGGTTGAGCCAGGTCAGGGCCAGCGTGGTCGTCACGATCGCCGCGGGCGAAGCGGCCGGCGCCGCCTGGTCACGCAGGGCTCCCGCATGGCGCGCGGCCCGCAATGACTTGAACCCGAACCACGCCAGATATGCGGCTCCGAGCCATCTCATCGCCGTCAGAAGAGCCGGTCGATCGGCGATGAGAGCGCCCATGCCCGCCGTACCCGCGACGATCAGGACAACATCGGAGATTGCGCAGATCGCGACCACCAACCCGACGTGGTCACGGGCCAGCCCCTGTCGCAACACGTAGGCATTCTGGGCGCCGATCGCCACGATGAGCCCCAGCCCGGTGACCAGACCAGCGAGCAGGTGGGGCAGCACCCGCCGAGGTTATAGGACGACCTCGGGAGGGCAAGTCCGCGCAGCGTCAGGCGAAGCGTGAGGTCGGATACAGCTATCTTGCTGGGCATGACCATCTCGGGTTTGCTGGCCAAGCTCTGTATGGCGGCCTTGGTGCTCCTTTTCGTTCCCGCCTGCTTCCAGGGGACACCCACGGCGCCCATGGGCGCCGCGGGACCACTTGTCTTGGGTGGCCGCGGGGGCGACCTCGGCTCCACGGTCGGCGTGATCGCTCACGCCGGACAGTCGGTCGCCTTCCGGCGCGAGGATCGTCAACGAGGGCGACACCTCGGCGACGCTGGAATCGGCGACCTTTCGTGGCGAGGAGTCTGGGGGCGAGAGTGCGAGGGTGGTCGACGTGCGCGTGGCCGAGATCACCCCGACCACGGACCTCATCGCCGCCGCACCCTGGCCTTTCGAGGATCTGGCCGAGAAGTCCGTTCCCGTCGAGGGGTACGTTCTCGAGCCGGGTGAGGACGCGCAGGTGATTTACGTCGTCGAGGTCGATCGGACCGGAGCGTGGCGAAGAAGTCGCGCCCCAGGTGAACTATCGCGCCAATGGCCTCAGGCTTGCGACCATCACGCGAATGTGGTTCGAGGTCTGCCCGACGGACTTCGAGTGTTTCGAGTAGTTCGTTGCCGGATCGGTCCACGAGCGAGGCCGCGGGGCGCGGAGTGGTTCTGGACTGTGCGGTTGATCAGTGTCATCTGCTGACACCAAGTGACCGCGCAAGCAGGCGACAAGTGAGGACGGAGGCGCGTAGGTTCCGGCAGGTGACCACGGACTACCTCGGCCAGGCGGCACACCAGGTGCGGCTCGAGTGGGGCCCCGAGGGAGCCGCAGCGCTGGCGGCGGATGCGCTGATCGTGGTGGATGTGCTCAGCTTCAGTACGGCGGTGTGCGTGGCGGTGGAACGGGGAATGAGCGTGCTGCCGTTCCCGATGCGGGGAGCCGAGGCGGCTGCGTTCGCCCGCCAACGCCGCGCCGTACTGGCGGCCGGCCGGACCCACTCGGCCGTGACCGACCCGCCGTCGCCCAGTCTCTCTCCGGCCTCACTGCGCGACTGCGACCTCGTGCCTCGCTTGGTGCTGCCCTCGCCGAACGGCTCGACGATCGCGCAGGCTCATGCCGCCACGGGCGGGCAGGTGGCGGCCGGGTGCCTGCGCAACGCCGGGGCGGTGGCGCATTGGGCGGCGGCGCGACTGAACGGCGGGAGCACGGTTGCCGTTGTGCCGGCGGGTGAACGCTGGCCCGCCCCTGACGGCACCCACGACGGCCCGCTGCGACCGGCGATCGAGGACCTTTTGGGCGCCGGGGCAATCCTCTGGCACCTGGCCAGGCTCACCAGCGGCACTCGACCCGTCACACGCTTCAGCCCCGAGGCCACCCTCTCAGCCGAGGCATTTGCCGCCGCACAACCGCTGCTCGAGGACCGGCTGCTTGCCTGCGTCAGCGGACAAGAGCTCATCCAGCGCGGATTCGCCGCTGACGTCGCCATCGCGGCCGAGTTGGATGTGTCGACGGTGGTGCCGGTGCTGAAAGGCGAAGCCTTCGAGTCTGCAAGTGATGCCGCCTACGGTGGTGGCGTGGTTCCCAGGGATCGGGTGGCCGACGACATCGTCGGCGGCGGGCATGGCCTGGGTGCGGTCTTCGAACCGATTGCGGGACAACCGTGAGGACCCGGTTCTACGACTCGGTGGCCGAGGCCATGGCAGGGGTGGTCGCAGACGGCGACGTGGTCATGGTCGGCGGCTTCGGCATCGCCGGACAGCCGGTCGAGCTCATCGACGCCTTGATCGACTCCGGCGCCGGAGCGCTGACCATCGTCAACAACAATGCCGGAAACGGGGACGTCGGATTGGCTGCGCTGATTGCCGCGGGGCGAGTGCGCAAGTCGATCTGCTCGTTCCCGCGCCAACATGACTCCTGGCACTTCGATGCGGCCTACCGAGAGGGGCGGATCGAATTGGAGCTCGTGCCTCAGGGCAACCTCGCGGAGCGGATCCGAGCCGCAGGCGCGGGCATCGGCGGATTCTTCACTCCCACCGGCTATGGCACCCAACTCGCCGATGGCAAGGAGACCCGGGTCATCGACGGGGTCGGCTACGTACTGGAAGCACCGCTACGGGCCGATGTCGCGCTGATCAAGGCCGACGTTGCCGACCGAGCGGGCAACCTCCTCTATCGCAAAACGGCGCGCAACTTCGGCCCCATCATGGCTGCGGCGGCGAGTACGACGATTGTCCAGGTACGCCGGGTGGTGGAGGTTGGCGAGTTGGATCCGGAATCGATCGTCACCCCGGGCATCTTCGTGGATCGGGTCGTCTGCGTGGAGGGGGATCGCTGATGCTGGATCGCCGCGAACTCGCCGGCGTGATTGCGCGCGACATACCTGCCGGATCGTTCGTCAACCTGGGCATCGGGGCGCCCACGCTGATCTCGGACTTTTTGACCCCCGAGCAGCACGTCACCCTGCACACCGAGAACGGCATGCTTGGCATGGGCCCGCTCGCGCACGGTGAAGAGATCGACCAAGACCTGATCAACGCCGGTAAACAGCCGGTCACCGAGTTGCCCGGAGCGGCGTACTTCCACCACGCGGACTCGTTCGCGATGATGCGGGGCGGCCATCTCGACATCTGCGTGCTCGGCGCCTACCAAGTCTCCACAGATGGCGATCTTGCCAACTGGTCCACTGGTGCGGCCGACTCGATCCCGGCCGTGGGCGGGGCCATGGATCTGGCGGTCGGGGCGCGGCAGACCTTCGTAATGATGGACCTGCTGACCAAGTCGGGGGCTCCCAAACTGGTCTCGACGTGCAGTTGTCCGCTTACGGGCGTGGGCTGCGTGAGCCGGGTCTACACCGAGCGTGCGGTCTTTCAGATCGAGGCGGGTCGAACGCTGGTGAGCGAGACCTTCGGCACGACGGTCGCCGAACTCGAGGACCTGCTGGGTCTCCCGCTGGCCTGAGCGCAGCCCCCGCTTTCCGCTGGCGGGGCATCGGGACAAACTCTCGCACCGCCGTTCTGGACCGGTTTGGAGCACGCGACCCATTTTCCGTAATCCATTCCTACTGACGCTTCGTTCAGGTCACTCTGATGGGTAGAGCCGGGGGGCTAGCAGGAGTAGGTGAGGCGCAGCGTTGCCTCATGCATCACCGCAGTGGTCCCCCATTTCGACAACGGGGGATAGTCATGAAGAAGCTGAGTTACCTGGCCGTGGCGTCATGCGCCGCGGCCTTGTTGTGGTCTCCGGGCACTACGGCGCACGCCGATGCCTCGGGGAATGCCTGCACGCCTGGTGTTTCGGTGTCTCAGGTCTCTGTTGGAGACCTTGTCTGGTACGACGTGGACGGAGACGGCGTACAGGGTGGAGCGCTTGATCAGCCGCTCGCCGGGGTCGTTCTGACACTTGTCGGGCCGGACGGCGGTCCGGTACTCGACGTGCACGGGGAGGCCGTGGGGCCGGCCACCACCGATCTCGCGGGGTACTACGAGTTCGTTGGGCTGCCTACTCTGGAGCCCGGTCAGGTCTACACCGTGACCGTGGACGAGTCCACGATCCCAGCGGGACTCGTGCCGACGCGGAGTCTCGCCGCGGGGCGCGCGCTGGACTCAACGGCGTTCAGCGGAACCTCGGGTGACCTGACCGACAACGGTCAGTGCGATGAGACAGTCGACTTCGGATACACCGATCCGTCAGGGGTGGACCCGGTCGTGGAGAAGCCGCGCCAACCGGAGATTCGGTCGATGGTGTCGAGCACCACCGCGAGCACCGGCGTACGAATCAGCGATCGGGTGTGGGTCAGCGGGCTCGAAGCCACCGATCGGGTTGTGGTCCGGTGGAAGCTCCAGGGCCCGGCCAAGGCCGTCAAGGGCGGCTGCGCCAAGGTCCGCTGGGCGGGGAAGCCGGTGCGCGCAACCGGTTCGTTCGCGATGACCGGTGACGGTGTCTACAAGACGCGGAAGGTGAAGCTGACGAAGGTTGGTTGCTACACCTTCTCCGACACCATCGCGAAGACGGCGGGGACCCTCGGGGCGCAGCACGCGCCGGGCCACCCGGCGCAGACGGTGCGGGTCTTCCCGAAGCGCACTTTGGCGATCCATACCGGGGGAGCCGGCTACCTCTGAGCGGTTGCCGAGAGCGACACAACCGACGAGCGGCGTCAGGGTTTCCCTGGCGCCGCTCGCTTCACAGCGTCAGCGCTCTCAGCAGACCCTTCGGGCTCAACGAAGCACAGGTCGTCTCCGCGGAGGAATTCCCGGCTGGGAAGGCGACGTCGTTGCGCAGGAACACGCGCCAGCCGCACGTGTCGCCCACGACGCGGTAGTGCGTTCGCAACGTAGCCTCGGCCTGCGTCGGATCAATACCCCAGCTCGTGAGGCTCCCGTGAACCAACACCCAGGTCGGTGCGCTGCGGGACTTCAGCACGTGAGTGAACCGCTTCAGGTGCGGATCGCGCACCCGCACGGGGAGACTCCATAGCTGCGGGTAGGGACTGCTCAGCCCGGCGTCCTGCAGGATGTTCGGCTGCCCGAATGCGACCATCGCGGTGTCCCCGGGTCGTTCATGTGCGGCCAACCACTCGCCGGCAGCGGTCGACGCGGATACCGGGGCCCCGAGGATCGAATATCCGACGGCAGCCACCGCGGCGGACGTGGCAACCCAGCCGCTGACCCAGCGCAGACCGCGCCTGCGCCACCCTTGATGGCCGCTGACGACGATCATCGCGAGCCCAAGTCCAGGGATGAGTCCAAGAAGGTAGTGGAGCCAGTAGCTGCCCCCCAGAAGCACGGCGCTGGTCTCCCAAGCGAGGAGTGCTCCGGTAGCCACGGGCAGTTCGACGGGTGTTGATGCCGACAGGTGACGCCAGTCGGTGAGCAGGAAGAGGCACAGTACGCCGATCATCCCGGTGGCCAGCAGAGCCACCGGGTAGAGGTCCAGTCGCTGTGCAGTCGCAGCGCTGGCAGAGCGAGCGATCACTTCCCCGGCTTGCGCTCGGAACAGCACGACCGCATCCCAGACGCCGAGCAGGGAAGTGCCTCGGGAAGCAGCTCCGGCCAGTACGACGGAGGTGGCGACCAGGGCTCCTGCCGTGACCGCGGCCAGCCGGGGAAGGAGCCCAGCGCGCCGACCTCGCAGGGAGGCAACGACCGCCCACACCAAGATGAACACGAAGACCCCGATGAAGTTCTGCTTGATAAGCACAGCTGCCGCACCGGCAGCCCCAGACCCTGTGGCGAACGCGATAGCTCGCCTCGAGGTCAGGCGCGTCCCATTGCCTTGCACCGCCATGAGCCAGAAGAGGATCCCGGCCAGCACCCACGGGATCGCGAGTAGCTCGCCGGAGGTTTGGAAGCTGTCGAGGAGCTCGGTGGACACAAGCCCCGCAACCGCCAGTACGACCGGAGTCGCGGAAACTGCCAGTTGTCGGCACAAAAGCGCACTCAGGAGGATCACGGCACACGCCGCGACCATGCCGATCACCCGTAGAGGCAGCGCGCCGCCCAACGTGGCAGCGACGGCGAAGATATCGAGCAACAGCGGTGGCCGGTCCACCCAGTAGTTCCCATACAACGACCTGCCCGGATGCCACTGCGCGGCCACCATCAAGAAACCGCCCTCGTCGGGGCTCAAAGGGGCGCGTAGCGCCGGGATTCGCGCGGCCACAGCGAGGAGGCAGGCAGTCGGCAACGCCCATGCCGTACGCCAGGAGGCCAACACCCGGATATCCAGGCTGCGTGAGGTGAACACGAACCGCTGATAGGCGACGTAACGGAAGGCCGTGCCCAGCCCGAGGCCCACGACGTTGGCGGAAACGTTGTCCGCGAGCCGACTGTCCAAGCCGAGCAGGTAGCGCGAGACGAGCAGCGACCCGAGGGAGAAGCCAAAACCGATCACACTGAAAACGAAGAACAAGGCGACCTCGCGGCGCCGGTCCGGCCCGCGACGCTGGGCCCAGGTCCACCTGCTGTTGCCGAGGTAGTTGAGGCCGATAGCCGCGGCCACCGCCAGCGTGCGGGCCAACACGGGGTGCTGGTTGCCGAGCAGCGCCGGTGTCTGCAGCAGATTGAAGACGGCCACGTCGAGCAGATAGCCACATCCGCCGACGACCAAGAATCGGCCCAGGTCATGGTTCCCGAGCTGTACGACGCTGCGAAAGTGCCGCAGTGCGGCGCTGCCCATGTTCCGAAGCTACCCGTCGGCCCTGAGATGCCTCTGAGATCAGCAGGAACGATTCGCTGAGAGAGTCGATGCTCCATTGGCCATTGGCGATTGGCCGATGGCGTCGGCCCGAATCAGGTAGGTGCGTGAGTCACGATGATCATCTAGGTGGCCGGTCGACGGGGTCGCCGGTGACGCCAAAGATGCCATCCGATCGCGAGCACGATGAGCGCTAGTACGGCACTCGACACCCAACTCAACTGGCGAGCGAGCGCTTGATAGGAGGCCCCTGCGGAATAGGCGAGAGCAACGACGATCGTCGCCCAGGTCACGCCACCGACGACATTGAAGAGCAGGAACCGTCGGTAGCGGATTCCACTTGCGCCGGCCAGGGCGGGCATGACAGCGCGGAGGAACGCTGTCCAACGGCCCAGAACGAGTGCGCGCCCGCCACGGTCGTGCAGGTAGGCCATCGCCTGCTCGGCTCGGGTCTGATGACGACGCATCGGCCCGATTGAGGTCAGCCTTGGTCCGAGCTTCTTGCCGATCTCGTAACCGACGCTGTCGCCGATCACCGCCGCGCCGATCACCAAAAGGAGCAGGACAGCGACATTCAGGTGGCCGAGCGCCGCTAGGACGGCGCCGATGATCACCGCAGTCTCTCCGGGGATCACGAAGCCGAAGAAGAGTGCGGCCTCGGCGAACACGAGGCCACCGATCACCGCATACGCGAGCGGCGCCGGAACCGCGGTCAGATAGCCCAGCAGCGTGTTCATCGGGTCATCCGGCAGTCCTGCGTGGCGCGGTTGGGCCGGCGCATATGACCCGTCCGCTTCGAGCGGCATTCACGCTGCGAATCTAGCCCCGTGACAAGCTGGTCCTCACGCATGGCGAGGGTCAGTGCGTTCGCGGTGTGTTGCGAAAGGTCAGCAAGGTGAAGGTTGCCATCGCGGGTGCCACCGGCACCATGGGGCGGTTGGTCGCCCAGCAGGCGCTGGGCGCGGGGCACGAGGTGGTCTCGCTAGCGCGAGCGGAAGGCATCGATCTTCGCCGCGGCGACAATCTGGAGAGCAGACTGAGCGGGGTCGAGGTCGTCATCGACGTGCTCAACGTGGCGACCCAACGGCGCTCGGTTGCCGAGCAGTTCTTCTCCGAGACGACTCGGACCTTGCAGCGGGCCGAGGCGGCCGCCGGTGTCGCGCACCACGTTTGTCTCTCCATCGTCGGCTGCGAGCGCGTCGCCTCGGGTTACTACTTCGGCAAGCGAGCCCAGGAAACGGCGATCACGGCGGGGCCAGTGCCGTGGACGATCCTTCGCACCACTCAGTGGCACGAGTTCGCAGAACAGGTCTTGGGGTTCTTCAGTGTGGGGCCGTTCTCCGGGGTGCCGAGCATGCGGGTCCAGCCAGTGGCTGCTGTCGAGGTTGCCGCCCTCCTGGTGGAGCTCGCCGGAGGGGCGCCGCGCAGAGAGCTGGTGGAGCTTGCGGGTCCGCTTCAGGCCGAACTGGTTGACCTCGCAAGAGCTGTCAACGAGCGGAGCGGTCTCGGGCGTCGGCTCTTGCCCTTCACGGTTCCCGGTGCGGCAGGCAAGGCGATGCGCTCGGGAGCGCTGCTCCCCACTGGCCCGGGGATGCGCGGTCAGCAGACCTTCGACGAATGGCTCGCGCAAAGGACGGGCCACTGACACCCGACTCTTGGGGTGAGTCCGCTCAGCAGGCGTCGGGGTAGGTGTCGGGCGTCGCCGGGGGTGCCGCGACCGACCGGCTGTTGGGCCGCTGCAGGGTGTAGTAGCGCAACCAGTCCATCTGCATCCGGCTCGGGTTCATCCGTTCGCCCGGCACAGCCTCCATGGTGAACTTCACCGTCAGCGGAACGCCCGAGATCGCTTGCGCGCGCCGCTCACGCACGATCACGTGCGAGTCCACGATCCACAAGATGCGGTGCGGCCGGACTTCGACCGCGAAGGTGTGCCAGCGATCTGCGCCGAGGTCGAGCCCGCGCTTGACCGACGTGTAGGTCAGGTTGGGCAGGTTGCGCGCATAGAAACGGACCCGCCCGGTGCCGAGCTCGAAGTTGTTGAGGGAGATGTTTCGCGCTCCGCAATGTTGGTCGCGCTTGCCGGCGGGCACCAGTTCGGTGAGCACCCGGAAGTCGGCGTGCTTCGTCGCGTACCGACGCTGGCGGAGCCTGATCTCCCAACGACCAGTGCGGGCGGCATGTTCGGTCAGCCGAGCCGCGACGCTGCCCCGTCCGGTGGTGTTCAGGGTCAGCATGCCGACCTGGGTCTGCACCACGCCCCGGCCGGTGACCTTCCAGATCGACTTCATGGGACCGACGAAGTCGTCCTGCCAGATCGGCTTGCCCCAGCCGAAGGTGGTCTGGGCGTTGATCGGTCCGGGATTGGGCACATGGTCGGCTTGGGCGTTCGGCACGGCCAGAAAGCCGGTGATGCTCAGCAGCAGGACGCCGAGGGCGAGACGACGCAGCAGGCGAGACTGCGGTCGCAGCAATCCAGAGGTCGGTCGGGGCATTTGGTCAACCTACCGCGTCCTCGCCGCAACGATCGTGGGCGCCGGCGAAACCGTGGGCACCACCCCAGGTGTGGGTGCCGTCTCCAGCGTGGTGGCCCACTATCCTCGGTCCAGTGCGATGCCCATGCTGACGACTTGTGAGTTGAGTGCCCGATGACCGAATGGTTACTGCTCGCGCTCTGCCTGCTTCTGATTGCTGCTTCGGGTGTCTTCGTTGCGGCCGAGTTCGCGTTCGTCACCGTCGATCGCAACGTGATCGACCGCGCCGTCGCTGACGGCGACCTGACTGCCCAGGGCGTCCAGAAGGCGCTGCGGACCTTGTCGACCCAGCTCTCCGGGGCGCAGGTCGGCATCACCGTTACCAACCTCGCCATCGGTTTCCTCGCGGAGCCTGCGATCGCCGAGATCCTGCGGCCGGTGTTCGGCAGGTTCGGCGTCTCGGACAGTTGGGAACGACCGTTGGCGCTCGCTTCAGCGCTCTTCCTCAGCACCTTCTTGACCATGCTCTTCGGTGAACTCGTTCCCAAGAACCTCGCCCTTGCGTTGCCCGAGAAGACCGCGCGCGCCACCCAAGGGGTGCAGCGCGCGTTCACGGCGGTGATGGCCTGGCCGATCCGGCTGCTCAACGGATCGGCCAATGCCCTGGTGAGACGACTGGGTGTGGAGCCGCAGGAAGAGCTCCGCTCGGCGCGCAGCGCCACCGAGCTCGCATCCCTCATCCAGCATTCCGCGGATCAGGGCACCCTCGACCCCGAGACGGCCGAACTCGTCGAGCGCTCGGTCGAATTCGGTGCGCGCACGGCCGGCGAGATCATGACCCCACGAGTGCGCTGTCACTCGGTGGAGGAGAACGATCGCGCCGTCTACGTGGTTGAGCTGGCCCGGGAAACCGGCCACTCCCGGTTTCCGGTGCTCGACGCCGACGACGAAGTGGTCGGGACCGTCCACGTCAAGAACGTGGTGGCCCTCCCGGTCGCCGACCGCACGTCGGTAAAGGTGAAGCACTTGATGGCTCGCCCGATCGAGGTGCCCGACTCGCTGCGGCTCGATCCGCTGCTTGCCCTGCTGCGGCAGGACGGCTTCCAGATGGCGGTGGTGCTCGACGAGTACGGCGGCATGGCCGGCATCGTCACGCTCGAGGACGTGGTGGAGGAGATCGTGGGCGACATCGCCGACGAGCACGATCCACGGGCCGCGCGGGTCCGCCAGCGACGCGACGGCTCCTGGGTGCTTTCCGGTCTGCTGCGGCCCGACGAGGTCGAGGACCTGACCGGTGTACCACTCCCGGAGAACGATGCCTACGACACGATCGCCGGGCTCTTCCTCAAGCTCACCGGAAACATCCCATCGGTGGGGGAGGAGGCGAGCCTGATCCTCGACCCCTACGACGAGGAGGACGCGAAGGCCGAGGTGACCTTGCGAGTCGTCGCAATGGACGGACGCCGGATCGACCGCCTCTCCCTGCTACGGCGTGAGATCGACATCGACGAGGCAGTGCCTGGCGGCATGGGGGGGAACCGGCATGAGTGACACCGGCCTCGTACTTCTCACCCTCCTTCTTGTCCTTGGCAACGGCTTCTTCGTTGCCGCCGAGTTCGCGTTGGTTTCCGCGCGCCGCAGTCAGATCGAGCCACTGGCCCAGTCGGGCTCGTCGATGGCGCGCACGACCTTGACCGCCATGCAGAACATGCCTCTGGTGATCGGGGTCAACCAGTTGGGGATCACTATCTGTTCGCTGTTGTTGGGGGCCGTCGGCGAACCCGCGATCGGGCACCTGTTCGCGCCGGTGCTGGAGTCGCTGCACGTGCCGCACGAGTTCCTGCACCCGATCGCCTTGGTGATCGCGCTGACGATCGTGGTGTTCCTGCATGTGGTGATCGGCGAGATGGTCCCCAAGAACGTCGCGCTGGCCGGCCCGGACCGGGTGGCTGTGCTGCTTGGCCCGCCGATCTGGGCGATCGCCCAGGTCTTCCGCCCTTTGCTGATCATCATCAACACAATCGCCAAGGGAGTGCTCTCCCTCGTGGGGGTCAGCCTCGCCAACGAGGTCAGCGCGACGTACACCCGCGAGGAGGTCAGCGCCATGGTGGAGGAGTCCCGCGGCGAAGGGCTCATCGAAGCCGCCCAGTACGACCGGTTGTCGGGCGCTTTGGGATGGGTGGAGAAGGACGTCACCTCGGTATTGATGCCGCGGGAGTCTCTGGCGACAGTGCCGCTTGGTGCCGCCGTCGCCGAAGTCGAGGAGGTGTGCGCGGCCACAGGCTTCAGCCGCTTCCCGGTCGTGGATGCGGCCGACTCCCTGGTCGGCTATCTGCACATCAAGGATGTCCTGGAGGTCGATCCCGAGCGCCGCTCCGACCTGGTCACCGCCAAGCAGGTCCGTCCGTTGACCGCTTTGGCCCCTGACTTGTTGCTGCACGAGGCGCTGGGTCTGCTGCGTCGTGAGGGGTCACACCTTGGCCGCGTCATCGATGACGACGGCGAGTTGCTGGGCGTTGTGGCGCTCGAGGATGTGCTGGAAGAACTCGTCGGTGAGATCCGCGACGCCGCACACGCGGACTCCTCCGGTTAGGGTGGTCGGCGATGAGATCCACAGGCCGCAGACGTGCCACCACGGCATCACCCCCCGAGAACACGGGTATGAGGGTGTGGACGGTGCCGAACGCCTTGTCATTGCTGCGTTTGGCCGGGGTTCCAGTGTTCTTGTGGCTGGTCCTGGCGCGTGAGGCGGATGGCTGGGCGTTGTTCCTGCTGATGCTTTCTGGTCTCACCGACTTCCTCGACGGCTATCTCGCCCGACGACTCAACCAGTACTCACCACTGGGCGAGATCCTCGACCCGGTCGCCGACCGGCTCTACATCCTGGCCGTCGTCGTCGGGCTGGCGCTGCGCGAGATCATCCCCTGGTGGGTGGCTGTGGCGCTCCCGCTGCGAGACCTGCTCTTGTGGGGACTCGTGCCTTTCCTGCGAACCCGCGGCTACAGCGCGCTGCCCGTGCATCTGCTCGGCAAGGCAGCGACCTTCAACCTTCTGTATGCCTTCCCGCTGCTCCTGTTGGGCGATGGCACCGGTCTGATGGCCACCATGGCAAGGATCTGGGGATGGGCTTTCGCGTTCTGGGGCATCGGGCTCTACTGGTGGGCGGGAGTGCTGTACGCCTGGCAGGTCCGCAAGTTGATGGCCACCACGCCGCCGTTGAAGAGCCTTGCCCAGGAGGCAGAAGGCTGATGAGTCCCCAGTTGCCCGAGTACGTCACCAAACCATTGCTGACCCGGGTGATGGAGGACTCCCTCGATTCCGACTACGCGTTGGTGGCCGAGCGTGGCGCGGGCTCGGGGAAGCGGTCTCATTTCGCGGTCGTCGCGGTGCTGCTCTTCGGCTTGTTGGTCGGCGTCGCCGTGATGCAGACGACGCGGGAGGCTGACCTCGACTCGGCGAGTCGGGAGGTGCTGCTGGACCAGATTGCCGAACGTCGTGCCCGGTTGGCTGGGCAGCAGGGGGACCTCGATGCCCTGCGACAGGACATCACCAGGCTCAGCGTCCAGGTGAACGCATTGCAGACAAGCACCCGCGACCTCACCCGCCGGGTGGACAAGCTGGGCAAGGACACCGGTTTCGCCGCGGTACGAGGTCCTGGGCTGCGCTTGACCGTGACCGACGGCCCGGGCAGCGACCCGGCACTGCACGTGCGAGCAGCAGACCTCGCGATCCTCGTGGATGCGCTCTACAACGCCGGTGCGACCGGGATCTCGATCAACGACCAGCGGCTGACGGCGATGTCCTCCCTGCACGACTCGGGAAGTGCCATCGGGATCGACGCGACCTCGCTGCGCTCGCCCTATGTCGTGCGTGCCCTGGGTGATCCCCGTACTCTGGGACCCGGCCTCCAGGAATCGACGCATGGCTTGAGATGGGCCAATCTGGTGGCACAACTCGGATTCGGGTACGACGTAGTTGAGGAGCGACGGATGACCCTTCCCGCCGCTGTGCTCCCGCCGCTGCGGGCGGCCACGACCGTCCTGCGTGCCCGGAAAGCGTCGGTGAGCCAGTGATCGCGGTGATCGGCCTGGTCGTCGGAGTGATCGTCGGCCTCTTCTTCCAACCCGATGTCCCCGCGGGCCTCCAGCCCTACCTGCCCATCGCCGTGGTGGCAGCCATGGACGCGGTGCTGGGGGCCCTGCGCGCCTACCTGGAGGGGATCTTCGACGACAAGGTCTTCGTCGTTTCCTTCCTCAGCAACGTCGTGATCGCCGCCGCGATCGTCTATCTCGGCGACCAACTCGGTGTCGGTGGCCAGCTCTCCACAGGTGTGATCGTGGTGCTGGGAATCCGGATCTTCTCCAACGTGGCCGCGATCCGCCGGCATCTCTTCCATGCCTAAGCTCCCGATCCCCGAGGCCGCCAAGCGAGTCCAGCGTCCCTTCGAACTCCTCCGCGGAGCCATCACCCGGCCCACCCGACGCCAATTGGTCGTCGCTGCCGCTCTTGCGCTGCTCGGATTCGGTGCAGTTACCCAGGTCCACTCCAATGACGTCACCCGCGACTACGCGGGGTACCGCCAGCAGGACCTGATCGACGTACTTCAAGGGCTGTCGGCCGCCAGCGAGCGCAGCCGCCGTGAGATCGACCGTCTGGAGCGCACCAAGCAACAGCTCCAGTCGGACCGGACCGCCCGTGAAGCCGCCCTCACCCAAGCCCAGCAGCGGGGGGACCAACTGGCGATTCTTGCCGGCCAGGTCCCGGTGGAAGGCCCAGGTGTCCGGATCACGATCGACGGGCTTGAGGCTCAATTGCCCCTCGACCTTCTGCTCGACCTGGTGCAGGAGCTCCGCACAGCGGGCGCCGAGGCGATCGAGTTCAACGACAGCGTCCGCGTGGTGGCCCAGACGTCGTTCGAACTCGGTGGGGCCGGGATCTACATCGATGGTGAGGCGATCAAGCAGCCCTATGTCATCGAAGTGATCGGCGACCCCCGGACGCTCGCGGAAGGGGTGCAGTTCTCGCGCGGTCCGCAGGAGCGGACTGAGGATCTCGGTGGTGACTTCACTGTGGACCAACGCGACGCCGTCACAGTGGAGTCGGTCTCGGTCCTGACCGGTCCCTAGTTGTTGCCGAGCGCACTTCTCAGCCTGCACCCGCCATCGGTCGACACAGGCAGTAGTCTGCTCGCGACGTAGCCGCAGCGCCCGGGCCGATGCCCGGGGCAGAAGCGTCGCCGGACGGCGACCGAGAATCAGGAGGGTCTGTGTTTCCCGAGGACGTGAAGTACACATCCGAGCACGAGTGGGTTCGCCCCGACAGCGCCACCGTGCGCGTGGGCATCACCGACTACGCCCAGGACGCACTCGGAGACATCGTGTATGTCTCGTTGCCGGAAGTGGGCGACACGCTCACCGCTGGGGACGTGTGCGGCGAGTTGGAGTCGACGAAGTCGGTCAGCGACATCTACGCCCCCGTGTCGGGTGAGGTCACCGCCCGCAACGACGCATTGGATGCCACTCCCGAACTGGTCAACACCGACCCCTACGGCGGTGGCTGGCTCATCGAGGTAACCCTCAGCAATCCGTCGGAGTTGGACGGGCTGATGGACGCTGCGGCCTACCAAGCCTCGGTGGAGTAGTTCGAACCAGATGATAAGTTCGGAGCGCTCCACGACCGTGCGCGGGGAGCGAACTCGCTCCGTATGTCCGACGCACGCGCCCGACCGAAGTGAAGGTTGACGATGCCCTTCTGCACCGCCTGCGGGAATCAGAACCCTGACGACGCACGGTTCTGCTCCCACTGCGGCACCAAATTGGTTTCGGCGCCCGCGGTAGAGCCGATCGATTCGACCGCCACGATCACCTTCGGTGGTCGCGAGACGACAGAGACCTCTGATCGCCAGCTGGATCCCATCGACGCCGCGGCCGTGGATGCGCTTCCTCCTGGTCACGCGCTGCTCGTGGTTCAGCGAGGTCCGGGGGCGGGTAGCAGGTTCCTCTTGGACGCGGATCTGGTGCTGGCCGGACGACATCCTGAGAGCGAGATCTTCCTCGACGATGTGACGGTTTCACGGCGCCATGCGGAGTTCAGGCGTACCGGCGCCACCGGGTTCACCGTGAGTGATGTGGGCAGTCTCAACGGCACCTACGTCAATCGCGACCGCATCGACACCGCATCACTGCGGGACGGGGATGAAGTCCAGATCGGCAAGTACCGCCTGGTCTACTTCTCCGGACACGCCGGCTGACCATGAGCGAAGTCGCTCGGGCAGGGGCCGGTCTGAAGAACATCGGCGAGGTGCTGCAGGTTCTGCGACAGGAGTTCCCCGGTATCTCGATCCCAAAGATCCGGTTTCTGGAGGACAAGGGACTCATCAAGCCGGAGCGGACGCCGGCCGGCTACCGGAAGTTCTCAGGCGACGACATCGCGCGGCTGCGCTACGTCCTGCGCATGCAGCGCGATCACTACTTACCTCTGAAGGTCATCGGCGAGCACCTCGAGGCCATCGACCGAGGGCTTGAGCCGCCGCCGATCGACTCCGTCGTACCTACTGTCCCTGCTGTCGCTCTCAATGCCGACGGGGTGCCGTCGGCGGAGTCCTTCCGGCATCGCAGCGATGTCCGGCTCTCGCGCCGCGAACTGCTGAAGATCGCCGAGATCGACGAGCGATTGCTCGCGGACCTGGAGTTGCATGCCCTGATCACTCCGCGGCCGGGCACAGGTCACTACGACAGCGACGCTCTCGTCGTAGCCGCCACGGCGAGGTCGCTGGCCGAGTTCGGCATCGAGCCTCGCCACTTGCGACCCTTCCGGAGCTCGGCCGATCGGGAGATCGGTCTGGTCGAGCAGATCACTGCGCCGATGCGTGGTGGTCGCGACACGGCCGCACACGCGAGAGCCGAGGAAACTGGCGCGGAAGTGGCTGCGCTGCTCCTCAAGCTGCATGCCACCTTGGTCAAGGTGGGTCTGCACCGGCGCTGACCGACATCGGGGGAGCGGGTGCTTCTCCCCGGCTGCCCAAGGTTGAGACTCCCGGGGCTTGGCTGCCGGGGGAGTGGCGTATCCGGGTCCGGAGTAGGGTGACCGGCATGCGCGAGGTCGATGTCGTCGGTGTACGAGTCGAGGTGCCGTCCAACCAGCCGATCGTGTTGTTGCGAGAGGTGGTCGGCCATCGCTACCTGCCGATTTGGATCGGGAGTGTCGAAGCGACCGCCATTGCATTCGCTCAACAGGGCGTCGTGCCACCTCGACCGCTGACTCATGATCTGATGCGCGACGTGCTCACCGCCACCGGCCAGTCACTGGACGAGGTGCGCATCACCGAGATGGTCGACGGCGTCTTCTACGCGAGTCTCGTCTTCTCTTCAGGGATCCAAGTCAGCGCCCGGCCCTCCGATTCGATCGCGCTCGCGCTTCGCACTGGCACCCGGATCGTGTGTGCCGAGGATGTCTTGGACCAGGCGGCGCTCAACGTGCCGGAGGCCGAGGAGGACGAGGTTGAGAAGTTCCGCGAGTTCCTCGATCAGGTCTCGGCGGAGGACTTCGAGACCGAAGAGTAACCCTCAAGCTGAGGTTGATGGATTGCTGGCGACACGCCGAGCCCTCGTGTTTGACCGACCCTCAGGTACCGCTTTACCTTGAACTGTCTCTGATGTAACTCCACCGGTGCGATTCCGCTTTGTGTAGGTTCGAGCGGGGAGCACCTCCTTCCCCCGAGAGTTACTGTGACGGAGTATTCGACGGAGGTCGATGTGGCAGTCAACGAGTCCGGACCGGACGCACGCGAGGCAGCAGCCGTTGGTGCGGCCGAGGAGCAAGGCCTCCTCTTCTCCGATGACGTCTCCCCGCTGCCCGACGACGTGGGCTACCGCGGTCCCACAGCATGCAGTGCCGCTGGCATCACCTACCGGCAGCTCGACTACTGGGCGCGCACCGGTCTGGTGGTCCCCACCGTTCGTGGCGCCAGCGGTTCCGGGTCGCAGCGGCTCTACTCCTTCCGTGACGTCCTCATCCTCAAGGTCATCAAGCGGCTGTTGGATGCCGGCATCTCCTTGCAGCAGATCCGCACCGCGGTCAACCACCTGCACGAGCGGGGCACCGATGACCTCACCCGCGTCACCTTGATGAGCGACGGCGCCTCGGTCTACGAGTGCACCAGCAACGACGAGGTCATCGATCTGCTTCAAGGTGGCCAGGGCGTGTTCGGCATCGCTATCGGCGGCGTGTGGCGCGAGATCGAAGGCAGCCTCACCACCCTGCCGCGCGAACGCGCCGAAGCAGAGCCCGGTGTCTCTGAGGACCTGCCTGGAGACGAACTCGCCGCGCGCCGCCAGGCGCGAAAGATCGGCTGATCCTTCCTCACTTCAGGCGCCTTCACGGTCCCTCCGAGTGGTAGGGTCGTGCCGCTGACTATGTCGTGCGGGAGAGCCTTCGCGGGTGTTTCCCGGCGGAGCGCCGAAGGGGCAATTCCTCCCCGGAACCTCTCAGGCGCCAGGACCGCACGAAGCAGGCGACTCTGAAACGTGACCCGACAGGGTCAGCGGCGACAGAGGGGGAGGCGACCAGTCCCGCTACCCCGGAGGCGCCTCAATGCCTGATGTGTCATCACCCACCGATTCCCGCGAAGCAACGCCGGCCGCAACCGAGTTCGTCGACCGACACATCGGTCCTCGGGGCGGTGATCTGGGGGTGATGCTTGCCGCGGTCGGCGCGGCCTCGCTGGACGCCCTGATGGATGCGGCCGTCCCGACCGCGATCCGTGGGGTCGAGCTGAACCTCCCCCCGGCCTTGTCGGAGTCCGAGGCATCCGCGCGGCTTGCTGCTCTGGCCGCCCGCAACGCGGTCGCCGAGCCGATGATCGGTCTTGGCTACCACGGCACCATCACTCCGGCCGTCATTCGGCGCAATCTGCTGGAGAGCCCGAGCTGGTACACCGCTTACACGCCGTACCAACCGGAGATCTCGCAGGGGCGCCTTGAGGCGCTGCTCAACTTCCAGACGATGGTCGGCGACCTGACCGGGCTTCCTACCGCGAACGCGTCGCTACTCGACGAGGGCACCGCCCTGGCCGAGGCGATGACCCTGGTGCGTCGCGCCCAGCGTCGAGCCGAGGGCCCTTTTGTAGTTGACGCTGATGCGCTTCCCCAATCCATCGCGGTCGTGCGCACGCGCGCGGAGGCCATGGGGATCGAGGTCGTCGTCGCCGACCTGAGTGCCGGACTGCCGGAGGGGCCGCTGTGCGGCGTGGCGGTTCAATACCCGGGCGCCTCAGGACGAATCTTGGACCCGCGGCCGTTGATCCAAGCCGCCCACGAGCGCGGCGCGCTAGCCGTGGTGTCGGCCGATCTGCTGGCGCTGACCGTGTTGGAGTCACCAGGCTCACTGGGAGCCGATGTCGTGGTGGGCTCTTCTCAGCGCTTCGGCGTCCCGCTGTTCTACGGCGGGCCGCATGCGGGTTTCATGGCGGTGGGCGCCGGGCTCGAACGGCACTTGCCTGGACGCCTGGTGGGTGTCTCGGTTGACGCCGAAGGGCGCCCGGCGTACCGACTGGCACTGCAGACCCGCGAGCAGCACATCCGCCGGGACAAAGCCACCTCGAACATTTGCACCGCCCAGGTTCTGTTGGCCGTGGCAGCGTCGATGTACGCCGTCTACCACGGCCCAGAAGGGCTCAAGGCGATCGCCGACAGCATTGCGGGCAAGGCCGCCGCGGTCGCCGACGCACTGCGGGCCGCGGGCCATGAAGTCGTGCACGCCGAGTTCTTCGACACCGTGACCGTCCGCACGACCGGTCGGGCCAAAGAGATCGTCGCCGCGGCGCGTGAGCGAGGCGTCTGGTTGCGTCACATGGACGCCGATCACGTGGGGATCAGCGTGGGGGAGACCGCGACCCAGGATGCACTCGTGGGTGTGCTGGCCGCCTTCGGGGTCGAAGCTACGCAGCTCGGCTCCGCCGACGCGGCGCTGCCGAGCGCGCTTGCTCGGGAGTCCGCCTACCTCACCCATCCGGTGTTCCACAGCCATCGGAGCGAGACCGCGCTCCTGCGTTACCTGCATCGGCTAGCAACGCGCGACTACGCGCTGGACCGAGGCATGATTCCGCTCGGCTCGTGCACCATGAAGCTGAACGCGACCACCGAGATGGAGCCGATCAGCTACCCCGGCTTCGCCCAGATGCACCCATTCGCGCCAGCCGAAGACGCCGCCGGTTATCAGGAACTGGTGGCCGAACTCGAGTCTTGGCTGGCAGAAGTCACCGGCTACGACCGGGTCTCCATCCAGCCGAATGCCGGCTCGCAAGGTGAGTTGGCCGGCCTCCTGGCCATCCGGGGATATCACCACAGCAGAGGCGACGACCAGCGCGACGTGTGCTTGATCCCCTCTTCGGCGCACGGCACCAATGCCGCATCCGCGGTGATGGCGGGGATGCGCGTGGTCGTGGTGGCTGCGGCCGCGGACGGCTCGGTGGATCTGGAGGACCTGCGAGCCAAGTGCGTCGAGCACGGTGAACGCCTGGCGGCGATCATGGTGACCTACCCCTCCACCCATGGCGTGTTCGAGGACACCATCACCGAGCTGTGCGGCTTGGTGCATGAACATGGCGGGCAGGTCTACGTCGACGGTGCGAACTTCAACGCGCTGCTCGGGTATGCCAAGCCCGGAAAGTTCGGCGGCGACGTGTCCCACCTCAACCTGCACAAGACCTTCTGCATCCCGCACGGTGGTGGCGGTCCTGGTGTGGGACCGGTCGCGGTGCGCGACCACCTGGTGCCCTTCTTGCCCTCGCATCCCGTTCACCCGCAAGAGGCACGTCGTGACGGAATCGGGCCGATCAGCGCGGCGCCGTACGGCTCTGCGGGCATCTTGCCGATCTCCTACGCCTATATCGCGATGATGGGTGCCGAGGGGCTCACTCGGGCAACGGCGATGGCGGTGCTGGCGGCCAACTACGTTGCCGGCCGCCTCGACAAGCACTACCCGGTGCTTTATCGCGGTGACGGCGGGTTCGTCGCCCACGAGTGCATCCTCGACTTGCGCGGGCTCACCAAGGACACGGGTGTGACGGTCGATGACGTAGCCAAGCGCCTGATCGACTACGGATTCCACTCCCCGACGATGTCCTTCCCCGTGGCTGGCACGTTGATGGTGGAGCCGACGGAGTCGGAAGATCTGCAGGAACTCGATCGATTCTGCGACGCGATGATCGCGATTCGTGGCGAGGCCGATCGGGTCGCGGCAGGGGAGTGGACGCCTGAGGATTCGCCGTTGCGGCATGCTCCGCACACGGCTCGATCCATCGTGGGCGACTGGGACCGTGCCTACAGCCGTGAGCTCGGGGTCTTTCCCGCCGGCGTGGATCCCGACAAGTACTGGCCTCCGGTCGGGCGCATCGACAACGCCTTCGGTGATCGGAATTTGGTGTGCGCTTGCCCTCCGTTGGAGGCGTTCACCGAAGCCCAGGAGTGACACGACGCTCACGTTCGGCCGTCTAAGGAACGACGGCGGTGGTGTGAGCCGGAGTCTCAGGCGTGGTGATCGCTCACCAGGCGGACGGACGATCCGTGGCGTCGCTTGTCGATGTGTAGCCGAGTGGGAATCCGGGCGCGCATCTCGGGCACATGGCTGACCAGCCCCACGACGCGGCCGCCCTCGCGCAGTCCGTCGACGGGGTGTCGAGGACATCGCTGAGGGTGTCGGGGTCAAGAGACCCGAACCCCTCGTCGACGAAGAGGGTGTCGAGGGGGGTCGCTCCGGCTTCGGCGGCGATGACATCGGCCAACCCCAGCGCCAGGGCGAGCGAGACCACGAAGCTCTCCCCACCCGAGAGCGTTGCCGGATCTCGCGCCTGACCAGACCACCCGTCGACGATCTCGAGGGTCAACCCGCCTCTGCGGGCGGCGACGTGCTGAAGCTCGTAGCGGTGATCGGTCATCTGGCTCAACCTGAGATTCGCGGCGGCGACGACCTCGCCGAGCCGATGCGCGAGCACGAATTCGGACAAGCGCAGTTGAGCCTGATTGTCGGGGTGTTTGCCCTCGATGACCCCGGACAAGCTGGAGGCTAGGTCAGCCGCGGCGGCGGCAGGCAGCCAGGCAGCCAATGCCTCGGAGAGCCGGGCGCTCAGCTCACCGAGGCGCCGTGAAGCATCGGTGGCCAAGGCGGCCGTCTCCACGGCAGAGGTGTGGGCGCGGGCAGCTGCCGCCTGGGTGGCCTGCAGCGCTTCCAGATCGGGCCGGGGAGTGTCGAGGACCTCGGCGAGTCGGGGATCGGCGAGCACCGCTTCGATCTCGGCGGCCCGGCGGTCGTGGCGAGAGACACGATCTTCGAAGGTGTGGAGCCGCGGGATATCCGCGACCGCGTCTCGTGCTTCGGGGAGCTCGCCGAAGCCGGCCGCTTTGGCCGCGTCGTGGGCGGCTTCGACAGCCGCAGTGCTCTGGAGGGAGGCGTCTTGCGTCGCGCTCAGCGCGGACTGGCACTCGGATAGGAGCGCGACGCGCTCGGAAAGCCTGCTGAGTGCTCCTGGCTGCGCACACCAAACGGGCAAGCTGCCCAATTGATCGGCGGCCTCACCGGCCGATGTCTGCAGCGCCTCGAACTCCTCGGTGAGGCGATGCAGAAGCTGATCGGTGCGATCGAGGGCGATCCGGGCCTCCTCCCGTGCCCGGGTGAGTCGGTCGTCGTCTGCCTCGAGTGTGAGCACGGGGGCCGCTCGTCCGGACAGCAATTCGAGATCGTCGGCCCGCGCCGCATGAGCCTCGGTCAGCTCGGCGAGGGAACGGCCGGCCAGTTGCTGTTCCCAGACCGCGCTCTGGTGCGCCAGCGCGGCCAATGCCTCTTGTGCGGCCCGGTAATGCACCTCGGCATCTTCGGACGCACGCTGTGCGGCCCGCTCCGAGGCGAGGTCGGGAGAACCGGGCGAGGCGCTGGCCGGATTCGGATGGGCCGTGGAGCCGCAGACGGGACACCCACACCCTGCAGCCAAGGCTCCAGCTAGCTCACCGGCGATCCCGGCTAGACGGCGTTCGCGCATATCCAGCCACTCATCGCGCAAGCGGACGTGCTCTTCGCCGAGGCGCAACACCTCCGCGGTGACCGAACGCAGACGAGGAGTGAGCTCGTGGTGGCGGCGGGCGGCATCGAGGTCTGCGGTGGCGCGGTCGAGCGTGTGCGTGGCCTCGGCAACCTGAAGGGCCGCTGCGCGCGCGTCGGCGAGAGCGACCTCGGTGGCTGCGGCCTCTGCCTGGAGCTGGGTGAGGGATTGAACGAGACGCTGGTGGTCGCCTTGGGTTTGCTGAACTCTCGCGTGCATTCGGCCCTGCTCGGCCTCCAGCCGCAGGGCTTGCTCAAGAAGCGGCCTGGCACGAGCCAACTCCTCGATTTCGGCGGCGACCTGCTGACCGAGCTCGGACCAGCCGGCGTCGAGCAGGGTTGGCTGGGCCACGACCAGGCCGGCGCGGGCCAGCAGCGACTCAGCGCGACGCTCGGCGGTGGCCAGTGCCTCGGCATGGGTGTCCATTCGGGTGAGCAATGGGGCGATCGCGCGAGCGGCGGATGCCGCGCTGAGCCGGGCTCGCAGTTGCTCGACCTCGGGAGCGTCGACTTCCAGTTGCGCTGCCGCCACCCGTGCGGAGTGGAATCGCTCGCGCTCCGCGTTGAGCGTGCGCGCCCGGGCGAGCGCCGCGTCGGCCGCTTCGAGATCCTCACGAGAGCTCCGCGCCAGCGAATCGGCCTCGACACGACGAGTCTGGGTCACGGTCACGCACTCGGTGGCCCAGCCAAGCAACCCGTCGGGCTCCTCCGGTGCCGGACAGTCGGCCTCGGACGCGATGCTGCCGCTGAGCCATTCCACTCGTTGCCAGGCCGCGTCGGCTTCGCGGCGGGTCGCTCGACGGTGTTCGCCGAACCAGGCTTCAACGGCCGCGAACCGATCGGTGTGGAAGAGCCGCTGAAGGAGTTTGCGGCGGTCGTCGGCACCGGCACGGAGGAACGCTTGGAAGCGGCCTTGCGGCAGGATCACCACTTGGCAGAACTGGGCGTGGGTCAGTCCCAGCAGGCTGGTCACCAGATGAGCGACCTCGTCGATGCGGGTGGAGCGGGAGACCCAGCTGTCCTGCACGAGTTCGACGCAGGCCACCTTCGCCGGAATCGTGGTCACCCCGGAGCCGCGACGCTTGGCGCGTTGCCATGCCGGACTGCGGGTGATCCGCAGCCGCCGCGGGCCGACACTGAACTCGACGCTCACCTCGGGGGCGGCGAGCGGATCGGCCAAATCGCTGCGGAGTCGCTTGGCGAGATTGCGGTCACCGGGGACTTCGCCGTAGAGGGCGAAAGCGATCGCATCGAGCACGCTGGTCTTGCCCGCACCTGTGGCGCCGGACAGCAGGAACACTCCAGCCGAGTTGAGCGCGTCGAAGTCGATCTCGACCAGGTCGGGGAACGGCCCGAAGGCGACCAGGGACAGCGAGTGGAGGCGCATCTAGGTCTCGCTCCCTCCGGGACAGCAAGCCTCGAGCGCGGCGTCGACGAGCGCGAATTCGGCCTCTGTGGCCGGGACTCCGCGCACGATGCGCAGGAATTCACCGCGTCACCTCACGGTCGCTCAAGCTGGCCGGCAGCCGGGAAAGATCGGCGACCGGCCGAGGTCCGTCGGGTTCGTAGGAGAGCACCAAGGCGAAGGGGAAGCGCTGACGGAGCCGGGCCATGGCATCGCGGGGACGGAGCGGATCGGTCAGGGTCACGTGCAGCCATGCGGACGCCGCCCATCCGGCCTGGGGATCGGCCAACAGGTCGTCCAGTCGGCCACGCAGCAGGCCGAGCGAGCGCGGGACGGGCGCGGCGATGAACTCACATCGTGGCGGGGTGCCCGGAGCTTCGAGATCGATCAGCCAAGAGCCCTTGACGTCGTTGGCCTCGGAAAAGGAGTAGGCGAGTGGGGAACCGCTGTAGCGCACCCTGTCGCGGATGCATTGGGGTCGATGGAGGTGGCCGAGGGCGACATAGTCGAACCCGGCGAAGAGGTCGGCGGAGACTCGATCCACACCACCCACGGCGATGTCTCGCTCGGACTGGCTCGGTGCACTGCCCGCCACGAACGCGTGGGCTGCGACCACACTCCGCGTGCCGGGTCGGCGCCCTCGCAGGTCACGCCGCACGAGCTCCAGTGCGGCTGCCATGGCCGCCTCGTGGGACCGCTCCCGCAACGACCAGGCCAGCTGGGTCGAGGCGGGATCGAGATAGGGGAGCCCGTAGAAGGCGACCTCCCCGTGCGAATCGCCCAAAACGACAGGCTGCCCGACGGTGTCGAGCCGGGAGCGGACATGCACACCTGCCGCGTCGATCAACCTGGATGCGAAGCCGAGTCGCTCAGCCGAGTCGTGATTGCCGCTGGTGATCAGCACCCGGGCTCGGGAACCGGCCAGGCGTGCGAAAGCGTCGTCGGCAAGAGCGACCGCGTCGACCGGGGGGAGGGCCCGGTCGTAGACGTCGCCGGCAAGCACCACCACGTCGACCGACTCAGCCGCCACCACTTCGAGCAGATGGTCGACGAACGCAGCCTGGTGATCGAGCATCCCCTCTCGATGGAAGGAGCGCCCGAGATGCCAGTCGGAGGTGTGGAGGATCCGCACACGACGAACTTAGGTGCCGCCACCGACACTTCCCGGGTGCACACGCCGTTGGGGGCCTCGGTCCCGTCCCGGGAGACGGAAGACCAGGCCTGCCGGGTGCGCGAGGCGGGGGTCAGCCGGCGTACTGAACGGCGCGTGTCGGGCTGGTGAAACCGAACAGTGCGATTCCGGACTCGGCGGCAAGCCGGACGGCCAGGGAGGTGGGTGCTCCTACCGCGACGATCGCGCCGATGCCGGAGGCCGCCGCTTTCGCGACGAGTTCGAAGCCGACCCGGCCGGAAAGGACCAGAACCGCTTCCGCGGACGGTTGGTGGGCGAGCAGTCGCGCCCCGGCCAACTTGTCCACCGCGTTGTGCCGGCCGACGTCCTCACGCACCAGCAGGAGGTTGCCGTCCGCGTCGGCCAACCCCGCGGCGTGCACGCCACCGGTGACATCGAAAAGGGGCTGGCTGTTGCGCAGCTTGTCCGGTAGCTCGCGGACGACTTCGATGGCCGGCACGGGGCCTTGCCAAGGCGCTGCCGGGCGGAGTTGGAGCACTTGCTCAAGGCTCTCCTTGCCGCATACGCCGCACGCGCTCGAGCCGGTGCCGGTGCTGGAGAGGATCTGGGAGGGATGCCGCAGCGGGGGCCGATCGAGCCAGACGGTCACGACGTTGAAGCGCTCCTCCTCGCTGAGTTCCGCGTCTGTGCAGTAGGCGACGCGCAGGATGCTCTGGGGACTGACCAGGCCCTCGTGGAAGAGGTTGCCGGCGGCGAGCTCGAAGTCGTTCCCGGGTGTCCGCATGGTCACCCACACTCGTTCCCCGCTCTGGCCGGGCCAGGCCAGCCGGATCTCCAGGGGCTCCTCACCGATGACCCGGTCCTCCTTGCGGCGGGTTGTCTCGCCGTGGACCTGCACCCGGACGCGCTCGGTGGGTCGCGCCGAGGTGCTGGTCACCGCGTCTCCAGCCGGGAGACCCGGATGCGCCGGTCCAGGTCGTCGGCCCGGTCGCGCAGGATGCGCGCCAAGCCTGGGTCGAGGTCGGGGGTCGCGGCCGTGCTCGTGGCGAGCCGCACCACGCGGTCCTCGAGGGCCAACAGTGGGAAGAAGGCCGATGCCGCGTCCGCCAGCATCCAGCCCTGGCGCACCTGCCCGGTGGCCGGTACGTCGGTGAAGTAGCGCTCCACATAGGCATCCGTGATGTCATCTTGACCCGGCTGCCACATCGCGACCCCGGCTGCCTCGAGCTCGTAGTTGGGCACGTCTACCTCACCGGTGAACCTCGACCAGGCGAACTCCTTAGCCGCTTCGTTCGGTGCCGCGGCGCGAGCGCCGGCGTGTGCAACTGTGGCCTTGGCGGTCGGTGCGGCCGCAAGTTCGGCGTCCAGCTCGGCGGCGGTGATCGCGCCGAGGGCGGAGAGCTGGCCAAGCACCAACCAGCGGAGGTCCGCATCGAGGAGCAGGCCCGGCGGGAGTCCCTGGTTGTCGAGGAAGGGACGGAGCCAATCGGGATCCCCCGCGGTCTTCACCGCGCTCATGAAGAGCGTCAGCTGCAAGGTGGACGCCGGCTCGGCCACCACCATCCGATCACGCAAGACGGCGTGGACTCGGCCGCGCCGGGTGCCGTCGTCACGGGAGCAGATCAAGGACTCACCGATGAGCCAGGAGGCGGTGGACTGCACCGCGAGCGCTTCTGGCTCGTTCGCCAGTGCAGCGCTCACGATCTCGATGGTCTGATCGGGTGAGATGCCGCCGATCCGGAAGGTGGACCGCAGCGCCGACCAGATGCCGGCCCGGATCGACGGCTCGGTGGTCGCCGGCAACCAGACCGGCAGGTGTGCCAGCGTCTCGGTGTCCAAGGTGCTAACTGCCCAGGTGGAGACGCTGGGGTCGATGAGCACAGGCCGATCAGCAGCGTCGAGAGGGAACGGCTCGGATCCGAAGACCACCGGGGAGCGAGTCCAGTCGCCAGGGGTGCGACCGCCGACGGCCACCTCGACAGCGTGCTCTCGCGCCGGACCGGATCCGTTCGCCAGCGGAGTCGAGGCGACGGGCGGGGTCAAAGTGAGCCTGCTCGTCGAACGGTCGTAGCCGAGGACGTCGGCTCCGGCACTGCGCAGCCATCCGGCGAAGAACTCATCAAGGCCCGTGGCCCCGGCTGAGCGCCAGGCGTCGGCAAGATCGGCCATGGTTGCATTGCCGAACGTGTGCGCCGCGAAGTGCCGGCGTACGCCCTCGAAGAAGATCTCGTCGCCCAGCCGGGCGTTGAGCTGGCGAAGGACACTGGATCCCTTGGCGTAGGAGATGCCGTCGAAGTCCTGCAACGCCGAGGCAGCATCGGCAGCGCCGTTGGAGGCCACCGGATGGGTGCTCGGCCGGAGATCGGCTGCTAGCCCCCAGGGGTGTCGGACGTAGGTGGTGACGTCGGCCGCGTCGGCGAACTGGGTCACATCCGCCGTGACCCGCTGGCCGAGGTACTCGGCGAAGGACTCGTTGAGCCACAGGTCGTCCCACCATCGAGGCGTGGTGATGTTGCCGAACCACATGTGCGCCATCTCGTGGGCGATCGTCATGGCGCGGGAGACCCGTTCTGCACGGGTCACCGGGCCGGTGAAGACCATGGGGTCGCGGAAGGTGACGCACCCCGGGTTCTCCATCGCGCCGGCGTTGAACTCCGGCACGAAGGCTTGGTGGTAGTCCCCGAAGGGGTATCTGCGTCCGAAGAGCCGGTGGAACTCATCGAAGCACTGCTTGGTGATCGTGAAGAGTTCCCCAGCGTCGTCGTCCAATGCCGAGGCGATGCTCGCGCGACAGGACAACCCGAGGCGGATCCCGTCGTGGGTGTCGGTGACCACGTGCCACGGACCGGCGATGAGGGTGATGAAGTAGGTCGACAAGGGTGGAGTCTCGGCGAAGACCCAGCGATTGCCCGTGTGTTCGGCGAGTGGACCGTTGCCGACGACGGTCCACGAGGACGGCGCCGTGACCGACAGGCGCACCTTGGCCTTGAGATCGGGTTGGTCGAAGCACGCGAAGATGCTGGGAGCGGCGTCCATGAAGGACATGCCGTAGAGGTAGTGCAGCCCGTCGGCAGGATCCAGGCTGCGATGCAGACCCTCGCCGTCGTTGCGATAGGCCATGGTCGCCCGCACCTCGAGCAGGTGCTCTCCGGCGGAGAGGTCGAGCGGGATGCGGCAGGCTTCTAGGGTGTCGGTATCGAGCGATACGCCGTCCAGGGTCACGCTGTGCAACCGGTGCGGCTGGACGTTGAGGAAGGTCTGGCCCGGTTCGCTCCGGAAGCCCACGCGCGTGACCGACTCGAAGGTCTCTCCCGTCGCATCGGAGGCATCGCCTCCGGTGAGATCCAGGTCGATGGCGTAGCTGTCGATTTCCAGTAGTGCGGCGCGCGCTCGGGCCTCCTCCACGGTGAGGGAGCGGGGGCCAAGGTGGGAGCGGCTCACAAGTGTCTTCCTGCCGGTTGCGGACTGGGTGGGTCGAGTGGGGGCACCGGCTCAGCGTCGGCGCTGTGGGAGCGGTGCCCGTACCGTTCCCACCATCGTGCCAGGGGTCCCGGCGCCCACCAATTGGCTTTTCCGAGCAGGCGCATCGTGGCCGGGACGAGCAGCGCCCGGACCACGGTCGCGTCCAGGAGTACGGCGACCAGCATGCCGACGCCGATCATCTTCAAGAACACGATCCCCGAGGTGGCGAAGCCGCCAATCACGACAGAGAGGAGTAGCGCCGCGCTGGTGATCAGCCAACCGGTGCGCTGCACCCCGGTGATCACCGCAAGCTCGTTGGTGTGGGTCCGGTCCCATTCCTCGCGAATCCGAGAGAGCAGGAACACCTCATAGTCCATCGAGAGCCCGAAGAGCACGGCCAGCATCAGGATCGGCTGGGTCGCATCCAGGTAGCCAGGAGAGGTGAAGCCGAGGAGCCCGGACAGGTGTCCGTCTTGGAAGATCCAGGTCACCGCTCCGAAGGACGCACTGATGGAGATGGCGTTCATCAGCATCGCCTTGATCGGCAGAACCAGCGAACCGAAGGCGATGAACAGCAGCACGAACATCACTCCGGCGACGACCATCCCCATCTTGGGCAAGGTGGAGCCGATGGACTCGACCAGGTCGACGGTGGTGGCCGACTCGCCGCCGACCAAGGCGCCGAACGGCTCTGCTGCCTTGCGCAGGTCGCGAGCGACATCCTGGCTTGCCGGAACCTGCCCGCGGCCCTGCCAGTGCGCCTGGAGCCAGGTATAGGTGGACTCGCCCTCGGTATGGCTGCCGGCCAGGGAAACCGCATCGATCCCGGGTACCCCTTCGATTGCGGCCTGAAGGGCCGCGAGATCGGTGGTGTCGAGATCAATGGCGATGATTTCGGCGCTGGCAGAGTCTCCTCCGAAGAGCTCGGCGTTGGCCTCGGCTGCCTGACGGCTCGGTGACGATTGAGGCATGACCCGCTCGTCGACGCCACCCCACTTTGCTCCGAGGATCGGCGATCCGAGCGCCAGCATGGCGGCGGTGACGAGGACGATGGTCAGGATGGGTCGGCGCATCACGGCGCGGGCGATCGCCGCCCAGCGCTGACGAGGCGCGGCCCGGCGGCCCTTGCGGTTGCCCTTCGATCGGCGCCCGCGCACCCGGCCCCATTCCAGCCGTGGACCCAGCACTCCGATCACGGCGGGGAGAACGGTCAACGAGGCGATCATGGCCACGAGCACGGCGGCCATCCCGCCGTACCCCATGGACTTTAAGAAGACCTCGGGGAAAAGCAGCAGCGAAGCCAGTGAAGCAGCGACGATGACCCCGGAGAAGAAGACCGTGCGCCCCGCTGTGGCCAAGGTGCGCGCAAGGGCAGCCGAGATCGCGTCCCGATCGGAAGATCCGCCCAACTCCTCTCGGAACCTGGCGACGATGAACAAGGCGTAGTCGATGGCCAAGCCCATGCCCATTAAAGTGATCACATTGATGGAGAAGACAGAGACGTCCGCGACATGGGTGATGAGCCTGACCAGCGCGAACGCTCCGGCGACGGCAACCGCTCCCACGAGTGTCGGCATCAGCGCCGCCGTCAGGCTGCCGAAAACGAGCAGACTGAGTAGGAAGACCAGCGGGAGCGTGATGATTTCGGCCTTGACGATGTCGTGTTCGACTTGGTGATTGGCGTCCTTGAAGAGGGCGTACTGGCCGGCGATCTTGGAGCTCAACCCGTCGGCCTTCAGCAGCGGCTCGATGGTGTCGTATTCGTCGGTGAGCTCGCCTTCGCCCGGGAGCGTGATCATCAGCCGGGTAGCGTGCTGGTCGCTGGAGATCAGGGCCGGGTCGGGCACCTCGTAGTAGCTGACCACCCGCTGGACGCCTGCTGCCCGGAGGTCGCCGACGACTTGACCCACGGCGTCGCGGAATTCGGGCTCGGTAACGATGAGATCGTCGGAACTGTAGATAGCCACGACGTCGACGCGTTGCTCACCGAAGTAGGTGTCGACCAGCGTGCGCACGTCACTCGACTCCGAGTCTGGGTCCTCGAAGCCGCCGTCGCTAAGCGAACCGAAGACTCCTGACCCATAGATCGCACACAGCAGCACACACAGCGTTGCCACGGCGAGCACCCGGAAAGGCCGGCGGCCGACGAAGGCACCCCACGCAAACACGTTGTCGATTCCTTCTGGCGTGCGTCAGAAGGTCTGGGCGACAGCCAGGATCAGAGGATCGAGAGACTGCGGGTCCCCGTCGGCCACGACCTTCAAGTTCGCCCGCATTCTCGGTTCCCAGAACCGGCCGATGTGGTCCGCGATCCGTGAAATGGCCTGGTCCTGCGGCAGATGCGCAAACTGACGAGCAATGTCGTTGCCCATTCGAGCTTCCGCGGGCAACTGCGCGTGCTCGCTCATGCACGCCCTCCGTCGCTGCCGACCAGGTGTTGGGCGCTCTGCTGGGAGACCTCGCGGGCGCGTTCGCGTTCGGTTGCGACACCCACCTGGACTGCCGTCACCTTGTACTCCGGGCAGTTCGTGGCCCAATCGGAGTTGTCGGTGGTCACCACGTTGGCGCCACTGACCGGGTGATGGAAGGTCGTGTAGACGACACCGGCCGGCATCCGCTCGGACACTTCGGCGCGCAGGGTGGTCGCGCCGACCCGGCTGGAGACCTCGACGAGGTCGCCGGTGCGGATCCCACGCACCTCGGCATCGGCCGGATGGATCTCCAGAACGTCCTCCGGGTGCCAGGTGTTGTTGGCGGTACGCCGGGTCTGGGCACCGACGTTGTACTGGCTCAGGATGCGCCCGGTCGTCAGGATCAGCGGGAACCGACGGGTTGACCGCTCGGTGGTGGGCACGTAGACCGTCTCCACCAGGTTCCCCTTGCCACGCACGAACTGCCCTACGTGCATGGTCGGGGTGCCGTTGGGAGCCGCTTCGTTCACCGGCCACTGCAGCGAACCATCGGCGTCGAGTCGAGCGAAGGAAACCCCGGTGAACGTGGGCGTCGTCGCGGCGATCTCGTCCATGATCTCGGCGCTGGTGGCGTATTCCATCGGGTAGCCGAGTGCGGCCGCCAAGTCACAGGTGATCTGCCATTCATCCTTCCCCTGGCGCGGCGCGAACACCGGCCGCACCCGGTTGATCCGGCGCTCTGCGTTGGTGAAGGTGCCGTCCTTTTCCAGGAACGACGTGCCCGGAAGGAAGACGTGGGCGAAGCGGGCGGTCTCGTTGAGGAAGAGGTCCTGCACGATCACCATGTCCATGGACCGCAAGGCTGCTTCGACGTGCTGGGTGTTGGGGTCGGACTGCGCGATGTCCTCGCCTTGCACGTAGAGCCCGCGGAAGCTGCCCGCGATCGCCGAGTCGAACATGTTCGGGATCCGCAAGCCGGGCTCGGGGTCGAGAGTCGTGCCCCACAGGTCTTCGTAGATCGCCCGCACCTCGGGGCGTGAGATGTGCCGGTAGCCGGGCAGTTCGTGCGGGAAGGAGCCCATGTCGCAGGAACCCTGCACGTTGTTCTGCCCGCGAAGCGGATTGACCCCGACGCCTTCACGGCCGAGGTTGCCGGTCAGCATCGCCAGATTGGCCATGCCCATGACCATCGTCGAACCCTGACTGTGCTCGGTCACCCCGAGGCCGTAATAGATCGCCCCGTTTGCGGCGGTGGCATAGAGGCGTGCGGCCGCGCGCACCTCGACCGGATCCAGGCCGGTCGCCTCAGCAGCTGCCTCGGGGGAGTTCTCCGCGCGCGCGATGAAGGCGAGGTAGTCCTCGACGTTCTCGCAGCGCTCGGCGAGGAACTCGCGGTTGTAGAGGTTCTCGGTGACGATCACGTGAGCCAGCGCGTTGACGAACGCCACGTTGGAGCCCGGCAGCACCGGGAGGTGATGGGCCGCCTCGATGTGCGGGCTGCGCACGAGTTCGATCCGGCGCGGGTCAGCGACGATGATCCGCGCGCCCTGGCGCAGCCGCCGCTTGAGGCGGGAGGCGAAGACCGGATGGGCGTCGGTCGGATTGGCTCCGATCAGGAGCACCACATCGGCCTGCTCCACGGACTTGAAGTCCTGGGTGCCGGCCGAGGTGCCGAAGGCCTGGTTGAGGCCATAACCGGTGGGTGAGTGGCACACGCGAGCGCAGGTGTCGACGTTGTTGTTGCCGAAGGCGGCGCGCACCATCTTCTGGACGACGTAGACCTCCTCGTTGGTGCAGCGCGAGGAACTGATCCCACCGATCGCGCCTTGTCCGTGGTCGGCTTGGATCTTCTTGAGCCCGGCCGCCGCAGTGGCGATCGCTTCTTCCCAGCTGACCTCGCGCCAGGGCTGGTCGATGCTCTCGCGCACCATCGGGTGCAACTGACGATCCCGATGGGAGGCATAGCCATAGGCGAAGCGTCCCTTGACGCAGCTGTGCCCCTCGTTGGCCCCGCCTGCCTTGCTCGGGACCATCCGGACCACCTCGGTCGCCTCGCCCTCGCCGCGGACCTCGGCTCGGAACGAGCAGCCGACCCCGCAGTAGGCACAGGTCGTGTCGACCGAGCGCGTCGGCATGCCGAGCTGGATCAGGCTCTTCTCCTGCAGCGCCGAGGTCGGGCAAGCCTGAACACATGCGCCGCACGAGACGCATTCGGAGGAAAGGAAGTCACCGCCGCCCGGCGAGATGGTGGACTCCATGCCGCGGCCGTCGACGGTGAGGGCGAAGGTGCCCTGGATGTCACCGCAGGCGCGCACACATCGTGAGCACACGATGCACGCACTCGGGTCGTAGTCGAAGTAGGGGTTCGAGGCATCGTACGACGCCGTCCGGCCCACCTCGTTGGCCGATTGCGGCCGGCCGTAGCGAACCTCGGCGGCGTCGACGGTGGTCGCCAGGCTCTGGATCTCGCAGTTGCCTCGTGCGCACCCATTGCAGTCCTCTGGGTGATCGGAGAGGTAGAGCTCCATCACCTGTCGACGTAGGCGCTGCACCTGCTCGGTCTTGGTCGACACGATCATGTCGTCGGTGCACCTGGTCGTGCACGAGGCCGGGGTGCCGCGAGTGCCGTCGATTTCGACCAGGCACATCCGGCAGGAACCGAACGCGTCCAAGCTGTCGGTCGCGCAGAGTTTGGGAATCTCGATGCCGGCTTGGGCAGCGGCCCTCATGACCGACGTACCGACCGGCACCACCACGGTGGTGCCATCGATGGTGACGGAGGCAGTCTCGGCTGCGGCGACCGCGGGGGTGCCCCAGTCGGGTTCGGGCGCGAACCAGGCGTCAGGTCGCTGGATCGTCTCGGTCATCGGGCCTCTCCTTCCGAAGGGAGATCAGTAGCTGTCGCGGCGGAAGCCGAGTGGAAGTCTTCGGGCCAGTGTCGCAGGGCGCTCTGCACCGGCATCGGTGTCAAGCCGCCCATCGCGCACAAGGACCCCTTGGTCATCGTCTCGCAGAGATCGTCGAGCAGGACGAGATTCTGGGCGACATCCCGTCCGGCGATGATCCGGTCCATCACCTCCACCCCACGGGTCGACCCGACCCGGCAGGGGGTGCACTTGCCGCACGACTCCTTGGAGCAGAACTCCAGGGCGAACCGTGCCATCGAGGCCATGTCCACGGTGTCGTCGAAAACGACAACCCCGCCGTGGCCGAGCATCGCGTCATCCGCGGCGAACGCTTCGTAGTCCAAGGGCAGGTCGAACTGATCGGGCGCGACGTAGGCGCCGAGCGGGCCGCCGACCTGGACCGCGCGAACGGGTCGGCCGGTGCGGGTGCCGGCGGCGTAGCCCTCCACGAGTTCGCGCAGGGTGTGTCCGAAGGGAAGTTCCACAAGTCCACCCCGGGCGACGTTGCCGCCGAGCTGGAAGACCTGGGTGCCGCGAGAGCGATCGACGCCGTAGTCGGCATAGCTGGCGCCGCCGCCGGCGAGGATCATCGGCACTGTGCACAGGGTCAGCACGTTGTTGACGACGGTGGGCTGCCCGAAGAGGCCGGAGATCGCGGGAATGGGTGGCTTGGCGCGCACTTCGCCGCGCTTGCCTTCGAGGCTGTCGAGCATCGAGGACTCTTCACCGCAGATATAGGCGCCCGCGCCGACCCGGACGTCGAGGTCGAAGGCGAACCCGCTGCCGGCGACGTCGGCGCCGAGATAGCCGTGGGTGTACGCCGCCTCGACGGCGCGGCGCAGAGCGCGCACCGCGTGGGGGTACTCCGAGCGGACGTAGACGAAGCCTTCATGGGCGCCGACGGCATAGCCGGCGATCAGCATGCCCTCGATCAACGTGAACGGATCGCCCTCGACGACCATGCGGTCGGCGAAGGTCCCGGAGTCGCCTTCGTCGAAGTTGCAGCAGACGAACTTCACCTCCGACTCCTGCGCGGCGACGGTGCGCCACTTGATGCCGGCCGGGAACCCGGCTCCACCGCGGCCGCGGAGTCCGGAGGTCACGACTTCTTCCACGACGGCGGGCGCACCGAGTTCGAAGGCGCGGCGCAACCCCACCCAGCCTCCGTGGGCTTCATAGTCGCTGATCGACGCGGGGTCGACGACACCGAGTCGCGCGGTGGTGACCCGCTGCTGACCGGCGAGCCACGGATGCTGGTCGACGATGCCGATGGCCAGTGCATCGAGCGCGGACCAGCCAACGGTCGCGATATTGGCGATGTCGGCAGCACTGACTCCGGCGTAGCCGACGCGGCCGTCCTCAGTGTCGATCTCCACCAAGGGCTCGGCCCAGAGCATGCCGCGACTGCCGGTGCGCACTACGTCGTAGCCGATCGCGGTCAGTTCGGCGGCCACTTCGTCGGCGCCGACCGATAGGGCGGCCGCATCACCGGGGACATAGACACGTGCCGTGCTCATGCGCGCCACCCCTTCGTGATGACGTCGATGCGATCATCGGTGAGTCGTCCGTGCAACTTGTCTTCGACCATGCCGGCCGGGCCCAGGGCGCAGTTGCCGAGACAGAACACCTCGCCGACCTCGACATCGTCACCGAGTTCTCCACGTGCTGCCCGCTCTCGAGTGCGCTCCAGCAGAGCGGTTGCGCCGACGGCTTGGCATGCCTCGGCCCGACACAGCATGAGGGCGTGCCGTGCCGGGGGAGTGGTGCGGAAGTCGTGATAGAAGCTCACCACGCCGTGAACCTCGGCGACGGAGAGGTTCAGGGCGTTCGCGATCACCTCGATGTCGCCGCGGTCGACGTAGCCGAATTCCTGCACGACTTCGTGCAGGATCGGCAGCAGCGGACCCCGCTGGTGGCGATGATGGTCGGCGATGCTGCGCACGACCTCACGTCGGTCGGGTGTGCCCGATGCGGTCACGAACGTCTCCTGAACTGTCTATCCCTTGGGGACTTGCCCCCATGTTGCGGCCGGAACCGACACCGTTTGCCGGTGCTCCCCTGTAATGGTCGGTCAACGGTCCCGTGAAAAAGTCGATGTGACAACCACCGACACCATCAATTTGAGCGTTCGTTCAGTCTAGTTCGAAAGCGGCCATCTGCGGAGGGTCCAACGGGGGTTTCTCGGTCACCGGAGGCGCATCGACGTCGGTTGCGGAATGCCCTCGATCGAGGAGTTCGGCGCGTGCGCGATCGAGCCCGCCGTGTTCGAGTCCGGCAAGAGGGGAGGTGCCCTCCCAGACCGCGCGACCGCGATGGCGGACCTCGACGTGCAGGCGCCCACCCAAGTGCTCTAACGCGCCCGCCACATTGCGTCGCTCCTCCGGTAAGGGCACTGGAAGGACATGGGCGTGCTTCAGCGGCGCCGTTGCCTCCACGCGCACCGTCCAGCCCGTCCCCAGCGCGCGCAGAGCCTTGCCCTCCAGCACCCAGGAGTCGTCGCTCACCGCAGCGTTGACCGGGGACGTGAACGGGTTTCCGAGGCGGAAGATGCGTGCATCGGGCAGTCGGACCACCAACCCGGTCACCGTCGTACGCAGCGGGCCGGCGCTGACCTCGCCGCCCGCGAACGCAACGCAGGCCTCCCTCTCGGCGAATCCCTGGGCTTGACCCCACCACCAATGGCCGGGAAAGCCGCCCTTGCCCCAGTTCTTCTCTCCGTAGATATGGGCATCCTCGAACGACAGGGTCCGGCCGTCGAGCTGGGCCTCGCCACTCACCGTCCCGCCCAGCAGCCACGGATGCCAGTACTGGTTCAGGCCGGGGACCGATTGGAAGTACGACGACCCGCCGAACGGCGCCGCCGGCCAGACGACCGGGTCGCTGATCTCCAGATCGAGTCGGCACTCCGGACCGAGGTCGACCCGGACCCGACGCTGATCCGCGACGAAAGCGGTCCCACTGGACGCTCCGAGTGTGTCGGGGTCCGCCCATGCCTGGGGGAGGGCGGCGGTGCGCAGGAACCCGCCCGGCCAGTCGGCGAGACCGACGGTGGCCCACGGCTCTCCTGTGCGTGGACGATTGACCCCGATCAACGCGATCAGGCTCGTTCCGGCCCGCACGTCGGTGACCCGCCAGAAGTAGCCCTCCATGGCGAGCCCGTGTGCGGCGAGGGGATCGCCCCACGGCCAGTCCGCGCCGCTGGCTCGATAACGCCGGAGCACCGGGCGTGCGGCGGCCGCCAAGCGGCCGCTCAGGCTCGCTAGGTGCGCGTTCACCCGGACACTCCTACCGCGGCTTCACGGCGCGAGTCACCCGCTGCTTGAACGGTGCCATCGGGGAAGCGATACGCCGCGCCCACCCCACCGAAGTACATGTGCGGCTCCGGGTAGACGTGGCTCGGCAGTCCCAGCCCCGTGGCCGCAACGCCGATCTCGGGCTCGTGTTCGTACTCCACGACGAACTCACCGGACTCCAACGGCCGCACATGGACACGAGGCCCGTCGATGGCTCCCTGCAGATCCCGGTCGTGCAGACAGCCCTGGCCGAGCACCAGCATGAGCGCGGTGGTGATCCGGTCCGCCCCGGGAGAGCCCACCGCAAGGGCGCGCCCGTCGCTGGTGCGCCCGGTGGTGGGGGCCATGTTGGAGGCCAGCCTGGTCCCGGCCGGCTGGGCATGGAGCCCCCGGCGATTGAGCTCGACCTCTCCTAGGGCGTTGTTGAGGAGCACCCCGGTGCCGGGGATGCACATGCCCGCGCCGTACCCGCAACTCATGGTGATCGCGCAGACGGTGCCGTCTGAGTCGACGGCGGAGATGTGTGCTGTCGAGGACGACCCGCGCAACGCTCCGATGCCGTGCTCTTGGACCGCGGCGAGGAGCGCGGCCCCGGCAGACTCCAGGTCCGCGGAGAGATCGTGGGTGGAGATCCGGTAGCCGAGCACCGCTCGTTGGATCTCCACGACATCGGCCCAATCCCAACCCTTGCCGTCGTGGTCGCGACGAGCGAGCTCGGTGAGCATGACCGCAAGCATCGGCCCGCCCACCGACGGCGGCGGATTGGTGGCGATGTCCCAGTTGCCGACTCGGACGTGGTGGGCAGGGCGAACAGCCGGTTCGTAGGCCAGCAGATCGTCGGCAGTGATGAGTCCACCGTTGGCAGCCATGTCGGCGACGAGCGAGCGCGCGACGTCGCCGGAGCGGAAGAGTTCGGGACCCTCCTCGGCGAGGCGCCGGAGGGTGTCGGCGAGCAGGGGATTGCGCGTCGCCTCGCCGCCATTGAGCAGCGTGCCATCGGCACGCGTCACCAGCGCGTGGGCCTCGGCGTCCGCGCCGAACAGTGTGTCCGCCGTGTAGGAGAGGTAGCGCGCGGCGGCCGGACTCATCGGGTATCCCTTGCCGGCGGCATCGGTGGCTGGCGCAAGAAGCCGTGCCCACGGGAGGTTGGCGTAGCGCTCGTGGGCTACGGCGAAGGCCGGCACGATGCCGGGGGTGGCGACCGAGCCGTGTCCGGCGAAGAGCGTCACCCCGCCGCCGTACGGCGTCTCGACGCGCCGCAGGCCGTGACCGAGCCTCGCCGGGTCGCCGTGGCGTCCGGGCATCTCGACGTTGCCGTCGATAACCACGGCTTCACCATCAGCCGGCCAGATCGACACATAGGCGCCGCCACCGAGGCTCACCATCCCCGGCTCGGTGGCCAGGGCCACCCAGGCCGCGGCCATCGCCGCGTCCACGGCGTTGCCGCCTTCACCGGCAACGGCCAATCCCGCCGCCAGCGCTTGCTCCCCGGTTGCCGCCACCGCCACCTGTGCTGCCACGCAGGCATCCTGCCAGGGGTGTGCGAGATCACCCTCTCGGCGGCCCTCGTCGAAGCGGGGAGCGAGGTTCCCGCTTGGTAACATGTAAGGGATGAATCGCGCTGATGCGATTACCGGCGGACGCCCCGCAGGCACCATCAATCAACGCTCGAGTCGGTGACTCGAAAGACAGGAGATGTGCACGATGACCACGCAGTTGTACCTGGCCGAAGGGATCGTTCGAGCGCGAGTCCTCGAAGCGAAGGACGCCGCGCTGGTGCGTGAGGTCGACCTTGCTCGAGAGAGCGCACGGCGCGGATGGCGCTGGGGGCGCTGAGCCCGCCGGTTGTCGGCCGGGAGAAGCCGACGCCCAACGAACTGGCACCAGAGAACCACTAAAGAACACAGAACGGGCCGGTCCTTGAGGACCGGCCCGTTCCTTTATGTTCGTTCCTGCTGAGGCCCGATCAGCGCTGGGCGACAGAGGTGATCGTCACCGGCTGCTTGGGCGCGCCGTCCGGAGCGCCGGTATCGGTGCCCAGCGCGCCGATCTTCTGGACGATTCGGATGGAGGCTGCGTCCAAGTGTCCGAAGACGGCATAGGCCGGCGGCAACGGCGAGTCCTTGTACACCAAGAAGAACTGCGATCCGTTGGTGTTCGCACCGGCGTTGGCCATGGCCACGGTGCCTGCGGCGTACGTCTCCTGCCCGGTGAGTTCGTCGGCAAAGCTGTACCCCGGGCCGCCAGTGCCGGTGCCGGTCGGGTCGCCACACTGCAATACCCAGATCCCGTCAGTGGTGAGCCGGTGGCAGGCGGTGTCGTCGAAGTAGCCCTGCTTGGCAAGGCTCAGGAACGAATTGACGGTGCACGGGCGGACCTTGCCGTCCAGCACGACGTGCAGGTCGCCGGCCGAGGTGGCCACGTTGACCGAGACGTTCCCGGTCGCAACAGGCTCGGACGGCGGCATGCTGACTTCCTTCGCCGCACCCATGGCGTCCGCGGGATAACTGCAGGTTCCTGCGGCTGGCTCGCTGGTCGCAGCCGAACTCTCGTCGGCCGGAGCCGGGTCCGAGGCGGTCGCGGTGTCGTCGCTGCTGCATGCGGTGAGGGCGAGCGCACTGAGTGCGAGAGCCGCCAGCAGCGCTAGGGCGCGGGTACGCCGCGGCGCGCGCGCAGTCGCATCGGTCATGGGGTTCTTTGGGATAAGCACCCGACGATCCTAGGCCGACCACTCCTCGCCCGGGCTTTAACCCGCCTGAGCGAGCGTGGATGTGGCGGCGGCCCGGCCACCCCTGGAGCCCACGGGAGGCCTGTTCGCTGCCGTTGCACGTGGGACTGCCGATACGCTGACCCTTGTGCTCGATTCCCAGGCCCCAGTTTCGGCTCATCACGGAATCGATTCAGCCCTGGCCGCATGCAGCACCGAACGCCGCGGCGTGTTCGATCAGCGATTGGATCGCTGGTGGGCCGACCTCATCGAACCCTTGGGGCGGCTCTACCCCGATCAGGATTCCGAGGCGCTGGCCGTCGACCTGGTGCGTCGGGCGGCGACGGCCTTCGCCGAGCGGCCAGAAGCGCTGCATCGGCTCGATCACAAGCGACTTCTCCGGCCGGACTGGCTGCAACAGCCGCGAATGATCGGCTATGCGGCCTACACCGAGAGGTTCGCGGGGTCCCTGGCCGGGATCCATGACCGCCTCGACTATCTCCAAGAACTCGGGGTCACCTATCTGCATCTGATGCCGCTGCTCCAACCGCGAGACGGTGACAACGACGGCGGATACGCGCTGGCCGACTACCGATCGGTGCGCTCGGACCTCGGCACGATCGAGGACCTTCGTGAGGTGGCCGACTCCTTGCGCGAGCGCGGCATCTCGCTGGTCTTGGACCTGGTGATCAACCACGTCGCTCGTGAACACCGCTGGGCTCAGCGGGCGCGGGCGGGGGAGCAGCGCTATCGCGACTACTTCCTGATCTATCCCGACCGGGAGATGCCCGATCAGTTCGAGAAGTCGCTGCCGGAAGTCTTTCCGGATTTCGCACCAGGCAACTTCACTTTCGATGCCGACTGCGGCGGCTGGGTGTGGACCACGTTCAACGAATGGCAGTGGGACCTGAATTGGGCCAACCCGCAGGTCTTGCAGGAATTCGTCGACATCGTGTTGTTCTTGGGCAACCTCGGCGTCGAAGTGCTCCGCTTGGATGCGATCGCCTTCCTGTGGAAGCGGATGGGCACCAACTGTCAGAACCAGCCTGAGGTGCACGACCTCACCCAGGTATTGCGGACAGTCGCGCGGTTGGCGTGTCCGGCGCTCGCGTTCAAGGCAGAAGCGATCGTCGGGCCACGCGATCTGGTGCAGTACCTCGGGGTGGGAAAGCACGTCGCTCGGGTCAGCGACCTCGCCTATCACAACTCGTTGATGGTGCAGGTCTGGTCGATGCTCGCCGCACGCAACGTCGTCCTCGCCCGGCAAGCGCTCAACGCGCTTCCGGACACACCAGCGGGTGGCACGTGGATCACCTATGCACGGTGTCACGACGACATCGGCTGGGCTGTCGACGACGGGGATGCCGCCGCAGTCGGGCTAGACGGGCACCTGCACCGCGCCTTCCTATCGGATTGGTACTCCGGATCGATGCCGGACAGTTGGGCCGAGGGATTAGTCTTTCAGGAGAACCCGCTCACCAAGGACCGGCGGATCAGCGGCACCGCTGCCTCGTTGGCGGGTCTGCACACCGACGATCCTGCGGAGCCGGGCGCAACTCCGGCGCTCGCGCGCGTGCTGCTGGCGCATGCGATCGTCTACGGGTGGGGTGGAGTGCCTGTTTTGTGGAGTGGCGATGAGTTGGCCACCCCCAACGACCCAGCGTGGGCCGAGGAACCGGGTCATGCCGACGACAACCGGTGGGCGCACCGACCTCGCTTGGCTCCCGACCGGGTCGCCGCTCGCAAGGATTCGGGGACCGCAGCGGGCAGGCTGTTCACCGCCCTGGCTCGGATGGGGCGAGTCCGGGCGGGGCTCCCACAACTGCACGCGTCGGTGGAACCCCAGATCTGGCAGGTACCCGACGATCGGGTGCTCGTCGCCGTGCGGCGACACGCCAGCGGGTCCATGGTCGGGATCTACAACGTAACCGGTGAGGCGGTGAGCTTCCCGATGGGGATCCTGCGAGCGGCCGGCATTACGTCCCCGTGGGACGCACTCGGGGAGCGGGTCGTCTCGGCGGACGATCCCAGAGCCGCCGAAGGGATCCGCACGCTCGCGCCGTACGACGCGCTCTGGATCATCGATCGGCCTTAACGTCGTAGCCCGAAATGGCTAATTTCGGCGTATTTGCGTAGGGAAACGCCTCCACCCGCGTCTTTACCTAGAGAGGCTGGGTTTGTCACTCCTGGGAATCCAGGGGTCCCGGCCACGAGACGACCTCGGAGGGTCATATGTGGGACACCGTTGATGCCGTAGCGCCACGGCTCTCGCACGACATGCCGTGCCAACGCTGTGATCACCCCAGTCACCCGTTCATGTCCTGCTCGGACACCTGCGACTGCGGACCCACGACCCTCTCTGCTGAAACCACCCCCGTCGCTGCTCCGACCCGGCAGCGCTTCGTGAAAGTGACCCGCGTCCGATGACCGCCGTCCCACTCGCACACGACTTCCTCCGTGGCCTCGACGACTTCGAGGAGCCGCAAGAGGTTCAGTCGCAGGCACCTCAGCTCACCGTCCTCGACCTGCCGTCTCGCTGCGCCAACCTGGGTTGCAGCAACGAGTCCCACCACCGGATGTTCACCATCGTGGAAGCCGGCGGCGGGCAGGTCTCCAACGGCAAGCCGTTGCGGCTGTGGATGTGCGCCGTGTGTGCCTCGGCACTGCGTGGCCTCTTCGCCGAAGCCGCGGTGCCCTCGGAGTCCCGCTCGGCCTAACTCGGTCGTGCGCCGCCCGGTAGCTTGCCGGGTGACCTACTCCGCTGCCTCACGCGCGCGGCGACGATCACCGATCGGGTCGTCCGGGAAGACCACTCTGAGCCGGTCCGAAACCGGGCGTGACTGGCAGGCCAGGCGCATCCCGGCGTCGAGTTCGGCTTGGGTCAAGATGTTGTCGACATGCTCGACGACCTCCCCGTCCACGGGCGTGAAGACACAGATGCCGCATCCGGCGGCTCGGCAGGCGAACGGCGCCGGCAGCCCCTTGCGCAGCATGAAGTCGACCAGCGGCAGCTCGCGCGGCCAGTCGTCGAACTCGTAGACCTGCCCGTCGACCACGATCTCCACGTCGACGTTGTCGGCCACCTTGCCCGCAGGCGCCGCTTGCGGTCCCGTGACGGCGGGAGCATCGCCGAAGGGTGCCCCGCCCAGCGAGACGAAGAGCTCCCGGTGACGCCGCGCGCGGGGGAGTCCGAGCACCTTCAGGGCCGCGTCGACGGTCGTCATGAAGCCGTTGGGGCCGCAGGTGAAGACCTCGCGGTCGGCGTACGGCGCCGCGAAGCGCCGGACCTGCTCCTGAAGGGGGAGTCCCTGCACGGATTCGAGCCAGTGCACCACGGTGAGCCGGTCGGGATGAGCGGCGGCAAGCTCGCTGAGAGTCCGCCCGAAGATCACCGAGCGCTCGTCGGAGTTGGCGTAGAAGAGGACGAGATCGCCGGTGCCTACGGTGAGCGCCTCCTTAAGTATCGAGAGCAGGGGAGTGATGCCGCTACCTCCGGCGAAGAGGAGCAGATCGGCGTCCCAGTCCTTGGGGCTGAAGATGCCGCCGGGCGCCAGCACACGCACTTGGTCGCCGACGCGGAGGTTGTCGAGCAGCCAGTTGGAGGCGTAGCCCTCGGCGGTCCGTTTCACGGTGACGGCCGGGCGAGGGTCGACACTCGGGGCGGTGCAGAAGGAGTAGCTGCGCGCCACCACTCCGGTGAGCTCGCTGGGGATCGCCATGGTGAGGAACTGTCCGGCCTGGTAGCGCATCGCGTCCTGATACTCAGGGGGTATCTCGAAAGCGAGCGTGGCCGTGTCGAAGGTCTCTTTGACGATCGCCGCCACGGTCACCAGGTACGACGGCTCAGCGGGAATAGCGCGGGCGGACTCACTCACGGTCGAGAACCCTGCCACAACCGTGGCTGGTCAGGCGGCTGCCCGTGCTTCGGCAGTCGGGATCGTCTGACGGACCCGAGAAATGGAGTGGTTCGCTGGAACCCTGGCGCTCACGCCGCGATCGTGGCATGCATTTCCCAGACCAGGAGCTCGGCCGCTGTTGAAGCGGTGATTCGGTGGCCTCCGGTTGCCGTGAAGCGGACCGCATCTCCGGTCCCCAATTCCCCGGCACCCTCAAGCGACACCGTGCCGCGCGGCACGAAGAGGTGCAGGAAGGGCGCATCGGGCAGTTCGACGGACTGGCCCGGCTGCAGTCGGGCGGCGTAGAGCGCGGCGTACTTGTTGCGGATCCTGATCGCGGACTCACCCACGTGTTTGTCCATTCCGGAGGCCACCGGAACCAAGCTGCCGGAGAGAAGTTCGTGGTCGATCTCAAGTTGCTCGTAGCCCGGAGTGATGCCGGCCTCGTCGGGAACCACCCACATCTGCACGAAGTGAACCGGGTCGCGATGGGGCTCGCCGGCAAGCCGCCAGGAGTCGTTCTTCTCCGAGTGCAGGATGCCTCGGCCGGCACTCATCCGCTGGGCGAGTCCGGGGTAGATGACCCCGTTGTGGCCGGTGGAGTCCTGGTGGACCAGGGAGCCCTCCAGGACCCACGTGACGATCTCCATGTCGCGGTGGGGGTGGGTGTCGAAGCCGGTGCCGGGGTCCACGATGTCGTCGTTGTTGACCATGAGCAGCCCATGGTGTGTGTTGGCGTGGTCGTAATGCCGACCGAAGGAGAAGGAGTGCTTGGAATCCAGCCAGCCGAACTGGCTGGTGAAGCGGTCAGCAGCGCTACGGACTTCGATGGCGGGCCTGAGCGGCGTACTGGTCATGCGAGCCCTCCAGGAACAGTGGGTGACATATCAACTGTAGTTGCAACGCCGCGATGCACCCTGAACATTCCGCCGTAGGATGCCCGAATGAGCGATGGCCCCTGGCTGGACAACAGGCAGCAGCACGTGTGGCGTCAATGGGTGGCGGTGACCGGTCAGCTCCCTGCGTCGCTCCAACGCGCGCTTCAGGAAGATGCCGGGCTCTCATTGCCGGACTACGAGGTTCTGGTGCACCTGACCGATTCCGCCGAGGGGAGGGTGCGGGTCACCGAGATGGCCCGGGGACTGATCTGGGAGAAGAGCCGACTCTCTCATCACCTGACCCGCATGCAGCGTCGAGGATTGATTGGTCGTGAGGAGTGCGCCGAGGACGGCCGGGGCGCCTTCGTGGTTCTTACCCAAGCCGGGCGCGACGCGATCGAGCACGCGGCTCCGGGCCACGTCGCGGCAGTACGCCGGGCACTCTTCGATGGCTTATCCCAGTCAGAACTCGACGCTCTCGAAGCGGTCCTTGCGCGGGTCTTGAAACGGCTCACACCGGGGGACTAGCGGCTAACGCGAGGACTGGCGGCAGCTGTCCCGCTGATGGCGACGTGACCTTCTACGCAGAGCTACGTCCCTCACGTCACAGGTGGCGTCCAACAACTTCTCGCCCCCTGGTCACCTCCTCGGCATAGACGCCGATCATCCCCTCACAACCGGCCGGCCAAGAAGCCTGAAGCGGGACAGGGACGCCATCACGGCATCCCTCGTTCCGCTTGGCGTCCCGTCAGATCCCTTTTCCGACACCCGCTAACGGGCGTGCTCGGATGCCAGGGCGTGCAGTTCAGGGGGTGGTGGTCATGGCAAGCAGGTGCAGGGCTTGAGTGCCTGGCGTTCCGCAGGGTGCGGTGCTGAAGGTGGTGCCGAGTCTGGGGAGCGTGATGGCGGTGACGGACTTGGTCGTTGAGCCGGGGGTGAATTAACTTCGAGACCAGGCACATCTTCGAGCTCAAGCCAAACAACCCCCGTGCGATTCGACTGGGTGAGCGGCAGATCGAGGGTTACCTCGCGAAGCTCAATGAGCAGTTCCCTGGCTCACCCTGGACCGGAGATGTGGTGACCTACTGACCATGAGCGCACCGAACATCGTGCAGTCGACCGTCGATCACTTCGCCAAGGCACTGGGGGGGCGAAAGAAGTCAGGCTCCTGGTATATCGCCGGCCCGGACGCCGTGGTGGTCTTGAACCTGCAGAAGTCCAACTACGCGACCAACTACTACGTCAACATCGGGCTTTGGTTCACGGGGGTTGGCCCGGCGAAAGACCCCAAGCCGGCCTGCTGCCACCTTCAGGCGCGCGCCGAGACCTTGGTCGACGACACTGATCGTCCGCAGCTGGAGGCGTTGCTCACAGTCGAGAGTGATCGGCCGGCAGACGAGCATGAGCGCGACCTGCTCGAAGTGCTCGACTCACAAGTCCGCCCGTACATCGAGGCTGGGCAGACTCTCTCGGGCCTCACCACAAGCGCGGGGCAGAGGCTTCTGACGAAGTCATTGCTCGACGGCGACGGGCAACGGTTCCTGTCCGGCGTTGGCGTGAAGCCGTGAAGCGCCTCGTCATCGTTGTCGCTGCTGCGATGGCGGCCGCGTTCGCTTGGTTCGGCCAAGTGTCAGCCGCCGAGGCCATGCCTACACCGGGCGCTCCCACCGTCGCCTACACCTACGACGCACCCCACCCGTCGACCGAACACAACAACACCGCCACCTAGCGCGGTCCGACAGTCACCGACGACTCGGCGCACCCCTTTGGGCCGTCGACGATGCGCCGCACGGCCCTTTGGCGCGCCCGCAAGCTGCACCGGCCGTGACCTACGCCGGCTATGACCACCCCGTGCAGCCTGAGGTCACGGATGGTCCCGGCACGACGCGGACGGAACCTAGCCCCACCGCGGGGGACGTGCGCGCGCTTTCGGGCACGAGTGTTGCCGCAAAAGCCGTACCGAATGAGGGCATCTATGTCATTCGCAATGCTGCGGGCGAGGTCTACGTCGGAAAGTCAGGGAACATCACGAGTCGGTTGGGCCAGCACGTCTCGACCGGCAAGTTCACCCAGGCTGAGGTAGACGCGGCGGAACGTTTCGATGTCTTGGGCGGGAAGACGGCCCGGGAGATTCAGGAGCAGTTGAGGTTGGACAGCTTCGGTGGCCGCGATGCGTCTGGAGTTCTGAATAAGGTTTTCTATTCACCAACGGGGCCGGCGAGGAGGTGTGGAGCAGTCCGGCGGGTTGTCCGAGTCGCTGATGAAGGAGCTGTGCCTCGTCAATCACGGCTACTCGGTCCGCATCGTGTTCAGCGTGATTGTCGATCCGGAAGGTCGCGTCCTTGACGAGCCGTTGGACGTCGGGGTCGACCTGGCCGGAGTTCAGCGGCTCACGCTTAAGGGCGGGCTCACCGCGCGCATGCTCGAGCATCCCGAGGAGATCGGATGGGGACTGAGCGAGGTCGCACTGGTGCGGGTCACCTCGGCCAACGGCGACGTCCGCTTTGAAGCGCTGTGGGAAGGCAATCGGCGGATCGAAGTCGTCTGCCGCCAGGCGACTCTCGTGGCGCCCGAGGATCGGCGACACGGATGAGCAGCAACGCGAGCCAGCAGAGCAGAACGTGGGCGCGGCAGGCCAGTGGGGTAGGGGTTCAGGCTGTCCGGAGTGATTCATCTGATGCAATACGCAGACTAGCAACTGACATAATGTACATTATCGGCAATTCAATGAACAGCGGAGAAGAAGCTGAAACTAGTCCTCGTCAAGGCGCCGGGGCCGACAAGTGCCCGTCCGCAGTCAGACTCCATGTAAGCGGATTGCGTCGTACGGGCAACTTCCAGACTGCGGTCGAACTGACCCCAACCATTCCAAGGACCAGGAGCATAAACGCCTTACGCGATGCTCACTCGGCTGGGCATGCGATCGGAGCCCTCTCGCGCCAGTCAGTGCTTCCGACGGGCCGCCAGCTCAAGCAGCGCCACGCGTCGCCTGCCGCGCGGGAGAGCCGCTCCGCATCCCCCGACCACACCGCGTAACCGGACGCGACCCCGCCCCGCACGATTCCGATGGCGAGCACTTGTTCCATGGTGCGTGGAGCCAAGATCCGCACGACCCCGTCGTCGCCGGCGGTAGCCAGCATGGTTCCGTCCGGGCTGAACCCCACCGCTGACACCCTTCCGTTGTGGCCCTCCAGGGTGCGGATCAGCTCACCGGCAGCCGGATCCCACAGCCGCACCACCCTGTCGTAGCCGGCGGTAGCCAGCATGGTCCCGTCCGGACTGAACCCCACCGCTGACACCCATCCGTTGTGGCCCTCCAGGGTGCGGATCAGCTCACCGGCAGCCGGATCCCACAGCCGCACCACCCTGTCGTAGCCGGCGGTAGCCAGCATGGTTCCGTCCGGGCTGAACCCCACCGCTGTCACCCATCCGTTGTGGCCCTCCAGGGTGCGGATCAGCTCACCGGCAGCCGGATCCCACAGCCGCACCACCCCGTCGCTGCCGGCGGTAGCCAGCATGGTCCCGTCCGGGCTGAACCCCACCGCTGTCACCCCTCCGTTGTGGCCCTCCAGGGTGCGGATCAGCTCACCGGCAGCCGGATCCCACAGCCGCACCACCCCGTCGCTGCCGGCGGTAGCCAGCATGGTCCCGTCCGGGCTGAACCCCACCGCTGTCACCCATCCGTTGTGGCCCTCCAGGGTGCGGATCAGCTCACCGGCAGCCGGATCCCACAGCCGCACCACCCTGTCGCTGCCGGCGGCGGCCAGCATGGTCCCGTCCGGGCTGAACCCCACCGCTGACACCCCTCCGTTGTGGCCCTCCAGGGTGCGGATCAGCTCACCGGCAGCCGGATCCCACAGCCGCACCACCCCGTCGTCGCCGGCGGTAGCCAGCATGGTCCCGTCCGGGCTGAACCCCACCGCTGACACCCATCCGTTGTGGCCCTCCAGGGTGCGGATCAGCTCACCGGCAGCCGGATCCCACAGCCGCACCACCCTGTCGCTGCCGGCGGTAGCCAGCATGGTCCCGTCCGGGCTGAACCCCACCGCTGACACCCCTCCGTTGTGGCCCTCCAGGGTGCGGATCAGCTCACCGGCAGCCGGATCCCACAGCCGCACCACCCCGTCGTCGCCGGCGGTAGCCAGCATGGTCCCGTCCGGGCTGAACCCCACCGCTGACACCCCTCCGTTGTGGCCCTCCAGGGTGCGGATCAGCTCACCGGCAGCCGGATCCCACAGCCGCACCACCCTCTCGTAGCCGGCGGTAGCCAGCATGGTCCCGTCCGGGCTGAACCCCACCGCTGACACCCCTCCGTTGTGGCCCTCCAGGGTGCGGATCAGCTCACCGGCAGCCGGATCCCACAGCCGCACCACCCCGTCGTAGCCGGCGGCGGCCAGCATGGTCCCGTCCGGGCTGAACCCCACCGCTGACACCCCTCCGTTGTGGCCCTCCAGGGTGCGGATCAGCTCATCGGCAGCCGGATCCCACAGCCGCACCACCCCGTCGTCGCCGGCGGTAGCCAGCATGGTCCCGTCCGGGCTGAACCCCACCGCTGACACCCATCCGTTGTGGCCCTCCAGGGTGCGGATCAGCCCACCGGCAGCCGGATCCCACAGCCGCACCACCCCGTCGTCGCCGGCGGTAGCCAGCATGGTCCCGTCCGGGCTGAACCCCACCGCTGACACCCATCCGTTGTGGCCCTCCAGGGTGCGGATCAGCTCACCGGCAGCCGGATCCCACAGCCGCACCACCCCGTCGCCGCCGGCGGTAGCCAGCATGGTCCCGTCCGGACTGAACCCCACCGCCCGCGCGGAGGCGCCGGTCTCCCAGACCAGCTCCCAGCCTGCGGAGTCCCCCGGGGCGCCGCTCTCGATGATGCGGTGCGCGCCCAAGGCGCGGGCGGGGATGCCGGTACACCTTGCGAGAACGCAGTCTCGAGCGGGTCGCGGCTCCCAGGTCGTGGCGCTGAGATCCGCGTCGGAGAAGACCGCCTGCGTGACCTGAGCGTTGGTGAGGATGGCTCCCCGTAGGTCGGCGTGGCGGAGCTCGGCTCGATCGAGGCGTGTGTTTGTCATATTGGCCTCTCGCAGCGAGAAGCTCGCTTGCCGGGTGCCTGCGATGACGTGGTCACGAAGGTCGGCCCCCTCCAGATCGAGGCCGATAAGGGTTGGCGCGGGCCTACTGTGCTTCGTGGCGTGCAGCGTGTAGGCGAGGAGAAGTTCGTTGCGGCCCTCACCCCGAGTGCGGCCCCAAGTGGCAAGTCGCTGGAGCTGTCCAGCGATTGGGGATTCCTGGAGAAGCTGGCCCAGGAAATCGAGTGTCTCGGTGGACGGAAGCGGCATATTCCATGCCTGGGGCTGGTCCTGGTCGATCGCCCGGTACAGGTGCCGTGCCAGGAAGTACTCGGCAAGTGAGGTGTGGGCGAAGCGGAAGAGGCTGCCTGCGTTCGTGTCGATTCGACTCAGGAAGGTGGCGGTGCGGAGGTCCTCTTCGAGTTGGTCGGGATGCAAGCGCTGGTAGCGGCTGGCCAGGCTAGGACTGCCAGCGAGCCACTCATGCAGAAAGCCCTCCAGATCTTCGTGTGGCAGCGCGTTGGTCCGGCGCCTCGCGAGGTGCGCTGCGATCGACTCGGCGAGCAGCAGCTTGTGTTCGGGCTTTATGTGGTGCTTTCCGCTGTCGCGCTCGAGCCAACGTTCGACCATGAGTCGGTACAGGGTTACCCCATGGATGGGTCGACCCGTCTGTCGCAGCTGTTCGAGCTCGGCGATCTCCTCGCTGATGAGCCTCAAGGTGTAGGGACGTTCGGAGAGTTCGGTGAGGTTGTGTACCTCGGCGATGAGTGCCATCACTTGGTCGGGGTGAACATCGGGTAAGGCTGCTTGCAGGTACCACCGAACTTGCTCGCTGGTCAACGGGAGCAAGGTGAGAGCTCGGAACTGCTGTTCCTGGGTGTTGCCACGTTCCTGGCCCGTAAAGTGGTTCCACTGCTGTTCCAAAGTCGGGAAGTACTGACTGCGGCAGGTGACCAAAACTCGCAACGAAGGACGCGTCACTGGGTCCAGGAGTCCGAGCAAGGTACGCGTGAAGGCATGGCCATCGGCGGCATTGAGCTTGACGAGGACTTCGTCAAGCCCGTCGAAGATCACCAGTGCTGGTTGGGACACCCACGCGTTGAAAGTCTCCCACGTATACGCACCCGACTCAGGGCTGTGCGGCCAGTCACGGTTCATGCACTCAAGCACGGTTTCCGCCAAGGTGGGGACTCGATTGTCCAACCCAGTCACCGATCGAAGATCGAAGTAAAGCGGCGCTCGTTGAGTGGGGTCATCCTGCCGGCGCTGATGGAGATCAACAGCGACCTTCTGCGCCGTCACTGTCTTCCCCATGCCGTACTCGCCCATCAGCACCATGACCGGGGGCGCGCCCTCATCGTTGGCCCATGTCGAGATCTCGACAACCGCGTCGACCGGCTCACCGGCCGCCGTCGCACGGGCATCACGCTTGCTCACACCACTAGCGCGGGCCAACCGGTCCGAGATCAGCGTGCCTCGGTCAGTGAGAAGACGCAGGTCTATACCTCCGGCGAAGCCGGGCAGGGCGGCTCCTTGAGTTTCGTCTTCCGGGGCACAAGATCCCCCGTCGTTCCAAAGCTGCCGAGGCATGGCGTGGGACTGTCGAGGCTGATCCTGCATCGGCGCCTCAGCCAGCATTTCGTGGACAACGAGTGCGGCGTTTGCGGCAGCCAATTTCTGGTTAGCTTCCTTGTCGCGATTCTTATTGCCGTCGGCGAAGTCGCAGATGCCTTTCACCACGATCCAGTCGACCTTCGCGTTGTCTGCGGGAATGCTGAGACCGATCGCCTCCATCTCCCCGCCCTGAACCTTGTGCGGCACGAGCGCGACCAACGCGTCTCGATAGTCGATGTCATCAACCAGCGAGCTCCCGCTTAGGACCACGCCGACAAGGATGGCGGGCCATCGTGGGTCCTTCGCGGCCTTCCGGGTGTGATCGCATGCGATCGCACGCTGCCACATACGCCTGGTGGCCGGGCGCGCAATGTCACGCAAATCGATGCCGCCGCTGCTCCTCCGCACGAGTTCGTATCCCTGCACTGCCTGAGCGACGAGAACGTCACCGATCGACTGCTTGTCTTGGTCGACACCGAAAGCGACGCCGACGGCCAGCACGGCCTCCGGGCGCCACGAACGGATCGCATTGGCCGTGGACTCCTGCGACTGGGCTTCACCCTGCGGGCTGATGAGGTGCACTATGCGACGACCGGCGAATTCGCCCAGGTGCGTGTAACTTTGGGACCCGCGAGCTTCGGTGACCGGCCGGTTTGAGGCGCCGAACTGGTTAAGCACTGCGGCGGTCTCGTGCTCGTTGTAAGTGATCAGCACCACAGTGGGGAGCCCTTCTGTCGCGGACGACGAAAGCAGCTCCCCCGCACCAACGCGGTCCAGCTCTGTCAGTCGGGCGAGTTGCGGGGCTGGTGGGGGGCCCTCGAACCAGACGAAACGTCTCGTGGCGCCGGCCTTCTTGTTCGACGTGACCCTCATCCGCACAGGCAGTGCCTGCTTCTTGGCCGCATCGTTGAAGGACCTGATCACCCGACCGAGTGACGAGTTCTGGCTGTCAAGTTCTGCGAACGGAAACAACTGCTGGAGCACCTCAGACACGCGCGCCCGACCGTCATCGCTATCCAACATCTCAAGCACGCGCCCCACGTGGCCCTCAAGAGAGTCGCTCATCCGCACCCCCGCCGCCGACCTCTTGGCGAAGTACGGAGTCAACCTCAGATTCGCACTCATGCGAGCATGCTAGCGCAGCGAGCGGTGGATAAGCTGGATTAGTGCCGGAATGGGGGGCGGGGTCGGAGCATCGACCAATTCCAACCGGTCCGAGGCTGTAGCAAGAAGGGCCTAGCCCTTCTCAGCGGCAATGAAGCCCCCAGTGTGGCGGGGGTCTCCCAGCGCGGTAGCCGATCAAGTGAGCAACATCGGATGGACTATGCGCTCGCGCTGCGAATGCGCCCCGAACTGAGCGGCGATCTGTAAAGAAAGGCCGAAGAAGCTCAGGAGTTGGCGATGTTGGCCATGCGGAACTCCACCACGCGACGCACCAGGTCGAGCGGCAACGGTTGGGTGTGCGGGAACTGGACCGAGCCCTTGCCCTGCTTGTAGGCCGCGAACTCCTCGGCGAAGGCCTCATGGCCGTTCGGGGTGGCGTAGAAGCCGACGTGCTTGGCGAAGCCCGCGAAGTAGACCAGCGGCTTGCCCTGCAACTTGTAGCCGGGCATGCCGTAGGCGATCGACTCAGCGGCGTCGGGTGCGGTCTCCCGGATGACCGCCCGCATCGATGAGAGTCGCTCAGCCAAAGGGCCGTCGAAGGCCTCGATATAGGTGTCGACCGCGGGATCGGAATTCACCTGCACAGGCTAAGCCCACCTAGCGCGCATCGGAACCGACATGCGGGTCGAGGCGGCCGACTCCTAGCCGCACGCAGGCCCTGGCCCGCCGCGGATCGGTCTCACTCCCCCGGCCGCCAGCGTGGGTCGCGGCCCAGGAAGGCCATCAACTTCTCCGTCTCGGTCGCATCTGCCGGCACAGGCTGCTGCTCGCCGAACTGACCCGATGGACGCAGGAACTCCTCTGCCGCACTCATCCCGACGTAGGCGTCGTGAACGAAGTCCGGGTCCAGCGAGTCGTCGAGGCCGTTCGAGCGGGCGAGGTCCCAGGTGTGGAAGAAGATGTCGCCGGTGTAGATCCGGTCGATCAGCACCGGGACCGGGTTGTCCCCCGTCATGGGGTGGCTGTGCGGGAGGTCCATCGACGCCGGGTCGTCGAGGATCGCTTGTAACCGCCCGCTGTGCTCGATCCAGGCATTCACGGGATTCGCGAGATCCGGCGCGGGACCGACTTCCACGGCATCGCCCAGCACGTCTCGAATCCACAGGAGATGGCCGACGACGTCGCGTGCCCGCCACTCCTTGACAGGTGTCGGGGCGTCCCAGTCGGACACGTGCAGGACCCGTTGGGTGAAGCCCTCGGCGATGATGCGGTGCTTCTCCCCCATCGGTTGATCAGGCAGCCGGGTCATGCGTTCTGCTCCCGAGCGATGAGGGCGTCGAGCGCGGCGTACCCCTCTTGTACGCCGACCTCCATGCCGCTCTGCAGCCAGGCGTCGCGACCTTCGAAGGAGTCGCCGAGTGATTGCGCGGTGAGTCGCGTCCAGCCATCGCCCAGATCTTCGAACCGGACGGTCTCCAGGGCGACGCCGTCGGGCATGCCCTCCCAAGTGAAGGTCTGCACGATCTTCCCGGGCAGTACGTCGTGGAAGCTGCCGTGGAACCAGTACTCCTCCTCACCTCGGGTCGCGGCGTACCTCCACGAGCCACCGGTGCGAGCGTCCCAGTAGTCGATCTTGGCCTCCACCGACGCCGGCCCGATCCACAGCGCGAAGATCTCCGGGTCCACGTGGGCGCGTTGCACCTGCGCGGGGGTGGCCCGGAAGTCGCGGGTGATCCGGATCAGCGGAACCTCCGGGTCGGCCTCGATGCGGGCCGTGGTCAATCGCTGGTTGGTGCTCATCTGCTCTCTCCGTTCTCTGTGGTGGTCGGAGCTGGCGCCGGGGCCAGCGTGGCGAGGACTGCTTCGAGTCGGCCAAGCCGCTCCTCTGCCTGTCGCTGGTAGCGGTCGATCCAGCCGGTGAGCTCGGACAACGCCGCTGCTTCCAGGTGCACCGGTCGGCGCTGGGCCTCGCGGGAACGAGTCACCAAGCCGCCTCGCTCCAACACCTTGAGGTGCTTGCTCACCGCCTGGAGGGTGATGGCGTGTGGAGCGGCCAACTCCCCCACTGTGGCATCGCCGATGGCGAGCCTCGCGACGATCTCGCGGCGAGTGGGGTCGGCAAGGGCAGCGAAGGCTAGTGACAGCCGGTCGTTCATCGCGTTCGCCTTACTCAACTGAGTGGTTGAATGAGTCGACGCTAGGTAGTTACAGCCGCATTGTCAACCAATCGGTTTACTAGATCGTTCGTCGTCCCGATCCCCCCGATCCCAGAGCGAGTCGGTGCCTAGGTCCTGTCCCGAACGCCGCTCGACTGTCATGCTCGCGGAATGGAATCCACTGCCTTCACACCTGTGCGCGAAGACTGGTCGACGGCGCTCTGCATCGTTGCCCACCCCGACGATCTCGAGTTCGGCGCGGCCGCGGCCGTGGCCCGCTGGACCGGCCAGGGCAAGAAGGTCGTCTACTGCATGGTCACCTCCGGCGAAGCCGGAATCGACGCGCTGGCTCCCGATGAGTGCCGCGTCGTGCGCGAAGCCGAGCAAGTGGAGTCGGCGCGCATCGTGGGAGTGGACACCGTGGAGTTCTGGGGCTTCCCCGACGGGGTCGTCGAGTACGGCGTGCCGCTCCGCCGCGCGGTGGCTGACGCCGTACGCCGGCATCGTCCCGAGATCGTCATCACCGGCAACTTCCATCCGACCTTCGGTGGGCGTAACCTCAACCAAGCCGACCACATCGCTGTGGGTCATGCGGTCCTGGATGGGGTGCGTGACGCCGCCAACCGCTGGATCTTCACCGATCAGCTGGTCGATGGGCTCGAACGTTGGAACGGAGTGACCGAGGTCTGGGCCGCCGGTTCGCCGCTCGCCGAGCATGCTGTCGACACGACCGCCACCTTCCAAGCCGGCGTGGATTCGTTGGCCGCGCACGCCGCCTACATCGACGGCCTGGGCTGGGAGAACTGGGACCCCGAAGAGTTCCTCGAGGGCATCGCCCGGGCCGTCGGCGCCGCGATGGGCGTGCCCAAGGCCACGGCGTTCGAAGTCTTCCCGCTCGGCTGGGGCGACTGACCCTCCCCCAGTCTGCACACCTGACGACCCACCTCTCGAGAGGACTGAACGCGTGCGGGCGATCCTGCTCAGTGGTGGTTTGTCTGTGCTCTGTTCGTTGCTCGGAACCCGGGTCGCGATCGGGTGGTTCGTCCGGCATGGATTCGGTCAGCCGATTCGCGACGACGGCCCGACCACCCATCACGTGAAGCGGGGGACGCCGACGCTCGGGGGGCTGGTCATCCTGCTCAGCACCCTGACCGGCTACCTGGCGGCCACGCTCCTGACAGGGAGTCGCCCCACGGCGAGCGCGTGGCTGGTGATGCTGCTCTTCGTAGGTTGCGGTGCCGTTGGCTTCCTGGACGACTACATCAAGGTCTACACACAGAACAACGCTGGCCTCTCCAGTCGGGGGAAGATGCTCGGCCAGACCGCGGTCGCGCTCCTGTTCGGCGTACTCGCCACCCGCTTCTTCGCAGATGAGCGAGGCGTGCATCCGGCGTCTTTGGCCTTGTCCACCACCCACGACTGGGGACCCCGGCTGCCCTTCTTCGTGGGACTGTTCCTTATCTGGTTCATCGTCACCGCCACCTCGAATGCGGCCAATCTGACAGACGGGGCGGACGGGCTGCTCGCCGGAGCATCCACGCTGATCTTCGGCGGATACACCCTCGTCAACGTGTGGCAGAACAACCAGCTCTGCGGCTCCTCGCGGGCGACTGTGGTAGCCGCCGAGTGCTACCGCGTGCGCGACCCGCTCGATCTCGCGGTGTTCTCCGCCGCGGTGCTGGCCGCCTGCATCGGGTTCCTCTGGTGGAACGCCAAACCGGCACGGATCATCATGGGCGACGTCGGCTCGCTCGCCCTCGGCGCAGCCTTGGCGGGACTGGCGATCATGTCCCGCACCGAGTTGCTGATGGCGGTCATCGCCGGTCTCTTCGTCCTGGAAACCCTTTCCGTGCTGGTGCAGATGAGCTACTTCAAACTCACCCGCCGTCTGACCGGCACTGGCCGCCGCATCTTCCGGATCACTCCGATCCACCACCACTTCGAGCACTTGGGTTGGGAGGAAGTGACCGTGGTCATCCGGTTCTGGATCGTGACCGGCGTCTTCGTGGCTTCCGGCGTGGGCATCTTCTACGCCGCCTGGCTCGCCTGAGCCCTTCGCGGTCGTCCCCTTTCCCAGTCCACTGGGTCGGCCCCGAGATGCTTGTGTCGGGTAGCGAGAGGAAAGACACTCCCTTCAGGGAAATATGAAATTGGAGCGCCGAACCGACAATTGACTCGCTTTGGAATCCCGTGGTGCCGGTTGTCAGACGCCGGTGGACTGCGAGAGTGTGGGGGAACTCCTTGCATAAGGAAAATGCGAAAGGGACCACATGGAACTCTTGAAGCGGTCGGCAAACTACCTGATTCTTGCGGGCGTTCTGGGAATCGTTTTCGGCTTGACGGCGATGGCCTACCCCATCGGCACAGTCGCGGCGCTAGTCATTCTGTGGGGCATCTATGCCCTGACCGATGGAGTGATGGCGCTTGTACTGGCGTTTCGCCCGGAGGCCGCTGCGGCACGGTGGTTCCTGCTGATCATTGGGGTCATCGGCGTCCTTGCCGGCCTCACCGCGATCTTCCGCCCATTCTCCAGCGCCCTGGTGCTCACTTCTCTCTTGGGTGTCTGGCTGGTCCTGCGGGGACTGATGGAGATCGCCTCGGCCTTCGGTGAGACGGTCGAGACTTCCCGATGGCTACTCGTCCTCGCGGGATTGTTCTGGGTTGTCGCGGGAGTGCTCTTCTTCAGCAATCCGGGCACCTCCGCAGTCAGCATGACCGTGTGGCTTGGCGTGCTTGTAATCGGCTGGGGAATGCTGATGGTGCTGGTCGGTTTTCGGGCGCGATCGCAAGCGCAGGAAATTGCCTGATGCTGGCTGGCAGCGGGATGAGTCGCGAGCGCTGCCGCTGATGGCGAACTCGATCCTGGCGATGGACGGCGGCGATATCGACAGGGTCGCCACATCCTTCTTCGTGGGTTCGAAGGACCGGGTTCGAGACCTCTCCGGATACGTCGTACTGCTTCTCCTGTCTGCCACGATCGCCGCTGCCGGGGTCATGGCGGATTCCACGGCCACGGTCATCGGCGCGATGATCGTGGCGCCGCTGATGCGACCGATCCTGGGCATCGCCGTCGCACTCGTGCTCGTGGATCGGCCCATGCTCACTCGGTCTCTCCTATTGGTTCTGGGTAGCGCCATAGCGGTCGTGGCCATTGGCTTCCTCATGGGAGCTCTCTCGACTCTGCCGGTTGTCGCCGACAGCAATGCCCAAGTAGCCGGACGGGTGAGTCCTCGGTTGATCGATCTCGTGGCGGCCCTGGCGACCGGCTTGGTCGGTGCCTTCGCGGCGGTTCGATCCGACGTTTCCGACAGCCTTCCCGGGGTCGCGATCGCCATCTCGCTGGTCCCCCCTCTTGCGGTGGTCGGACTAACCCTGGAATCCGGGGAAACGGCGCAGGCATTGGGGGCACTGCTTCTGTTCAGCACGAACGTGACCGCAATCGTGGCCACCGGTGTGCTGTTGTTCGTGCTCAGCGGGATGCGCGGCGCGGCCGAGGAGGCCGGATGGACCATCGGTGCGCTTCGCGGGCGAACACTCGGCGTGGTGGCAGCGGCCGTGGCGTTGGTTGCCCTGCCGTTGGCGTCCGGCAGCTATCGGGTCGTACGTGAGCAATGGGTTCTCAACGAAACCCGCGGGGTGCTCGACGAATGGGCCGCCACTCACGAATGGACGATCCTCGACGTAAGTGTGCAAGGCCAACAGTTGCAGGTCGATGCCTTGGGGCAGGATCTCAAACCCGATATCGGCGGGCTCCGGGCGACTTTGGATGAAGCTGGTTTCGCGGATCTTGAGCTCGAACTGGACTACGCCCTTGGGGTGACGCTGCACTCGCCGTAGGCCGATTGGTGGGCCGAAAGCAGAGGGCGGCGTCTTTGGCTGGTTATGGGTGGCGCGGCCGCCGGCTTGTCGCCGCCGCCGACTTTCGGGTCGCTTGAGTTCACAATCCCCCGATTCTTTACCTTCGAGGCCTTGACCACACACTCGAACACCTGTTTGAATTAGCTATTGGGATAAGCCACTCACTCGGGGAGGGGGGAAGTCGTGTCGACCATCACGGATGCTGCGGTGCTGGATCTGCACCCAGACGCCACCCACCCCACCCTGACGCTGCTCGCGGGCGTGCACAGACTGCTGGATGCCCACCCCGACGGGCCACTGACGCTTGCGTCGGGTGACTACCGGGCTGCGGTGGTCGAGGTGGAGCGGGCGATCCGGCGGTTGGATGCGGTGAAACTGCGGTTGGTGGCGGCGGCCGACGCATTCGATGTGTCTCGCGACGCGGGTCTGCCGGATACGACGGCGTGGCTGGCGAAGAACACCCACGCCTCCGGTGCAGTTGCTTCGCGGCAGGTCGCGCTCGCTCAGGACCTCGAGACGTTGCCGGCGACCCGGTCTGCGATGGACACCGGGGCCGTGTCGGTGGAACACGCCCGCGTGATCGCCCGCACCCACGACCAACTCCCCGCCAGTCTCAGCGCTGTCCAGGTTGAGGCAGTGGAAGAGAAACTACTGGCCTGGGCCCACGACCTGGACCCAGCCGCGTTAGGACGCAGATCCCGTCAGGTGCTGCACGACATCACCACCACGGTGGAAGCCGAAGCTCATCACGCCGACGTCCTGATGGCTGAGGAACGCTCGGCGCTGGCCCGGACGCGGTTGACGTTGCACGACAACCACGACGGCACCCTCACCGGTCACTTCACCGTCCCCACCCTGGCGGGGGACATCTTGAAGAAGATCCTCCAACACCTCACTGCCCCTCGCAGAGCGAAGCCCGGTGCACCCGACGCGCAAGGCGGGTCCATCGACGCGAAGCATGACCCTGCTCACCAGCGCGGGCTCGCGTTCCTCGAACTTCTCGAGCACCTGCCCACCGACCGGCTCCACGGCAAAGTCGCCGCCACCATCGTCATCACGATGCAGCACAAGCAGTTGGTGCAGGATCTGGCGGCTGCCGGTGTCGACACCGGACATGAGACCTCACCCGGAGACGCCCGCCGGATCGCCTGCAACGCAGGGATCCTCCCCGCCATCCTCAACGGCCAATCCCTCCCCCTCGACCTCGGCCGGTCGAAACGGTTGTTCACCGAAGCACACCGAGTCGCGCTCGCCACGAAGCACACCACCTGCGCCGCCCACGGATGCCAGAGGCCGTACGCGTGGTGCGAGTTGCACCACGCCGCCCCCTGGGCAACCGGCGGCGCCACCAACCTCGAGAAGGCCATCCCCCTCTGCGGATGGCACCACCGCCGCATCCACGACCCCGCCTATGGGCACGAACGACAACCCGACGGCACCCTCAGATTCCACCGACGAACATGAGCCCGTTGCGGCAATCACCCGCAGGGACGCCCTACTTCGCGTGAAACCTCACCTTGCCGCTGGCCAGGTCATAAACCGCGCCGTGAACGGCAACCTCGACCGCGAGGCCCGAGTCGATCTCGTCCAGATCCGAGCGGATCGCTTGGCAGGTACGTCGGACATGTTCCGTGATGACGGTGTTGGCATCGATTGCCCCAAGAACCGCCGGCTCGATGGCCGCGAGCAGTCGAGGCAGGTGGCCCGGGGCGGCCGCACCCGAGGACAGATGGTCGAGGGTGGCGTTGATGGCGCCACAGGCGGTGTGGCCAAGCACGACGATGACTCTGACACCCAGGTTGACCACACCGAACTCGATGCTCGCCAGAGCGGTGTCGCCGACCACGTGGCCGGCGCTGCGCACCACGAACAAGTCACCGAGTCCGCAGTCGAAGATGATCTCGGGCACTTCTCGGGAGTCCGAGCAGCAGACGACAAGCGCAAACGGGTGCTGCGCGGTCGCCACGGCGATACGGTGATCCGGGTCGCCATGGGGCCGCTCTCCCCTGCCTTTGCGGAAACGTCGGTTGCCTTCCACGAGGCGCTGCAGGGTGAACTCGTTCACCCACGCCTGATCCGCGCTCAAGAGTCGGCTCCCGCCGCCGTCCGCATCTGCTCCCACAGAGCCTCGACGTCTGCGCGCTCGGTGGGCTCCGCCCCGATCGACACCCGCACCATCCAACGACCATCCAGCATCGACGGCGTCACGAATGCCCTCCCCGAATCGTTGATGGCCGCCGCCCAGGCCAGCGTGTGGGCATCCAACTCCTCGGCAGACAGACCCGCCGGCTCGTGGCGCACGCACACGGTCTGCAACGGCACCGGCGCCAGCACCCGCCAAAACGGCTCCGCGGCGACGGCATCGGCGAGCCAGTGCGCATTGTCCAGATCGCGCCGAAGCCGAGCCCGGATCGCATCCATGCCGTCCAAGCGCAGCTGGAACCAGAGCTTCAAGGCACGGAACCGGCGCCCCAGCGGGATGCCCCAATCGCGGTACTGCACGACCGCGCCGTCGGCTTGCGAGCGCAGGTACGACGGGTCGGTGGCGAACACGCGGACCAGATGATCGGGGTCGCGCACATAGAGCAGCGAGCAGTCCAGGATCGTGCCCAGCCATTTGCGCGGGTTCCACCCCAGGGAGTCCGCGCGCTCGACGCCTTCGAACAAGTGCCGCATCTCGGGGAGCACCATCGCCGAGCCGGCCATGGCCGCGTCCACGTGTAGCCAGAGACCGAATTCCTCGGCAATGTCGGCGATCTCAGCCACCGGGTCGAAGGCTGTAGTTCCCGTTGTCCCGAGTGCGGCCACGATCGCAGCCGGGCGCCTCCCCGCAGCCAAGTCGGACTCGATCAAGCCACGCAGCGACTGCGGGCGCATGGCGTAGGTCTGGGGATCGACCTCAACGTGGCGCAGGTTGTCCTGACCGAACCCAGCCAGGAGCACCGCTTTATCGACCGAGGAATGTGCCTGCGGTGAGGTGTAGACGACCAGCGGCGCGTCTTCTGCCTGTAGCCCGCCGCGGTACTTTCCGAGGTTCGTGGCGCGCTCCCGGGCGGCCAGCATCGCCACCAGGCAAGCGGTCGACGCCGTGTCGTGGATCGCGCCGTACCACTTCTCAGAGAGTCCGCACTCGGCCCGAAGCCAGTCGGTGACCACTTGCTCCACCTCGGTCAGCGCCGGTGCGGAGGCCCAGGTGATCCCCAGTGCGCCGATGCCCGCAGTGGCGAAATCGCCCAACACCGAGGACAGCGAGGAGTTGGATGGGAACCAGCCGAAGAAGCTCGGATGCATGGTCTGGGTCACGCCAGGCACCACGACTCGCTCCAGGTCGTCGAGCACCGCGGCGAAGGGCTCCGGCTCGGCCGGGGCCGCGCTACCCAATCCCCCGGCCACCTCGCCGGGCGCCGTGGTTGCGGCAACGGGCAACTCGGGTATCCGAGCGCGGTGATCGGCGATCCAATCGATCAGTTCGTGGCCGGCTCTGCGGAACTCCTCGGGGGTCACCCTCGGGAGCCTAATGGCGGGCGCGACCCGCTCGACCGCGGCTCGATCGGCAAACTGCCATGCCTGTTATCTCAGATATGAGATACATGGGTTACGGTGTGGGGATGAGCGAGGACTACAAGAGCCGGATCGGCAACCTCATTCGCGACGCGCGCAAACACCGCGGGCTCACCCAACAACAGTTGGCCGAACGTCTGGGCACATCGCAGAGCGCCGTCAACCGCATCGAGCGTGGTCACCAGAACCTCAGCCTGGAGATGATCGAGCGCATCGGTGAGGCGCTTGACTCGGAGATCGTCGCGCTCGGCAGCGGGCCCGTCCACCTGCGCGTGACCGGTCCGACGAAGCTTGCCGGCAGCATCGACGTCAAGACGTCCAAGAACGCCGGTGTGGCGCTGCTGTGCGCGTCCCTGCTCAACCGCGGGCGTACGACGCTGCGCAAGGTGGCGCGCATCGAGGAGGTCAATCGGCTTCTGGAGGTGCTGCAATCGATCGGCGTGCAGACCCGCTGGATCGGCGACGAGGGTGATTTGGAGATCGTGCCTCCCGCTGAGTTGGACCTTTCCAGCATCGACGCCGATGCGGCCCGGCGTACCCGCTCGATCATCATGTTCCTCGGTCCCCTCCTGCACCGGCTCGACGAGTTCGCGCTCCCCTATGCCGGTGGCTGCAATCTAGGCACCCGCACCGTCGAACCGCATCTGTCCGCGTTGCGTCCCTTCGGGCTGGAGGTCAAGGCGACCGAAGGCAACTACATGGCCTCGGCCACGGCGGGGATGAGCCCCCAGCGTCCGATCGTGCTCACCGAGCGTGGCGACACCGTCACCGAGAACGCCCTGATGGCTGCGGCCCTCCATCCGGGCATCACGATCATCCGCAACGCCTCGTCCAACTACATGGTTCAGGACCTCTGCTTCTATCTGCAGCGGCTCGGGGTCGTGGTCGAAGGGATCGGCTCCACCACGTTGACGGTGACCGGCAAAGAGACCATCGATGTCGATGTGGACTACTCCCCCAGCGAGGACCCGATCGAGGCGATGTCGCTCTTGGCCGCCGCCATCGTGACCGAGTCCGAGATCACCGTGCGGCGGGTGCCGATCGAGTTCTTGGAGATCGAGCTGGCGCTGTTGGAAGTCATGGGTTTTGACTACGACCGTTCAGCGGAATACGTCGCGGCCAATGGCGAGACCCGTCTGGTCGACATCACCACGCACCCATCAGCCCTGCACGCGCCGCTGGACAAGGTCCACCCGATGCCCTTCCCAGGGCTCAACATCGACAACTTGCCGTTCTTCGCGGTCATCGCCGCCACGGCAAGCGGTCAGACGCTGATCCACGACTGGGTCTATGAGAACCGCGCCATCTACCTCGTCGAGCTCAACAAGCTTGGTGGCCAGGTCAAGCTGCTCGACCCGCACCGGGTGATGGTCGAGGGGCCGACCCACTGGAGTGGCAGCGAGATCGTGTGTCCCCCCGCATTGCGGCCGGCCGTGGTGATCCTGCTCGCGATGCTCGCGGCCAAGGGCACCTCGGTCTTGCGCTCGACCTACGTGATCCACCGTGGGTATGAGGATCTAGCCGAGCGCCTCAACACCCTGGGTGCCAACATCGTCACGTTCCGCGACATCTGAGCCGTGACATCTGAGCGGTGACACCCGGGCGGTGAGGTTGAGTACGCCGCGCCATGCCCGGATAGGGGCGATTCGCGCACCATGAGCCCGTGAGGATGCATACTGCACCGGTGAGCGGCGCTTCGAGGGCCTACCTGGATAGGGGAAATCCCCCCGGAGTCTTGGCTTTCGCGCACCGCGGCGGCGCGCTGCACCCGGCGAATCTCCACCTGGAGAACACCCTGCAGTCCTTCCGCAACGCCTTCGCGTTGGGCTACCGCCATCTCGAGACCGACGTGCATCTGACCAAAGACGGCGTTCTGCTGGCCTTTCACGACGAGGTGCTCGACCGGGTCACCGACGCCAACGGGGCGATAGCCGACATGACCTATGCCGAGATCGTCACCGCACGGATCGCCGGCAAGCACCACATCCCCACGATGGCCGAACTCCTCGATGCCCTCCCCGAGGCGAACTTCAACATCGACTTGAAGTCCGACGGGGCTGCCCGCCCCTTGTGGGACTTGATCGAAGATCGCGGTGCGCATCATCGAGTGCTGGTCGGATCTTTCTCCAGCGCCCGCCTGCGTGAGTTCCGCACGCTGTGCCGAGGCAGCGTCCCGACGTCCGCCGGTCCGGCAGAGGTGGCACTCTTCCGGCTCTGCCCGAGCGGCCGGGTGGCTGCCCGACTCGTGGGTCACCCGGTGGAGGCACTGCAGATCCCGGTGCGCTCCAAGCGGATCCCACTAGCGACGCGCGGGATGATCCGCCGGGCGCATCGCGCCGGCGTTCAGGTGCACGTGTGGACCGTGGACGACGCCGAACTGATGGGCGAGCTGATCGACCGCGGCGTCGACGGTTTGATCAGTGATCGCACCGACCTACTCAAAGATGTACTCACCCAGCGTGGGCTATGGAGGGAAACCGATGAGTGATACCGCAAGCAACCAGAACGGCGGCGCGATCGCCGATCTCGCCCCGCTCTGGCGGGCCAAGCAACAGAAGGCGTGGTACTGGTACGACTGGGCGAACTCGGCCTATGTCACGACCGTCTCCACGGTCCTCGCGGCGCCGTACCTGATCTCGGTGGCCAAGGAAGCCGCCGTCGACAACCGGGTGAGCTTGCTCGGCATTCCGGTGGATCCAGGCTCTTTGCCGGCATATTTGGTGACCGGCTCGACGATCCTTTCCGCGATCTTGTTGCCGCCGCTCGGCTCCTATGTCGACCGCGTCGCCAACAAGAAGGGCCTGCTAGCGCTGTTCGCATGGATCGGCGCCGCTTTCGGGTCGTTGCTCTTCTTCACGCGCGGGGACAACTGGCAGTTGGGCGCGATCGCACTTGTGGGCGCGAACCTGTTCTTGGCTGCCTCCCTGGTCGTGAACGACTCGATCCTGCCGCTGATCTCGGAGGAGTTCGAGCGCGACCGAGTCTCCTCGCGCGGCTGGGCCTGGGGCTATCTCGGCGGTGGATTGCTGCTGGTGGTCAACCTGGCCGTGGTGACGGTTCTCCCCTTCGGTCTCAGCCTCGGCTCGGCGACCCGATGGAGCATGCTCTCGGCGTGCATCTGGTGGGCGGGCTTCGCGCTGATCCCCTTCTTCCGGCTCAACGACATCCCACCGGCCAACACCACTCCCGTTGAAGGCGGGATCCTCAAAGCCTCCTTCGGTCAACTGGCCGAGACCTTCCGGGATATGAAGCAGTACCCGGTAGCAGTGACCTTCCTGCTGGCCTACCTGTTCTTCAACGACGGCATTCAAACCGTCATCACTCAGTCTTCGACTTATGGCACCGAACAGCTCAAGTTCAGCCAGACGGTGCTCATCGCCACGATCCTGATCGTCCAGTTCGTCGCGTACGGCGGCGCATTGCTGTTCGGCCGGCTCGCCGAGCGCTACGGCACGAAGCGGACGATCTTGTCGGGGATCGCGGTGTGGATGGTGATCGTGACGATCGCAATGATCCTGCCCGAGAGGTCGCCGCTGCCGTTCTACGCACTCGCGGTTGCCATCGGCATCGTGCTCGGTGGCACCCAGGCGCTGGCACGCTCCTACTTCTCCTTGCTGATCCCCAAGGGCAAGGAGGCGGAGTACTTCTCCTTCTACCACGCGGTGGATCGCGGCACGTCGTGGTTCGGAGCGCTGCTCTTCGGCGTGGTGCACCAGGTCACCGGCTCGTTCCGGCCGGCGATCTTCGCGCTGATCATCCTGTTCGTGATCGGCGGCGGGCTCCTACTCAAGGTCGACACGGCCAAGGGCATCCGGGATGCCGGAAACGAGATGCCGCCGGTTGTGTGATCCAGTACGGTTGAAAGTTGCCGGACGCGTCAGTTGTAGGGCTCCCACAGAGACTGTGCCGAATTTTTTCAGGAGTTTTACCTAATTGCGTCATGGACGTATGAGCGGTCCGTCTTCTCAGCGTAGGCAACACACACCCACTGGAGGTTAGGGAAGATGGCAGAGCGCACCCTTCGTGGCGCACGGCTCGGCGGTCAGAGTTTCGAGGACGAGCGCGGCATCGAGTTTGCTGCGCGGCAGCAGGTCGGATACCGCTGCCAGCTTGGTCATGAGTTCGAGATCACCATGGCCGAAGAGGCTGACGTCCCGGCTATCTGGGAGTGCCCCCGCTGTGGCGGAGAAGCACTCAGCGTCGCCGGCATCAAGCCCGAGCCCAAGATCGAGAAGCCTGCTCGCACGCACTGGGACATGCTCCTGGAGCGTCGCAGCACCGGCGAGCTCGAAGAGATCCTCACCGAGCGGCTGAAGCTCCTGCGCGGTGGGCACATTGGTCCGGCGCACCTGCACCGAGCCAACGCTGCGCGCAGCGCCTGACGCCGCGCCTAAGAGCTTC
>JBAOHF010000017.1:0-87695 GCA_037046605.1 Nocardioides sp.
TTCGTACCCAACCCCAACCCCAACCCCAACCCCAACCCCAACCCCCAACCCTTACCCCAAGACCCAACCCCAACCCCAACCCCATTACTTATCAAATACCACTTGATACTAGGCAATTGATTAAGAAAAAATATAATGAATATAATGTTCAGTTGTCTACTGATTTGTTTCCTTCGAAAATTTTCATTATCTTTCGAATTTCTTCGTCTGGATTCTTCAATTTTATCACCTAGCGATATTCTTTCATCGATTTTTCAATATACTTTTTTAATTCTTCCGGTACACAAATGATCTCAAGGTGATCCTCAATTTCATAGTTGTCACTCCATTTTCTATTTATCTTAGATGAATGGGGGTTTATCATCCACTGTGTTTGTTTTCGGCTCAGGTGTGGTATATAGTCCATTTATTCGAAGCTTAATGAACTATTTTTATCTTTATCTGACTTTTCCATCTCTTGTTTTTTCTACAATTTTTTCATCTTTAGCTTTTCTTTCATTTTTAGATGGTAGACATCTTTTTCGGCAAATGGGCTTTTCTTTTTCGATCGAATTATTCTTTCTTCTTCTAGCTTCAAGTTTTCGATTAGCTTAATGTATTGGTTTTTTCTTTCAATCAGATCATATGAAACCTAGTTTTTTTCCCAATCTTGGTACTAACCAAGCTAGAAATCGCTAAATTTCAAAACTATGCGGTGTTCTAGGAAAATATAAAACATTCTACGAACATAGTCACACCAGTGGAGGAAAATAAGATTGAATCCCTTATTGAAGATGAAATTGTCAAGTGATTTTTTGAAGTCTCCTGAAAGAATATGATAGTAATCATAAAGTAGACCTATAACTCGAATTAGCAAATAGGAGTGATTTGACTCAAATATGCTTTTAATGCCAGTGTAAAAGTAGTTGAAGTTAAAATCATTTGGCATTTTCTTGTTTTTATTCGAGATGACTTCAAAATAAGAGCGAATCAATTCTAGACAGCGAATTACGCAATTAATCTAGTAAAGACAAGTTTTAGGGAACAAAAACATGACGAAATTGTTGAGCAATTTTTAGTTCGATATCAATTTCATTGAACACTCTCTGAAAGAACACCCATAGTCGATGATCTTATTTCGATTCATTTAGCCTAGAAAAGTCCCTAGCAACTCAGCATAGTTAGGGAAGTATTACCACATGATTCTGCCTTGATTATCCAAGAAAATCTAGCCTTAGGTCCATATTTCTATCATCAGACCATAATAGAGATCTTCATCATCTCTATTAAATAAATAATTGGCCCAATTGGGCACTGATTAAGAAGTTTCTAGCAAGCCATTCGAAATCTAGCGATATCTAGGTTCATTTTTTATGTGAGGTAGCAGACATTGCTACCAGTCGTAAAGGACCGATTTGGAAGGACTTTTATTGCTCAGACATACTCCGATTTCGATGAGTTTCTCTGGAGTAAATTCTGGATCATCTTTTCTTTTCAGAGCGTTCACAACCAAATTTTGAATCCACTTGCATCTAAAATAGACATAACCAATAAATTTTTGAATACATTTCAATTCATGGTAAGTTAGCCCCATTGTTGTGCATAAAATGATTTTGCTAAGCATCGCAAATATAAATCCATAGTATTTTAAGCCGATTTCAGTTTTATGATTAGGCGCTTTAATCAGATAAAAGTAATTAACGGACAACTAAGGTCTATGAATTATTTTATCGACCAGGAGCCATATGCTTTCATTAGTCACATCTTCTCCCTATGTGATAAGTTGAATTAAGCTGTTCAAAATGTTTAAGAAACAAGTCTGTACCTTCTCTAATTAGTTGGGATTCGTAATTTTTTCCTTGCCTTCCTAGTTAAACAATCCGTAACACTACTTAATAATTCTTTGAATCTCATTCTTAGTCTGGTAAGTTACTTTCTTTTGCTTATTTAGTAGTTTCTAGTACACATCTAATTCACTAGCTGAAAGTAAACTTGTTCGAAGAAGCGCACTTTTTGGGGTGAGTAGGTAGGGGCTCACAGTTTTAAGTCCATTCTAGCTAAACACCAAACATTCGATTTGTTCCAGCTAGATCTTAGTGATTTTTAACGTTAAGCTTAAATACACATTAATATAATCGTCTGCTCCTTATTTGAACCTTTAGTAATGTTTAAGCTGAATTTTTTAATAAATCTTTTATCCATTTTTTTATGATGTTACAGAAGACTCATCCTGGCTCCAAAACTTCATGTAAGGTATACAAATTTGATGTGAAGGCAGTGCCATGTCGATGAAACCGGATTAATTAGCTTTGTACATCATAACCCTAAATATGGATTATTTGAGTTTTTTGGAGGGGATATTATTTTTAGTATATTTTTAAGACTATTCTGGGTTTCCGGAGAATATAGTTTTCTTTTCATTGAGCTTAGTTGGGTCTTCGCCAGGTACAATCATATCAAGAGACAGGCCGTAGTCTTGAATAAGATCGTTTCTTTTAGCATCAACGATCTTCAAATCCGAGCAGCCAAAAACTGCAGTAATTAGCTGACTGACTTCTAGATTATATATAATTCTAGCCTTCATCTATTTCAATAGGTGATCATGGTGCCTAGGACCCTCGCACACAGCGTGCATCTTCAGGGAAACTTTTTATATTTTTGCTCCTTTGATATCTAGGATGGAAACGGTAAAATCGAGGAACTAAATTTGTTTGATGGCCACTGAAAAGGAAGCTCGCTTTTGACTAGTGCACTGAGTAAATAAAATTTATACTCTTATCATTTTATCAAGCATGAAAAATTAATCACGAGTGAATTCAAGATGAAAGTAATTCTGGACGGTGAAGACGACTTTGCCAACATTCTGAGTTAAAGATGTAAAATACGCTAGCTGTGCAATGAAGTTACAAATCGGAGATAATAATCTAAAAATGAAGCATCTCCTCAAGGTTTCTGACTCGACTGGATTCGAGGGACCGATGATGGTGAATCTGAGAAGTTAACTTAGGGCTTAGGCGAACGCACTATGCTCCCATTAAACTGAAAATATATGATTATAAACAATGAAGTCCAATTTTCTATATAACTCTCATCTCAACTAGGAACTGCTATACAAACACCAAACTATCTAGTCCGCATCGATTTAACTATCGCAATTTTATCCTGTCCTCACCCCTCCCTACATTTAAGATTTATTGTGGGATTGTTATGAAGGGCAGTTTTAGCCAACCTAGAACTCTGATTTCAGTCAGTATTTCCCTCTCTCTCGATCTAGCTCTGGTTTCGCTCAAAATTCAATATGAGTCGTTTTGGATCCATTTTGTAAATCTTTGTCAGATATATAAAGTTACAATTATGACCCATATGCTCGATAACTTCAATCTGGTTATAAATAATTAATCCACATCTAAATTTCACAACTAGAACTAGATGTACAAACATGCACTCAAAATGGAGGCATGAATCAAAGATCTTCAACTAAATATTATTTACTTGTTCATTTTCTGATGGTTCTAATATTTTATCAAATATTTAATCTATCCATGCACTGACGATAACCGCCAGGCCCTCGGACGAAACTACGATGGTCACATGATTCGCCGTCTCGACCTGCGCGACGCCGATGTGGGCGTCGACTATCGCGCGCTGGTTCCGCGCGCCGGGTTCGATGTCGAGGCAGCGGTCCATCAGGTCGCGCCGATCGTCGAGGCGGTGCGCACCCGAGGCGAGGAAGCGGTGTTGGAGTTCTCCGCTCGCTTCGACGCAGTCCACCAGACCGGTATCCGAGTCCCGGCCGAGGAGCTCTCCAAGGCGCTGGTCGCGCTGGATCCGGAGATCCGGGCCGCGCTGGAGGAATCCATCCGGCGACTGCGGCTGACCTGTGCGGCCGAGCTGGAGCGAGACGTCGTCACCGATCTTGGTCCCGGTGCGCGGGTCACCCAGCGGATGGTGCCGGTCGACCGAGTCGGTCTCTACGTCCCGGGCGGCTTGGCGCCGTTGGTCTCCAGCGTGGTGATGAACGTCGTACCGGCTCAGGTGGCGGGCGTCGGCTCGATCGCTCTGGCGAGCTCACCGCAACGCGAGGCGGGGGGCCTGCCCGAGCCCACCATCATGGCGGCCTGCGCCCTGCTCGGAGTCGATGAGGTCTACGCGGTCGGGGGAGCCCAGGCAATCGCGATGTTCGCCCACGGCGCCGGGCCCTGCCGTCCGGTCGACTTGGTCACCGGGCCGGGCAACATCTACGTCGTCGCGGCCAAACGGCTGCTGCGGGGAGTGGTCGGCATCGACTCGGAGGCAGGTCCTACCGAGATCGCCATCCTGGCCGACGACACCGCGAATGCCGCCTACGTCGCGGCCGACCTGATCAGCCAGGCCGAGCACGACCCGCTGGCCGCCTCGGTACTGGTCACCCCCAGCGAACGTCTCGCTGCCGAGCTGACCGAGCACTTGGCTACCCAGGTGGCGCAGACCAAGCACGTCGAACGGATCACCACCGCGCTCGGCGGGGAGCAGTCGGGAATCGTGCTGGTGCGCGATCTGGAGCAGGGCCTCGACGTGGTCAACGCCTACGCCGCCGAACACCTCGAGATCCATACCGCCGACGCACCGGCCATCGCCCGGCGGGTGCGCAATGCGGGAGCGATCTTCGTCGGCGACTTCGCCCCGGTTTCCTTGGGCGACTACTGCGCGGGGTCCAACCACGTGCTGCCCACGGCCGGCTGCGCGTGCCACTCCTCGGGGTTGTCGGTGCGCGCCTTCCTCAAGTCGGTGCACCTGGTGGAATACACCAGCGACGCGCTGACCGAGGTCGGGGAGCACGTCATGACGCTGGCCGACGCCGAGGACCTGCCCGGTCACGGCGCGGCTGTGCGGATCCGGCTGGAGGGCTGATCGATGGTCCCCCAGGCGGGTGCCGTGCTCGGCGCCGAGACGTTAGCTGGGTGGCCACCGGTGCGTCCCGAACTCGTGGGCGAGACTGCTTACGGCGCACCCCAGCTCGACGTGCCGGTGCGGCTCAACGTCAACGAGAACCCGTACGGGCCGTCCGCGACCGTCGTGGCCGATATCGCCGAGTCGGTCGCCGCGATCGCCGGGGAACTGAACCGCTACCCGGATCGCGACTTCACCTCGTTGCGAGAAGCCCTTGCTCGCTATCTCGGTCACGGGATCAGCGCTGACCAGGTCTGGGCGGCCAACGGATCGAACGAAGTCATGCTCCAAGTGCTGCAGTGCTTCGGTGGGCCCGGCCGCCGCGCGCTCTCCTTCGCCCCGACGTACAGCATGTATCCGGAGTACGCCCGTGACTCCAATACCGAGTGGGTCGATGGTCACCGAGAGTCCGACTTCTCCCTCGACCTCGACCGGGCGGTCGCCACGATCCGGGAAGTCCGCCCTCACGTGGTGTTGGTGCCCTCGCCCAACAACCCCACCGGGACGGCTCTGCCGTTGAGCGCGGTGACGCGGCTGTGCGAGGCGCTGCCGGAGGGGATCGTGGTCGTCGACGAGGCGTACGCCGAGTTCCGTCGTACCGGCACGCCGAGCGCACTCGAACTCCTGCCCGCTCACCGCAACCTCGCGGTCAGCCGCACCATGAGCAAGGCGTTCGCCCTTGCCGGGGCGCGGGTGGGATATCTGGCTGCGGACCCGGCGATCTGCGACGCCCTGCGCGTGATCCGGCTGCCGTATCACCTCTCGGCGATCACCCAAGCCGTCGCCGAGGCCGCGCTGCGGCACGCGCCCGAACTGTTGGCTCAGGTTGACGCCTTGCGATCAGAGCGCGACTCCTGTGTCGACTGGCTGCGCACGCAGGGCTACGAGGCTGCCGACAGCGACGCCAACTTCGTCCTGTTCGGCAGGTTCGAGGATCGCCACACGGTCTGGCAGCAGGTGCTCGACCGCGGCGTGCTGATCCGGGAAACCGGACCCAATGGCTGGCTGCGGGTTTCCATCGGGACTCCCGAAGAGATGCAAGCATTCCGGGCGGCGCTCACCGGCACCGCCACCACGCTGGGGATCACCCCCACCATCGAAGAGCGCAAGGAAGGGGCCACCCGATGACCGAGACACTGCGTCGGGCCACCGTCGACCGGGCCACCAGCGAATCCACAGTGCATATCGAGGTCGATCTCGACGGCACTGGCCGCAGCGACGTGGCGACGGGAGTCGGCTTCTACGACCACATGCTGACCTCGTTCTCTCGACACAGCCTGATCGATCTGGTCGCACGCACCGAGGGCGATACCCACATCGACGCGCACCACACCGTGGAGGACACCGCCATTGCCCTTGGCCAGGCGCTGCGGCAGGCGTTGGGGTCCAAAGCGGGGATCCGGCGATTCGGTGACGCACTGGTGCCGCTCGATGAGGCGCTCGTGCAATGCGCGGTTGACGTCTCCGGACGACCGTACTGCGTGCACGTCGGCGAGCCCGCGGGGCAGGAGTTCGTGGTGATCGGCGGGGATTACGCAGGCTCGCTGACCCGGCACGTTTTCGAGACCTTGGCCTTCCATGCCCAGCTTGCGGTGCACCTACGAGTGATCTCCTCGCGCGATCCCCACCACCTGGTGGAAGCGCAGTTCAAGGCCTTTGCCCGGGCGCTGCGCGACGCGATCGCGCTGGATCCGCGCGAGACCGGGGTGCCCTCGACCAAGGGGTCACTCTGAGCGGCGTGCAGATCGCGATTCTCGACTATGGGTCGGGGAACCTCCGGTCGGTGACCCGGGCACTGCAACGCGCTGCCGGACCCGGAATCGCGATCGTGCTCACCTCCGATCGCCACACGATCGAGGCATCGGACGCCCTGGTCGTGCCGGGCGTCGGCGCCTTCGCGGCATGCATGGATGGCTTGCGTGCGGTGCACGGCCCCGAGTTGATCGGCCGCTTCCTGGCGGGCGGCAGACCCGTGCTCGGCATCTGTGTCGGCATGCAAGTGCTCTTCGAGACCGGGGTCGAGCATGGCCTGACAACTGCCGGGTGCGGCGAGTGGCCAGGGGTGGTCGAGCGACTCCAGGCGCCGGTAGTCCCGCACATGGGCTGGAATACCGTCGAGGTCCCCTCGGAGAGCACCTTGTTCGCCGGGATCGAGACCGAACGGTTCTACTTCGTGCACAGCTACGGCGTGCGTGAGTGGACCTTGGTCACCAACGACCGCACCCGCGCGCCAGTGGTGACCTGGAGCGAACACGGCGGCGACCGGTTCGTGGCGGCGGTGGAGAACGGCCCGCTGACCGCGACCCAGTTCCACCCCGAGAAGTCCGGCGACGCCGGGGCCCGGTTGCTCCGCAACTGGGTGGCCAGTCTGCGAGCAGCCGGGTGAAACACCCGGGAGAGGAAGAGATGAGCGAGTCGCAGGCCGATCGCACCCGATCGAGCTACCTGGAACTGCTTCCTGCGGTCGATATCGCTGGGGGACAGGCGGTCCAGTTGGTGCAGGGCAAGGCCGGGTCGGAGAAGCGCTTCGGCGATCCGGTCGAGGCCGCGCTGCGCTGGCAGGAAGCCGGGGCTGAGTGGATCCACCTGGTCGACCTCGACGCCGCCTTCGGCCGCGGGCACAACCGGGAGCTCCAGGCCGAGATCGTGGGGCGTCTCGATATCGACGTGGAGATGTCGGGTGGTATTCGCGATGACGAATCGCTCGAAGCCGCGATGGCCACCGGATGCCGGCGCGTCAATATCGGCACCGCGGCCTTGGAGCAGCCGGCCTGGTGCGCCGAAGCGATCGCCAGGTTCGGTGATCGCGTCGCGATCGGGCTCGACGTGCGTGGCCGAACGCTTGCCGCACGCGGCTGGACGCGCGACGGTGGCGACCTCTACGACGTCCTAGCCCGGCTCGATGGCGAGGGCTGCGCGCGCTACGTCGTGACCGACGTGAACAAGGACGGCATGCTCCAAGGCCCGAATCTCGAACTGCTGCGAGCCGTCTGCGCCGCCACCGACAAGCCCGTGGTGGCCTCCGGCGGCATTACCGAGCTCGACGACCTGCGTGCCCTGCAGGGCTTGGTCGCCGACGGGGTCGAGGGCGCGATCATCGGCACCGCACTCTACGAAGGTCGCTTCACCCTCACCGAGGCCTTGGCGCTCACTCTGCCCGGTGACCGGTCGTGAGCCTCGCGGTTCGCGTGATCCCGTGCCTGGACGTCGACGGCGGCCGGGTAGTGAAGGGGGTCAACTTCGAGGGTTTGCGCGACGCCGGGGACCCCGTCGAACTGGCTAGGCGCTATGACGCCGACGGCGCCGACGAACTGACCTTCCTCGACATCTCCGCCTCCCACCTCGGTCGCGCCACCACGATGGAGATCGTCTCGCGCTGCGCCGAGGAGGTCTTCATCCCGCTGACCGTTGGCGGCGGAGTCTCCTCAGTGGCCGACGTCGACGCGCTGTTGCGGGCCGGCGCCGACAAGGTCTCGATCAACACTTCGGCGATCAACCGTCCCGAGCTGATCTCGGAGATCGCCGAGCGGTTCGGCAGCCAGGTGCTGGTGCTGTCGGTGGACGCGCGCCGGGCCGCGGGCACCCCGTCCGGGTTCGAGGTGACCACCCACGGCGGTCGCAAATCGGCTGGCCTGGACGCCCTCGAGTGGACCCGCACCGCTGCCGAGCGAGGAGCGGGGGAGATCCTGCTCAACGCAATGGACGCCGATGGCACCAAGGACGGGTTCGACATCGAGTTGATCACCGTGGTGCGGCGCGAGGTCTCGGTGCCGGTCATCGCTTCTGGAGGCGCGGGCAAGCCCGAGCACTTCCCGCAAGCCGTGGCGGCCGGAGCCGACGCCGTACTGGCCGCTTCGGTCTTCCACTACGGCCTGCTCAGCGTCGCGGACGTGAAGTCGGCCCTTTCCGACGAGGGGTACGCCGTCCGGTGAGCGAGCCGTCGAGTCCCCGCAGCGCGGCCGAGGCGGCCGGAATCTTCGATCGGTTGCGCCCCAACCACGCCGGCCTCGTACCGGCAGTGGTCCAAGAAGCCAGCACCGAGGCGGTGCTGATGTTGGCGTGGATGGATCGTGAGGCGTTGCGCCGCACCCTGGTGACCGGGCGCGCCACCTATTGGAGCCGAAGCCGTCAGGAGTACTGGGTCAAGGGAGAGACCTCCGGGCACTCACAGCAGGTGGTCTCGGTGCGGCTCGACTGCGACGGAGACACGCTGCTGCTCCGGGTGAACCAGACGGGTCCCGCCTGCCATACCGGGACGCCCACCTGTTTCGACCAGGAGTTGCCGCTGGGTGCCGCACCCGAATCGGCCTCCTCGCGGCACCACAACCAAGCCGGGGAATCGACGCCGTGAGCGATCGATCCGACACCCCCGAGCACGCCTCTCGAGCACGCTCCTTCCTCCCGGTGATGGCGCTGGGCCTGGCGGCCTCCGGAGGCGCCGCTGTTGCCACGACCCGCGGCTGGGTCGACTTCGGCACCTCGGGCGCCGCCGCGATGGCCGCGGTCGCGCGGGTTCCGGACAAGGCGCCGGTGCCGGGCACTCTGGCCTTGGTCGTGCTGGCTGGTTTCGGGACGTTGCTCGTGACTCGCGGACGGGTCCGGCGACTGCTGGCCGCCGCCACCACGGCCGGTGCGGCAGCGCTGGTGTGCAGCATCGTGATCTCCGCGCCTCGGCTGCTCGATCAAGCTCGTGCGGGGGTGGCCGCTTTCGGGGCCGGCAGTGCCACGCCGTCTCTCAACGGCTGGGTCTGGACTTCGGGCCTGACGGCCGTGGTGGCGTTGATCGCCGCCACCGCAGCGTGGCGATGGGCTCCCTCGTGGCCGGAGATGGGTCGTCGGTACGACGCGCCCGGCGACGGCTCCGAGCCAAACCGCCCATCGGCAGGTGTGCCGCAGAGCAGCGAGGACTGGTGGCGCGCCATCGATGCCGGAACAGATCCATCCATTCCCGACCCGCGGGAATGAGGCCCTGAGGCATCACGGCTCCGTGTCGCCTCCGCGGTCGAGTCGATGACGGACTGGCCTCACCGGCGTTCTAGGATGAGTCTTGCTCGACCCCGAAGACGCCCGCAGAACCAGGAGACCCGACGATGGCAGACAACCACGGAAACACCCCCGCCGCATGGACCGCGGTCGCAGTGGGACTGGTGGGCTTCACCGTGGGCAGTCTTGCGTTGATGACCCAGCCGGTGAACATGACGTTGTTCTGGATCGGGGTCGCCTTGCTGCCGATCGCGATCGTGGCGTTCGTGGTGATGACCAAGATGGGTCTCGGCGACCGCTGAGCCCTCGCTCATCAGACGGCCCGCGCCGGTTGGGCACCCGCCCGGATGAGAGGGTGTGCGGGTGAGCGTGCTCGACCAGATCATCATCGGAGTCCGTGAGGACCTGAGACGGCGCCAAGCCCAGCGCAGCCACGCCGATCTCGAGGAAGCGGTCCGCAGGTCGGCGGCGCCACGAGACCCGATGCCGGCGCTGAGTGCTCCCGGGCTTTCGGTGATCGCCGAGGTCAAGCGCCGCAGCCCCAGCAAGGGGGACCTGGCCCCGATCGCCGACCCGGCAGCCCTCGCCCAGGCCTATGCGCGCGGAGGGGCAACCGCGATCAGCGTGCTGACCGAGGAGCGTCGTTTCAGCGGGAGCCTGGAGGATCTGGTCGCGGTGCGCGCCGCAGTCGACACCCCGCTGCTCCGCAAAGACTTCATGGTGGAGCCCTACCAGTTGCTGGAGGCTCGCGCCGCGGGCGCCGACTTGATCCTGCTGATCGTCGCCGCCCTCGACCAGCCCACGCTGGTCGATCTGCATGACGCCGCGGTGGAACTCGGACTCACCCCACTAGTGGAGGTGCACGAGGAAGCCGAATGCGAGCGTGCCGCCGAGTTGGGCGCGAGGCTGGTCGGGGTGAATGCGCGAAACCTGAAGACCCTGGAAGTCGACCCCGCAGCATTTGGCCGCTTGCGGCCGCTGCTTCCAGCGGGTGTGGTCGCCGTCGCCGAGTCGGGGATCGGTGGCCCCCAAGACGCCCAGCGGTACGCCGATCAGGGCGCCGACGTGGTGCTGGTTGGTGAGTCATTGGTCAAGGACGGAGATCCCGAGCGCGCTGTGGCCGCAATGCGGGCGATCGTGAGTGCTGAAGTGAAGGAGCAAGGATGAGTTTCGAGGCGGACGCTCTCGGCTACTTCGGAGACCCCGGCGGCACCCGGTGGGGCGGGCGGTTCATGCCCGAAGCACTGGTTGCGGCGCTCGACGAGCTCACCGCCGCCTGGCAGGAGGCGATGGCCGACGCCGAGTTCGTGGGTGAGTTCGAACGCGTGCTGCGCGACTACGCAGGCGTCCCGTCGCGGCTCTACGAAGCAACCCGGTTGTCCGAGGCGGTCGGGGTCCGGATCCTGCTCAAGCGCGAAGACCTCAACCACACCGGGGCGCACAAGATCCGCAATGTGATGGGCCAGGCACTGCTCACCAAACGGATGGGCAAGCGTCGAGTGATCGCCGAGACCGGCGCTGGCCAGCATGGCGTCGCCTCCGCGACCGCCGCCGCCTATTTCGGGTTGGACTGCACGGTCTACATGGGCTCGGTCGACACTCGCCGTCAAGCTCTCAACGTCGCCAGGATGAACCTCCTCGGCGCCACCGTCGTGCCGGTCGATTCCGGCAGCGCGACCCTCAAGGACGCGATCAACGAGGCGCTGCGTGACTGGGTCGCCAGCGTCGACCACACGGCCTACCTCTTCGGCACGGCGGCCGGGCCGCACCCCTTCCCGAGCATGGTGCGTGACTTCACCAGGGGAATCGGCGACGAGGCCCGCGCACAGTGTCTCGAGCAGTACGGCCGGCTTCCGGACGCGATCGCCGCATGCGTCGGGGGTGGGTCCAACGCGATCGGCCTTTTCACCGCCTTCCTCGACGACGCCGACGTGGCCATCTACGGATACGAAGCCGCGGGCGACGGAGTCGAGACCGGTCGGCACGCAGCCACCATCGGTGCCGGATCGCCGGGGGTGCTGCACGGGGCTCGCACGTTCGTCCTCCAGGACGAGGACGGGCAGACCGTCGAGTCGCACTCGATCTCTGCTGGCCTCGACTATCCCGGGGTCGGCCCACAGCACGCCTATCTGGCCGATTCCGGTCGGGCGACCTACCTACCGGTCACCGATGCCGAGGCGATGGACGCCATGGCGCTGTTGAGTCGGACCGAGGGCATCATTCCCGCGATCGAATCCGCGCACGCACTGGCCGGAGCGCTTCGACTCGCTCCCGAGCTGGCCGAGACGAAGGGGCCCGAGGCCATCCTCCTGGTAAACCTGAGTGGTCGCGGCGACAAGGACATGGGCACGGCCATCGAGTGGTTCGGCCTGGACAAGGATCAGGGGGCTACCCGATGAGCGTCGCTCCGGCTTTCGCACGGGCCAAGTCCGAGAACCGTGGGGCATTGGTCGGTTACCTGCCGGCCGGTTACCCCGACGTTCCGGGCGGCATCGAGGCGTTGACCACGTTGTGCGCCGCGGGATGCGATGTGATCGAGGTCGGCTTGCCCTATTCCGATCCGGTGATGGACGGGCCGACCATCCAGGCGGCCGCGCAGTCGGCCCTCGACGGTGGGCTGAGGATCGCCGATGTCTTCCGCACGGTGGAGGCCGTGGCCGCGACCGGCACCCCGGCTGTGGTGATGACCTACTGGAACCCGGTCGAGCGGTACGGCGTGGAGCGGTTCGCGAGCGATCTAGCCTCCGCGGGTGGGTCCGGACTGATCACCCCTGATCTCACCCCCGACAGCGGCCAGGAGTGGATCGCCGCAGCCGATGCCCGTGACCTGGACAAGATCTTCCTGGTGGCGCCTTCGTCAACCGACGAACGCGTCGCGATGACCACCGCGGCATGTCGCGGCTTCGTCTATGCGACTGCGGTGATGGGGGTCACCGGTGCGCGCGATCAGACGAGTTCGGCAGCGGCGCCGCTCGTGCGCCGCGCCAAGGCAGTCACCGAACTGCCCGTCGGCGTCGGGGTCGGGGTGAGCACCCGGGCCCAGGCGGCGGAGGTTGCCGAGTTCGCCGACGGAGTCATCGTCGGATCGGCGCTGGTCAGGGCGCTCCTCGATCACGCCGACGATCGACGTGCCGGCTTGCGGGCGCTGGCCGAACTGACCGAGCAGTTGGCGCTCGGGGTGCGGGGTGCCTGAGCGCCCGGAATTCCCGATCCGGCACTTGCTGGTGGCTCTACTGGCCGCGGCCCTCGCCGTACTCCTGTCCGCCTGCGGTGGCGGCACCTCTGCCCAGGGTCCGGAGGTCGACGCCGCCGATGGCGACAGCTACCACGGCACCGTGCTCGATCAGCCCTATGACGTCCCACCGATCGCACTCACCGACACCTCGGGAGCGGCCTATTCGCTGTCGGACAACTCCGGCCTCATGCTGGTCTTCTTCGGCTACACCAACTGTCCCGATACCTGCCAGATCGTGATGGCTTCGCTGGCCTCGGCCATGAATCGGCTCGACGAGGCGGATCGGGAGCGCGTTACCGTCGTGTTGGTGACCACAGACCCCGCGCGTGACGACGAAGAACAACTCCGCTCCTACCTCGACCGTTTCGACCCCGCCTTCATCGGTTTGACCGGTGAGCTGGCGACGATCAAGGAGCTGGCTGCCAGCCAGGCGATCTCGATGGAGAAGGGACGCAAACTCCCCACCGGCGGCTACGAAGTCGACCATTCGACCCCGGTATTGGGGATGCGCGAGGGCCGGACCCGGATCATCTGGAACGCCGAGACCTCGCCAGCCGAGTTCGCCGAGGATGTTGCAGCTCTGCTGCAGAACACCGCGGGGGAGGGGTCGTGAGCTCACTCCCGATCGCCTGGGTGATCCCGAGTCCGAGTCAAGGCGTGTGGCATCTCGGGCCGCTCCCGATCCGGGCCTACGCCCTGTGCATCATCGCCGGCATTATGGCCGCCATCTGGATCGGTGATCGGCGCTGGGTAGCCCGCGGCGGACAGCCGGGCGCGGTGGCCGACGTCGCCATGTGGGCGGTTCCCTTCGGAGTCGTCGGCGGCCGGCTCTACCACGTGATGACCGACAACGACCTCTACTTCGGCGCCGGACGGCACCCCATCGAGGCGCTCTACATCTGGCGTGGGGGACTGGGCATCTGGGGCGCGATCGCCTTGGGCGCGGTCGGGGCGATGATCGGCGCCCGCCGCCGAGGGATCTCGATCCTTCCGTTCCTGGATGCGGTGGCTCCGGGAATCCTGGTGGCCCAAGCTTTGGGGCGTTGGGGGAACTGGTTCAACCAGGAGCTCTACGGACGCGAGACCGAACTGCCCTGGCGCCTGGAGATCGACGTACGCAACGCTGCCGGCGAAGTCGTCGGACACACCTACCACCACCCGACGTTCCTCTACGAGTCGTTGTGGTGCCTGGCCGCCTTCGTCGTGCTGATCTGGGCGGACCGTCGCTTCCACTTCCGTAGCGGTCAGGTGCTGGCGCTCTACGTGATGCTCTACACCGCGGGTCGCGTCTGGATCGAGAACCTCCGGGTGGACCCGGTTCAGCTCAACGACGTCGGTGGATTCCGGTTCAACGTCTGGATGTCACTGGCGTTGTTCCTGCTCGGCGGGGTGTTCTTCTGGCTGCGATCTCGTGCGCCGATCAGCGGTGCGATGGCGGCCTCCGACGCCGCGCCGGAGGACGTCTCGATCCCCGAAGACGCCCCGGAGTAGCCCACCTGCGGTGATAGGGTCTGGTCCACTTGGGCCAATGTCGTCCCATCATGTGTCTAGCCCGTGTCTGGGCCCGACGATGGGAGACCCGCATCGTGAACTCACCTGCGTCGACGTCGGCTGCTGCCGGCGCCCTGACCCGCTTTTCTGCGGTGCCGGAGGCCGAGGGCCTCTACAACCCCCTCTCCGAGCGCGATGCCTGCGGCGTCGCCTTCGTGGCCACCCTGACCGGGGTGCCCAGCCGCGAGATCGTCGATCAAGCACTCACCGCACTTCAAAACCTTGAGCACCGCGGCGCGGCCGGAGCAGAGCCCAACTCCGGTGACGGTGCGGGGATTCTGCTGCAGGTCCCGGACGCGTTCTTGCGAGCGCAGGTCGACTTCGAGTTGCCGGCGGCGGGGAGCTACGCCGTGGGCATCGCGTTCTTGTCCCCCGAGAGCGAGGCTGCCGCCAAGGCCCGCGCCCGCCTGGAAGAGATCGCCGCCGAAGAGGGCTTGGTCGTGCTCGGCTGGCGAGAGGTGCCGATCAACCCCGACATCCTCGGCGACACCGCGCGTTCGGTGATGCCGTCCTTCGTGCAGATGTTCGTGGCCGGTGCCCCGTCGCGGCTGACCGGCATGGCGCTCGAGCGGGCTTCGTTCTGCCTTCGCCGGCGTGCCGAGCACGAGTCCGAGGTCTACTTCCCCTCGCTCTCCTCGCGCACACTCGTCTACAAGGGCATGCTCACCACCGACGCAGCTCGATGCGTTCTTCCCGGACCTGCGCGATGCGACCATGACGTCTGCCCTGGCAGTAGTGCACTCGCGCTTCTCGACCAACACCTTCCCGGCCTGGCCGCTGGCCCACCCGTACCGGTTCATCGCCCACAACGGCGAGATCAACACGGTGATGGGCAACCGGAACTGGATGCGCGCTCGCGAGGCACTACTCGCCTCCGACCTGATCCCGGGCGATCTGGAGCGGCTCTACCCGATCTGCACCCCTGGCGCCTCGGACTCCGCATCCTTCGACGAGGTGCTCGAACTCCTCCATCTGGGCGGTCGGAGCCTTCCGCACGCGGTGCTGATGATGATTCCCGAGGCGTGGGAGAACCACACCGAGATGGATGCGGCGCGGCGCTCCTTCTACGCCTTCCACTCCATGCTCATGGAGCCCTGGGACGGGCCTGCGTGCGTCGTGTTCACCGACGGCAGCCAGATCGGTGCGGTGCTGGATCGCAACGGGTTGCGGCCCTCGCGCTACTGGGTCACCGACGACGGGCTGGTCGTGTTGGCCTCCGAGGTCGGCGTACTCCCCATCGACCCGGCCAAGGTCGTGCGCAAGGGCCGCCTTCAGCCGGGCCGGATGTTCCTCGTCGACACCGACGAACACCGGATCATCGAGGACGAGGAGGTCAAGGGCGAACTTGCCGCCGAGCAGCCCTACGACGAGTGGCTACATGCCGGCGTGATCCGGCTCGAGGACATCCCCGAGCGCGAGCACGTGGTGCACACCCACGCTTCGGTGACGCGGCGCCAGCAGATCTTCGGCTACACCGAGGAGGAGTTGCGGGTCATCTTGAGCCCGATGGCCAACACGGCACTCGAGCCCCTCGGTTCCATGGGCACCGACTCGCCGATCGCGGCGCTGTCTGACAAGCCACGGCTGATCTTCGACTACTTCAGTCAGCTCTTCGCCCAGGTCACCAACCCTCCCCTGGACGCGATCCGCGAGGAACTGGTCACCTCGCTGCAAGGTTCGATCGGCCCGGAGTCCAACCTGCTCAAGCCCGGCCCGGCATCTTGCCGCCAACTCGTGTTGCCGTTCCCGGTCTTCGACAACGACACGCTGACCAAGATCCGGCACATCAACCGCGACGGCAACATGCCCGGGTTCATCACCCACGTTTCTCGCGGTCTGTACGACGTCGCCGGCGGTGGCCCCGCGATGGCGGCGCGTCTCGACGAGATCTGTGCCGAGGTCTCCGCGGCAATCGCCGAGGGGGCCCGGATCATCGTGCTCTCCGACCGGCACTCCACCGCTGATCTGGCGCCGATCCCATCGCTGCTGCTGACCGGGGCCGTGCACCATCACCTTGTGCGGGAGAAGACCCGGACCCAGGTCGGCCTGGTTGTCGAGGCCGGCGACGTCCGCGAGGTGCACCACGTCGCCTTGCTGGTCGGCTACGGAGCTGCGGCGGTCAACCCCTACCTCGCGATGGAATCGGTGGAGAACCTGGCGCGCCAGGGCTACTACGTCAACGTGGAGCCCGAGAAGGCCGTCGCCAACCTGATCAAGGCACTCGGTAAGGGAGTGCTCAAGGTGATGTCCAAGATGGGTGTCTCCACGGTTGCCTCCTACACCGGAGCCCAGATCTTCGAGGCGGTCGGCTTGTCGCAGGCCGTCATCGACCGCTACTTCACCGGCACGGTGTCCAAGCTGGGCGGGGTCGAGCTGGACACCTTGGCCGAGGAAGTCGCGCGGCGGCACGCCACGGCGTACCCCCGTGGCGGAATCTCGCCAACGCAGCGGCAACTGTCCACCGGGGGTGAGTACCAGTGGCGCCGCGACGGGCGAGCCAGCACCTGTTCGATCCGGAGACGGTCTTCCGGCTCCAGCACTCCACCCGCAACCAGCGCTTACGACATCTTCAAGACCTACACCCAGACGGGTCGACCAGCAGTCCGAGCGGCTGATGACGCTGCGGGGACTGTTCCGGTTCAAGCACGCCGCCGAGTGCGGCCGGTCCCCGATCTCGATCGATGAGGTCGAGCCGGTCTCGGAGATCGATCAAGCGCTTCTCCACCGGAGCGATGTCGTATGGCTCGATCAGCAAGGAGGCGCACGAGACCCTCGCCATCGCCATGAACCGACTGGGCGCCAAGTCCAACACCGGTGAAGGCGGCGAGGACCCGGAGCGGCTCTACGACCCCGAACGTCGCTCGGCGATCAAGCAGGTCGCCTCCGGCCGCTTCGGGGTGACCTCGGAGTACCTCACCAACGCAGACGACATCCAGATCAAGATGGCCCAGGGGGCCAAGCCCGGCGAGGGCGGTCAGTTGCCCGGCAACAAGGTCTATCCCTGGGTGGCCAAGACCCGGCATTCGACCCCGGGCGTCGGCTTGATCAGCCCGCCGCCGCACCACGACATCTATTCGATCGAGGATCTGGCGCAGCTGATTCACGATCTGAAGAACGCGAACCCGCGCGGCCCGGGTGCACGTGAAACTGGTGGCCGAGACCGGGCGTCGGCACCGTCGCCGCGGGCGTCAGCCAAGGCGCACGCCGACGTGGTGCTCATCTCCGGGCACGACGGCGGCACCGGTGCGTCGCCGCTCACGTCGCATCAAGCATGCGGGCGGTCCCTGGGAGCTCGGGTTGGCCGAGACGCAGCAGACGCTGCTGCTCAATGGTCTGCGCGACCGGATCGTGGTGCAGACCGACGGGCAGCTGAAGACCGGACGCGACGTGGTGATCGCCGCACTCCTCGGCGCCGAGGAGTTCGGCTTCGCGACGGCGCCGCTGGTCGTGTCCGGCTGCATCCTGATGCGCGTATGCCACTTGGATACCTGCCCGGTGGGTGTAGCCACCCAGAACCCGGTGCTGCGGGAGCGCTTCACCGGCAAGCCGGAGTTCGTGGTGACGTTCTTCGAGTACATCGCCGAGGAGGTGCGTGCGACTACTCGCCGAGCTCGGCTTCCGGACCTTGGCCGAAGCGGTCGGCCAGGTGGACGCGCTCGACGTCGCCCGGGCGGTGAACCATTGGAAGGCCGACGGACTCGACCTGACGCCCGATCCTGCACTCTCCGGAGTTGACCCGAGGGCACCGCGTTGCAGCAACACCACCGTTCAGGATCATGGGCTGGACAAGGCGCTCGACAACGAACTGATCGCGCACTGCGCCGCCGGCTCTGGAGTCCGGGACGCCGGTGACCGAGCGAGTTCGCCGTGCGCAACGTGAATCGGACGGTCGGCACCATGCTCGGCCACGAGGTCACCAAGCGCCATGGTGGCGCCGGCCTGGCCGACGGCACGATCGAGCTCACCTTGCGCGGTTCGGCCGGTCAGTCCTTCGGTGCCTTCCTGCCGCGCGGGGTCACGCTTGCGGTTGGTGGGAGACAGCCAACGACTACGTCGGCAAGGGCCTCTCCGGTGGCCGGGTCGTGGTCGCGCCCGATCCGGCGGCACCCGTTCCAGTGCGGCTGAGCACATCATTGCCGGCAACGTGATCGGCTACGGCGCCACCGCCGGGGAGCATCTACCTCACGCGGCCAGGTCGGGCGAGCGCTTCTGCGTGCGCAACTCCGGCGCCACGGCCGTGGTAGAGGGAGTCGGTGATCACGGCTGCGAATACATGACCGGCGGCCGCGTGGTGATTCTGGGCCGCACCGGACGCAACTTCGCGGCCGGAATGTCCGGTGGCTACGCCTTCGTCCTCGACCTCAACCCCGCACGCGTGAACGGCGAACTCGTCGATCTCGATCCGCTGACGGAGGCTCGGGCCGCCGAACTGAAGGAGATCGTCGAGGAACACGGGCGTCAGACCGGTTCGGCGAAGGCTGCCGAACTGCTGGCGGACTGGGACCAAGCCCTGGCCAGGTTCACCCTGGTGATGCCGCGAGACTATCGACGGGTCCTGCAGGTGCGTGAGGAAGCGCGAGAGCGCGGCCTCGATCCAGGCAGCGACCGATTCCTACGATCATGGAGGTGCTTCATGGCTGACCCCCGCGGCTTTCTGAGCCACAGGCGTGAGGTGGCCGGGCGCCGCCCGGTAGGCGGACCGGTCTGAACGACTGGAACGAGGTCTACCCCGACGGCATCGGCAAAGCGCTGCTGCCGATCATCAACGTGCAGTCGAGCCGCTGCATGGACTGCGGCATACCTTTCTGCCATCAAGGTTGTCCCTTGGGCAACATCATCCCGGAGTGGAACGACCTGATCTGGCGGGGACGACTGGGACGGCGCGATGGACCGTCTGCACGCCACCAACAACTTCCCGGAGTTCACCGGTCGGCTCTGCCCGGCTCCATGTGAGACCGCGTGCGTCCTCGGCATCAATCAGGATCCGGTCACCATCAAGAATGTCGAGGTCTCGATCATCGACCGGGCCTGGGGGAGCGGCTACGTGCGCCCGCAGGAGCCGGAGTGGCATTCGGGCCGGACGGTCGCCGTGGTCGGTTCTGGACCGGCCGGACTGGCGGCGGCCCAACAGCTCACCCGGGCAGGTCACACCGTGGCCGTCTACGAGCGGGCCGACGCGATCGGCGGACTGCTGCGCTACGGCATTCCCGAGTTCAAGATGGAGAAGAAGCACCTCGACCGTCGCTTGGACCAGATGCGCAAGGAGGGCACGGTCTTCCGCCCCGGAGTCAATATCGGAGTGGATCTGACCGGCGCCCAACTCCGAGAGCGGTACGACGCCGTGGTGATCGCCATCGGTGCCACCGTGCCTCGTGAACTGTCGGTGCCGGGTCGCGAGTTGTCGGGTGTGCACCAGGCGATGGAGTTCTTGCCCCAGGCAAACCGGGTCGCTCTCGGCACGGAAGTCGCCGACCAGATCCTGGCCACGGGCAAGCACGTGATCATCATCGGTGGCGGCGATACCGGTGCGGACTGCTTGGGGACTTCCCTGCGGCAGGGCGCGGCGTCGGTGACGCAACTGGAGATCATGCCCGAGCCGCCGCAAGGCCGACCCGCGGGACAGCCGTGGCCGACGTACCCGATGATCTTCCGGATCTCCTCGGCTCACGAGGAAGGCGGAGATCGGGTCTTCTCGGTCTCCACCAAGGCAGTTCCTGGGCGACGATGAAGGGCGAGGTCCGGGCGCTGCGTCTGGTGGAGGTCAGCTTCGAGGGCGGGGCGCTGATTGAACACGAGGGCACCGAGCGGGAGATCCCGGCCGACCTGGTACTGCTCGCTATGGGCTTCACCGGCCCGCAGCGAGAGGGACTGTTGGAACAGCTGGCCGTTGAGTTGGACGAGCGTGGCAACGTCGTGCGCGACAGTAGCTACGCCACCAGCGGTCGAAGGTGTCTTCGCGGCGGGAGACGCTGGCCGCGGGCAATCGCTGATCGTGTGGGCGATCGCCGAAGGGAGAGCCGCGGCCGCGGCCGTCGACCGTGCCCTGACCGGCTCGACCACCTTGCCGGCGCCCATCCCGCCGACGGCACGGCCACTGACGATCTAAGGTCACCCACCCCGCGAACACGCTGTTCGCGAGGTGGTCCTTGAGGGCAATTGGATCGTTCAAGTCCGCTAGGGTGTGCGGGTGCGTAGAGCGAAGATCGTGTGCACCCTGGGGCCGGCGACGGCAACCTCCGAGACGATTCGAGCCATGGTGGACGCGGGGATGGATGTTGCCCGCCTGAACATGAGCCACGGATCCTACGAAGACCACGAGGCGGTGTACCGCCTGGTCAGAGCAGCCTCCGACGAGACCGGTCGCGGCGTCGGCATCTTCGCCGACCTGCAGGGGCCGAAGATCCGCCTCGAGACGTTCTCCCGCGGGCCGGTGACGTTGCTCAGCGGTCAGACCTGGACGATCACCACACGAGACGTCGACGGCGACGGGAGCGTGTGCGGCACGACGTACAAGGGTCTGCCCGGGGACGTGTCGGTCGGGGACCCCTTGCTGATCGACGATGGCAAGGTGCGGTTGCGGGCCACCGCGGTCGACTGAGACCGACGTCGAGACGGTGGTCGAGGTCGGCGGCAAGGTCAGCGACCACAAGGGCATCAACCTTCCGGGCGTTGCCGTTTCTGTCCCGGCGCTGTCGGACAAGGACGTGGAGGACCTCCGCTGGGCGCTCAGCCTCGGGGTCGACTTCGTCGCGCTCTCCTTCGTCCGCTCCGCTGCCGACGTCCGCGACGTTCGTGCGGTCATGGACGAAGAGGGCATCCACGTCCCGGTGATCGCCAAGATCGAGAAGCCCCAGGCCATCGACAACCTGGCCGAGATCGTCGACGACTTCGACGGGGTGATGGTGGCGCGTGGCGACCTCGGCGTGGAGTGCCCGCTCGAGGATGTGCCGTTCCTGCAGAAGCAGGTCATCGACGTGGCCCGGCGCCGGGCGAAGCCGGTGATCGTGGCTACCCAGATGTTGGAAAGCATGATTGCCGCGCCAGCGCCTACCCGGGCCGAGGCGTCCGATGTCGCCAACGCGATCTTGGACGGCGCCGATGCGGTCATGTTGTCGGGCGAGACGAGCGTCGGGAAGTACCCCATCGAGTCGATCCAGACGATGGCGAGGATCATCTCCTCCACCGACGATCACGGACTGGTCGGCATGGCCGCCATCGACTGGCAGCCGAAGACTCGTGGCGGAGTGATCGCCAAGGCCGCCGCCGAGGTGGCGGAGCGAGTTGCGGCGAAGTACCTCGTCGCGTTCACCCAGAGCGGTGACTCGGCGCGGCGGCTGGCTCGCCTGCGAGGCACGACTCCGATTCTGGCGTTCACGACCGAGGACGCCACCAGGTCGCAACTGTCGATGAGTTGGGGCGTCGAGACGTTCAAGATGGCAGACGTCGAGCACACCGACGAGATGGTCCGGCAGGTCGATGAGGCGTTGCTGGAGATCGGCAGGGTCAAGGAAGGCGATCTCGTGGTGATCATCGCCGGTAGTCCGCCAGGGATCCCAGGCTCGACCAACGCGCTGCGGATCCACCGGATGGGCGATGCGATCAACCAGGCGGCTCCGGCCTACCGGCGGGCTTGAGTAGAAGACTCTGTGCGGACCCTGGATCTGGGCCCGCGAGGGAGGGTGAGTGCCGGGTGTGGGAGTTCGAACCCACACGTCCTTTCGGACAGTGGTGTTTGAGACCACCGCGTCTGCCATTCCGCCAACCCGGCTGGGCAGGCACACCGTACCCGATGGTCCGGGGTCGCACCGAACCGTGCCAGTGCATGGCCCGTTGACCGGCCAGCATGCGGCCTGCGGTCACGCTGCCGAGTAGACAGGTCTAGCGTTCTCGCTGTGGACGAGCGAGATCCGAGCACCCCGCTGCGTGTCGTCGTAGCCGAGGACGAGGCGCTGATCCGGATGGATCTGGCCGAGATGCTCGGCGAAGAGGGCTATCTCGTCGTCGGACAAGCCGCGGACGGCGCCGAGGCCATCCGGTTGGCCGAGGAGCACCGGCCCGACGTGGTCTTGATGGATGTGAAGATGCCGGTCCTCGACGGTATCTCCGCCGCCGAGCGCATCACCGCGGCGCGCATCGCCCCCGTAGTTCTGCTCACTGCCTTCTCCCAGCGCGATCTGATCGACCGTGCGCGAGAAGCGGGTGCGATGGGATACCTGGTCAAGCCATTCAATCGCAGTGATCTCGCGCCCGCGATCGAGATGGCGGTGAGTCGATTCGCCGAGATCGTGCTGCTGGAGAGCGAGGTCGGTGATCTGGCTGAGCGTCTGGAGACTCGCAAGCTGATCGACCGCGCGAAGGGTGTGTTGCAGCAGCAACTGAATCTGACCGAGGAGGAATCGTTCCGCTGGATCCAGAAGACGGCCATGGACCTCCGGTTGGACATGAAAGCTGTTGCGCAGGGCGTCCTGACTCATGGGCTCGCCGAGCCGCCGAGGGACTGACGCAGCGCACCCAGGGCACGTCTCGGGGGTCGGGGGACGAAGATTACGAATTGGCATCAGCAGCCGTGGGCGTTCGCGCGTTCCGGCTCCACGCACTAGGTTGTGCACGATCCGATGGCATCCATTCGCCAGCGGAGTTTCGAGTCAGTCAACAATCGGAGGCTTCATGAAGCACCCCAAGACCCTGCTGCGCTTGGGCGCCGTGGCCGCTGTCGCGGCTCTCGCGCTGAGCGCGTGCGGCACCACCGACTCCGGGAGCGGTGGCGATAGCACCGGCGACGCCAAGGCCGCTTGTGATCTCAAGATCGCCTATGTGGGCCCCCTCACCGGCGACTACGCCAACCTCGGCCTCAACATGTCCGGTGGCGTGAAGCTCGCTCTGGACGAGTACAACGCCGAGCATGCCGACTGCAAGGTCACCTTGCAGGAATTCGACTCCCAGGGCGATCCCGAGAAGGCCACCCCGCTGGCCACCTCGATCGTGCAGGACGCCAAGATCATCGGCGTTGTCGGCCCGTCCTTCTCGGGCGAGACCGAGGCCACCGGCCCGACCTTCGCCGAGGCCGGCCTCGTGACCGTCTCCGCGTCGGCCACCAACCCCAATCTGTCGACCAACGGCTGGGACACCTTCCACCGTGTGCTCGGCAACGACGCCACCCAGGCTCCGGCGGCCGCCAAGTTCATCTCGAACATGGGCGCCTCCAAGGTCTTCGTGGTTGACGATGCCTCCGAATACGGCAAGGGCATCGCCGACGGCGTCCGTGAGGCGCTCGGCGACGCGGTGATCGGCAACGACACCGTTCAGCAGAAGCAGACCGACTTCTCCGCGACCGTGACCAAGGTCAAGGCGTCGGGTGCGACCGCGATGTTCTACGGCGGCTACTACCCCGAGGCCGGCTTGATGGCCAAGCAGTTGAAGAACGGCGGCTGGGACGGCATGTTCGTGTCCGGTGACGGTTCGCTCGACCCGGGCTTCGTTGAGGCCGCTGGCGACGCTGGCAACGGTGCCTACCTCACCTGCCCCTGCGCCCCCAACCCGGAGGCATTCAGCGCCGACTTCAAGGCTCTGAACAACGCTGATCCCGGCACCTACTCGGCTGAGGCCTACGACTCGGCCAACGTGCTGCTCCAGGGCATCGCCGACGGCAACACTGACCGGGCGAAGCTGCTCGCCTGGGTCAACGCCTACGACGCCGATGGCTTGACCAAGCACATCAAGTTCGACGAGGGCGGCGAGGTCGCTGGTGTGACCGTCTACGCCTACAAGGTCGACGGTGGCGTCATCCAGCCGGGTGAGCCCATCGAGTGAAGTCGGTCAGGTCGCTGACCTGCCGATCTAGCTTCAGCTAGTGACAGACGGCGCTGCGGTCGGGTATACCCGACCGCAGCGTCGTCTTCATGTCCCGTCCCCGCACGTTCCCTAGAAAGGCTGCGCGTATGGATTTCAGTCTTCTGTTCGACAACTTCGCGGCGTATACGATCTCCGGCCTTGCGTTGGGCTCGGTATACGCCCTGGTCGCTCTCGGCTACACGATGGTGTACGGCGTTCTCCAGCTCATCAACTTCGCCCACTCCGAAGTGTTCATGTACGGCACGTTCGCCACGGTCTTCACGATGTACCTCCTGGAGTCGGCGGGCTTGGAGCTGTCTGCGAGCGGGCCGAAGTTCATCCTGATCATGCTTATCTGCCTGGTGGCAGCGATGACCGCATCCTCTTTGATCGCCCTCCTCTTGGAACGTGTGGCATATCGGCCACTGATCAAGCGGGATGCACCCAAACTGGTGGCGCTGATCTCCGCGATCGGCGCTTCGTTCATGCTGGCCGAACTCATGGGCCTGCGCAGCAAGGTTCTCGGCTGGATCGACGCACCCGCGTGGCTGGAGAAGTACCTCGGCCGGTCGCGCGATGTGAAGAGCCTCCCGATCGACATCAAGCCGAGCAAGGTCGTCAACGTGTTCGGCTACGACGTCACCAACGTCGACTTGCTGGTGATCATCTCGGCGCTGCTGATGATGTTCGCCCTGGATCAGTACGTCCGCCGCTCCAAGCAGGGCCGGGCCATTCGCGCGGTCGCCCAGAACCCCGAAGCTGCCGCGCTCATGGGAGTCAACTCCACCCGGGTGGTCCAGTTGACCTTCCTGCTCGGCGGCATGATGGCCGGGGCTGCGGCGACGCTCTACATGATCCGCATCGGTGCGACGAAGTTCGACGTGGGCTTCGTGCTCGGCGTGAAGGCATTCACGGCGGCGGTCCTCGGTGGCATCGGCAATCTGCGCGGAGCGCTCCTGGGCGGTCTTGTGCTCGGGGTTGCGGAGAACTGGGGTTCAGCCCTCATCGGAACCGAGTGGAAGGACGTCGTCGCGTTCGTCCTGCTGGTCCTCATCCTGCTGTTCCGCCCCACCGGCTTGCTCGGTGAGGCCCTCGGAAAGGCACGCGCATGAGCAACGAGATGCCTAACGTCGAAGTGAACGCCGACCGGCTCGCCCCGGTCTCGGGGCCGCCCTCGGCGCCGGTCAAGTTCCGCGATCGAATCTCCGGATTCGGCGACAAGGTCGCCGGCCTGCCGAAGTGGGCCAAGATCGTCTTGATGCTGCTAGCAGCACTACTGGCCTACGCCTTGCCGTTGATCAATCCGCCGTTCATCAGCACGCCGGACACCGATTTCGGTGGCGTGCTGTTCATCGTGTCGATCTACGCACTGGTGGCCCTCGGCCTCAACATCGTGGTCGGGTACGCCGGCCTGCTCGACCTGGGCTACGTCGGCTTCTACGCCGTCGGCGCCTACGTCGTGGCGGTGCTCACGTCCCAACATGGCAGCTGGCCCTGGCTGGCGACGGTGCCGATCGCGGTGATCGTGACGATGATTTCCGGGATTCTGCTCGGCGCCCCGACCCTGAGGGTCCGCGGTGACTATCTGGCCATCGTGACGCTGGGATTCGGTGAGATCATCCGGCTTTCCGATCACCAACTCTCAGTGGCTTGGGCGGCGCGGCAGGCATTCCGAAGGTAGCCAAGCCGCCGTCGATACCGTCGGCCCCGGAGGGTGGGGTGTCTCAGGGACTTTTCGAGATCCCGCATCTCAACTGGGACACCGGGGTGCCGCTCATCGACAGTGCCCGCACTACCAAGTTCCTGGTGTTCGGCGTGATCGACATCGTGCCCTACTACTGGCTGGCGCTGACCGCGGTCATCATCATCTTGTTCGCCGATGTGCTGATCAAGGACAGCCGTGTCGGTCGTGCCTGGGAAGCCACCCGCGAGGACGAGGACGCCGCCGAGCTCATGGGCGTGCCGACGTTCAAGTTCAAGCTGCTCGCCTTCGCCATGGGTGCGTTCGTCGGTGGCTTGGCAGGCTCACTGTTCGCCGGTCGGCAGGGCTTCGTGTCGCCTCAGTCGTTCCCGATCCTGCTCTCCATCCTGTTCCTCGCGGCCGTCGTGGTCGGCGGCCAGGGCAATAGGTGGGGTGCGCTCGTCGGCGCCGTGATCGTGGGGTACCTGCCCGAGCGGTTCCGTGGCTTCGAGGAGTGGCGTGTTGCGCTGTTCGGCCTAGCCCTGATGGTGCTGGCGATCTACCGGCCGCAGGGCATCCTGCCGCCGCGCACCCGCGCCAGGGCGCTGAAGGCCGCGAAGAAACAGGAAGCCCTCGAGGAAGCAGAGGTGAGTAATGCCTGAGTCCACTCAACCGATTCTGCAGCTCGACCACGTCACCTTGGACTTCGGTGGTCTGCGTGCTCTGGACGACGTCAACTTCGAGATCCGACAGGGCGAGATCCTCGGCCTGATCGGCCCGAACGGCGCCGGCAAGACCACGTGCTTCAACGTGATGACCGGGGTCTACCGACCCACCAGTGGCGACGTTCGCTTCCTGGGCCAGTCGATCATCAAGAAGAAGCGCTTCGAGATCACCCAGTTGGGCATTGCGCGCACCTTCCAGAACATCCGGCTCTTCCGGTCGATGACCGCGATCCAGAACGTGATGGTCGGTGCCGACGCCAAGCACAAGGCAGGCCTGCTGTCTGCACTGTTCCGGCTGCCCTTGCACCGGCACGAGGAGAAGGCGGGCCACGACAAGGCCATGGAGTTGTTGGACTTCATGGGTCTGGCCGACAAAGCCGACGAGATGAGCTCGAATCTCTCCTACGGCGATCAGCGTCGTTTGGAGATCGCCCGAGCCTTGGCGATCGGGCCGAAGTTGCTCTGCCTCGATGAGCCGGCAGCCGGCTTCAACCCGGCCGAGAAGGTGAAGCTGATGGAGCTGATCCGCTCGGTGCGCGATCAGGGCTACACGGTGCTGCTCATCGAGCACGACATGAAGCTGGTGATGGGAGTCACCGACCGCATTGTGGTGCTCGAATTCGGCAAGAAGATCGCCGAGGGCACTCCTACCGAGATCCGTGACAACCCCGCCGTTATCGCGGCCTACCTGGGAGTGGATGAAGAAGATGCTTCTTGAGGTCGAAGGCCTGTGTGTCAACTACGGCAACATCGAGGCCATTCGCGATATCTCGTTCGGAGTGCCGGAAGGGTCGGTGACGACCCTGATCGGCGCCAATGGCGCCGGCAAGACCACCACGCTGAAGACCATCTCGGGTCTTCGCAAGGTGCGACTCGGCAAGATCGTGTTCGAGGGGAAGGACATCACCAACCTGCCTCCCTTCGAGCGGGTCAAGATGGGGATCAGTCAAAGCCCTGAGGGCCGTGGCGTCTTCGTCGGGATGACGGTCATGGAGAACCTGGACATGGGCGCCTTCGTGCGCAACGACCGCAAGTCGGCGGCCTACCAGGAAGACATCGACCGGGTTTTCTCGCTGTTCCCACGCTTGCAGGAACGCAGCAATCAGATCGCCGGCACCATGTCTGGCGGCGAGCAGCAGATGCTGGCCATCGGCCGCGCGTTGATGGCTCGTCCGCGACTGGTCCTGCTTGATGAGCCGTCGATGGGCTTGGCTCCGAAGTTGATCGCGCAGATCTTCTCGATCATCGACGAGATCAACAAGCAGGGCACCACGGTGCTGCTCGTCGAGCAGAACGCCATGCAGGCGCTCAAGGCGGCCGACAACGCCCACGTGCTGGAAACCGGCGAGATCGTCCGGTCCGGCACTGGTGCCGAGTTGGCCGTTGACGACGCGGTGAAGGCGGCTTACCTGGGCGGCGACGTCTAACGCGTCGGTCCGCTCGATGTCAGACCAGTTCACCCATCGTGGGGTCCCCCCTTTTCGGGGGACCCCACGAGGCGTAGGCTCTCATCCGGCTGGCTGGCGGGGGCACCTTCCAATGTCCCATTCACCTCGGCTACCTCGGAGGCACACACGATGAGTCGATACCCGGTCACGTTGCGACAGGCCGACCACAGCGACGCACCGCGGCTGCGCGAGTTGTGGAGCGATGTCCTTCGCAAGGCTGAGATCGGCGAGCAGATCCTCGATCTCGAGGCGACGATCACCCGAGCCCAAGAGTCCGAGGACGAGCGCCTATTGCTCGCCGAGGTTGACGGCCAGATCGCCGGGGCCGTGCTGCTGAAGGCAGCCACGATCAGCCCACTGAACACCGAGCCTGTGATCCAGATCGTGTCTCCGCATGTCTTTCCGGACCTCCGTCGGCGAGGTGTCGGGCATGCGCTCTTGGAAGCTGCTGCCACCTTCGCGGAGGAGAAGGGGATTCACCTGGTCGGCATTGCCTCCTTGAGCGGCTCGCGCGAGGCCAACCGGTTCCTTGCCCGCCTCGGCCTGGCGCCCCAGGCCGTCTTCCGGATGGCAGGCACCCACCAACTGAGAGCCAAGCTCAGCCGCTCAGGTGTCCGACAAGGTCGGCAGCTGGGCCAGGTCATCGCCGCGCGGCGCTCGCTGCGTCGCGCCCAATCGATGGCTACCTCCGACAGTTAGCCGCTGCCCGTGGCGGTGCGACCGGGCCGGCTAATCGGCCCCGCCGTCAGGTGCGCGGCACCATCGCACAGGTGATCCGCGCGGTGCACAGCCGTCGCCCGGCTTCGTCACTGATCACGATCTCCCAGGAACTCATCCGTCGCCCCAGGTGAAGGGGAGTTGCCACGCCGGTCACGATCCCGTCGGTGGCCGAACGATGATGGGTTGCGTTGATGTCAACGCCGACCGGGACGAAATCGGGGTACCCGTGCAGCGCGCCGCCGACAGAACCCAGGGATTCGGCCAAGGCCACCGATGCCCCACCGTGGAGCAACCCCATCGGCTGGGTGTTGCCCGCAACGGGCATCGTCGCCACGACCCGGTCGAGCCCGACCTCCACGAACTCGATCTCCAGACGGCGTACGAGCGCCCCGAAGCCGTCGGGCATCTGGTCGGCGAGCATCTGCGGGGTCAGGTTGTCCGGGAGAGTCATGGGGAACATTCAACAGTCCCCGCAGGCGGATAGAGTCGCGAGGGTGACTCGCCTGTTGCTGCTCGACGGACATTCCTTGGCCTATCGGGCGTTCTTCGCCCTTCCGGTGGAGAACTTCTCCACGGTCACCGGGCAGCACACCAATGCGGTGTTCGGGTTCACCTCGATGCTGGTCAACATGCTCCGCGACGAGCAACCGACACATGTCGCGGTCGCTTTCGACGCATCCCGACAGACCTTCCGGCTCGACGAGTACGCCGAGTACAAGGCCGGTCGCAACAAGACGCCGGGGGAGTTCTCCAGCCAGCTTCCGTTGATCCAGGAATTGCTTCATGCCCTGCGGATCCCGGTCTTCTCCGAGATCGGCTACGAAGCCGACGACCTCATCGCGACCCTGGCCACGCGGGCCCTTGAGGAAGGCGCGGAAGTGTTGGTTGTCAGCGGTGATCGGGACACCTTCCAACTCGTCACCGACTCCTGCACCGTCATCTACCCGACGCGCGGCGTCTCCGAAACGACCCGGATGACCCCGGAGGCGGTGCAACTCAAGTACGGCGTGCCTCCCTCGCGCTATCCCGAGCTCGCCGCCCTGGTGGGGGAGACCTCCGACAACCTGCCGGGCGTTCCGGGTGTGGGACAGGGTTTCGCGGCGAAGTGGATCAACGAGTTCGACGGACTCGACAACGTGATCGCGCACGCCGACCGGATCACCGGCAAGAAGGGCGAGTCGCTGCGCGAGCACCTCGGTGATGTGATCCGCAACCGGCGGCTCAACCAACTGGTGCGCGATGTGCCCCTGCCGATCGAGATCGAGGATCTGCGCCGCCAGGAGTGGGATCGTCAGGCTGGCCTCGACCTGTTGGCGCAGCTCGAGTTCCGCGGCGAGTTGCGCGGCAGGTTGCTGTCGGTCATCGACCCCGAGCCGGAAGAGGCGGTCGACGAGAGCGGGTTCGAGCTCAGCGGCACGGTGCTGGACCCGGGCGCGCTGGCCGGCTGGTTGTCGACGCATACCGGGCCAGAAGCCCCCACCGGACTGTCCCTTCGCGGCCACTGGCGCGCCGGTAGTGGAGACGTCGAAGCGATCGCCTTTGCCGCAGCCGACGGCAGCGCAGCGTGGCTCGATACCGCCGAGATCACTCCCGCCGAAGATCAAGTGCTCGCTGCGTGGCTGGCTGATCCGGAGCTTCCCAAGGTGCTCCACGACGCCAACGGCCCGATGTTGGCCTTGGCTGCCCGCGGCTGGGACCTGGCCGGCATCAGCACCGACACCGCTCTGGCGGCCTACCTCGTGGCTCCCGACCAGCGCGCCTACGACTTGGCCGACCTCACCTTGAAGGTGCTGCGCCGCGAACTCAAGCAGCACACTGCCGACGACGGCCAAGACGCGCTCTTCGACAGTGAGCCGGGCAACGCCGCAGCGGAGACCGACATGTTGCACGCGCGAGCGGTCATCGACCTTGCGCACTCGCTCGAGGGAGAGGTGTCCGCGCGCGGTGGTGCCGCGCTCCTAGCCGAGGTGGAGTTGCCGCTGACCAGGCTCCTGGTCCGGATGGAGCAGGTCGGCATCGCGGTTGACAGCGACCATCTCGAAGCGCTGGAGGCGCACTTCGGCGAGGAGGTACGCCGAGCGGCCGAGGATGCCTACGCCGTGATCGGCAAGGAGATCAACCTGGGTTCCCCCAAGCAACTGCAGGTGGTGCTCTTCGAAGAGCTCGGGATGCCCAAGACCAAGCGCACCAAGACCGGTTACACAACCGATGCCGACGCGTTGGCCACGCTGTGGGAGAAGACCGAGCATCCCTTCCTGCAGCACCTCCTGCGCCACCGTGACGTGATCAGGTTGCGCCAGACCGTCGAGGGGCTGCTCAAAACCGTGCAGCCCGATGGCCGCATCCACACCACCTTCAACCAGTTGATCGCGGCCACCGGCAGGCTCTCCAGCACCGACCCCAACCTTCAGAACATCCCGGTTCGCACCGATGAGGGCCGCCGGATCCGGGAAGGATTCGTGGTCGGCGACGGCTTCGAGTCGCTGATGACCGCCGACTACAGCCAGGTGGAGATGCGGATCATGGCGCATCTGTCGGAGGACGCCGGGCTCACCGAGGCGTTCCGCTCCGGTCAGGACTTCCACTCGATCACCGCCAGCCGGGTCTTTGGGGTCCCCGCCGAGGAAGTGACCCCCGGCCAGCGCGCCAAGATCAAGGCGATGAACTACGGATTGGCGTATGGTCTGTCGGCCTTCGGGCTGAGCCAGCAGTTGCGCATCGACACCTCCGAGGCGCGGGCGCTGATGGACGACTACTTCGAGACCTTCGGCGGGGTGCGCGACTACCTCGCCGGCGTGGTCGACCAGGCCCGCCGTACCGGCTACACCGAGACGATCCTTGGCCGGCGCCGCTACCTCGACGACCTCAACTCCGACAACCGACAGCGGCGGGAGGCTGCCGAGCGGATGGCACTCAACGCGCCGATCCAGGGCTCGGCCGCCGATCTGGTCAAGGTGGCGATGCTCGGGGTTGATCGAGCGATCAACGAGGCCGGGTTGCGCTCACGGATGCTTCTGCAGGTGCACGACGAACTCGTCTTCGAGGTCGCGGAGGGCGAGTCGGACGCGCTCACCCACTTGGTGCGCACCGAGATGGGGGCCGCCGCCGATCTGACCGTCCCGCTGGAAGTCTCCATCGGCACCGGGCACTCCTGGCACGACGCCGCTCACTGAGCGGCAACAACCTCGGCTCGGGAGGCACGCACCAGGGCCAGCAGGCTGCACGCGGTCACCAGCACCACGGTGGCTAGCAGCCGTCGCGGGGTGAGCGCCTGGGCTCCGACGGCTGCGGCTGCGACGACGACCGCGACAGCGGTCCATAGCCACCACACCGTGCGCGCCGCCTGGCGGGCGATCTGGTGGTAGACCGCCATTTGCAGGAGCGCGAACAAGGTGCCCTCGAGAGCGAACCACCAGACGAAGTCGGTCAGCCCGCGGTAATCATTTCCGCCGACGAAGGCGACCGCGAGGTTCCGCAGCACGAAGGTGCCCAGGACGACCGCGGCGCCGATGGCGCCCACCAGAGCCAGCGGCAACAGCCACGCCTTGCTGCCCTGCTCTCGGGAGGCGTCGCGGGCCATCCGAGGGAAGGCGACGATGATCACGAACTGAGGCAGGAAGAGGCAGGCCTTGGCCAGAATCGCCCCAGCCGCGTAGAGACCCGAGAGGTGCTCGTCGAAGATGGCACGGGCGACCAGGACGTCCAGATTGGTGAGCGCGAAGAAGCCGAGCAGCAGATGGGCGTTGTGCCACAGCTCCCTCCAGGCGGGCTGGGCGGCCTCCCCATCGGGGAGCTTGCCGAGGACGCGACGGGTGCCCCACCACGCGGTGAGGGCGGGAGCACAAGCCGCGAGGGCCAAGCCCACGGTGGCGGCCGCCACCGAACGGCCGGCGAACAAGGCGGCGCCGCCGAGGAAGAGCCGCCCCACGCCGAAGGCGAGGAAGACCGCGGCCAGCCAGCGCCAGGCGGCCAGGCCCTGGAGGATCCCGGAGAACGTGCCCAGAGCGGTGAGCGGGCCCATCGCCAACGCCATCCCGACTGATGCGGTCACGGAGACGTCGAGGACCCGGGTGATCAACGGAGTGGCCGCGAGCAGCACTGCGACGACGGCCACCGACAAAGTGATGCCCGTGCGGATCTCGGTGCGCGCCCGAGCCGAACGAGCGGCCGCGTCTGCATTGGCCAGATGCCGTGCCGCAGTGGCTTGGAGTGCGAGTGCGGCGACGCCTGCAGTGATCATCAACCCCAGGAGCGCGCCCAGCCCGCCGTACTCCGCGGGTGTCAAGAGCCGGGTGCTCAACAGCGTGAACCCGTAGACCAGCACGTTCATCACCATCATGGCGACCGCGACGAGGCCACCGGAGCCGACTTCAGCCGATGGTTGGTCAGCGGGGGGAGGAGTCTGATCGGGCGACGGCACGGGGGTAGTTTGCCTCACGTGACGCACAACGGTGGTGACCTCGGCGCCGAAGCCGCGCAACGCGCGCAAGGCGTGGTCGGGTGGTACGGCGACCCGCAGAGTGCCTGGAGCATTGGGGTGGACCTCACTTTCGCTGAGGGTGTGGACCCCGAGGCATTGGCGGGCGGTTGGGCCCGCGCATGCTCGGCTTACCCCCACCTCGGCGAGCCGGGCCGCGTGCGGATCGTCGCCGAGCACGACTTCGAGGCGGCCAAGCCGGAGACTCTGGCCCGGGCATACACGGCGGGTGAGCCGCTGGTCCGGTTGCTGGTCAGCGAGTCCGGTCGGCGCCTGCTGGTGGTCGCCCATCACGGCGCGGTCGACGGGCTCGGGTTGCTCGGCCTGGCCGGCGAAGTCACCGGGAAGCGGTTCACATCGGCGGCACGCGGGATTGGTGATCGCCCGGCTCGGCGAGGGTTTGTGTTGTCAGCGATGCGCCGCGTGTGGGAGGCCGTAACCTCCCCACCGGGTCGCTTCCCCGGGAGCGGCGAGGCGGGCTCCACGGCGGAGGATCTTCACGGACTCGACTATCCGGCGCGACGGCTCGGCACGGCCGGGATCTGCGAAGCCGCATTGAAGGCACACCGCACGGCCGCGGCCGGCCGGCGCCGACCGATCCTGATGGTCGGCGCCTCCCGTCGCGACGGGGCCAGGCTCGCCCCGGATCGCGACACGGCCTACCTGCGCTTGCGCCCGACCCGCAAGGAGCAATCAGGGGAGGCCTTGGCCCGACTGCTCGCTTCGATACCCCCCGAACCGGCGTTCCCGGAGACTTCTTCGGGCGGCATCGGCCCAGCCGTCGTGGGACTGCTCCGCTCCCGGCTCGGCGGAACCTGTCTGATCAGCAACCTGGGCGTTGTCAGCGCGGAGGGGCTGGAAGTAGTGCGGATGTACCCCGCGCCGAGCGGTCCGCAGGCGGTGGCGGTGGGTTTGGCATCCACCGGCGCGGTCACCGCCGTTACCGTGCGCACCAGACGACAGGACTTCACTCTCGAGGAGAGTTCCGGGTCTGGGCGCACCTGGCTGCGGGGCTGGAGCGACTCGGTAGCCCTCAGTAGGGGTCGTACGGCGAGTCGTGCCCGATCAGGTTGAGCACCGGTCGGAGTCGGAGCCGAAGCAGCACCTTGATCCCCACGTTGCGGATCCACCACGGCAATTGCGCGAGGAGGCGGCGGCGATCCGCTGCGGTCGGCCGGCGCTTGCGGAAGACGGCTTGGGAGTCGCTGCGTCGTTCGTAGGCCAAACTGCTGCCCGGCAGCACATGTCGCAGGATTCCGAGGGTCACCCCGATCGAGGAGAAGCAGTCGTGGATGATGACCGCGCCGCCCTCGGGAAGATGGGCGGCCCAGCGCAGGTCGTCGGACAAGGTCCAGTAGTCGTGCTTGCCGTCGATGTAGAGGAGGTCGAACGGCTCGTTCCAGGTGGGGCGGAGCGCGGTGCTGTAATCGGCCACCAAGCGCACCGAGTCACGCAAGCCGGCCGAGGCGAGGTTGTGCTCGAACTTGTCGCGGGTCGACTGGCCGCCGAACAACCGGCCCTCGACGAACGGATCGACCGCGATCACCTGGCCACCCTTGGCGCGGGCGCTGGCCGCCAACAGGACCGTGGAACGTCCCTGGTGGCTACCGATCTCCAGGACGACCGGCGATCCGGCGAGCGCACGGGTCTCCTCCCACAGCAGTCGACCTTGCCCGACTTTCAGCCAGCCGGGAATGTCCTGGGCCAACTCCCAGACGTCGTCGAAGGTGGGCGGCGCTTCGGGGGAGCCGGGGGCCTGCGTCATGAATGCTCCTCTCGGGCCGGCGTCCGCGAGGCTGCGGGGAACGCCGGAAGATGGCCGCCACAGCCTAACTCCGATGCCGTGGGCGACCGCTTAGGGTAGCCCCCATGGCGCGGGTCACGAAGGTGAAGGAGGGAGCGGGAATGCTGATCTCGCTCCTACGTGCGTGCCGTCCGCGTCAATGGAGCAAGAACGTGCTCGTGCTGGCCGCGCCGCTCGCCGCCGGCCGGCTTCTTGAACCCGACGTCGCCCGCAACACCGCGGTGGCGTTCGTCGTCTTCTGTCTTGCCTCCTCCGCGACCTACCTGATCAACGACACCGCCGATGCGGAGGCCGACCGGAGGCATCCGGTCAAGCGAATGCGTCCGATCGCGTCCGGGGACCTGCCAAGAAGGGTGGCGCTGGGCGCGGCTGTCTGTCTGGCGCTCACGGCGCTCGGGGGAGCGGCAATCTCCGGATGGCATCTGGTAGCGACCATTGCGGCATATCTGGTGATCTCGATCGGCTACAGCGTGTGGCTCAAGCACGAGCCGGTCCTGGACCTTGCAGCCGTCACGGCCGGTTTCCTCCTCCGCGCGGTCTCCGGGGGTGTCGCGAGCGACTTGCCCGTGTCGCACTGGTTCTTGATGGTGGCCGGATTCGGGGCCTTGTTCATGGTCGCCGCCAAGCGCTATTCGGAGTTCCAGCAGTTGGGTGACGCGAGCGGTGTCAGGCCCTCACTCAAACGGTATTCCGGCACCTATCTGCGGTTCGTCTGGTCGCTGGCCGCTTCGGCGACCGTGATCGCCTACAGCCTCTGGGCCTTCGAGATGTCGGCGAGCGCCGGGGGGCTGCCATGGCATGCCTTGTCGGTGGCCCCGTTCGTGATGGGAATCCTGCGCTACGCGGTCGACGCCGACGCTGCCGCGTCCGACGAGCCCGAGGGCATCGTGCTTGGCGACCGCGGACTTCAGTTGATCGGAGTCGTCTGGTTGGCGCTGCTTCTGCTCGGAGTGCACGGTGGCTGAGCCCGCCGAGCAGCAGACCCTGTCCGGGTGGGGTCGACGCACCCGCAGCGTCAGCAGGGTGTGCGAGGTGGCGCCCGATGCCGTCGGCGCACACATCCTCCAAGGCCCCGCTCGCGGGGTGCTGGCACGCGGCCTCGGTCGTTCCTACGGCGATGCGGCCCAGAACGCCGGTGGCATGGTGGTGCGGCTCGACGCCGGTGCCATCGAGCTCGACCTGGCAACCCGGCAGGTCACGACGTCCGCCGGCACGTCGCTCGCCGAACTTGCCGCGGCTCTGCTCGCTCGGGGGACCTACCTCGCGGTCAGCCCGGGGACGCTGCACGTCACTGTCGGCGGCGCGATCGCCTCCGACGTACACGGTAAGAACCATCATCGAGGAGGGTCCTTCGCCGACCATGTCGTCGGCATGGAACTCGTGGGTGGGGACGGGCGGCCGACCTGGCTCACTCCGGCCGACGAGCTCTTCTGGGCCACTTGCGGTGGGATGGGGCTGACCGGAGTGATCACCCGAGCCACCCTCCGGGTGATCGTGGTGGAGTCGGCTTGGGTCCTGGCGCGTTCCGAGCGGGCCGACGACATCGAAGCGACCTACGGCTTGCTTCGGGAAGCGGACCGTACGGCGGAGTACTCGGTGGCTTGGCTCGATCTCACCGCGGCCGGGAGCGCTCTGGGTCGCTCGGTCGTGCACAGTGGTCGCCATGCGCGTGCCGCGGAGCTCGCCGGTGCCGCCTCCCGGGCGCGGTGGCGTCCGGTGGGCGCGAGCCGGCTGACCGTGCCTGCCGGACTTCCCGCTCCGTTGATCTCACCCGCGACCACGCGTCTGTTCAACGAGGCGTGGTTCCGCAAGGCGCCCGCGAGTCCCCGCACTCATCTGCAGCATCTCCAAGGCTTCTTCTATCCGCTCGATGCCGTCGGGGAATGGAACCGGGCCTACGGCCGACGCGGCTTCCTGCAGTACCAGTTCGTCGTTCCGGATGAGGCGACCGACGTCGTCACGAGCATCGTCGGCGAACTCGTGGCGACCCGGCGAGGGTCCTTTCTCAATGTCCTGAAGCGGCTGGGCCCGGGAAACGCGGGACACTTGTCCTTTCCGCGGCCCGGATGGACGTTGGCCGTTGATCTGCCCGGAGGGTCTGATCTCGGGCAGCTCCTGCGTCGCTGGGACGCGCTCATTCTGAGCGCTGGCGGGCGGGTCTATCTGACAAAGGACGGGCGGCTGTCGCCGGAGATGTTCAGGGCGATGTACCCCAGGTGGCAGGAGTTCGAGCAGGTTCGTGAAGCAACGGGAGCGCGAGGTCGATTCGTCTCCGATCTCGCTCGCCGGTTGAAGCTGGAGGGATAGCAGTCATGTTCGATGAGACCGGCACGCCGGCGCACGTGGTGATCATCGGAGGAACCTCCGAGATCGGTGAAGCCATCGCGTCGCGCTACGTCCAGGCGGGGACACCCCGGGTGACCCTCCTGGCGCGCAGCCTCGAAGCCGCTGGACTCGTCGCCGCGCGTCTGCGTGAGCGGGGCGCGGAGGTAGAGCTGGTGAGCTTCGATGCTCACTCGACAAGTGACCATCACGACGCACTGGCTCAGGTCACTGGCGACATCGATCTCGCGGTCGTCGCGATGGGGGTGCTGGGGGATCAAGAGGCGGCGTGGCGAGAACACTCTGCCGCCGTTGAGTTGGCAACGGTCAACTATGTCGGTGCCGTCAGCGTCGGCGTCCTGCTTGCCGAACGAATGTCGGCTCAAGGTCATGGCGTGATCGTGGCGCTCTCCTCTGTTGCCGGAGAGCGCGTCCGTCGGGCCAACTTCGTCTACGGCTCATCGAAGGCAGGGATGGACGGCTTCTATCTCGGCTTGGGAGAGGCACTGCTAGGCAGCGGGGCCCGCGTCCTGGTTGTGCGACCGGGATTCGTGCGTTCGGCCATGACCCGGGGATTGGACGTGCCACCCTTGGCCTGCGACCCCGAGCAGGTTGCCGAGGCCGTGGTGCAAGGAGTCGAGGAGGGCAGCGAGTTGATCTGGGTTCCCCGGACTCTTCGCGGCGTGATGTTCGCCCTTCGGCAGGTTCCGCGACCCTTGTTCCGGCGGTTGCCTCTGTGACGAAGCCGCTTCGCTTTCTTCGCAGCCGAACTCTTCTCCGCCGCATGCGGGCGCTCTGGCCCGGCCCGGGCGTGGTCGTGTCCTGGCTACTCCTTGCCGTGGTCGCCTTCCTCCCGCGTCCCGGTCAGACGACCTTCGACACGAAGTACGACCTGGTGGCCGCCCCCGGCGCGGGCCTCGACGGCTTCTGGCGGTTCTGGGATCCAGCCGTGAACTTCGGCTCGATTGGCAATCAGGACTACGGCTATCTGTTCCCACAAGGCGCTTGGTTCTGGATCTTCGAGCAGGCCCAGGTCCCCGATTGGATCGCTCAGCGGTTGTGGACCTTCGCGCTCCTCGTGTGCGCCTTCGAAGGGACCCGGCGCATCGCCGGACTGCTGGGCTCCTCTGATGACGGCCCCCGTCTGGCTTCGAACACTCGGCACCTCGGGGTGTTGGCGGGCCTCGCCTTTGCGTTGTCGCCACGGCTCTTCGGGCTCGCGGGAGTGCTCAGCGCCGAAGTGCTGCCGACCGCCGTACTCCCGTGGGTGTGCCTGCCCTTGCTGTTGACCCACCGCGGCCGCATCTCGGCGTGCCGGGGTGGGCTGTTGTCCGGCCTTGCCGTGCTCGGTATGGGCGGGGTGAACGCGGTGGAGAACCTGGCGGCGTTGCCGTTGCCGCTCTTGATCGTGCTGGGTGGACTCGGCAGCGTGACGGGGCGCCGGCTGGCCCGGTGGTGGGTGCTCACGACCGCCGCGGTGAGTTTGTGGTGGATGCTGCCGTTGTTCGTGATGGCTCGCTACAGCCCTCCCTTCCTCGATTACATCGAGACCTCCTTCGCGACCACCCGGACGACCGGATGGAGCAACTCGCTGCGGGGGGCAGAGCACTGGCTCAACTACATCTGGGTCGGCGATCACGCGTTCTGGCCAGCGGCCAATGCATTGGCGATCACTCCGTGGCTGATGTTCGTGGGCGGATCGGTGACCGCTCTCGGCCTCGTCGGACTTTTCTGGTGTCGTTGGCCAGGGCAGGCCGCTTTCAGACTCTCCTTCCTTCTCGGCATCGGGCTTCTAGTCGTGGGACATGGCGGGATCGCCGGGTCTCCGTTGGCGTCGTGGATCCGTGAGGTGCTCGACGGATCGTTGGCGGCGTTCCGCAACGTGCACAAAGTCGACCCATTGGTCCGGCTGCCGTTGGCACTGGGGGTCGCCGCGGCCGCCGAAGCGGCGACGCAGTGGCTGGCGGCCGGTGCGGCCAAGCGTGATCAGCGCAGTTGGCGTCACGGCCTCGAGGTGCCGGCGTACGCCGTGGCTCTGGGCCTGGTGCTGCTCTCCGCGTTGCCGGCAGCGACTCATCCACTGCGCCACCCCGGGTGGGAGCAACTGCCCGACGGGTGGGTGGAAGCGGCGGACTGGCTGAAGGGGGAACGCGGCACGACCCTGGCAGTTCCGGCTACCGCGTTCGGCATGCAGCGCTGGGGATGGACCGTGGACGAACCGATCCAGGCGTTGGCCACCCAACCCTGGGCTGCGCGCAGCCAGATCCCCCTCGTCCCTCCGGCGACGATCAGGTGGATGGACTCCATCGAGCAGCGGCTGGAGACCGGGACGGGGTCGGCGGCGCTTGCCGACACGCTGGCCAGTGCGGGCGTGCAGCGATTGTTGGTGCGGCGTGACATCGATCTGGGTGCCGCCGATGTCGCCGATCCGAACCGGGTGGATCTGGCGTTGGCGAACAGTCCCGGCATCAGTTGGGAGCGGTCGTTTGGACGCTCCGGCTTCGGGGATCAGGCATTGATCGACATCTACCGCGTCGAAGCCCCCAGCTTTGCGGTCTCGGCCCAGCTCGCGCGGTCGGTGCCGACCATCTACGGCGGCCCCGAGGACGTCTTCACCGCCCGCGAGGCGGGCGCCTTGGGACCGGCCACGCATGCGTTGGTCGGCCCGTTCGAGGACCCCGACATTCAAGCGGACGGCTACCGGCTCCACGAACGTCAGTTCGGACGGTTCCACGACGCGGTGAGCGAAGTGATGGTCCCCGGTGACCCCTCGCGGCTGAAGCGGGTGCAACCGGACTACGCGGGAGTTCCGGGGGTGGAACGCGTCTCGGCTGGGTTCCGCGGCGTCGCTACTGTCCGTGCGTCGTCATCGAGTGGGTACGCCGACACCCTTGGCCCGATCCGAGCCGAGAATGGCCCCAGCTCGGTGGCAGATGGAGATGAGTCCACGTTCTGGCGTTCGGCTCTCTTCGCCGAGCCTGTCGGGGAGTGGCTGGAACTCCGGCTTAACCAGGCGCGCCCGATCGGCCTGGTGCGGGTGGTGGCCGGGGTCGATGGCTTCTCCGGGTCCCCGGTACGAACCGTTCGGGTGGGTGCGGCCGACCGCGAAGAAGTGGTCAGCGTCGATCCGAAGTCCGGTCGGGCGGTGGTGGATCTGGGCGGGGTGCGCGCCGACCGTGTCCGGGTCACGATCGCCTCGGTGGTGCCGGGGCAGGAAGCCAGCTATGTGGCCTTGAGGGAGATCGCGATCGATGGCGTCGCCTCGACCCGGTATCTCGCGATGCCCGAGGTGCAGGCGGGCTCAGACACGTCGTTCGTCTTCTCCGCCCAAGCTCCGAGGCGGGCGTGTACCCGCTCGCTCCTGGGTACCCAGTGCAGCGCGCTGGGGTTCGCGCCGAGTGACGAACAGACCGGACTGAGGCGCGAGTTCGACACGGTCGAGGCCGGTCAGTGGCACGCAAGCGGTCAGGTGATCGCAATGCCGTCGCCGGAGACCTTGAGTCTTTTCACCCCGTTGAAGGGCTCACCTGGAATGCGTGCGAAAGCCGAGAGTGTCTTCGGATCGGACCCGGCCGCGTCGGCTCAGTTCGCCGTTGACGGCGACCCCGGTACCCCGTGGCTCACCAACGTGGGCGTGCATACCGCCGTACTCAAGCTGAACTGGCCCCGCACACGAGAGCTGACCCGGTTGTTGGTATCCGCCGCGCCGGTGGATTCGTTGCGTCCGACGACCGCGCTCATCTCCACCAGCACCGAGCAACGAACGGTGTCAATCGGCGCCGGAGGATGGGGGTATTTCCCGGCGCTGAAGGCCAAACGGGTGCGCATCGAGTTCTCCACGCCAGGGCGAGATGAGAATCTGCCGATGGGAATCGGCGACGTCACGCTGGTAGGGGCCGAGGACCTCGCCCAAGGGATCGACACGACCAACCCGACCGGTGCCGTGTGCGGATTCGGACCCGAAGTCATGGTCGACGGGCAACGGGTGCCGACCCGCGTCAGCGGCACCATGGGAGACATCCTCGATGGCCGGCCGCTCAGCTGGGAAGCGTGCGGTACTGCGAACCTCTTCCTGCAGGCGGGGACGCATCGACTTGTCACGAAAGCCACCCCGCAGTTCGTGCCGGTGCGGTTGCGGCTGGGCCCCGCTACGGGCGCGACCTCCTCGGCACCCGAGAAGCCTGAGGAGCGCGGGCTCACGGTGATCAACTCATCGGGCATCCGGCTGTTGCTGCGCATCGCCGAGGGGGAGGAGGCATTGCTCAGCTTCGGCCAGAACGCGAACCCGGGCTGGCAGGCCACCGTCGACGGTGACCCCCTCGAGCCCGTCACGATCGACGGCTGGCAACAAGGCTTTCGCCTCCCCGCGGGGGGTTCGGTGATGGTTGAGATTCGCTATGTGCCCGAGACGAGCTACCTCAACGCGCTGCTGGTGGCGGCCGTGGCAATAGGGCTGATGCTTCTGCTCTTGATCCGGGACCTGGTCCTGCCCACGGCACGCTCGGCGCCGATCGAGCGGCTCTCTCTTGACCACGCGGAGATCGGGCTGCTGACGGCCCTCGGGGCTGTCCTCCTCGGTCCGCTGTGGCTGGTGTCGGTGCTGGGGGGCGCGCTGCTAGCGAGAAGACGTCCCGGCCGAGTCACGGCTGTCGCCATCCTGCTGGGCATACTGTCTGCCGTGCTCGCGATCTACTCCGCCCAACGCGTCGCGGGCCTGCCCTCGCCGGCGGCGGATGCGGCCGCTGCGGTCGGCGTCGGGTTGCTCGTCGGCGTGTGGTGTCGCGACGCTTGGGCCGCCGCCGCCGCGAAGAAGTCCGAGACTGTGGGAGTGGTCAGATGACCGACACTTCCGAGACTCCTCGCGATCCGGAGCGTGCCGTGCCCGGGCCGGGCGAGGCGACCGAGCAGCGCAATCGCCCCGACACCGGGCTGCTGGAGCTTCGGCTCTCACCCGTGACGACAGCAGCGGTCGCGATGATTGCGGTGCAACTGCTCGTCAGGTTGGCGCTCGTGCCGCAGAGCTTCTTCTGGCAGGACGACTACATCCACCTCGACCTCGCCCGCCGCAGCGGTTTGACGTGGAAGTTCCTGATCCGCGACTACAACGACCACCTCGAGGTCATCCCCAACGCGATCTACTGGCTGCTCGCGCAGGTGACCACCTCATCCTGGGCTCCGGCAGCGGTGGTGCTCCTCCTGCTTCAACTCACCGCAAGCGTGTTGATGCTCGTGCTGCTGCGCGCGCTCGTCGGTGATCGGCTCGTGATCCTCCTTCCGCTGGCCGTCTACCTGTTCACCCCGCTCTTCCTGGTGCCGCTGATGTGGCTGGCGGCGGGGTTGGAAGCGTGGACGCTGCAGATCGCCCTGCTCGGCACGGCGCTCGGCATGCTGAAGTACACCCGGTCGGGCAACCGCTGGTGGCTGATCTTCGCCCTGGCGATCCATGCCTTCGGACTGCTCTCCTGGGAGAAGGCCCTGCTGGTGCTGCCGGCGGTGCTCGGGTTCCAGTTGCTGTTGCAACCCCCCGCCGTGACCTTCCGTGAACGGTTGCGCGTCCTGCGCGCCCACCGATTCGCTTGGCTGGCGCACGCAGTCGTGGCCGCCGGTTACGCCGTCCTTTACGCCACCGTCACCGATGGCAGCGAGCGGGTGCCCGCGGGCGATGCCGGTCTTGTCGCCGCGGCTCGGGATTCGGTCTTCCGCGTATTGGTGCCAGGGTTGTTCGGCGGGCCTTGGACAAAGGGTGGCTCCGGGAACACCCTCTTCGCCGATCCCGGCTCGATCGGTGCCATCGTCTTTGCGCTCGCAGCCGCGGCAGTAGTAGCCCTTACCGTGCGTCGCTCGGGATGGCCGGCCCTGCTTGCCTGGGGAGGGGCGGTCGGTTATCTCTGCGTCGACGTCGGCTTACTCCTGGTGGGTCGCACCAACTTCTTGCTACTCGTGGCCCGCGATCCTCGCTACGTCGCCGACGCGGTGGCGGTCTTCGTGGTCGTGCTTGCCTTCGTGCTCGGACTCCCGGAGCGCGGCCGCGATGAGGTTGCGACCGACACCCGGCGTACCTTCGCGACCACCGCGGGGCTCGCCGCGCTGCTGGCGGTGAGCGGACTCATCACCACGGCGCTGTTGGCACCTGGGCTGCGGCACACCGCGACCAAGGACTACGTCGAGTCGGCCCTGGCGGCGACGAACGCGATCGAGGGAGACACCGTGGTCAACACGGCTGCGCCGCCCGACGTGGTGGGCAGCGGAGACCTGCGCATGGTCTTGACGGCGATGGGACGCGATGCCATCCCGTTCGACCGCCCGGGGTCGTCTCCGTTGATCTTCGACGCGGCGGCGAAACTGGTGCCCGTCCGGGTGACCGATCCGGTCTGGGTCAACAATCAGCGCGGTCCGGAAGGGTGCGGCTGGCTGGTCGACACGGCAATGGTGCCGTTGGCCTCGGGGGTCGTCGAACCGAACCTGGCCAACCTGCTGCAGGTCGGTTACGTCGCCGGCGCCAACGGCGTACTCACGATCCGCACTGGTGCGTCCTCGCAGTCGGTCAATCTGGAGCCCGGCGTCGGCACCGTCTCTCTGATCAGTCCCGACGTCTCCGGTGCCGTCGTTGCGAGCTTCGACTCCCAGGGTGCAGGACCGATCTGCCTGTCCGACCTCGTGGTCGGCACGGCCAGCCCGTAGCCGCCCGATGAGCGAGCCGGGGAGCCAGCGGTCCCTTCGACACTGTGGCCGACTCTGTGGCCGACTCTGGGGCCGACACTGGCTGTGGGGCTGGCTGGGGGTGCTGGTCGTGTTGCTGAGCGGACCCGTCCTCACCCGTCGCGGTTTCGTACTGCGCGGCGACATGGTCTTCGTTCCGCGGCAACCGTGGAAACCCGGGTGGTACGGCGGCGACGGCGGCATCCCGCGAGCGGTGCCGAGCGATGCGCTGGTGTCGTTGGCCACCCGGGTCCTTCCGGGAGACCTGCTGCAGGCGGTGATCCTGCTGGCCATTCCGTTGGTCGCGGGCTCCGGCGTTCTCCTGATGACGCGCACCTGGCATCCGGCCGCCGCGTTGGCGGCGACGACGATTTATGTGTGGAATCCCTACGTCGACGAACGCTGGGGGATCGGCCACTGGGCGCTGTTGTGCGGCTACGCCGCCCTTCCGTGGGTTCTCCTCACCGCGACGAAGGCGGCTCGCCGCGAGTCCCTGGGCTGGTGGGCCTTCATTCCGGCACTGGCACTAGCCGCCGGAACCAGCCCGACGGGTGGCCTGATGGCGGGGATCCTCGCCGTCTCAGCGCTCGCCGTCGGAGGCGGATGGCGGCTCGGGCTCGTCGGGGTCGGCGTCAGTCTCTTGGCCAACCTTCCCTGGCTGGCGCCGTCGGTGCTTGCCGTGCCGGGCACGCCGGCTGACCCGTTCGGGGTCGAGGCATTCGCGGCACGCGCGGACACGCCATGGGGATTGCTGGCCTCGTTGGCGACCTTCGGCGGAATCTGGAAGGAGAGCGTGGTCTCACCGGTGCGTGACGACGCGGTCCTCAGCCTGGCCGCCCTGGCACTCACCGCGATCGGCCTGATCGGGGCTGGCTGGGCGGTACGAGCCCGACGACCCGAGTCCCCCCTGCTGATCCCCGCAGCGATCGCGGGCCTGCCGCTCCTGCTCGGGGCCTGGGTTTTGTCGACCTCCTGGGGGGCCGCGCCGGCCCGGTGGCTGGTGGTGACCATCCCAGGCGGGGGAGTGCTGCGTGACACTCAAAAGTGGGTGGCTCCGTTCTGTCTCCTGGTCGCCCTGGGCCTCGGCGCTGCCGTTGAGTGGCTTGTTCCGCGCCTGCAACCACGCAAACTGGTCTGGTCCGCTTACGCCGTCGCGGTGCTGCCGATGCTCCTGCTTCCGACGCTTGCGTGGGGGCGCCTCGGGGAGTGGCGGCCAACGCCGTTCCCGGCTGAGTGGGGTCGGGTGGCCGGCCAACTCGATCGAGTTGGTAACCCTGATGATCGGCTGGTGGTGCTGCCGTTCACGGTGTATCGACGCTATTCCTGGAACGGCGAGGTGGCCATGCTCGACCCCGCGCCGCGCTTCTTCCCCGGGCAGGTGATCACCGACGACGAACTCGGCATTTCCCAGGTTCGATCGGTCGCTGGTGAATCCCCGCTCGCAGCGCGGATTCGCGAGGTACGAGCGGACCCCGAGGCGCTCGCAAGCGTCCTGCAGGAACAGCGGGTTCGCTGGGTCCTGGAGCAGAAGGGAACGCCGGGGGAAGGTCACCTTCCCGATGGTGTCGGCATCGTCGTGCACGAGGGGCCCGAACTCCGGCTCATCGAACTTCCGATGGCCGCGCCCGGGCCTGGCCCACGATCCTGGGCCAGGGGCCTGTTGGCAATCGACGCAGTGATCCTTGCCGGAGTGGCGGTTGCGGGAGCCGGGTGTCTTGCCCGACTCTTCCGTCGGCGGCGCTCGGTGCCCTGACGCCTCAGGCTCAGGCCAAGAGAATGGGCCAAAGGAATGGGCCAGACATTGCGGCCTTCCAGGCTACCGATGCGTATACTTCGCGGGACGGTCCACCACCGAACGGTGTCCGGATCGGAAGAACTGTTGGGAGGACCCGGATGAACTTCTTTATTTCCGCGATCGTCGGTGGCGTGCTCGCCTCTGTCGCTGTGATCGGTGGTGTCGGGACCTACTCGGCCACTCAGTCCACTGATGCCCCCAACATCTCCTCGGTCAACTACGCCGACGAGTGAGTCGCGCCTGACCGGCGCGCATCCACCCCGAGGGTCTCTTCGATCCGGTCGGTGGTCGTTTCCCAGCTGAACTGCGTCGCGCGGCTTTCCGCGTTCGCACCCAGCCGCTCTCTTTCCTCGGCGTCGCGCAGCACGTGAAGTGTCTGCTCGACAAACTGCTGGCGGTCCTCGGCTAAGAGTCCTGTCCGGCCGTCTTCAATCGACTCCTGGACTCCGCCCGCGTCGCGATAGGCGATCGACGGTGTTCCCATCGAAGCTGCCTCGACGATCGAGAGCCCCCATCCCTCTTTGAGTGAGGGCAGCAGGTGCACCCAGGCAGCGGCTAGTTCGGCGTACTTCTGCTCCTCGGTGACGTGCCCGAGGAAGCGCACCGACTCGCCCAAACCCAGACTCTCGCGCATCGCAACGAGTTCGTCGTGCCACCAGCCCGAACCCATCACGTGCAGAGTCGCGTCGGGAAACTCCGCCAGTACGCGGGGCATCAACTCGATGGCGTGCTGGATCTGCTTGTGCGGCACCAGTCGGGACAGGACCACGAGTCGCGGCTCGACCGCCTTCGGCGGCCGCGACCGCACCGTTTCGGGGACTGCGGGCAGCCCGTTGTAAGCGGTGGTGATGTCGCCCGCGCGGACGCCGAGGGAGATCAGCTCGCGCCGGGTCACATCGCTCACCGCGACGTATCGATTGCCTCGGTTGAGCCGAACCGCGGCCCGAGATTCCATGAACCAGCCGATCCGGGCCAGTACCGGGCCGACGACCGGCCACTGCTCACGGTGCACGTGGTGGACGAGTACGACGACCGGAGCGCGCGTGAACAAGGTGGCTAGGAACGGCATCCCGTTCTGAGTCTCGAGGATCGCGTCGATCCGGCCGAACCGCCGGGCCAGCAGCTTCAGGGCGAACCACGGGTAGATGGTCAGGTGACCACCGCGCCGGTGGAAGGTAATCCCGTCACGCCGCTCGCGGGAGGCGGCGCCTTCGTAGGCAGCGGTGAACACGGTGACGTCGTGGCCGCGCTCGACCAGCCGGGTGGCGACCTCTTCGGCGTACAACTCCGAGCCGCCGCCTTCCGGATGCCACGGGTCTCGCCAGTTGGCGATCAACACCCGACTCACCGTGACTCCCTCGCTGTCCGACCCCCGCCGATCCGGCGACGCGGCAGGCTAACATCTGCCGGGTGCCCGCGTCCCTGAGAACCCCGCGCCGCGGCGAGCCCGAGGTTCCCGACGGAATTCGCCGCTCTGTGCGGCTCTTCCGCTCATTCCTGACCGAGCAAACCGACCCGGAGGGCTTCTACACCCTGATCGCCGATGACTCCATCGACCTGCTTCGACCCTACGTCGATCTCGAGGGAGCCCTGGTCGCCGACTTCGGCGGCGGACCCGGCTTCTACTCCGAGGCGTTCCGCCGAGCCGGCGCCCGCACCGTGTTGGTTGATGCGGACATCGATGAGATCAGGTTGCACGGACGCCGCGCTCCCGGCGCCGTGGTCGGTCTGGCCGAGAAGGCGCCGCTGGCCGACGCGTCGGTGGACCTGGCGTTCTCCAGCAACCTGCTCGAGCACGTGCGCGACCTCGGCGCGACCGCCGACCAGATCGCCCGGGTCGTGCGGCCGGGAGGGCACGTCGTGCTTTCTTACACCATCTGGTTCGGCCCCTGGGGCGGCCACGAAACCTCGCCCTGGCACTACTTCGGCGGGCACCGCGCCGCCCGACGGTACGCCGCGAAGCACGGCAACCCGCCCAAGAACCTCTTCGGCACCTCGATGTTCGCCGCCTCTGTCACCGACGGACTGCGATGGCTCGAGAGCCACCCCGAGTTCACGGTGCTCGACCTTCGGCCGCGTTATCTGCCCCGCTGGTCGAGCCCGCTGTTGCGCCTACCGGTCCTGCGAGAGTTGCTCACCTGGAATCTGTGGATCGTGGTCCGCAAGCCCGCCGAGGCTCAACCGGGACACTGAGCGCGCACCTGATCAGCGGTGATGAAGAAATTTCCACTTCTGCAATAACTGACGTGGGACTTACTGGCTGGTAGCCTGCATCCGGTTCCGGCTCATCGGCCGGTTATTAGGAGGGAGCACGTCGCGTGCGTCGGATCGGTCTCATTCTCGTCGGCCTCGGAGCTTTCTTGCTCGTCACGGCCGTACTGGTGAAGTTCTACGCTTACCCCAAGCTTGCTGTCGCGCCCAAGAACCAGGACAGCGTCACGGTGCTCTCCGGCCCCGGAGCCACGATCTTCGACACCAGCAGCTTGAAGGAGATCACGACTGATCTCACCACCAAGGTGCGCACGATCGGCGATGTGGAGGAGGCCGACAAGGAGGGCAACAACGTTGTCATCTGGTACTCCAAGAGTTCGACCAAGAGCTCCGACGGCATCGTTCGGTCCCGCTCCACCGACAAGGTCGCCTTCGACGCCACCAGCGGCGAAGCCGTCAACTGCTGCGGGGAGTACGTCGAGACCGACGAAGGCGATCCCCAGGCCATGGAGCACAAGGGCTTGTTGGTGAAGTTCCCCTTCAACACCCAGAAGCAGACCTACGACTGGTGGGACGACAACATCTACCAGGCCGTCCCGATCAAGTTCATCGGGACCGATACGGTCGAGGGGCTGAACCTCTACAAGTTCCAGCACACCATCGAACCGACCGAGACCAGCACGATCGACCTGCCGCTGAGCCTGCTCGGCGAGCCCGGCGACGCCACGGTCACCGCCCAGCAGATGTACTCCAACGTCCGCACGCTGTGGGTGGAGCCGGAGACCGGCGTCATCATCAAGCGCACCGAAGAGCAGAACAACACCATCGCCTACAACGGCGAGGACAAGATCACCACGACGAAGGTGACCACGGGCTACGACGACAAGACCATCAAGGAGAACGCCGACAAGTACGGCCCGTTGGGCAGCGGCTTGAAGCTGGCGCGCACCACGCTCCCGTTGTTGTTCGGCATCTTGGGCCTGCTGGCACTGATCGGTGGGGTTCTCCTCACCCGGCGTCAGGGTGCGGCCGAGTCCGCCTGAGCAAGTTTCGCCCGAATGGGCACCGCTGAGCCCCGGCCTGGACGATCTGGCCGGGGCTCAGCGCTTTCTGGACTCCGGGCTTTCTGGACTTCGGGCCAGGCCTAGCCGAGGGTCGCCACGAACAGCGCGGTGCCCGGTGTGATCCGACCGCGCAGTGGGGACCAGCCGCCCCAGATCCGCTCATGGCCGTCGGGCCACTCCGGCTCGATCAGATCCACCAGCGTGAACCCCGCGCCCGAGAGGTGTCGCACCCAGTCGCCGAGGGTCCGGTGGTGCTCCACATAGCTGACCTCGTCGGTATCGGGATCGACCTCGACATAGGGCCGCCGGTCCCAGTAGGACTGCGAGGCGGTGAGCCCTGCCGAGCCGGGATCATCGGGGAAGACCCAACGGGAGGGGTGCGTGATCGAGAAGGCGAAGCGACCCGGGCGGGCGAGGACTCGGGCGACTTCGCCGACGGCTAGGTCGAGGTCGGCGACGAACTGCAACGCACCGAACGCACAGAAGACCACGTCGAAACCAGCGTCCCGGAACGGAAGCGTCGTTGCGGTGCCGCGGACCGAAGGGACCGAGATTCCGGTCGCCTCGTCGAGTCGCCGGCTGTGCTGCAGTTGCCGGTGAGAGAGATCCAGGCCGAAGGCGCGGCCGCCGTGGCTGCGCACCCACCGCGAGCACTGCCCGGCACCGGAGCCGAGTTCGAGCACTCGCTTGCCGGACACATCGCCCAGCGCGCCGGCCTCTTCCTCCCGGAGCCCCTCGGGGCCCCAGACGAAGCCGCTGTCTCCGAGAAAGTCGCCGTGAGTGGCTTGGTATTCGTCGGCGTAGCGGTCCCAGTCCGGACCGTTGGCGGCTTGAGACTCCGCCTCGCTCACCGGCCGTCGTTCGACACGTACTCGTTGCGGCAGGTGATCCACGCTTGGAGGTTACTCGTTGACGGCCCTCATGCTTGACTGCGCCGGTGGATTGGGGCGCACTCGAGACCGGACTTGAGCCGATGCGCGGCGGCTATTCGGGGGAGAGCTTCGCCGCGCGGGTCGGCGCCGAGGAGGTAGTGGTGCGCATCTTCGCGGGTCGAGCCTCGCGCCGAGATGCCCAGGGCCGCTTCCTTGCCCGTCCCGCGGAGGTCGAAGCTGCGGTGTTGGGTCTGTTGTTGGGCTTGTTCCCCGTGCCCCGGGTGCTGGAACTGCGGCGCCCCGATCCTGCAGCCGACCTGCCGGCGATGCTGGTCACCGAGCGGCTCCCCGGAATCGACGGGCAGAGCTACTACGACGGGGCGGACGCCGAGCAACGAGCCCGGCTGGGGGACCGGCTGGGCGGGATCCTCGCCGAGCTTGCCGGTATCCCGATGCTCCGGGCCGGGTGGTTCGCCGATGCAGAACTCACGATCGTGGACTTCGCAGAAGCCGCCGCCGATTTGAAAGGTTGGGCCGAGTACCACCTCGGCGAGTCACGACCAGGGCTGCTGGCTCGGTTGTACGGGCTCATAACGTCCGCCCAGGATCGCCTCGACGGTGCCGGGCGCTCCTGTCTCGCGCATGGAGACTTCAATCTCAAGAACCTGCTGGTGGACCCGGTGTCCGGTGAGCTCACCGGCATCGTGGACTGGGAGTTCGTCCACGCGGGTCACCCCGCGACCGATCTAGGAAACCTGCTGCGCGGCTGCACCCTCCCACCCGACGAGCCGTTCGCGACCGCCGTACTCGATCGCTATCGCGCCCGGTACGGCGGCAGCCGAGAGGAGGTGCGGGCCACCGCCGCAGACGCCGATCTCTTCGCGCTGATCGAACTGGCCGGGAGGGCGCCACGCGAACCCGGCAACCGCCCAGCTCAGGCGGCCGAAGCGCACCTGCTTCGCCGGTTGGACCAGATCGGCGACGGCGGCATATCCTGACGGTTGCGCTTGACGTCTGCTGGGTTCCAGAAAGAGGGGACTTCGGCTCGCCATCGCGGCAGAGCGGCAGGTGCCTCTCCTCCACGATGGTGAAACAGGCTCGCTGCGCGCCCAACCCCGTGCCTCGGCACCCACTAAGGATCCATTTCCCATATGACGAGCAGCATTATCCTCCCCGATTACGACGCCCCGCAGGTTGCGGTCAACGACATCGGCTCGGAGGAGGACTTCCTCGCCGCGATCGACGCGACCATCAAGTACTTCAACGACGGTGACATCGTCGACGGCACCATCGTCAAGGTCGACCGGGACGAGGTCCTGCTCGACATCGGTTACAAGACCGAAGGCGTCATCCCTTCGCAGTGAGCTCTCCATCAAGCACGACGTCGACCCGAGTCGAGGTTGTCCAGGTCGGCGACAAGGTCGAGGCCCTGGTTCTCCAGAAGGAGGACAAGGAAGGTCGCCTGATCCTGTCCAAGAAGCGCGCTCAGTACGAGCGCGCCTGGGGCACGATCGAGAAGGTCAAGGAAGAGGACGGCGTCGTCGACCGGCACCGTCATCGAGGTCGTCAAGGGCGGCCTGATCCTCGACATCGGCCTGCGCGGCTTCCTGCCCGCGTCGCTGGTCGAGATGCGTCGCGTGCGCGACCTGCAGCCCTACGTCGGGCAGGAGCTCGAGGCCAAGATCATCGAGCTGGACAAGAACCGCAACAACGTGGTCCTGTCGCGCCGCGCGTGGCTGGAGCAGACCCAGTCCGAGGTCCGTCACGGCTTCCTCACCCAGCTGCAGAAGGGCCAGATCCGCAAGGGTGTCGTGTCCTCCATCGTCAACTTCGGCGCGTTCGTCGATCTCGGCGGCGTCGACGGCCTGGTGCACGTCTCCGAGCTGTCCTGGAAGCACATCGACCACCCGAGCGAGGTTGTCGAGGTCGGCGACGAGGTCACCGTCGAGGTGCTCGACGGTCGACATGGACCGCGAGCGCGTCTCGCTGTCGCTGAAGGCCACCCAGGAAGATCCGTGGCAGACACTTCGCCCGGACCCACCAGATCGGCCAGATCGTGCCCGGCAAGGTCACCAAGCTGGTTCCGTTCGGTGCGTTCGTGCGCGTCGAGGAGGGCATCGAGGGCCTGGTGCACGTCTCCGAGCTGGCCGAGCGTCACGTGGAGATCCCCGAGCAGGTCGTTCAGGTCAACGACGACGTCATGGTCAAGATCATCGACATCGATCTCGAGCGTCGCCGCGATCTCGCTGTCGCTGAAGCAGGCCAACGAGGGCGTCGACGGCTCGCACGCCGACGAGTTCGATCCGACGCTCTACGGCATGGCCGGCGACCTACGACGACCAGGGCAACTACATCTACCCCGAGGGCTTCGATCCGGAGACCGGCGAGTGGCTGGAAGGCTTCGACGACCAGCGCGCCGCGTGGGAAGCAGCAGTACGCCGAGGCACACGCCCGCTGGGAGGCCCACGTCAAGCAGGTCAGACCGAGGCCGCCAGAGGCCGACGCCGAGGCTGGCGAGGCCGCGTCGTACTCCTCCGAGGCACCGGTCGAGGAGACCGGCGGGCTCGCTTGCTTCCGACGAGGCGCTGCAGGCTCTGCGCGACAAGCTCACCGGCAACAGCTGATTGATCGCTGGCCGGTGAATCGGTCATAGCTACCGGCCCCCGTGGGTTCCTTGCGGACTCCACGGGGGCCGTTGGCATTTCGCCCGGGTAGGCTGCCGCGGTGCGGATCGGATTGACCGGCGGGGTCGCCGCCGGAAAGAGCACCGTGGCCGGGATGCTGCGCGAGCTGGGCGCCTACGTCGTGGACGCCGATGCGGTGGCCCGCGAGATCGTCGAGCCAGGCAGTGAGGCTTTGTCTGAGATCGCCCGAACCTTCGGTGCCCACATCCTGCAGCCCGACGGCAGCCTCGACCGCGCGGGACTCGCGGCGATCGTCTTTGCCGATGCTGGGCAGCTCCGGAAGTTGGAGGCGATCACCCATCCGCTGATTGCGCGCCGGATCGCTTCACTCCTGGACGCCGCGCCTCCCGGGGCGGTGGTGGTGCTCGACCACCCGCTGCTCGTCGAGACCGGAGAGCACCGCGGCTTGGACGCGGTCATCGTGGTCGACGTACCAGAAGCCGAACAGGTGCGTCGGATGATGCGTGACCGGGGGATGACCGAGGCCGACGCACGTGCGCGGATCGCCGCGCAGATCGGTCGGGAGGAGCGATTGGCCGCCGCCACCATCGTGATCGACAACACCGGAAATCTCGAAGGCCTCCGTCGGAGGGTGACGGAGGCCTTCGAGTGGTTGCTCGCCGCGGGCGGTTCGGAAAGGGACTAACGCGCCGCGGCGAGCGGCACGGCGCGCTGGTCAGGCGGCCGACTCCTGTGCAAGGTCGGGGTCAGCGAAGCGGCGCAACTTCTGCAGCGCCTCGCGCTCGAGTTGGCGAACACGCTCGGCCGAGATGCCGTGCTTGACGCCGATATCGGCCAGCTTGTGCTGGCGGCCATCACTGAGGCCGTAGCGGGCCCGAATGATGTCCGCGGCGCGATCGTCGAGCTGCTCGACCAAGGAGTTGAGCCGCTCCCGCGACTCCACATCCAAGACATTGAGATCGGGACCCGGGGCGCTCTCCTTGGCCATCAGATCGCCCAACGAGGTATCGCCGTCCTCGTCCACGGGAGTGTCGAGGCTGACGTGGTCGCGGCCCCAGGCGATCAGATCGAGCACCCGGTCGACCTCGATGCCGAGTTCTTCGGCGATCTCGCGTGGTTCGGGATCGCGCCCGAGCCTGCGCTCGAGCTGACGCCGCGCGCCGCTGACCTGGTTGAGCTCTTCGACGACGTGGACCGGCAGTCGGACGACACGCGCCTGCTGCGCGATGCCGCGCGTGATGGCTTGTCGAACCCACCAGGTGGCGTAGGTCGAGAACTTGTAGCCCTTGGTGTAGTCGAACTTCTCCACGGCCCGGATCAGGCCGGTGTTGCCTTCCTGGATGAGATCGAGCATCGGCATGGCGGAGCGGCCGTACTTGCGTGCGATCGAAACGACCAGTCGCAGGTTGGAGGTGATGAAGGTGTCCACCGCGCGGCGGCCCTCTTCGGCCAGCCACTCCAGTTCTTCCTTGGTGGCGCCGCCCGGTGCGCCGCCATTGCGTCGGCCGTAGCGGCCCTGGGCGAGAAGCTCTTCAGCGAGCAGCCCGGCCTCGATGGCCTTGGCGAGTTCAACCTCTCCAGCGGCATCCAGCAGCGGATTGCGGGCAATTTCATCGAGATACAGGCCGACGCTGTCGCGGCCTTCGATCTCGCGGTCTCGGCGACTGACGGTCTGGGTCGGCTTTGCTGTCGACATGGCCATCCTCCTTGGTCGGGCGTTCCCCCGTGGATCGCCCTGCTGGTGGTCCAACACCGGGGCGGAGTGCTCGATTCCCGGGCGATGGAGCTGCCGGGCGAGCCTTTTCCGGGTGGTGAACCCTGTCACCAAGCCAGACGTGTGAGCCGGTGCCAAAGTTGCGGCGACAGGCGAATCTCAGGGAGTTCTCAAGGAGAGGCCCATGCGATCGAGGATCCAGGCGAGGGTGAAGGCACGCTGCCGCCAGGCGTGATAACGGCCAGAGACACCTCCGTGACCAGCCGCCATCTCGGTCTTCAGCAGTACGTCGCACCGCTCGCCCGCTACTGCACGCAGCCGGGCCACCCACTTGGCGGGCTCGACGTAGAGAACTCGGGTGTCGTTCAGCGAGGTCTCGGCGAGGATCGCGGGGTAGTCCTGTTCGACGACGTTCTCATACGGCGCGTAGCCCGCGATCGTCGCGTATGCCTCGGGGTCGTCGGTCGGATTGCCCCATTCGTCGTACTCGGTGATCGTCAACGGCAACGAAGCATCCAGCATGCTCGTCAGCGCGTCGACGAACGGGACGTCGGCCACGATGCCGGCGAAGAGTTCGGGTGCCTGATTGGCCACCGCGCCCATCAGCAGCCCCCCGGCGCTCCCGCCTTCGGCAATCAGGGTGGTGGGTTCGGCGACTCCGATCTCGATCAGGTGGCGCGCGCACGCAGCGAAGTCGGAGAAGGAGTTCTGCTTATGGGCGAGCTTCCCGTCGTCGTACCATCGGCGGCCCATCTCCCCGCCGCCGCGCACGTGGGCGATGGCGAAGCCCGCGCCACGGTCCAGCAAGGACAAGCGGGCGATGGAGAAGTAGGGGTCGATCGAGTGCTCGTAAGCACCGTAACCGTAGAGCAGAACGGGGGCGGGTCGTCCGGTGCCGGCGACGTCATGGCGACGAAGCAGCGAGATCGGGACCTGGGCGCCGTCGGGGGCAGTAGCCCACAACCGCTCCTCGCGGTAGTCCTCGGGGTTGTAGCCGCCCAGGACCGGCGCCTGCTTCAGCAAAGTGAGCGTCCGGTCGCGCAAGTCGAGTGAGTAGATCGAGGAGGGGACGGCCAACGATGCGTAGCCGACACGCAGCACCGGCTGCTCGCACTCGGGGTTGGTGCCCAAGCCGACGGTGCACAGCGGGTGGGGGAACACCACGGGTGTCGCGCCTGCCGGGTCGTCCAGGTCGCCCAGGAGAATCTCGGTCAGACCCCCGCTACGCCGTGAGATCACCGCGTGAGCGGCGAAGGCATCGATGCCTTCGATCCGTACCTGGTCGTCGTGGGCCAAGATCTCGGTCCAGTCTTCGGGCTCGGTTGGCGCCATCGGGCTGGACGCGAGCGCGAAGTTGGGGCCGGTCAGATTGTGGTGCACGAAGAGGACGGGCTGTCCGCCCAGGCTGGCCGGCTCCAGGTTGTACTCCAAGCCCTCCCGGCGGCCGGCGAAACACCAGAACGCGCTCTCGGCGGCCAGGCCGTCGCGTACCCACCACTCGGTGGTCGTCTTCGAACCGGAAACGATGAAGAGGTAGCGACGGTCGCGACTGCGACCCACCCCGACCCAGAATCGTTCGTCGGTCTCGTGGAACACCACGGCGTCCGCGTCCTGTGGATCTCCGAGACGGTGGAACCAGACCTTGTCGGAGCGCCAGGTCGGATCCATGGTGGTGTAGTAGAAGCCCGAGCCGTCGGGCGCCCAGGTCACCGACCCACGTGTGTCGGTCAGCACGTCGGAGAGCAAGTCCCCGGTGGCCAACTCCTTGACCCTGACGGTGTAGCGCTCATCGCCGACGGTGTCGGCGCCGTAGGCGAGCAGGCTGCCGTCGGGTGAGATCGAGGAGGCGCCGAGGGCGAAGAAGTCGTGTCCCTGCGCGAGCGCGTTCACGTCGAGCAGGATCTGCTCACCGGGGAGCGCCGGCTGGTCGGAGTCCAGTCCCTCCGCTGGAATGGGGGGTGTCCAGTCGTCGTGATCGACCACGGCCACCCGGCAGCTCGAGCCGTAGTTGCGGCCTTCGAACGAGCGGGAGTAGTACCAGTAACCATTGATCCGGGTCGGCACCGAAAGGTCGGTCTCGACGGTGCGGCTCTTGATCTCTTCGAAGATCGTCTCGCGCAAAGACTCCAGGTGAGCGGTGCGCCGTTGGGCGTAGTCGTTCTCGGCTTCGAGGTAGGCCACGACCTCGGGATCCTCGCGATCTCGAAGCCAGTCGTACTCGTCGACCCGTGACATGCCGTGATGCGTGGTGGTCACCGGACGACGCGTAGCCGCAGGTGGAGTGGGGTGGGGGAGGTCGCTCACGTTGCCCGACGATAGCGTCGCCTCGTGCCGGAAACAGACAGCATCCGAGGGAGCGTCGATCTCAACGCCGACCTCGGCGAGGAAGTCACCGATGACGCCGGGCTCCTCGGGGTCGTGACCAGCGCGAACGTCGCCTGCGGCTACCACGCCGGATCGGTCGCGATCATGCACCGGGTCTGCGCCGAGGCAGTGATCCGCGGTGTCGCAATCGGTGCTCAAGTGTCTTACGCCGATCGCGCCGGGTTCGGGCGCGAGGCCAAGGAGGTGGCCAGCGAGGTGTTGCGCGAGCAGGTGGCCGACCAGGTCGGGGTGTTGCGCGGGATCGCCGAGCGAGAGGGAACGACGGTGCGCTACCTGAAGGCGCACGGGGCGCTCTATCACCGGGTGCTGCACGATCCGGTCCAGGCAGCGGCGCTGCTCGCCGGATCCGGTGCGCTGCCGGTGTTGACAATGCCGGCGTCGGTGGTGGGCGAACAAGCCGTCGCTCTGGGGCGGCGGGTCTTCCGTGAGGGATTCCCCGATCGGGCCTACACCAGCGGGGGTGCTCTGGTTCCTCGCTCCCAGGCGGGCGCCTTGCTCGCCGACGAGGCCGAGGTGACTGCGCAAGCGCTCGCACTGGCTCCGGACGTCGAGTCATTGTGCGTACACGGCGACCATCCCGGGGCCGTCGCCAGGGCTCATGCGGTGCGGATGGCCTTGTGCGACGCAGGGTGGTCCGTGTCCGCTGCACCGTGGTGAGGCTGGACTGAACCAGCACGAGCCTCTCTCCACAGGACGGGTCGTCGGCTGTGGAGAAGACGCCTTGTTCTGGGGAGAAGCCGGGCGTCAATGTGGACGACACGCCGTGGCCTTGTGGGCAACGAAATCTTCTTCGGAAATCCTCGCCACGGCTCTTGTTTCGGGGATCGGGCGGGCGTAGAACTGTCCTTACCGAGTCCGCAAGGACAAGGGATCGACCGGCAGGAAGCGGTCCGCACGTCGAGTTCGCTCGATGCGTCAGCCCAGGAGACGGGGGCAGACGGGACCAGGGAGAGCGGGACGATGGTGGGGAGTCGACCACCAAAGCCGAGGGGCTCCTGATGCTCATACCATCTGGAGCCCCTCACCCTTTTCTGTGACTAGTCTGCCGCTCATGCCACCGTTCCAGCTACTCCCTGCCGGCCCTCGTGCCTGGTTGATCGAGTGGGCGGTCGAGGCCGGCTGGTCGGACTACCGCCAGGCGGCTCGTGCGCAGGACGCCGCGGCGTGGCTCAGGAGCAACCTTCCCGAAGGCGTGGTCACGATTCCGGGGGCACGAACCGTCCTGGTCCAAGGCGACGGCTCCGAGTCGGCCCAGCTTTCCGAATCGGCCCAGCTTTCCGAATCGGCACTGCTTTCTGAATCGGCATTGCGCGCGGAGCTGGCGGCCTTCGAGAGATCCTCCGCGGTGGGTAGGGCCGAGGTTGCCGGAGTTCTGGACCCGCGGCACGACGAATTGGTCGAAGTTCCGGTGGTCTACGACGGCCAAGACCTCGAACGAGTGGCCGAGCTGTGGCACACCGACGTGGCTGGGGTGATCGCGCGGCACACCTCGGTGGTGTTCCGCTCGGCGTTCTGTGGCTTCGCTCCCGGATTCAGCTACCTCTCCGGGCTGCCCCGTGAGTGGGCTTTGCCGCGACTGGAGAATCCGCGGGTCAGCGTGTCCGCGGGGGCAGTGGCCGTTGCCGCGAGCTGGTGCGCCGTCTACCCCCGGGCGACACCTGGAGGATGGCAGTTGCTCGGGCGGACCGATGTGGTGCTGTTCGATCAGGAGCGGCCTCGGCCTGCGCTGCTCCCACCAGGGACACGGGTGCGCTTCACCGAACAAGGCGCGGTCCGATGAGCCTGCTCGTGATCGAGCCGGGCCTGCTCATGCTCGTGCAGGACCTCGGCCGGACCGGCAGCGCGCATCTCGGCGTACCTCGTGGCGGCGCACTCGACGCGGCGGCCGCGGCACTGGCGAATCGGTTGGTCGGTAACCATGTCGAGGCGGCCGTGGTGGAGCTCACCGTGACCGGTGCGCGGTTTACCGCCGAGTGCGCTGTCACCCTCGCGACGGCCGGGAGTCGCGCGGAGATCCGGGTCGACGGGCGGCATCGGGGCTTCGGCCAGGCCGTCTGGGTGCCGGCAGGCGCCTCGATCGATGTCGGCCCCGCCCAGGACGGGTTGCGCACCTACCTCGCCGCGCGAGGGGGGTTCGCGATCTCCGAGGTCCTGGGATCGAGGTCCACCGACACCCTTGGATGGATCGGGCCGGGTCCGGTTCGTACCGGTGATCGGCTGCCGATCGGTTGCGCGAGCGGGGAGGTTCCGGCGGTGGAAGCACCCGCGCCTCGGCGCTGGCACGGCGTACTCCGTGTCTGGCCGGGTCCTCGATGGGACTGGCTCACCGCGTCGGCACAGAAGGCGTTGATGACTGCCGAGTTCGAGGTGGCCCCGGACTCTGACCGGGTGGCCATGCGGCTTCTAGGCGCCCCGTTGGAGCGGGCGGTGACTGGGGAGTTGCCGAGCGAAGGGATCCCGGATGGCGGTATCCAGGTGCCGCCTTCGGGACAGCCACTCATCTTTCTCGCCGACCACCCCGTGACCGGGGGGTATCCCGTCGTGGCAGTGGTCGACCCCCACGATCTGGACTGGTGCGCCCAGTTGCGCCCAGGGACCGTGCTGCGCTTCGCGCGGGCACGTGGTCAGGGCTGAGGGTCGCCTCCGCGAGTAGGGAGGGGGAGCGGGTCACTGCGGTGCAGGGCCGGATCGTCGATAGGGAAGGAGCGGACCGGCCCGGAGGGTGATTGGGCCGTCTCAAACCGCACGGTGACCACCCCTCGACCCGAGCCCCACACCCACCCCGGTCCCCAGACGTCGTGGCGCACGTCCACGCCGGGGGCGTAGTTGTCGCGGCTGATGACGACCTCGGCCGGGCTAGGGGAATCTTCCACGTCGCCGCTCGCATCGGCCTCGGTCTCCCCGAACAGGTCGTCCTGAATCCAGTCGGCGAGGCCCGAGACGCCTACGCCGAGCAGGCGTACGCCGCCACTCGTATCGAGTTCGGCCAGCAACGCCTTGGCGAGCCGGGCGATGGTCGTCGCGCTGTCCGTGGGCCCTGCCAGGGTGGTCGATCGACTCAGCGTCGTGAAGTCGTGCAACCGCACCTTGATACTCACCGTGCGCCCCGAGACTCCGCTCGCCTGCAACCGCTGGGCCACCTGACCGGCTTGCCGTGTGAGAAGTCCTTGCATTAGCACCCGGTCGGTCAGGTCGGTGTCGTAGGTGCCCTCGACGCTGATCGACTTCGTCTCGCGCTCCGGCTCGACGGGGCGATCATCCTCGGCACGGGCAAGTTGATAGAGCCCGTGACCGTGAGCCCGCCCGACCAGGCGCACCAGTTCGTCGAGCGACACGTCCTCTAGTTGGGCCACCGTGCTGATCCCCGCTCGACGGAGGCGCTCCGCCGTCGCCGGTCCCACGCCCGGGATCACGGTGACCGCCATCGGCCGGAGGAGTTCCTGTTCAGTGCCTGCCGGGACGATCACCAGCCCCGCTGGCTTCTCCAGATCGCTGGCCACCTTTGCGATGAACTTCGAGGTGCCGATCCCGACCGATGCGGTCAAGCCGCCGGTGACCTCTGCGACCTCGTCCAGCAACTCCCGCGCGAAACGGCGCAGACCTTCGAAGGAGAACTCGTCGAGGTCGCTCTGCTCGAGATCGACGAACGCCTCGTCGAAACTGAGCGGCTCGACCAAGGGGGACCGAGACCGCAGTACTGCCATCACTCGGTCGCTCGTCTCTCGGTAGGCGGCGAATCGACCGGTCAGGAATGCGGCGTGCGGGCAGCGAGCGCGAGCTTCGCGGGTCGACATTGCCGAGCGCACGCCGTACTTGCGGGCTTCGTAGGACGCCGTCGCGACCACCCCGCGACCCCCGACGCCGCCCACGACGACCGGCTTGCCACGCAGTGAGGGCTTGTCTCTTTGTTCGACCGCAGCGAAGAACGCGTCCAGGTCCAGATGGAGGATCGATGCCCGCTCACGGACGCGAGAGACCGGCATACGGCTCAACCTAACGCGCCTGGCCTGCACCCCAGGAGTCGGGTGCGCACAGGCCCAGGTCGGTGGGGCTCTTCCACAGCCGCGTGCGAGCCACTAACTGCCTCCCGGAGTCTCTCGACACGCTGGGTTCATGAGCACGCCTCTTCGCCTGGTCGCCCGCACACCCGTGGACCTGATCGCGTTCGCCCACGTCGGTCTCGGCTTCGTTCCCGAGGAATCACTCGTTGTGTCCGCGCTCGGTGGCCGCCCGTTCCACTGCCGACTTGATGTGCCGACGCCGGCAGACCGCACGGTCGCCCTGGCGGAGCTCGCCCAGGTGGCGCAGAGACAAGCGACCACGGCAGTGATCGTGTTCGTCTTCAGCAGATCTGAGCGTGGTGTGCGTGCACTCGGCCACAGCGCGCTTGCGGCGTTCGAACAGGTGGGTGTCTCGGTTCTCGAGGTGATCTGGGCCGACGGGCACCGATGGTGCCTACCGATGCATGGTCAGCACTCGGGGCAACCCACTGCTTACGATCTCGCCGATCATCCGCTGATCTTGGATGCCCTGCTCGCCGGATTCCCGGTGTTGTCGTCGCGCGAAGCCCTGGCCGGCCGGGTGGCGGCTGATCCCGGCCTGCAGCAGGAGGTGTCTGGCTGTCTGCAAGTGTTGTCGCCGAGCGAAGCGGGTGGACGGGTGCGGCGCGGCCAGCCCCTACCCGACCCGACGGCCGAAGCACAGCTTGCGGGGGAGAACCCAACGCCGATCCAGATTGCGCGGGTGCTGAGGCTCCTTGAATCGGGCCTGCCCGACGAATGGGTCGCCGCCGTCGGTCAGCGGCCAGCGGCCCACCTGCAGACGTGGTGCGCGATGACCCGGGCCGCACCCGAAGGCCGGGTAGCCGACCCTGCCGCATTGACGGCGTTGGCCGCCTGGTCGTGCGGCAACGGTGCGCTTGCCTGGTGTGCCGTCGAGCGCTGTTTGGCCGAAGAACCAGGACACCTGCTGGGTGGGTGGGTGGCCCGGCTCTTGGAGACCGCAACTCCGCCGTTGCGCGATGAGCCTGCTTGATCTGCCTGATGCGTCTGATCGACGACCAGGGCCTTGCCGGTGAGCTGCGTTCGAGGAGTTTTCGGCCCGTCGTTCGCTTCTCTCGCGCCAGCTTGCCACTAGTGTTCCCGCATGGGCGCAGAGGTCGACGAACAAGAGTTCTCACGGGCTGACCGGACCCGCTATCGGGAGAAGGTCCGCACCTGTTTGGACGTATTCGCACGCATGTTGCGGGAGGCTCGATTCGACACCGACGACCCGATGACCGGGTTGGAGGTCGAGCTCAATCTGGTCGATGAGCACAACAACCCGGCACTGAAGAACGCAGAAGCGCTCGAGGCCATCGCCGACCCCGACTTCCAGACCGAACTCGGCCAGTTCAATATCGAGATCAACGTGCCGCCGGCCAAGTTGCGCGAAGGCGGCCTGAGCACCTTCGAGTCGAACCTCCGGCGAAGCCTCAACGATGCGGAGAGCAAGTCGTCAGAGGTCGGTGCCCATCTGGTGATGATCGGCATCCTGCCGACCCTGGCCGAGGGTCACATGGCGCCCACGTCGATCAGCGCGAACCCCCGCTACGCCCTGTTAAGTGAACAGATTCTTGCTGCGCGCGGCGAGGACCTAGTGATCTCCATCCATGGTGAGGAGCGCCTCGATACCACCTCGGAGTCGATCCTTCCCGAGGCCGCCTGCACCAGCACCCAGTTCCATGTACAGACTTCACCGGAGATGTTCGCGGCCTACTGGAACGCCTCGCAGGTCGTCGCCGGAGTGCAGTTGGCAGTCGGGGCAAATTCCCCTTTCTTGCTCGGCAAGCAGTTGTGGCGCGAGACCCGCATTCCGTTGTTCGAGCAGGCGACGGACACCCGCAGCGAAGAGCTCAAGGTGCAGGGAGTGCGACCGCGGGTGTGGTTCGGCGAGCGGTGGATCACCTCGGTCTTCGACTTGTTCGAGGAGAACGTCCGCTACTTCCCGGCGCTGCTCCCGATCACCGACGACGAGGATCCGCTGGAGGTGCTGGAGTCCGGGGGAGTGCCAACCCTTTCCGAGCTTCGGTTGCACAACGGCACGATCTACCGCTGGAACCGGCCGGTCTACGACATCCAGGGCAATGTCCCGCACCTGCGCGTCGAGAACAGATTGCTGGGTGCGGGGCCGACGGTGGTCGACATGATGGCGAACGCTGCCTTCTACTTCGGCATGGTGCGCTCCCTGGTGGAGGACGAGCGGCCGATCTGGTCGCAGATGTCCTTCAGCGCGGCGGAGGAGAACTTCCACACTGCGGCGCGGGATGGGATCAGCGCCACGCAGTACTGGCCAGGCTACGGCGAGGTGCCTTCCACCGAGCTGGTGTTGCGCCGGTTGCTCCCGAGTGCCCATCGCGGCTTGGAGTCCTGGGGTGTCCCCACGGCCGAACGTGAGCGCTTGCTGGGGATCATCGAGCAACGCTGTGTCAAGCAGACCAACGGTGCCGAGTGGTACGTCAACCAGGTCGCCGCACGTGAACGGGCGGGGGAGGACCGGATCGAGGCGCTGCGACGGGTGCTGGCCGACTACCGCGTCAACATGCACAGCAACGAGCCGGTGCATACCTGGAGCTGAGCACGTCGCTCAACCGCGTCTGGCGGGGGTGCGCCAAGCCCCCCGCCTCATGCTGGTGGGTTCATACCAGCCTTGCCGCGTCACGACAGCGAACCGAAGATCCCTTCCTAGCTCCGCTGCCGCATGCCGGACGGCCGCTTGCCAGGCCATGTCTTCGTCATGGGCGGTGAGTTCACCGGGTCGGGCGAGCCAGACCAGGACCGGCCAGGTGGCCGCCCCGAGAGCGTCGACCAAGGACGTGATCACCTCGATGCGCTCTCCGAAGTCGACCGCGTCCCGGGCAGCGACGTGCCGGAACTCCCCATCGGGATCGCCGACGTTCACCGTGCTCGGAAACCGTCGGCGCAGATGCGAAGCGCGCACCGCAGCGGTCGCGGAGCGCCAGTGTCTGGCCTGCGCGTCGGTCGTGGGCGACCCCGATGTCTCGGCAGCGGGAGCCTCGGTCTCGCTCGGGGCGCTGCCAGGGCTGGCGTTGAGGCTGGTCGACGGGCGAAGATCCTGCTCGGTCATGGTGCCAAGGGTTGCGGATCGGCGCGGGAGGTGATCCGGTTCTCCACAGCATCCAGAAGCGATAACGTGAGGTGACAGCCTCCGTTGGCGGCGAAGAGAGGAACTCCATGGGAACTGTTGTGGTGGGTTACGTCCCGAAGCCCGAGGGCCAGGCGGCACTCGATCGGGCCATCGACGAGGCGCGTCTTCGGGGTGCCAAGCTTGTCGTGGTGAACTCCCACCGAGGCGGGCAGGAGTTCGACGATGAGGCCTCCAGCCGAGCCGAGGCGGAGCTCACCGACGTCCGCAACGCCCTCGAGAACGCCGGTGTCGAGTTCGACCTGCGCCAGCTGGTGCGGGGTTTCGAGCCGGCCGAGGATCTCATCAGCATCGCCGAGGCGAACCAAGCCGAGTTGATCGTCATCGGCCTACGGCGTCGCTCACCGGTCGGAAAGCTGATCCTGGGCTCCAACGCGCAGCGCATCTTGCTCGACGCGCACTGCCCGGTGCTGGCCGTCAAAGCCAACTGATTGCGGCACTGATCGCCCTAGGGGGCGTCGTGCCAAGGCCTGGAGCCGCCGCGGTCGGCGGGTGGGCGACAATGAGCCCATGGCTATCCAGATCGCCCAAGACCCCGCCGCCGACAAGGTCCTGACGGAGGACTCCTTCGCGTTGCTCGTTGGCATGCTGCTGGACCAGCAGTTCCCGATGGAGCGCGCGTTCATGGCGCCCGCAAAGGTCCTGGACCGCTTCGGCACCTTGGAGCCGGCCGCTATCGCGGCCGCAGATCCGGAGCGGTTCAAGGCGTTGTGTTCGATCCCGCCGGCGGTGCATCGGTTCCCAGGATCGATGGCCGCTCGGATCCAGGAACTCGCCAAGATCGTCGCCGAGGACTACGCCGGCGACGCCGCCCGCATCTGGCAGGAAGCAACTGACGGCCGCGACCTGCTCGATCGGCTCCAGGCATTACCCGGATTCGGCAAGCAGAAGGCGCAAATCTTCACAGCTTTGGTGGCCAAGCAACTCGGTGTTCGACCAGCGGGCTGGGAAGGCTCCGCGGGTGACTACGCCCTCGACGGGTATCGCTCGGTGGCCGACGTCACCAGCCCGGAGAGTCTGCAGAAGGTGCGCGATTTCAAGCAGGCTGCAAAGGCGAAGGCTCGAGCCCAGAAGACCTGATGTCCCGAATACGTCCTGTGACCGGGAGCGTGTCACAATGGCGCAGCGGCTCTTGACACCAGCGGGTCTTGCCGCGCCCCGAAGCAAGTTGACGAGAGGTGTTCGTGTCCTCGACTGCGCGAAAGACGGCGACCGCCAAGAAGACCACTGCTGCCGCAACCTCGGGTAGCGCCGCAAAGGCGGCTCCCGCCAAGAAGAGCGCCGCAGCCGCGAAGACGGCCGCCAAGAAGGCCGTCGCCAAGAACGCCGTTACAGAGCCGGTGGAAGCCAGCGCCGAAGAGCCCGCCGTCGACGCGCAGTTGGACGAGGTCGTCGAACCCGACCTTGCCGGCGCCGTCGAGGTGGAGGTGGATCTGGGCGACCTTGAGGTTGAAGTCGAGGAGCCCGCCGCGGTCGGCCCTGACGGCAAGAAGATCCTCCCCGACCTCAGCGACGATCAGTTCGAGACCGACGTCGCTGCCGATCCGACGATCAAGGAAGACGAGCAGCAGGCCTTCGTCGTCTCCGATGCGGACGACACCGGCGAGCCCGAGCAGCAGGTCATGGTTGCGGGCGCGACGGCCGACCCGGTCAAGGACTATCTCAAGCAGATCGGCAAGGTCCCGCTGCTCAACGCCGAGATGGAGGTCGAGCTCGCCAAGCGGATCGAGGCCGGCCTCTTCAGCGAGGAGAAGCTCGCCAAGGGGACCAAGCTCTCGACCAAGCTCGCCGAAGAACTCGACTGGATCGCCGAAGACGGTCGTCGCGCCAAGAACCACCTCCTCGAGGCAAACCTCCGTCTGGTGGTGAGCCTTGCCAAGCGCTACACCGGCCGCGGCATGCTCTTCTTGGACCTCATCCAGGAGGGCAATCTCGGCTTGATCCGCGCGGTGGAGAAGTTCGACTACACCAAGGGCTACAAGTTCTCCACCTACGCGACCTGGTGGATCCGCCAGGCGATCACGCGCGCGATGGCCGATCAGGCCCGCACCATCCGCATTCCCGTGCACATGGTGGAAGTCATCAACAAGCTGGCCCGGGTGCAACGCCAGATGCTGCAGGACCTGGGCCGCGAGCCAACTCCGGAAGAGCTGGCACATGAGCTGGACATGACCCCTGAAAAGGTCATCGAGGTGCAGAAGTATGGCCGCGAGCCGATCTCGCTGCATACGCCGCTGGGTGAAGACGGCGACTCTGAGTTCGGCGACCTCATCGAGGACTCCGAGGCGATCGTGCCTGCCGACGCGGTGAGCTTCACGCTGCTGCAGGAGCAACTGCACGCCGTGCTCGACACCTTGTCGGAGCGTGAGGCTGGTGTGGTCAGCATGCGGTTCGGCCTCACCGATGGGCAGCCGAAGACTTTAGACGAGATCGGCAAGGTCTACGGGGTCACCCGGGAGCGGATCCGGCAGATCGAGTCCAAGACGATGTCGAAGCTGCGGCACCCGTCGCGGTCGCAGGTCCTGCGCGACTACCTGGACTGATTCCCGGGCTGCCGGCTCGATCAGCTGGAGCCCGCATGTCAGCCGGTGGCGACGAGCCCAACGGCGACCCCGCACAGGAGCAGGCCCACGACCTGGGCTCGGTGCACGCGTTCCTGGTTGATCAGGATGGCTAGTACGACGGTCACACCTGGATAGAGCGACGACAGCACCGACGAGATCGACAAGTATCCACGGTGGGTGGCCGCAACAAATGCCACCATCGCACCCGCAACCAGCACTCCCAGGACGACTGCGGGCCAGAGCTCCCGATCCCCGGGCACCCATGGCTGCCCGGCCGCCTGGGCAACCACCACGACGATCACCGCCGCGAGCCCCTCGGTGATCGCGAGCGGCATCCATCCAGAGTCCGGTGGGATCTGGGCGAGGAACACGAAGAGGAAGCCGAAGTTGGCGCCGGCGACCAGTCCCTCGGCCAGGCCCGAGTAGCTGCCGTCGGTGGCCGTGGGCGGCGTGCGCGCGACCAGCCAGATGCCGGGCAGTGCCAGTGCCACGCCCAGCCAGGCCCACGTACTGGGGCGCTCGCCGAGGGCGACCCCGACGAACACCGGAAAGGTGGCTGCTAGAGCGCCGGATACCGGAGCCACGACCCCCATCCGGCCGATTGCGAGACCGCGATACAGGCTGACGGTGCCGATGCCGTTCGCGCTTCCCGCCCCCACCGCCCACCAGACGGCGGCCATGGTGGGGAGCACCGGGTCCGCGATTGAGAAGCCCACCAGGAGGGTGGTTGCGGTCAGTTGCATCGCGAACGCGACCTTCCAGACCGACAGCCGGCGGCTCAGCATTCCGCCGAGGAAGTCGCTGATGCCGAAGGCGACTGCAGACGCCAGGGCGAAGAGCACACTCATCGAGTTGGTCCTAGTGATGTGGCGGGAGGTCGGCGGCTCAGGTGAGCACGACGCCGACGACCCACACCACAGTCGCGGTCACCCCGGCGAGGAGTTCGATCAACATGCTGGCCAGGACCGCCTTGATCGCCGCCCAGGTCGAAGGCCAGGCCTGCTCGCGGCCGACACGGGCGTGCTCAGCGACGTAGACCCCGATCGGGAATCCGACGAAGAGTCCCACGATCGGGATCACGAAGAAGCCGACGACGCCGAACAGCGCGCCGAACAGGAGTGATCGGTTCGGTACGCCGGCGGTCTTCATGCGGCGCCCCGGAACGACGTACTTGATCACCTGCCCGGCGAGAAGGATGGCGACGGCGATCGCAGTGACAACCCAGGCCGTGGTGCCGCCGGTCTGGAATCCCCAGATTACGAGTGCTACGGCGATCAGGATCGAGCCCGGCAGGATCGGCACGACCAAGCCGGCTAGCCCGATCGCGATCGCGAGGGCGACGAGGAGTTCGGTTCCGTTCACAGGTGCCTTCCGATCGCGGCTCGGCGAGCCGACACGCGGACATCGTGCCGTACCGCCTGCCTGGAACAAAGAATCGGCCCCGGACGAGGTGTCCGGGGCCGATCCACGTGTTGGTGTCCGCTCAGCTTTCGCCGTCCGGCGCGCTCGCGGTGGTCTTATGGAGTCGGTGGGTCTCGTCGATCACGTTGATCGCGGCGGCCTGCAGAGCCTCGGCGTGCATCTTGCCGTGGTGGCCGCAGAACAACAGCACGCCCCCGCCGGGCAGTTCAGCCCGAAGGAAAGCCTGTGCGCCGCAGCGATCGCACCGATCGGCTACGCCGATGGCGGATGTGTCAGGTGCAACAGCGGTGGTCACTTCTGCCCTCGTTTCTTCTCGGTCACCAGGACCAACCTAACGCCCACCTGGTTGATTCCCACATGGTTTCTCATTCTTCGTACTCCGGTTCGCCCCACGTTAGCCCTCCTCTCACCCGAGCCCGCCTAGGCGTGGCACCTCCGGGCACCGGCGTGTCGCGGGTAGATTCGGGCAACGTGGCCGCCCCACCCGATACCAACTACAACGCCGCCCACCTTCTGGTGCTGGAAGGGCTCGACGCCGTCCGCAAGCGCCCCGGGATGTACATCGGGTCCACCGACACTCGCGGCTTGATGCACTGTCTGTGGGAGATCATCGACAACGGCGTGGACGAGGCGTTGGCAGCCGCGGCAACCCGCGTGGAGGTCACCCTGCATCCCGACGGCTCCGCGGAGGTGTACGACGACGGGCGCGGCATCCCGACCGACATCGAGCCCAAGACCGGCTTGTCCGGTGTCGAGGTGGTGTGCACCAAACTGCATGCAGGTGGCAAGTTCGGCGGCGGCTCCTACGTCGCGACGGGCGGCTTGCACGGCGTCGGGCTGTCGGTCGTCAACGCCCTCTCCTCTCGGCTCGATGTCGACGTCGATCGGAGCCCGGCAACCCAAGGCATGAGCTTCCAGCGTGGCGCTCCCGGGGTGTTTGCCGCCGACGGCCCGCAAGCGAGCTTCAAGGGCGGCTCGGGGCTGTCCCGCAAGGGCGGTCGCGTGGGCAAGGGCCGCTCGGGCACCCGGATCCGGTTCTGGCCGGACCGCCAGATCTTCACCAAGGACGCGGACTTCGTCTTCAACGACCTGATCGGCCGCGCCCGGCAGACCTCGTTCATCGTTCCGGGGCTGGAAATCGTCATCCGCGATCTGCGCGGCGACGCGCCGGCGGAGGAGAAGTTCCGTCACGACGGCGGCATCGCCGAATTCGTCGAGTTCTTGGCCCATGACGAACCGGTCACCGACATCGTGCGGCTGCAGGGCTCGGACACGTTCACCGAGACCGTTCCCATGCTCGACGACCAGGGCCACATGACGCCCCAGGAGGTCGAGCGGGAACTGTTCGTCGACGTGGCCGCCCGATGGGGGATGGGCTACGACACCCATCTCCAGTCCTTCGTCAACGTGATCGCGACACCCAAGGGCGGCACCCATGTCAGCGGGTTCGAGCAGGCGCTGACCCGCACGCTCAACGACCAGATGCGTGCCACCAAGGCACTCAAGGTCGGCGACGACAACGTCATCAAGGACGACGTGCTGGAGGGCTTAACCGCGGTGGTCACGGTGCGGCTGGCCGAGCCGCAGTTCGAGGGCCAGACCAAGGAGATCCTTGGCACCCCGGCTGCCCGGACGGTTGTGAACCGGGTGGTCAGCGCGGAGCTGAAGAAGTTCCTCACTTCCACCAAGCGCGGGGAGAAGGCCCAAGCCAGACTCCTCATGGAGAAGATCGCCGGCGCGGCCAAGACCCGGATTGCGGCCCGTCAGCACAAGGAGACCCAGCGGCGGAAGAACGCCCTGGAGTCCTCGGCGTTGCCTGCGAAGCTGTCGGACTGCCGGTCCAGTGACAACGAGCGCACCGAACTGTTCATCGTGGAGGGCGACTCCGCATTGGGTACCGCCAAGAACGCCCGGAATTCGGAGTTCCAGGCGCTCTTGCCGATCCGCGGCAAGATCCTCAACGTCCAGAAGGCCTCGGTCGGCGACATGCTGAAGAACGCCGAGTGCGCCTCGATCCTCCAAGTGGTGGGTGCCGGATCGGGACGGAGCTTCGACCTGGAGTCGGTGCGCTATGGCCGGATCATCTTCATGGCCGACGCCGACTCGGACGGCGCACACATCCGGTGCCTGCTCGCGACGCTGTTCTTCAAGTACATGCCCGAGCTGATCAAGGCGGGACGCGTCTACACCGCGGTGCCGCCCCTGCACCGCATCGAGCTCAGCAACCCCAAGAAGGGGATGGACAAGTACGTCTACACCTATTCCGACGACGAACTCCATCGCAAGCTCGCCGAGCTGACCAAGAAGAACGTCCGTTACAAAGAGCCTCCGCAGCGCTACAAGGGCTTGGGGGAGATGGACGCTCACCAGTTGGCAGAGACGACGATGGATCCGCGGCATCGCACCTTGCGCCGGATCACGATTGACGACGCCGACGAGGCGGCCACCGTGTTCGAACTCCTGATGGGCTCCGAGGTGGCGCCGCGCAAGGAGTTCATCGTGCACAACGGCGGTCAGCTCACCGAGGAAGACCTCGACTTCTGATCATCCGCGATTGCCGGGTACGTCGGAACGGGTGACCGCACGCCGCTCGCTCGCTCGCCGCACGGCATAGCGTCGTAGGGCATGGGGCTGGATCTCGTGCACTTCCTGCTTGCGCTGATCGTGCCTGCGGTCCTGGCCGTCCTGGGGCTGGGCCTGGTCATCGTGGTGGTGATGAAGCTCGCCATCCGCGACGGCATCACGCTGCAGCGTGATGAGACCGAGGAGGAGTTCAAGGAGCGGCTACGGCAGCAGATCCAGGACGACCGCAAAGACCTGCCGCGTCCAGGTGCGACCGGCGGAGCTGACGAAGCAGACGGTGAAGAGGGAGCTGACGGGTCTTCGCCCCGGGAGTGAGTTCGGTGGGGTCCTCTGACTTCTCGCGGGCCCGGGTCGAGACCGTTCAGACGATGCGGTTCAGAGCACCTGTGTCGACGTCGTAGATGAAACCGCCGATGGCGATGGTGTTGGGCACCAGCGGGTGGGCCGCCACCCGGCGTACATCGCTGCGCAGCATCTGCTCCTGGTCGGAGACGACATGGAAGGCGTGCCAGCTGACGTCCTGGCCGGTCAGGGCACCGATCTTTTCCTGGAGCGCTTGTTCGGTGTGCAGTGCCATCGCACAGCGGGTGTGCGGCACGATCAGGATCCGGGTCACGCCGAGCAGGTGCACCCCGAGCACCAGCGCTTCCAGTGCCGCATCCGTGACGCGACCGCCCGGGTTGCGGAAGATCTTGGCGTCGCCGTGCGACAAGCCCAGCATGGTGAGCGGACGGATGCGTGAGTCCATGCAGGTGACGATGGCCACCCCGGCGCGAGCGACACCGTCGAAGTCGCGGTCGGTGAACGACGCAGCGAACGCGGCGTTGGCCGAGAGGAGATCGGCGAAGGGTTCTTCGCCGCCGGAGGTGCCCGAGTGGGGAGCGGTCATGCCCACAATCTAGTGTCGCCCCGAGCGCTGCCCAGCCCGCGGAACAGCAGCAACGCCAGTCCGGCCGCGATCAAGGCGCACGCAGCCGCGCCGAGGAACACCGCATGTTCCTGCACGATGCCGGCCTGCTTGAGCAGCAAAGTGAACTCGGGGCATCGGCTGCGTCCGTCGCAGACCTCACGGACGGGCAGCAGATCGCGCTGCTCGGCGTAATAGCGACGGAGCCCGATCGTGGTCAGGGCGGAGATGCCCACCAGCATGCCGACCATCCGGGCCACGACGACGGTCGCGGTTGCCAGGCCATGTGCGTCATCGGAGGTGGTGCTGAGCACGGCTGCGTTGACCGGTGCGAGCGCCAGCCCGAACCCGAATCCGCCCAGGAGGAGCGGCAGGTTGGCGCTCCAGCCGTGCAGACTGGTCACGTCCCAGGTGCTGAACCACACGAAGGCGGCCGCGGAGCAGACCATGCCGGCTGCGGTGAGGGGACCGGGACCGATCCGACGCAGGAGTACGCCGCCCACCAACGCCCCCACGGGCAGAGCGATGAGGAAGCGCACCAGGACCAGGGCCGCCATGATCTGCGAGCTGCCGTAGATCGTCGTGCGGGCGAAGATCGGGATGTCGATGAGTGCAGCGATCAGCGCGGCCCCGATGAAGAAGCTGACCAGCAAGGAGCCCCAAGCCCCTGGCCGGACGAAGGTGCCCGTGGGGATCAGCGGTGTGTCCGCTCGTCGCAGATGCCACCAGAAGAGGGAAGCTGCGACCGCGCCGGCGGCAAGGTAGGCCAGCCCGTGCGTCGAGAAGACCTGCACCTTGGGATCGGCGGTCGCGAACGCGACGATCACCCCAGAGAGCGCGAGCGCGAGTAGGAGCGCACCGAGCAGATCGGCTTCACGTGCAGCGCCAACCCAACCTCGCAGGTCCATCAGCCCTCGCGTAGTGACCCACGAGTGGGCGAGCAGCGCTGCCGTTGCAGCTACGCAGAGCACCCCGATCGGGGTCGCCCAGCGCCCGTCGCCGGCGAAGGGAACGAACAACGCACCCCACGTCAGATCCCGCACGATCGGGCCGGGACGGACGGCAAGCACACCGAACGACACCACCGCGAGCGCTGCCAGCAGGCTACCGATCCACAACCCGGATCCTGAGGACGCGGTCGGCTCCCGACTCGGCCCGGCCAGTCGGCTGATTGCCAGGGCGAGCAAGGCGCCGACCACGAGGTTGACCACAAAGATCACCCGCCAGTCGGCGACGACCAGGACGGCAGCGCCGAACAAGGGGCCGAGCACGCTGCCGATCTCCTGCACCGCGGAGACGACGCCCAACGGGACGCCGCGACGGTCGGGTGGGTAGAGGTCGGCGACCAGCGCGAGTGTGGCCGGAATCAGTCCACCTCCCCCCATGCCCTGCAGGAAGCGTCCGGTGACCATGCTCGGCAGGTCATAGGACAGCGCGGTGATCAACGAGCCGAGCGCGAAGATCACCAGGCAGGCCTTGAGCACCGGCACCCGGCCGCGCAGGTCGGAGATACGGCCGATCAGCGGCACCATCGCGACATAGCCGAGGAGGAACCCCGAGACGATCGGCGCAGCCCGCTGCAACTGGTCGAGGGGGATGCCTGCCGCGCCCATCATCTCCGGCAGCGCCAGCACTACGACGTAGGTGTCGGCCGCGGCGAAGGCGACCGCGAGCGAGGCCAAGCCGAGCAGGACTCGGGGCGAGCGCGAGGAGGCTGTCACGTGGGCGAGTGCGGGTCGGGGCGACGGGTCGTGTCGATCAGGGAGCCGTGATGTCGACGGCGATGTCGTAGGTGCCGAACTCGACGGTGTAGGTCATCGGATCGGTGTCGGGGTAGAAGACGCCGGTCAGCTCCATCTCCCGCACCCGATCGTCGTCACCCACGGTGTAGGTGGCGTCGAAGGTTCCGGTCGCGGTCGGGATGATCGTGGACATCGTCACTTCGTCGAGCTTGCCGGTGTAGCTGGTCAGGATCTCGCTGTTGTCGGAGCCACCGCGCACCGATTCGCCCGCGGCGAGTTCGGTCGTGGCTGTCAGTAGCGAGGAGAATCCCGCGTCGGCGGAGAGCAGCGCGGCTGGATCGGGGGCGTTGTAGTCGGCCGGATCGATGTCGGACCACCCGGTCGTCAGCGGGATCTGCGCCCACACCTTGCCCCCGGTCGCGACTACTGGAACGTCGAAGGCCGAGCCATTGAGCGTGACCCCGATGCTCCCCTTGAAGCCCGCGGTCGAGTTGCCGACGCCCTCCGCCCCGGCTACGCCGTTGACGCTGTCGGGGAGGCCTTGGCTGCTGAGCGTCACCTTGACCCCGCTGGTCTCGTCGAGCAGCTTCTTGGCGGTGGCCATCGTCTGCTCCGGCGTGGCCTTCTTCTCCTCCGACGTGCCGCTGGAGCAGCTGGTCAGGAGCAGTGCCGCGACGATCAACGGGGCGAGGGCGCGCAGCCCGCGGGGGCGATTCATGGCGTCAGCCTTCCACAGACGATGGCGGTTGGTGGAGCACATCCTGCGATCGGCTGCGAGGCCGGGATGCCGGAGCCGTCACGACGCCCGAATTCATCGGGAAGCTCGACCGGCACCCCGCTGGATGCTGCCGCGAGTGCAGGGCCCGGACCTGCCCAAGCGAAGAGCAGGGTGTCCTCACCCTTGAGGAATCGCTGGCAGCGGACGCCGCCGGTCGCACGACCCTTGCTGGGGTATTCGGTGAACGGCGTCACCTTCACCGACCCCGCTTCGGTTCCGGGCAGCGCATTAGCCGAGCCGGCCACCGTGACCACCACCACTTCGGCTGGATCGAAGGCGCCGAAGGAGACGACGCGCTGTCCGGCGGCCAAGCGGATGCCGGCCATGCCGCCACCGGCCCGCCCTTGTGGGCGGACCGATCCGGCGGCGAAGTGCAGGAGTTGGGCGTCGGAGCTGATGAAGCAGAGCTCTTCGTCTCCCGTCGCCAGCTCGACAGCGCCCACCAGTGCGTCGCCGTCGGCGAGCCGGATCACCTCCCACTCGTCCTTGCCGAGCACTTCGGGATTGACGCGCTTCACCACGCCGTCCCGGGTGCCGAGCGCAAGCCCGGGCCCGCTGGTCGGCAGTCCGGTCAGCGCCAGGACCGACTCCCCGGTGCCGAGCGCACAGAACTCGGTCACGGGAGCTCCACCCTGCAGGTGCGGCTGGTTGGCGGTCGGGGGCAGGGTGGGGAGATCCAAGGCGTTCATTCGGATCACCCGGCCGGCCGTGGTGATGACTCCGAAGTCGCCTCGAGTCGTGCCGGCGACGGTCGACACGATCGCGTCGTGGTTGGCGCGCGGACCGCCGGTGCCGGGCAACTCGCGCTGCCCGGTGCGGGCCAACAACCCCGTGGCCGAGAGATGGATCCAACAGGGCTCGTCGCTGACCTCGAGCGGAGTGACGGCCGTGACCGGGGTCCCGGCCGACTCAAGCAGGACGGTACGACGCGGGGTGCCGAAGGTCGCGGCGACGTCGGCGAGCTCGTCGGAGACCACCTGGCGCAGTCGGCCCTCGTCGGCCAGGATCGCGTCGAGTTCGCTGATCCGGTTGCGCAGGTCCTCGCTCTCCTTCTCCAGCTCCAGGCGGGAGAACTTCGTGAGCCGGCGCAGCGGCATCTCCAAGATGTAGTCGGCTTGCGCCTCCGACAGCTCGAAGATCGCGATCAGGCGCTCTCGAGCCATGGCCGCGTTGTCGCTGGACCGGATGACCTGGATCACCTCGTCGATGTCGAGGATCGCGATCAGCAGGCCCTCCACCAGGTGGAGCCGATCCGCTGCTTTGGCCCGCCGGAACGCCGAGCGCCGGCGTACCACGTCGTAGCGGTGGTCCAGGAAGACAGTGAGCATCTCCTTGAGCGGCAAGGTGCGCGGCTGGCCATCGACCAAGGCGACCGCGTTGATGCCGAAGGAGTCCTCCAACGGGGTGAGCTTGTAAAGCTGCTCCAAGAGCGCCTCTGGGTGGAAGCCGGACTTGACTTCGATGACCAGCCGCAGCCCATGGGCGAGGTCGGTGAGGTCCTTCATGTCTGCGATGCCTTGGAGCTTCTTGCTCTGCACCAGCACCTTGATCCGCTCGATGACCTTCTCGGTGCCCACGCCGTAGGGGAGCTCGGTGACCACGATGCCCTTGCGGCGCGCGGTAACCGATTCGACCCGGGCAGTGGCCCGCATCCGGAACACACCGCGGCCGGTCTCGTAAGCGTCGCGAATGCCGTCGAGCCCGACGATCTTGCCGCCCGTAGGCAGATCGGGCCCGGGAATGAACCGCATCAACGCGTCGGTATCGGCTTCGGGGTGCTTGATCAGGTGGCGTAGTGCGGAAACGACCTCCACCAGATTGTGCGGTGCGATGTTGGTGGCCATGCCGACCGCGATGCCGGTGGTGCCGTTGACGATCAGGTTGGGGATGGCGGCGGGCAGCACGACCGGCTCGGTCTCGCGGCTGTCGTAGTTGGGCTTGAAGTCGACGGTGTCTTCGTCGAGGGAAGCCGTCATTGACAGCGCCGCGGGCGCCATCCGGCATTCGGTGTAGCGCATCGCGGCCGGGCCGGCGTCGGGGGAACCGAAGTTGCCATGCCCATCGACCATCGGCACGCGCAACGACCACGGCTGGGCCATCCGGACCAGGGCGTCGTAGATCGCGCCGTCACCGTGCGGGTGGAAGCGACCCATGACGTCGCCCACCACGCGGGCGCTCTTCACGTGTCCGCGGTCGGGTCGCAAACCCATGTCGTTCATGGTGTGGAGGATCCGACGCTGCACCGGCTTCAGCCCGTCACGAGCATCCGGAAGGGCGCGGGCGTAGATGACCGAATAGGCGTATTCCAGGAAGGAGGCGCGCATCTCGTCGCCCACGTCGATGTCGAGGATGTGCTCCTCGTAGTCCTCAGGGGGTGGGGAAGAGGTGCCGCGCCGTGCCATGAGCGGCATTCTCCCCGGTGGTCGGCGTGCCCGGGGGTGGGGCACGCCGGAGCATGGCGGCTAACCTCAGTCCGTGAGTACGGCGGATAACCCACAAGCACCGCGGCATTGGGAAGCCGACGTCGTTCTCCGCGATGGGCGGACGGCCCATGTGCGCCCGATCCGGGCCAGCGACGGTGAGCTGATGCAGGAGTTCTACGCGCGGGTCTCCGACGAGTCGAAGTACTACCGGTTCTTCGCCCCGATGCCGAACCTCTCCGACCACGACGTCTTCCGATTCACCCACGTCGATCACCGGGACCGGGTCGCGTTCGTGATGCTGGTGGCCGGGAAGATGATCGGCGTCGGCCGCTACGACCGCATCGACCGCGACAGCGCCGAGGTGGCGTTCCTCGTCGAGGACGCTCACCAAGGTCGGGGCATCGGCCAGATCCTCCTGGAACATCTCGCCCAAGCCGGGCGTGAGCGCGGGGTGAAGCGGTTCGTCGCCGAGGTGTTGCCCGACAACGTCAAGATGCTGCAGACCTTCCGCGACGCGGGCTATCAAGTCACCGGCGGGTTCGAAGACGGCGTGATGGCTGTCGAGTTCCCGATCGACCCCACCGACACGGCGATCGGGGTGATGCTCGAACGCGAACACCGTGCCGAGGCGGCTTCGATCGAGAAGTTCCTCAACCCGGCATCCGTCGCGGTCATCGGGGCGACTCGCCGGCAAGACACCGTCGGTCACGCTCTGGTGCGCAATCTGGTGGCCGGTGACTTCACCGGCCGGGTGTACGCCGTCAATCAGGCCGCCGTGGCGGTCTCCGGACTCCCGGCGTTCGCACGGGTCGGCGACATCCCCGACGACGTCGACCTGGCTGTGGTCGCTGTTCCCGCCGACGCGGTGCAAGACGTGGTCCTCGACTGCGCGGCCAAGGGCGTGCGCGGCCTCGTGGTGATCTCGGCCGGCTTCGCCGAGGCCGGTCCCGAGGGACGCGAGCGTCAGCGGCGGCTAGCCGGTCTCGCGCGCTCCTACGGACTGCGGCTGATCGGCCCCAACTGTCTGGGAGTGATCAACACCGAGCCGTCGATCTCGCTCAACGCGTCGCTGTCGCGGGTGATGCCGCCGCGAGGCCGTGCGGCCTTCTTCTGCCAGTCCGGAGCGCTGGGATCGGCCATCTTGGAGAAGGTGAACAACCGGGGCTTGGGCTTGTCCACGTTCGTCAGCGCCGGCAACCGTGCCGATGTGTCGGGCAACGATCTGCTCCAGTACTGGGAGGAGGACACCTCCACCGAAGTCGTGCTGCTCTATCTGGAATCGATCGGCAACCCCCGCAAGTTCTCCCGGATCGCGAGGCGTGTCTCGCGACGCAAGCCGATCGTCGCGGTCCGCTCCGGTTGGTCGTCACAGGGCGTCCCGATGGGGCAGGCCGCACGGATGACGGGGGCTCCGACCGAGGCCGTAGACGCGATGTTCGAGCAGGCCGGCGTGATCGGCGTCAATTCCCTCGACGAGATGTTCGATGTGGCTCAACTGTTGGCCCACCAGCCGTTGCCGCGCGGGCGCCGGGTAGCTGTGGTCGGCAACTCCCACGCGCTCGGGTTGCTGGCCGGAGACGCGGCCGTGGCCGCCGGCCTCACGGTGGAGCGGGCGGTCACGTTAGGCACCGACGCCAGTGCGGAGGAGTTCGAAGATGCTCTCGACGCGGCCATCGACGATCGCTCCGTCGATGGGGTGGTTGCGGTCTACATCCCGCCGCTCAATGTCACGGGTGAGGACGTCGCCAACGTCTTGGCCGCAGTGGGTGAGCAGTCCGACAAACCTTTGGTGAGCTCGTTCCTGGGTGCCGAGGGCATCCCTGAACTACTCCGCGTCCCAGATGTCGGCGGTGCCACCGCGGGACGTGGCTCGGTGCCGTCGTACCCCGCCGTCGAAGCGGCCGTACGGGCGCTAGCTCACGCCGCCAACTACGCGGCCTGGTTGCGGATGCAGAAGCGAGCCGACGAGACCGCGATCGACCTGTCCGAGGACTCGGTGGATCTGGCGCGTGCCAAGCGGGTGGTCTACGCCGTCCTGCATGACACCGAAGCAGGCCGCGAACTCACCGCCGACGAGGTGAAGGAGTTGCTCGCCGCCTATGGCGTGGACGTGTGGCCGGCGATCTCGGTCGGCACCCTCGAAGAAGCCACCGACGCGGCTGAGAGCCTGGGCTGGTCGGTGGTCCTGAAGGCCACCGCGCCGCATCTGCGGCAGCGGCCCGACTTGGCCCATGTCTGGCGCAACATCGACACGGCCGGAGAGATGGCCGACGCGTGGGGATCCCTGACCAGTTTGATCGACCACCCCGAACGCGCCGGCTTCGTGGTTCAACGGGTGGCGCCTCCCGGCGTGCCGCTGGCGCTGGCCTCCTTGGAGGATCCACTCTTCGGGCCGGTGGTCTCCTTCGGGTTGGCCGGGCCGCTCTCCGAACTGCTCGGTGACCGCTCCTTCCGCATCCCGCCACTGGGACCGGGTGAAGCCGGTGCCATGGTCCGCGAGGTCAAGGCCGCGCCGATGCTGTTCGGACACCTAGGCGCCGTGCCTGTCGACGTTGAGAAGGTGGAGCAGATCCTGCGGCGGGTGGCCCAACTGCAAGACGATCTGCCCCAGGTGCGGAGTCTGGAGCTGCCGTTGGTGCTGGCGGGTGAAGACGAGGTGACGGTGCTGAGCGCTGTCGCCCGCGTGGAACCGGTCGTCGACTCTCGAGCCAGTTCGTTCGTCCGTCGCCTCGACGCGCCGACCGCCGACACGATCCACGACTGAGCTCGACGCGTGAGTGTGCTCGCGTCATTGACGCCTCAAGTGCGCCGGATCCTGGTCGGCGTTGCCTTCTCCGCCTTGGGCAGTGGGCTGACGATGCCCTATCTCTACGTCTACCTCGCCCGAGTGCGCGACTTCCCGACCAGCACCGTGGGCTGGGTCTTCGCCTGGATGGGGTTGCTGGGTTTCCTGTCCGCGCCCCTGGCCGGCACCTTGATCGATCGGTATGGGCCGCGCTTGGTGATGGTCGTGGGGCTCACCGTGGAGTCGTTGAGCATCGGCTCACTCGGCTTCATCTCGACGATCCCGCAAGGGATCGTGGTCGCATCGGTGATTGTCTTGGGCACGGTTGGCTTGTGGCCGGCCTCGACCGCACTGATGACCAGACTGGTCGACGAGGAGTTGCGCGAAAAGGTCTACGCCCTCAACTTCATGCTGCTCAATGCCGGCCTCGGGCTCGGCGGACTGATCAGTTCGCTCATCATCGACATCGGATCGATCGCCAGCTTCCAACGGCTCTATCTGATCGACGCGGCGACCTACGTGGTCTATATCGGGATCCTGCTCGCCATGCCACGCGGTGCCGGGCTACCCCTCGCCGCCGGGGAGCCGGACCCCGCGAACCCCGCGATGCAGCCATCGTGGGGCTTGGTTCTGCGGGATCGGCGACTGATGGCCATGGTGATGGTGTCAATCGTGGCGATCACGTGTGGCTACGCTCAGATGGAAACCGGGATGGCGGCGTACGTCGTCGATGTCGCCGAGATCCCACCGCGGACCTTGGGCTGGGCGTATGCGGCGAATACCGCGGCCATCGTCTTCGGCCAGCTGCTGACTTTGAAGGTGATTGCGGGCCGCAGCCGGAGTCGGATGCTGGCTCTTGCAGCTGCGCTCTGGGCGGTCTCTTGGCTGGTGATCGGGCTCTCCGACCCCTTGGCAGGGTCGGCCTCACTCTGGGTGGCCGCGGGAGCGGTAGTGATCGGCATGGGGCTTTTCGGGCTCGGCGAAACGCTCTGGGCACCGGTGGCACCGGCTGTGGTCAACGCGTTGGCCCCCGAAGAGATGCGTGGGCGCTACAACGCCCTCCAAGGGGCTGCCTGGACGGTCGGGTCGATCATCGGGCCGGCGTCCGCCGGCGTACTGATCGGGAACGGGCTCGCCCACGTGTGGCTCGGCCTGGTCGTGGTAGGAAGCGCCGTAGCCGCGGCGGGGTTCTTGTCGATCCGGACGCTCCTCGGTGTGGGTGTGGATACTGCGGCATGACCTTTCCGATCAGGGTGATCGAAGGTTCACCGAGCAGCACCCCACCGAGCGGGCGCGCCAAGTGAACGGCGCGCGACTCGGTGATTCCGGTCCGCAACACCCGGCTCGGGGCGCATACTCTTGAAAGTAAAGACCCCGAGGCTCGCCCAGCCGAGCCGTCCGTTTGAGGTGAACGTCGTTGGCTCTCCTTCCGTGCACTCGTGGGCACGCCCGGATTACTCCATTTCTCCTTGGCGCCCTGCTGGCCATCTCGACTCTGACGGCTTGCGGCTCCGGCGTGGGGGAGCCAGCTGCCGAGGCGCTGCCTGCCTTGGAGGCAACGCAGGTGGGCGTGGTCGTCGAAGGGGATTTCCCAGAAGGCAGTCAAGCCGTGATCGGCATCCAGGGAAGCCCACTCAGTCTCGGTAGGGGAGTCGCCGATCTGCCCGAAAGCGGTCGGGTGGCGGTCGACATGGATTTCCCCGGCATCGACCAGGCCGGCCAGTTGACCGCCGAAGTGCAAATGCCGGTGGGCGGGCTCGGCGGCCGACTCAGGATCGTGCAGAAGGCCGCGCTCGGAGAGTGGACAACGATCAAGGTGACGACTCCCAAGCCCTGCGGTGACTGCACCCCGGCCGATACCCTGCCACCGGATCTGATCCCGGTGCTCGACGGGATGGCCATGTCGGCCGGAGAGAGCCTCGGTGCGGAGTCGGTGCGCTTCGACACCACCCGCAAGCCCGGCCATGTCCTCATGCGGCTGTCTACTGCCGCACTGAATCAAGGTGAGGGTCCGCTTCACGTCGTGGCGATCAGCAATACCGACGACAAGTCGCTGGTGTCACAACGGCTCTGGACCAAGGACCTCGATTATCTCGATGTGCCGGCGGGGCGGTTCGTGTATCACCCCCAGCACCAGCATGTGCACGTCGGCAACTTCGAGCGCTACGACGTGGTGGACCCGAAGACCGGTGAGGTCGTTGCCACCTCCCCGAAGGTCTCGTTCTGCCTGCGCGACTCCCTTCGCCCGATGGACTCGTCGACCGATTTCGCCCAATGGGGAATCGTCGTCCCGGGCTCCCAATGTGGCTGGAAGGAGCAGGCTGTCAACAAGGAGTGGGCTGACTACTACGGCGCAGAGCTCTACGGGCAGTGGGTGGATGTCACCGATGTGCCGCCCGGAGATTACGAATTGCGCATTGTGGTGGACCCGAAAGGCATTTTCGTCGAGTCCGATGAGACCAACAATGAGGTGAGTTTCGGCGTGACCATTCCTCCAAGCCCAGGAGAATAGATCGACCCACGGTAAGTGGTTGAGAGGTCAATAAATTTCGGCTGATGTTGCATGGTCATAAATGGCCATGTGGCGTCACGGGCGAGAAGCCCGCTCGTCACTTCTCTGAAAGCGCTCTTCTGCAGGCGCTTTGCGCTCACGCTCTACAGAGAGGGCTTCGATGCTCACCAAGACCTGGCTAGCGACACTAGCCACCACGGCGCTCCTTGCCGTGCCACTCAGTTCAGCGACGCTTCCGGCTGCCTCAGCTGCTACCAGTCTCGGTGGCGGCGTCGTCAACGCCTACTTCGATGTCAACGCGGTGGACTCCGCGTCGGTCACCTTGGGGGCGAGCAGCGCCGGTGTCTCCCACAACCTTGCCGCGGGCGATCGGGTGCTGCTCATCCAGATGACCGGCACCCCGGACTCCGGCCTGGGTTCCTACGACCTTCGGACCGTGGCCGCAGCTTCGGGAGCGGACATCACCTTTACCCAGCCCTTGGCAGGCAACTACGACGTGGCCGAGCAAGTGCAGCTGGTGTGGCTGCCAGGAGCCGGCGATCAGGTGGAGGTCTCCTCCGACATCGAGGCTCTCGCCTGGAACGGTGATCTGGGCGGCGTCGTGGCGCTGGCGGGCGCGAGCCTGACCTTGTCCGCGGATATCAACGCCGACGGCAAGGGCTATACCCAAGCGCACGCCCCGAGCGGCGCGGCCAACGGGACAGGCGGCAAGTCAACGAACCCGAACTTTGCTGCGGCGGGCTTTGCTGGATCCAACGGCAACGTCTCAGGTGGCAACGGCGGCGGCGGCGGCGTTTTCGGTGGCGGCGGCGGTGGCGCCGGGGCCAACATGAGCTTCTACTCAGCGCCCGGGGATAGCGACCGGGGAGGCCGGGGAGGAAGCCTGACGTCCGGGGGTGCTGGTGGCGTTTGGGGTGGAGGCTCAGGCGGATCAGCAGGCTGGCCCGGCAACGGCGGCAACAGCCCGACTGGCCAAGTCGCCACCATCTGCGTGGGTAACTCCTTGCTCAACTGCTACCAGGACGGCCCGGGTTCGGGCGGCGCAGGTGGCGGTAGCTACGGCGCGGGTGGAGGTTCATGCGGATCGCACTACTCCTCGGCGTACTCCGGCGGTGGCGGTGGCGCGGGCGGCTGGAACGGCGGAGGTCGTGCTGGCGAGACCGGCACGCTGAGCAACGTTCTTTATGGCCCCGGCTACCCCGGGAACGAGCCCGAGGCCGGTGCCATCGGCGTGGAGGGGAGCTCCGGTCCGCACTACTTGCGCACAGATCAGCCCCGGCTCTTCATGGGTGGCGCGGGCGGCAATGGCCCGGCGACGGTTGAGAGGATTCCCGGTGGCGCCGGTGGCGGCATCGTGCTCCTGGAATTCCGCGACGGGGTTTCCGGAGACGGCCAGGTCACCGCGGACGGCGGGGACGGTGCCTCGCCCAGCATGCCTGTCTCGATGGACGCCGGTGCGGGTGGCGGCGCGGGTGGGAACATCCTGGTCAAGGCGACGTCGGTCACCGGTGGCCTCTTCACCGCCGACGGCGGCGACGGTGCTGCTCCCGATCACGGCTCCTTTCACGCTGCACCTCAAGGCGCGTCCGGCGGCGGCGGCGGAATCTGGTTCCTTGGTGCCGGCAACGGTGGCACCAACACGGGTCCGGACCGCGGAGCTTCCTCCGACGCGGTGCCTTCGGGCGCTGGCGTGGTGCTGCCGGGTGTGAGCTGGAGCGTTCAGGCGGGGGTGAACCGGGTGAATCCGACCTCGCTGGTGCCGGTTGCCGTCATGCAGTGGCAGACGGCTTTCGCGGCGCTGGCCGATGGCACCCCCCTGCTGATCGATGACAACGGCGATCTGATGCTGCCTGCGGCGGACCAGAACTCCGAGGGCTATTGGTACGACGTGAGCACCGGTTACCTGTATCTCAACGGCGTGCTCCAACGCGATGCCAACGGGCCGCTGGATTGGGGCACGGACTACTTCTTCTACCGTGATGGGCAAGCCGTAAACCCCAAGAACGCCATTCAGGGCGGCCGGGGCTGCAGCGCCGGCACGGGAGCCATGGGCCTTGCTCGGGTGTCCTCGATTCCGATGGTCTCGGTGGGTGACTTCGTCTGGTTCGACGGCGAAAACGACGGCCGCCAGGACGGGGACTTGGACGTGCCGCTGGAGGGCATCGAGTTGGTGCTGACCGGCCCCGACGGCAAGCAGGTCTTCGATGTGTGGGGCAACGCTGTCGAGCCGACCCTCACCGATGCCGACGGCTGGTACACCTTCATCGATCTCCCGGTGCTGCCTGCCGGGGACCACTACCGGGTTACCGTGACCAAAGAATCGGTTCCGAGCGGAATGGTGCCGACTCTTGAAGGCGAGGGGGACACCGCAGGTGATTCCTCGACCTGGACCGCCGAATCGGTGGATCTGGTCAACGACGGTGATCGGGACCCGACGCTCGACTTCGGGTTCTGGCATGAGGGACCGCCGCCGGTGCTGAGCCAACCGGAGATCCGCACCATGGCTTCCACGAACACCGGCTCGATTGGGCTCAAGCTCCGGGACAAGATCTGGGTTTCCGGGCTCGAACCCACCGATCGAGTGCGGGTGGCCTGGGTTCTGCGCGGAGCTGCGCGCCCGGTCCACGGCACGTGCAAGAACGTGAAGTGGCAGAAGGCGCCGATCCGGGCGGAGGGTGCCTTCACCATCACCGGGGACGGGATCTACAACACCCGCCGGGTGACCCTTAATCGGGTCGGTTGCTACACCTACTCGGTAGAGATCGCGGCCACCTCGACCACCCTCGCTGCCTCGCACCTGCCCGGTCACCCGGCCGAGACGGTGCGGGTCCAGGCAAAGGTGTCGCCCACGGTCAGCACCGGTGGTTCCGGCTGGCTGACCGAGCGCAGATAGCCCACGATGCCCGAGGCCTGCAGGAGGGGTGGCGTCATGCCTAGCGGCTGGCTCCGTCTCTCTTGCAGGCCCGGGCGGGCGACCCGAACCGAGAACCAAGAGAAGGAAGTCTCATGAGACCCATGACGATCATCGTGCGGATGGTGGTCTCGGTCTGCCTCGCCGTCAGTGGCCTCTTGGCCGTCGCACCGGCCCAGGCTGCGGGTGAGCTTCGGATCCCGTCTGTCGGCGTGACGGCTCCCGTAGTCAAGGTGGGAATGAACCGCACGGGAATCATCATTCCCGAGAACCCTGCGCACCTGGGCTGGTGGAAGCGCTCGGCAACCAATCGGTCCCACCGAGGAAACTCGATTGTGGTGGGACACGTTTCCGACAGCCAGCTCAATCTGGGCGTCTTTGCGCAGCTACGCCGGACACATCGCGGTGACATCGTCGTGTGGCGAACGGGCGAGTTCACGAAGCGTTATCGCATTGTCTCCAAGAAGAAGTTCTTGCGTTCCCGTCCGCTGCCGCCGCGCCTGTTCCGGATGCACGGCAAGCATTTCCTCCGCATGATTACCTGTAGCGACTTGGTCAAACTTCCGGACGGCTATTTCCACTACACCAAGAACCTCGTGGTGACCGCCGAGGAAGTTCAGTAGCCCTAGCTGTATCAGGGTGCGTGGTCGTGTCGATCGGAAACAGGCTCGTCCACGTCCGGCTCGACCGGGTCGTCGCTTGGTGCCCGGCAGAGGCGGGTCTCCTGTGGATAGGGCCGCTTCTCGGCGTGGGTGTCGACAGACCGGCATGACACACTTCCGATCATGCGGAATCGCAGTGTCACCGAGCAGCACCCCACCGATCGCGCGCGCGAACTGAGACAAGCCATCGACCTGACTGGCTACTACCCCGAGGTGGTCGCGTCCGGAATCGCCGGATCCCTGGCCGGCGAGCCGGTGGTCTCCTACTACGTACACCACGAGACCACCTTCGACCGGGACGAGGTACGCCGACATCTCACGGTCATCGCGCTTACCCCGACACGCCTGGTCCGTACCCACACCGACGAGCACAACGGCGACGACCTCCTGCCCGAGCCGTACACCTCGACCACAACGGAGGCGATCTCGCTCAGCGAGGTGCGGTCGGTGGCGGTGACGCGGATGGTCACCAATCCGACGACCGTGACGACCGCCCCGCCTGCCGAAGTGGTCCTCACCATCGGCTGGGGGGCAGTCACCCGTATCGATCTGGAGCCCGCCGGGTGTGCGGACCCGCAATGCGAGGCCGACCATGGCTACACCGGCGTTGCCGGTCCGGAGGACTTCTCCATGCGTGCTTCCCAAGCAGCCGACGGTCCGGACTCCGTGGCTGGGTTGCTTGCCTTTGCCGACGCTTTGTCGGCCCGCACCCGCCGGTAGCGAGGGATGGACTCCCACGTCGAGAGGCCGGCCGACGACTTCGTGCAGCCTGCCTACGGGGAGCGTTCGCTCAGCGAGGTGCTCCCTGCAGTCGGAAGGGCGCTGGGCTTCGGCGAGGCCCTGAAGGATCGCGCCGCGGACTCGGCGGGAGCTTCGTGGGAGCTTCCCGAGGCGCCCGCCTACGTCGTGTTCCTCATCGACGGCCTCGGCGCGATGCAGTTGAACCGGTACGCCGCAACCGCCCCGTACCTCGCCAGCCTGATCGGGCCGCAGCGGGTCGGCACCGCAGGAGTGCCGAGCACCACCGCCACCAGTCTGGTCACCTTGGGCACCAGCCTGCCTCCCGGCGCCCATGGCCTGGTGGGCTACACCTCGCGCATCCCGGGAACCGATCGTCTGCTCAACGCCCTGCAATGGGACAAGGGAGTGGACCCGATCGATTGGCAGCCGCACCCGACCGCTTTCGCGCTGCTGACCGCGGCCGGCTGCACGGCACGCGTGGTGAACCGGCGCGATTTCGCCGGCTCCGGGCTCACGGTTGCCTCTCAACGCGGGGCCGAGTTCGTCGGCGCGGACCGAGTAGGCGAGCGGATCGCGGCGGCCGTCGCCGCGAAGGGGATCACTCCGCAGGTGAGCTACCTCTACGAGGGCGACCTGGATTGGACCGGCCACCGCTATGGCGTCGCCTCCAACCAGTGGCTGCAGCAACTAGCTGCCGTTGACGCGCAACTGGAGCAACTGCGCGAGGCGCTTCCAGCCACCACTCGACTGATGGTGATCGCCGACCACGGCATGATCGATTCTCCGGCGCAGGAGCGGGTCAATATCGACCTGGCGCCGGCGATGCGGCACGGCGTGCGACTGCTCGGAGGCGAGGCCCGATTCCGGCATCTCTACTGCCAGGCGGGTGCGGTCGAGGATGTCGTGTCGACCTGGCGCGACGTGTTGGGTGACCGGGCCGCGGTGCTGACCCGGGACGAGGCGCACGCCGCTGGTTGGTTCGGAGCGATCTCTTCCGCTGTGCTGCCGCGCATCGGTGACGTCGTCGTAGCCTGCCGGGGGACGACCGCGATCGTGTCCTCGGTGGACTTCCCCTATGAGACCACCCTGGTGGGTCTGCACGGATCCCTGACGCGGGCGGAGATGGAGATCCCGGTCCTGGTGGACTGATCGGCCGCGATGCGTGGCGATCAGGTGAACGGCAGCGGCTCGGCGATCAGCGAGACCGCGCGAGCTCGAGCCGCGGTCATCCGGCGACGATGATGTTGGCGACACAGCACCTCGTAGGCGACCTCCGCGGGCGGGCCGTCGGGATTCTCGACGTCGCCCACCACGATCACTTCGCCTTCGACGACCATGGTGCCGTCCTCCGTGCGGGCGTTGTGGGTGGCCCGGGCACCACACCAACACAAA
>JBAOHF010000018.1:0-87715 GCA_037046605.1 Nocardioides sp.
GACGACGACCCGACCGTGCAGCAGCTCGTCGCGCTCGCGAAGCGCGATCTGGTCCCCCTCCACGACCGGGGCCAAGGGGCGGTGTCGGTGCTCAAACCCTTCGGCCGTGGCGCGAACCTCGGGCCCAGCATCGCCGCCAACCTCGGCTGGCACGCCGACTGCAACCTCGGCGGATGCGGGATCATGTGCCCGTCGATCAACATCGGCATCCACGTCGATGCCGCCGGGCCCGACAGCTCCCAGCTGTGGGCCCTGGCGGGCTCACACGGCCGAGTGCCGCACCTGAGCGGGAAACGGACCTTCGAGCAGACCACCGCCGTCCCGCTCGACACCGAACCCGGCGACATCACCATCCACTACTCCTGCGTCACCCACGCCGGTCCGCCGCCCACCGGGACGAACGCACGGCGCACGCTCTACCTACCGTTCTACGGACCAGAGACACTGACCCTGCTCGGGCGGTTCCAGAGCTTCGAACAGGTCCTCCCCGGCTACGGGACCGGCGACACCCCCGACTACTTCGAGATGGCGAAGGACGCCGAGCAGCACAACACCTCCGACCTCAGCAACCTCCCCCGGGGCACCGCATGACCCTCACCGACGACCTCAACGGCCTGCTCTCCGACTACCACCCCGGTCCTCGCGTCCAGCGCCGGGTGCCCGAAGGTTGGGCCGACGAGCCCTACACCCGCTTCACCGTGGAGGGCCTGACCCCCACCATCGGCGCCATCGTGACCGGCCTGTCCCTCGCCGAGGACGTCGACGCCGAGCTCTTCGAGCAGCTGAACCGGGCGCTGCTCGAGTGGAAGGTCCTGTTCTTCCGCGGCCAGGACATCACCGGAGAACAGCACGCCTCCTTCGCGGCCCACTGGGGACCACTCGAGGCCCACCCCTTCATCCGGATCGCCGTCGACCAGCCCGAGGAATCCCCCGAGGTCGTCCGCTTCGAGAAGGGTGCCGACGTCGCCGGCTACGAGAACGTCTGGCACAGCGACGTCAGCTGGCGCGAGGTCCCGTCACTCGGCTCGGTCCTGCGTGCGATCGAGGTGCCCGAAACCGGAGGCGACACGCTCTGGTCGGACATGGGGGCCGCCTACGACGGCCTCCCCGACGACATGAAGACCCGCATCGCACGATCTCGTGGCCGAACACGACTGGCTGACCAACTTCGGCCTCACCATGGACTCAGCCACCCGCGACGAGCTCCGCAAGGACTTCCCGGCCGCGCACCACCCCGTGGTGCGCACCCACCCCCAGACCGGCCGGAAGACGATCTTCGTCAACCGAGCGTTCACCCAACACATCGTCGGCATGGAACCCGCCGAGAGTCGGGCACTGCTCGAACAGCTCTGGATCCAAGCCGGGTTCCCCGAGTACCAGTGCCGGTGGCGCTGGCAACCCGGCGATGTGGCCTTCTGGGACAACCGCGCCACCCAGCACTACGCCTCGTCGGACTACTTCCCGAACCGGCGCGTCATGGACCGCATCACGATCATCGGAGATCGTCCGGCTTGAGCTCCGCGGCGCACGTAGACCGCAGCCTGCATGCGCAACCGTGAGCCGATCACGCTGGTAGCTCGGCCGAAGCTCCATCAGCAGAGCCGGTGATCCGGTGAGGTCGGCTCAGAGGGTGGGTTCCAGGCAGAGCTTCGTGTTCGGCGGGGTGGTGCTGGGCGGGTCGACGAAGCGCAGTGCACCGTCGTCGAAGGAGACCGGCGCGTACATCGGACGCCGCTCACCGAAGAGCACGTCATCGACCTTCACGTGGAGGAACGCGAGCAGCTCGCCGTTCGGACCCTCCACAAGGCTGTTGTGACCCGGTGCGTAGAACTCGCTGTCTGCATCTGTGGCGATGATCGGGTTGGAGTCGTCGCGGGTGAACGGGCCGAGCGGGTCGGTGGCGGTGGCCACTCCGACGGAGTAGCAGTCGTTGGACCACGAGTTGCCGGAGTACGTGAGGTGGAGGACCCCCTCGTGCTCCACGACCGCCGGCCCCTCACGGACCCAACCCTCCCAGGTGTCGAGGTGGCCTTCGGCGGCGACCACCACCGTCGGCTCGACATCGGCCGGGGTGACCTCGTCGACGAGGGGGATCACCCGCATCTCGCTGAACGGGGTCATCGCCGAGAAGTACAGGTACTGGGCGCCGTCGGAGTGCTCGTAGAGCCACGCATCCCAGGCCCGGTCGTCGAAGTTGCCGACGATCGTCGACTCCGAGTCCGGAAGGTCACCGTCGCCGACGCCTCCATAGCCGTTGCCGATCAACGGGTGGTCGAGCGCATCGATGAACGGGCCCTCGGGCGAATCGGCTCGTGCCACGCCGATGCGGACGTTGGACGTGTAGTAGAGCCACACGCCGCGCTCGTTCACGTGGACCTCGGGCGCCCAGTAGCCCCCGGATCCGTTCGGGTCCTTCTCGTTCCACGTTCCCACCGTCGGCTTCCACACCACACCGCCATAGGTCCATCTCTCGAGGTCGGTGGATGACCACATCTCGAAACCTTCTGCGTCGGTCGTTCCGTAGAGGTACCAGGTGTCTTCCACCTTCACGACCGACGGGTCGGCCAACGCCACCTCATCGGTGCCGTCCGGGCGGCTGAGGTCCAACATCTCATACGGGTGCAACGTCACGCCCTCGGCATCCCCCGGGACAGCTGTTGTTGGCTTCTCGCCGCTGGAGCAGCCCGCCAGCAACACCGCCACCGTCGCAGCGACGACGACCAGGCGAACAATGGAACGGGTCACGGTCTCTCCAGCGATCGAGGCGACCAGGTCAAACTAGGCGGACGTCGGTCGCCGGCCAGAAACCGGGCCGTCACCACATGAGAGCGAGGCTCTTCGCCGCATCGTCGGGACGACTCGGCAACCGGCCACCTCAACCAGGCGGGGCGCTTCCAGGTCGACCCGTCACCGGCAAGAAACGCCGCAGCCGGCACCTGCCGGCACCGGCCGTGGTGAAGCCGACGTGCTCGTCGACCGGCTCGCCGCACGGCGCCAGGGCCGCATCGACGAGGTCCGCTACGTCACCTTCGGGGCCTACCTCACCCACCAGTGGCTGCCGGCAAAGCGGCACGAGCTGCGGGTCAGCACCCACTGCGTTCGGCCAGACGGAGCAGCGTGCCGCGAAGCTGCGCTGGATACACGACACCGGTGTCGAGGACCGCGGCGAACGCCACCACGTCTCAGCGGGTGCGCTTCGGGGTGGCGGTGCGTTCGTAGAGATCGGCCGCATCCGCGATCTCGACCATCCGGTCGAGCGCGCCACGACGTTCGACCGATGCCCGCTCGCGATACGCGAGGACATCGGCGAGGCGGACCCGGCGGTGACGGCCTGGCTGTTCGAAGGGGATCTCACCGGACTCGAGCAGCTTCACCACCGTCGGTCGACTCACACCCAACAGGTCAGCTGCTTCCTGGGTGGTGAGGCGTTGGTGGACGGGGGCGATCGTCAGCGCCTGGCCCTGAGCCATGGCGTCGACGACGTCGCGCAGCACCTCGAACACCTCAGGAGGGAGCACAAGGTGCTCGCCGTTCGGGCCTGACAGCGTCGTGGTCGGTTCCGCGCCGAGTCCGTCGAGCATCGCCGCCAACGCCTGCAACGGCTCAGTCGGCGGCAACACGGTTCGTTCGATCGTCGGTGCAGCCATCTCGCTTCTCCTTCACAACTGTCCAGCCAACCGTACGGCCAATTCGAAAGATTCGCAATTGACCGGAGCCGTGCACGCGTTCCACCGATCTGTTCGACGTCACCTCCGGGTCGTTGACCAGCGGATTCGTGCGATGTGCCGTTCTGCTCGACATTCGGACGGGGCGGTTCTAACGATCGTTCTACCGGGTTCTGGATCGTCCGGATCCGGGAGAACACGGAGGACCCATGTCATGAAGGGACACGTCGCCCGCAAGCGGGACCGCTACTACGCGGTCATCTACGAAGGACTCGACCCCGTCACCGGCAAGGAACGCCGCAGCTGGCACCCCGCCGGCACCGACCGCACCGAAGCCGAAGCACTCGTCGCCCAGCTCGCCTCCGAACGAGACGGCCGCAATGACGAGGTGCGCTCTCTCACCTTCGGCGCCTACCTCACCCACCAATGGCTACCGGCCAAACGGCTCGAGCTGCGAGTAAGCACCCATCGCAGCTACGTGCAGAAGACCCAACGCCACATCCTCCCGACCCTCGGCCGTCGGCGGCTCCGCCGGCTTCGACCCGAAGACCTCAACCGGCTGTACGACTCGATGCTGCACCCCACCGACGGGACCAGGCCCCTCGCCCCCAAGACCGTCTACGAAGTCCACCTGATCATCCGAGGTGCCCTCGAGTACGCGCTGCGCCGAGGGCTGGTGTCACGCAACGTCGCCCTCGCCGCGTCAGCACCCAAGCAACGTGCCATCCCACAGGTTGAGCGCACCGCCTGGACCCCTGCGGAACTGCATGCCTTCCTGCGTGCCGCGGCAGGTCACCGGCTGTTCCCGGCCCTGTGGCTGTCAGCCAACACCGGGCTTCGCCGCAGCGAACTGCTCGGCCTGAAATGGTCCGACCTCGACATCGACCACGCCCGCCTGTCGATCAACCGCGGCCTGGTCGCAGTCGGCTACGAGCTCCACGAATCCCGAGGCAAGACCGACCACTCCCGCCGCTGCGTCGAACTCGACCCCACCACCTTGCGGGTGCTCGCCGGATGGCGGGCGATGCAAGCCGCCGAGTTCACCGCTGTGGGCATCGACGACCCCGGGTGGATGTTCACCTCCCCTTCGGGTGGCCCCGTGCACCCGCACTCGATCAGCCAGACCTTCGACCGTATCGTGCGACGAGCACCGGTCCGGGTCATCCCGTTCCACGGGCTGCGCCACACCCACGGAAGCCTGCTCATCGCCCACGGCATCGACTCCAAGGTCGCGTGCGAACGCCTCGGCCACAGCGAATTCATCTTCACCGTCCAGACCTACCAGCACACCTTCCCACCCATGCACACCGACGCCGCCCGCGTCATCGAAACACTCCTCACCCCACCCGTCACCGAAAACCCCCAGATCAGAAAAGCCGGTTGAACACCCGGGAGAACACCACCCGAACCCGGTAGAACACCCCGACAACGAGCGAAGGCCCAGGTCTCTGACCTGGGCCTTCGTGCTCAAGTTGGTGGCGGGGGCAGGATTTGAACCTGCGACCTTCGGGTTATGAGTTCAGATCAGCCGCTCAGCCCGTGCCACTGCGTACCGGATCGTGCGCTCTTGTAGGGGTTTCGGCGATCATCGAACCGCCGTCGTGCCAGCCCGTACACCCCTGTACCGGACCGCACAGTAGAAGGAACGGTAGAAAGCCCGGCCGCTCGCCGCACTCAGCCGCAGCGACCAAGGCGATCGCCGATCGACGTACCACGAAGTCGCGGCCAGCACCCTGCTGCGACCCGCTCAGGCACCCGCCACGGTGATCTTCGGGTTCCTTGATCAGAACGGTTCGGCAACGCCGACGGCGGGGTACGCCGGTTGGTCCGTCTCTCGCTGCTTCGCGTCGAAGTAGGTCAGGAGGGTGCGGACCGTGTTGACAACGAGCACCGCCTCCGCCTCGCCCACCAGCGAGCTGTTCGGGTGAGCCATCGACGCGTTGTTGCGGACCGGGTTGAGCGCATCGAGGATGGACGCCATCGAGCCCAGCATCTTGGCCACGTCATCTTCTCGGACGCCGAGGTTCCCCAGGCTTGGGTGTTCTGCACGCAACGCCTTGAACAGCTGGTTCATCGTCGGGCGGTCTCCGTGCGCAATCCCGGCGTCGTCGCAGAGGCTGAGCAAGTACCCATGCAACGCGGTGTGCACGCGGTCAACGGCGCTCTGGGGGCCAGACGTCCGCATGAGGTTATGGGCGTCGTCGAGTGCCCTTCGGACGGAGTCCGAGGCGGACAACAGCGCGACCTCAACCGAGGTCGCACCCGTTTCCAGGCGACCGATCCACGAGAGAATCTCGCGATGCAGCTTCTCCGTTCTGAACTTCGGCTGGTTCGGATCAGGCGCGTCGAGCGGCGGGTAGTCCTCAAGGATCGCTCGGAGCACGGCCGCCTGATCCGTCGGCGCTGACTGGAAGAGCACGTCCTCGAAGCACTCCCGAGTCGTTCCCGCGTATGCGGCGGTGCTGACCGACAAGTCGCACACTTCCAACCAGAAGCGATCGTGCTTGGAGTACGAGAACGAGCCGAGGTACCCGCCATCGACGCCGATCCAGTTGTAGACGAGTCGCCCGATCTCCTTGCGGCTGAGCCTGATGTCGTCGTTTGGCGAGTTGGTCGAACGGGCGTTGGTCACATCGCTCTCACATGTAGAACCGGTACAGCGGATGGGGGTCGGCGTCCCGCGGGATCTCAGCCATCACAAGGCCGACCTGACGGGCGAACGCGAGGCTGATCGGGAAGGCGATGTGATCTCGGGCCGAGTTCCAGTTCATCTTGCTGAGCGACAAGAGTTCGCGCGCAGAGAGCTCGGCGGAGGTTCCGCCGGCGTCGACCAGCTCGAGCGGGACCGGGACGTGAGGACCGTCGTAGGTCTGGCGAGCTTCCGAGTAGCCAGTGCTGAACAGGAAGCTCGTGTCTCCGAAGATCGCAAGCGTGCCACGGTGCGGCGGATACTGGCCCTGCCGCAGAAGACGGAAGTCCGTCGACCTCACTGTCTGCAACTCGACAGCGGGGACGTCCGCCAGCGCCCGGCGCATCCCCTGCCTCTCACCTGCCGTGAACTCGCTGGTCTTGTGGACGACCACGCGAAGCGGATCCCGCCCGACATGCCCGCGATACGCGGTCATGACCTTCGCTAGAAGTTCTTCGGACTGCGCCTCATCGAGGTGAGGCCGCCGATCGGTTGGATCCCACGGGATCTCGCCGCCGCGCAACGCGAAGCCGTCGCCCTCGGTGGAGAAGGCCTGGGCAAGACTCGAGAACATCACATGGCGGTCAGCGGTGAACAGGTGGTGGAACGAGATTCCTACGAAGCAGGTGTGCTCCACCTCGGCTCGCGCTCGCCAGGGCAGACCGCCCGCCTTGTAGAAGAGGGCGACTGAGAGATTCCATGCGCGTGTCGCCGGATCCTGTTGCTTTCCACCTTCCTCGTACAGCGACGGCGTGACGATCTGGATCGGAACCCGTGCGTCCATCGCCGCTGCCTTGAGTGCTCTGCGGAAGTTCCTCGATCGAAGGTCCGAGGACTGTGGCTGCGACGCCTGTTCAATCGAGCCCGCTCCGGAGTCAAAGAGATTCAGCTCGAGTTGTTCTGGACCTCCTCTCCGCGTTCGCTTGCTGCGTCTTGCCCCCTGGCCGCGGCGCTTGGGACGCGGGACATCGACGACTCGGCAACGCTCGAGCACGTCTGACGGCAGTGCACACAGCACTACGTCTGGGGCGATGTCACGAACAAGGCCCTGCACACCTTCAACCCAGAGGGCGAGACAGGTCTCAAACGCCTCATACGGCGGACGTGCGAGGGCTTGGTCTACGGCGGTTGGGTCGAGTTCGACCGTCCAGCGCACGTCGACTGCGAGGGACGAGCGGAAGGCGGAGTCGAACCCTGGATAGTCGGGCGTCAGGATGCTGTTCGGCTTGCCCGAGTGGATCCGGGTCGCCATCCGCTCGAGGAACTTCCGAGCGCCAGCAACCGATGCTGGCGTCCCGACAATGCCAACTCGCACAGCGCTCGGGTGCGCTGCGCCCAGCCGGAGGCTGTACGGCCCATACTTGGCGAGACCCTCGCGTACGACCGCCGACTCACCCTCGCCGAACTCGACCGTCGGCTCGGGAAGATGGATCAGTCGAAGCGCCGTCATTCGTCGTCCTCGTTGTCGGCGAGAACAAGACGTTCAAGCTCTCCTTCAAGCTCATCAAGCTCAAGGTCAGTGTGGTCGCCTTCGTCGTCCTCACCCCCGGCAGGCGAGGGCACGCCCGCGAGGTGCGCGGTGACCGGCTGACGTTCGAGGACGACAGCGTCAGATCCGTCGGCGAGCACGATTTCTCGGGCATCGTCGCCGACGAGCATCGATGCCCAGAAGTAGAGGTGCGCGCTGACGTTGGGGTTGTAGTCGCGTGCTGCACGGCGGGTGCTGAGACTCGTCACGCGCTTGGGATGGAGGAGATCCTCCTCGCCGTCTCGCGTGAAGATCCACCCGGGCACCAGGAGGAGGTGCCAGTCGTCGCCGAAGCGGCGGAACTGCCAACGCACGGCATGGTGCTCGTAGTAGGTCACCTGATTCGTGGTGCGCGAACGTCGAACCTTGACGACCGTTCGAGTCGAGTCCTTCAGCCTGCCGTGGTAAGAGATTCGCCGCTCACCATCCACGGACTTCGGGAAGTAGAGCCGCTGCTCCCGCCCGTAGACGAGCAGCCCTCGGTCCTTCGCATGTCGCCGCAGGGACTCGTTCAAGAGCTGAACCAGGAGGCGCTCGTCGTCGGGATCCTGGCAGAAGTCTCGAATAGCGACGTGCTTCACCGAGCCACGAACTTCGCTGGCCAGCGGGTTGGTCGTCGCTTCGAGATCGGAGAGCGTGAGCAGGTTTCCACCGTGGGGGTTAAACGGGGCGGTTTGGACGCCGGTGTTGCGTTCGAACACCTCTGCCCGGCTCGTCGCTGTGGTCGCGCCCATGTCGACGAAGCCTCGACGGAACCGAACGGGCAACGCGTTGGCATAGAACACCTCGTATCCATCCGCCGGCCTCGCGATCGTCGCACCTTCATCTGGCCGCTCTGGGCGTGCCCGGACAGTGGCGACGAAGGAGCATCCGTCTGGCTCGAAGCTCGCGTCGCCGCCATCCTCCTGCGCCCATTCGCGGACGTGCACGAGGCCGCTGCCGAACTTGTCCATGGCACCGAAGCCATAGAGGAAGTTCGCCACGACTGGATTGCGGTAGGCCCGGTTGGAAGTGCGACCGAGGCCGAGGGCGTCGACCCCCTCCATCAGGGATCCCTGATTGACGAACGTGACCGTCTCCACACCCCCGGTCACGCTGATCGGAGTTCCGGCGTCGTGGTTGGCGTGCGCCAGACAGTTGACGAGCAGCTCCTTCAGGGCCAGCGGAGGGTAGGGCCGAACATTGACCGACTTTGGACCCTTGAGCCGAAACGGTGCGTTTGCCTCGGTGAGGAGTTCGGTGGCGTCGGCGAGGACCTGACAGATGTTGCCGGCGACCGTGCGCCGGATCGTGCCCCAATTGATCTCGACAGTGATGGGGCCGTCGAGGGACAGCAGCAGTTCGCCAGCGTGGGTTGGATGGGTCTCGCCGCCTGCTCGTTCGGCCGCAAGGTTGAGCTGCACCAGCACATCGGACAGCCAGTCCCGATCGATCGTCGACGGGACGGCGATGCCGAGAGCATCGGCAACGGCGGGCAGCTCCGCTTCGATGAAGCGCCAATCGAGCTGGTCGGTCGAGATTGCTGCTGGTTGCAGTTCCGTGGTCGTCGGGGCCGTGGGCTGCGCCACGCGAGCGCTGCGAGCCGTGCCTTCGTTGAGCTCGGACATCAGCTCGTCGAAGCCATCGACCGGAACGACCATGAGGTTCGTGCCCACTTGTGCAGCGAGGTCGAGAACCTGCGGATGCAGTTCGTCCACTCGTCGAGCGCACCAGTAGATGCCGTGCGGGTAGTTGCCGGCGGCTTGGGACCCGTCGAGCAAGAGGTCCTTCATGACCGAAGGCTCCGCCCCCCGATAGCCAACGACCACGAGCGGGTGGTCCTTGAGCAACGGGTTGATGGCCACCTTCACGTCAGGATGCATGGTCCGCGTCTCGTCCTCGAGGTTGCAGTCCGTGTAGTGCTCGACCGTCCCGTGAACGTGCACGACCTGGGGCATGGCCGGGTCGCTGGATACGAGGTGCATCTCGAACGGGCTCTTGACGGCCTCGATCAGCGCCGCTCCCGGTAGGGCTCGACACGACTGGTAGATGAGGTCGTCGAAGTTCGCCGTGAGCACGGTGCGAAGCCAACCTTTCGCAACCAGATCAGCCAGATGCTGGTAGCCCGGGCTCGGAGTCGCTCGCTCCCGCAGCGCGCGCTGGAAGAAGTCTTTCCTGACCTGCTTCGGCACGAGAACCCGCTCCACCAGCTGCGGATAGGTCAACTCGAGCGGTGCGGCCTCGTCGTACCAGGTCTGCGACCTGAGCCACTGCAGCCAATCGCTCTGCTGTGGGCGAGGATCGCGGTAATCCCAGCCGTGGTCATGGCAGTAGCCGACGCGTGCGATCTGCTGGACCAGATCCCGAACCAACGGGATCCCCGACTTCACTGACGCCCCCGCGCCGAGGAGAAGGACCGGCCGCGGCTTGCTGTCGTCGATGAGGACGGACTTGAGCCGGCTTACCTTCACGTACATCGGCGACATCACCGTCAACACCGCTCCTCCGCAATCGGCCACGCGCTCCAGCGGCGGTTCTGCCGGTGACGCTGGAGGCGGCCAGGGGCGCCAATAGCCATCCTGCAAGCATCGCGGCCTTGCGCGCGGCAAGGCGCGGATGGTCGGGACGGACCCCAGGGTCGGCATCCACCACTTGCGCGCGACAGTCCGACAGAGTGAGCGAGATGTCCCCTCCCGAGCACACCCACGATCAGGACTGCCTCCACAGCCTCCCCGAAGTCGCCGACGTGCTGGGCATCACCAGGTCGGCAGTAAACCTCATGGTTCGCGACGGACGGCTCGAAGCGACCAGATTCGGCCCTCGCTGGTACGTCTGTGATGAAGACCTCGAATCGTTTAGAGCCACGTACACACCGGCGCCGTCGGCTGGCCGGAAACTCGGGCGCCGCAGCGGAGATCCCGACATGACCGAGTCGGTGCTTGAGCTGCTCAGCGATTGGGGTGAGGCCCGCGTCGACGAGATCAGTGAGGTCGTCCAACGCGATCCGGGGAACGTACGGAAGTACCTGGCCATCCTGCGGGAGCGGGGACTTGCGGCCAAGACCAGTGACTCGACATGGGCGCCCACAAGCCGCCTCGAGTCCATGACCTAACCGCCCCGCAGCGAGCGATAACGCCTACGACTCGAACTCGCTGGTGTCGAATTTCAGGACTGCTGCGTTTTCGGAAACGGTCCGTTGAACACCCTCGGCGAAGCCCGACTCCGAATCCGCCTCCACCTCGATGGTGATGCGGACTTTCGCGTCGGGCGCCTTCGCGATCTGGTTCACGACCGCCTCGGCAATGTCCGCGACCTGGCGTGTCCAGCGGATCGAGTCAAGCGCGATCCGTCCGTAGTATCGGCTCGGCAGCCCAGGCCCAACAGTCTGCTGCGAGTCCGGTCCTTCACTTGTCGCATCTCCGCCAAGCGTCGGTGCCGCGTCGGACCCCGAGTCCCCAGCGGTTCCGGAGTCACGCTCGGCGTCGAACTGCAGCACGGCAAAGTCAGGTTTGACGATCATCCCTGAGGGGACAACGGCACCAAGTTGTGCGGCCGCGGTTAGCCCGCCGTAGCGCGACCCGTCGTGCGTGTCGGCGTAGGCGAACGTGTCGGTGGTCCACGAGAGTGAGGCAGCGCCGTCGCTTATCGCACGCTCTAGCACCTCGCGGCGTGTGAGCCTGGGCAAGTAGAGGTACTGGCAATAGTCGTCCCACAGCTGGTTGACCGTGACGTGATCGCCACGCCACAGCGGCACACGGTCGACATCGAGACGCAGTCGAGTTCCTGAGTAAGCCGGGATGAGCGACTCCTCGGTGACGAGCTTCTTCGACACGCGTTCGGCGAGGGCGTCCGAGCCGGTGACCTTCACGATGTCCCAGCGAACAGGTCCGGTGGGGTCGTCGATGGGCTGGGTTGGATTCAGGACCCAGTGGTAGGTGCCGGCGAGGCGAAGGTTGACCGTCTCGTCGGTTTCCTTGACCTTGGCGTCTACCTGGCGGATCTGGAACGCATCGAGACCGAGGGTGTCGCGGTCGTGATCGATGGAGGTCCAGGCGAGCCACTGCTTGACCGCCTGACGCAGGTCGTCGAGGCCAGCCCGGTCTGCGGCAAGGAAGACCAACATGTTTCGACAACGGCGGGAGCCACCTGCACGATCTTCGAGCACCTTCCCGGCAAAGTCCGCCGCACTACTGCCGTCCGTCTTGGGGTCGTAGGAGTGCTCTGGACCGAGGATCACCAACCGGGCGGTGTCCTCGTCAGGCACATCGCCCGGCGAACGGGGCGCCGTGTGGACCCGTCCGAACTGACCGACTGATGTCCGAGCGGCATCGAGTCGGCGTCGGATCTCTTCGTCGACGTCGTCCGCCCCGAAGTGCGACGCCGCGTGATCCTGAGCCAACCGGGTGACGGTCGCCTTGAGTGCATACCAATACCGAGCACCGTCCCGGTAGAGGTACATGGCTTGGTCGGACAGTCGTCGGAGCGCATCACCGAAGATGGGAGGTCGCTCCCCCGGTTGCACGCAGCCGAGCTTGATCTGGCGATCGTCGAGCCCCTTGGTGGCTGCCAGCTGGGAAGGTGCCGAGCCAAAGTAGATGGTTCGAGCGATTCGGCGTGCGGCGGAGAGCTTGCCGAAGCTCGACGAGTTCTCCCGGTCGAGGTTGAAGGGCAGGGAATTGGGCCCGTCGACGTCGGTCTCGATCACGGGAGTCCAGCCTGGGTCGAGGTAGCGAGTGAGCTCGCTTGCGACCTCCTCCTCGTCGATGGGAATCGATCCCGGCATGATCAGCAGGCGCGAGTCTTCGCGGATGAAGAGCGTGTGAATGACCTTTGCCATCAGGCGGAGAACGCCACGGGTTCGCTGGAAGCGTTCCAGCTCGGACCAGTCGCCGAAGAGGCGGTCGAACAACTCAGGGTGGATTGGGTAGGCGGCCTTCATGCGCCGCTCGTAGTCCGCTTCCTTCGCCTCGAACGGGAACTCGCTGGACTGGCTTCGGTACAGCTCCATGAAGGCCTGGATCACGGCATCCCGCTGACGCTGCCTGGTCCGGGGAGAGGTCCTTGAACAGCCGGCGACGGACGATCTCGAAGCTCTCCTCGGTGGACGCGGTCCTCCAGGTGGCCTCCATGCGCCCGATGACGTTCTCGAGCCGCTCCAGCGCGGCCCGGCCGCCCTCGCCGCCCACCTCGATGTCCGAGGCGGGGATCGTCGCGACAACCAAAGCCGACGGGACGCTGCGCGGAGCATCCGTTAGGGCTTGAGCGAAGCTGAACTGCGCGTCGAAGGAACCCGCCGGAAGCCCGGGGACCCCGTAGAGCTGGCGCGGATACGCAACCCATTCGTCGATGAGCACGAGACAGGGCGAGAACCTCTGGAATAGGTCGGTGAGAGCCTCCCCGGGGCTGACGCCGGCCTTGTCAGCGTCAGCGACCAACTCGTAGCCATCGGCACCGCCGAGCTGCCAGGCCAGTTCGCCCCAGATCGTACGAACCTCGATCCCGCCGGGCTTCTTGGAGACGCTCGACGGCTGGAGTTGCTGGCCGACGAGAACTGCCCGGTTCACGCGGTCTGTCGGCAGCCCCAACTCCGCGGCAGTGAGGATCTGCTCGACCCCGGGGAGTTCAGTCGCAGGACGGCCCGATGCAAGGTGGAAGAGGGCGATGAGGGAGTGCGTCTTCCCGCCGCCGAAATTGGTCTGCAGCTTGATGATCGGGTCACCGCCGACGCCGTTGAACCGGCGCACCGCCGTGACCAGAAGCTCGCGAAGGCCATCGGTGATGTAGGTCCGCCGGAAGAACTCCTGAGGGTCGCCGTACTCGTCGGCAGCATCACCCCGCCAGACCTGATGGAGGTCGGCTGCGAACTGCGCCAGTTCGTAGCGCCCGGTAGCGACATCGTCGTGAGGTTCGGCGACCTGGCGCCAACCGGGAAGGCCGGTCGATGACTCGGGTCCCTCGGTAGACGACTTCGAAGCCGCCTTGCGGCGGGTCGATCGAGCCTGCTCCTCGAACTTGAGTCGCTGAAGGTCCTGACGCACGCGATCGACCTCGATCGCCTGCTCACCAGCGGACACGGCCTGGAGCACCCGGTGAACCGTGTCGAGCGTGCGCAGTGCGTCGTCGGTGGAGAAGGACTCGTTGTGCGCCCAACGGTTCCGTATGTCTCGCGACTCCGAGACGTAGTTCCGATCTCCCCGCGACAACTTCAGCTCGAAGACGTTGCGCCAGTTGTCCCACAAGAGCTTGAGCAGCACCGACGGATCGTCCGGATTGGTATCGCGGCTCACGCCCGCACCTGGTCCAGCCCCGAGTCCGCGCGCCAGCCAGTCCTCGCCGTACTTTGCGCGGAGCTCTCGCTCGACGTAAGGACGAAGCCCCGCTGCCAACTCTTGAAGTCCGAGACCAACGCGCTGATGGTTGGTGAGAGCCATGCTTCCTCGTCAGTCGGGGTAGTCGATCGTGCTGGGCGCCGTGAGCTTCGGCGCGGCCAACCCGAGTTTCGCAGACAATCCTTCAGCCACCGCGTTGAAGGCTGACACCGTGGCGCGCAGAGAGGTCAACGTGTGGGGCTGTTGCACGCTCCAGTCGCCGTCCTCCTTCTCGAGCCAGAGGAGTCCCTTGGCCTTAGTCGGGCACTTGCCGAGCTTCGCGGCATCACCGTGCGCGGCGGCGTTTCGGATGTAGTGCATCGTCTCGATGTAGTCGGCCAAGTCGCGCCATGTAGCTGGGCCTGCGACCTCTGTGCCCCGACCCGATCCGCCCTTCGACCAGGCCTTCTTGCGGGCCTTGAACTGTGCGGAAGGTGGGAGGACGTCCAGAAGGAGGCCGAAGTCCGTGAATATCACCCTTTCGATCTTGCGGGCATCGGGCGCCATCAGTCGGTCCTCGACCAGCCACTTGCGAGGGTTCGAGTCGACGGCGTTGACGCCCTTCGCAATGACATGCCCGGCTGCCGCTTGGCGCGCGCCATGCGCTGCGAACACCAAGTCTTCGAGACCGGATTCCAGCGAGGCGAGGGACGAAAGGACGACCGTCTGCCAGTACAGGGTGCGCGGGCCGGGCCGGCGCCCTGATCCTTTGCCCTTAGCCGTGAACGCCTCGAAGAGCTTCCGCGGACGGTTCATGTGGTCGCCGTAGAAGCGCGCCGCTTCGGTTGCGAAGTCAGGCCAGTGATGGGTCACAGCAGCCGACCCTGTTCGTCTTGAGTATCGGCCGAGCGTGCGAGCCGCTGGAGTTCGGGCCATGAGGTGACGAGCCCGTTGTACGAGGCGGCATCCTTCGCCCATCCCTTCCGGTCGCAGACCAGGAAGAGGCGGTAGGCAAGGTCCTTGGCAACCTCGCTCTTTGCCGGACCGAGCTCCGCGACCAAGCGCGCGGCCCGTTCCTCGCCGTCCGACTCGAGCCGCTTGATGAGGTGCTGGGCCGTCTCCCACACCGTCAAGCGGCTGTCTCGATCCGGTGACCAGTCGTCGGGGAGCTCCTCCCGGCTGCTGAGCCGAACCTTCCCAGATCGTTGCGCGATGACTCCCGCCTCCACGAGACCGGCGATCGAGGTGTTCCGGGACTTGGACAGTTGCTCCGCTTGCCCGTAGGCACCCTCGCCCAGCCCGACCTCTTCGAACCACGTGATCGCCCAACGCGTGATCTGCGTCGAACTCAGACTCTGTGCCTGACACGATCTCGTCTAGAACCCGGTTGATGTGCTCGAGCGCCGTACGCACTGTCATCGTCGATCCATCGGCCTCGAGGACCCGACTGAACGCTGAGTACACAGCCATCCCAGGGCCAATTGCGGACTGCGCCAGGTCTACCGGCGCGATGTTGCTCTCGCGCAACGTGGCGAGGGCGCTGGGGAGCGAACTGCGCAGTGCCGCCAGGAAGTCCTTTCGCGAGACCGACGGGGCGGCTGCGGGCCGCTCGCGACAGACCAGCAGGATGGACGAGGCGAGCGCGTTCGAACCAGTCTTCACGCCTTCGGGACGTTCCGTTCGCAACGGCCAGGTGCTGACGATGCTGAAGCCGCTGTCGATCAGCGAGTCCAGTAGAGCCTCCCAGGCGGTCGAGCTACGGCCGTTCCGCCGCTGCTCGGTTTGCTGGTAGCCGTAGTACAGCGTCAGCGGGTACTCGTCGAGCTGCACTTCCTTGAACAGCTTGAACGCGTCGCGCAGTCGCGACTCGAAGTACTCGTGCGCCTGCACTCGATCCCCACCGAACCGCGCCGCGTTCGACACGATCTGATCTGCTTCCGGCGCTAGCAGAGAAGCCGTCTCATCGGGCCACACCGAGCCCAGGGCGAGCCGAAGCCATGGGTAGAAGAGGTTCGATAGCGCCGAGTAGTCGAACATGTCGTAGTACGGCGGATCCGTGCTGACGATGCCCTTCATCCCCGGTAACGCCTCGAGCGCCGACGCACAGGTGACCGACGACCGCGGACCCACAGGAAGAGCAGCCGCAGCAGCGGCGACGTGCTCGAGAGAGTTATCCCAGGACCCAGTCGAACCTGAGAACGGATTCGCCTCAGGGAAGTCCCCGTAGAACGTGTACGCGGGTTGCACGAAGGACTGCTCCACCGAACCGTTGGCCCGATTGTGGATCGTCATCGTCGATACGCGGTTTGCCATCCGCGAGATCGCCAATCCCAGGTAGGTCGACACCGCTTCGCCGTATGCGCGGGCGCCACGTCCGCCATCGCGGAGCGGGGTGTCATCCGCGGCGATCCCGGCTGCGATCGCGTCGAGTTCGATTGTCGAGCGAAGGTCGGCCAGGGCGTCGCACATCGTGACCATGAGAAGCCGCTGGCGCGGAGTGAGAAGATCCTCGATGGTGTGGACACCGAAGCTCTGGATGTTCCCGGCCACGGCAGGCAGCTCGAAGCCGGGGAGCGGGAACTCGCGATCTTCGGGCCACGCCGCCAGCGCAGCCGCCTCTTGCTCGCGCGTTGCGCTGGTCCACGCTCGCCCGCCGCGAGGCTTCGACGGATCGGCGAAGGTCTGAATGGCGACGAGCCGTAGCCCGAATCGACCTGACTGCCCTTGGGAGCGGATCTCGTCGGCCTCGGTGACCTCACCGCAGATAGCGCAACGGAAGTTGGCTCCCCTGCTGACCTTCAGATCCTTGAGGTCGTCAGGCGGGCTGCCCTTTCGTATCTCGAAGTCGATCCGTCCTTGGCCGAGGATCGGCCGCACGTGCCAGTGGTTCTTTGCCCGCTTTGAAAGCCACCACGTCGAAAGCAGCGGCAGTTCTGCTCGACACCGCGGGATTCGAACAGGTCACTGCCCGGGCCCAGAGGTACGAGACCGCACGTGTCCTTGACCCATCGAGTGCTGCTACATCGGGGTACGAAGGTCCGATGCGCCGCTCGGTCTCCGCGATGAGTTGTTCGCCGTAGCGCTGGATGTCCGCTCCGACCCCTTCCATGCCGTCGGCCTTGCCGAGTCTCTGGATGGTCTTGGGGTGGACCGGCCCAAGACCGCCGACCACACACGGCACCTCGATGAGGCCCTTCGTGATGAGCGCAGCCACTGGGCTCAGGTCGATCGCGTGTGCCGGTAGGCCCAGTCGGGTTGCCTCAAGCGGGATCGCGCCGCCACCGCAGAACGGGTCGATGACCTCGGGGAGCTCAGGGCCGCATTGCTCTCGGATCAGGCGACGCGCTTCATCCACCCGATGTACCGGGCAGTCCCATCTAGAAAGGTCCGCTACAAGGTCAAGGAGTGCGTGACGCTGGTCGTGGCGCTCCTCCTCCGACGACCACAGGTCGGGACGAGACATCGGATCGTCCACAACCGACGCGAAGAGCACAGCTCGAGCAAGGCCGGTGGGTTTGCGCGACCACCAGAGGTGCATCGTTGCCGGCAGGCCCTTCTTCGGGACCGCCTTCTCCGCGCGTCCGGCGAGGTTCATCGCCTCGACGGGGAGCGCCGCCTCGATCAGCTTCCGCGGAGCAGAAGCGCTCACAAGAGCTCGCCCTGAGTCCCGGGCCCGAACGAGGCCTCGTTCGCCGTGACGGCCAGCCGAGTGATCTCGGGCCATGCAGTCACCAACGAGTTGAAGGAGTTTCCCTCTTTCGCCCATCCCTTTCGATCACAAATTAGGTACAGCCGATACGCCAGCTCCTTCGCTGTCTCTCCAAGCCCCGATCCGACCGCAGCTAGGAGAGATGCGGCTGAACTCTCACCGTCGGATTCGAGACGGCGAATCAGTTGCTGGGTCACCTCCCAGACAGTCAGCCTCGCGTCGACTCTAGGGTCCCAGTCATCGTCCATCTCATCGCGAGCCGCCAAGCGGACCTTTCCAGGACGTTGGATGATTACGCCGGCCTTCGCGAGACCATCCACAGATGTGTTCCTCGACTTTGAGAGCTGCTCAGCTCTGCCAAACGTGCCCTCGGCCATCCCACAGTCTTCGAACCAAGTGACCGCCCAACGGGTGTCATGGTCGAAATCTGAGTCAGTTCCGGAGATCGTCTCATCCAACACCTGATTGATGAGCTCCAGCGCCGCCCGCACCGACATGGCCGCTCCGTCCGCCTCAACCACCCTTGAGAATTGAGTAAAGACCGCCATGCCCGGCCCGATGGCGGCCTGTGCCAAGTCCACCGGTGCAACGTTGGCGGCGCGAAGTGCGCGCACCGCCTCCGGCAGCGCCTCTCGCAGACTTGCGACAAGCTCCTTTCGGGTCGCCAGCGGCGCATTCACATCGCGGGGCCGACACACGAGGACAATTGATGAGGCGAGCGCATTGCTCCCCTGGTTCCGACTTCTCGCCTCCCTCTCGGTGCGAAGCGGCCATGTCCCGACCACCGACCATCCAGCTCCCTGGAGACCCTCGAGCATCGTCTCCCACCCCGTGCTCGACTTCCCCGACTCCGCCTTTGACTCCTGCTGCTTGAAAGCATAATGAATGGTGAACGGATAGCCGGGACTAGCCACATTCCTGACCGAACCGAAGACACTTCTAAGCCCGTCCTCGAAGTACTGCTTAGCTTCGCTTTTGCCGCCAGAGTGGCGGTCAGGAGAGGCGATGAGCTCGGCCGTCTTTGGTGTCAGAAGAGTCGAGCACTCGACCGGAAACATCGGCGCTAGCACACGACGAATCCAGACAAAGAAGTAGTCCGAGAGATCCGCGTATCCAGCGTTGTCGTAATAGGGAGGGTCGGTGCTGAAGATCGCGTCCTTCACGAACTCGTCAATGTGGCGAGCATCTGCCTGCACCACCTCTGCCTCTATCGCACCCGCAGGTACGGCCGTCTCAAGGATCTCTGCGACCTTCTCGCACTGCGCGCGGAAGTCAGTCGGCGAGTCGATGAGGTTCCCTTCGGCGAAGTCCCAGGTCATGCTCAGCGTCATCAGGGCGAAAGGATTCGCGATGTTCTCGTTTGTCTTATTCCACTTGCAGAGTGACCCGTGGAACATCGCTGCTCGACCCAGAGCTTCGCTTAGGAGGAGGGTGAGCGCATCGGCGTATGCAAGTGGACCCGTTCCGCCCTCGCCGAACGATCGTCCATCCCCGACAAGTCCAGCCTCCTCTGCGTTTGCACAGATGGTTGCATGGAACCGCTGGATCAGTTGCACAAGCGTCTCAAGTCCAAAGACCTGGCGGGGTGTGAACAACTGCCTGTGCTGAGTGAGTCCGTATGCTTGCACCCGAAAACCGAGTGCCCGTTCCGGCAAGTCGCTCGTGGGTCCCCCGATATCTGGAACGCCCACCGCTGCCTCTACATCCTCGTCAGCGGGAGCCTCGAACGTCTTCTTGCCCTTGCCTCGGTCGACAACAACAGCAAGAAGTTGCTGGCCAATCCGACCAGCACGACCCTCAGACCTGATGTACTCGAAGTCAATCGGGACACCGGTCGCCAGGCAAGTAGCTCCCGCTTTCGACACAGTACCGGCAGGCACCGGTCCGCTTCCGACTTTCACGACGAAGCGAATCTCGTGGGCTACCGGGTCCACCTCGGGTTCAGCCCAGATCTTCTGATTTCCCCTGCTGGCCAACTCAAAGGAGCGAGCCAGAGGTACACGACCATTCCAGGCTGGATTGGGCGATTCGACTGTCCGGGCCCAGATCCAGGCGACCACCCGGGCCTTTCCTCCTGCTTGTGAAGGCGTCGGCCAGTACTTTCCCACCTCGTCTCGCATGGCCTCGGAAATCCGCTGCCCATACCATCGCAGGTCCGATGCCATCGCGCGAGCACCCTGTTCGATAACGAGGCCGCGTTCCGGATTCACCGCAGACACCGATCCGAACCGTTGCGAGACTTGGAGAAGGCTCCTATTGATCAGGAGAGCCACAGGATTGAGGTCGCCTGCGACAACAGTAAGCCCAAGCCGTTGAGCCTCCAGCGGAATCGAGCCGCCGCCGGCGAACGGGTCACAGAAGGTCGGCGGATCGTCTCCGACATGCTCTCTGATCTCTCTGTGCACTGCTTCAAGCATCGCTGAATCCTGAATGCTGCCCCATGGACAGGCTCTGGCAACGAGGTCCAGAAGCCGCTGGCGCTCAGCATCCTGTGCTTCCGCCGTTGGAAACCGGACAGGGTCCGAGGAGGGGTCGTCAAGGAGGCTCGCTAGGACTACAGCTCGAGAGGCTGCCAAAGGCCGGCGCGCCCACCACTTCAAGCTCTTCGGATGGCCTTTCATGAAGGGATTGGCATTCTCCGTCTGCGCCGCGGAGTTGATGGCGTCGACTGGAAGGGCTACTTCGATCAGCTTCTTCTTGTACATGGCTCTCAAGCGGGGTCGGAGGCGAGCGTCCAGTAGTCGCGCCAAGCCAGGGTTCGGGCGTTCTCGCCAAAGCCAGGCTCAGGGGCACGGCCAGTGAACGGGTCACGGACGTAGCGGACCGTCGTGGAGTCGTCCTCGGCGACCTCCACCAAGGCGAGGATGTGATTTGTGCCGTTGTTGAGGCCGCAGAGGATCTCCGAGGCGGTGACCGTGAAGTCGGATGCCCCGACGACCCTGCCCTTGACCTCGATGAAGGTCAGGTCGCCACCTGGTCTGCGCGTCTCGATGTCGTAGCCCTTGTTGTTGTGCGGCATCTCACGAGGATTCCGGCCCAGGCGTCGCTCTGCTGCGAGTACGGCCGCCACGGCGAGCCGGTCTGAGCGCAGCGTGTCCCTCGCGTGAGCTGGAGGCGCAGAGCCCAGGCGAGTCGCGAGCAGCCCCGCTGGGATGATGAGGGCGCCACCCGTGACCCTCGGCTGGCGGGCTGAGAGCTTGCGCTCGAGGGCCAGCTCACCGAGTCGGCGCTCGAGGCGCTCGGCTGCTTCATCAGCGCGCTGGCGGGCGCGGGCGGAGTTGAGTTTCGCGTTCCGCTTGCCGGCCAGCTCGGCGTCCTTGAGCTTGAGCGCCTGCGCGTCCCAGTATCGGATCTCCTCACTCAGCCGCTTCTCGACCGCGGCGACGGTGGCGTCTACACGGGCGTGTACCCGAGCCTCGACCTCGGAGAGGTGCTTCGGTGCGTTGTGCTCAATGGCGTGGCGCTGAGCAACCTCGGTCAGATTCGCCCGCGTCCATGCTGAATCATGGAGGTCAACAACGGCTGCGGACTCCTCGGTGGTGGGGGCTCGGTAGTCGATGTAGGGGTGATAGCCAGCGTCGGCAACCGTTCCTGCTTCGTCGATCTCGACGTACTCGAACCGCTTGGAGACGACTCGGCGCTGTCCTCCCTCGATGAGCGTTCCATCGACGATCTCGTGCTCGAGGTACACCAGAACGCGCGGCTCCGACCCCCAGTCGTTCGGATCGACCAGGACTGCGCCCTGTTGAAGTGCCGGGCCATGCCGCTCAAGCAACACGCCCATCGTGGCTTCGAGCAGCGGATGGCCGGGCGTGAGAAGCGCTGCCGTGGGCTTGCCCGGCTCGCTCACGTGCTCTCGCTCGAAACAGATGCGTTCGTAGGTAGGTAGGAGGCGCCCGAGTCCTGCCGAGCTGTCGTACTGGCGAAGTCGGCCAGGAACCCTCGTGATCTCGTAGCGACCGCTTTCGCGGCGGACCGCTCTGCCGCCGAGCTGCTCGAACGCTTCGAGAAAGAAGCGTCGGATGTAGGAGGGCTGGAGCTTGCGCGCCTGCGCCCGCTGCATCTGGTCGCGGATCTCGCTGACGTGCTCAGGGGAGAGCAGGTCCGTGAGGAGGGACTGGGCATCGATCAGCTCGCGCATGCGATCACCGATCGTCACGTCAATGACCGCCGCCGCGCGCGCCTGCTGGAGCTTCGGATCCTCTGCGCGGATCGCATCGATCAACAGATCCCGAAGCGACTTGTCGCTGAAGGCCTCCCCAAGGACATCGAAGACCTTGCCGCCGAGAGCGGCCCTCTGCTCATCGAGCTTGCTGAGCAGACGCTCGAACACCTGACCCTCGCGCGTGTCCTCAGCAACCAGGTTCCACAGGCGGCAGACGTCCTCCTGGCCGATGCGGTGGATCCGCCCGAATCGCTGTTCAATTCGGTTGGGGTTCCACGGCAGGTCGTAGTTGATCATCAAGTGGGCGCGCTGGAGGTTGAGGCCTTCTCCGGCAGCGTCGGTCGCCACCATGATCAGTACCTCACGGTCCTGCGTGAACCGCTCCGTGGCGCGCCGGCGATCCTCTCGACGAACCCCTCCGTGGATCGACACGATCGCATCGTCACTGCCGAGAAGCCGCGAGAGCTTCGCTACGAGGTAGTCGAGGGTGTCGCGATGCTCGGTGAAGATGATCAGCTTCTGCAGCGAGCCGGTCGCGTCGAGCATCTCCGGCGTGTCGGCGAGCAGCTTGGCGAGCTCGTCCCACTTCCGATCTTCCCCTGACGCCAAGACCCTCCGGGCAAGGTCCTCCAAGTCCCGCAGCTCGAGCAGCTCAGCCTCGAGCTCAGCGATCGTGCGCGCTGCGGACGCGGCGTCGACGACCTCCTCCTCGACTTCTTCCAGCTCCGACTCAAGGAGCTCATCCGGATCGAAGTCGTCGAAGTCATCAAGTCGGAAGCGGGAGGGTGCGGACACGACATCGATCGGCGCGTTCAGTGCACGTTGCCCGATACGTGCCTCAGCGAGCTTGTCGGCAAGGCGTCGCTGGCGGCGCTCAAGAGAGCGTTGGATCGCAAGCGGTGAAGAGGCGAGACGCCGTTGCAGCGTCGTCAGGGCGAACCCGACCACGTTCTTTCGGCCTCCGTCGGCGAGCCGTTCCGCCCGGTTCATCCCCTCCCGCACGTAGTCGCTCACCCGCTCGTAGAGCGCTGATTCGAGAGGCGAGAGTGGGTACTTCGCGGTGTAGGCGACCCGCTCGGGGAACAGCTTCGTTCCATCGAATCGGAGCAGCTCCTCCTTCACCATCCTCCGCATGAGGTCCCGGGGCGGATCGGCGCTGTGGTCGCCCTTTCGGAATTTGCCCGCGAAGCGATCGCCGTCAACAAGCGCCATGAAGAGCTGGAAGTCCTCGGGCCTGCCGTTGTGAGGGGTCGCTGTCATCAAGAGCAGATTCCGAGCGATCAATCCCAGTCGCTTGCCCAGGCGGTACCGCTTGGTCTCCTTGACCTCCTGGCCGAAGAAGGTCGCCGACATCTTGTGAGCCTCGTCGACAACCACCAGATCCCACTCGGTCTGAGCCAGCCGATCCACCAGCTCCTCGTTGCGCGAGAGCATGTCGAGCCGAGCGATAAGCAAAGGTCGCTGTGTGAACGGGTTGCCCGTCCGAGAGGTCTCGATGAGGTCGCGTGAGAGGAGGTCGAACTCCAGCCCGAACTTCTCGCCCAGCTCGTCCTGCCACTGCTCGACCAAGCCGCCCGGAGCTACCACCAAGCATCGCTCGAGGTCACCGCGCACGATGAGCTCGCGGATCAGCAGCCCAGCCATGATCGTCTTGCCCGCTCCGGGATCATCGGCGAGGAGGAACCGCAGCGGCTGTCGGGTGAGCATCTCGGTGTAGACGGCCTCAATCTGGTGAGGCAGTGGGTCCACATCGGAGACCTCAGCGGCGAGAAACGGATCGAAGATGTACGCGAGCTGGATCCGCTTGGCCTCGGACACCAACGTGAAGAGGCGAGGGTCGGCATCGAGCGACCACGGCCGGCCATCGCCGTCAAGGCTCAGCTCCGGCTCGCTCGTGCGATACACGAGCTCGCGCTCAACCACACCTGAAGCGTCCTCGTACGTGAGGTTCAACACGTCGGACCCGATCCAGTCCGCGTCGATGACCGTCACGGGTCCCGAAGGCGAGATACCGCGGACGCGTGTCCCCTTCGTAAGGTCCTCGAGTCGGGCCATCAGACCCTGCGTCCTGGCGCCACGATCGGGCACGCGTGCGCGTGATTCGGGTATCGCACGAGTACTAGAGGTTCACGAATCTCAACCATGACGACCATCCGAACCAGGTACCCCCCGGCCCCATGGCCCGCGTCAACCTGATCGCTCGATCGTAGGCCAGCCGTGTGACAGTAGATCCTGTCCACCTTCCGCTGTCACGATCGCAGCCACGCTGCCACGAGCCGGTCGGATCACCAACCCTCGTCTCCCAACGACCGCTAGTGCCGGTGGTGTGCTTCTCGTGCTGGAGCTGGCAGCTTCACCAACGCCCGCGCGCTCAATGGCGGGATCGCCATCCGCACCCCGAGGATCCGGTCTCCGAGGGCGGGCGACGATGTGGTCGTGCGCGAGTCGGTCGATGGCGTGGACGAGGTGTGACGTCTTGCCGGGCGGGTCGGTGCTGCTGGCCCGATTGCCAACATCGAGCGCGAGCTCAACCGGGCACACAGTGGTCGGTCCGCCGGCGGCGTCGAGGTGTCGCTCCATCGCTCAAGCCAGCAGCATTGCGGTCGGGCCGACGAGTGGGGTGTAGACGATCTCGAAGTAGTCATGTTCGAGCGGGAAGGCAGGTTCTGAGGGGGGCGGCCGGCATCGAAGCCGCAACCCGTCGGCAGGCTGCGGCTCGTTCTCAGGGAGGTCGTCCGCGTTACTGGTGGTCTCCGCGGACGTTGGACACCGCTATCGGGCCGGAGCCTCCCCTCCAACGATGGGTGGAACGCCCTCCCCCGAGCAGTGCCCCGCCAGCAGCCGGGCGCGGCGAGCTGTGCGCATTCGCAATGCGGATGGCCTGCGCATCGCTGACGCCGACTGCCTTCGCCATACCGACAGGGTACGTACGGCGCGCCGAAAGCCCTCCCCATACGGTCACAGGCTGACTCCCGGCTGGTCGACGGAGGCTCCATGTTGGATGGCGTCGAGGCGTTGAGTCATCCGTGTCAGCGCCTCCTGGTCCTCCGCCGTGGTGCTCGGATCAGCGCGTGACGCCTGCGCTGAGGATGGCGGCCGTGAGCCCGATGTTGGTTCGATCGGCGCGGCGCGCGGGGGTTCGCTCGCTGGCGACTCCGCGCTGGCGGCGAGTTGCTCGTCGATCTCCTGTTGGCGCCGGCGCAGCCCGGCCAGATCCTCGTTTCGGTCCCACGGTGCTCCGACGCGGGCTCCGGCCCGCTGTGCTTCGCTCCGCGCCGCCTCGGCTTCCTGGTGGAGGTCCGCGATGGTGTCGGGGAGACGGTGAAGGTGGCGCTCAAGGCGGGTGACGAGGTTCGACGGGGCGCTCCGGCGAAGGTCGTCGGTGAGGAACCGGACATCGATGTGGGCGACGGGGATGGTGACGCGAACCTCGTCCTCGATCGTGGTGATCGCGTGGGCATGGACTGCGAGGCCGCCGAGCGTTCCGATCTGGACTGTTGGTCCGCTGGTCTCGGGTGGGGTCTGGTCGAGCCGCTCGCGGAGGAGTCGTTGAAGGTGGTCGCCGGCGTCGACGCGCTCGGTGTGGGTGCTGCCGTCGACAGTCATGGCGAACCGGTCACCTCGGGTGTCGGCCACTCGACCGACCACCGCTTCGAGTTCGGCTGCGCGGTGCTCGGCGTTGTCCGCTCGGTGCGTCGCTGCGTCGAGGGTGCGCCGGAGGCGGTGCTGGTCGTCGTGGTGGGCTCGCTCGAGTCGGGCGAGGCGAGCGACGTCGGCGTCGACCGCGGCCTTCTCCAGGACGAGCGGGTCGCCGGTGGCGAGAGCCTTCACCTCGGCGAACGACAGGGCCTGGTCCCCGATGTCCTCGACGTCGCGGTCGGGCAGGTCGCCGCGGGTGACCTGGGCGATGAACGCAGCCTTCCGTTCGAGGGTCTGCCACATGTAGGTGTCGAAGCTGCCCTCGGTGACGTAGCGCAGGACGCGGACCTCGGGGTTCTGGTTCCCCTGGCGGAGGATGCGCCCATCGCGCTGTTCGATGTCGGCCGGACGCCACGGCGCGTCGAGGTGGTGCATGGCGATGGCGCGTGCCTGCACGTTGGTGCCGACGCCCATGGTCTCGGTGGAGCCGACGAGGACCGACACGGTGCCGTCGCGACAGGCGGCGAAGAGCTTGGCCTTGGCCACGTCGGTCTTGGCGTCCTGCATGTAGCGGATCGAACCGGCGTCGACGCCTCGTCGGACCAGGAGGTCGCGCAGTTCGTCGTAGGCGTTCCACCCGGCCGCAGCCGGGGTGGACACGTCGCAGAACACGAGCTGGAGAGCGCCCGGTCGCATGGTGAGCTGGCCGTGCTCGTCGGCGTAGCGGAGGTCGCGGGTCGCGTGATGGACCGCGGCGATCCGCTGCGCCGCGACGGTGAGCTTCCCGCCGTCGGTCGGCGCGCTCTCGCCGACGAGACGGAGGTCGAGTGCGGCACGCCGGCCGTCACCGGTGACCTTCAGCATGTTGTCCTCGCTCGGGTCCACAGCGCGGTTGCGGATGCGCTCGGCCCGTGATGCGAGGTCGGCGACGTAGCTCGACGAGCGCGTCGTCGGGCTCGACGACGACCGTCTCCGCTTGGCCGCCGGCGAGGGCGGGCACCGGGAGGTTGAGATCGTCGTTCGTGCGGACATCCGCCACCTGCCGATAGAGGGTGAGGAGTTCTGGGACGTTCTGGAACCGGGCGAAGCGGGTCTGCATCCGGTACGAGGCGCCGTCGGGGGCGAGTTCGAGCGCGGTGTGCGTGCGCCCGAAGTTCGCAGCCCACGCGTCGAAAGCCCGAAGGTCGACGCTCGCCGAGCAGGTCTGGGTGCAGGTAGGACTGCATGACCCACAGCTCCGCCATCGAGTTCGCCACTGGCGTGGCGGTAGCGAAGGTGACGACTCGTGGACCGTGAGCTCGGCGAAGCGCCCACAGCTTCGAGTCGAGATCCTGGGCGCGCTGCGACCCGGCGGTCGCGACGCCGTCGATCGAGGAGTCGACACGGCGGTTCTTGTAGGCGTGAGCCTCGTCGACGAACAGGTAGTCGATGCCGGTCTCATCGAATCGGACGCCGTCGTCCTTGGTGTGCTCGGACAGGAGCCGCTGGTAGGTCGCTTCGAGCTGGGCGATGCGCCGCTCAAGCTTCTTCACCGACAGACCCTTGCCGTCCTTCGACCCTGCCAGCGCCAATCGAGCGAGGGTGATCTCATCGCCGAGGTACTCGGTCATCAGGTCGTGGCCGACCGGCAACCGGGTGAACCCGGACTGGGTGAACACGATCCCGTCCCAGTCACCCGTCGCGGCGCGTGCGACGAACTCCTTGCGTCGCTCCTTCGACAGCTTGCTCGCGATCCGCTACGAGGATGCGTGCGGAGGGGTAGAGCTGGATCCACTCACGGCTGAACTGTTCGAGCATGTGGTTCGGGACCACCACCGCCGGCTTCGACGCCAACCCGAGACGCCGGAGCTCCATCGCGGCGATCACCATCGTCGCGGTCTTCCCCGCTCCGACGGCGTGGGCTAGCAGTGCGCGCCCGTCGGTGAGGATGCGTGCCACCGCGGCCCGCTGATGCGCTCGCGGCGTGAAGGTCTGCGCGAGACCGGGGAGTGTGAGGTGGTCGCCGTCGTGCACCGGGAGCACCGTCGAGGAGAACAGCTCGTTGTACCGGCCTGCGAGGCGCTCGGAACGGTCCGGGTTCTCCCACACCCAGGTCGAGAACCGCGCGGTGAGCGCTTCCTGCTTGTCCCGAGCGGCGAGGGTCTCGGCGTCGTTGCGGACACGCCGACCGTCGTCGGTGGCGTCGGTGACGGTGTGGAGCCGTTGGTTCAGCGCCGCGTCGAGCAGGGTGACTGCGTCCGCTCGAGCGGTGCCCCATTCCGACGACAGCGCGACGCTGCGGCGGCCGCCGCTTCGGAGCTTGACGGTCCAGCTGCCGACCTGGGGCAGGTGCTCCACGTCCACAGTCGCGTCGAGCACCTCGGTACAGAACCGCTCGACATCGCTGGCCGGTATCCATGGTGCGCCCAGTCGCGCAGTGATCTCGGCAGGCTCGAGCTGACGCGGCATCACCCGCTCCAACGCAGCGACGTTCACCGCGAACCGGCCGGGCGTGTCGTCGGTTCGACACGCGTCGAGCTTCAGCCTGACGTTGCCCGACAGGTATTCCGCTGCGGGGACCAACCGGCCGGTGCCTGGCTCGTCGTACACCAGCTCTGCGAGTTGGCGTCGCGCTGTGGTGGCGTCGGTGCCGAGGAGTTCGGCGGCCCGGTCGATCGTGACCGTGCCGGTCTCGTCCAAGCACACCGCAACGGCCTCGTCCGGGCTGTCGACGCCGTGGCGCTTCATGCGGTGGGTCCACGACTCGTTCGTGGAAGATCGCCGCTGGTCTCGCCTCCTGGGTCTCCTCGTCGAAGATCTCGAGGGCGGCGACGAGCGGCCAGTCGGGATCCTCGCGGAACCCGCCCATACGCGGGCGGACACGGCGCATGATCTCTTCGCCCGTCTCGGCATGACGGCGACCGGTGCGCGCTTCGCTCGACCGGTTGATCGGCCCGTAGAAGCGGACGTAGGAGCGGTACACCTCGTCGAGCGCTCCTTGTGCGGCGTCGAGTCGTTCGTCGCTTCCGCCGTCGACCTGCACTGTCAGCACGCGGCGGGCCGCGTCGCGTAGACCGACGAGCTGCGCAAGTTCGCGCTTGTCCTTCGCGACCCGTGGTCGGTATGTGACCGGAGTGCCACGCTCAAGCTGTGCGATGTCGCCGCTCTGGTTGACGACGAAGCTCCCGTCCTGAGCGTGTTCGAGGTAGAAGTCGCCTCTGGCCGGGCGTCGCTGTGTCGGCTGCGTGTCGGTGTCTCGGACCGCTGGCACGTAGGCAAGCCCGGCGGCGTGCGCGTCGCTGAGTGAGCGCGGCGAGCGCCTCGGGAAGTTGCACCTTCAGGTCGCCGGTCGCCACGACCGTGAGCTCGTGGTCCCGATACATGCCTCGAGCGGCGGCGAGTTCGCCGAGCACTCGGTCCGGGTGGGCGACGGTAGTACTCGTTCACCTCGAGCGATTCCGCCCCATCCGCCGTGTCGATCGGTGCCGGTGCGACGTGCTCCCAGCTGGGGCCGGCGGGTTCGGCTCCGGGCGGTCGTCGACGCAGGACCACCAGATCGACCACGACGTCGGTTCCCGACGACCGAGCGAATGCCCGCTCCGGCAGGCGAATCGCACCGACGAGGTCGGCGAGTCCCGCGATCTCACGGCGCACCGCCGGGTTGCGGGCGTCCATCGTGTACCTCGACGTCAACGCCATCACGAACCCGCCCGGGCGGGTCAGGTGCAGCGACTTGATGAGGAAGTAGTTGTGCAGGGCGTGGCGCCCTCGGTTGTGGACCGGGTCGTGCGGCGTGACTTTCGCGAAGGGCACGTTGCCGATCGTCAGATCGAACGCGCCGTCCTCGACACGCAGTTCCTCGAACCCGCTGGTGTGGATCGTCGCCCGGGCGCCGTAGAGGTGCCGGGCGATCTCTGCTGTGGTGCGGTCCAACTCGATGCCGGTCAGCCGGATGCCTTCGGGTGCGAATCCGAGGAAGTTTCCCGACCCGCACCCTGGCTCCAGCACCGATACGTCACCGTCGACACCCAGCGCGGAGACGGCACCCCACATGGCCTGCGCCACGTCGGCCGAGGTGTAGTGCGCGTTCAGCGTCGTGCGTCGGGCTTGGGACCACGCCTCCTCGGTCCCGAGCAGACGACGTAGCTCGGTCCGTTCGTCTGCGTGGCGGTCGTCGTCGGGATCGAAGACCGCTGGCACCGATCCCCACCCCGACCAACGCGCCAGCACCGTCTGCTCGTCCGCTGTCGCCCATCTGGCCTCGCCGCGACAGTCGTTCAGCACCGCGAGCGTGTCGAGGTTCGCCCGGAGCTTCGCTGTCACACCCGGGGGCGCCAGGTCGTGCTGGCCGGTCGGGCGGAACGCAGCGGGCCGCGCCGAATCCGACCGAACGGCAGCGGCCCCGTCGTTGGTTAGGGCTGGTTGTGGATCGCGTCGTTCACCGCTCGGAGCGTCCGGTAGCTCTGCTCCAGGATCGGATCGTCGCTGTAGTCCAGCGCCTCGTCGTCGCTCGAGTCCGTCGCGTACACCGGTAGCCCTGCGAGCAGCAGTGGGTCGCCGGTCGGTGTCGCCGAATCCGGATGGGCGCTCATCGACGGTGCTTCGGTGTCCATGGTGTTGCTCCTCCTTCGGCGCGTCGGCGCCGTCAGGTGGGAGCGCAACGTCGTCGAACAGCGACAACTGCCCTGGCGGCTTTCGGCGAGCGCTCCGATCGCGCGGTGCCACGCTACTCCCAGCCCCGATACGGCGACGCGTCCCACGGCTGGCCGATCACAGGCTGTGGCCCTGCGTGCCCACCACCCGCCGCAGGGTGAGCGAGTGCACGGTCGCCAGCGGCTCCGGCTCGGCGTCGACCTGCGCCGTGCGGTCGCGCACCCACATCTCCTGGCGATCATCAACCGCAAGGCGCCGGAACCCCTCCCCGGCGAGCACGACCCGTGCGTTGTCGCCAGCGTCGGAGCGGAACATGACGACCTGATGCGCCGTCGGGTCATAGACGACCTCGACCTCTCGGCCCGCCCACACCCCAGCGGGTTCCGACACCCACCCCACCGGGGCCAGTCGACCGCGGTCGCAGCGACGAAGGAACGGCTTCACGACGACCCACTGGCCGTGACGCTCATCGCAGAGCGCTCCGCGAGATGCCGCGACCGGTAGAACGGCCGGGTCCGCACATGCGCCGGCGGCAACGTTCCGTGCACCAGCAGCGCATCGCCTGGGCGCATCTGACGCATCACGTGCGCAGGAGCGAGCGGCACCCGAGTCGTCGAGAACTGCTCGGACCCGCCGCCGACACGTTGGCTCGCCGACTGCGACCGGGTGTCGACCTCGGCGTCGCCGAGCACCTGGCCGATGTAGCGCAGCGATGCACCGTCAGACAGGCCCGCGTAGAAGGCCTTGGTGAGGTGGTTCGTGAGGATCGTGTCAGCGGCCTTGCCGTAGGCGACATCGATCTGAGCGAGGGACTGCCAGATCGTCACCAGCAGCACACCGATCCCGGCGAGCGTCGACGCATACTCCGGCAGCGACCGCAGCGGCGTGTTCCCTGCCTCGTCGATGACGACCAGCAGCGGCGGGTCGAGGGGTTCACCGGTCGCAGCGACGTGGCGGTACGCCTGGTTGATGAGGTCGTTCAACAGCCCGCCGAACGCCGGGGCGAGCCGCTTCTGGTCCTCGATCGGCGAGCACAGGTAGACGGTGTTCGACCCAGACAGCAGCCACGGCAGGTCCACCGCTGGTCGCCCACGACCGCCTCCCTTCCCCTTGGGCAGGCGAGAAGAGGCGGCGACGCCGGGGTCGGTCCACGGCCAGATCACCGTCTGCGCTGTTGCGTAGATCGACGACCGTGTGCGGTCCTCCATCTCCCACACCGAGACAAGCCCCTTGGCGACCTCGTTCGCGCCATCCACGACCACCGAGTTGCCCTGGTGCGTGAGGGAGTCGAGCGCTTCGCGGACTTCGCCAGCCCCCAGTTCGCCTGGCCGGTCCTGGGTCAGCACCCACTCGCACACCGCAGCCATGTCGCGGTGTGCATGGTGTGCGACGAAGAGCAGGCCCGACAGGAGGATCTCGGCCTGCGCCAACCAGAAGTCCATCCCGCCCTCGACGCCGCCACGCGGCGCGGCGTCGCACAGCGCCCGCGCAGCTCGCTGCGCGCCAACGACCGTCCCGGCGCCTTGCAGCGGCGACCACAACGCGGAGGTTCCCCGTGGGATCGTCGACGATGTCGGGTCGTAGACCTGCACGTCGCCGACGCTCGAGCGCCAGCCGTGCGTCGTCGACAACAGGTCAGCCTTGACCGACGACAGCACCGCCGGACCGTCCCACTCCAAGATCCCCGCGACCGCAGCAGTGGTCTTGCCTGACCGCGAGGGGCCGACCAGCGCAACCGCGCCACGGTCGCCCCGGCGCTTGGTTCGACGTCGGCTGTACTTCGACGACCGCGGAGGTGGCGTCTCGGTCGCGACCAGGCGACGGCCGAACGTCGCGATGACGAACCGGCCCGGCGCCGGACCCGATAGCAACAACGCGGCGAGGTCACGACGCTTTGCGAAACGGGGACGGGCATCTACCCCCAACGGCCGACGCTTCGCTGTGCCGACCTTGCGCTGACCGAGCCACCACAGCCCGGCCACCACCGTCGTGAGCACAACGATCAGCGTCAACGCTGTGGACAACCAGTAGATCGGAGCGGCCGGCAAGTGGACGTCGTGCGGCTCGGGCCATGCAGCAGCCGGATCGCCGAAGTGGCGAGGCAGACGCGGAGCGGCCTCTGCTGCGGCTGCGAACGGGATCCGCCCCGCCTCTCCGGACACCACCAGCGAAAGCGACGCCCCCGACCACACAGCGATCAGCGCCACCAGCACCACACCGGCGACAGCCACCACCACCAGCTCGAACCCGCCCAGGCCATCGCGTTCCATACACACGTAGGCCGTTTCCCTGGCCTGAACGTCGCGGGAGCCTCACGATTCCGCCATCCAGACGGCGTAGAGTTGTGTTGCTGCGCCTGATCCCCTCGGACGTCCTGGGATCAACGGCCCCCGTGTCAGCTGGACGTCCCGATCGGTTCGATCCGAAGGGGACGTTGATGCACACACGGAACATGAGCGATGGCGAGCGTGTAGAGGACGGCGGCGCGTGGGACGCCGCAATCGACCTGGCACGTTGGGTGATCAGCAACGGGGGCCCACCGACGATGCCGAGCCCAGTGGTGCTCGACCCGGGCGAGCTGCTCCACGCGGACCTCTGGGCTCACGGGTGGCGCTACCAGGCGATCGACGTCGTGTACCAAGCACCTCGTGTCGTGGCGTTCGGTGGGCCGATGGTGTTCGGTCTGGCGGCGCTCGGTAGCGCGGCGGCACGGCGGCGGGCACGACGCGACGCTGAATCGCGTGCGGTGCCGCAGTGGCGCCCGCTCGGCGCGCTCAGGGTCTTGGCGACGAACCGGAGGCTGCTCGTGTGGCACGACGGTGCGTGGGCGTCTGTGTGGCTGAACTCGATCCTCGAGCTGCATCCGATGCTCGACGCAAGACGGCTCGACCTCACCTTCGAGGGTGACCCTGCCTACTGCCTCACTGGTCCGTGGGTGCCGTATCTCGCCGTCGTGGTGGGCACGGTGTTGGCCGAGTTGTGCGGTGTCGGACCGGTGACCTCGGCGATCCATGTCCAATAGGCAGGCCCCATGCACGAACGACCGCGGGTCAGGTTCCGACTGCCAGATCGAGACGGGATGTCGGGGCGGCTGCGGCGACGATGGTGGCCATCTGCTGGGGCCAGTCGTCGCAGCGACGCATCGCGTCGTTGAGGTCGCCGTTGCCGAGGTCGAGCAGCAGCGCAGGCCGCTGGCGTGCTGCGAGGAACGTCGCCAGCCGTTGAGCACCGGATCGACCAGCATCGTCGGCGTCGAGCGCGAGGACGAGCGGGTAGGGCAGCTTGGCCAAGGCAACAGCGACTGCCTCATCCCCGTACGCGGCGGAGAGAACTCCGACTGCTCGGTAGCCAGCGGCAGCTGCGGACAGCGCGTCGATAGCCCCTTCGGTGACGACGACCTCCGGATGACGTACTTCGGTAGGACGAGCGCGGACCACGCGGGGGTTGGTAGCGAGCTCGCCGGTCGGGTTCAGATAGCGAGGCCGATCCCCCGCCGGACGGATGACCCGGAGTTGCGCGTAGACCGAATGGCCGTTGTCGACGACGGGGAGCACGACGCCCGCGGCGCGGGGCATCCCGTCAGGTCGCTCCTGCCGGCGGGGCCCGGGGTCTGCGCCGACTCGGTTGCAGGCGAGGACGTCGGCGGGCAGGCCTCGAGTGTTGGTGAGCCAGCGTCGGGCGGTGATCCCCTCCGGGCTCCAGAGACGTGCAGCGCAGTCGTTGACATAGCGGTCGAGGCCTTGCGGATCGGAACAGCCTGCGGGTGGCAGGGCTCGCGGCTTCGTCGGTCGGCGTTGCGGCCGCTGCTGGTCGAGCTGGGCGCGGTGCCCGGTGCGTTGTGCGAGGAAGTCGAGGGCGTCTCGCGGTGTGCCTCCGCGCACAGCGAGCACCAGGTCGATCGCAGTTCCGCCGTCACCGCAGCCGTGGCATCGCCACCGTTGCTCTCCGCGGCGACTGTTGAAGACCGACACGGGCGGGGTGCGTCCGGTCTGTGCGTGCTGGTCGCTGGGACATGACCACATCGCCGAGCGCCCAGAGCGCTTCCCGGGACCGAGGAGATCGTCGGCGAGTGCCCGCAAATCTGTCGCTGCCAGGAGGGCGTCGCGGTCGTACACGGCTACGCCGCCTCGTCGGCCTCGTCGGCCTCGTCGGCGCGGTCGGCGGTGGCGGTGGCGGCTGTAGTGCCGTGCATGCGTGCGTCGGTGTCGGACAGGACCCATTCGGCCGGGGCGAGGACGTGGTGCACGACGGCGGTGCGCCCGCCCAGCTTCCACAGGGCTCGACCGCGTGTGAGATGCCCGACGATGGCCGCTTCGGGTTCGGTGAGCCCGAAGTAGTTCACTGCGGCGTCCAGCTGGTCGGGTGCTTGACGGAGGATGACCTTCGTGGCGGAGTCCGCGAGCAATCCGGCGGCGATCTTGGCGGTCGCAGTTCCATCGTCGGCTTGGGCGACGAGGTCAGAGGCGCGATGGGTGATGCACAGATTGGCGACGCCGTAGGTGCGGCCAAGCTTGAAACAGGTCTGGAGGTAGCTCGCCGTGTGGTGGTTGCCGAGCAGCGCCCACGCCTCGTCGAGCACCTGGACCCGCTGAGGCCCGGGGCAGGCCATGAGCTCTTGGAGCCATCCGGCCGCCGCGACCATGACGAGCGGCAGCGCGTCGGAGTCGAGCGGCACCGCGGACAGGTCCAACACGACGCCGGGTCCGTCCCAGCGAAGCGGGACGGTGGAGCGGCCGTCGAACATGCCGCGCAGCGACCGAGACAAGAGCTTGTCGAGCGCGTAGGCGATGGTCGCTGTCTCCGAGGCCAGGTCGCGTTCGTCGCGGCGGAGCCGTTGAGCCATCTCCTCGGTCGGTTCAGCAACGAGCGCGGCGACGTCGGTGAGGGTCGGCTCCTCGACCGGTGACGTGGTGAGCTGTTCCACTGCGGCGAACACGACGGCGTCTTCGAACTGCGACAGCGGTCGTTCGAGGACGGTGCCGATCAGGGCCGCGCACATCTCCGCTCGGCGCAGGATCTGCTTGTCGGCCGGTTCGTACGCGGCTGCGGGTCCGGGGGCGAGCGGGTTGATCGTGGCCGAGCCACCAGGGCTGAGCTTCACCGTCGTCAAACCGAGGTGCTCGGCGAGACCGACGTACTCGCCTTTCGGGTCGACGATCGCCGTCCATCGGCCGCCCGCCCCAGAGCCATAGATCGCTGCCTGGCGCCACAGCAAGCACTTCACGAGCGCGGACTTGCCGTTGCCCGGCTCACCGAGGATCCACCCGTTCGGGTTCGTGACCAGGCCGCTGCTGTACGCCTCGAACGGGTCCCAACAGAACTCCGAGCCCCCGGCGAGGAGGTCGAGACCGACGTAGGTGCCGCGGTGCCCGAACGAGCTCTGCACCGAGAACGGGTAGATGCTCGCGACATGCGCTGTGGTGCCCTGGTGCGAGCGGAGCCGCAACGATGGGCGGTTCATGACGCGAACAGGGTCGACGGCGCGAGCCCAAGGGGGAGTGCGGCGGCCCATCCGACGTCCTGGCGGGCGTCGAGGACGCGCAGGTCCATTCCGCATTCGCGGGCGAGTTGTTCGACGATCTCGGAGTGTTCCTCGAGGTCCTCGAGCGTGCGCGCCGACACGGTGACCAGCCCGGAGTAGCCCATTTCGGGGTACCCGGCGACGAGCTCCTCCTCGCGGTCCAGCAGCGCCTGGGTGGCGCGGCGGTGCCGTGCGTCGATGCGACGTCCCTTCTCCTCCTTGGTGACCGCGTCGGAGTCGAGCTTCACCAGGTCGCGTTCGATCCGTCGTCTCGACTGGTGTGTGGACACAGGACGGAAGTGCACGGTCATCGACCGGGTGATCCCGCCGCCGGACAGGAACGGTTCCAACCACGCTGGCGGGACCGCGAGGCGGGGCCAGGTGCCGATCCACCACGTCCGGTGAAACGCACCGTCGACGCGGACGTGTCGCCAGTCGGACTCCACGACAAGCGGGCCGGCGGTCGACGCTGTGATGGGGTCGAGCCGTTCGACCAGTCGACCGCGTCGAGGGCGGGGCCGCGCAGACATCGGGTCGATGCGTGAGCGGATCAGCCGCTGCAACCCGGTCGGGTCGAGTGGGTCCGCCGCAGCGAGATCGGCAGAGCGCAATCCGCGCAGAAGCGACTCAATCGAGGTGACCAACGCCCGGCGCAGCTGCTCTGACGCGCCGCCGCTGGCCCGGTGACGTGAGAGACGTTCGCGGGCGACGGTGATCGTGACCGCGGCGTCATGGGTGATCGCGGAGGTGGTGCCGACCTCCAGCAACTCTTGGTATGACGCAGCTGCGGACTCGTGTGGTTTCCCGCGGTCCGTGGAGCCGAGCCACGCGATGTGGTCGCCCATCCCTGACGGCTGCGCCAAGTCGGACCACGACAGGTGCGCGACCACTCCTCGTTCCACTGCGTACTGGCCGAGCAGGTCACCCCATCCAGCGAGGAGTCGTTCTTGGTCTGAGCGTGGTTGGACGACGAACTGCGGTCCGGAGACCGGCACGACAGCGGTGAGGGTGTGGCGGTGTCGGTCGCGGATCGCACCGAGCTGTGCGCCGGCGCGCCAGTCGATGGCCACGATGTCGAGCCCGTCGAGGCACGGCGGCATCGGTGCCGGTTGGTCGGTTGGCCACAGCGGCAGGGGCGCTTCCCAGCGGCGCCCCTGCCGCAGCCTCGACCACGCCCACCCGCCGAGCAGGGGGAGCCACTCCCAGGTGGCGTGGCCGCGGACTCGACCGAAGCTGAGCGCCGCTGCCGCGACGATCGGCACCGCAGCGATCAGCAGCGGCAGCTCTGCGGTGATGGCACTGACCGCGAGCGCGATGCCGCCGCCGAGCAGCGCGCACTGGACGACGCCGAGACCCAAGAAGATGCCAGAGCTGTCGAGGGGTTCGAGCCGGTAGCTGCGTGCGGTGCGTTCAGCTGCCATCTGCTGTCCCCTTCTGCGACGACGACGGGGGCGGCGATGTTGGTGTCCGCGAACCTGATGACGGTCCCAGCGACGGCGACGGCCGGGTCGGTGCGGCGTTCGGAGAGTCGGGACGCGATGGGGCGCCTGCGCCCTCGGTGTCGCTCGTCGGTCGGGTTCCGGGTGGCCGTTGCGCCGGACCAGTTGAGTTCGCCGCCGCGGAAGGGTCACGGTCCGATGACGAGCTGTTGTCGGACGCGGCCCCCGCTGTTGCTGTCGCCGCTCTCGCTCCGGTCTCGACGGCCTTCTTCGTCGCCTGAGCGACAGCCACGACTGCCGCCGCTGGACCCCCGGCACCAGCCGCACCCGTCGAGCCCTTGGCGCCTGTCGCCGCAGCGCCTGCGGTCTCGGTCCCTGCGACCAGCGGGCGGGATGCCGGCACCGGCATCGGGTTTGCCGCCAAGTTGGCCGTAGCGCCGCCCGGACACCATCTGCAGCGTGTTCGCAGCCATTAAGTCCCTGCTGGGCTGCGCGTGCAGGCGCACCCTTGATGCCCTGGCCGATGACCGCCGCTTCGGTCATCGGCAACAGTCGCGCGATCAACAGCGGAGAGAACGCAGAGACGCCGAACGCCGCGGCGGCGGTGAGGAGGATGCCGACAGCCTGGGTGACGGATCCGCCGGGGTCCTCGGCGAACACCTCCGGTGACGCCAGAGCGGTGACCTCGCCGCCCGACCCGGTCCCAACCGCTGCGGCAGCCGCGACACCCAGAGCGATCGCGATCACCAACTTCGAGAGGATCAACGCGACGAGCAGGTCCAACAGCTTGCGGCTCGCGCCCTTGGTCGCTGGCCAGAGCCGGGACGCGAAGACCAACGGTGCGAGCGCGACGACGATGTAGATCAGCGAGGCGCGCACGACGAGCTCGGCGACCAACACGAGCCCGGCGATGACGGCGACGAGTCCGAACAGGAACACGACGAACGCGGTGGCGTGCTGCCCTTGCATGAAGGCGAGGGTGCCGACGACCTGGCCGAACTCAGCGACGTCATCTTGGAAGTTGGACAGCACCGCGCCCGACAACTCATCGGTGACTCGGATCAGCAGCTGCGTGATCGTGACGAGGCCGACCATGCCGAGCACCGACATCGGCAACTCGAGCGCGATGCGGCGCAGCATCCCGCCGACGTCGCCGTTGACGACACCCTGCGCGATACCGGCGAACACGAACACCACCAGGAGCACCCCGCCGAGCGCCGCCGTTGTCGCGTACGGCCCGTCGCCGGTGATGAACCAGTCGGCTTGGACGTTCGGGTCGGTCGAGTCCAAGAAGAAGTTGAAGACGCCGCCGACCAGCCACACGACCGCATCGACTACCCAGGCGGTCAACCCGCCGACCATTGCCTCGAACCCGCTCGACGCAGCGTCGCCGACGAAGCTGGTGACACGATCGAGCGCCCAGCCGACCGGGTTGGGGAACCCTGCGAAGATCACGACCAGGGCTCCGCGTCGATGCGGGTGAACCCATCCAGGCGGTCGTCGAACGGCTCAGCCTCCCACGGCTGGTCCTTCGGGCCCGTGACCGGTGTCGGCCCGGCCGTGTCGCGCACCGCGTCGACACGCCAGTCTCCGTCGGCCCACACCAAGTCGAGGGTGACCGTCGAGAACTCCGATTGCGGCACGGCGACCCCTGCGGCAGACAGGATCGACATGGTCCACACCGAAACCCGCGCCCCGGATGTGTGGAACCCTTCGATTCGCCAGGCGAGCGGGCGGACCAGCCACCACACCGGGCCCGACGACGCAGCGAGTTGGTCTCGTGCCATCGACACATCCGCGACGACCTCGTCGGTCAACACCGGCGCTGCGTCCGTCGTGGCGATGGCCGTGACCGCTGCGGCGATCTGATCGTCGGAGAGGTAGAGCCAACGTTGCGACGCAGTGGCGTACGCGACGGCCGCTGCGACTGCGCCGGGCTCGTCAGCGCTGAACCCCGCTGGAATCCCCGGCGCTTCGCTCGACGGCCCGTTCGGCGCGACCGCAGCCGGTTCGTCCTCTTCGCCGGCTCTGCTGCTGGCGCTTGGGTTCGAGTCTGCCGGGACGCTCCCGCGGTCCTGGCGGGTCAACACGATCCCGAGCACCGCAACGATCACCATCACCACGCCGACGACAACCGCGGCACGTGCGTACGGCGACGGTGTTCGCGATCCGGTCCGGCGGGACATCAGCGCGCCGCCGTGAACAACATGTTGACCGCCGTCGGCGCCACTCCGGCGAGGATCGCTCCGACCACCCCGCCAAGGGCGAGTGTCTTCCACCGCGACGCTCCGCCGTACGAGCCACCCTCGCGGGCCAAGCCGTACATTGCGGCTCCGACCAGCAGCGCGCCGAGACTGCCCCACAGGGCGATCATCTGACCCCAGTTCAGGATCTGTTGGATGAGCGCAGCGCCGGGCATGCCGTTGGTGCTCGGCGTCACGTTGACCTGGGCGAGCACGCCAGGGAGTTGGACCATTTCGGGTGACCTCCATCGAATGGGCGGTGAGACGTAGGCCTCAACCCCTGTAGGCCACCGAGCGGACAGAAACTCTCCACACCCACGCGAAGAAGCAGGCCCGAACGCGGCCTACAGGGGTATGAAGCGACACCCACTCGCAGCGGCTGTCGCCGTCGCGGTTCTCTGCGCGATCGCCGGGCTGACCGCGTTGCCGATCCTGTCCATCAGCCTCACCGCAGCCCCATCCACCACCTGCGGCGGCGATGTCGCTCCGGAAGAGGACGGGACGCCGAGCATCCTCGGGCCGTCGGCGTTGACCGTCGCCGATCTGCGCGCCTGGTGGGCGAGCACGGGACGAGCACAACCCGCTCGACTCGGTATCGCGATCGACGACCTGCTCGCCCTCTACATCTCCGAAGGCGCAGCCGAGGGAGTCCGAGGCGACATGGCGCTCGCCCAGGCCGTGCTTGAGACAGGGCACTTCACCAACAGCGACACCTCCCGCCACAACTACGCAGGCATCGCCCACTACGACGGCAGCGCTTCAGGTACTCCGTTCGCTAGCCCGCTCGTCGGAGTACGCGCCCAAATCCAGCTCCTCAAGAAGTACGCGCTCGGCAACGACGCAACGCTCGCCAACCCCAACGTGGCACCCCGAGCCGGTGCCTCCGCCACGACCTGGGGCGGGCTTGCCGGGAGCTGGGCGTCAGCGACCAACTACTGGACCGTGCTCAGCTCCATGTACGACTCCATCGCCGCGCACGCCGTCGCCAGCTCCACCCCGGGTGCCGCCGACACCTCACCGGCGCCGGCCGTTCCTGTGGCCTGTCCGGCCGGCACGCCAGCGATCAGCGGCGACTACGCCCTGCCGCTCGAACGGCGGTGGTACGACGAACACCCCCAGTGGTTCACCAAGCCGCATCACGACTACCCCGCGGCCGACATCCCCGTCCCCGTCGGCACCCCCCTCTACGCAGTCACGAACGGCGTCGTCGTCGGAACCCCAACCAGCGGCAAGTGCGGCATCGGCGTCCTGTTCAACGGCGACGACGGCATCCAGTACGTGTACTGCCATGGTCAGCCAGGAACGCAACGAGTCCGAGTAGGCGACCGCGTGAACGTCGGCCAACTCATCCTCGACAGCGCGTCCACCGGGAACAGCACCGGCCCCCACCTGCACTTCGGCATCCGCATCGGCGGCATCAACCACTGTCCCCAGCCGTTCTTCGTCGCCATCGCGGACGGTGCCCCTGTCTCACCCCGTAGCCTGCCGACCTCAGGCTGTAGCTACTGATCTCTCGCCCACGTTTCGCGAGTTGGGCAGCACTACGTGAGTCAGGAGCGGCGGTCAGCCGAAACCTGGCATCCCCGGCCATCGACACCCAGGGGCTGGATTCCAGATGGTCGGTGACCATGGTCTGGCGCGATCGGTGGGCGCCGCTGAGGCGCTAGCTCGCGCTGTATCAGACAACGTTCGGACCGTCCCCCCAAGACCGGGCTCTCGCCTGCGCTTGGGTGGCCCCCGCCATGATGAGGACAGGGAGACTCCCTCTGACCCCGTCGTCTCGGGATCATCGACGTGAAGTCGATACATGTGACACTTTCCATCACATGTTCTATCGTTTCGTCATTCGAACCGTCTCGGACGGTGGAAGCCGCACGCCGGAGGAGACACGGAATGAGCGCCCCGATACCTGACGCCCGATCTGCCGAGCATTGGTTCCAGGAGGCCTGGGACCCGGAGATGTCGCTCGGAGATTGGTGGCAGGTCCTTGCCCTGAGCGGCTGGGGGTTTCCGACGTGGCCGGAACGCTGGTTCGGACGAGGACTCGATTCGCAGGAGGCGAGGCGCGTGCAGGCGGCGAGGGCGTCCGTCGGCGCGGTCGGTCCGCCGAGCGGCATCGGTGTGATGATGGCCGGGCCGGCGATCATCGACCACGGTACGGACGAGCAGTGTGCGCGATTCCTGCCGATGATGGTCAATGGACAAGAAGTCTGGTGCCAGCTGTTCTCCGAGCCCGGCGCCGGATCAGATCTCGCTGGGCTGCAGTGTCGAGCCGAACGGGATGGCGACGAGTGGCTCGTCAACGGGCAGAAGGTGTGGACCTCAGGTGCCCAGTTCGCGAAGTGGGGAATCCTCATCGCTCGCACACGGACCGACGTGCCGAAGCATCAAGGCATCACCTACTTCGTCATCGACATGGATCAGCCCGGGATCGAGGTGCGCCCACTTAGGGAGATGACGGGAGGTGCCACCTTCAACGAGGTGTTCCTCAGCGACGCGCGAGTTCCCGACGAGAACGTGATCGGTGACGTCGATCGTGGTTGGAGTGTGGCTGTCACGACACTCGCCCACGAACGGAACTCGTTGGGCGCATCCGGTATGGCGGGCGCCGCCGGCGGGGCGATCATCGGCCGCAACGACCTCTCGCGCCCGGCGGGGAAGCTGTCGTCGGGCGGCGGTGAGATGGCGGGCATTGCCGCGGCGTTCGGGGGCGGTGGCGACCTCATCAAGTCGCTGCCAGCATTGGCCGACCGAGCCAATGATCGCATCCTGGTCGACAAGGTGATGCGCGTGTACTCGCTCATGGAGATCGCTCGCTTCACCAGCCTTCGGGTGCAGGCAGCGGCGGCCGCCGGGCGCGGCCCAGGGCCCGAGGTCTCCACCGGAAAGCTGCTCGCCTCCCAGCTCGTGGCCCAGCTCCGCGACGTGGGGCTCGAGGCGCTCGGCCCACAAGGCCAGCTGATGGGAGACGAGACCCTCCTCGGCGGTCTCCTGCAGCAGTTGGCCCTGTTCAGCCCGGCCATATCGATCGCCGGCGGATCGGATCAGATCCAGCGCAACATTATCGGCGAGCGGGTCCTTGGACTACCGGTCGAGCCACGCCTGGACAAGGACGTTCCGTTCTCAGAGCTCTCGGTCGGGACGCAACGATGAGCGCCGCGACCATCGAGACGATCAGGATCCAGACTTCCGATGGCCTCCACGTCGCTTGCGACGTCTTGGGACGGTCCGGTTCTCGATGCCCGGTGATCTTCCTGCATGGGGGCGGCCAAACCCGTCACAGCTGGGGGTCGACGGCTTCGCAAGTCGCTGTCAACGGCCATCCTTGCTGGAGCGTCGACCTGCGCGGCCATGGTGAATCCGACTGGGCGGCCGACGGCGACTACAGCACCGAGGCGATGGTGGAGGACCTTGGGGCGATCCTGACCCAGATCGGCCGGCCGCCGGTACTGGTCGGGGCATCGATGGGCGGCCTGGTCGGTCTCATGAGCGAAGGGAAGCTCCGCCCTGGCGGACTGTGGGGCCTCGTACTCGTCGATGTCGCGACGCAACTCGAGGCGGAGGGAGTCGAGCGCATCGTGTCGTTCATGTCAGGCGCGCCGGATGGCTTCGAAACCCTGGAGGAGGCGGCGGACGCCATTGCCTCCTACCGTGACCGGAAGCGTCCTCCGAGTCGTGAGGGGCTCCGGAAGAACCTTCGACAAGGTCACGACGGACGCTGGTACTGGCATTGGGACCCCGCGTTTCTGAGCGACAAGTCGCGTAGCGGCCGCCGCGACCCCGTTGCCCTCGGCGATTCGGCCCGAGGCCTTAGAGTGCCGACCCTATTGGTCCGGGGACGGATGTCGGACATGGTGAGTCCCGAGAGCGCAGAGGTCTTTCTCCAACAGTGCCCTCACGCCGAGTTCCGCGACATCGCCGGAGCGGGCCACATGGTCGTCGGTGACCGGAACGACGTCTTCGCAGGGGCGGTCCTGGACTTCCTCGACCGCCTCGAGACCGGCTCGGCGATCAGCGAGTGATCCCCGCTGACCTCGGACGTCCTTCCGCTGGTGCCCGGTGGACTGACCGAAGACCGTTGGCCCTTCTGCTCCGCGCCGGGCTTGCAGGTCTTGCTGCGTCGCGTGCGTTTCTTCGATCCACAACGGCGTCGGTGACATCGACGTGGGTCTGATCCGGAACCGCCGCTGCTGGATGTTCCGGGATGAGCACTCCGCTCATCGCCGCGTAGTCACCGAGGGTCCACGATTGTCAGTGTGGCCTGCGCGGCCGCGAGCACACGCCTGTCGTGTTGGCGGTACAGCTCACAGCGAACGACTGCCGACCGTTTCGTCATGGCAACGACCGTTGCCTCGGCATCGATCGTCTCCGCCTTGATAGGTGCCAGGTAGTTGACCTTGACCTCGGTGGTCGCCGCCCACTGGCCTGATTCCATCAGCGGGTAGACGACTACGCCGGTGACATGGTCGGCGATCGCTGCGGTCACGCCACCGTGCGCATTCCCGAACGGAGTCAACAGCGACTCGTCGATGGTCGCCGTACAGAAGAATCGCCCCGGCTCGAAGCGAACGTGCTCGATCCCAAGAAGGCCCGGCAGCCCGCCTGCGGCATCGGTTGCATTCAGCAGGGCGTCAGCGATCTCGGGACTGAACCTCGACGCGAACTCGGCTTGCGACATGAGGCGAATCCTACCTTGTGTCTAGGGACTCGGCTGTCGGTAGGTGCTCTACCCTGTGCCCATGGCTCGTAACGGAACTGCGTCCTGGGGGAGCGATGCTCCCACGACGATCGATGAGGCCCGCAACCGCCTCATCGATGCAGCGGAAGCCTGTTTCACGAGGTTCGGAGCGGCGAAGACGACGCTTGAGGACATTGCGACACAAGCGGGAGTCTCGCGGGCGACCGTCTACCGATACTTCGATGGTGGCCGGGACGAGATCATCCTCGCAGTTGTTCTACGAGAGGCCCGAGACTTCCTGGACTCGCTCGCGAGGCGGGTCGAGCGCGAGGACACTCTCGAGGACGCAATTGTCGAAGGCGTCCTCTTTACCGTGGCTACGGTGCGCAAGAGCGAACATCTGAGTCTGTTGTTCGCTCCTGAGGTCGCCGGTCAGACGTCGGCCATCGCGGGCGCGTCTACGGCGCTGTTCGAGATCGCGACAGACTTCCTCCGGCCGATCTTCGAGCAGGCTCGTGCCGAGAAAGTCGTGCGTCCAGGCGTCGAAGCCGAGGACGCTGCCGAGTTCGTTCTCCGCATGATCCTGTCACTCCTGTCAGTTCCCGGTCCTCGGCAGCGCACCGCAGGGAAGCAGCGTGAGTTCGTGCGGACGTTCTGCGTGGGAGCCGTGCTGAAGAGCGAGTGATTCTCGGATTCACCGATGTCTTCTGCGGCAGGTCCCGGAAGGCAAATCCCTGCTTGGACGCCGGGGGGGCTCGAGCACTACTTCCCGTCGAGACCGGAGACCGAGTGGCCGTCGCGCACTTCAGTTGCGCTGGGCCTGCCCGGCCGGGCCGGGAGAGGGGGGGGTACCGCCGCCGCAGCGCACGAGCTTTCCCGAGAATAGACCGTTCCCTGGACGCCGACCTATCACGGGAGGCTGTCGGTCTGGGAGACGTGCAGACGCCGCTGCAGGCGCTGGTGCCCGAGCGGATCTTTCCCGCTGGGCGATGTGGATCTGCGCCCCGCGGATCGGCGCTGAGCAGTCGACGGATAAGACATCAGGCGACTGTCGTAGAACGTGTCAGAGCGCTACCGTTCTCCCATGCGAGTCCACGTAGACCAAGAGAAGTGTCAGGGCCACAACCGGTGCGTCGTCGTAGCGCCCGAGCTTTTCCAGGCGGACGATCTCGGCACTGCCTCGGCGATTGGTGACGGATCGGTCCCACCAGCTCAGGAGACGAAGGCGCGCCTTGCGGCCGACAACTGCCCCGAGTACGCGGTCGTGATCATCGAAGACTGAGCACGACGTCGGACAGCCGCATCTCATCCCGGTCCGCCTCGCACGGGCCTGGTCCGGGGAAGTGGCCGGTCGGCTGACCAGAATTCGTCGGGCTCCATCCGAGTCGGGTCGGAACGTGGGCGGTTCCGCGGTTCCAACTCGCCACGTCGCCGACGGCTCCGACGAGTCCAGCTCGACCTTCAGCGAGCGACGCGGGCGCACACGACGCCGGCCGCGGTCACCGACAATCGCGTCGATAGCCCGCGGCCCCCTCCGCACACGGGCGCTCAACTGGATCGTCGCCGCCACCTGACGACAGCACCTATAGTGGTGTTACGTAAGATGCTCTGCGTAGTATGTCTCATCACTAGATTCGTCGGGAAGGACGATCGGACATGACCGACAGCACGCAGGAGACCGAGTTCCACGCCGCTGCCCGTGAGGAGCTTGCTGTCGACTACGGCCCAGTCGGAGACTGGGCCACGGACTTCGACATCATGGACGGCGAGTACCTCGTCCGCCCGGAGGCGCGTTGGGCCGAGCAGCGTGAGCGTTGTCCGATCGCGTTCACAGAGCGGCGGCAGCGGACATGGCTACCGGTGAAGTACGAGGATCTGTCCGCCATCGCTCACGACCTCGATCGGTTCTCCTCCCGGGACATCACTGTCGTCTCACCGTTCGACGCGCCCATCAACGACGTGTTCCCCGTCCCGCCGATCAGCTCCGACCGGCCGGTGCACACGTGGGCGCGGCGATTGTTGTTGCCGGCCTTCGGTCCAGCGGCGATCGAGAAGATGACGCCGATCACCCGTGCGCTCGCCGAGGAACTGACCGCAAGGCACTTCAGCAACGGAACTGGGGACGTGGCAGTCGACTTCGCGCGCCATATCCCGGTGCGGATCATCGCCCAAATGCTCGGGATCCCCCTCGAGGACGAGGAGATGTTCACCGGTTGGGTAGTGCGCACCCTCCAGGAAGGCTTCCAGAACCTGGACGGGGCCATGGACGTCCTCGGCGAGATGACGATGTACTTCTCGGCCCAGGTCGCGGAGCGGCGGGAGACGGCGTCCGAGGACCGGCCCGACGACGTGATCACCATGCTGATCGAGGCAGAGACCGATGAGCCGATGACCGACGAACACCTGCTCGGCACGTGCTTCCTGCTGCTCATCGCCGGCATCGACACGACCTGGAGTGCGATCGGATCCAGCCTCTGGCATCTTGCGTCCCACCCGGTGGACCAACAGCGCCTCCGGGACGATCCTTCCCTGATTCCCGTCGCTGTCGAGGAGTTCCTGCGTGCCTACAGCCCGGTGACCATGGCGCGATACGTGACCGAGGACACCGATTTCAAGGGCTGCCCGATGAAGGAAGGCGACAAGGTCCTCATGGCATTCCCCGCCGGCAACCATGATCCCAACATGTTCGAAGACGCTGACCAGGTCATCATCGACCGCGAGACGAACCGACACTTCGCGTTCGGGGCCGGCATCCACCGATGCCTCGGCTCGAACTTGGCGAGGATGGAGATCAAGGTCGCGATCGAGGTCTTCCTTGAGAACGTGCCGACCTTCACGCTCGCCGATTCGGACGACGTGGTCTGGAACGGTGGCCAAGTCCGCGGACCGCGGCGCGTGCGCATCACGTTCTGACCGCTTAGTCCCCACGAGGAGGACACATGCGAACACCGGCCGCTGAGATGCTCGATGTCGAGTATCCGATCCTGGCGTTCAGCCACTGCCGAGACGTCGTCGCTGCGGTCACCAATGCGGGCGGCTTCGGCGTGCTCGGGGCAGTGGCACACACGCCCGAGCAGCTCGAGATCGATCTCACATGGATCGAGAATGAGGTGTGCGGGCGGCCCTACGGGCTCGACCTCCTCCTGCCGCAGAAGTATGAGGGTGCCGACCAGGGCGGGCTCGATCGGGACGCATTGCGTCAGCTGTTGCCCGCCGAGCACCAGGCCTTCGTCGACGACATCCTCGCTCGCTACCAGGTCCCCGACCTCGACCCTTCCCGCAGAGAAGCGGTGTCGGGGATCGGCGGGATGAGCGTCTCGCCGAAGGGCTATGGGCCGCTCCTCGACGTCGCGTTCGCGCACGACATCTCGCTGATCGCCAGCGCGCTTGGATCGCCGCCAGTGTCGGTCATCGATCGGGCAAGGAAAGCGGGCATCCTGGTTGCAGCGCTCGCCGGCACCAAGGAACATGCCGTCCGCCACAAGGACGCGGGCGTCGACCTGATCATTGCGCAGGGAACCGAAGGCGGTGGCCACACGGGCGAGGTAGCCACGATGGTGCTCCTGCCAGAGGTGGTCGATGCCGTCTCTCCGACCCCGGTCCTCGCTGCCGGTGGTATCGGCAGGGGCCGGCAGGTCGCGGCAGCGATGGCGCTAGGCGCGCAAGGCGTGTGGTGCGGATCCGTGTGGCTCACGACCGAGGAAGCTGAGACTTCGGACACGATCAAGGCCAAGTATCTGGCGGCAGGTTCCACAGACACAGTGCGTTCCCGGTCGATCACCGGAAAGCCTGCTCGAATGCTCAGGACCAAGTGGACAGAGGAATGGGAACGTGACGATGCGCCGGGCCCCCTCGGTATGCCATTGCAGCCGCTACTCGTCTCCGAGGCTCAGGCGCGCATCAACCGAAGTGCGAACACGGCAGGTTCGGGCGCCGAGGAGCTCGCTACATACTTCGTCGGCCAGGTGGTCGGTCAGATGAACCGGCCCAAGAAGGCCGGCCAGGTGGTGCAGGACATGGTCACCGAGTACGCCGACGTGCTGACGCGCTTTGCCGACGAGGCGTCAGCATTGACAGGAGATTGAGAGATTGATGACGATCCACACCACGGGCGCGGTACCCGACCTCTTTTCCGAGGAAGTCGGGAGCGACCCATTCTCTGCTTACGCCGAGCTCCGAGCCCTCGGGCCCGTCTACGACGAGCAGAACGACCTCTGGCTCCTTACCCGCCACGCTGACGTGATTCACGCGCTGCACGAGCCTCGCATCTTCTCCTCCGCCGGCGGGTACAGCGAGTTCATGTCCGGGCGCGCAGGCCCTGGCGACGCAAGTGGTCGAGCAAACGCGCTCCGGTTCGACGATCTGATGGGTTCTCGCGTCATGATCGCAAGCGACCCGCCCGATCACACGCTGCTACGCCGGGTCGTCAGCCGCCCATTCACGAAGCGGCGGATCGCCGAGTGGGAGCGGATGGCACAAGATCTTGCCGCCGATCTGCTCGATGAGGCCGAGGAGCGGCTGCGCTCAGGCGAGTCGATCGACTTCACGAAGGACATTGCAATCCCGCTGCCAGTCACCTTGATCGCCGGGATCCTCGGAATCCCCGCTGAACGCATGGCCGACTTTCGGCGTTGGTCCGAGGCCCTCGTGGGCGCGCTGGCCGCGTCTGTCGATCTTGAGCGAGTCGGCGCCGACCTGCTGGAGATGTCACAGTTCTTCTCAGAGGTCGTCGGCGCGCGCCGGCAGGATCCCGGAGACGATCTCATCAGTGCGATCGCCGCCGCAACACCCGACGGTGAGCAGCTCTCCCAGATCGAGGTCGTGCTCTTCAGCATCCTCCTCCTCGTCGCCGGCAACGAGACCACGACCAACTTGCTCGGCAACCTCCAGCACGCGCTGTGGGATCACCCGTCGGAGTGGGCGACGGTTCGGAGCCACCCTGAGCAGGCGGTCGACGCCGTCGAGGAGGGCCTCCGGTACTGCGGGCCGGTCCAGGGACTGTTCCGACAAGTCACTGAGGCCTATCGACTCGGTGATGTCGTCCTGCCCGCCAAGGCGGTGGTGTACGTATCATTCGCCGCCGCCAACCGCGACGAGTCGGTCTTCGAAGCAGCCGACTCGTTCAAACTCAATCGCGACAGCCGCGAGCACGTCGCCCTCGGGCACGGGGTCCACTATTGCCTCGGGGCACAGCTTGCTCGTTTGGAGACGCGAGTGGTGCTGGAGGAACTCGCTCGGCGTGATCTCGACCTCGTCCCTCACGGCGCACCCACCGCGATGGGCAACGCCGTGCTGCGGGGCTACTCGAGCATCCCGGTCGCGTTGGCCTGACATCTGATTGCCGCGCTCCCCTGTGTGCAGCGATGTGCCTGCCGCTCGGCGTGGGATGGTGGTCATGCTGTCGTCGAAGTTCGCCCACACCGGTCCCGTCGACGCAGTTCACAGTTGATCGTTGGATCCTCAAGAGGCCTGTCGCGGCTGCGGCTGAAACGCCGTGGCTGACGAGACGTACGACGTACACTGTCTCGTGGATACAGGAACGAAGCTCGCCACGATGGGGACGGCCTCGGTGATCCAGTTCCAGCAACATCTACAACCCGGTTGGATGGCGTCGACCGCCGACACCGCGAGCGACGCAATACCGACCGAAGAACGTGCAGCGCCCAACGAATGAGAAAGGGACACGCGATGACCGACTTCAAGCCGTCCGAGCGCGATGACGGTCTGATCGACTGGATCACCGACTTCGACATCCTCGATGAGTCCTATGTCGAGGAACCCGCCGCAGTCTGGCGCTCGCTCCGAGCCGCTTGTCCGGTCGCGCATACGGATCGGTACGGGTCGACGTGGCTGCCAGTCGACTACGACGATCTGGCGTCGATCGCTCACGACGTCGAGCGCTTCTCGTCGCGCGATGTCGCCGCCATCACTCCGGGACGCGACTCCGACCCCGAGGCCGTGATGATGCTGGAGGCGCCGCCCATCACGTCCGACCCACCGGTGCACGCATCGGCGAGGCGGCTCCTGCTGCCGAGGTTCGGGCCGTCCGCCGTCGGCGAACTCACGCCGATCACGGCAGGAATCGCTGACGCGCTGATCGATGACTTCCTCGATGCCGGCGCAGCGGACTCCGCCGCCCAGTACGCGCAGCACATCCCCGTGCAGGTCATCTCCCGCATGATCGGGCTGCCGCTCGAAGACGAGACGATGTTCACGGAGTGGGTGGTCGACATGCTCCAGGGGGGATTCCAGAACATCGAGAAGGCGAGCGAGTCGGTGCTCGCGGTGATCCGCTACTTCGAGGGAAAGTTGGAGGAACGGGTCGAGGTACCCCCCGCTGAGCGACCCGATGACCTGCTCACCCTTCTCATCGAGGCGGAGCATGAAGGAGCACCGCTCACCGACCGGCACCGCATCGGCAGCTGCTTCTTGCTGTTGGTCGCTGGCATCGACACCACGTGGAGCTCGATCGGGTCGGCGCTCTGGCATCTTGCGACGCACCCCGAGGATCAGGCGCGTCTTCGCGCTGAACCCGAGCTCATGGACTGCGCGATCGAGGAGTTCCTCCGCTTCTACAGCCCGGTCACTATGGCCAGATACGTCGTCGACGACACCGAGTTCGGAGGCTGTCCGATGAAGCGCGGAGAGAAGGTCCTGATGGCATTCCCTGCGGGCAATCGGGATCCAGCACACTTCGACCGCGCCGACGAGTTCGTCATCGACCGGCAGCTCAACCGCCATTTCGCGTTCGGTTCGGGTATACACCGCTGCCTCGGTTCGAATCTCGCCCGGATGGAACTGAGGGTCGCGATCGAACGGTTCCTCGCCCGCGTGCCGACCTTCGAGCTGACCGACCCGGGAGCGGTGTCGTGGACTGGTGGACAGGTTCGTGGTCCTCGGGCCGTCCCAGTGGCCTGGTGAGGATCCCCGTGAGTGCGCGAGTCGCGGCCTGCGTAGAGTTGTCGTAGTCGAGACTGCCGATCGCCTGATCCCGGCCGACTCGATGGCCGATGATCGTTGCTCCACCGTCGAAGCGATCGATTGCTACCTCCCCAGGCCGGAGTGCTCTCCGACTGACGGAGCTCAGTCGGTACCGGAGTAGCGCCGGAACCGTTCGAGATCGACGACGATGAACAGGGCCGTCGCTCGTGCGAAGACAACTCCGTCCGCTGTCCCTGTGCACGAGACATGCAGCTTCCGCCCGTCGCGATGCTCCAGCCACGCGCGGAACTCGAGCGGAATGCCCATCGGACAGGGCGCCTGGTACCGGATTGCGAGTTCCCCGGTAAAGGCCATCTCGCCGAGCACAGGGAGGAGCCCGCCGATCGTCTCGTCGATGCACGCAGCGACGATGCCTCCATGGCTGCGGCCTGGTGCCCCCTCCCAGCCACGCTCGAGTGTCACCCGACCGACAGCCTGGTCGCCCTCGCGGCCGATGAGGAGACCGATGCTGAGCGGATTGGCGGAGCCCGAGACCGGAGAGTCACTGAACATGTCGATGAACGCCCCGTCGGTGACTTCGCCGAGCAGCCGACGGTTCTTGATCGCATCGACAAATCCAGGGCTCGCTGCCATCTCGTCGCCCAGAGTCCGGCTCGGTTCCAGTTCTAGGCGTTCAGCAAGGGACGTTGCCCTCTGTGCGAGCGCTTCCAAGATCTCGGGCTCCGCCCGGTGCCCCACCAGCGCGTGACTGAGTCGGCGGAGTGACCTGGCCGCAGCGACACGGAGCGGGAGGTCGTCGTGGGTGTCTTCTTGATCGCCTGACGCACGCTCCATGGCGACGATGATCGCGCGAGCTGAAACGAACAACACAACTCGTCACCAGTCTCATGACCGTGGAACGGGTCACCGAAGGGCGTACCGAGTTCACCAACGCCAGACATCGGATGATCGGCTGGAACGATCACACCGCTCCATCCGTCAGACAGTTCGTTCATGCGAGAGCTTCGGCGGGGCTGTCAGCGAGTGCGTCGAACTCGGCGGTGAGGCGGGCGCCATCAGGGTGGTCTTCGAGCTCGGTGCGCACCTGCGCGAGCCGGTACGCGAGGACGCGGTCGAACCGGTCGCCTGTCTGGTTCTCCAACGCGGCGCGAGATGCGGCGACCACGAGATCGGCACCACGGACGGTTCCGCCGTCGGTGCGACGTACGGTCATGGTGGCAAGTTCCGCTAGGGCGCATTGCAGGTAGCCGACGTGGAGGTCCTCGTCGGCGCGGATGTGGTCGATGGTCGTGCGTGCGAACGCGGCGTCATGGCTGCACGACGGGTCGCCGAGCACATCCGAGGCCCAGGCGAAGGTGTGATAGGCGAGCAGCTCGATCACGAGGATCTGCACCATGGCTCTCACCAGCAACTGCAGCTCGGGGGAGACGTCGTCGCGCATTCCGCCGATCATCGATCCGACGCTGATCGCTTCTGCGGCTGGGCTTGCGGGGCCGCTGTAGCCGGGAGGCGGGGCGATCGGGAGCTCCTGGAACATGTCGAGCGTGACGGGCGGGTCGGCGAGCGCTGCGTCGCGCACGGCGAACCACATCTGGTCGTGTCCTGCTTCTCCGTCCGTTCCTGCTTCGTCGTTGCCGTGTGCTTCGAGCAGGCCGTTGAACAGGTGACCGACGCAGGTGTCGTCGGTTGGTTCGACGATGTGCTCGGCGAGGTCGACGACGGGGATGAGTTTGATGCCGTCGTTGCCGAACCCCTCGACGACGCCGATCAGGGTCAGGATCCGGGTCATGGCGCCGGTCGCGTCGTTGCTCAGCAGCATTTTCGCCTGGGTGGCGTTGGGGACGAACGACCGTTTGACCGCGTCGGTGTCGACGACGCTGGTCGGGTGTCCTGCGGCCTCGAGCTGGCGTGTCCATGCGTCGATGGCTGCTGCTCGGTGCAGCGACCTGGGTGGCAGGTAGGTGCCGTCGGTGTCGTAGCCGCCGTGGAAGCGGACTCCGTTGCGCTCGATGCGTTCGGCGTAGGGAGGGTCGCTCATGAGCTCGTCGCGGGTGTATCGATGTCGTGTGGTCATCGGGATCCTCCGGTTGCTGGGGATGGGGCTGGTTGGGTGAGCACGTGCTCTCTGATGAGTGCTTCGGTACGGCGGGTGTCCTCGTGCAGCACGAAGTGCCCGCCGGGAACGGTGAGCAATGTGGCGTTGGCCCGTTCGGCCTGCTGGTCGAAGATGGCGGGCAGGAAGGTGTCCTCTCCGGCGACGATCACAGCGGGGCATGCGAGGTGCTCGAGGTGTTCCCAGGCGGCGGGGGCGCCGTACGAAGTGGCAGACATCTCGAAGATGAGCGCTTCGGTGTCGGGGTCACACGCGAGATGCACACCGTCGCCGCAATCGACGGTCCCCCATCGCAGGTACGCGTCGAGCGCATCGTCGCTGAGTTGGGACAGGGGCGCCTTGTCGCAGTACTGGTCGTGCATCTCGGCTCGGGTGGCGAATAGCCGGCGGCGGCGACGAGCAGCGACCGCCATCGGGTTGGGCGTCGTGGTTCTGAACAGCGTTGGGGGAAACGCGACTGGTTCGGCGAGCAGGAGCTGTGACCACCGCCCTTGGTCGAGCTGGTCGACGAGGACCGCAACTGCTCCCCCGAGTGATCCGCCGACGCCGGCGATGCCGCAGAGGTCGAGGTGGTCGAGCACGTCGAGCACGTCGTTGGCCATCGACGCGAACCGGTAGCGCGTCGGGTCTGTTGGTGTCGTGCTGCCCCCGTGGCCGACCAGGTCGATCGCGACCGCTCGGGCGGTCCCGAGCAGCGTTGCGGCGACCGGTTCGTAGAGTCCTCCGCAGAACCCGTTCGGGTGCAGTAGCACCACAGGTGGTCCGCTGCCGCCCCAGTCGAGCACGCGCAGCTCGTCGCCGTTGCGTGTGGGGATCCGGTGCACGGTCGGCGCAGCGGGGTCCGTCGTCATCGTCTGGTCGTGCCCGTGCGCACTTCGGACAGGAACGTGAGGACCGCTGCGGTGAAGGTGTCGTTCTGGTCCCCGGCGACCATGTGACCGGCGTCGGCCACGTCGACGTACTGGGCGCCCGGTACCGCGTCGACGAACTCTCGGACGCCTTCGGTGGAGACGAGGTCGCTCTCGGCGCCGCGCACGACGAGCGCGGGAACCTTGATGCGGCGAGCACCTTCGTGGAGCCGTTCGCGCACCTGGATCTCCCGCAACGCTTCGATGTCGCCGCCGATGATCATGTCGGCGCGTCCTTCGAGGAAGCGGACGTCCCAGCGCCACCGCCAGCGGCCGTCGGAGCCATGAGCGAGGACCTGGCGCAGACCGTCCGGTGTCGGCGGCCGAGGTCGCCCGGTGTACTCAGCGATGATCGCTGACGCGGCGTCGAGGGAGTCGAAGCCGTCAGGGTGCGCTGCCATGAAACCGACGATGCGTTGTACGCCCCCGAGCTCCATCCGCGGGGTGACATCGACCAGAACCACCGCTCGGAAGAGCTGTTCGTCAGTTCGAGCCTGCGCCAACAGCGCCGACATCCCGCCCAGTGACGCGCCGACGAGGACGGGTGGCGTGCCGAGGTGCTCGACGATGGCGATCACGTCGTCGGCGAAGCGGTCCCAGTCGTAGTCGGCCTCGATCGGCCATTCGCTGTCACCATGGCCCCTGTGGTCGACGGTGATGGCGTGCCAGCCGATCGCTGCAACCGCTTCTGCGGCGTCGTCCCATGCTCGGCGACTCTGGCCCGCACCGTGCAGGAACACCACAACATCGTCGGTGCGGGGACCCCAGCGGTCCGCGGCCAATCGCAGGTCGGCGCCCGGGAGGTCGAACCGCTCGGGGCGCGCAGCGACGGTCATGGAAGCTCCACCGCCTGGGCGTCCGCCGCGTTGACGCTGTCGCCTTCGGCGGACGCATTGGTGAAGCGCGACAGGTCGACGGTGAGGAACAGCGCTTCAGCTCGCACGAACACGCCATCGGCGGATTCGCCGACGGCTTCGATCCACAGCTTGCGGTCCGCCCGGTCGCGAAGCCGCGCGGTGAAGGACACTTCGACACCCAGCGGTGCTGGTGCGATGTAGTCGATGGACAGGTTGGCGGTGTAGGCCATCTCGCCGATGATCGGCAACAGGTACCCCATGGTCTCGTCGAGGATGGCGCCGACGGCGCCGCCGTGGGCTCGGCCGGGCGCCCCCTCGAACGCCGGTCCGAGGGTGGTGGTGGCCACGGCGGTGTCGCCGTCGCGAACGACCCGGACACCGATGCCCATGGGGTTGGTGCGCCCGGAGACGAACGAGTCCCTGAACAGGTCGATCTCCGCACCGTCGTCGATGATGGCTCGCTTCCCGTTGAGCGCTGCGGTGACGCGAGGACTGGAGAGCATCTCGGTGGCCCGGTCCCGCGGTGCACCACGCTGCACGGTGGAGGTGTAGCGCTCGGCGACCTCTGCGAGCTCGACCGCCAGGTCGGTGTCGACCTGGTGGGCGACGAGCGAGTGGCCCAATCGCTGCATCGCGGACGCGAGCGCTGTGCGGGCGGCGAGTTGTGCTGGTGGTTCGTCGAGGTTCACGCTGATGCTGTCTCCGTAGGGTGAGGTGTCGGTGGCGGGGGGTCGAGCTCTTCGTCGGCTTCGGAGCCCTCGATGTCCAGGTTGGGCAGGAGCCGGTCGAGCCAGTTCGGGATCCACCAGTTCGCGTTGCCGAGGACCTTCATCGACGCCGGCACGACGAGCATGCGAATGACGGTGGCGTCGAGCAGGACCGCCACGGCGAGGCCGAGCCCGAACATCTTGATCTCGGCGCTGTCGCCGGCGACGAAGCTGGCGAACACCGCGAACATGATCGCTGCGGCCGCGGTGATGACGCGCGCGCTGGCGGACAGTCCGTGGACGATGGCCGACTCGTTGTCGTGGTCGACGATCCACGCCTCTCGGATGCGCGACAGGATGAACACCTCGTAGTCCATCGAGAGGCCGAACAGCACCGCGAAGAGTCCCATCGGAAGGAACGAGATGATGGGCACGGTCTGTTCCAGCCCGATGAGATCTTTGGCCCATCCCCATTGGAAGACAGCCACGACGACGCCGTAGGCGGCGCCGATGCCGAGCAGGTTCATGACCGCAGCCTTGGCTGCGACGACCGGCGCTCGGAACACTGCGGTGAGCAGCAGGAAGCTGAGCGACACCACGGCGGCGATGAAGATCGGCAGGCGATCGTTGAGCCGCTGGGAGATGTCGATGTAGAACGCGGTGGCACCCGTGACGTCGATGCGAGCGCCGGTGCTCTCCTCGAGGGCGCCTTGGTCCCGGATGGCCCGGACCAGGTCCTCTGTGGCTTCGTCCTCAGGGCCGCTGTTGGGCGTGACCTGCACGATGGCCGCAGTGCCCTCCTCGTTGGGCAGCGGCGGCGTCGTACTGACTGACACCTGGGAGCTCCGCGAGCGCTCCCGAGATCGTGGCGGCCGCATCCGGCTCTGCGTCGTCGAGGTCGATGACGGCCAGCAGCGGGGCGTTGGCTCCGATCCCGAACCCTCGGGTGAGCAGGTCGAACGCGACGCGCGGTGGGGAGTCCTGTGGGCGGTTGCGTGCGTCGGGCCACCCGGTGCGCAGACTGGCCGCGGGAATGGCGAGCACGAGGAGTAGCGGGACTCCGATCGCGAGCGCTCGCCACGGGTGTCGGGTCACGCTCCGCGCCCAGCGGGCACTCCATGCCGTCGGGGAATCCGGGTCGATCTCCGCGCGGACCTTGATCCCGGGTGTGCGGAGGCGGTCGATGTTCGTTCCGATGAGGCCGAGCAGTGCGGGAAGGAACGTGATGGCGACGAGCACGGCCACCGACACGGTGATCGCCACCGCAACACCCATGCTGGCGATCAGCGGGATGCCCACCAGCGTGAGGCCGAGCATCGAGATCACCACCGTGACCCCGGCGAAGATCACCGACCGCCCCGCCGAATGGGTCGCGAGCGCGACCGACTCGACGACGCCGAATGACCGAACGCCAGGTGTTGGCGATGGCGGGTGACGACGAACAGGGCGTAGTCGATGCCGACGGCGATGCCGATCATCGACGCCATCGTGGGCGCGACCGACATGACGTCCATGACCGACGCAAGTAGTCCGATCAACAGCATGCCGACGCCCACACCCAACAGCGCGCCGAGCAGCGGCGCGCCCATGGCGATGACCGACCCGAACGCGATCAGGAGCACGGCGACCGCGACGGCGAGACCCACCAGCTCGGCAGTTCGAGCTTGTTCGGGCTCTGTCCGCTCCACCACCTGGCCGCCGAAGCCGACCTCGAGGCCAGCCTCGCGGGCGGGATCACCGGTGGCGAAGAGATCGTCGATCTGCTCCGGTGTGACCTCTCTGGCGCCGCGGTCGTAGAGGATCTGTGCGTACGCCACGGTGCCGTCCGGTGATTGCAGCAGCGACGCCGCTGGTCCGAACGGGTCGATCACCTGTGCGACTCCGTCGAGTCGGCCGATTCGATCGAGTGTGGCCCTGACCGCCTCCGCGTTGGGCGAGTCCGACATTGTGCCGTCGCTCGTGGCGAACACCGCGACCGCCCGACCACCCGCCTGCTCCGGGAACCGCTCCTCGAGCAGATCGAGCGCCTGTTGCGATGGCATGCCGGGGATCGTGATGTCATCCGAGGTGCCCTCGCCGAACGCCGCCCACAGCCCCACGACCAGCGCGATCACGACCGCCCATCCCGCCAGGACACGCCACGGATTGCCGGCCGCGAATCCGCCGAGTCGGTACAGCGTCGACTTCTGCGACAGGCCCGGGGGTGACATGACGCAGAGTTTAGACACAGCGTCTAACCAAAAGCCCTGGGTGCGGCGGCCTCAGGTGGCGAGCGCGCGGGTGATGTCGCGCCAGGGGCGCATCGACACCGGTTCGTCGGCCCAGGCGATCGCGCCGAAGTAGTTGACGACGCGCGTCGCGATGCCGTCGTAGCGGTCCGCGATGGCGTCTGCGATGCCGGACCAGGAGCCCTCGATGACGAACTCGGCCAGCATGTCGTCGTCGATCAGTGCTGCCATCCCGGCGAGGTCGCCCTGCCGCTGTCGCTCACGCAGCGCCGCGGTCGTTCCGGGCCGGTCGATCTGGTCGAAGATGAACGAGTAGTTCGGCGTCGACCCGTAGAAGGCGATCTGCATCCGGGCCAACTCGCGCCAACGTGACCGGTCGTCGTCTGAGTCACCCGCGACGATGAAGGCCGGCACGATGACCTCGAGGTCGGCGACGGAGCGCCCCGCTGTGGCTGCCCCGGTGGCGAGATTCGCCAGCACGGTCTGGCGTAGGTACGTCGACGTGTTGAGCGGGTGCACGTGGACGCCGTCAGCGTGGGCGCCTGCGACGCGCAGCATCCACGGGTTCACCGCTGCGAGGTCGATCGGCGGGTCAGGCGCGCTGATCGGGCCCGGCGACCACATCGGTGGCAACAGCGACAGGTCGTAGAACTCACCGTGGTGGGACAACTCGCCGGTCCGGAACGCCGCGAAGCAGTCCCGGACTGCGAGTAGATAGTCGAGCATCCGCGGGCCCGGCGGATCGAAGTCCACCCCGTAGCGCCGTTCGATGTGGGCGCGCACCTGGGTCCCGAGCCCGAGCCGGAATCGACCGTCGCTGACCTCGGCCAACTCCCACGCGACCTGGGCGGTGACCATCGGGCTCCTCGGGAACGCCACTGCGATCCCGGTCAGGATGTCGAGATCCGCCGCGAGGGCAGCGGCGGCCGCCGACAGATAGGGGGTTCGCCCGGCTTCGGTGATGACGAGCCCAGCGAACCCGGCCTCGGTGGCATGACGAGCGAGCTGCTGCACTGCGCGCAGCGGCATTCCTGCGGTCATCAGGTCCAGCTTCACTGTTCGCCCTCGACGTCGGTTGCGAACGCCTCGATGAAACGATCGACGACACCTTCGACGAAGCTCGCGGTGAGGCCCTCGGGCTCGAACAGGTACCGGAACAGCACGGGCCCCACCAGCATGGACACCGCCGCGCCGGCACCGGCATCGGGGCGAAGCAACCCTCGTGTGATCCCGTGCTCGATGATCTCGTCGAGCACCCGGGAGCCTTCGACCCGCAACGCGCTGTTGAGCTCGGCCACCTCGGGATCCTCCCGTGCGTGCTGGCCGATCGCGATCATCGCCCGTCCCAGCCCGGCAGCGGTCATCGCTGAGCGGAACGCCTCTACCTCGGCGACGAGGTCCGCACGCAGCTCGCCTCCCGGCACAGAGTGTGCGACGGCGGCCTCTTCGCGGATCAGGTCGCGCAGCAGGTCGAGTCGCTGGGGCCAGTGCCGGTACAGCGTCGTCCGTGCGTAACCGCTGCGCTCAGCAACCCGAGCCACCGTCACCCCCTCCCAACCTTCGTCGACGAGCACCTCGCGGGCGGCGGTGAGCACCGCCACTCGGGTCCGGATCACCCGAGGGTCGATGTGGAGAACCTCAGTCGTCGTCACACCCGGGATCGTAGCGAAGCGTGCTCGAAGTGCAACAGAGTGTTCGTATAGATGGCGTCGTGTCATATTGTTCGTCTGTCGATTGATCCAGCCGGGATCGAATGGCCCACCCCTGCAGGAGCGCACAATGCCCGCCGCCCATCCAGACCCCGCTCCCGCAGCGAACGTGGACCAGGACCCCAGCGACCTCCATGACGTCGTCATCGTCGACCCCGTTCGCCGGCGGCTGATCCTCGCGGCGATGTGCGTGGCGCTCGTCGCCGTCGTCGCATCCGTCTCCGGGCTCAACGTCGCCCAGCAGGCCTTGGCCGAGGACCTCGGCGCGTCGCAGAGCCAACTGCTCTGGATCATCAACGGGTACACGCTGGCACTCGCAGCGCTCCTCATGCCCGTCGGAGCCATCGGCGACCGGTGGGGCCGCAAGCCGGTGCTGCTCATCGGCCTGGTCGCATTTGCCGCGACGAACATCGCCGCTGCCTTCGCGACGGACCCGACCACACTGATCGCGCTTCGAGTCGCCGCCGGATTCGCTGCAGCCATGGTCATGCCCGTCACGTTGTCGGTCATCACCACCAGCTTCCCCGCCGCGCAGCAGGCCAAGGCGATCGGAACCTGGGCCGGTTTCGCTGGCGCAGGTGGGATCATCGGGTTGTTCGTCTCCGCAGCGATCATCGACAACGCCACCTGGCCGTGGGTCTTCGCGCTGCCCGTCGCGCTCGCGGCGGTGTCGTTCGTGCTCACCGTCGTCGTCGTGCCGCACTCGGTCGAGCACGTCGATACCGGCTTCGACATCGCGGGCTCGCTGCTGTCCATCGTCGCCGTCGGCGGCCTGGTGCTCGCCATCCACGAAGGACCGGAACAGGGCTGGACGGCGCCGATCACCATCGTCGCAGCCGCTGCCGGACTACTCGGTGCCGCTGCGTTCATCGTGGTCGAGCTGCGGAGAGAGCATCCGCTGCTGGACGTCCGGATCTTCGCGATCCGTGGCCTCGCCGCAGGGTCGGTGAACCTCTTCGTCGTGTTCGCCGTGATGTTCTCGATGTTCCTCGTGCTCGTGCAGTACCTCCAGGCGGTGCTGGGCTACTCGGCGCTGCGAGCCGCGACCGGTCTGCTCCCGATGGCAGCAGTCATGATGCCGCTGTCGACCATCGCGCCGACGATCGCCGAACGAATCGGATTCCGCAGGACGCTCGTCACCGGGATGCTGGCCATGGCGGCGGGCTTGGGTCTCTTCGCCGTCATGGCAGATCCCACCGGCGGGTACCTCAGCGTCTTGCCAGGTGTGCTCATCCTCGGCGCAGGCGTCGGCCTCGCGATGAGCCCGTCGACCGCGGCGATCACCTCATCGCTGCCCGAGGAGAAGCAAGGGGTGGCATCGGCGCTGAACGACACCGTCCGGGAGATGGGAGGGGCGGTGGGCATCGCGCTCATCGGATCCGTGTTGAACGCCGCGTACCGCTCCAACATCGAGCCTGATCTCGCCGGGCCTGCCCGGTGAGATCGTCGAACCGGTCAGCGAAGGCATCGGCGGCGCTCTCGCGGTCGCAGGGCCAACTCGGCGAGAACGGCGCTGCCCTCGCAGCGGGCGCGACGGTCTGCGTTCGTCGACGGGATGCCCCCGGCGCTGCTGCTCGGCGCCGGCGTCTGCCTGGCCGCCGCTGGCTTCACCGCGCTGCGCGGGCCCAAGACCGCTGCGGAAGCGGAGCCACGGCTCCACCGGCACGCTCCCGAGGACGAGCCAGTCATCCGGTGAGCCGCCCGGTCCGGCACCCATCCGCGCTCAACCCCGTGATCGTCGGGATGCGCAGCGGCTCCGACGAGCTCCCCGCGCTCGAGCGAGCGTTGGAGCTCGCCACGCAGCGCCACACCCATCTCGTCGTCGTGCACGTCATCCCCGCGACATCCGGCTTCGCCATCGCCGTCCCGACCGCTGCGGGGGCGGTCGCGCTCACCCGCGAGGAGCTGGCAGATCGCTGTCACCTCGACTGCGAGCTCGCCCTCGCCGGCGCCGACGTGGACTGGAGCTTCGAGATCCGCGCCGGCGACGCAGCGACCGCGCTTGCCGACGCCGCGCACCGCCACCGGGCAGCCTGTGTCGTCGTCGGTCGACACGCACCACAAGACGTCCATCGGCCGGTTCCGCTGCACGGCGATCCGCCTCGCGGAAACCAGCGATCGTCCGGTCCTGGTCGTGCCGCTTCGCGACACGAGGGCCGCGGCGTTCGACCAGCCCCACGACGACTCGTAGGCTTGGACGCGTCGTCCAACCTGGGCGGCGCCCGAGGGTCCGGCCCGAGGCACAAGTGAAGGACCGCAACCGATGAGCCGATCAGTCCCCGCGCCGATGGCCGACAAGCTCCTGGCCACCGCCGGGGAGCTGGCGCTCTCCTGGGACGAGGTTCGCACCGAGGACATCGCCGAGGCCAGCGGCATCCCACGCGCAACGCTCTACTACTACTTCTCATCCAAGGACGAGATCCTCCAGTTCCTCCTGACTCGAATGCTCGAGCGGCTCACCGACGCCGTCGCCGCTGCGGAGGATCCAGACGCTGCCATCCCCGACCGGCTCGCCGCCGTCGTGCGAGCCCAACTCGCACACCTCGGCGAGTTCCCCGCCACCGCCCAGCTACTCACGGCGAACCTCGGCAAAGCGGGCAAGCTTCCCGATCTCGCCGCCGGGATCAACGCCGCCTTCCACGAACCGGTCCGCCGACTCCTAGCGCTCGGCGCGGCGAACGGCACGCTCCGTCCGGTCGACCCCGAGATCGCCGCGACGGCCCTCTACGGGGCAGTGACGGTCATCGGTCTCCGAAGCCTCGTCATCGACAACCACCTGGATGTCGACGAGGTCAGTGGGCAGATCCTGCCGCTGTTCTGGAGCGGGATCCGGCCCAACACGAGGTCCTAGCTGCGACAGTGGTCACTAGCCCGGCGTCCCCCTCCCACTGCCCGGCGAAGAAGGCTGGCGAAGAAGGACAGTATCCACGCAGACCGACTCGACCGTCTCCCGAGGCGCCAAGGCCGTTCGGGGACGCCCGCATCCATCTCGCCGGGTCGGCCCGAATTACAAGCTGTCAGCTCGGAGCTCCTCGATCGAGTCGTTTGGGTCGCCGAGGTCAGCCGCCGCGAGAGCAGCGGCATGCTCCTTGTAGGCGAGCTCGAGTCCGGCACGGTCGCCGTTGGCGAGGTGGGCTCGCATCAACGCTTCGGCGACCGCGCTGTCGAGTGGGAGTGCGTGCACGACGCTTCGGAGTACTCCGATGGCCGGGCCGGGTTCGCCTGCGTCGAGGTACATCTCGGCGCACGCTCGAGCGATGTTGGCGATGCGGTACTCCCAGGTCGTCGCGAGGTGCTCGAGGTCGATCCAACCGAATGACTGTCCAGCCCCGCCGGGGTACGAGAACGGGATGCCCGACACGAGGTCGAGTGCGGCTCGGTAGTGAAGCACCGCCTCTGCGCTGGCGGCTGCCGCTGCTGCGTTGACGTGCCAGTCGAACAGCTCGGTGTCGGTGCGCAAGCGTGGTCCGGCGGTGTAGCTGCCGTTGGTGTTGGCGGGGATGTGTTGCGAGCCGATCGCGCTGCGGGCTTCGGTGAGGACGTCGCGGAGCCGCTTGCGGCGCGATGTGCTGTCGGAGCCGTACCAGCAGGCCTCTTCAAGGCGTTCGGTCGACACGGAGCGGTTGAGCGCCAGGTAGGCGACGACCGCGGTCGCCTTCGGCCGCAGCTGTGCTGCGCCACCGTCGACGGTGATGTCACCGAGAAGTCGAACCAGGACGTCGTAGCCGGGCGGCTCGTTGACCGGCCACGGCTCGTCGGGGTCGCCTCCGCTCGTCGGGTCGACGGGTACAGAGACGTTGACTGGGACCACTGCAGCCGGTTCATCGAGGGAGTCCTCGTCGGCTGGTTGCTCGGCGGCCGCAAGCAGCGCAGCCATCTGTGCGAGTTCGTCGCTGTCCAAGCGTTGAGGAGTGCAGGCGAGGTTCAGGTGGTCGAGGTAGAGCGCATCCGGTTCGCATCGAACGCTTGCCACGTCTGCGAGTTCGCCGACGACGACCACCGCAACAGCTGCCGGAGAGTGTGCCCGCAGCATCTCGGCCAGCTCGGTGGGTGGCGGATGGTCGGCAACGACCACGATCGGACTCAACGCGTCGTGGTCGGGCTCATGCGCCCTGGCAACGAACGGGGTTTGCCACCCGTTCTCGACGAGTGATAGGTGGGATTGACTCGCCCACGCAGCGAGGTCGTCGGTGAGGTCGTCCCATGAGTCGGCGACGGTGAGGTGCTCGAGCACCGCGACGTCGTTCTCGACGAGATCCCCGATGGCGACGACACGGATGGTGTCGGCGAGCGGGCTGAGGGTCAGTTCGGTGAGTATCGACCGGGCAAGTTCCGTCGCAACGTCATGGTCGCCGATCAGTGCAAGGAGCCCGTCGGCTTCGAGGTCGAGGTAGAGCTGGGCGTCGTCCTCAGGTGCGCCGATGGTGACCAAGAGCGGCGCTGCGCTGGGCACGTCGTCGTTCGCGACGGTATCGAAGGCCTCGATCGCCAGCGGTTCCGGTGAAGGTCCACACGGTGCCGTCGCTGGTGGTGTCCCAGCCGGACGGCGGGTTGGTGTCGGGTTGGTCGAGGATGACCTCGGTCGAGCCGGCGGCGTGGCGGACCACACTCGGGCGCCGCGGCGATGCTGTCGCTGCGAGACCGGCGGCGAGGGACCCGATGACCTGCTGGAGCTCGGCGATGCGGTCCTCGTCCGCGTGAGCGATGACCTCTCGGTGCAGCTCGCGCTGGCCTACGGGGGTGACAGCTGAGATCTGGCCAGGGTGTTCGTTCGCGAAGCGGCGGCGCCTTCGGGCGAGGAGTCGTTGGAGCCCGACGGCGAGCACCACGCTCGACAGTGCTCCGGCGGCGACGGGGACCAGGGTGCCGCCCGTTGCCTTGTCGCGTGGTTCGGTGTCCCCTTCCACGCCACCGGTGGATGGGGCGGGCGTGGATGGGGCTTCCGTGGTCGGGGCCGCTGTCGTGGCTGGTGCTGAAGTGGCCGTGCTCGTCGACGCCGTGACGTCGCCTGGAGCAGCGGTGTCGTCGAGCACCTCCGGTGCTGCGACAGGTGGTTCGTCTTCGGCTGGCGCCGGGAGCGGTGCGGGTGCTGGGGGTGGAGCTGTCTGCTCGGCACTCGGCGGACCGAGCGAGGCGAGTCCGGTGGGGGGCAGCACGAGGACCTGTCCGAGGTGGATCAGGTTGGGGTTGCCAGGTTGGACGTAGCGGTCCTGGTTCGCGTCGATCACTTCGAGCCAGTAAGGGCCGATTTCGGGTTCGGTGGCGTCGCGCCCAAGGTCATCCTCGAGGCGCTCTTCGGAGATGGTCCAGAGGTTGTCGTTGCGTTCAACCACGACTAGTTGACGCGGCATCAGGCGCCGAGCCGCTCGGCTCTGGCGTTGCCGTTGGCGCAGGCTGTGTCGGCATCGACTGTGGCGTCGTGAGGGAGCAGGAGTTTCCAGCCGGAGTAGAGAGTGGCGTCGGTGATGACGGAGCCGTCGTCGAGGGTGCGGCCGACGTTGAGGTCGCGGATCTCGCGCCAGCGCATCGGGTCCCCAAGGGTCCGTTCAGCGATCGCCCAGTAGCTGTCGTGGCGTTCGACAGTGACGACGGGATGATCCGCACCGGCCAGCAGCGGTTCGGACCTGGTCCGGGATCGCGGGTGTCGGGAGGTCTGCCCGCCGGCTCGACCAGGCGGAGCGGCGGGTGGTCCTGCGACGCGATCTGGGACTCGGTGACGATGATGGTCGCTGGCTCAGCCATCGCCGGTGTCGCTGTGAGCGAGACGGCGGGGAGACCGGCTGCGAGCACCGTGATGGAGCCGATGAGGTGGCGGGCGATGCCGTGGAACGGGCTGGTGAGCCGCGCCCGGCGCAACGCGACGCCCCGGATTTGTGCCAACGCCTCGGTGAGCAGCGACCAACAGAACAGCAACCAGCCGACCCATGCCGCGATTGCCAGCACGTCGACGATGACGGTGTCGGGGATCGGCCGGCTGAGTGCGTCGCGTATTGCGTCGACAGTCGGGACGCTGGTCGGGAACGGCCACCCGCCGAGTTGCCACAGCAGATACGGGACGCCGGCGATCAGCACGACGAGCGCAGCGAGCGACATGACGGTCGAGGCGATCCGGTAGGTCTGGGAGCGTGCGGTCGCATCTCATGGTCGCTCCGTGACGGCTCGGACGGCGATGGCGGTGCCCGAACCGGTGACGGTCGAGGATCCGACTCCAGCGAGGGACAGGATCGACACGTCCTGGATCCGGGCGACGTCCACGGACACGGTGTCGCCGACGACCGCAACGGTGCCTGCTGTAGGGAGTCGCGGCGAGGTAGCGCTGCGCTCGAGCCTGCGCGGCTGCGGGGTCGAGGGGCGCGGCGTCGGTGGCGCGCAACCCGGCTTCGTCAAGGCCTTGTGCTCCGGCTCGAGCGGCGGCTGCAGCGACGGCATCGGCGTCGCGACGTGCAGCGATCATTCGACCTCCGTCGAACACGAGTCCAGCGACCAGCAGCAGCGCGGTGGTCATGCTGACGACGAACACCGTCACGGTGCCTCGCTCCCCACCGATCGCGAGCGCTCGAACGCTGCGCCGGGTCACCGGGTGCCCCGATAGCGGTCGACTGGCTCGGAGAACGTCGCGGTGACCACGTGGTGACCAGGGATGCCCATGCCCGTCACGTCGCCAAGCGCTACTCCACACGAGACGGTTGCGGTCACCACAGAGTCAGCGGTGAAGGCGGCGGTGTCGATGTCGAACGTGATGGTGTCGCAGTGGAACCGTCCGCCGTCGAACTCCATGAACGCTGCACGTTCACCGGCGGCACGGGCCGAGGTCGCGTCTCGTTGTGTCGACGCGGCGCGTGCTGCCGCCCGGGCGGCAGCTTCGACATCGGCTCGAGCGTTCTGGATGCGACCGAACGCCACGACCAGGAGCAGCATGGCGACCAACACAGGCGTGAGCAGCACCAGTTCGATGCTCACCGAACCACGCTCGGCGACGTGAGCGGTCATCGATCCTCCCGGAACCGTTCGGTCGGCGCTTCGGCCGAGCCCGACACGGTGAGGTCCAGGCCGGGAAGGACCTGCTGAACACGGCTGGTGACCTCGACCCTTGTCACCTCCGAAGTGCGCGCAGCCCACACGTGCGCGCTGGCAGCGACCGACGGCGACAAGCGGTCGAGGAAGTCGTGGGCGCGTGTCTCGGCCGACGTAGAGCTGCCGGTGGGTACCCGTCCGGCCTGGACGCCCTCCTGCGCGGCTGCTTCGACGAGTTGGTCACCGTGAAAGCAGAGGCCCATCTGGATCACGAGCATGATGAGGAACAACAGGACCGGCACGGCGAGCACGACCTCGACTGCGGCGTCGCCGCGTTCGCCACGGGATCCGAGGGTTCGCATCGTCAGGCGTCGAGGTTGATCGACTCGGCCTTCGACGTGACCTTGGCGACGACGATGGCACCGACGGCGATCGCAAGCGCAGCGAACACGGCGATGATGATCACCTTCTCGGTGATCTCACCTCGTTCGTCGTGTCGGGCGAGCTCGATGCGTGCTTTCGCGAACGCCCATATGATCGGGATGAGGGACATGGTTTCCTCCAGTTGGAGTTGGTTCAGAGGCCGGTGAGGACCTGGGCGACGGCGGGGTAGCCGAGGAAGACGATGAAGCCGGTCATCAGCAGCACGACCGGCAGTGACATCCGTTCGCTCGCTGCTTGGGCAGCACCTTCGGCGTCAGCGAGCCCGCGCGTACGGATTGATCTGGCCTTCGCGGCGATGGACACCCGGACCCGGGCGCCTTCGTCGCCGGCGAGGCCGGCCGACGCCGCCAGCTCTTGAAGTTCGCCGATGCCGATCTCCTCGCCGAGTTCCGCGAGGCCGTTCCACGAGGGCTCGCCGCGTAGTCGCGCTTCAGAAAGCGCCTGGCGCAGCTCGCTGAACGCCCATCCCTCACCGGCCGCAGCGCTACCTGCGAGCGCCGAGTCGACCCCTGCGCCGCCAGCAAGGCGGACTGCTACGAGGTCGAGGAAACACCCGAGGGCGTGGCGGAACGACCTGCGCCGCTCGGTTGCCTCGGCGCGCACCGCCAGGGTCGGCACGACTGCTGCGGCGGCCGACAACACGAGCGAGACCCACAGCGGTAGCACCCAGGAGACGTGGACACCGCCGACCGCCATCAAACCGAACGTCACTGGCGCCCACAGCAGCGCGACTCCGACCAGCGCGACGCAGCGGGCCAGGTGCTCAGCAGTTGTGCGGCCGATGATCCGCAAGTCGCGGCGTACCGACTGCGTCGCTGCGTGCCCGATGCCGGTGTCGACGAGCGGTGCGCCCAGGGCCTGCACCCACCACCTGTCGTCGGTCCGCTCGCGTACTGCGGGTGTGTCGAGGCGATCGAGCGCACGGTCGAGCGGCACTCTCGCAGGGAGGAACCCTGTGGCGAGGAGCATCAGACCTCCGCCGGCGGCGATCCCCAGGAGAAGTGCGCCGGTCATCGACGTGCTCCTTCGGCTGCGGCGATGAGGAACCGTTCGGGTTGTTGGAAGCGGCTCATCGAGGCGAGCCACCAAAGCGCCGCACCCCAAGCTGCGGCGATCCCGGCGAGAACGACTTGGCCGAACGGGGTGGCGTACACCTGCACGTAGGAGCGGTTGAGGCCGATCAGTCCCAGCGCGGTGACGACGGTGACGGTGGAGATGACTCGCACCGCCGTGCGCATGCGTGCCCGCGACGCTTCGACTCGCATCTGCATGGCGGCTTCGTCCCGTGCAGAGTCGGCGAGCATCCCGAGCAGATCAGCGAGATCTCGGACCGCCCCATTCGCTGCGACTGTGAGCGACGCGACGACGAGGTCAGAGATCGGGTGGGCGAGGTCGACAGCGAGGCCTCGCAGTGCGTCGGTAAGCGGCATGTGCTTGAGCGACCGGGCGAGTTGTTCGATCTCGGGTCGGATCGCTGCAGGCGCGATCGGAGCAGTGGTGGTGATTGCGGCTTCGAGACCGTGGGCGGACGCGATGGTGTCGCGCAGCATCTCGGTCCACGCTGCAATGGCTTCGGTGCGAGCGAGTGCGGCGTCGCGGTTGTGGCGGGACGCGAAGAGCTCTGGTGAGAACCAACCGAGCAGCGCGCCAGCGAGGACGGCGGTTGGCCAGCGCGACACGACCGCCAACACGAGCGCACATCCGGCGGCGCGCAGCGCTCGGTCCCGCAACCGTCGATCGACACCTGGTGTGCTCGCCGGCGCAGCGTTCGGTCCGACGAGTCCGTCATCCGGAGCGGCTGGCCGGAGGCCGGTAGCGACCAGCCACACCCCAGCTGCCGCCGCGACGACGGTCACGACGACGAGGACAGTCACTGCCACCACCCCTCACGCCGCTCGTGCATCATCGAGTCCCAGCCATGCGAGGAGAGCACGGCTGCCAGGTCATGTGGCACAGGAACGCCCGGCACCGCACGGCCGTCGTGCCCGGGTCGGAACAATTCGTTGGTGACGACGGTCGAACCGTCCGCACCAACCACCTGTCGCACCGAGGACACCCAACGGCCCTCGCTCGACTTTGAGATGTAGACGACGAGGTCGACTGCTGCGGCAGCAAGCTGACACGTTGCCTCGAGCGGCAACCTCTCGGCCGACTGCAGCGCGTAGAGCGCCATCTTGTTGAAGACGGTCGCCGAGGAGTCCGAGTGCACAGTGCACATCGACCCGTCGTTGCCCTGCGACATCGCGTTCAGCATCGGGACGATCTCGTCACCGCGGACCTCGCCGACGATCACCCGGTCCGGGTTCATCCGCAACGACATGCGAACGAGGTCCGCAGCGGTCACCTCGCCTGCGCCCTCGACGTTGGCTTCGCGCGCTTCAAGGGCGACGCAGTCAGGGTGGATGTCGTGAAAGCGGTCCAGTCCGAGCTCGAGCTCCGTTTCGATCGTGACGATCCGCTCCGACGTCGGGATCTCTGATGCAAGCGCCCGCAACATCGTGGTCTTCCCGGCTCCTGTCGCTCCCGCGACGATGATCTGCTGACGCGATCGAACCGCCGCAGCCAGGAACGAGGAGAGGCCCTCGTCGATCGCGCCGAGGCCGATCAGGTCCGCCAAGGTGAGCTTCAGATATCGGTGACGGCGGATCGACACCGATGGCCGCGAGCACACCCACGCGACCGCGAAGAGTCGTGATCCGTCCGGCAGCTGCAGGTTGAGCTGCGGCCGCGAGGGGTTGAACTCGCGCTCTGACAGGCCGTAGCGGCGGCCGATCTCCCGGAGTTGCTCGATCAGCTCGTCGTCGGACCCCGCGACCGGTGGCCCTTCGATCTTCAGGCCGCCCGCGTACTCGACGAACACACGGTCGTACCCGTTGGCGACAACGTTCTGGATCGACTCGTCGTCCAACAGCGGCTGCAGCCGCCCGAGGTGGAACAGCCGGTTGAACACCGCCTCCGCGAGCGTCGCTTCCTCGCTCTGCGACAGCACGGGACTGCCGTCAGCGATCGAGTCCGACGCGAGCTGTTCGAGGCGCTGTGCGATGAGCTGGCGGGCAAGCATCTCCTCGTCCGCGCCCTCGAGTCGGCGACCGTCGGCGGATATACGCCGTGCTGTGACCGACAGCTCCTCGGCCACCCCGGTGCGCAGCGAGCGGACCAGGTCGTCATCGACAGTCTCGGCGACACTCACACCAACACTCCGTCGTCAGATGCAACTGGCCACAGCTCGAGCGCCATTGCACGGATCGTGCGCGCCAACGCGGCGCGACGGAGCCAACGACTGCTCACCGAGTTGGTGATCAGGGACGCCCCTGCCCGATCCACCGGCAGCACCACCACGTCACTGGGTGGGCAACCGACCGCCGCGGCGACCTCGTCGGGACCGTAGGGGCGTTCACCACGTGTCGCGACGACAACGTGGGCGCAGCGTGCGGACAGGTCCCGGTAGGACCAGCGTGCCGACGCGACCCCCGCCAGGGTCGGGCGCACCGCGAGCACCGTCGCATCTGCGACACCGACGAGGCATTCAGCAGGGTTGTCGGGGCGCCAGCGCCCGACGTCGGCTACCGCTGTGTGCGCGGTCAGCGACTCGGCGAACGGTCGGCCGAGAGCGATCAGCGCGGCCGATACCTGTTCCGGGTTCGACGGCGCTGCAAGTAGCCCGACCTCCCCGGTGACCGGCTGGATGTGACGTTTCAGCTCGGAGCCGCTGTAGCTGTGGCGAGTCGCCGCGGCCAACGTCACCAGCCCCGGCGTTGTCGCAGCGCCGAGATGCGCAGCGAGCGAACCGCCGTCGCCGTCCGCATCGACGAGCAGCGCGGAACCGCACTCTGCGGTCAGTGCGGCCGCGAGCGCCACCGTGGTCGCGCCCGGAGCGCCGGGCCCGGCGGCGACACAGACGAGGCCGGTCACGGAGTCACCACCAGGCTCACCCGGCCCGCAGCGCCAGCAGCCGAGATCGCTGCAGCGTCATCCCCGGGCACCGCAATCGACACGGTGCGATCGCTCTGCCCCTCCAACGCCTCCGTCAGCGCCGCGACCGTCCCGACGCCTCGCGCCAGCGCGTCACCGGAACCGGTTGCATCGGGAGCGGTCGTCTCGATGATCTGGACGGTGTCGCCGACCTCGAGATCGACGGGAAACTGGCCAGACGACAGCAACGCTCCGACGAGCACCGAGCCGTCCGCGTACGCAGGGCCATCGGCGAGCTGCGCCGGTGTCACCAGCGACCCTGCCGTTAGGCCGTGCACGGCGGTACGGCCGATGACCCGATCGACGTCTCCCACATCGATGGTGTCGAGTCCCTCTCCGGTCGAGATCGACACGTTCCGCAGGTCGGCCTCAGTCACGGCTGCGCCGGGTGCCACGTCACGAGCGACGGCGATCACAGCGACGCGGTCAGCAGCGTTCGAGAACAACGTGACAGCACCCAGCGCGCTCAGTCCGACCACGACAGCACCCAGTGCGATGCGTGCGGTGTTGGGTCGCCGTGGCGGCTTCACCGCTGACTGCCGTGCTGCGCCGTCGGCTGTTCGTGTCGGCGTGTTGCCGTTGCTGGCCGGGGCGCGAGTCGTGGTCGTCATCGTGATCCTCCAACGTGATCGTTGATGGCCTGAACCTCGGCGACGCGCACCGGCAGCTCCGCCGTTCGTGTGAGCGGGGGGAGGGTGCCGCCTCCTGCACCGCCGCTGACCGTGTACGTCGCGGTCCAGTTGACGGCAAGGCGCAGCCGGTAGGAGTCGGATGGCTCGGCGGCTGACGACTTGGCCCATGTGTGGGTGCACGCCTCGGCGGGGTTCGCGTCCGGGCTCCACGCCACACCCGGCGCACACGTCGAGGTGTTCCCGTCGCCGAACACCCACCGCGCGGTTGAGGGTTGCGCGGTGACGGTGACCGTCACGCCGCCCAACGTCGCGGAGCCGGTGAGCGGCGCCCAGTTGGAGATCCACAACCACGACGGCAGGTTCACGATCTGGTCGACCGCGGGGCTGAGTGAGACATCGGGGAGCGGGATCGTCATCCTGCGCAGCACACCCGCGGCCAGCGTCGCAGGGTTCACCGTCTCGGGTGTGGCGGTGAGGTAGACCGCTCCGACGAACGCGCCGTCGCAGGTCTTCTCGTACCAGGCGCCACCGGCCTGGACCTCGATCAGCGTGCCGTCGGTGTCGTACACCGGAAAGTTCTCCGGGCCGCCCATAAGTCGATAGGTGCACGTCGGGCCGGTACCGCTGTCGCCACCAATGGTCGAGCCACCGCTGTTGCCGCCGGTGGTGATGATGCCGTAGTCGATTCCGGAGTCGTCCACGTCGGCGCCGCCCATCCCATCGGCGGACGCCGACGGAGCGAGCACAGCGAGGCAGCACACGGCGGCGGTCACAGTGAGAAGGGCGTGAGTCACTCGGCGCATGGCGTCCCCTCCGCGTCCACTCGTTCCACGCGCCACACGCCGTCAACCTGGCGCAGCGTCGCGGTGTAGGTCCGTCTGGCCGGGTCGTCGGTGTCGACGCGACTGTCGTCAGCGACGCGGTAGACGCCGAGGCGGTCATCGGCGCAGTCGTCGACCATCGCGGTGGTTCCGTCGTTCGACAGGACCGTCGGTGTGTGGCCGATGTCGCCGCGCAACACGAGTCCGGTCGCAGCGTTGCGTTGGAAGAAGTCGAACAGCTGCGCCGTCTCGGGGTCAGTCGTCAGCTCTTCGAGGCGTGCGTTGACTGCGATCGGGTCGAACGGAGGCGGCGCGCCGCCCAGTTCGACGTAGAGCTCCCAGAAGTCGAGGTACGCGATGAGCACGGGATCCTCGGCGATGGTCGTCGAGGTGGTCGTGAGCGATGGTTCGCTGGTCGGCGCTGCGGTGGTGGACGAGGACTTCACGGTGGTCGTTGTGCCACCGGCGTCTGCGCGTCCGTGTGAACACGCGGCAACGATCACCGCCAGGAAGGCGATGCTCAGGGCCGACCATCGCCGCAGTGTGACCTTGGGTCCCATTCGGTTCATGGAAGAGGTGCAGGGATGAGGATGCAACGAGAAGTCTCCACAACGATTCGGTGCTCGCACCGGTCCGTCGGTGCGAGCACGGGTCGGTCAGGGTCGGCGTGCCGACGGGTGAGACGCATCCCAGTGGCGTCGATGCTCGTCCAGCGAGCGACCGTGTTCCTCGTGCCACCGGGCAAGGGGTGAGAGTGCGCGGAGCAACGAGTAGCCGAGCTCGGTGAGCGCATAGCCGCGCTCGTTGCGTCGTGGCCCGGGGATCCATGCGTCGGCGACCAGACCGTCGCGCAGGTGATGGCTCAGCGCAGCGTCCAGGCGATCGTCGTTGATGGGGGCTGCACGTCGCTTCAGGTGTTTGCGTCGGGCTGGCCCGTCGGCGAGCGCGACCAGCACCGGCAGTGCCCATTTCGACGACAGCAGCGTCAGCGCCGCCGAACAGTCCTGCATCGTCGATCGATCGACGGTCCCTTCTCGTGTGAGTGTCATCGCCCTGTTCCTTGTCGCCGCGCCCCGCCAGCGGGTGTTGCGTTCGCACGATGCCAGGAGTTGGCCGAATCGCAAGGGGGCCATTCGGCCTTGGCGGTACCGGTTCTCAGGAACGGGCGCGGGCGCCTTTCGGTCTTCTCAGGCGCGGCCGTGTCAGAGGTGGGCATGGTCGGCTCAGCTCGCAATCGGTAGTTCGCGGAGCCGGTTCTCAGCACGCCAGCGGCGGTGCCGGAGGGCTTTGACGGTCATCTGCTGGTCTGCAGCGACGTCCCGCAGCGATTCGTCGTTGACCCGGGTTCGCACGATCGCCTCGAGCGCGACCGGTGAGATGATCCCGATGCGAGCGGCGTCAGCAAGCTCGGCGAACACGAACCCTTCGAGCGCCTGGTCCTCAGCCGATGGGCCATCGGCCGGTTCGGCGAGCAGGTCGGTCGGGTCGGCGCGGTAGCTGTGGAAGTAGCGCTTGCGGGTGTCCAACAAGACGTTGCCCGCGACGGACCCGGGGCGGTGTGCGGGGTAGGTGCGGATCCGTTCCCACGCGATGGCGACGAGCTCGTCGGTGCTGTCGGTGTTGATTGCGCAGCGGATCGCCATGGTGGTGATCCCACCGAGGAGCGCCTGGAGAAGTGTGCGGGCTGCGAGGTCGTCGTCGGGAGCCATCTCGGCGAGCGCACGACGGACGACATCTCCGGTGTCGCTGAGGTGGCCGAGGTCGACCACGTCGTGCAGATCGGCTGCCTCGCCGAAGACGGGGTACCGGCGCGACCAGCGAGTGACCGCCTCGCGGGCTGGGGTGGAGCCAGCGAGGTGTGACCACTCGCGGTTCAGAGCGTTGAGGATTCGTGACATGTAGGGACTCCTGGTGTCGATGGGCACCACGAGGTTCCGAGTCCGACCTCCCGCTGGAGTTCCCGCTGAGCATCCCGTTCGCCAAGAAATCCACGAGATTCTGTGCGGCGGCGCAGCGCGGGATCCCGCCGAGGTTCCCGCTCGACCACCCGCCGAGGTTCCCGCTGAACCCGCCCCTCGCTGCGGCGGGTCATCGACGCGTGTTCGACGGCCTACGTGGGCATGGAAGAACACAACGCCCTCACCTTCACCCCCGTCGAACACCCGAACCCGCAGGTGCGACAGGTCGGCTTCGACCTCGAGCACCCCTATGTCGAACGCTGCTGGTCCGCGGTCGTCGGGCCCAGCTCGATGCTGCTGCTGCGCCGCGTCGCCGCCCTGTGGGTCGACGACGTCCCCGCCCGCATCGACGCAGCTGAGCTGTCACGCTCCCTCGGGCTCGGAGCCAGCGTCAGTGGCCGCAGCCGGCTGGTGAACACGCTGGACCGACTCGTGCGCTTCGGACTCGCCCAGCCGGCCCGCGACGGCGCCGGCTTGGACGTGCACCGCCAGGTCGCACCCCTCTCTGGCCGTCAGCTCGACCGGGCCCCCGAGTGGACCCGACGAGCCCACGACGCGCTGCTCGGCACACACCTCGACCAGCTCGCCACAACACCGACCCAGCCGCTGTCGATGACCGCCCGCCTCGACCGTCTCCAGCACTCACCCACGCCCTCGGACGGCCCCGGACAAGCCGTCGGCCTGTGAACCCCCCTTACCCCCAAGGGCACCCCGGAACACCCGGCTGCCGGTCCCGTCACATCGACGCAAGACGGCAGGTCCGGCGCGCACACATTGACAGGTTCCCCTCCGGGGAACCTGTTGAACCTCCCGCGTGGGTCGTCTCGTGAAGTTCACGGTGACCCCACTCGGCGGCGGCAGAGCCGACACCGCCCGCGTCGTGGACTCGATCGTCCGCTATCTCCAACCACCACCGAAGACCACGTCGGCGTCGCCGGAAGCAGCGGCGGGCGCGGGCGGCGAAGGTGGAGCGGAGCGCTACTACGCGGATCGTGGCGAGCAGCCCGGCCGGTGGCTCGGCCGCACCGCCACCGTGATGGGACTCACCGGAGAGGTGCACCGCAGCGACTTCGCGTCGGTGCTCGCGGGACGTGACCCCCACAGCGGCGAGCGACTCATCTCGGCGCAGGGTTCCGCAGGGCGACGAGCTGCGTTGGGTGCAGGCGCCCACACCAAGCTCAGCGCCAGCGGTGTCCGCCTTTACGGCGTCGCGGACGCCGCTGCGGTCCTCGGCGTCACCCACGACGAGGTCGAACGTCTGCTCGACGCCGGTGCAGCACTCCACGACGTACGCCGGGAAGATCCCGGCGTAGCCGGGCACGACGAGCAGGGACCCGCCCGGGTTCCCGCTGAGGTTCCCGTCGGCGATCGCGTGGCACACCCACCTCCCGCTGAACATCCGGCTGAACCTCCCGTTTGGGCGTCCGGTGGCGGAAGTTCTGCCGGTTGCGTCCCGGGTGGGTCGTACCTGATCCCGACCGTCGAGACGGACGGCACCCGGTGGGTGACCGACACCGAGCTCACGCGGTGCAGCGATGCCCGCGACGCAGGAGTGCACCCAGACGAGGTCCGAGCGCTCGGCGCCCCAGACGACATCCTGACGATCGCCGAAGCAGCTCGCCTCGCAGGAGTCACCGCCCGCTACCTGCGTGGGCGTGCGCGCTACCACGACGAACACCGCGTCGAGATCGAACGATCCATCACAGCGGGACGCACACCGCGCCGCGCGTACCTCGTCGCCCAACGCGGTGTGAAGGGCCGGTGGTTCGTGACGCGCGACGACCTGGCCGGGTTCCTCGAACGCCGACGGCCGCCCGCCGTGCGTGTCGCCTACGACCTCACCTTGACCACCGAGAAGTCCCTCGGCGTACTCGCCCTCCTCAGCGACAACACGACACGAGAGGCTGTGCTCGGTTCGATCCAGGCGGGCAACGACTGGGCGCTCAACTGGATCGAAGACCGCGCTCTCGCCCGCGTGGAGGGCCAACCCGTGCCGGCGGGCGGGTTAGCGATCGCATCGTTCCAGCACCTCACCTCCCGGGCGCTGGACCCGTTCCCTCATCACCACAACGTCATCGCGAACACCGTGCAACTCCCCGACGGCACACACCGCGGCGTCTGGTCACGCTCCCTGTTCGTGAACGCGCATGGCGCCTCGGCGCTCGCGACCGCGGAGATGCGTCACCGACTCTCCACCCAGCTCGGCGTGCGGTGGCGGCCCGGTCGAACCGGCGGCTGGGAGATCGCGGGCATCACCAACGCGGTGATCCGAGAGTTCTCCCAGCGCCGCGGTGAGATCGACGACGCCCTCGCAGAACTCGAAGCAGAGATCGGCCGAGGGGCGCACCCCGGCGAGATCGAACACATCGTGCTGCGCACCCGACCAGCCAAGAACCACACCCCCGCCGACGAACTCATCACCACTTGGCGCAAGCGCGCAGCGCGCCACGGGCTCGACCCCGCAGCGTTCGCCACGATCACCGGACACGAACCCGCCGAACAGCACGTCGACACCGCGACGTTGTTCGCGTCACTCGCCGAACCGGACGGGATCTGCGCCGGAGGCTCGGTGTTCACCCGCACCGACGCGCTCACCGCACTCACCAACCACCCCATCCCGAGCGGCGACGACGGTGTGGTCCAGCCGTTGCTGTGCGGCGCCGACCGGCTGATCGAACTCACCGACGACTTCCTCGCGTCACCCCACGTCGTTGCGCTCACCGACACCGACGACCCATTGTTCACCACCACCGAAATGCTCGCCGTGCAGGACCGCATCGCCACACGCTTCGACAACGGCCTGCACCGCGGCGCCCACCAGGTCGCCGAACTGCATCTCGACGCCGCGTTCGCCACGCACCCCCACCTCAGCGGCGAACAACGCCAACTGGCCATTGGGTGGTGCCAGGGTGGCCACCGCTTCCAAGCAGCGATCGGCCGCGCCGGTGCCGGCAAGACCACCACCGTCGCCGCGTGCGCCGATGCATGGACCGCAGCCGGCTACCGGGTGATGGGCGCCGCGGTGAAAGGCGAAGCCACCCGCACCCTCGCCCAAGCAACCGAGATCGAGTGCGAGACCGTCGCCTGGTACCTCGCGCACACCGACCCCCAGTCCCTCCCCCTCGACGCCCGCACGGTGTTGGTCATCGATGAGGCGTCCACGTTGTCGGACCGTGACCTGGATGCGCTCATGGACATGGCCGCCACCACCGGCGCCAGCCTGCGCCTCATCGGCGACCCAGCCCAACACGGCGCCATCGCCGCGGGCGGTATGTTCCGCGTGCTCTGCGAACGCCACGAACACGCCACCCCAGAGCTGACCACCACCCACCGGCTCCAGCACCCCCATGACCGCGCCGCCGCCCAAGCGTTGCGAGAAGGTCGTATCGACGAAGCGTTCGACCTGCTTGCAGCGGCCGGGCACCTGCACGTCGTCGCCGACGACCTCGCCATGTACCGCCAGGTCCTCGGCCGCTGGTGGGACGCCCACCGCGCCGGGCTCGAGCACCCGATGGTCGACCGGCGCAACAGCACCAGACGCCAACTCAACCGCCTCGCCCACCTCCTGCGACGAGTCAACGGCGAACTCGACAGCGACCCCATCTCCGCCAGCGGCGACCGGACCTTCGCTGTCGGAGACCGGGTGACCGCTCGGGCACCGAACCGCGACCTCCACGTCGACGGCGACCGCCACGCGTACGTCCGCAACGGCTCGCTTGGAACCATCATCGCCGTTCACCCCCACCAACGCGACGCCGCTCGCGACGCGCTCACCGTCGACTTCGACGGGATCGGACGAATCGACCTTCCCCGATCGTTCTTCGACCACCACCGCACCACCACCGGCCGCGGCGAGGTTGGTATCGACCACGCATACGCGCTCACCTCGTACGCCGTTCAAGGCTCTACCCGCGACGTGTCCACCAGCCGAGTCGACGCCACCTGCCACACGCGCCGAGACCTACGTCGACATCACTCGCGGCCGCCGGGAGAACCACCTCTACCTCACCGCCGCAGTCGACCCCCTCGACGGCGAAGCCCTCCCACGCATCCCACCCGCTCCCGCCGACCTCGCCGTTGCGGAACGCCTCCATCGATCCACCGGCGAGAAGACCGCCTGGGAGCTCGCCCACCCGCCGACCAGCCAGCAGCGGCGGAGCGGTCGATCGGGATCTGACCACCGCACGCGACACCACGGGCCCCGCATCGGCTTACCCAGCACGACCCTCAATCAGACCCGGGAGAACGAGCATGACCGACACCGACACCAGCGTCGAGGTGCTCACCATCGACGAAGCAGCAGCCGTCCTCCGCATCAGCCGAAACGCCGCCTACGCAGCCGCACGCCAGTGGCGAGCCACCGGCGGTGAACACGGCCTCCCCTGCATCGAGATCGGCCGCACCCTCCGTGTCCCCCGCGCCGACCTCGACCGCATGCTCGGCCGAACTGCCGCGGCCTGACCCCTACAGGCGCTTCGACTGTTCGGTCAGATGGCGCGAGTCAAACGTCCCAGACCTGGTCAGGCCGCTTTAGCCTCCGAGACCACGATCTCCAGATTCGCAAGCTCCTTGAAGGGACTCGACTTCGCGAGATCGGTGATCGACTCGAGGTACGAGGCGACCTGGCTGGGGTCCTCTGCCGCCATCGCTGAGTCCAGCCCATCGAAGAGTCTGCGGAAGTTCTCGCGCCGCTCATCGAAGGTCAACTCAAGGGCCGTCAAGAGCACCTCCCGCTGGACCTGGATGCGGTCGACCTGGGCGTGCTCCCAAGCCGCTATCCCCGCTCGCTCCACCTTGGCTCGTTGGACCTCGACCATCCACTTGTCGCCGTACTCGATCAGGGTCTGGACCACTACGAGCGGGTCGACGGTCACCCCGATCTTCTCGGAAACGACCACGGCTCTCTGACTGCTCATCGGTACTTCCTCACGATCTTCAGGGACACGTCGGTCAACTCACCCGTCTTCTCATCGAGCAGGGGCGCGTTCACTACTTCTCGAATCGCTCGCACGAGCTGGATGGCCGTGGAGAACTCCGCGGCGTGCTGATCGGGATCGAACTCCAGCGTCTCCAAGCACGCGATCGCCGCGTCGGCCCGACGCGCCAGTGACCCCAGTACTTCCGACAACTCTCCAACGCGCTCGCTGACCTTGGGCATCAGCGCGATGGCGGTTCGTACGTTCTCGATCGCGACACTCACCTCAGCGGCGTACTGCTTCGCACTCGTCTTCTGCTTGGAGCCGACCACCGCGACAGTCATGCCGCCGATGAATGCTGCCGGCGCAGCCGCAATGAGGCCCAATACTGCGGTCCCCGTGGCCATTCCGCCGCCGCCAGTCGCCAGAGAACCGCCGCCCAGCCATGCAAGTGTCGCGTTGGTGGCCGCAGCACCGCTGAGCGACGAGATCGCCGTGCCAGTGCATGCGGAAGCGAAGGTTGATACGCCCAAGAGGGCAGCCTGCGGGGCAGCGACCGCAGCAGTCGCTCCGGCCGCTCCGCCCTTGATCCAAGCCCGTGCTTGCTTGATCTCGTTCTTCAGGTCTGGCAGCTCCGGCACCGATACCTCGACCCCGGCCACTGGGTCGTGACCCAGCCGGTTGACGGCCATCTTGTTGCGCTCGACCCAATCAGCGAAACGACCGAGCGTGACCGTGACGGTCTCGATCATCTGGACGCCGTACGCTGCCACGCAGTCGTGTACAGGACTTTGGGCGGCCTCGAGATCGGCGAGAGCGACCTCGTGGCGACCACGCGCTGTCTTGGCCAGCTTGTGGCCGTGGACCATGTCGGCGATTCCCTTCGCCGCGGCCAACGCACCGACTCCGACAACAGTTGCGAGACCCGCTACGCGCTTGTCAGCCACCCGGGGATCCTCCCGGCAGATTCCGAGCCCTCTTCATCTCGTTCCTGCCGACTCCCTCTCCGAACGGTTACGGAGGCCTTCGCAGCCCGGACGCAACCGTACATGGCGCCTGTGACTCCCATCCGGGCCTCGACCGGTTGGAGTCCGCCGTCGACCAGTCACTCACGTGGGCCTGAGGCGGCGAGCCGGCCCTGTGATCAGCGGGCGATCTGGTCCATTGTCTGCGGGTGTCCTTCGGCGCGGATCCGCACCTCCGTGGCGTCTCCGTAGGGTCGGTGATGTCTCCCAAACCGTTTATCGGGAGCCGGAGGAACGAGGGTGAAGTGGCTGAGCGCACGAATCGCCTCCGCCGCCATCTCTCCGGCTATCCCTGGATCGTGGACTGTCAACGCGGCGGTCATTGGTTGCCCTCGGCGTCGACGTCTTCGTTATCGGGATTCTCCTTGCTCCGCTCATTGCGCAGCAGCAGTGAGAACGTGTCAGCGGCTGCGGCCTGCATGCCGGGCAGGACGTGCTGGTACACGTGCATGGTGAAGGCGATGTTGGCGTGGCCGAGTCGTTCGCTGACCACCTTCACGTTCACGCCGGCCTTGAGCAGCAGGGTGGCGTGGGTGTGTCGCAGATCGTGCAGCGAGATGCTCGGCACGTCGAGCTTCGCGACGGTGCGGTCGAACAACTGGCTGAAGATGTCCGGATGCATCGAGGTGCCGTCAGCCTTCACGAACACCAGGTCATCCGCCGCGGGCGCAACGCCGTCACACTCCTCAGTGCGAGCCTTGCGCCAATCGCGCAGCACCTGGACCACGTCCGTCGTCGATGTCGATCGTGCGGCGACTCGCCCCGGTCTTCACATCCGAGATCGACACCTCGTAGGCCACCGACACCAGCGCCTGACGAACTGACACCCGACCTTCGTCGAGGTCGATGTCGCGCCATCGCACACCGAGAACCTCCCCGCGACGCATCCCAGTGTGCGCCGAGAGGAAGAAGGCAGGTCCCATGCGGTGGACCTCGATGGCGTCGAGGAACGCAATCAGCTGGTCGACCTCCCACGCCTTGATCTCTGTCCGCTTACGCGCCTGGAGCGATGGTGCATCGGCGAGGGCGACCACGTTGCGGACGACCGTGCCCTTGCGAGCCGCGTCGCTCAGCGCCTTGTTCAACATCACGTGGATGTTGTGCACGGTCTTGGGGGCCAGGCCCTTGGCCGGGCCCTTCTCGCCCGGACGCTTCTTGCGGCCGCTCTTGAGCAGCGACGCGTAGAAGATGTCGATGTCCTCGGGCGTGAGCTGGTCGAGCTTCCGTCGGCCCAGGCCGGGGACCACGTGCAGTTCGATGTTGCGCCGGTAGGACTCGTAGGTGCTCTTGCGCAGCCGCGCTTCTTGGATCGGGAGCCACCGCTCGGTCAGGTACTCGCCGAGCGTGAGCTTCTCGCTCACCACCGTCTCGCCCTGGTGGGCACGCTTGACCAGCTCGGCCAGCAGCTTCTCGGCATCGCTGCGCCGGGTGCCAGCTTGGACCCAGCGGCGGCGGTACGCGCCGGTCGCTGGGTTCACGCCGTCATAAACCACGGCGTACCACTTCTTGCCCTTCTTCTGGATGGATCCACGCATCAGCGTCCCCTTCGGTTCGAACCGATTGGGGACGTCTGCCAGACACGAAGGCCGTCGATCCCTGGACGTCCGGTGGGGATCAGGCGCTGCAGGATCGACCCTACGCCACCAGAACCCGAAGATCGACCCTCAGGTTCCGATCGTCTCGCTCGGGCGGACGAGGAGGAGCCACTCGTCGACCGGCCGTCGCGACGGGTCGAGATCCCGTCGCGTGACGTCCCGTACTGGGCCTGCGTTGCCGATCACGGACCGCACAGTAGAAAAAACAGTAGAAATCGGTCGGTCCGGGCATGGAAGAAGCCCTCCTCAGTTGTCGAGAAGGGCTTCATTCCAGGCATTTCAGATGGTGGCGGGGGCAGGATTTGAACCTGCGACCTTCGGGTTATGAGACCGATTCTCAGCCCCTTCTACCGGCTCGTTCCGTACCTTCCAGTACCCCTGAGGTGGCGTTTCGCGCATTCGACGTGCCAGTCCGTACCACTGCGGACCAGCCAATCCCAGCCCGCGGTGTAGAAGCAAGTGTAGAAGCCGCCGCCGAGACTGTCAGGCGCACTCGATGATCCTGACAAGTCCGCCTTCCCCCGGGGCGTCAGACGGGCGGGCCGAGCGGGAGGCAGTCAAGCGAGTCGACCAGCTCCACTGTCGACGCCGCGACCAGCCTCCGATTCCTCACAGCGTCGAGGTCAAGGAGCTCATGCCCGGCACGTTCCCGGACTACGGCTCCGCATTCGAGAAGGACCAGCAGGGCACCGGCGTAGTCCCATATCGATTCGGGTGTTTCGCACGTCGACGTATCCGTCAACGGTGCCGTCGGCCACCAGGCATAAATCGTGGGCCGACGCTCCCGAGAGCCGCGTCCACGTCTCAGGTTCGAGGGCGTCAACTGGGTCACCGGTTGCCACGACTCGAAGGCAGTCGCGACGGTACGGCAACAGCGGAGCACCGTTTCTGGTGGCGCCGGCGCCGCGCCGCGCCGCATAGTTGGTGGCCGCCGGGATATTCCGCACGACCGCGGCGACGAGCCCATCCGCGTCGACTGCACAGAGGCTCGGACCGTAGGAGGGCAGACCACGAGCGCAGTTTGTGGACCCGTCAATGGGATCCACCACAACACGGATGCTTGCGTTCCAAAGGTGCCGGCCAGACTCCTCCGACAGTACGCCGAGCCCAGCGGCCGTGAGCAGACGGACGGCGAGAGCGTCGGCCGCCAAGTCGATCGAGAATTGGTCGACTCTGTTGTCAATGAGTTGTGCCCGTTCTGGTACCGGTGTGGCTTCGACGAGGCCGCAGACCTCGCCGGCCACTTCCTGGAGAACAGCCAGAACCTCCTCATCAGTCACGGTGGACCTGATTCGATATCCCGCCGAGGTAGTAGCGCACGCTCGGTCTGCCGTTGGTCGAGATCTCGACCCCCGCTCGAACTAAGGCCTCGACCATAAGGTCGTCCGGACAGGTGTTGTCAGCAACGTTCTGGTCAGAGAACTCCTCGGGAATCGGTGTGCGCAGAAGCAGCTCACGACGGATAAGCCACAGGTTCTGGTCCACGAGCATGACCGGATCCGACGCCTGTATCACCGTGCTGTTCCGGTACTCCGTCGCGCCCGCATCGACCCGGTCACGCACCACATGGCTCCCCGGCTCGCACACACCACGGTCGCAGAGGAGTCTGTAGATCCGAGCCTGCTCCGAGTCTGAACCAGGGCCCGGAAAGCGCTGCTCAAGGTAGGGCGACCCGTCGGGCCAGAGCATCTGCCTCGCCGAGTGAACAGCGTCGCAGCCCGTGGTGTCCACGAACCGCCTGAGCGACGAGAGGTGGTCCGACTCGAACTCGTTGTCGTCGTCGAGGAAGGCGATCCAGGGTGAGGCTGCGCGATGGATACCGACGTTGAGCAGGCGCGCCAGCCGCGGGTACACCGCGCCGACGCCACCGTCTGACGCGGGGCGACGGACGTCGTAGACGGAGTGGGAACGACCGGGCACCGATGAGCGAGGGGTGAGGCCCCTCACAGTCGCCTCGTCGTCGTCCACGATAATTAGGTGCTCAATCTCGCCCCCGTAGTCCTGAGCCTGCACCGACGCCATGGCGCGATGGAGGAGGACGAGGCGGCCGCGAGTGACGGTGATCACGCTGATCGGATCGTTCACTCGGACACGCTCGCCCCATACGACGGCCTCCACCATGCGTCGATGGCCTTCACCCAGGAGAGAATTTCCGCAGCAATGCGGTCGACATCGTCGTCGGAGACGTCGACGGTCAGGGCGGGCAGTGCCGAGGCGGAAACGAGATCGGCCATGACGTCTTGCTCACGAATGAATGGGCGAAGATCGTTGTACCGGTGCCGGTTCTCGGAGTAGGTCAGCCGGTGCTCGCGAGCTCGCTCGAACGTCGCCGGGTCTCGCCTGAGGTGGACGAGGACAAACCCAAGGGCGGCGAGCCGTTGGTCGACCCAGCTCAGGTCGATGTCTCGTCCCGCAAGCCGCTGGTGCGACATCGTCGAGACGTGGAAGCGGTCGAGAACCCAGTAGTAATCGCGCTGGAGCTCGAGGAGCCGAACGTATGCGTCGTAGCACTCGACTACCCATGGCTCATCGCCCGGCAGGTAATCAATCATACTGCGACCGGGCGCTGCCTTCGTCGGCTGCTCGTCCGAGCGGGTCTCCCACTCGGCGGACAGCAGCGGGATGTGCCACCGCCGCCTCCGATGCCCGATGATGTCTACGTGTTCCGCGAGCGCGAATGCCACGTCGGTCTTACGGGTGAGATGCGTGCCTTCGAGGACGATCTTCGGCTGCGGGATCGGGGCGTGCTGCAAACCTTGCTCCTCGGCGAGCTGGGGTGGTGGGTGCCGGATGACGGGCCAACGTAGCCCCGACCGCAGGCGGGACGCGATGGTCCTTGGCTGCGGTCGGAGCGGGACGAGCCTCGTCGCCGGTTTGGTCGCGTCTGCTGGCTACTTCCTCGGCCCCCGGCTGCACCCGCCACGGGAGGCGAACCCGGCCGGTTTCTTCGAGGGCGAGGACGTCAAGGAGATCAACGAGTCGCTCCTCGATCCGCTCGTGCCTCCGGGAGCTGGTCGCACCGAGCGCGGCTCGCGGTGGCTCGAGCCACTGCCCGAGACCGCGTCCGCGGGTCGGCCCTCGCCGGAGGTCGCTGCGTCGATCCGCGCCCTCGTCGCTCAACGGCCGTTCGCGTTCAAGGATCCCCGGTTCTGCTACACGCTTCCAGCCTGGCGTCCATTCCTGCCAGTCGGCACGGCGTTCGTGTGCGTCTTTCGTGAGCCCGGCCGAACGGTCACCAGCATCTTGAAGGAGCACGATGAGGCGCCATGGCTCCGAAACGTCGCGATGGATGGTGCTAGCGCCGAGGGTCTCTGGGTCGCCATGTACCGCCGGATCCTCGACGACCATCGCCACGACGGTGACTGGATCTTCCTCCACTACGACCAGGTTGTTGGGCGCGACGGCGTCCAGCGACTGGCCGACCACCTCAATGCCAGCCCCGACCCGGCGATCGTGCGACCCGAGCTCGAGCACGCGGCAGACCGCGAAGTCGGCTACGAAGCGACCGCGGTATACGCCGAGCTGTGCGCGCTGGCGGGTTGGCAAGCATGACTGGAATCGCCTTCTTCGACGAATACCCGGGACCCATCCTCGGTCACCATCCAGATCTAATCGTCGGCCTGGGTCGCGCCGCAGCCGAGATGATGCCCGTACGGCTCTATTGCCCGCTGTATTACCTCTCAGCGACCGACCCGCCGCCGGCGGTAAAGGTCGTTTCAGTCAACGGGTGTCGACTACCCGTCGACGTCGATGTCACACGCGACAACCTCCTCAGTGCGTCTCACGACGCCCGCAACGCCGGGATCACCACGATGGTCAACCTCTTCTTCGACGAGTCACATCCTGGGGTGCCATTGGACGACATCGGCGTCCGCTTCGTACATGTCGTGCACCGACCCGGAGAGCTGCCCCGGGACCGGAGCACGAAGCGTCGGCTGGCGGCTGTAGCGGAGCGGGACGCGTTCGTCGTCCACACCGTCCGCGGGCGAGAGGTGTTGGACGAGGTGGTGCCGGGAGCATCGGTCACCTACGTCCCGTGGCCGGCGGCGACCGCGGCAGCAATCGACTCCCGATTCAACCGCATGCCGGCGGTTGTCGAGCCACGACGAGTCGCCGTCGTCGGCGGCGCACGGCGCGACAAGGGAACGTGGGTTCTCCTCGAGGCGATGGTAGGTGGGCCGCCCGTGCACATCATCGGCGAACTCGCCCCAGAGGACGAGCAGCAAGTGCGGGAGTGGGCGCGGGGATCAGACGTGGTGTGGGCCGACCGATGGGTCGATCCCCACGCCATGGAGGAAGCGATCGCGGCGGCTGCGGTTCTGGTGTTCCCCTACCTGCCAGAGTTCACACGTCACGCAGGAGCCTCGGGTTCGCTCGCCCAGGCGAGGACCTTCGCGAAGCCGATCGTCGTGTCAGATGTCCTAGCGCCGGAGCTCGTGTCCACCGCCGGCTGCCTCAAGGTCCCCGCTGGTGACGTCCACGCCCTTCGCCGGGTCGTGGAGCAGGCGCTCGCTAACGACTTCGAGCTGCACAATGAGGCGCATTCGGCCGCACGAGGAAGTCCGACGTGCTCACTCCTACGAGTATCATGTCCAGGCCTTGCTGGTCGCGGCCTCATCCTGATGGGCTTTCCTGAGCATTCTCCCATCGGCACTGGAAATGCGCCTTGAGGGCCGCGATCACTTCTCCCCCGCCAGCCGTCTTGGGTGTGATCAGGAGCGAGTGGCCATAATCTACGTTCCCTGGTCCGTACACAGCGTAGAACCCGACCACTGCGCAGTCGTCGCCAGCGATGATGTAGTGGACGTCGGTGGGTGCGGTGCTCAAACGAAGTACGGAGTCGAGGGCCCAACCTCGAGACTTGGGTCGTGACTTCCAGACATCAAGCTCCTCGGCGTCCGTCAGCATCACCTGCAACGTTCCCCACTGTGGATCGATACTCCGGAGGTGGGACAGATAGAGGCCGCCAGTGCGGGCCAGGAGCATCACATCAGACCGGCTTCCCGCCGTGAGGTCTGCGATGGTTCGCATTCCGTCATACAACGAAACTGTTGAGAGGTGCGCGCTTGGCGACTCGTCGATGTGTCGAGCAAGCGCGATGATGGCGCTCAGGTGAATCTCCCCAGAGTTGCTCACTGAAATTCCCCACCCGTAGGGCTCCGCCATATGGGGTGGGGCTCCCTCGAAGCTGACGGTCTCTGACCACCACCAGCGAACGAGGGAGTCCCGTCTCATGCTCACACGGGAGGATGATGTGGACGCGCACAAGCTCCACGCGAAGGGTTGGACGATCTCGGCGATCGCCCGGCATCTCGGCCATGACCGCAAGACGATCCGGGCGTATCTGGCCGGCGACCGAGTCGCCGGTGAACGGTCCCGCAGCAGTAGTGATCCGTTCGACAAGTTCGTCGACTATGTACGTGCCCGGCTGGTCGAGGACCCGCATCTGTGGGCCACGACACTGCTCGATGAGCTCGAGCCGCTGGGCTTCGACCAGAGCTACCAGTCCCTGACCCGCCAGATCCCGTGCCCGTGGGTTGCGTCCTGCGTGCGAGGCGTGCCGCCCGGCGAAGGGCCGTCCGGTGGCGGTGATTGCGCATCCGCCGGGTGAGGAAACCCAGTTCGACTGGCTCGAGTTGCCTGACCCGCCGCCGGCGTGGGGGTGGGGCTCGAAGGCTT
>JBAOHF010000019.1:0-5291 GCA_037046605.1 Nocardioides sp.
AGGGGTACGGCCACCTCGGCCACGCTTGGGCCGAAGCGCTGCGCCAGCGGGGCCAGGGCGGCCAGATCAAAGCCGTACACCCGAGCGGCGTTGCCGCCCACCATCGCTCGCACCTCGTCCTCGGCAACGCCGGCGAAGGCCAGCCGAAGGTGCTCGTGTGAGTACGGCCAGCAGCCCTCGAGGTGAGGAAAGTCGCTGCCCCACATGATCTTGTCGACGCCCACCCGGGTGCGCAGCGGCACCTCGGCGGCTCGGATGAAGCTCGACCCAAGCTGGCACTGGCGGTTCCAGTACTCCGACGGCGTGAGCGACAGCTGACCCATCGCCTCGCCGAACTTCGCCTCCTGGGACCCCGCCGCCGCCCCGCTCCCGCTGAGGCGCAGGTGGTAGTAGTCGAGCCGGGTCAGCTCGTCGGGCAGCCAGGCCGTGCCCTGTTCGGTGAAGACGAACTGCAGGTTGGGGTGGCGTTCCATCACCCCGGAGAAGATCAGGTGCCACAGGGTGCGGTGCGCCCACCACACCACCTCGAGCAGAAACATCGCCTGGGCTGCGGGATAGTTGCCGTAATCGGGTGCGGCGCTGCCGCTGTGATGGTTGATCGGCAGGCCGAGCTCTTCGCACACCGACCAGATCGGCTCGTAGTCCGGGGCGTACAGCGGCGGCACGTCCGAACCTGGGGGAGCGCCGGGCAGCAGCACGCCGCCGGTTAGCCCAGCCTCGGCGGCCCAGCGGATTTCGGCCACCGACGCCTCGACGTCGTGCAACATGATCTGGCAGATGCCGGCCCGCCGCCCGGGAGCGTTGGCACAGAAGTCGGCCATCCAGCGGTTGTGGGCGCGCAGGCCGGCCCAGCGGCGCTCAAGGTCGCCGTCGCTGGCACCGGGCGGCTGGTGCACCAGCGAGGTCTTCGGGAAGAAGGGTGGGATCGTGTTGGGAAAAAGCACTTCGGCGACCACGCCGTCCGCCTCGAGCTCGGCCAAGCGGCGGGACGAGTCCCAGTTGCGCTCAGCGTCGTCGCCCTCGATGTCGGGGTAGGGGTTGTGGAAGCCGGCCTGCCAGGCATCGAAGTCGTGGTGGTATCGGGATTCCAAATACGGCCGGTAGTCGGCGACGTTGGCTCCGCCGTGGCAATCGGCCGAGATAACGACGTAGTTCTCAGCCTGCGTCGCCGCAGCCGTTGGCTGTTCCATCGGTCCCCCCGAAGCCGCCTGGAGCCGCATTGCGCGGTACGAGCGGAACCTATCAGCCACTCTCTTGGCGACGTCGGGAACGCCGGTGCCGTCATCCTTCGGCAAGCCAGGCGGGGCGCTCCTATCCTCCGAGCATGGAGCTGTTGAAGGTTGAGTTGTCGGGGGTGACCGCCCAGGCTGAGACCGCCACGGGATCCGACCCGTACGACCTGGGGTTGTTGGGGCTGGCGGTCCATCCGAAGAAGATCGACGGCCTCGAACAGACTGTTGTCCAGATGATGTTCGACGACGACCGCAGCGGCTTCGATGCCTCGCTGATCGAGTGCCCCCTGGTCGCCGAGCTGCGGTCGTCCTCGGGCGACCTCGTCGCTCGTGAACTGTTCGATCATGACGTCTTCCGGCAGCGGCTTCACGCCGAACGTCAGGCGGAGGGCGACGAGCTGCACGGCGTTCTCGTGCTCAGCGACGGCGAGCTGCCGCCGCGCTACCTGCGGCTGGCGTTTCTTCCCGTGCGGCTGGCCGCCACTGCCGGGCACACGCTGAGCGTGGTGCGGTCCACCCGTACGGAGCTGATCGACGGGGTCGAGGCCGGCTTTGCCGATGGCTCACTCACCGACCGTCAGCGACGCCACCTGATCGTGGCAATCGAGCAACGGCACCCGGAATAACCGCCGGCGACGTCGCATCCGGCGGCGCCGAGCGACCGGTGTCAGTGGTCACTTTAGCGCCTGGGGGCTGGGGACTTGGCCTTTCGGGTTGCTAGCTTCCGTACACCGTCTGAACGGCGACCCCTCCTGGCGGCGCCGAGCCGGACGACGACGATCTTGGGAGCCCCCGACATGTTTCGACGCCTCGCCAATTGGTGCCACGACCGCCGCCGCATCGTGGTCGGTCTGTGGCTGCTCGTCCTCATCGGAGGCGGTGCGCTGGCCGGTGCCGTCGGCACCCACTTCCGCACGGAATTCAACCTGCCCAACGTGGAAAGCCGCAACGGTCTGGACCTGCTCGAGAAGGAGTTTGGCGCCGGTGCGGGGGGTCAGGGCGGCACGATCGTGTTCCAATCCGAGCGGCCGGTCACCGATCCAGCGGTACAGAAGCCGATGGAGAAGCTGTTCGACACCGTGGCGACGTTTGACGACGTCGAAGCAGTCGTCGGCCCCTACAGCGAGGAGGGCGCCCGCCAGATCTCTCCGTTCGGGGATCAGGCCGGCAAGATCGCCTACGCCGACGTGAAGCTGGACGAAGACATCGACATGGAGCGCGGCGCTCAGCTCCAGAAGGAGATCGCCGAAGCGGCACCGACGATCGACGGGGTCAACATCGAGTTCGGTGGGCAGGTCTTCGCCGAGTTCGAGAGCCCCTCGTCAGAGATCCTCGGGTTGGCCTTCGCCATCGTCATCCTGATCCTCGCCTTTGGTTCGGTGCTGGCGATGGGCCTGCCCGTCGGCGTGTCGCTCTTCGGCATCGGCCTGGGCAGCATTTCGGTGGCGCTGCTCAGCAACGTGTTCACGATCCCCGACTTCGCCACCGTGTTGGGCGTGATGATCGGCCTCGGTGTCGGCATCGACTACGCCCTGTTCATCGTCACCCGTTACCGCGAGCAGCTTCACTCCGGACATACGGTGCGGGAGGCCACGTCGATCGCCATCGACACCGCCGGACGAGCGGTCGTGTTTGCGGGTACGACGGTGGTGATCTCGCTGATGGGCATGTTGATCATGGGGGTCAACTTCGTGACCGGCCTGGCGATCGGCGCTGCGTCGGTCGTCACCGTCACGATCGTGGCGTCGGTGACGCTGCTGCCGGCGCTGCTCGGGTTTGCCGGTGAACGGGTGGAGCTCACCCGCTGGCGCGGCCTGATCGCAGCGGGGCTTGCCGCCCTCGCCCTGGTCGGCGTCGGCCTCGACTTCACGCCGCTGGTCCTTGCGTTCCCCGTCGCCGTCGTCGTGCTGATCGCCGGATTCTTTGCCGGGCCACTCAAGCGCGAGGTGCCGATGCGGCGTCAGAAGCCGCTGCGGGAGACCATTGCCTACCGCTGGAGCCGTGTCATCCAGCGTCGCCCCTGGACCTCGTTGTTGATCGGGTCGCTGCTGCTGATCGGCATGGCGCTACCGGTGTTCGGGCTGCGGCTCGGCTTTTCCGACGAGGGGAACTTCCCCGAGGACTCGACCACCCGCAAGGCCTACGACCTGCTGGCCGAGGGTTTCGGGCCCGGCTTCAACGGTCCGTTCCTGATGGTGGCCGAATTGCCCGACGGCTTCGACGCGGAGGCCTTGGCCCCCATCGCGGCCGCCGTGCAGGACGATGAGGGCGTCGTTTTCGTCACCCCGGCCATGTCGAACGACGAGAAGGATCCCGCGGCGGCCACCGCCGTGCAGTGGGCGGTCATCCCCACCAGCTCGCCCCAGGCCGAAGAGACCACCGAGACGGTCAACCGCCTGCGAGCCGACGTGTTGCCCGCAGCCGAGCAGGCCGCTGGGGTCGATGTCGCTTTGACCGGCTCGGTCCCGGTCCAGGTCGACTTCTCCGAGTACCTGGCGTCTCGCCTGCCCTTCTTCTTTGGGGCGGTGCTCGCTCTGTCGTTCCTGTTGTTGATGGCGGTGTTCCGCTCGCTGCTCGTGCCGCTGAAGGCGGTCGTGATGAACCTGCTCTCGATGGGCGCCGCCTATGGCCTCGTCGTCGCCCTCTTCCAGTGGGGTTGGTTCAGCGGCATCACCGGCATCCAGACCGGCCCGATCGAACCCTTTGTCCCGATGATGTTGTTTGCCATCGTGTTCGGGCTGTCGATGGACTACGAGGTGTTCCTGTTGTCGCGGGTGCGGGAGGAGTGGCATCGCACCGGCGACAGCCATAACTCGGTGGCCGATGGGCTGGCGGCCACAGCCAAAGTGATCACCGCAGCAGCGGCCATCATGGTGTTCGTCTTCGGCAGCTTTGTGCTCGAGGGCGACCGCATCATCAAGCTGTTCGGCGTCGGCCTGGCCTCGTCGATCCTGCTCGACGCCACCGTGGTGCGAATGCTGCTGGTGCCGGCGACGATGGAGCTGCTCGGCGACAAGAACTGGTGGCTGCCCGGCTGGCTGGATCGCTTGCTGCCCAACATCGACGTCGAGGGACCCACCGATGATGATGTGCCGGTGGACGAGCCGCCGAGCCCCGAGGCGCCGCCCCAGGACCGGACCCCGGAGCTCATCGGCTGAGGTCGTGCGGTCGACCTTTTCCTGGGTCGTGCTGCTCCGGGTAGAGACGGGGCGAACTCCGGGCACCGTCCTCGGCTACACCGACGTGTGGGGGAGCCGGGAAGACCGGACCAGGGCAGCCTCGACCTCATCGGTCGCCCGGTCGTGTCCCACCAGTTCGGTGAGCCCGAGGTGCAGCTGGGCCAGGTAGGGCTCGCAACGACGCCTGAGGGTGTCGGGCACCGAGGCGGTCACCGCCCACAGCACTCCTTCGGCATGGTCGATCGCAACGACCCTGTCGTACTGGCTGATCGGACGCGTCACCGGTGCGTACCAATGCAATCCCGACACGGTGGTGCGATCGATCGCACCACCGACCAAGCCGTCGTCGGTACCGAGCGCTCGTCCGGGAGGCGAAGCCAAGCGGGCAGCGTCGATCTCACTGATCACCGCCTCGATGGCGAAGGCGGCCCGAGTGGTCGCAACGCCCGCCTCGCCTGCCACCACGGCGATCAGCGAGTTGTGGCCGAGCGACCAGGCGCGGCCGACGACCCGGGCCGATGGGTCCGGTGCGATCGTCGCCGGCGACCCGTCCCACCGGGTGGAGTGGCCCTGAAACCGCAGGTGCCACCCCGGCACGGTCACGTGCTCGCCGGGGGAGTGATCGGCGGCCGGTCCGATGTAGCGGGCCAGCCCGCCGACGACGAGGTTGGAGCCGTAGGCCAGGTACCGAAACACGCGGTCATTGCGCTCGTCGTCCATGTCGGTGATCGATGGTACGGGCGTCGGCGTAGCGGTGCAGAGGTGACGGCCTGCTGGCTGTGATGGCCAGGTCGTCGCCAACGATGATGCTCGGCGACGAGCAGCCACCCTCGACTGGTGGTGGATCTCCCAGGTCGAGGCGCTGGACCGCCTGCGAGAG
>JBAOHF010000020.1:0-7519 GCA_037046605.1 Nocardioides sp.
GCTCACGTGTTCACTCCTTGGATCGTGCGGTGAGAAGAGGGTGCCCTCGCGCAGGTTGGTCGGCGGCTGGTCGCCCAGCCTAGTGCGCGACCGATCGGCCGCGGGGCGAGGAATGGGTGTACCCGTCCCGAGGTGCCCGTGCAGCACCTCGGGACGGGTACGGATCAGTGGGAGATCGCGCCCTCGGCGCCCGCACCCGTCAGGGAGCGGACCTCGAGCTCGTCGAACTCCTGGACGGCTTCCTTCTCCTTCGACAACTTCGTGCCGATGTAGCCGAGCAGGAAGCCCAGCGGGATGGAGACGATGCCGGGGTTCTCCAGGGGGAACCAGGAGAAGTCGGTGCCGAGCGGCATCAGCGACGCGGTGATGGTGTCGCCGGTGGCCGGGTCGATGGCCGTCTTGCCGGACATGACCGGGCTGAAGAACACCAGGCCCAGCGAGGAGATCAAGCCGCCGTAGATGCTCCAGGTGGCACCGCGGGTGTTGAACTCCTTCCAGAACATGTTGTAGATGATCGACGGCAGGTTGGCCGAGGCCGCGACCGCGAAGGCCAAGGCCACCAGGAACGCGATGTTGAGGTTCTGGGCCGGGATGGCCAAGCCGATCGCGATCGCACCGAGCACGAACGCCGTGATCTTGGCGACCTTGATCTCCTCCTTGTCGCTGGCCGTGCCGTTCTTGAACACCGAGTTGTAGAGGTCGTGCGCCACCGAGGTGGAGGACGCCAGCGTCAGGCCCGCCACCACCGCGAGGATGGTCGCGAACGCGATCGCCGCGATCACCGCGAGGAGCACAGCGCCACCCGTCGTACCGGCACCGCCACCGACCGCCTCGGCCAGGAGCGGCGAAGCGAGGTTGCCCTTGCTGGCCACGATCTTGGCCCACTGATCGCCGGTCACCAGCGCACGTGCGCCGAAGCCCAGGACCAGGGTGAACAGGTAGAACGTGCCGATCAGGCCGATCGCCCAGAGCACCGACTTGCGGGCGTCGCGGGCGGTGGGCACGGTGTAGAACCGGATCAGGATGTGCGGCAGGCCGGCCGTGCCGAGCACCAGCGCGATGCTGAGCGACAAGAAGTCGAGCTTCGAGGTGCCGGTCAAGCCGTACTTCAGCCCGGGTGCCAGGAACTGGTTAGCGGAAGCAGTCGCCGGAGCGCCGGCCGCCTCGGCCGCCTTGTTGGCGCCGTCGGCGTAGTTGTTGGCCGCCGTACCCAGCAGTTCGGACAGGTTGAAGCCGAACTTGGCGAGCACCAGGAACACGATCACCGCCGAACCCGCCATCAGCAGAACTGCCTTGATGATCTGCACGTAGGTCGTGCCCTTCATGCCACCGACGGTGACGTAGAAGATCATCAGCAGGCCGACGCCCACGATGGTCAGGTTCTTGACCGACTGGCTTTCCACGCCGAGGAGCAGAGCCACCAGGGCGCCCGCACCGACCATCTGGGCCAGCAGGTAGAAGACCGAGACGACCACGGTCGAGACCGCGGCCGCGGTGCGAACCGGCTTCTGGTGCATCCGGTAGGCCAGCTGATCGGCCATCGTGTAACGACCGGAGTTGCGCAGCAGTTCGGCAACCAGCAACAGCGCCACCAACCAGGCGACGAGGAAGCCGATGGAGTAGAGGAAGCCGTCGTAGCCCGCCAGCGCGATCGCGCCGGAGATGCCGAGGAACGACGCGGCGGACATGTAGTCGCCGCCGATGGCCAGACCGTTCTGGAAGCCGGAGAACGAGCGGCCGCCCGCGTAGTAGTCGGCCGCTCCGGAGGTACGCCGGCTGGCCATGACGGTCACGCCGATGGTGACCAGCACGATCACCCCGAACAAGACCGAGGTCAGCGTCTGGTGACCGCTCGTGGCCGCCGCGGCGGCGGTCAGGATCTGGGTGCTCATGCGCGCTCTCCTGCGTCGTAGCGGGCCTTGACCTTGTCGGCAAGGGGATCGAAGTTCTTGGCCGCGTACTTGGCGTAGTACCAAGCGATCGCGAACGTGGTGGCGAACTGCAGCAAGCCGAGGACCAAGCCCCAGTTGATGAAGCCGACCACGCGGGTGCCCATGAAGCCGGGCGCCCAGTTGGAGAGGACGACGTAGAGGAAGTACCACAGCAGGAACGCTGCGGTAGCCGGGAAGACGAAGCCGCGGTAACGCTTCCGCAACTCCTGGAAGTCCTCGCTGCGCGCCAGTTCGGCGTACAGGGGATCGTTCAGCTGTGCATGGGTGTGCGAGCCGGCCTCGTGGGCGGCGCTAGGGGGACCGTCTGTACTGGCAGACACCGTGGCGCACTCCTTCTGGGGGTCGGGCCGCCGGCTGTGCCAAGCTCAGGCATGCGGCCAGGAATTGTGACGGCGCTCACGTTGATACCCGGGCCCGGGTGCGCGCGAGTGGTGTGGTCATTCGTCGCGGTCAACGACGAGGCGCCGTCGGCGGATGGTCGGAAAACCGCGACGAGCGGTCGGGTGGGGGACAGGGTCGGTGCAGCCTGAGTCGGGGAGAATCGTGGGCATGCAGAACCGACTCCTGGCCGCCTACGACGCCGAGCTGCGTGGGGAAGCCGAGCTTCACGGCGCGACGGATACCGACTCACATGGCCCGTTGTGGTGGGGGCGCTATGGCGAGCACGGGATGGTCAGCTATGAGCACGAGGCGCTCGTGGGGGCGCCGGTGGACGAGCTGATCAAGGCCGCGATCAGCCACTTTCGCGAGGAGACCGAGGTGGTGGACTTCGAGTGGAAGTCCCGTGGCCATGACGAACCGGCGGACCTCGGAGCGCGGCTGGTTGCCCATGGCCTGGTGCCCGACGAAGTCGAGACCGTGATGATCGGCGAAGCCGCGCTGTTGACGGCCGCGGTCGACCTCCCGCCGGCGGTGACCGTTCGTCGAGCGGGGGAGGGAGCCGACTTGTTGGAGGACGTACGCCGCTCGCAAGAGATGCAGGACGCCGTCTTCGGCAGGCCGAGCGGGCAGAGCGCCGAGGAGTTGGCCGCGTTCTGCGCCACCCCGGACGGCCACCATCAGATCTGGCTCGCCGAAGCCGATGGGCAGGTGGTCTGCGCGGGGCGGGTGGTGGTCGTCGAGGGCACGGAGTTCGCGGGATTGTGGGGCGGCGCTACGCGGGCCGAGTGGCGCGGGCACGGGATCTACCGTGCCCTCACCGCCGCTCGGGCGCGGTCCGCGCTGGACCTGGGTGTGCGGTATCTCCACAGCGATTGCTCATCGATGTCACGCCCGATCTTGGAGCGCAGTGGGCTGATCGCGGTCACCACCACCACGCCGTACGTGTGGACGCGACGGTAGGTGGACCGCTAAGGGGTTCGGCAGTGCGCCCGTTGGTTAGGCGAAGTGCGTCCACAGGCCGGCCCCGGCAGTACTGCAAGTAGTACTATTCTCCGTGTTCAAGACGCCGTGGCCCGAGGACCCTCGGGTCAACATCCAGAACGACAAAGGCAAGGCCAAGCCCTACCAGGTGAGGCAGGTGCTGAAAGCGATCGACAAGGTGGAGAGCAAGTGATGGACAGCGTCCGCGGACCGCAGGTTGACGTGTCGCACTACTCCTATCGCGTGACCTGGTCCTCGGAGGACGAAGAGTTCGTAGCAACGGTGATCGAGTTCCCGTCTCTGTCGTGGCTCGCGTCGTCGCAAGTGGAGGCGTTGCATGGGCTCGAGGGGCTGCTCAGCGGCGTACTGGCCGACATGCGGACGCAGGGCGAGGAGATTCCCGAGCCCCTCTCCGAACGCGCCTACTCAGGAAAGTTCAATCTCCGACTGGGCGAGAAACTGCACCGAGAGGTCGCGCTCAAGGCGGCCGAGGAGAACCTCAGCATCAACCAATGGGTCGTGCGCCGACTGATGGCGGACGGCTGAGGGCTGAGCGCGGTGACGCCGTACGGCTTACGAACCGTGCGGTGTACTACGACGGGTCCGGCGGAACGCACGATCAAGATTGTTTAGTTCGAGGTCACATTGAGCATGCGCAGTCTTGGCTTGGATACAATATTCACCATCAAAACCATGTTGCTTCTGTGCAATATTGAGGAATGGACATGCCAACACGGTGGAAGTTTTCGATTACGTGCGTTTTGCTCATGATGACTGTGGCAGCCTGCTCCTCTGGAAAATCGCAGGGTACGCAAAGCGGATCTGGTCAAACTGAAGACAATGAAGCAGTCCGCGCGGCTGTTTCCGCAGCGCCGGTGCTCGATGCGGGCGCCGCAAGTCGTGCCATCCGAGTGGATCTCGACGACATTGGCCTTGTGGACCCCACACCCCTTTTCACAAATGATCGTGTAAGCACTGTGGTCGTCGGCTCGGTTGCGGATTTCAGGGAAGGCCCTGCGCTGGGAGCGTTCGAGAGTGACCCCCATCCCGCGAGGACAACGGCTCTGGTTGTCGACGTCGTGAAGTCGTACAAGGGCGATGCCAAGCCGGGTGGGAAGGTATATGTCGAATTGTTTGGCGCATGGGATCCAACGGCTGCCTTGAAGGCGATCCCACGCGGGACAGTCGTCGTGATCTACGGCTCGCCCGTTGATATGGAGGAACCATTTACGATCAATCCGTCACGTGGAAAGCCAGAGGGCGCAACTTACCTCTTGCCAGGTGCGGTCGGTCTGGCGATTGTCGACCCGTTGGGCGGGGTTGTCTTCCCGGTCCGGGGAGACACTCATGCTGACTGGAGCATCGAGAATCTCCTCCCCGCGTCCGCGCTTAAAGCGGGTTGAGGTCGCCTAGCATCCTCAGCCGCGGTCGAGGTCGACGGCCTCGGGGGTGTGGAGGCGGACCATGAAGGTGGTCACGTGGGGGGCTTGGCGCTGAGGGGTGGCGAGCGAGACGCCGATCATGGTGAGGAAGGCCAGCGGCACGGTCCATAGTGCCGGCTGGGCGAGCAGGGTCCCGGTCCAGGTGTCGTCGTGGCGGGAGAGGAAGGTCCAGGCGACCGCGAAGCCCGACGTACCGCCCCCGGCGAGGAGGCCGGCGAGTGCGCCCCAGTCGGTGAGGCGGGGCCACCAGATCCCCAGCACGAGCAGCGGGCAGAAGGTCGAGGCGGCCACCGCGAAGGCCAAGCCCACTGCGGTCGCGACACCGACGTCGGCAGCGAGTACGGCGAGGGCGTAGGGGATCACCACCGACGCGATCGCGGCCAGCCGGAACGACCGCACGCCACCGAGGCGGGTGCCGATCACGTCCTGGCTGATGACGCCCGCAACCGCCACGCTCAGCCCGGAGCTGGTCGAGAGGAATGCTGCGAAGGCGCCCGCGATCAACAAGGTGGTCAGCGCCTGTGCGAGCCCGCCGCCCACCATCCGCTCGGGCAGGCTCAGCACCACGGCGTCGCCGCGGCCGCTGGCGGCCAGGTCTGCTGCATAGACCCGGCCGAGTGCGCCGTAGACCGGCGGGAGGACGTAGAAGAGCCCCAGCAGGCCCAACACCACCACGGTGGTGCGGCGAGCCGCCCGGCCGTCGGGGTTGGTGTAGAAGCGGACCACCACATGGGGCAAGCCCATCGTGCCGAGGAAGGTCGCGGCGATGATCGCGTACGTCGAATAGAGCGGGTGCGCGCCCTGACCGGAGAGCGGGTCGGTCCACGCCGGGCCGCCCGCGGCCGCGGGGGACGGGCGGCCGTCGTTGAACCACACGAGCAGCAGGAAGACCAGCGGCACCAGCAGCGCGGTGAGCTTGAGCCAGTACTGGAACGCCTGCACGAACGTCACGCTGCGCATCCCGCCGGCCAGCACGTTGACCAACACCACGGCAGCGACGATGAGACCGCCCACCCACGCCGGCAGGTCGGTCGCCAGTCGCAACGTCAGCCCGGCCCCTTGGAACTGCGGGATCAGGTAGAGCCAGCCGATGCCGACCACCAGCAGCGAACACGCGGCCCGCACCCGGCGTGAGCCCAGCCGCGCCTCGGCGAAATCCGGCAGGGTGTAGGCCCCCGAGCGCCGCAGTGGCGCGGCCACGAGCACGAGCAGCATGAGGTAGCCGGCCGTCCAGCCGACGGGATACCAGAGCATGTCGGTGCCCTGCACCAAGATGAGTCCCGCCACCCCGAGGAAGGAGGCCGCCGAGAGATATTCCCCACCGATCGCCGAGGCGTTGAGCCACGGGCGCACCGCTCGGGAAGCCACGAAGAAGTCCGAGGTCGTGCGCGAGAGCGTGAGTCCCCAGGTGCCGATCGCGATCGTGGCGATGGAGACCACCGCAATCGCAGTCAACCCGGCGGCCGAGTTCACGGCCCCTCCAGTACGTCGGTGAACGCGCGCTCGTTGCGCGCGGCTGCGCGCATGTAGACCAGCCCGAGGACGACGAAGAGCGGATAGCACCCGAAGCCGAGCACCACCCAGGCCAGCGGCATCCCGAGCACCTGAAGCTGTCCCAACTTCGGGAACCAGGCAAAAAGCAAGGGCAGCCCGCCGACCACCACGGCCAGAGTGGTGATCACGCCCAGTGCCAACCTGAACTGGGTGCGGATCAGCGAGCGCAGGAAGAGCGTGCCCAGTTCGGACTGCGCGTCGATCTCGCGGGCGGGGCTGCGGCGCGGGCGCGGGCGCTGGCCTCGCGGGGGACCGGTGACGCGGACTCGCTCGGGCGGCTGCTGGCTCACGGTCCGGTTGCTCCGGGCCGGTGCCGGCGGACCAGCAGGTCGCGCAGTTCGCGGGTGTGCCGTCGACTGACCGCCAACTCGGTGCCGGACTCGCCCACGACCACGGTGCAGCGGCCGCCCTCCATCCGGACTTCCTGGACGTGGGGTAGGGCGACGAGCAGGGAGCGGTGGATCCGGACGAAGCCGGCGCCGGCCCACTGCTGCTCCAGCGTGGACAGCGGCGTGCGCACGAGATGGGAGCCGGAGGTGGTGTGCAGCCGGGCGTAGTCGCCCTGCGCCTCGACGTACCGCACCTCGCTGCGCGCGATGAACCGGGTCACCCCGCCGAGTTCGACGGCGATCTGCTCATCGGTGCTGGTGGTGCTGCGAGAGCCCTCGACGATGCGGCGGACCGCTTCGGCGAGCCGTTCCTCGCGCACTGGTTTGAGGACGTAGTCGACGGCGTTGAGTTCGAAGGCTTCCACCGCATGCCGATCGTGGGCTGTGATGAAGACGACCGGCGGGGGCTGCTTGAAGCGGGTGAGTACCGATGCCAACTCCAGGCCGCTCAAGCCGGGCATCGAGATGTCGAGGAAGACCGCATCGACCGGGCGCTCGTGCAGCAACCGGAGCGCCTCGGTGGCCGAGTCGCACGTCGCCACCCCGGCGATCCGGGGGTCACGACGCAGCAGGTAGGCGACCTCGTCGAGCGCCGGGGCTTCGTCGTCGATGACGAGCACCTGCAGTCCCGCGGTGGGGGTCTCGGTCACGCCGCACTCCTCTCGGGGCTCGAGCTTCTCGGGTCAGCGCACTTCGGGTGGCGCGACGTGCACGCCCGGCGCGTACTTTGGCACTCGCACGATCACTTTGGTGCCCGCGCCCGGCGCCGTCTCGACTACCAGACCGTATTCGTCGCCGAAGGTGTTGCGTAACCGCTCGT
>JBAOHF010000021.1:0-323541 GCA_037046605.1 Nocardioides sp.
CGACATTTCCCAGTCCGATCGAGTCCTCCCCGGGCGTGCCGGCGAGCGCCCGTCGTACGTTGTCGGGGTCATTGCCCAAGCCGTCGTCCTCGATAGTGATCTCACACTCGCGGTCGAGGTCGCGGGCGACGATCGTGATCGTCCCGCCGCCATCGCGCCCTTCGAGGCCGTGCTGGACGGCGTTCTCCACCAAGGGCTGCAGGCACAGGAACGGGATAGCCACCGGCAGTACCTCCGGCGCGATCCGCAGCGTGACCCGCAGCCGATCGCCGAAGCGGGCTTGTTCGAGCAGCAGGTAGCGCTCGATCGAGCGGAGCTCCTCCGAGAGCGTCGTGAACTCGCCGTGGCGACGGAAGGAGTAGCGGGTGAAGTCGGCGAAGTCGAGCAACAGGTCGCGGGCCCGGTCCGGATCGGTGCGGACGAACGACGCGATCGCTCCGAGGGAGTTGTAGATGAAGTGGGGGCTGATCTGGGCGCGCAGGGCCCGCACCTCGGCCTCCATCAGCCGGGTGCGCGAGTCGTCCAACTCGGCGAGCTCCAGCTGCCCCGACACCCAGACGGCCAGCTCCTCCGCGGCGCGCACCAAACCGGCGGTCGGCGCCGGCGCGAAGACCTGCAGGGTGCCGACCATGACGTCGTCGACCACCAACGGGCTCACGATCGCGTGCCGGACCTCGCAGCCGGCGTCCAGGCAGTCGGGTTTGCAGACCAGATCCTGGCCGATCACGGCGGTGCTGCCCTTCTCCAAGGAGCGTGCGGCAAGGAGGGCTGCACGGCTGCCGTGGTCGGCCTTGGCCCCCTGCCAGGCGAGCAGGTCGCCGAGGTTGGTGATCGCGAGCGCGGGGGCGCCAAGCAAGGCATGAAGATGGCGCACGCTGCGTTCCGCCGCGGTGCGGGTGAGGCCGCCTCGCAAAGCGGGGGAGGCCAGCGACGCGTTGTGCAGCACCCGGAACGTGGCCCGATCGGCCTCGCTACCTAGCTGGGTGCGTCGCAACCAGCGCACCGGTCAGTCCAGTTCGATCAGCCGGACGCCGTCGTCGTCGGCGTCGGCGTCGTCTGGCTCCTCGGTCACCGAGGTGTCCACGGCGGTGGCCTTGAAGCACCGCGTGACATAGGGCAACAGCAGCCCGTCGACGCCACGGTTGAACTCGTCGTAGAACGCGCGCACCTGGGCAAGCTTCGCGCTTCGGGTGGCTTCGTCGGCGGTGATGTACGCCGAACGCGAGGTCACCAGGTCGACCAGGCCGTCGCGGTCCAGTTGCTGCCAGTACTTGAACTCGGCCGTCTCCAGGTCGGTGAAGAGTTCCGACTCGATCAGCAAGTCGCTCGGATCGCGCAGTTGCTCGCCGGAGCCGATCAGCTCCCCGAGGCGGCGTACCCAGGGGATCCGTTCGTCGCGCTCGTTCCACACCAGCGCAAGGGTGCCGCCCGGGATCAGCACCCGAGAGATCTCGGCGAGTGCTTTGTCGAAGTCGAACCAGTGGAAGGCTTGCGCGCTCACCACCACCTCGACGCAATGGTCGGGCATCGGGATCTCTTCGGCGGGAGCGGCGGCGGTGGGCACATCGGGCAGGTTCTCCCGCAGCACGGCCAACATCGCGTCGTCGATGTCGGTGGCGTAGACCCCGTGCCCGCGGTCGACCAGGAGCCGGGTGAACTTGCCGGTGCCGGCGCCGAGTTCCAACACGATCTTGTCGGTGCCGGTCATCCAGGCGACGGCCTCGGGCGGGTAGGCCGGCCGGCCGCGGTCGTAGGCGGCGGCGAAAGCGCCGAAGGAACGCGCGAACTTGTCCACGTCGGCACGCCGGACGCCCCCGGCGAGGCGCTGCACCTGGCGGGGGTCTTCAGATCGTTCGGGTCCGGGCTGGACCGGGATGTCGGGGGTCATCGATGTGCAGGTTACCTCCCCTCACCGTCTAGCCTCCTGCAGCATGAGCGGCGATCCTTCCAACACGCGTGGAGGCGAGGGTGCCTGGGCATGGCTCCAGTCGGCGGAGGGTGTCCCCTCCGGGCTTGCGGCTGCCCGCGATGGCATCGACGCGGTGTTGCGCGACCGCGGCTTGCGACGTACGACGGCGGAGATGACCGCCGAGTCGCTGTTGCGCGGCGCGATCGCCAGCGCAAGCCTGGCCGGTTCGGTGAGTGGCGAGGCCGAGATCCGCAGCGGAGCGGGGGATCGGCTGGCGAGCGCCTCGGTGCGTGTGTCGAGCCAACTCCTGGGCTTGGCACCGACCTGGCGCGCCAACCCGGTGCAGGCGCTGGCACGGCTCCATGTTCTTTCGGGTTCGGGCTTGCTCGCCGCCGACGCACTGGGGCGACCGGCGGACGCCGAGGCGGCGCAGCGTTTGCAGTGGCTGGGCCGGCTGTTGGCCTCCTCCGAGGACGCCCCCGCGCTCGGCGTCGCGGCCGTGGTGCACGGGGAGGTGGCCGCGGGACTCTTCGCGGATCTGCCCGGCGGTGGGATCAATGGCTTGATCGGGCGAGCCGCCGAGCGTTTGGTGCTCGCCTCCCGTGGCGTCGATCCGACATCAGTGACGGTGCCGGAACTCGGCCACCTCAACCTCGGCGCCGACGGCTACCGAGACCGACTCCGTGGCTACCGCGACAGCGGCGAGAGCGGTGTCGTGGCTTGGCTGATGCACTGCGCCTCGGCGTACGCCGCCGGCGCGGAGGCCAGTCCGCTGCTCGACTGAGGTCTCGAATACCGGCTGGCCGCCCCCCTTGTACGCCTGGGTGAAACGGCGTACAAACAGAGGAAGAGAACTCAACAAGCCCACGCGAGCCGCGGTACCCACGCGGCGATCCACCCTTCATACCAGGGCGTCCACCCGCGGACTCCGCGGCGACATTTGAGAGTTGCACGCTTGGTAGCCGCGGTTCGCGTGTAGCGGCGGCACTCGATTCGTCGGGTGTCGCTCGCTTGTGCGGAGGGTTGGGTTTCGGGTCGCTCAGGAGGCGGCCGGGGTGAGCCGGCGACGTCGCGAGCCCGCAGCCCAGACGATGCCGGCAACCGCGCCACCGACCGCCAGAGTGGCCAACGCATGCCGTACCGGGATCCGGCTCTTCAACGTCACCGGCCGCGCGAAGGTGAGAACCGGCCAGCCGGACTCGACCGCGATCCTGCGCAGTTCCTTGTCGGGATTGACCGCGGACGGGTGGCCGACCACCCGAAGCATGTGCACATCGGTGATCGAGTCGGAGTAGGCGTAGCTCTCGGCGAGGTCGTAGCCGCGCTGTTCGGCCAGCTCGGTGATCGCGCGAGCCTTCTCCTCGGCGTACGCGTAGTAGTCGATCTTGCCGGTGTAATGACCATCGACGATCTCCAGCCGGGTGGCCACGAAGTCGTCGGCGCCGAGCATCTGCGAGATCGGTCCGACCACCTCGGCTCCGGACGTGGACACGATGATCACGTCGCGGCCGGCCGCCTGGTGCTCCTCGATCAGCGAGACCGCCTCGTCGTAGACGAGCGGGTCGACGATGTGGTGCAGGGTGTCGCCGACGATCTCGCGCACCGTCGCGACGTCCCATCCGGTGCACAACTGGGTCATGAACTGCCGCAGCCTCTCCACCTGGTCGTGGTCAGCGGTGCCGACGACGAAAAGGAACTGGGCGTAGGCGCTGCGCAGCATCATCCGGCGGGAGATCAACCCGCCGGCCATGAACGGCTTGCTGAAGACGAGCGAACTCGACCTCGCGATGATCGTCTTGTCGAGGTCGAAGAATGCGGCGGTACGCGGCGCCATGATGGCAATTCTAGGGCTGCGGTCTAGGTAACGAGGGCAGAACGGCGCCTCTCCAGGGCAGAATGGGGCGATGGGATCGACTCCTCTCTCGGGTGAAGAGATGGCCCTGCTTCCGCCGATTAGGCCACGTTGGCAGGCGCACGTGGTTGCGCTGGTCTGCGCTGCTGTCGGGTTGGGGGCCTGGCTGCTCGTTTCCTGGGAGAGGCGCACTCTCGATGATCTCGCGGCCGCAAGGGGCACTCTCGCGTTTGTCGCACTTGTGCTACTTGAGCTCGCGACGCTCGCGGCACCTTGGTTGATTCTGGTGCCGCTGATCTTCAAGGTCGGCTTCGACTGGCGCACGGCGCTGATTCTCATGGTCATTCCGTTCACGGCGCCTTTCGTCGGGTGGGTCATCGGTTTCCGCCTCGCGCACCTCCCCTACCGGAACTGGCGGCCCTCGGATAAGCAGCGACCGACCGTGCGTCTTATTCCTGGCACCGGCTATCACGTTCTCCAGGCCGACCTGGATCGGCTGGCAAAGCACGAACACACCCTGCAAGCGAGTCGTACATACGTTCGGTAAAGCTCATTTGAGCGGTATGGACCAGGATCTCGCGGAGGCGCCTTTCGTCGGCCTCGATGTCGGTGGTGTCTGGTTGGCTGTGGGTATGTCGATCTCGTTGTTGGAGCGCAACAGGACCCCTGGTTCGCCGGGCGACGTGTTGGCGTGTGCGCGGGCGGCTCGGGCCGCGGAGCTTGCTGCCGGGGTGAATCTTCTGGTGGCGGCGGTGGAGTGGGCGGCGATGCACGAACCGGTGCCGGGTGACGAGGCTGGGTGGCTGGTTGCGGATCGGTTTGTCCCGATCGCTGGCGATGGTGCCCCGCTTGTCGGGGAGTTCGCCGTGGCGGAGTTTGCAGCCGCCGTCGGGATGACCACGGAGGCGGGCAAGGCGCTCGTGGGACAGGCCGTCGAGTTGGCGCATCGGCTGCCGAAGCTCTGGTCGCTCGTGGGTGCGGGACGGGTGCCGGGCTGGCAGGCGCGTCGGGTGGCCGACAAGACGATGAGCCTGTGCCCGGAGGCGGCGGGGTTTGTCGATGCCCAGGTGGCGGGTGTGGTCGGCAAGATCGGGGTGGCTCAGTTGGATCGGCTGGTCGAGGAAGCCAAGCGCCGGCATATGCCGCAGACCGCTCAGTGGCCCGACGACCCGGACACGGTCCCTGATGGGCGGGGTGTGTGGTTCGACCACGACCAGGTGAGCATCGACGGGCTGGTGCAGATGCGGGGCAGCCTCGATCTGGCCGATGCGTTGGATCTCCACAAGGCGGTCGCAGTGACCGCCGAACAGCTCCTTGTGGCGGGTTCGACCGAGGGTTTGGGTGCGCGGCAGGCGGCGGCGTTGGGAGAGTTGGCGCGCAACCAACTGAGCCTCGTTTTCGACCAGATCGAGGGTGAGCCAAGGGTGGCTCCCCGATCACGCCGCAACGATGGCCAGCCGGTGACGCTCTATCTCCATCTGTCCGAGGAGGCTCTGGCCGGTGGCGGGGTGGGGAGGTGTGAGAACACCAGCTCCCCGATCGATGCGGGCACCATCCGAGAGTGGAGTGCCGCAGAGGGCGTGACGCTCACCGTGAAGCCGGTGATCGATCTGGCTGAGCACGTGCAGGTCGGTCAGTACGAAGTGCCGGACCGGTTGAAGGAACTGGTCGGGCTGCGTGATGTGTCGTGTGTGTTCCCGTGGTGCTCCCGCCCTGCCAGGTCGGCCTGTGACCACGACCATGCGATCCCGTTTGCTGACGGGGGCTCCACATGCAGTTGCAATGTCGCAGCGTTGTGTCGCCACCATCACCGGTTGAAGACCCATTCGCCCTGGTCCTACTCGATGCCGGAGCCGGGGGTCTATGTGTGGACCTCACCGCACGGCTACGTGTTCTTGCGTGACCGCGCGGGCACCACCGATGTCACCCCGCCCGGGTTGAGGCCGGTCCCCGGCTGCGCGGTTGGTGCGGGCAGCGACCCACCCGACCGATAGCCACCAAGCCACGACACCAAGCCACAACACCCCGCCAGACGACGGACCGGCGGGGCCACAGGCACGCCCGGAGGCAGGAGCCGCGGGCTGTGAAGGTTCTGCGCACAGCCCGGCCGGTGGCCTTGGTGCGGTTCAGACTCGCGGCATGGGACTCACTCGCCCGCTCGTCGTCGCCCTTCACCTGCTGGCGCTTTGCGCTGCGTGCGGCGAGGCCGAACAGCCGACTAAGGCTCGCGACGCGGACGCGGCTGGGGCCGCAAGCCGAAGCGCAGACATGGCGAGCTCCGCCGACCCGATCGCGTTCAAGGTAGGCGCAACCGTCTACGGCGTGGGCATGACCATCCAATTGACCTTCCCCGAGGACCGGCAACTCACTCAGGGTGAAGTTGCTGTCAACGGCCAGTCGAGGCCTGCTGCCTTCTGGTCGGAGCGGTTCGATGATGTCGATCCGCTCCCAGACCCTTTTCCAGTCGCTGCCGACGAATCGGTGCTGGCCGGGGGCACAGTTGAGCCCGAGTGTGAGGATCCGGCTGCTGCGGATCTGCCGGTGCTCACCGTGACCTCCCGCAACCTTGCCGGTGCAACGCTGGTGAATTCCTACAAGCCCGCCGATCCGAAACGCTATCGAGCAGCGCTGGCCGAATGGTGCGCGATGCCGCCCAGCGTCAGCGTCTCTGCCTCGAAGCAATGGCCCGACGGTCGGTTCGAAGTCACCCTCCAAGTCTTCAACCCCACCTCCGAGCCGGTGACCGCGAAGTCAGCGGGGATGACCATTGCTGGCACGGTCTGGGAGTCCGCGTCGACCGAAGTGGCGCCCAGAAGCCGCGGGGAACTCACGCTGCGTGGGCACGGGGATGGCTGCTCCAGTGAGAATCCCTGGGGCACCGGCCACGTCACCATCGATGGCGTCGTCCAGGAACTCGAAGAGTGGGAGTCCGAACAATGCTGACGCCCTCACCTTGGTAGCCGGTCGACGAAACACCCAGCGGCGAGCTTGGGTGCATGCATACTTCAGAGATGGACCCCGCACCGCTCACGGCTGAGGAGATGGCGGCACTCCCGCCCCTCCGGCCTCGCTGGGTGGCTGGGATAGCGGGACTGGTCGGTGCCTGTGTGGCGACGGCGGTGGCTTTCTTGGTCGTGAAGGCAGTGAACTATCTGGATCCGATCGTCGCTGGCTGGGACCTTCCGGTGATCGTCGCCATCCCGCTGCTCATCGCGACGTTGGCAGCGCCTTGGGTGCTGCTGTCGCCACTGCTCTTCCGGGTCGGCTTCGGCTGGGACAAGGTGGCCTTGCTCGCGCTGGTCCTGTTCGCGGCACCCATCCTGGGTTGGCGTGTGGGGTTCCGGCTTGCCCGGATCCCCTACCGCGACTGGAGACCCTCCGGACCACAACGGCCGACCGTGCGCCTAGTGCCTGGCACCGGCTTCCACGTCCTCCAGGCCGACCTGGATCGCTGGCTACCCGCTCGGGCGTCGGCAGAGAGTAGGACGGTCACCTAGGGTCGGCGTCGATCACCTGGGAGAGCGACGCCGGCTGGCCACTGATCGCGATCGCTGTCAGCACCCAAGCGTCGGCAAAGACGCAGTGCTCCTCGACGCGGTTCTGGCCAGATCGTCGCACCGCCTTCCTGCCGCAGCGGATACTAGAGGGACAGACATGGAGGGTGGGGTGCCGAAACAGGAACCAAGCCCGCGCCACCGAGGAGTTCGGAGTCCGTGGGAGCGCCGACTCGGGTTAGCCCTCCTCGCCTACACCGCGTTGCCCCTGATCGCGTCGATCCTGCTGGACCGGCAGGGTAAGTGGCAGTACGTCGGTGGTGGCATCATGCTCCTCATGCCTGGCGTGCTCTACGTTCTCTCCGTACTTGTGGACAAGGCATATCCAGCCGAGGCATCGCGCCCTCGAACTCGCGAGCAAGGTTGACTGCTCCCAAGCCAGTTGGTCGCGCAGAGGGCATCATCGCGTGTGGGGCGAGGGGCGGGAGCCGGAGGTCTCGATCCGGCAGCGCAGTCGTTGCGCAGCCCCAGACTTCGGGCATGGGCGGATGCATACTTCAGAGATGGACCCCGCACCGCTCACGGCTGAGGAGATGGCGGCACTCCCGCCGATCCGGCCACGCTGGGTGGCTCAGGTAGCGGGACTGGTCGGTGGTTGTGCCGGGTTCGGGGCTTTCCTCGTCGCGGACGCAAGCCAGAAGTACGCGGGCTCACTTGGTTGGGATCTTCATTGGACCCTCGCGCTGCTCATCTTCTTGGTCGGCTCCGTAGGTCCGTGGCTGCTCCTCTCGCCGTTGCTCTTCCGAGTCGGGTTGAGGTGGAGCGTCGTAGTGATCCTCACGCTCTTGCATCTGGCCGCGCCCTTCGTCGGTTGGCTTGTCGGGTTCCGGCTCGCTCACCTCCCCTACCGGGACTGGCGGCCCTCGGATAATCAGCGACCGACCGTGCGACTAGTGCCTGGCGCCGGCTTCCACGTCCTCCAGGCCGACCTGGATCGGCTGGCCAGAGCGCGTCCCGCGGAGCCCAGCGTTCTTTCCTGAGGTCAGCCGGGTAGGACGGCCGACCAGCCGCCGTCGACCACGAGGTTGGCGCCGGTGACGTAAGAAGCTTCGTCGGAGGCGAGGAAGAGAGCGCAGCGGGCGACCTCTTCGGGCAGGCCGACCCGGCCGAGCGGGATGGCGGAGGCGATGCTGCGCATCGGATGGTCCTCGGCAAGCAGGTCGCCGCGACTGGCTGGGGTGTCGATCATCCCCGGGCTTACGCAGTTGACCCGGACGCCGTACGGCGCGCCCTCGGCGGCCAACTGCCGGGTCATCGCGACCACACCGCCCTTGGTGACGCTGTGCGCCACTCGCCGGTTGGTCATCGAGCCGGTAAGCCCTGCGGTGGAGCCGACTAGGACGACGGCGGCGTTGCCGGACTCGCGCAGTGCCGGCCACGCGTGCTTGACCGGCCATAGCACCACGTCGAGTTCGTGACGCAGGTTGAACTCCCAGTCCTCGCGGGTGATCTCCTCGACCGGCCCGAAGCGAGTCGCGCCCGCGTTGGCGTAGAGGACATCGATCCGGCCATGGCGTGCGCGTGCCGAGCCGACCCAGGCAGCGACCGCTTCTTCATCGGTCAGGTCGACCTGTTCGGAGGTCATCTTTCCGCCCGCCTGCGCGACCAATTCGGCGGTCTCGGCCGACTGCTCGGCATCACGGTCGCAACCCACGATCACCGCGCCCTGGGCGGCGAAGACCAGCGCCGCCTCCCGGCCCATCCCCCCAGCGGTGCCGGTGATCAGTGCGACCCGTCCGGCTAACCGACGTCCCGCGAACCGGCCCGGCTCGGTCACACCGGCGCCGGGATGGTGCCTGCGTCGATTTCGGCGAGGGTGTCCTCGACCCAGTCGGCAATGAACGCGTTGATGTGCGGCATGTGGTCGAGCCCGACATGCTCGGCCGCTCCCTCATCGACGGTGAAGATCCGCAGCTCGCGCTTGGGCGAGTTCACCGCTTGGTCGTAACTCTGGTGCGCGTAGTCGACCGAGATCTGCCGGTCATTGGCCCCGTGAGCGATCAGGAACGGGCAGCTGATCTGCTCGACCACCCCGTTGAGATGGATGCCGTCGGCGTACTCGATGAAGGTAGGGATGTCGTCGAAGCCCCACACCCACAAGACGTGCTCCCAGTAGTGCGGCACCGGGTTCTCGCCCTCGCGCTCGAGGCGCTTGCGCTGCACCTCGCCCCAGTTGTGGTTGGCTCCCCAGACCGCGACAAACTTCAGCCGCTTCTCGAGCGCCGCCGCGCGCGGTGCGTAGTAGCCGCCGAGCGACCAGGCGGCCAGGCCGATGCGGTCGGGGTTCACATCTGCGCGCGACTCCAGGTAGTCGACGCAGGCCGCCGCCCAGACCTCGGTCTCGATCCGGGCCTTCAGGTCGCCGTATCGCAGTGCCTCGCCCGATCCCGGCGTGTCGATCATCAGCACCGAGATGCCCCGCTCGCGCATCTCCTGCGGCCAGCCTGAGGAGTACATGTGCTCCTTGGTCGAGTCCAGGCCGTTCCACATGATCACGCACGGCACCGGCTCGCCGGCCTTGCTCGCATTAGAGAAGTACGCCGGAAGCGTCGTCCCCTCGAACGGCACCGCGACCCTGGTGGTGCGGGGGTCGGCGATCTCGAAGACCTTGGCGAAGGCATCGAGCGCCTGTTGGTAGAAGGCCCGTCGGTTCGGGTCTGCGTTGCTCAGCATCCGCTCGGACTGGCAGACATAGAGCCCGGAGCGGTACCACTGCTGGCCGGCGGTGCGCAGATGCCCGGTGGCCTCCGAGGCGCGGGCTTGATCGGCGACCTGGTCGGCCACCGCCTTCCAGGACTGCATGAACAGCTTGCTGCCGGTATCGACATCGGCAGCCTCCCGCGCCGGGCGGCAGGCCCGGTCGACCTCATCGACGGCGCCGCCGTTGTTGAGCGTCGCGCAGACGCCGAGATTCCAGATGTACTTGGGGCCGCTGAAGTACTCGAACATGGGCTGAGCCTGCCGCGCCCACGCGCGCGCGGGAACTCCCGGGTGGTGATGCGAGGTATCGCCACATCGGGCTAACCGCGCCCAGGTCCTGGGCGGTTGGCTGACGCCATGACAGCGGACACTCCTGCGGACCTCGCCTCAGCCGACAGGTCCTCATGGCCCGGCGGCTTCCTGTGGCCCGATGGCTTCTTGTGGGGCGTGGCAAGCGCCGGTCACCAGAACGAGGGCGACAACACCGGCAGCGATACCTGGTTCGCCGAACAGATGCAGCCATCGGTCTTCCAGGAGCCCTCCGGGCGCGCCACCGACGGCTTCAACCGGTGGCGCGAAGATGTCGGCTTGGCCGCCGGTCTTGGGCTCAACGCCTACCGGTTCTCCGTGGAGTGGGCCCGGGTGGAGCCGCGCGAGGGCGAGTACGACGAGGCCGCGCTGGACCATTACGAAGCGATCGTCGAGGAATGCCTGGCCCGCGGAATGGCCCCGATCGTCACCTACAACCACTTCACCTCCCCTCACTGGTTCGCGGCCAAGGGCAGTTGGCTTGCTGCGGACGCCCCCGAGCGCTTCGCCGCCTACTGCGATGTCGTCACCCGGCGCTTCGGCGACAAGATCGCCTTTGCGATCACCCTCAACGAGCCGAACCTGCCGCGGGTGCTCAGCTGGCTGCACCTCCCGCCGTTCGTCCGAGAGCTCGAGCGAGCCACCCTCGAGGCCGCCAGCAGGGCCGCGGGCGTGCCGGCGTACCGGCTCAGCAACGTGATGCTCCCCGAGGAGATGGAGGCCTTCCAGGCAGGGATGACCGCCGGCCATCGAGCCGCACGCGCCGCGATCAAAGCGGTGCGGCCGGACCTGCCCGTGGGCTTCTCGCTCGCCGTCATGGACGACGTGGTCGCGGGGGACGACGCGAGGGTGCGTGATCGCAAGCGTGCCGAATGCTATGCGCACTGGTTCGAGATCGCCCGCGAGGACGACTACCTCGGCGTCCAGAACTACGAGCGGATGGTCTACGACGCCGATGGCGAGGTCGCCGCACCCGAGGGCGCAGAGATCAACGGCATGGGTACGCCGATCGTCGCGGAGTCGCTCGCCGGAGCCGTTCGCTACGCGCATGCCGAGACGGGCCGCCCGATCCTGATCACCGAGCACGGATTGTCGACCCTGGACGACACCCAACGAGTGGCCTTCCTGGAGCCCTCGCTGGTGGGCCTCTCCGGGGTGATCGCCGAGGGGGTGCCGGTGCTCGGTTACTGCCACTGGACGATGCTCGACAACTTCGAGTGGGTCTTCGGTTACGGCGCCCAACTCGGCCTGCACAGCGTCGACCGGGAGACCTTCGAGCGCACGGCGAAGCCGAGTGCTGCGGAGTACGCACGGCTGGTCGCCGTCGCCCGCGGCTGAGCGGTCAGGCCACCGAGCCGGTCAAGGAGCCGATGCCCTCGACTTCGATGAGCACCTGATCGCCGGGCTCGAGCGGCGGTGGGATGCGCTCGCCGCGGCGCCCCCACAGCTCGGCCAGACAACCGCCGCCGCCGGTGGTTCCGGACGCGAGCAGGTCGCCGGCGACCACGCGTGAGTCTCGGGAGGCGTAGGCGACCATCTGCGGGAAGGTCCAGTTCATGTGGGCGAGCCGGTCGTGCCCGACCAATGCGCCGTTGACCGACACCCGGCAGTCGAGGTCGAGGAAACCACCGACGTCGTGTCGGTCGGCAAGTTCGTCGGCCGTGACGATCCACGGGCCGATCGTCGTGGCGAAGTCCTTGCCCTTGGCGGGCCCGAGGCCGACCTGCATCTCGCGTGCTTGCAGGTCGCGGGCCGACCAGTCGTTGAGGATCGTGTAGCCGAAGATCGCCTCCGCGGCCTCGGCCTCGCTCAGATCGGTGCCGTCGCGGCCCACCACGCACGCCACCTCGAGTTCGAAGTCGAGGGCGCGGCAGGCCCGCGGCCTGGGGATCGCCTCGTCGGGGCCATAGAGCGCGTGTGGGTTGGTGAAGTAGAACGTCGGCGCGTCATACCAAGCCTCCGGAACGCCCGGCGCGCCCTCGATGCTCTGCCGCACCCCTTCGACGTGGGACTCGAAGGTCACGAAGTCCCGCACCGCGGGCGGTCGGTAGGGGAGCAGCAGTTGCGCCTGCTCCATCGGCACGCCAGGCCGCCGCGCGGCCTCGGCTCCGATTTCCAGGGCCCGGTCGAGTCTGAGTGCGATCACCTCGGCGACGGTGAGCCCGGCGGGAAGCTCATGGGCCGACTCCCCCGCGATCACTGCGGCAAAGGTCCGGCCGGCGTGGGTGACCGTTGCGAGCCTCATGGGCGCTCCCTCAGGGTTTGGTCGGCTGAGCCGGGTTGATGGCGTTCGCGATCCCCATGTGCGAGACGTGCCCGGTCATCCCCCCGTCGACCGCCAGTTCGGCGCCGGTGATGTAGGCAGCGGCATCGGAAATCAGGAAGCCGACGAGCGGCGCCACGTCGTCGACACTGCCCACCCGGCCCAGGGGGATCTCCGCCAGTGCGGCTCCGCGGAAGGCCGGTGACGCGTTGGCCATCAGCGGGGTCTCGATCAATCCCGGCAGTACGGCGTTTACCCGGATCCCCTGCGCACCGAGCTCCAGCGATGCCGACCGGGTCAATCCGCGCAAAGCCCACTTGCTCGAGGTGTACGCCGCCGCGACGTGCCCGGACATCGCGGCCACCGAGCAGATGTTCACGATCGACGAACCGGCCGCCATCAGCGGCACCAGCGCCTGGATGCCGAGCAACGGGCCAGTGACGTTGATCGCGAAGGCCCGCTCCCACTCCTCGGGCGAGACGTGGGGGAGTCGCCCGCGAGCGGCGATCCCGGCGTTGTTGACCAGGCCGTCGACGCGCCCCGGCCCCGCCTGGAGCCGAGCCGCAAGCGCAGCCCAGGCGGCGGCGTCGGAGACGTCGAGCGAGGAGTAGTCGACCGCAAGGCCCTCGGCGCCGAGCCGCTCGGCCAAGGCGCGGCCCTCGTCATCGAGCACGTCGGTCGCATAGACCTGGGCGCCGGCCCGGGCCAGCAGTTCCACCTCGGCTGCGCCCTGTCCGCGGGACGCGCCTGTGATGACGACGACCTTGCCGCTCAGATCCATCCGGTCAGCTCCCTTGATTCGGCTCGCTTAGACCGGAGGCGCCACAAACAAGCCGCGGTCGGGATCGTTGAACGAATCCTTCGCGATCAGCTCGCTCATCGGGTCGGCGGTGCCCCACTGGTCCTGGGTCATCGGGTCGGCGATGTCGTAGAGGCTCGGGTGCCATTCATCGACATCGAGCTTCTCCAACTCGGTGGTGTACTCCATCGTGTTGCCGCTGGGGTCGAGGAAGTACGAGAAGGTGTTGTTGCCGGCGAGGTGTCGGCCCGGGCCCCAGATCTTCTTGATCCCGGCGCGCATTACCCGGCCGGTGCCGCGCATGTATTCGTCCAGGCCGCGCATCTCGAAGGACACGTGGTGCACCGAGGCGTGTGGGCCGCGGGCGATGGCCAGGCTGTGGTGCCAATCGTTGCAGCGCATGAAGTGCATCATCTCGCCCATGTGCTCACCCCACAGGCTGTCGGTGTGCTTGAAGCCCAGGTGGGTCTCGTACCACGCCCGAGTCGCCCCGATATCGGTGCTGTTGAACACGCAATGGGACAGGCGCACGGGGATGGCCTCACCCTCCTCGACGGCGCGGTGTTGGCGATTCTCGACGTCGGCGGAGACCTCCAGGGTGCGACCGTCGCCGTCGAAGAAGCGGAAGCCGTAGCCGCCGCCGGCGGTCTGCAGCGTGCCTGGCTCGGAGATCAGTCGGACGCCTTCGGAGCCGAGCTTGGCGGCGAGCGCGTCCACGGCAGCGGGGCTTTCGGCGCCGAAGGAGACCAGGTCCAGTCGCTTCTCCTCGGCCTCGCGCAGGCGCACGCAGTACTGCTCGGGCGATCCCTCGGCGGCGAGGTAGGACAGGCCGCTGTCGGTGCCGACCTCGGCCAGGCCCCAGGTGTCCTTGTAGAACGTGCGCTGGGTGGCGAAGTCGGGCACGGCGAGATCGACGTGCCGCAGATGGGTGATGCCGAATTCGTTGAGGTGACTCATGTCGTTTCCTTTCGGTGGGGAGTCAGGTGGGAGGTGCTCAGCCGAGGACCGAGCCGCCTCCATCGATGACGAGGTGGGCGCCGCTCACCCAGGAGGACTCGTCGGAGGCTAGGTAGATGGCGGCATTGACGATGTCGTCGGGCTGCCCGTGGCGGCCGAGCGGGATGCGATCGAGGACAACCGAGCGCACCCGTTCGGGCGGGTCGGCCAGCATCGGCCTGGTATTGGGAGTCTCAATCAGCCCAGGGCTGATCACGTTGGCCCGGATCCGGTGGGGCCCGCCCTCGGCGACCAGTTGCAGAGTCAGCGAGATGACGCCGCCCTTGGCGGTGCTGTGGGCGTTCTGGGCCATGAACTCGACCCCGCGGATTGCCGCGATCGAACCCACGTTGATGATCGAGCCGCCGCCGTACTCCTTCAGGTGCGGCCAGGCGGCTTTCACCGTGTAGAAGACCAGGTTGAGCTCGTTGCGCATGGTGAAGTCCCAGTCGTCGGCCGAGAGGTCGTCGATCGGGGCGAAGCGCTGGGTGGAGGCGTTGTTGTAGAGCACGTCGACGCCGCCGTAGGTCGCCACCGCGGCGTCGACCCAGGCCTTTGCCTGGGCCGCATCGCCGAGATCGACGCCGCCCATGACGGTGATCTCGCCGCCGTTGCCGCGGACGGCTGCTTCGGTGACCGCGGCCGCCTCGGAGTCGAGGTCGCAGCCGACCACCTTGGCGCCGGCCGCCGCGAACCGATCGGCTGCCACTGCGCCGATGCCGCCGCCGACGCCGGTGATCAGCGCGATCTTGCCCGCCAACCGGCCGCTCATGCGCCGGCCCCGGCCGTGGTGCGGTCCAGCAGTTCGATCAGGTTGCCCTCCGGGTCGGCGATGTAGGCCATCCGAACCCCCGGCTCGGGGGAGGGTCGCGGAGACATCCGGTCGGTGGCTCCGACCGCGATGAGCGCGTTGTAGGCGGTGTCCACATCGGGTACGTCGAAGGCGATGTGGCCGAAGCCGCGGGTGAGCGCCGCCTCGATCGGGTTGGCCGCCTGGAGACCGGGAACGCTGCCCACCCGAGCCAGCAGTTCGACGCGGTAGCCACCCCCGCGCAGCATCACCCCGGTGAAGTCGAACTGGTCGAGGGCGAACTCGAACTCGACCGCCAGCCCGAAGGCGTCGGCGTACCACCGGGTCATCGCTGCCAGATCACCGACGGTGAGCCCTACGTGGTCGAGCGCGTGTGAAGTGGAGGGCGTTGTCATGCGACCACCATCGTCCTGAGGTTGGTGAATTCACGGACTCCTTCGGCGGCGAGTTCACGCCCGTAGCCACTGCGGCCGATACCCCCGAAGGGAAGCCGCGGGTCAGAGGCGGTCATCGCGTTGACGAAAAGCGCGCCGGAACGGATCCGGCGACCCACCGCGAGCGCATGCTCGGTCTCGCCCCAGATGGACGCCGAGAGGCCGAAGTCGGTGTCGTTGGCCAGTTCGACGGCGTGGTCGTCGTCACGAGCGCGGATCACGGCCGCCAGCGGGCCGAAGGTCTCCTCGGTGAAGGCGGTCATGCCAGGGACCACCTGGTCGAGGATGGTGGGTTCGACGAAGTTGCCGGGCGCCACGATGGCGGCGCCGCCGATCACGGGTACGGCGCCCTCGGCAAGGCTGCGGCGCACCTGATCGAGTAACTGGTCGCGCAGATCAGCCCGGACCAGAGGACCCATGGTCGTGCCCGGCCCGGTCGGATCGCCGACCACCAGCATCGCGGCCTGCTCGACCAGCAGTTGCACGAACTTCTCGGCGATCTCGTCGACCACGATGAACCGTTTGGCCGCCACGCAGCTCTGGCCGGCGTTGCCGAACCGGGACTTTGCGGCGGCTACGGCGGCGGCGTCCAGATCGGCATCGGCCAGCACCACGAAGGGGTCGGAGCCACCGAGTTCGAGCACGGTCTTCTTCAGGGCGCGCCCCGCAGCCGCAGCTACCGCAGCGCCCGCCCTCTCGCTGCCGGTCAGGGTGACCGCGGCGATCCGCGGATCGGCGATGACCCGCTCGGAGACCTCCGCGACATCCTGGGGGGCGACGACCAAGGACTGGAACAGCCCGGTAGGAGCTCCCGCGTCGGCGAAGAGCTGCTCCAGGGCGATCGCGCAGCCGGTGGTGTCGGGACTGTGTTTGAGCAGGCCGGCGTTGCCTGCGGAGAGTGCCGCACAGGCGAATCGGAGCACCTGCCAGAAGGGGAAGTTCCACGGCATCACCGCGAAGATCACCCCGAGCGGCTCGTAGCTCACCCACGCGCGGGTGGCGCTGCTGTCGAGCTCGTGATCGGCCAACCACTGCGGTGTACGGTCGGCGACCACGCCGCAGTTCCAGGCACACTTGTCGATCTCGCCGAGGGCTTCGGCGAGCGGCTTGCCCATCTCGGCGGTGATCAGCGCGGCGTACTCCTCGCGGCGCTCGGTGAGCAGCGCCTGCACCGAGCGGAGCAGCGCTCCGCGCTCCTCCATGGACGTGGTCGCCCACAGCCGCGCAGCCCCAGCCGCAGCGTCCAGTGCTGCTTCGACCGCGGCGTCGTCATGAGTGGCGTAGCGGGCCAACTCCTGCCCGGTCGCCGGGTTGGTGGTGACCAGTTCGATGGCTCGTGGGCTCATCGGGCGCCCGCCCTGCTGGATGCGCGGCGGGCAGGCGGCACGGGGGGTGCGCTCTCCTCCGCGGCGACCACACGATTGCGAACGGTGCCGAGTCGTTCGATGGTCATCTCGACGACGTCACCCTCCTGCAGCGGGCGCGGCTCCAGGCGGCCGGTGCGACCCCACGACTCGGCCAAGGAGCCACCTGAGCAGGTGCCTGAACCGAGTACCTCGCCGGCCTTGACCCACGACGAACGAGACGCGTGCGAGACCAACTGCTCGAAGGACCACCCCATGTTGCCGGAGCGGTCGGCGCCGAGCTCCTCGCCGTTCACCGAGACCGTCATCGCGAGATCGAGGAAGCCGTCCGCATCGCGGTGGCCCTCCAGTTCATCGGCCGTGACGACCCAGGGACCGATCGTGGTGGCGAAGTCCTTGCCCTTGGACGGGCCGAGCTTGAGCTTCATCTCCTTGCCCTGCACGTCGCGGGCCGACCAGTCGTTCATCACGCAGTAGCCGCCGATGGCCGCGCGAGCCGCCTCGGGTGTGGCATTGCGTACGTCGCGGCAGATCACCGCGGCGATCTCGAGCTCGTAGTCCATCCGCGCCGTGTCCGGGGGGACCGGGATGTCGTCGTACGGGCCGGTGACTGCATGCGGAGCCATGAACAAGAACACCGGCGCGGCGTACCACTCTTCGGGCGGGCCGGGGTTGCCGTGCCCGCGTTCCATTCCATCGACGTGGGCCTCGAAGGTAAGGAAGTCACGCATCGCGACGGGGTAGACCGGCGGCAACAGCACCACCTGATCGGGGGTGTAGCCGTCGCCCTGGGCGGCCTGGTTGCCGGCCGCCTCACGCGCGTCGGCGTCGGCGGCCAGCAACTCGACCAGATCGGTGCCCTCCTGGAATTGGTGCAGCCACCATTCCGGGCCGTCGCCGACCACGAGGCCGACGCGGCGTGTGGTGGCCCCATCTCCGGGCAGGCGGAAGGCGGCTAGGCGCATCGGATCAGTCGATCGTCTCGTAGAAGGCACGCTCGCGGTTGGCGAGCACCGGGATCGCCTGGCCCCAGCCATAGGCCTGGAAGTGCTCGGAAGCGCCGTGAGCGGTGTAGGCCTCTTCGTCGTCGTAGATCTCGAAAAGCCGGAAGACGCTGGGCTCGGCCGGATCCTGGTAGGCCTGGTAGAACCGATTGCCCGGCTCTTCACGCGACGGCGGCGTCAGCTTCGCGATCGCATCGAGTACGACGGCCTCCTGGCCGGGCTGCGCGGTCCAGACGGCGGTGACGACATAAGCCATGATTTCTCCTCCAGGTTGTCGGATCGAGTGCGGGGCGTGCGGCTCAATGCACGTGCCGCGGTCCGCCCGCAACGCTAAAGGCGCTGGATTCGGTGGAGAAAGCACAGACACCGATGCCAGCCATAAAGGCGAAGCGGTTGCCGTGCCGGGATCGGAGCAGTTTCCTGTACCAAACCTGCCGCACCCGTAACCGTCCCGACCGCCACCGAGTCTGGAGATCCACCATGCCGCCTGAGTCACCACCCACAGTGATCGAGAACGACACCGAAACGGAGGCGGTCGTTCCCGACGCCACCGGCCATGAGGTGCCACTGACTGTGTCACTGCTGGTGTTCGCGCGTGACCGCGGCATCTTCGTGCTCTGGGGGGTGCTGATCGCGTTCTTCGCGTTCTGGGCGGCTCCCTACTTCTTCAAGATCGACAACGCGCTCTCAATAGCCAACGCCGCGGCACTCACTGCGGTCTTCGCGGCAGGCGTCGGCTTCGGCATCATGACCGGCGTCCTGGATCTCTCGCTTCCGGGCACGGCCGCGATCGCGAGCTGCGTCTGTGGCTGGCTGCTCACGCACGGGTGGAACACCTGGATCGGCCTCGGCGCCGGCTTGCTCTGCGGCGTGCTGGTCGGCTTGGTCAATGGCTTCATCTCGCTGCGTGGCTTCAACCCGATCATCGTCACGATCGGCACCCTCTCGATCCTGACCGGCCTGGCCGCTGTGGTTGCCGGCGGCTACACCTTCCCGGGGCTGACCCAGTTGGAGTTCATGGGCACGCACCGCTACTTCGCGACCAGCTCCTTCTCCGGCGTACCGGCGCCGGTCATCATCGTCGCGTTCGTCTACTTCGTGGGCACGATCTTCTTGACCCGGACCCGGGACGGCCTGCGGATGATGGCGGTCGGCGGCAACTCCGAGGCCGTCCGCCGGGCCGGCATCCGCAGCGATCGCTACAAGGTCCTCGGCTTCGTGCTGTCCGGACTACTGGCCGCACTCGGCGGCTTGATCTCCACGGCGTTCACCACCGAGGCCAACCCGGCGGCCAGCCCGGCGGTGATCTTCACGGCACTGACCGCGGTTGCCCTTGCCGGCGTGTCCCTGGCCGGCGGTCGTGGCAGCCTGCCGCGTGTTCTCGTCGGTTCGCTGATCCTGGCCACGATCTCCAACGGCCTGATCATCAGGGGCGTCCAGCCCTACTGGGGCACGGTCGCCACCGGTGTCCTGCTGCTTGGGTCGCTGATGCTCGAGAAGGCTATTCAGACCAGCGTGTCCAACCGACTGATGGCCACGGCCAACCTGTCCGTCCACCAGAAGAAGGTGTGAAGATGACCGGCGCAACGAGCGTTCCAGCCCCGGCGCTGGAACTCGATCAGATCGACATGCACTACGGCTTCGTCCGGGCGCTCGACTCGGTGTCTCTGCACGTTCAGCCGGGGGAGGTCGTCTGCCTGCTCGGAGACAACGGCGCGGGCAAATCCACTCTGCTCAAGGTGATGTCGGGAGCGCACCGGCCCTCGGGTGGATCGATCCGGATCCACGGCGACGAGAAGCACTTCCACGGGCCCAAGGACGCGGCCCGGGCCGGAATCCAGATGGTTTACCAGGACCTCGCGCTCGTCGACGCCCAAGACATCGCCACCAACCTCAACATCGGCACCGAAGTGCTTCGGCGGGGGGTGCTCGGCTGGCTCGGTTTCGTGGACCGCAAGAGCATGCGCGCCAAGTCCGAGACCGAACTGGATCGCCTTGGAGTCCGCACGGCGCCGATGACCCGGCCGGTCGAAATGCTGTCGGGCGGCCAGCGACAGGTGGTGGCGCTGGCCCGCAGCGCGATCCGGGTCAACGGCACCTCGCAGGGGATCCTGCTGCTCGACGAGCCCACCGCCGCGCTCGGGTATGAACAGACCCGCAACGTCGAGTCCCTGATCCAGCGGATGGCTGAGGCAGGCATCGCGATCGTCCTGGTCACCCACGATCTGCCCCTCTGTTACGAAGTGGCCGACCGGATGGTCATCCTCAACCGTGGCCGCAAGGTGGCCGATGTTCCCGTGGAGGGCACCGACCGCGACCACGTCGTCGGTTGGATCACCGGCTCACGTTCCTCGATGTTCGACTGAGTACGCCGAGATGCGCGCCTACGTCCTCACCTCGTTCGAGACGCCTCCGGAGCACCGCGAGGTGCCCGACCCCCAACCGGGGCCGGGGGAGATCCGGATCCGGGTGCACGCCACCTCGGTGAACCCTGTCGACGAACTCGTGCGCCGGGGCTTCTTCCGGATCGCCCAGCCCTACCGCTTCCCGGCGGTCTATGGGCGCGACGTGGCGGGGGTGGTCGATCGGATCGGGCCGGGCGTCACCAAGCTCGCGGTGGGTGAAGAGGTCTTCGGTTTCGTCAAACGCGACTACATCGGAGACGGCACCTTCGCCGACTACGTCGTCGTACCCGAGGACATGTTCGTAGCCCGCCGACCGCAGTCGATCTCGATGCTGGAGGCGGGGACGCTCGGGCTGGCGGGCATCACCGCCTGGGAGTGCGTGGAGGCAGTCCTCGGCTATGGAGACGACGTCGTTCTAGTCAATGGGGCCTCCGGCGGTCTCGGCACCTTCGCGGTCCAGATAGCCAAGGCGCGTGGCGCGACGGTGATCGCCACGGCGCGCTCCGAGGATGGTCTCGACTACGTCCGCGGACTCGGCGCCGATGTCGCGATCGACACCCGATCAGGAGACCTGATCGACCTTGTGCGGCAGGTTGCGCCAGACGGAGTCACCGGCTTCGTCGACCTGGTCAAACGAGCCGACCCGCCCATCATGGGCGAGGACGAAACCGATGCTCAACGGGAGTTCGCGCGTTTGTGTCGTGGGGTGGTCGCACCCGGTGGCGCCTCGACTTCGGTGACCAACGGCGGTCAGCCGCACCTCATGGGTGACCTGCGTTACCTCAACGTCCATTCCACCCCGGCACCCTCGTCGCTGACTCGTCTGGCCGAGCTGATCGATCGCGGTGACGTCCGTCCGGTCGTTGCCGCGGCGTACCAGTTCGAGGAGATCGGCGAGGCCTTCGCGCGGCTCAACGCCCACGGTGCCCGCGGCAAGATCGCCGTTTCCGTGGCAGAAGAGGACACGAAATGAACATCAGTGTGACGGATGCCACGTATCCCGGATGTGCGCCTTCCACGCCGTCCGCACCTGCCCACATGCTTGCCACGTCGTCCCATGGACCCGAATTGTCGGGCCAGACTCGAGGAGAACATTCAGTGAACGCTTTCCGTCGCAGCCGTCGCGGCTCGATCCTGTCCGTGGGCGCCACCTGCGCCCTGCTGGTGCTCGGCGCCTGCTCGTCCAACGACTCCGGCAACGCATCCGACGACTCGTCGGGTTCGTCCGCTACCGCCAAGAAGACGCTCGTCTTCTCCCCCTCTCGCTCGCGCCGCCGGCGCTCAAGGGCCTCTCCGAGGGCGTCAAGGGCTACGGGGGCTCCAAGGGCTGGGACGTCTTGGTCCAAGACCCCAACTTCGATGCCACCAAGCAGGTCACCGACCTGAGCACCGTGATCAACTCCGGCAAGGCCAGCGCCGCCTGGGTGCTCGCTGTGGCGCCCGCTTCGATGGGTTCGCTGATCACTACCGCGCAGGCGAAGCAGGTGCCGCTGCTGCTCAACGGCAAGCCTGAGGAGTGGGGCTTCGACGATGCCCAGCCGGGCATCACCTTCGACTACATCGACTACGACCTGGCCGGGCAGAACATGGGTACCTTGCTCGGCGATTGCATCAACGAGAAGCTCGACGGCAAGGCCACCGTGTTGTTCGGGGCCGCGCCCACGGGCACCGCCGGCAAGGAGGCCTACGACAAGACCGCGCTCGACGCGTTGGCGGCGACGGCGCCGGGCGCAAAGGTCGTGCAGACCCTCGAAGGCACCACCGATCGCGCCAAGGCGCAGACCGACATCACGGCCGCGCTGCAGGGCCACCCCGACATCGACGCCTACATGTCCTCCGGTGACGAGGGCCCGCTGGCCGCACTGAGCGCCTTCGCTGCGGCGGGCAAGAAGCTCGGTTGTGACGTGGCCGGCACCGCCGGCAACGAGGAGACCATGGCAGCGGTCGAGGCCGGGACGATGTACGGCGTCAACACCCTGGGCTTCCAGGAGGACATGGCGCAGTCCTTCGACACCCTGGTGAAGATGAGCGAAGACCCGACCGCCAAGGGCCTGGTCCTCACCGTCCCCCAGAAGGTCGTCAAGAGCGGCTCCTGACAGCAGCTAGCAACTTCCAACTAACCCTTGCGATGCACGGAGTCATGGCCTCGGCGCTACCGCGGCCGTGACTCCGTGCCCCGCATTTAGGCCCCGCACTATCCGTTTCACCCCTCTTCTTCTGCCACCAAAAGGAGGCACCCGTGTCCGATCCCCTGAAGGTCTTCATTGTCGGAGGAGGCATTGCCGGCTGCGTCGCAGCGCTGGCCCTGCGCCAGAGCGGCCACCAGGTGATCCTGGCCGAGCAGCGCGACGAGATCGCCGGCATCGGCCACGGCATCACCGTCCAAGGCAACTGCCTCAAGGCGTTCGACTCGGTCGGCGTGTTCGACAAGATCAAAGAGCGGGGCTTCCCGTTCGGCCACCTGCGCATGCGTGCGGCCGACGGTGAGGTGCTGATGGAGATCCCCACCCCGCCGATGGGTGGCCCGGACCTCCCGCCGACCATGGGTGCGCTTCGGTCCGACATCGCCGACGTACTCGATGCCGAGATCGTCGCGGCCGGCGTCGACGTCCGACTCGGCACCGCAGTGACCGCGCTCGACGATCAGGGCGATCAGGTCGTCGTCACCCTTTCCGACGGCACCACCGAGAAAGCTGATCTGGTCATCGGCGCCGACGGCATCCGCTCGAAGGTGCGCAAGATGATCGGCATCGACGTCGATCCCTACCCCGTCGGCATGGGTATCTGGCGCGTGGTCGCCAAGCGTCCCGAAGAGATGACCTGCTCCGAGCTCTACTACAACGGGCCGAAGTACAAGGCCGGCTACACCCCGATCTCTGCCGACCACTGCTACGCCTTCCTGATCGAGGAGAACCTGGACCGCTCCTTCGTCGGCGAAAAGCCCAATGGAGCCGTCTTCAAGGAACACGGTCAGGGGTACGGCGGCATCTGGGGCCAGGTGCGCGACTCGATCGCCGACGACGAGGTCGTCAACTACCAGTGGATCGAGGCGGTGAAGCTGGATGTGCCTTGGTACAGCAACCGGATCGTGCTCATCGGCGACGCAGCGCACGCCTGCCCGCCGTTGATCGCGCAGGGCGCCGCGATGGGCACCGAGGACGCGGTCGTGCTTGCCGACGAGATTGACAAGAACTCCACGATCGAGGCGGCGCTCGCCGGCTACATGGCTCGCCGGGGACCGCGCGCGGGGATGGTGCTCGACAACAGCCTGCTGCTGGCCGAGTGGGAGATGCACCCCGAGACCCCTGGTGCCGACCCTGGCCGGATCATGGGGCAGACCCTGCACGCGCTCTGCGAGCCCGCATGAGCACGACTGCGGTGGACCTCGCCGCCATCGAGGGCGAGCTGATCCTGCGCGACGACTCGGGCTTCGACGCGGCTCGGATCGAGCGGATCTTCAACCGGCGGCTGCCGGAACGGATGCCTGCCGCCGTGCTTCGGGTGGCCTCCGAGCAGGATGTCGTGCTCGGCGTGCGGCTGGCGCGTGAGCGCGGCTGGAAGGTCGCGGTGCGCTCGGGTGGGCACAGTTGGGCGCAGTGGTCGATCCGCGACGACGCGCTGGTGCTCGACATGGCCGGCCTCCAGGAACTCTCCTACGACGAGCAGAGCGAGATCGTGCAGATCTCGCCGTCGGTCAAGGGCGGGGCCGTGCTGGCGCCCTTCCTCGCCGAACGCGGCCGCTTCTTCCCTGGCGGGCACTGCCCGACGGTGGGTGTGGGCGGCTTCCTGCTGCAAGGTGGCCAGGGCTTCAACGCACGTGGCTGGGGGTGGGCTGCAGAGCACATTGCGGCCATCGACCTGGTCACCGCCGAAGGCGAGTTGGTGCGCGCCGACGAGGAGAACAACAGCGATCTGTTCTGGGCCGCACGAGGTGCGGGGCCGGGCTTCTTCGGAGTGGTGACCCGCTTCCATCTGCGCACCATGCCGGCTCCCGGCTATCTCGCTGAAACGATCCAGATCTACGGTCTCGACGCCTACGACGAAGTGATGACCTGGCTGCACGAGGCTCACTACCGAGTGCCGGACACCGTCGAGATCGTGGCCCTGACCAAGACCGATCCTGAGATCCAGGACACCCCTGTTCTCGTGGTGACCGGGTTCGCGCTCGTTGCCGACGAGGCGGAAGCTGATCAGGCGCTGGCGGTGTTCCGGGAGTCTCCGGCGCTCGACCGCGCCATCGTCGTCCTCGACGCCGTGCCGACGACGATGGACAAGCATCGCGAGCGGCAGCTTGAGGCCAACCCCGAGGGGCATCGATGGGCGGTCGACAACGCCTGGGTCAGCGGCAGCGCCGCCGACGTCGTACCCGCAATCAAGTCGTCCTACGTCACGTTGCCCAACGCCAAGGCCTTCACCATCTGGTTCAGCATGGCGCCCCTTCGGGACTTGCCCGACATGGCCTTCTCATTGCAGTCGGAGATCTACCTCGCCAGCTACGTCCTCTGGGACGACCCAGCCGAGGACGAGGCGCACATCGCCTGGCTCCAGGGCGTGATGGCCGAGATGCAGCCGGTGACCTTGGGCCAATACCTCGGCGACAGTGATCTGTCCCGGCGCCAGGTGAAGTTCATGGCCGACGACAACTGGGCGCGTTTGCAGGAGATCCGTGCTGTCCGTGACCCGGAGCAAATGTTCGTCGGCTACTGGGCCGGCGAGCAGTCGGCCGCCAACCGAAACCACTGGGAGTGAACGCGATGGGTCTCGCCAAGGAACGCTTCGACGACTACATCCGCAGGTTCAATGCCGAGGACGACACCGCCTTCGACGACTTCCTGGCCTCGGACATGCACATGAAGAACGGCACCCTGGAGTTCACCGGGGTCGACGGCATGAAACACCACTACCGCGACCTGATCTGGCCGCACTTCACCGAGGTGTTGACGGTGCCCAGGTTCGTCAGCGACGAGCAGACGATCGCGATCCAGATGAACACACTCTTCACCGCGCGCCGCGACAACCCGGACACGATCTTCGGGCCGGTGCGCGAGGGGGAGACCTTCGAGTTCAACGGCGTGATCATGTACGACCTCGCGCCCGACGGGCGGTTTCGCGACATCCTGGTCGCCTACAACTCGTTCGTGCACACGAGCCTCGACGGGACCACCAGAGACTTGGGCATCCCGCACTGAGTGGGTGCCCGGGGGAGTCAGAGGGTCGGGATCAGTTCGGCGGTCTCGTCGAGCCTGGCGAACAACCAGCGATGGGCAGAATCCGACAGCCGGTCGGGGGCGAACCAGTAGCCCTCGGCCAGCAACACATCGCCGAACGGCGGCTCGACCACTGCCAAGGCCGAATCAGGGAAGTCGAAGGTGCGTGCCAACAACCCCGGCACGACCGCGACCATGTCGGTGCCCTGCACCACGAACGGCAGCGGCAAGAATCCCGCGACCTCCAGTGCCACGCGTCGGTTGATGCCGAGTTCGCCGAAGACCCGGTCCACGGGAGTGAGTACGCCGGGGCCGAAGGTGCCGATCGCGTGCGGGAGTTCACGCAGGTCATCGAGGGTGAGCCGACCGTCTTGGAGGCTCGGATGCTGGGCGTTGCAGACCACGACCATCCGGTCCTTCCACAACGGCCGGGAGTCGCCGGGGAAGCCGATGCCGAGCGGTGCGACCAGGGCGTCGTACTCGACCAGGGCACGGCCGGAACCACGGATGTCGGGACTGAGTGGCTCGATCACCAAGCGCACCCCCGGGGCCGCGCGGCTGACGATGCCGAACAACGGGTCGTGCAGCACCGATATGGCGTAGTCGCTCATGCACAGCCGGAACACGCGGTCGCTGGTGGCTTGGTCGAACTCGTCCTCAAGCTGCAGTGCCTGGGCCATCAGCCGGGCGGCGTGCTGCACTTCGGGAAGCAGATCCTGGGCAAACGGCGAGAGTTCGTAGTCGCGCCCGGCGCGCACCAACAGCTCGTCGTCGAAGCGCCGGCGCAGCCGCGCCAGCGCCGCGCTCATCGCGGGTTGGCTCAACTCGAGTCGTTGACCGGCTCGGGTGACGTTGCCTTCCTCGAGCAGGACCTTCAGAGGAAGCAGCAGGTTGAGGTCGGTTCCTCCGAGTGCCATGCGACCTCCTGTTCTGGGTGCGACCAAGGTCAGGGTAAACGGTAGGGTCCGACGGGTAGGGCCGCGACAAGCGGAGGGATGGATGCGCGAACGACTTCGCGAGGTTGATGCCAATCTTTTGTTGGCTTTGCACGCGCTCTTGGAGGAGCGCAACCTGACCCATGCCGGCGAGCGGCTGACCATGAGCCAGCCCGCTATGTCCGGCGCGCTGACCCGGCTGCGCAAGCACTTCGACGACGACTTGTTGGTGCGCACCGGCCGCGGTTTCGATCTCACCCCGCGCGCCGAGGAACTCCTCCCTGTGGTGGCTGCAGCCGTCGAGGCAGCCGAGGCGTTGCTTGGCAACGAGCGTGAGTTCGCCGCCGACTCCAGCACCAAGCAGTTCTCGGTGAGCATGTCGGAGTACGCCATGACGGTGCTGGCTGAGCCGCTGGCCCGACTCCTGCGGGAGCAGGCGCCGGGCTGCTCGGTGGCGCTCGACCCGGTCGACGTACACCCCGACCAGTTCGAGACACAGTTGATGCGGCGCGACTTGATCATCGGTCCTCTCGGTTTCGAGTTCCCGGGCCGGATCCAGCCGGTCTTCACCGACGAGTTGGTCTGCGTCGTCGCCAACGACAACCCCTACGTCACCGATGGCGGGCTGGCCGTCGAGGCGCTGTCGCAGATGCCGCATGCCGTCGCCGAGTTCGGCGCGCGCGGCAACCGGCGCCGCCCTCTGGAGGTGGCGCTGGAGGACATCGGGCTGCAGGACCGCACCGTGCTGGTCCAGGTGAGCAGCCTGCTGACGCTGCCGTTCGCGGTGAGTGGGACGACGATGTGCGCGTTCGTGCCGTCACGGCTCGCGAGGCGCTGCCTGGGGATGCTGGACCTGCAGATCGTGTCGACACCGGTGGAGACCGTGCGGATCACGGAAGCGGCGCACTGGCATCCGCGGCGCGCAAACGATCCGGCCGTCGTGTGGCTGCGCCGACTGCTGTACGACGTGGCCGTGGCCGCCGAGGACGCCCGCGAGGAGGACTGACCCCCTAGTGGCGAAGGCCGAGTCGGGTCACCACGAAAGCTGTGACCGAGCAGCCGGCCATGATCAGCGCGGGCGCGAGGACCGAGGCATCCCCGCCCACGCCGGCGAGCGGTGAGAGCACCGATCCGACCGCGAACTGGGCGCCCCCGAGCAATGCGCTGCCGGCTCCGGCGACCTGGCGAACCTGGCTCATCGCCAGCGAGGCGGCGTTGCCCATGATCGCGCCATTGCACATCACGGCGAAGAAGATCGGCACCGGGATCAGCCAGGCCGGTGCATGGATGAGCGTCAGGGCGAGCAAGGTCGCGTTGGCGATCAGCTGCACCAGGACTCCGATGCGGACGATCTGGCGGGGCTGGATTCGGTCGACGACACGGGAGGCGAACCAGCCCGATGAGATCATCCCGCTCGCGTTGATGGCGAAGGCGACGCCGTAGCCGACCGGGCTGAGGCCCACGACGTTCTGATAGACGAACGGCGAGGCGGCGATGTAGGTCATCAGCACTCCGAAGCAGAGCGCGAATACCGCGACGGGTGGCCAGTAGGCGCGGGTGGCCACCACCTCGCGCAGGGTGCGGCCGTAGGTGCCGGCTTGGGAGCGACGTTCGGGCGGGTGGGTTTCGCGGACGACGAGGACCACGCCGGGCACCATCAGCAGGGTCAGCAACGCCAGCACCCACAGCAGGCCCCGCCAGCCGAGTGGAGCGAGGAGCAGGCTGCCCACGAACGGCGAGAGGACCGGCGCGACACCACCCACGGTCAGCATCAGCGTGAACGCCTTGGCAGCGGCGCGGCCGGTGACCAGATCGGCGAGCACAGCGCGGCCGATAACCACACCGCCGGCGCCCGCCAGGCCTTGGATCAGCCGCCCGATTATCAAGATCGCGAGCGTCGGCGCCATCGCGGCGATCACCCCGCCCACCACGCAGCCGACGGTGCTCCACACCAGCGGCTGCCGACGCCCGTAACTATCCGAGAGCGGCCCCATGACCATCTGTCCGACGCCCATGCCGACCAGGAAGGCGGTCAGGGTCAGTTGTACGCCGCTGGCCGAGGTGTGCAGGTCACGGGCGAGATCGGGGAAGCCGGGGAGATAGAGGTCGGTCGCGATCGGCGAGACCGTGGCCAGCGACGCCAGGACGAGCAGGAGGGGCCAGCCGACCCTGTCTGGATGAGCGCCGGTGTGAGCAGGTTCTGTGGGTGCAGGGTCCGGCTCGGGGGTCACCAGTGCAGTCAACCAAGGCCGTGGCCGAGGCAGAACGCCCCGCGATGCGATGGCAAGGATCGGGTCTGGTGATGCCCGCGGGCCTTGTAGGTGGCGGCTCGATGGGGCTGACTGGTGCCTCTCGAATCTTCAAACAGGAGGCAGCGTGACCTGGGCGGACGGAACGTCGTACCTGGAGGAGCTGGCGACGGGCGTCTACGCCTTCGTGCAGCCCACCGGCGGCTGGATGGTCAACAACTGCGGGGTGATCACCGACAGAGCCGGTGAGGCGGTGATCGTCGACACCACTTCGACGGAGAAGCGCAACCGTGCCTTCTTGGCCGAGGTCGCCGGGGTCAGCGATCGCGAGCCGAAGTATGCGGTCAACACCCATCACCATCCCGACCACACCTACGGCAACGGCTTCCTGCCGGAGTCGACCACCATCGTCGGCCACCACCTGTGCCGCGAGGGTGTGCTGCGCGCGGGCCTGTCCGCAACCAAGGAACTCCTGGCCGACTACGGCGACTTGACCGTGCGACCGCCTGAGGTGACCTTCGACGGCTCGCTGACCCTGCACCTGGACGGCTTCGGGGTCGAGCTGACCTCGATGGGGCCGGCGCATTCGACCAACGATGTCGGGGTGTGGTTGCCCGAGCAGCGGGTGATGTTCGCCGGTGACCTGGCCTTCTCGGGCGGGCACCCGATCTTCATGGAAGGGTCACTGGAGGGCTTTCGCGCGGCGACGCAACGGATGCGAGAGTTGGAGCCGGTGGCGCTGCTGCCAGGGCATGGACCGGCCTGTCGCGGTGACGAGGTGGGGCGGCTGCTCGACGACCTCGAGGGTTACGCCGACTGGATCGAGGAGATTGCGTTGGCGTCGTACGCCGAGGGGCTGACGCCGTTGGAGGCGGCGCTCAAGCATCGCGACAACCCTTACCGCGACTGGCCTGAAGGGGAGCGCGTGGTCTGCAACCTGCATCGTGCCTATGTGGAGTTCACCGAGTGGGAGGCGCCGTTCCGGCTGATCATCCCCAACCTGTGGCCGGAGATGGTCGAGCTCAACGGCGGCCCGATCGTGAGCCACGCATGAGCGCGACGTTCTCCACCCCGCCGCGCCGGGTGGTCACTGGGCACACGCCCGAGGGTGCGTCGGTGGTGCTGTCCGACGGCCCGGTGCCGGTCAGCCGGTCGCTGCCCGAGGAGGGCGTCGACTTCCATGAGGTGTGGAACACCGAAGGTGCACCGGTGGTGGTGCGCGCGGTCGAGGAGGAGCCGACCCAACGCGATCTGACAGTGCCGCCACCGCCGCGCGGGACGAAGATCAGGATCAACGTCTTCGAACCGGGCTACCTCAACGAACTCGGCAACCAATCGCCGATCCATCGCACGGCTTCGGTCGACTACGGCATCGTCCTCGAGGGCGAGGTCACGCTTGTTCTCGATGACTCCGAGGTCACGCTGCGCGCCGGTGACATCGTCGTACAGCGCGGCACCGACCACGCCTGGGCCAACCGCAGCGACGCGGTGGCGAAGGTGTGCTTCGTGCTGGTCGACGGTGAGTTCGACCCGGCGCTGGTTGCGACCCTGCCCGGCGGCTTGGACGGCCTGATGCATGGCGGCCCCTCGGGCGACTGAGGGCCTTTTGCGGCACCCGTCCGGCCGGCTTAAGCGTGCCGAGCGCGTGCGTGCGGGTTCGCGAACGTCTGTGCGATTTTAGGTGACTGGCCGGTATAGACAAATCGAAACCTATTGTCGGTGGCGTCTGGTTGGCTGTGGGTATGTCGATGTCGTTGTTGGAGCGCAACAGGACCCCTGGTTCGCCGGGTGCGGTGTTGGCGTGTGCGCGGGCGGCTCGGGCTGCGGAGTTGGCTGCTGGGGTGGATCTTCTGGTGGCGGCGGTGGAGTGGGCGGCGATGCACGAACCGGTGCCGGGTGATGAGGCTGGGTGGCTGGTTGCGGGTGGGTTTGTCCCGATCGCTGGTGAGGGTGCTCCGCTTGTGGGGGAGTTCGCGGTGGCCGAGTTCGCCGCGGCGGTCGGGATGACCACGGAGGCGGGCAAGGCGTTGGTGGGGCAGGCGATCGAGTTGGCGCATCGGCTGCCGAAGCTGTGGTCGTTGGTGGGTGCGTGGCGGGTGCCGGGGTGGCAGGCGCGTCGGGTGGCTGACAAGACGATGAGCTTGAGCCAGGAGGCGGCGGGGTTTGTCGATGCCCAGGTGGCGGGTGTGGTCGGCAAGGTCGGGGTGGCTCAGTTGGATCGGCTGGTGGAGGAGGCCAAGCGTCGGCATATGCCGCAGACCGCTCAGTGGCCTGATGACCCGGACACGGTCCCTGATGGGCGGGGTGTGTGGTTCGACCATGACCAGGTGAGCATCGATGGGGTGGTGGCGATGCGGGGCAGCCTGGATCTGGCCGATGCTCTGGATCTGGACAAGGCGGTCGCGGTGACCGCCCAGCAGCTTCTCCTGGCGGGTTCGGCCATGGGTTTGGGTGCGCGGCAGGCGGCGGCGTTGGGAGAGTTGGCGCGCAACTCGGCTCAGCTTGATGTTCGACCAGGCTGAGGGTGTTGAGCCAAGCGATGCTCCCCGCTCGCGCCGCAACGATGGCCGGCCGGTCACGTTGTATCTCCACCTGTCCGAGGAGGCCCTCGCGGAGGGTGGGGTGGGGCGGTGTGAGAACACTCGGTCCCCGGTCGATGCGGGCGCTATCCGGGAGTGGTGTGCCGGTGAGGGGGTGACGCTCACGGTGAAGCCGGTGATCGATGTCGCCGGGCATGTGCAGGTGGGGCAGTACGAGGTGCCGGACCGGTTGAAGGAATTGGTCGGGTTGCGTGATGTGTCGTGTGTGTTCCCGTGGTGTTCGCGTCCTGCTAGGTCGGGTTGTGACCATGACCATGCGATCCCGTTTGGTGACGGGGGCTCGACATGCAGCTGCAATGTCGCGGCGTTGTGTCGTCACCATCACCGGTTGAAGACCCACACTGCGTGGGCCTACAAGATGCCGGAGCCGGGGGTCTATGTGTGGACCTCACCGCACGGCTACGTGTTCTTGCGTGACCGCGCGGGCACCACCGATGTCACCCCGCCCGGGTTGAGGCCGGTCCCTGCCTGTGCCGCCGGTGCGGGCGGCGATCCACCGGACCGATAGCACCAAGCCACGACACCCCGCCAGGCCATCGGTCCGGTGGGGCCACAGGCACGCCCGAAGGTGGAGCCGGCGGGCTGTGAAGGTTCTGCGCACGACACGGCCGATGGCCATGGTGCGGTTCACACTCGCGGCATGAGACTCACCCGCCGGCGGGCGCCGTCACGCCCACACCGCGTCCTTAGCCCGCGGCGGTGAAGCGCTCGGTGTCTAGTTCGGCGAGCGTGGCCGCGTTGTAGCGGGGGCCGTGCACGGTGTCGGCGTTGAGCGCCGCGTCGGCGGCGGCGAGAGCAGCAGCCGGTACGTCGACCGACAGCGCCCCGACGTTCTCACGCACGTGCTGCGCCGAGCGGGTGCCGGGAATGGCGACCACGTGATCCCCGCGGGACAGCACCCACGCCAGTGCGAGTTGAGCCAGACCGACTCCGGCAGACGCTGCGATGGCGGCGACCTGGTCGCGCAGCGCGAGGTTGGCCGGATAGTTGTCCGCGCCGAAGCGAGGCATGTTGAGCCGGATGTCCTTCGCGGGCAACGTGGCCGGGTCCGGGGGTGCGCCGGTGAGCAGGCCGCGCGCCAACGGGCTGAACGCCACCAGGGTCACGCCCAGCTCCGCGCACGCCGCCAGCGTGCCGAGCTCGGGGTTGCGCGACCAGAGGGAGTACTCGTTCTGCACTGCCGCGATCGGGTGCACCGCATGCGCCCGCCGCAGCGTCTCCGCGGACACCTCCGACAGGCCCAGCGCGCGCACCTTCCCCGCAGTCACCAGCTCGGCAAGCGCGCCGATGCTCTCCTCGACCGGCACCTGCTTGTCGACTCGATGCAGGTAATAGAGGTCGATCACCTCGGTCCGCAGCCGGCGCAGCGACTCCTCGGCGGTACGCCGCAGAGTCTCGGGGCGACCGTCGATCGTGCGTACGCCGTTCACGCCGGTCATCCCGCACTTGCTCGCGATCACCACGTCGTCTCGATGCGGCGCCAGCACCCGGCCGACCAGCTCCTCGTTGGCCCCGAAGCCATAGAGCGACGCCGTATCGAAGTGCCGCACCCCCGCGTCGATCGCCTCCAAGATCAGCCGCTCGGCAGCTTCCGGAGACGGCGCCACGTCGTAGGCGTGGCTGAGGTTCATGCAGCCCAGCCCGATCGCCGGAACCTCGAACGGACCCAGCACCCGGGCGGAGCTCAACGGCCCGCCGCCAGCTGCTCCTCAAGATCGGCCAGCACCCGGTAGCACGGCATCACCTGGGCGATCGAGGCGTTCGGCTCGCGGCCCTCGCGGATAGCGGCCACGAACTCGCGGTCCTGCAGTTCGATGCCGTCCATCGACACATCCACCTCGGACACGTCGATCCCCTCGTCCTTGCCGGTGAAGAGATCGTCGTAGCGCGCGATGTAGGTGCCGGTGTCGCCGATGTAGCGGAAGAACGTGCCGAGCGGGCCGTCGTTGTTGAACGACAACGACAGCGTGCAGATCGCGCCGTTCTCGGCGAGCAACTGGATCGACATGTCCATCGCGATCCCGAGTTCGGGATGCATCGGGCCCTGGAGCGCGTGCGCCCGAACGATCGGCGAGCCGGTCTGGTAGGCGAACAGGTCCACCGTGTGCGCGGCGTGATGCCACAGCAGATGGTCGGTCCAAGAACGCGGCTGGCCGAGCGCGTTGAGGTTCTTTCGGCGGAAGAAGTAGGTCTGCACATCCATCTGCTGGATCGAGAAGTCGCCAGCGGTGATCTTGTGGTGCACCCACTGGTGGCTCGGGTTGAACCGGCGGGTGTGCCCAACCATCGCGACCAGCCCGCTGCGCTGCTGCTCGGCCAGGCATTCCTCGGCATCGACCAGGTTGTCGGCGAGCGGGATCTCCACCATCACGTGCTTGCCCGCCCGCAGGCATGCCAGGGTCTGCGAAGCGTGGATCGGGGTCGGGGTCGCCAAGATCACTGCGTCCACGTCTTCGGCGGCCAGTGCCTCGGCAAGGTCGGCGACCGGACGCCCGGCTCCCTGCTCGGCCGCGAACGCCTGGGCGGCAGCGAGGTCGGCGCTGATGATCGCGGTGACCTCGACCCCGGGGATGCGCTTGAGCGCGGCGGCGTGTTTGGCGCCGAAGGCGCCGCCCCCGGCGAGGGCGATCCGGATGGGCCGGGGGTCAGTCATGTCGTTCCTCATCAGGTCGGGTCGGCGCGCTCAGTGCGCGGGGTGGTTCTCAAGGATCAGGTGGCCGACGGCCGTGTTGGACGCCGGCACATGGTAGAAGCGGTGCTTGACCTCGATCGAGCCGTTGCCGTCGATGTCGCTCATCGCGCCTCGGGCGATCAGCCACATCACGAGTTCGATGCCCTCCGAGCCGGCCTCTTCGACGTACTCCAGATGCGGCACCTCCGACAGCGTCGCCGGGTCGGCGATCAGCTGATCGAGGAACGCGTTGTCCCACTCGCGGTTGATCAAGCCGGCTCGCGGACCCTGCAACTGGTGGCTCATGCCGCCGGTGCCCCAGACCTGAACCTTCAGCGGCTTGTCGTAGGACTCGATCGCCTTGCGCAGTGCGCGGCCGAGTTTGAAGCAGCGGGCGCCGGACGGCACGGGGTATTGCACCACGTTGACGTGGAACGGGATCACCTTGCACGGCCACTTCTCCACCTCGCCGAACATCAGCGACATCGGCACGGTGAGTCCGTGATCGACGGTCATCTCGTTGACCAGAGTCAGGTCGAAGTCGTCACGGATCAGGCTGTGCGCGATGTGCGCGGCAAAGTCGGGGTCGCCCTCGATGCCGGGCACCGGGCGCGGGCCGTAGCCCTCGTCGGCGGCAGGGTACGCCGCCCCGGTGCCGAGCACGAAGGTCGGGATCAGGGACAGGTCGAACGCCGTCGCGTGGTCGTTGTAGACCAGGAAGATCACGTCCGGGGTGTTGTCCTGCTCGTAGGCCTTGGAGAAGTCGTAACCCTCGAAGACCGGCTGCCAGTAGGGCTCCTCGGTCTTGTGCAGGTCCATGGCCGCACCGATCGCAGGCACGTGGGAGGTGAATACCGCGCCGGTGATGGTGGCGTGGTCGGTGGGCGGGGTCGGGTCGGCGTACGCCGCGTCGAGGACCGCGTGATCGATCCGGTTGCCCTCGATCGACCGGCCACCGCCGACCATCATGTCGCGGTACTCCTGCTCCGACATGCCGGTCATCGAGCCGGCCATCTGTTGGAAGGAGAGCCCGAGCGTGGCTCCCCACTTCGACAGGAAGTAGATGTTGCCGCCCTCGGCCATCGCGGCGTTGAGATCGCGGTTGGTCAGCGCCTGCTTCTGGGCCTCGGTGAGCGGCCACTCGTCCATGTAGGCGCGCTCGTCGGCGAGGTAGCGCTCCCGGTTCGCCGCCTTCATGAAGGACATGCAGAACTGGTTGAGGTGGTAGCCCTTCGCCGATTGCTCGGCGTCGAAGATGGTGGTCCCGGGGACCAGCTTGTAGCTCTTGTCCAGTGCCATGGTCGTGCTCCTTCAGTTGTGGGCGGTGCCGTCGAGTTCGGGCCAATAGAGGCGCATCGGGTTGTCCACGAGGAGTCGCTGCTGCAGCTCTGCGGTCGGAGCGATGTGCGGGATGAAATCGACCAGCAGCCCGTCATCGGGCATGTGGCCGGTCAGGTTGGGGTGCGGCCAGTCGGTGCCCCAGAGCACTCGGTCGGGGAACTCCTCCACGATTCGGCGGGCGAACGGCACCACGTCTTGGTACGACGACCGCTCGCCATCGAGGGCGGGCGGCCCGGAGATCGACAGACGCTCCGGGCAGGTGACCTTGCACCAGATGTCGGGCTTGCTGCGCATCAGGTCAACGAACGCGTCGAACTCGGGTCCGTACGCATCCTTGGTCACATTGGGGCGCCCCATGTGGTCGACGACGACCGGCACCGGGATGGAGAGGAAGAAGTCGCGTAGCTCGGCCAGGTCGGCGGCCTCGAAGTAGATCACCACGTGCCACCCGAGCGGCGCGATCCGCTCGACGATGCGGCGCAGCTCCTCTGGTGGCGCGGTGTCGACCAGCCGCTTGACGAAGTTGAAGCGCACTCCGCGGACCCCGGCCTCGTGCAACTCGGCCAACGCTTGGTCGGCGATGTCGGGGCGGACCGTGGCGACCCCACGGGCCAAGCCACCGGAGGCACGCAGCGCCGCGATCATTGCGCTGTTGTCAGCGCCGTGGCAGGTCGCTTGGACGATCACGTTGCGGGAGAAACCGAGCCGGTCGCGCAGCGCGAAAAGCTGCGCGCTGCTCGCGTCGCATGGGGTGTACTTCCGCTCCGGCGCGAAGGGGAAGGCGTCGCCAGGGCCGAAGACGTGGCAGTGGGCGTCGACCGCGCCCGGCGGCAGCCGGAACGCCGGGCGGCTCGGGCCGGCGTACCAATCGAGCCAGCCGGGGGTCTTCTCGAACGCCGTGGAGGTGGTCGGGGTGAGCAGGTCCATCGTCAGTCCAGGTAGGTCAGGCCGAGTGCGGCCAGCGGGTCGCGCATGCCGTAGATGTCCAAGCCGAGCTCGCCGGCCCGGAAGCGGGCTCGCTTCCCCTCTTCGGCCGCTTCGCGCGCGGCCGACTTCTCCGCGACCTCGGCGGCCCGCTCCTTGGGTACGACGACCACGCCGTCCACGTCGGCGACCACCACGTCGCCCGGACGGACCAGGGCGTTGGCGCAGACCACGGGAATGTTGACCGAGCCGAGGGTGGCCTTGACGGTGCCCTTGGAATTGATCGCCCGGGCGAACACCGGAAAGTCCATCTGCTCCAGGTCGGCCACGTCACGCACGCCGCCATCGATGACCAGGCCGCGCGCCCCGCGCGCTCGGAATGAGGTTGCCAGCAGGTCGCCGAAGAAGCCGTCCTCGCTCTCGGTGGTGCAGGCTGCCACGACCACGTCCCCCTCGCGGATCTGCTCGGCCGCGACGTGCAGCATCCAGTTGTCGCCGGGCTGCAGCAGCACGGTGACCGCGGTGCCGCACAACCGCGCCTTCGGATAGACCGGGCGCATGTAGGGGCGCATCAAGCCGACCCGGCCCATCGCCTCGTGGATGGTGGCCACCCCAAACGCTGCCAGTGCCGCCACCGCCCCCGGGTCGGCGCGGTCGATGCGGGTGTGGACCACGCCGAGCTCGCTGTGCTCCATGTCAGGACGTCCCTTCGGCAGAGGCGGCTGCGCCCGCGACCTGGTCAGCCAGACGCGCGGCCAGACGCGGATACACCCGCAGCGCGTTCTCGGAGCGCACCGCCCGGCGTTCGGTGTCGGAGAGATGTGGGGTGGCGGTGACGTAGCGCAGGGTGTCGTCGAAGTAGTGGCCGGTGCGCGGATCGATATCGCGCACGGCGCCGATCATCTCGCTGGCGAAAAGGATCGACCGGCTTGGGATCACCGAGGTGAGCAGGTCGATGCCGGGTTGGTGGTAGACGCAGGTGTCGAAGAAGACGTTCTCCAGCAGCGCTTCGGGCTCGGGTTTGCCGAGCGCCATCGCCAAACCCCGGAACCGGCCCCAGTGGTAGGGCACCGCGCCGCCGCCGTGCGGGATCACGAATCGCAGCGTCGGGAAGTCGGCGAAGAGGTCGCCCTGGATCAGCTGCATGAACGCGGTCGTGTCGGCGTTGAGGTAGTGCGCCCCGGTGGTGTGGAAGGCGGGGTTGCACGAGGTGCTGACGTGGATCATCGCGGGTAGGTCGTAGGCCACCATCGCCTCGTAGATCGGGTACCAACTCCGGTCGGTCAGCGGCGGCGCGGTCCACTTGCCGCCGGACGGGTCGGGGTTGAGGTTGATCGTGACCGCGCCGAGTTCTTCGACCGCGCGGCGCAGTTCGGGCAGGCACGTGGATGGGTCGACGCCCGGGGACTGCGGCAGCATCGCGCCCATCGCGAACCGGTCGGGGTAGAGCTCGCAGACGCGGTAGACCAGGTCGTTGCAGATGCGTTGCCCAGGTCGAGGAGACCGCGAAGTCGCCGATGTGGTGTGCCATGAAGCTGGCGCGCGGGGAGAAGATCGTCAGGTCGCTGCCGCGCTCGTCCATGAGGCGTAGCTGGTTGGCCTCGATGGCTGCGCGGAGGTCGTCGTCGCTGATCACCAGCTCGTCGGGGGAAGGAGCTTGACCGGGGTTGCCGATCGCGGCGACCTGCCGGTCGCGCCACTCGCCCAACTGCGGTGGGGCAGTGGTGAAGTGGCCGTGACAGTCGATGATCATGAGAGCTCCTCGTGGGGCCAGCCGGTGTACTGCTCGGCGAGGTAGGTGCGGCCCGCGCGGGTGCTGACCACGTTGTCCAGCTCACCAAGCTGGCGACGCAGGTCGAAAGGCTCGGCACCCGGCGCGGTGTGCAGCAGTTGGGTCATCCAGTAGGAGAAGTTCTGCGCCCGCCAGACTCGGTTGAGCGCCCGCGGCTGGTAGTCGGCAAGGGCCGCAGCGCCCTCGCTGGCGAAGGCGCGGATCAGTACGCCGGCGAGCACCTTGACGTCGTGGAGCGCGAGGTTGAGCCCGCGGGCACCGGTCGGCGGCACGGTGTGGGCGGCGTCGCCGGCGAGCAGCATCGACCCCCAGCGCATCGGCTCCTGCACGAAAGAGCGGAATGGCAGCACGGTCTTCTCGAAGATCGGGCCTTGCTTGAGCTCGAAGCCGTCGGCGCCTGCCACTCGCGCCTGCAACGTCGCCCAGATCTGGTCTTCGGACCAGTCCTCGGGGTTGGCCTCCGGATCGCACTGGAAGTACATCCGCTGGATCGTCTCGGTGCGCTGGCTGATCAACGCGAAGCCGTGCTCGGAGTGGGCATAGATCAGCTCCGGCGCGCTCATCGGGGCCTCGGCCAGGATTCCGAACCATGCGAACGGGTAACGCTTGGTGAACTGCGCGCGGTGGCTCTCGGGCACGAGGCGGCGGCAATAGCTGCGCGACCCGTCGGCACCCAGGACGTAGCGTGCGCGCAGCTCATGACGGCTGCCTTCGGCGGTGGTGTAGCGCACCCGCGGCCGGTCGCTCTCGATGTCGAGCACCTCGGTGTCGGAGATGCCGAAGTGGACGACGCCGCCGTCTCGCGCGCGGGCATCGGCGAGGTCGATGAAGACGTCAGTCTGGGGGTAGAGCCAGACCGATTCGCCGACGAGTTCCTTGAAGTGGATCCGGTGGGCCTGTCCGGCGAAGCGCAGCTCGATGCCCTCGTGTTCGTAGCCGTCGCGCAGGATCCGGTCGGATACGCCGGTCTCGATCAGGTCGCGGGCGGCGGGGGCTTCCAGGATGCCGGCTCGTTGGGTGGTCTCGATCTCGTGGCGTGTGCGAGTGTCGATCGCCACGGCCTCGATCCCGGCGCGACCGAGGAGATGGGCCAGCATCAGCCCCGCGGGCCCGGCGCCCACGATGGCGACCGGTACGTCGGTCACACTGTCGACTGCTGCTGTGGGCATCGGCTGGCCTCCAGAATCCGGGTGTCCCCGAACCGTCGCATCACCCAGCGTCCGAGGTCAGTAGCGTTTCCGCCTGACGGAAATATTGCAGCCGATGGCTGGCATCAGGAGCTGCCGGCGCGGCGCCCCAGCTCGGCCGAGATGTCGCGAGCGGCCACCAGGAGCGGCTGCTTCAGTGATCCGGCCCGCGCCGCACTGCGGGCCGCGACGATGATCCCGAGGGCGGCGTACACCGGCCCGGCGGGACCGATCCGCACCGGCGCCGCCACCGCAACCGTCTCCTCGGAGAGCTGCCGGTCGCTGACGAAGACGTGCTCGTGGCGGATCCTGCTCAGCTCGGCGCGCAGGGCGTCCGGGTCGGTGACAGTGTGCTCGGTCCAGGCCTGCAGCGGGGCCTCGAAGACCGCGTCCTGGATCTCGCGCGGGGCATGGGCGAGCAGGATCCGGCCCATGCCGGTCGATGCCAGCGGGAACCGGGAGCCGACCATCGTGAGCAGTTCGACCGACTGGTGCCCGGCGATCCGCTCGACGAAGACGAGTTCGGTGCCCTCGCGGACGGCGAGCTGGATATTCTCGTGGGTTGCTTCGTAGAGGTCCTGCATGAACGGCAGCGCCACGTCGCGCAGGATCTGGCCACGCGGGCAGACCGACCCGACCTCCCACAACCGCAGCCCCACGTGCCATGCGCCGTCCTCGCCGCGCTCCAGCGCCCCCCACTCGGCGAGCTCGGTGACGACTCGGTGTGTCGTGCTGATCGGCAGTCCGGTGCGCTGGGCGATCTGCGACAGCGTCTGTTGCTGCCGCTCCCTGTCGAAGGTCGCCAGCACCGCGAGCACTTTGCCGGCGGCCGTCGTCCGGGCTGGTGCCCCTGGGTCCGGCGTCATGGTCGTTAGTGTGACGCAGGTGATCACCGGGTTGTCGTCCATGGCCACGCGGGTGTTGCTCGCCGAGCTCAGCGACGAGCTGTGGCGCACCCACGAACTGGCGCTCGCGTTCGAGTCCGGCGGCGGAGTCGCGGTGGCTCAACAGGTGCGCGAGGGAGCCGCGGCCGACCTGCTCGTCCTTGCCGAGGATGCGATGGCGAAGCTGGATGCGGAGGGACATCTGGTTCCCGGCACCCTGCGGGCATTGTTCGCCTCCGACGTGGTGGCGGCGGTTCCTATGTCTGGTTGTAGCACCGACGCTCCTGGGCTCGACACCGAGGACGACCTGCGCACGCTGCTCGTCAGCGCCGAGCGGATCGCCTACTCCACCGGTCCGAGCGGGACTGCCCTTGTCGATCTGATCTCCCGCTGGTCACTCGCCGAGGTGCTCGATGACCGGCTGGTGCAGGCGCCTCCCGGGGTGCCCGTCGGCACTCTGCTTGCGGAGGGTCAAGCCGCCCTCGGCTTCCAGCAGTTCAGCGAACTCAAGGACAATCCCGGGGTGCGGGTGCTCGGGCCGCTGCCTGGGGACGCCCGGATCCGGTCGATCTTCTCCGGGGCTGTGCTGGCTCACTCCGGGCAACAAGACGCGGCGGCCGATGCGTTGGCGCTGCTCGCTGCGCCCGAGGTTTCTCCGCTCGTGGTTGCTGCGGGCCTCGCGCCGGCCTAGGGGCCGAGGGTCCCGCTCAGCCTCGCGGTGCCGGGACCGACCTCGTGCCTCGACCCGTCGGGCAGCACGACCTCCGCGGTCGTCCCGGGAGGTGCGGTGACCTCGACGGAGAGCTGGGTCCCGGCGAGGGTCCAGGACACCGCGTGTACGCCGTAGGGCGAGGTGTGCTCAGCGGTGGCCCAGGTGATCTGGCCCCCGGGGCGCGGCTGCACGCGGAAACGGCGCCAGCCGGTCTCGACTCGTTGCAACCCGGCGATGTAGCGGTGCAGGAAGGAGACGACCGCGCCCTTTGAGTAGTGGTTGAGCGATTCGTGCGGCAGTCCGGCATCGTCGATGCCGTCCCAGCGCTCCCATACGGTGGTGGCGCCGCGGGCGACCATGCCCAGCCACGAGGGCAGCGACTCCTGGAGAAGGAGGGCGTAGGCCTGCTCGAGGTGTCCATTGTCGGCCAGCACGGCCAGGAGGTCGGGTGTGGCCAAGAAGCCGGTGGTCAGGTGGTTGCCCGCTGCCGCGACGAGCGCCGCCAGATCATCGGCCGCCCGCTGCCGGTGCTCGGAGGGGAGCAGCCCGAAGTTGAGCGCCCGCACCAGATTGGCCTGGGTGTGCGGCGTCACTCGACCGTCGAGGACGAACTCGGCCTGCCAAGCCTCGCGAGCCCGATCGCCGACCTCCTGCCAACGCGCTTCATCCTCGGCACGCCCCAAGTCGGCGCGACCCAAGATGGCGGCGATTCGGGAGGCGTGCCACGCCGACCAAGCGAGATAGGCCGTGGCGACCTCGGCCTTGTCCGCCGCGATGAAGGCCGGAAAGTCCTTCGGCTCGGCTCCGGGTTCCAGCCATTCGCCCCAGTGGAAGCCGGTGTCCCACAAGTAGTCCTCGTGGGGAAGCGGGTCGGGACGGGTGGCCGCGCGCTCGGGATGGCGCCCGGTCCGAGCCATCGTCACGGCTCGGTCCAGCCAGCGCTGCATGGCCGGCCAGAGCTCCGCGAGCAGTTCGCGGTCGGCGTACTCCTCATGGAGTTCGCACGGCACCAACACGATCGCATCGCCCCAGCCGGCCGAGCCGTTGGTCGCGCGGAAGAGTCCCTGGGCCTCCGCGGGCGGCATCGGCGCCATGTTGCCCACGATGCCGTCCTCCCATTGGGTTGCGGCGAGATCGCGCAGCCACTTCAACGATAAGCCGGCGACGTCGTAGAGGAAGGTGGCGATCGGGATGAAGAGCTGCCAGTCGCCGGTCCAGCCGGCGCGTTCGCGGGTGGGGCAGTCGGTGGGGATGTCGCAGGCGTTGTCGCGCAGGCTCCAGACGGCCGCGTCGTGGAGGCGGACGAGTCGGTCGTCGCTGCAAGCGAACGTGCCTCGTGGCTCGAGATCGGTGTGTACGACGACCCCGGCCACATCCTGGGGCGCGAGCTCGCCAGGGTGTCCTTCGATCCGGACATAGCGGAAGCCGTGGGTGGTGAAACGCGGGTCGAAGGCGTGGTTGTCGATGCCTGCCGAGATCACCGTGTCCACCTGCCCGGCGCTCAGGGGTCCGTCGAGCAGGGGGATGTCGGGGCGGAGGTGCTCGATCGTGACGTCGCCGTCGGCCCCGAGTGCTTCCCCGTGGGTGAGGGTCAGCTCGGTGCCTGCGGGACCGAGGTTGGTGAGCCGGATGCGGCCGTTGATGTTCTGGCCAAGGTCGACCACGTGGACTCCCGGCCGAAGTTGGGTGATCGAGACCGGCCGGACCAGCTCGACCGGGCGCACCGGCGGGGCCGGGGATGCGCGCAGGAGACCGGTATCCGCCGGCTCGGTCGCGACCGGCCGCCAGTGCCCGGCGTCGTACGACGTGGTGCACCAACCCGGCTCCAGCAACCGCAGGTCCTCTCGCTGCCCTTCGATGAGGTCTGCGGCGAGGATGTGGGAGGTCTGCCAGCGCCAGGTGTCGTCGCTGGCGAAAACAGTGACGCCGCCGTCGGCGTGGGTGACGACGAGTTGGGCGAGCAGGGCCGTCTGGGTGCCCCACTGGTCGTGCGCGCGGAGCATCCCAACCTGGCCGCGGTACCACCCGTCGGCGAGGAAGGCTCCGAGGATGTGCCGACCACTGCCGTCGGCGTCGCGCGTGAGCAGTTCGGTCACGTCGTAGGTCGTCACCAGCAGGTGATGTTGGTATTCGGTGTAGCCGGGCAAGAGTTCGTCTTCGCCGACGCGGTGGCCGTCCAGCCATGGCTCGACGAGGCCGCGGGCGCTGAGGTGCAGTCGGGCTCGCAGCACCGGACGATCGATGGTCAGCTCACCACGCAGCCGATAGGCGGGCCGGAAGCCGGGCTTGGTTTCGGTGGTGTCCTTCCCGCTGGTGTCTTCGGGGGAGACCCACTCGGCCGTCCAGTCCTCGGCGTCGAGCCCGGCTTCCACCGCAAGCGGATCGGACCAGCCGGACCAGCCCTGATCGCTGAGCACCCGGACCTCGACAATGTGCGGCTCCCCGCTGCGCAGCGGCTCCCAGGGCCACGGCACCAGCACCTGATCTCCGCCCTCGACCGAAACCGTCGTGCCTGCGTCGAGGCGGAGTGTGTAACCAAGCTGCCTGGAGGTCGCCTCGGGCAGCCGCCAGGAGAGCCGCGGAGTGCGATTGCCGAGACCGAGCGCGTCTTGGCGATGCTCGGCACGCAGCGCGGTGGGAGCAGCGAGCAGTTGAGCGGTCATTCGCGCAGTGAACCAGCCACCACCCCCACCGACCAGCGGGTTGTGCGGATGGCTGCTATCGGCTGGGCGGTTGGCCTGCCGGCGATGCTGCGACCTCCTTTGGTGGTGTGCGCACCAGTCCCCAGGTGGCTCTTTTCCACAGCCTCGTCGCGGCCCACCGCGCCGTAGACGGGAGGCCAGCCAGAGTGCCGTCATGTCTTCGCCACTCGCCCTCACTCGTGACCCTGCCCTCCTTGCCGAGCTCCAACGGCTCGCCGCCGCAGCCGGGGCGGAGTTGGTCGCCACCGAGGACTGCGCGGTCGCATTGCGCTCGTGGCCTTCTGCCGCTGTGGTGTTGATCGGAGCCGATCTCGCCGAGGAGATGGCCGCGCTCGCGCCTGACCGGCGCGAGCAGGTGCACGTCGTCTCGTGGGGCTCGGTGCCCGACAGCCTCTTCCGCATCGCCTTGGCTCTGGGTGCGGTCGACGTCGCCCAACTGCCTCGCTCCGATCGATGGCTGATCGAGCTCCTCGCCGATTGGGAGGAGACCACTCAGGACGGCGCGGTGATCGGGGTGATCGGCGGCTCGGGTGGGGCCGGGGCGACTGTTCTTGCGTGCGCGCTCGGCCAGGTGGCTGCCGGCCAGGGGGAGGCGGTCGTCATAGACACCGACCCGCTCGGGCCGGGAGTCGACCGGATGTTGGGGCTGGAGGCCGAGTTCGGTATCCGGTGGGACGCCCTCCAGCAGACCACCGGCCGGTTGAGCGCGCGGTCGTTCCGGGAGGCACTACCTCGTCGCGACCGGGTGGGCGCGCTGAGCTGGACGCCAGGGGCCGACTCCACCCTCCAACCCTTCGCGATCCGGGAAGCCCTGTCGGCCGCCCGCCGCGGACACCGGACGGTGATCGTCGACCTCCCCCGACAACGAGGCGGCCTCACCGAGGAGGTCGCCGCACGCTGCGACTTGGTGGCGGTGGTAGCCCCTGCGAGCGTCTGTGGGGTGACGTCCGCCGAGCGGGTCTGTCGCTGGCTCGACCCCCATGCCCGGATCGGGGTGGTGCTGCGCGGTCGCGGTCTCATCGAAGAGGAGGTGGCCGCCATCACTGGGGCTCCGGTGCTCGTCTCGATGGGTGATCAACGCGGTCTCGACGAGGCCATCGATGTCGGTCTGGGGCCGCTGCGGAAGTCGCGCGGACCGTTGATGCGGGCGGCACGAGCGGTCTTGCAGGCAGCAGGGTGAGCAGTTCGGCGCCCGAGGCCCTGGTTGCCGCCGTACGAACGACGCTCGCCGCCGAGGCCATCCCGCTCACCCCGCAGCGAGTCGCGGCCGTGCTCCGAGCAGGCGGTCAACCCGTGGGGGATGCCACCGTCCTAGCCGTCCACGAGGCGCTCCGGCGGGAGGCATGGGGAGCAGGGCCGCTCGACCCGTTGCTCACGTTGCCCGGCGTCACCGATGTGCTCGTCAACGGCACTGGCCAGGTCTACCTCGATCGAGGAGCGGGGCTGGAGGAGGCGCCGCTGCGATTCGGCAGCGAAGCGGAGGTGCGGCGGCTCGCGCAACGACTCGCCGCTCAAGCCGGACGAAGGCTCGACGACGCGCAACCGTACGCCGATCTCCGGCTTCCCGACGGCACCCGGTTCCATGCCGTGCTGGCGCCCATCGCGCGACCGGGGACGCTGGTGTCGTTGCGGCTGCCCCGGCCCAGCGGCATGACCTTGGACGATCTCGGCGAACGCGGCCTGATGCCTCCCGAACTGGCCGGATGGCTACGGACGCTGATCCTGTCTCGCACCGCCTTCCTGATCTCCGGGGGCACCGGCTCAGGGAAGACCACGCTCTTGGCCGCACTGTTGGAGCAGGTCCCCGCCGGCGAACGGATCGTGTTGGTCGAGGACTCCTGGGAGCTCGCTCCCCGGCACCCTCATGTCGTCGGCTTGGAGGCTCGCCCGGCCAACGTCGAGGGAGCCGGAGAGGTGACCCTGCGCCAGTTGGTCCGCCAAGCCCTCCGGATGCGACCGGATCGACTGGTCGTAGGCGAGGTGCGTGGGGGAGAGGTGGTCGATCTGCTCGCTGCGCTCAACACTGGCCACGAAGGCGGCTGCGGCACGATCCACGCGAATTCAGCCGCTGACGTGCCCGCGCGCATCGAGGCGCTGGCGCTAGCCGCCGGACTCGACCGGGCCGCCGCTCACGCGCAACTGGCTGCCGGGGTGGGCGCGGTGTTGCATCTGCGGCGCACACCGCGGGGACGGCTGCTCACCGAGATCTCGGCTCCTTCGCTGCTGTCGACGGGTTTGGTCGGCGTCGAGCCGCTGATCTCCTGGGACGGCATGGGTCTGGTCAAGCACCCGGGCGCGCAGGAGCGGCTGACCCGGTGGCGGGAGGCCGCGGGTGAGGGCTAGCGCCGCCGCCGCCCTCTGCGCCGTCCTCTGCGCCGGCATGGCCGCCTGGTGGAGCCTGCCGGGTCGACCGCGCCTGGAGGACTCGGCTCGGCGGAGGCGGGTTGCGGGCAGCCCGAAGGCTCGCTCGGGTTACTGGCTCGTGCTGCTGTCCGCGCCGCTGTTATGGGTCAGCATTCCCGGCGCACTCGCGGCGGCCGCGATGCTTGCCTTCCTGATCGCCCTGCGGGTACGCCGTACCCGTCGGAGCGACCGAGAGCGGACTCGAGCCCAGGTGGTCGAGGCGCTCGACCAACTATGTGCCGAGGTCGCCGCTGGACTCCCTCCCGGCCTTGCTCTCTCCCATGCCGCCGAAACCTGGCCGGAACTAGCGTCAGCCGCTCGAGCTCACGACCTCGGTGGCGACCTCGTCCCCGCCCTCCGTGAGGTGGCCGCCCGCCCCGGTGCTGAGGGAGTGCTGCTGGTGGCGGCAGCCTGGTCGCTCGGTTCAGAGGTCGGCGGCAGCCTTGTACCCGCACTCCAGTCCGTCGCGGGCCGTCTGCGAGTGGTCGGTCGCCGCCGACGCGTCATCGACGGCGAGCTCGCCTCTGCCCGCGCCACCGGAAGGTTGGTGAGTGTCCTCCCTGTCGCCGCGCTCCTGGTCGGCACGGCACTCGGCGCGGACCCGGTTGGTTTCCTGCTCCGCGGCCAGATCGGCTGGCTACTGATGGCGGCCGGCCTCAGTCTGGTCATGGCCGGGGTGTGGTGGATCGAGGCCCTCGCGGATCGCGCGAGTCGATGATCAGTGCTCTCGGTTGGCTAGTCCTGGCGACATTGTGCGCCGGGACGGCGGGCTGGTGCGCGATCACGCCTCCCTCGCGCGCGCCCAGGGAGTCGGCCGCGGCACGCCCGCCCGGCCGGATGAGGCGCAGAGGCAAGCCCCGAGTTCGCCCCGATGCGATTGCCCGGCAGTTGCCGGACCTCACCTTGCTTCTCGCCACCGCCCTTCGCGCGGGTGCGGCCCCGGTTGAGGCATTGGCCGCAGCTTGTCAGGCACTTCCCGGACCGGCCGCCGAGCAGTTGCAGCCTGTGGTGCGTCACCTGCGTCTCGGGGCCGATCCGGTCGATCAGTGGACCGAACTCGCCCGGCAACCCGGTCTGGGACCGCTGGGAAGGGCCCTTGCGCGCGCTCATCGGCACGGAGCTTCCGCCAGCGAGACCATCAACCAGCTAGCCGAGGAGTTATCCGAGGCGGAACTGGCAGCGGCCGAGGAACGCGCGCGCTCGGTGGGGGTCCGCGCCGCGCTGCCACTTGGCCTATGCCTGCTGCCGGCGTTCGTCCTGCTTGCCGTCGTGCCGATCGCGGCCGGACTTCTGCAGCCCCTGCTCACCGCGCCCTGACGTCCGGTCGAGATTCCGGACCTGGGAATCCACAACCTCTGCCACGGCCCGCCCGGTGCACAGCGGAAGTGGCGACGAGGAACGCCGGGGGGTGCCGACCGCGACGCTGAATTCAGCCGAGCCCGCCGGGCTCAACAGACCAAGGAGAAGCCCATGATCAACCACCCCGAGCGGTCCCCACGCGACGAACGAGGCATCACCACCGCCGAATATGCCGTCGGCACAGCCGCAGGCGCCGGCCTGGCCGGATTGCTCTTCACGATGTTGACGGGAGGGTTCGGCGAGCGTCTGCTGCGCACCTTGTTCGATCACGTGCTCTCCCTCCTGGGTGTCGGGTGAGGAGGCCGGCCAGGAGCGAGCGGGGCATCGTCACCGCCGAGACCGCGATGGCGCTGCCGGTGCTGCTGGCGCTGACCCTGGCACTGGTCTGGCTGCTCTCCTTGGGCCTCACCCAGGTGCTGGTTCTCGACGCCTCACGGGAGGCCGCTCGGTCGCTCGCCAGAGGGGACCCGGTGGCGTCGGCGCTGGCGGCCGGCCGCCGAGTCGCTCCTGCGGGCAGCGACTTCGCCATCCATCAGGAGGACACCTGGGTCGAGGTTGAGGTCACCGCTCCTGCCGGGAGACCGAGCGGGTTGCTGGGGTTTCTGCCGAGCGTCCGACTCATCGGCCGCAGCGTCGCGCAGGTGGAGGAGGGAGTTCAGTGACGGTCAAGGAAGAGGAGGTGGGATCAGCGACCGTGTGGGTGGTCGCCTTGACCGGACTGCTGGCGCTGATCGCCGGCGGGCTGGCGGCAGGTGTCTCGCTCGTCGTGACGCATCGCCAGGCGCAGAACGCCGCCGATCTAGCCGCGCTCGCCGGGGCGGCTGCTCAGCAGTCGGGTGAATCGGGCTGCGGGCGAGCTGCCGAGGCCGCGCAGCGCAACGGTGCCGAGCTGGCCGGTTGCACGGTCGAGGGCTCCGGTGTCGTGCGAGTCACGGTGAGCAAGGCAGCGCCGGCTGTGCTGTCGCGGCTGCCGCCGCTGATCGGCAGAGCTCGTGCGGGCCCAGCCGGTTAGCCGTTGGCGTCCTCGTCGTCTTGACGACGGTCGGCCTCCACCTTGTCGAGCTTGCGGGAGAGCTCGTCGAGATCCTTGCGCTCTCGCCGGTGCTGCAAACCGCGCTTGGTGCCGTACTTCAAGATGCTGAATCCCCACAACACAGCGGCACCCGAGCCGACGCCCACAAGGAAGATCGCGGGTGCCGAGATCTCGCCACCGAGGAAATCCACGGTGCCCGAGTTCAGAAGGACGCCAGCCGCGATTCCGAGGGCGCCGATGACCATGAGGAAGATGCCGAACAGAACCATGGCGGCAGGTTACCCGCGGGGAGCCCCTTGGAGCAGCAGGTCCAGCAACAACAGCGCGCCGGACTTGTCCAACGGGTTGTTCTGATTGCCGCACTTGGGAGACTGCACGCACGAGGGGCAGCCGTCGGGGCATTCGCAGGCGGCGATCGCCTCCCGGGTGGCCCGCAGCCATTCGGCAGCGATCCGGTAGCCGTGCTCGGCGAAGCCCGCTCCGCCCGGATGACCGTCGTAGACGAACACGGTGAGCTGGCCGGTGTCGGGGTGGAGTGCGGTCGAGACGCCGCCGATGTCCCAACGGTCACAGGTCGCGAACAGCGGGAGCAAGCCGATCGAGCAGTGCTCGGCGGCATGGGCGGCGCCGGGCAGGTCGATGCCCGAGGTCGTTGCGAGCAGGCCGGCCGCGTCGAGCGCGACCGCGGGAACCGTCCACCAGCAGCCTTTGGTGAGCAGGGTGCGCGGCGGGAGGTCGAGCGATTCCTCGGCGACGATCTCGCCGCTGGGTTGTCGACGCTTGAGGAAGGAGACGACCTGGTGGGTCACCGACACCTCGCCGAAGCTCATTCGGCAGGAGCCCCAGGTCTGATGGGCCAACTCGGACTCGATGGCGATCTCGGTGACCTCGCGGGCGGTGGTGGACCACTCCGAGCCGGTGGGGCTCATCACGGCCAATCCGGCGTCGAGGTCGAGCTCTTCGACCAGCCACGGCTCGCCGCGATGAACATAAACCGCGCCGGGGTGTGCCGTGCCGTGTGCGCGACCCGCATCAACGGTGCCGATCACCCGGCCGGTGGCGCCTTCGATCAACTGCACCGGCCCCCCGCCGGCCGAGCGCAGATCGGCCAGATCGCTGGGACGACGACGATCCGTCCAGAACCAGCCTCGCGGGCGAGCGCGCAGCAAGCCCTGGGTCACCAGTGCATCCACGACATCACGGGCTCGCGGCCCGAAAAGTGGTAGGTCGGCCTCGGTCAGCGGATGCTCGTGGGCCGCGGCACACAGGTGCGGCCCCAGCACGTGAGGATTGCCTGGGTCGAAGACGCTGGCTTCGAGGGGAGCGCCGAGCAGCGCTTCGGGGTGGTTGACGAGGTAGGTGTCCAGCGGGTCGTCACGCGCCACCATCACCCCAAGAGCGTCCTGCCCGGCACGCCCGGCCCGGCCCAACTGCTGCCAGAAGGCCGCCCGGGTGCCCGGGAAGCCGGCCAGGATCACCGCGTCGAGGCCGGCGATGTCGATGCCGAGTTCGAGGGCATTGGTCGCGGCAAGCCCGAGCAGCTTCCCGGACCGGAGGGCTTGTTCGATCGCGCGCCGTTCCTCGGGGAGGTAACCGCCGCGGTAGGACTCCACGGTGCGACCGAGGCCGGGATGCACCTCGTCGAGCGCCTCACGGGCACTCCCCGCGACGAATTCGGTGCCTTGCCGAGAGCGTACGAAGGCAAGGGTGCGCACCTGCTCAGCGACCAGGTCGGCAAGGAGATCGGCTGTCTCCGCCGCGGCTGCCCGACGCACCGGCGCTCCCCGTTCCCCCACCATCGAGGTCAACGGCGGCTCCCAGAGCCCGATGGTGACGCTGCCCCGGGGTGAGCCATCCCTGGCGACCGCCCGGACCGGCTGCCCGATCAAGCGCCGAGCCGTCGTGGCGGGATCCGCGGTGGTGGCCGAAGCAAGGATGAAGGTGGGAGAGGCGCCGTAGAGGCCCGCGACTCGGCGCAGGCGGCGCAGCACCGCGGCCACATGGGCCCCGAAGACGCCGCGATAGTGGTGGCACTCGTCGATCACCACGAACCGCAAGGTGCGGAAGAAGTCGGCCCAGGCGCTGTGTGCCGGCAGCATCGAGTGGTGCAGCATGTCGGGGTTGGTGAGGACGTAGTCGGCAAAAGATCGGGTCCAGGCGCGCTCCTCTGGCGAGGAATCTCCGTCGTGGGTGGCGATCCGGATGTCGAGACCCAACCCGGCGAGTCCGGCACATTGGTCATGCGCGAGGGCCTTGGTGGGCGCCAGATAGAGAGTGGTCGCACCGCGCTGACCCTTGGGTCCGCGCGCCTGGAGCGCGGCCCCCAACGACGGCAGCCAGAAGGCCAGCGACTTGCCCGAGGCCGTGCCGGTGGCCACCACGACGTGGTGGCCGGACCAGGCCGCATCCGCTGCCTCGGCCTGGTGGGACCACAGCTGGTGGATCCCCCGGGCCCGGAGTGCCGCCAGCAGGGGATCGGGGACCCAACCCGGAAACGGTTCGCACCGGGCGCTGCGAGCCGGCAGGGTTTCGGCGTGTACCAGCCGATCGCGGCGTGAGGGCGGAGCGGTGAGCCTCGCGAGGAGATCGGAACCCAGCGCAGTGCCCGACCAACCGGGGCCAGCGGCGTTCGCCGGCTCGGTCAAGATGGTCATGAGAGCGAGCGTGCCACACGCCGGCGACATAGCCGGGAGTACGCGGGCCGGAGTACGGACGGGAAAGTAAAGCCCTGCCGCCGACCGGAGCGGGCTCCTTCTGCCAGACTCAGGGCTTGCCCGACACCCCAGCACTGGAGGCGACATGGATCTGACCCTGGCCACCCGCGACCTCGCCGGTCGTGTGGTCATCGAGGTTGCCGGTGAGATCGACGTCTACACGGCCCCCAAACTGCGCGATCGACTCTCTGATCTGGTCGCCGAGGGTGCCCACGACCTGATCGTGGATATGGAAGGGGTCGAGTTCCTCGATTCCACCGGTCTGGGAGTGCTGGTCGGTGGGCTCAAGAAGGTCCGGTCTCACGACGGCAGCCTGGAGTTGGTTTGCACTCAGGAGCGGTTGCTGAAGATCTTCCAGATCACCGGGCTCTCCAAGGTCTTCGCGATCCACGACAGCGTGGAGACCGCGCTCGCCAGCTAGGCCTACGCCGGACCGTCCGAACCGGTCGCGGCCACGTGACTGACGCCCTGGACCACCCCTCAGCGGCACACCTGTCGACCGGTACACCGCCGATGAGCGCTCGGGCGTGGTTCTGCGTAGACTCCGCGTGTTCTATACCACTAGCTGCGAAGAGGCAGCATTCCAGGAGGAAGACATGACCGGGATCGCTCCCGCTGTCGTGGATGTCTCCGGTGGAAACCAGACCTTGGTCATCGTCGTCGCTGTGATCGCGCTAGGCGCGCTCGCGATGGCATGGATGTTCCGCAACCAGGTCATGGCCGCCGGTGAAGGCACCGACAACATGAAGAACATCGCCCAGGCTGTGCAGGAAGGCGCCAACGCCTACCTCACTCGCCAATTCCGGACCCTGGCCATCTTTGCCGCCATCGCGTTCTTCGTGCTGTTGGCGCTGCCCGCGGACAACATGAACGTGAGGATCGGTCGTTCGATCTTCTTCGTGCTGGGCGCCGGCTTCTCCGCGGCGATCGGCTACCTCGGTATGTCGCTCGCTGTGCGCGCGAACCTGCGCGTGGCGGCAGCAGCCAACACCGAGGGTCGGGACCCGGCCATGCACATCGGCTTCCGCACGGGCGCCTTCGTCGGTATGGCGACGGTGGGCCTCGGCCTGCTGGGCGCCTCGACCGTGGTGCTGTTGTTCAAGGACAAGGCCCCGCACGTGCTCGAGGGCTTCGGTTTCGGTGCCGCGCTGCTCGCGATGTTCATGCGCGTTGGTGGCGGCATCTTCACCAAGGCTGCTGACGTGGGCGCTGACCTCGTAGGCAAGGTGGAGAACAACATCCCCGAGGACGACCCGCGCAACGCCGCCACGATCGCCGACAACGTTGGCGACAACGTGGGCGACTGCGCCGGTATGGCTGCCGACCTCTTCGAGTCCTACGCCGTGACGCTCGTCGCGGCGCTGATCCTCGGCTCGCAGGCCTTCGGCGACAAGGGTCTGGTTTACCCGCTGCTGATCCCTGCCATCGGCGCGATCACCGCCGTTATCGGCGTTTACATCACCAAGCCTCGCGCTGGCGAAAACGGCCTCAAGACCATCAACCGTGCCTTCTACATCTCGGCGGCCATCGGCGCCGTGGCCTCGGTCGTGCTGTCCTACGTCTACCTTCCGTCGACCTTCGGTGGTTTCGACAACCTCCAGGGCCTCGACATGGGTACGGCGGAGGGTGACCCCCGCCTGATCGCCTCGATCGCTGTCGTTATCGGCATCGTGATGGCTGCCGGCATCTTGGCTCTCACGGGCTACTTCACCGGCACCGAGTACCGCCCGGTCAAGGACGTCGGCAAGACCTCGCTCACCGGCGCGGCCACCGTCATCCTCTCCGGCCTGTCGGTCGGCTTCGAGTCCGCGGTTTACACCACCTTGGTGATCGGAGCGGCTGTGTTCGGCGCGTTCCTCCTCGGTGGCGCGACCGTCACGGTCTCGCTCTTCGCGGTTTCCCTCGCCGGCTGTGGTCTGCTGACCACCGTGGGTGTGATCGTGGCCATGGACACCTTCGGTCCTGTCTCCGACAACGCTCAGGGCATCGCCGAAATGTCTGGCGATGTGTCGCCTGAGGGCGCCCAGATCCTTACCGAGCTCGACGCCGTCGGCAACACCACCAAGGCCATCACCAAGGGCATCGCGATCGCGACCGCCGTGTTGGCCGCGACCGCGTTGTTCGGCTCCTACTCCACGTCGGTTGTCGAGGCGGTCCTCAAGGCCAAGCCCTCGGCCGAGGAGGCGGGCTTGCTGAGCTTCGAGGTGTTCAACCCGGGCGTCCTGGTTGGTGTCCTGCTTGGTGCTGCCGTGGTGTTCCTCTTCTCCGGTCTGGCCATCAACGCCGTCGGTCGCGCCGCCGGCGCGGTCGTCTTCGAAGTACGTCGCCAGTTCCGCGAGATCCCCGGGATCATGGAAGGCACCGGTCGTCCCGAATACGGCAAGGTCGTCGACATCGTCACCAAGGACTCCTTGCGTGAGCTCATGACGCCGGGTCTGCTCGCCGTACTCTCGCCGGTTGCTGTTGGCTTCGGCCTCGGCGTGGGCGCGCTGGCTGGCTTCCTCGCCGGCGCGATCGGCGCGGGCACCCTGATGGCCATCTTCTTGGCCAACGCGGGTGGCGCGTGGGACAACGCGAAGAAGCTCGTCGAAGACGGCAACCATGGTGGCAAGGGCTCCGAAGCCCACGCCGCGACGGTTATCGGCGACACGGTTGGCGATCCCTTCAAGGACACCGCTGGCCCGGCCATCAACCCGCTGATCAAGGTGATGAACCTGGTGTCGCTGTTGATCGCCAGCGCCGTGGTCTCGATGAGCATCGGCAAGGATCAAAACGATCCGCTGCGCATCGCGATCGCCGTTGTTGCGCTCGGCATCATCGTGTTCGCCGTGTGGAACTCCAAGCGTGGCGAGGTCGCGATCGGCGCCGAGGCGTAATCCCAGACGAACCTCGACAAGGCGTACGACGTCTGTTGCTTGAACTGGTGGGGCTGCCCTGTGGGCGGCCCCACCAGTGCGTTGGGGGGTACGCCGCGTAGGTTGGGCCAGTGCCCGATCTGCCACCACGACTACGAGACGCGCTCGTCGCGGCGGAGTTCTCCTATGACCGCGTCACTGAACTGTTGGGGGAGCAAGGGCATCTCGCGCTTGGCCGCAACGAGACCACCCCGGCGTGGCGGGCCACCACCGACGGGTCGCCCCTAGCCACGCTGACCAGACTCTTCCTGCTGCAGCGGACGGTGGCCTTCCCGGAGGTGGAGAGAGCCCTGCCCGGGCTGGTGCCGTCGATGCAGGCGGCAGGTTTCTTGACGGTCGCAGGCAACGACGTCCGCGCGGGCCTCGACATCCGCCCCTACGGCACCGAGGACGTCGATTGGTGGGTCGTCTCCGACCTGACGCCGGGCATGGACGGCGCGCCGATCCAGGTCGGCACCGAGCACGTCCTCGGCATCAGTCCGGCGGCCACCTCGTTGGCCCAGCTCACCATCCGCGACCGAGTCGGGACGGCGTTCGACCTCGGCACCGGCTGTGGTGTCCAGGCGCTTCACCTGGCCCAGCACTGCGACCGGGTGATCGCCACCGATGTCAACGAGCGCGCCCTCGAGATCACCCGCTTCAACCTCGCTCTCAACGGCGTCGACAACGTCGAAGTGCACGGCGGGTCGCTCTTCGACCCGCTCCTGGATTCAGGTGTCGGCTCGGTTGATCTGATCGCGACCAACCCGCCGTTCGTGATCTCTCCGCCGACCGGCGACCGGCTCACCTACCGCGACTCCGGCTTCCCTGGTGACTCCGTCGTCGAGCGGATCATCCGCGCGGCCCCGCAGCACCTCAACGAAGGCGGCTGGTGCCAGGTGCTGGCCAACTGGGCGATCACCGACATCGCCTGGGAGGAGCGGATCGGCGGTTGGCTCGACCCGAGCTGCGACGCGTTGATCGTGCAGCGCGAGGTCCTCGACCCCGCGGCGTACGTCGAACTGTGGCTCAAGGACGCCGGGCATCACGGCGGTCCCGGCTATCTCGCCAAGTACGACGAATGGCTGGGCTGGCTCGAAGCCGAAGGGATCACCGGCGTCGGGTTCGGCTGGCTCAACCTGCGCCGCCGCCCGAGCGGGGAGAGCGGCACGGCCACCCACAGCTTGCTCGATTGGCCCTACACCGTCGAGCAGCCGATCGCCCCGGCGATCGCCGAGTGGGGAGACGCGATCGGGCGGCCGGCCGATGACCATAGCCTGCTCGCGGCTCGGCTGGTGCGCCGTAGCGACGTGATCCAGGAGACGACTGGCGAACCCGGGGCAGAGGATCCAGAGGTGATTGTGCTGCGGCAGCAGCGCGGCTTCCGGCGAGCGCGCACGGCCGGGTCGATGGAGGCCGCACTGGTCGGCGCCTGCGACGGCGACCTGACCATCGGCCAGATCGCCGACGCCCTCGCGCAACTCACCGAGCGCGAGCCCGACGAGCTGCGGGCGGAGCTGCTGACCAATGTCCGCGAACTTGTGGCGGAGGGCTTTCTCGGGGACTGAGCCACGGATTTCGCGGCCCCGCAGCGAGGACCGGAGACAATTCGGCCACCGTTGAGGGTGGACTGCGGCCAACCACCCGCTACCGTGTGACCCCGAATCGGTGGTTCGCGAGCCGTCGTCTCGGGGACTCACGCAGGAAAGGACGCTGTGGCACACAAACTTGTGATCGTCGAGTCGCCCGCGAAGGCGCGGACGATCGGTGGCTACCTCGGCAAGGGCTACGTCGTGGAGTCTTCGATCGGTCACATTCGCGACCTTCCGCAGAGCGCCGCCGAGACGCCCGCGAAGATCAAGGACAAGCCCTGGGGACGCCTCGCCGTCGACGTGGAGTCCGGCTTCGAGCCCTATTACGTCGTGCCGCGCGACAAGAAAGCCCAGATCAGCAAGCTCAAGTCGCTGCTGAAGGATGCCGACGAGCTCTATCTCGCCACCGATGAGGACCGCGAAGGGGAGGCCATCGCCTGGCATCTTCTAGACGAGCTGAAGCCGAAGGTCCCGGTCCGCCGGATGGTTTTCCACGAGATCACCAAGCCCGCCATCCTCGAAGCCGCCGCCAACCCGCGCGAGCTCGACCTGGACCTCGTGGAGGCCCAGGAGGCCCGGCGCATCCTGGACCGGCTCTACGGTTACGAAGTCTCGCCCGTGCTGTGGCGCAAGGTGATGTCCGGCTTGTCTGCCGGGCGGGTGCAGTCGGTGGCCACGCGGCTGGTCGTCGATCGTGAGCGCGAGCGAATCGCGTTCCGCTCGGCCTCCTATTGGGACATCGAAGGCACCTTCGATGCCGGCGAATCCCACGAACCCCGCCTCTTCGGCGCCAAGCTCTACTCCGTCGAGGGCGCCCGGGTCGCTCGTGGCGGCGACTTCGGCGCCGACGGGTTGCTGACGAGCGCGGCCCGGTTGCACCTGGACAAGGCGGGTGCAGCCACCCTCGTCGAGGGGCTGCACAACTCCACCTTCGAGGTGCGCTCGGTCGAGGCGAAGCCCTACCGCCGCTCGCCGTACGCCCCGTTCCGTACGACGACCCTGCAGCAGGAGGCGAGCCGCAAGCTCGGCATGAGCGCCTCCACCACGATGTCGGTGGCGCAGCGGCTCTACGAAAATGGCTTCATCACCTATATGCGTACCGACTCGACCACGCTCTCCGCGGCTGCGGTCGGCGCGGCGCGGGACCAGGTGCGGGAGCTGTACGGCGCGGAGTACCTCCCCGACGCCCCGCGGGTCTATGCCAAGAAGGTCGCCAACGCCCAGGAAGCGCACGAGGCGATCCGTCCGGCCGGGGAGCGGTTCCGCACGCCCGGCGAGACCGGCCTCACCGGGGAGCAGTTCCGGCTTTACGAGCTGATCTGGATGCGCACGGTCGCTTCGCAGATGAAGGACGCAGTCGGACAGACCGTCTCGATCAGGCTCGGCGGCACGGCCAGCGATGGCCGGGACGTGGTGTTCGGTGCCTCCGGCAGAGTCATCACCTTCCACGGCTTCCTCAAGGCTTACGTCGAGGGCACCGAAGGTGGCAAGAAGTCCGACGACGCCGAGGCGCCGCTACCCAACCTGACCCAAGGAGAAGCGGTCTCGGCCGCGTCGCTGCATGCCGAAGGACACGAGACCCGGCCGCCCGCCCGTTTCACCGAGGCGACGCTGATCAAGGAGCTGGAGGATCGCAAGATCGGCCGGCCGTCGACGTACGCCTCGATCATCGGCACCATCTTGAGCCGCGGCTATGTCTACAAGAAGGGCACCGCGCTCGTGCCGGCGTGGCTGGCCTTCTCGGTGACCCGGCTGCTGGAGGACCACTTCAAGCGGTTCATCGACTACGAGTTCACCGCTCTCATGGAGACCGTGCTCGATGAGATCGCACGGGGCGAGAAGGACCGCAACTCCGAGCTCGGGGAGTTCTACTACGGCTCCGAGCGCGTGGTCGGCCTGCACCCGTTGGTGGCCGGCCTCGGTGACATCGACGCCAAGGGTCTGGCGACGTTCCCCATCGGAGCGCCAGAGGATCAGATCGCCTTGCGGGTGGGCAAGTACGGTCCCTATCTCGAGGGCCCCGACGCGGAGGGCACTCCGGGCGCGGTGCGAGCCAACGTGCCCGACGACCTGCCGCCCGACGAGCTCACCGTGGCCAAGGCCAGGGAGTTGTTGGCGAATCCGGCCGGAGAGGAGTTCCGGCTGGGGGTTCATCCCGAGTCCGGCCTTGAGGTCGTGGCCAAGAACGGTCGCTTCGGTCCGTACGTCACCGAACTGCTGCCCGAGGACGCCCCGAAGGGTGCCCGAGGTCGCACCGGCTCGCTCTTCAAGTCGATGTCGCTGGACACGATCACGCTGGCTGATGCGGTCAAGCTGTTGTCGCTGCCGCGCGTGGTCGGAGTCGGTGCCGACGGCGAGGAGATCACGGCTCAGAACGGCCGCTACGGGCCGTACCTCAAGAAGGGGACCGACTCGCGCTCCTTGGCGAGTGAAGACCAGTTGCTCACGATCACCTTGGACGAGGCGCTGGCGATCTACGCCCAGCCGAAGACCCGGGGGCGCGGCGCCGCGGCCGCACCGCTGAAGGAGCTCGGGAATGATCCGGTCTCCGGACAGCCGGTGGTGGTGAAGTCGGGCCGCTTCGGCGACTACGTCACCGACGGCGAATACAACGCCACCCTGCGCAAGGACGACACCGTCGAGGCGATCACGCTGGAGCGAGCCGCGGAACTGTTGGCCGAGCGTCGCGCCAAGGGCCCGGCAAAGAAGACCACGCGCAAGACCGCCACCAAGAAGACGGCAGCCAAGAAGACCGCAGCCAAAAAGACAGCAGCCAAGAAGACAGCAGCCAAGAAGACAGCTGGCACCCGCTGATCTCGTTGACCGGCGGGTAGTCGGTGCCCACCCGTAGCGTTGCCAACGACCAGCAAGGAGCCGACCGATGATCCCCTACCCCGGCAGATACGCCGAGCGCGGGGTCTTCGTGTGCTTCGAGGGTGGTGAAGGGGCCGGCAAGTCCACCCAGAGCCGCCTCTTGCAGGAGTGGCTGACCGAGGCGGGCCACTCGACCACGATGACCTTCGAGCCGGGTGACACTCCGGTTGGCCAGATCCTGCGGAAGATCGTGCTGAGCCCGGAGACCGGCGAGCTCAGCCCCCGCACGGAGGCGCTGCTGTACGCCGCCGACAAGGCCGAACACGTCGCCACAGTCGTCGAGCCGGCGCTGGCCAGGGGTGAGGTGGTCATCACCGATCGCTACGTCGACTCCACGCTGGCCTATCAAGGTGCCGGACGGCCCCTCGACGTATCCGAGATCGCCGAGATCGCCCGCTGGGCCACCACCGATCTTCGCCCCGACCTGACGGTCCTGCTCGATCTGGCGCCGTCCCACGGACTGAGTCGCTTCGATGAGCGCGACCGGATCGAAGCCGAGGGGCTGGCCTTCCATGAGCGGGTCCGGGCCGCGTTCCTCCACCTCGCCGACGCGTCGCCCGAGCACTACCTCGTCCTCGATGCGCGGCTGCCGGTCGACGAGATCGCCGTGGCGATCCGAGCCAGGGTCGAGCCGTTGCTCGCCAAGAACCGCTGGCGGGGTCGCGCCGTGAGTGTGTGGGACACCCTGGTGGGGCAGCAGGCCGCTATCGACGTACTCCGCCGTGCCGCCGAGGGGCGCGGGATGACCCATGCGTGGCTCTTCACCGGTCCTCCCGGCTCCGGGCGCTCCAACGTCGCGCTGGCCTTCGCTGCGGCGCTGCAGTGCGAGCGCGGCACCGGTTGCGGCGAGTGCAGAGCCTGCCGCACCACGCTGGCCGGCTCGCATCCCGACGTATCGGTGATGCGCACCGAGAAGCTCTCTCTCGGCGTCGACGACGTCCGGGAGCTGGTCCGCTCCTCCGCGCTGGCCCCGGTCGGGGAGCGGTGGCAGGTGATGATCGTGGAGGACGCCGACCGGCTCACCGATCACTCGGGCAACGCGCTGCTCAAGGCGATCGAGGAGCCGACCCCGCGCACGGTCTGGCTGCTGTGCGCGCCGACCGTGGAGGACGTTCTGGTGACCATCCGATCGCGCTGTCGCCAGTTGACCTTGTCCACCCCCACGGTGCCGATGGTGACCGACTTCCTGGTGGCTGGTGGCGTGGAGCCTGCCGTGGCGGCCTATGCCGCTCGCGCCAGCCAAGGGCACATCGGCAGGGCCAAGGCACTCGCCCACGACGAGGAGACCCGGTCACGTCGCCGCGAGGTGGTGCAGATGGCCAGCCGGCTGCGCACGCTCGGTGACTGCATGACCGCCGCGGCCAGCTTCGCCGAGGCGACCGGGGAGGAGGCCGAGGCGATCACCAACGCCCTCGACGCCCGCGACAAGTCCGACCTCGACACGGCCTACGGCGTGGTCGAGCGCGGACGCCGCCCGCGGGAGTATGCCCCCGCACTGGCGGCCATGGAGCGCAGCAACAAGCTGCGCGCCAAGCGACGGCGACTCGACATGGTGGATCGGGGATTGATGGATCTGGTCTCGGTCTATCGCGATGCGATCGCCTACTCCTTCGACCCCAACGCGGCGCTCGTCAACGAGGAGTTGCGCCAGGAGATCGTCGAGATCGCGAACCACGCCACGGCGGCGGTCAACGTCCGCCGCATCGACGCGATCTTCGCGGCACGCGAGCAACTGCTCGAGTTCAACGTGCCGGTGCCTTTGGCGCTGGAGGCGATGATGGTGGCCTTATGGCAGGAACAGCGCGGATGAGTCGACGTCTGGGGTGCCTGGTGGCGCTCGTCGTAGCCCTCGGGTTGGTGGTCGTGGCCGCCTTCGGGTTGATCTCCTACCTCGTCTTCGCACGCACGTCGGCACCCCCCACCGTGGAGCCCGGTGTGATCCACCGCCCGCAGGTCGTCCCTGATCCTGAGGCCCGACAAGCGCCCGAGCCGGCGCTGCAGAGCTTCTACCACCAAACCTTGGACTGGCAGCCCTGTCAGGACGGGATGGAGTGCGCCGAGCTGCGCGTGCCCCTCGACTACGCGAAGCCCGCCAAGGCGAGCATCGAGATCGGCGTACTGCGCAAACCAGCAACGAGCGACCGGATCGGCTCGCTGGTGGTCAACCCGGGCGGCCCGGGTGCCTCGGGCATCGACTATGCAGCCGCCGCCAGTCGGGTCTTCGGCAAACCGCTGCTGCGGGCCTTCGACATCGTCGGTTTCGATCCTCGCGGTGTGGGGAAGAGCGCTGCCCTGGATTGCCTTACCGATGAGGAGTTGGACGCGGTGGTCGCCGCCGACCCGACACCTGACAACCCCGCCGAGGTGATGGCTCTGCTGGCTTCGGCCGAGCAGACCGCCGCCGGGTGCAAACGGCTTTCCGGCCGGTTGGCTCGGCACGTCAGCACCCACGAGGCGGCTCGCGATCTCGACGTCTTGAGGGCAGCCCTCGACGAGAAGAAGTTGACCTACTTCGGCGCCTCCTACGGCACCCAGTTGGGCGCCACCTACGCCGACCTGTTCCCCCAGCGTGCCGGTCGACTGGTTCTCGACGGCGCCGTCGACCTTGCCTTGGACGGAAAGACCATGGCGATCCAGCAGGCCGCGGGCTTCGAGACCGCACTGCGCGCCTACGTCGGCTACTGCCTGGACTCCTCCGACTCCTGCTTCCTCGGCGACGACGTGGACGAGGGGATGGCGCGGATCCAACGCTTCTTGCAGGAGACCGAGGAATCGCCGCTCTCGACCGACCTCGACGGCCGGGTTCTGGGTGGCGGCAACGCGCTCTACGGCGTGATCACACCGCTCTACGACCGTGGCGCCTGGTCGGCTCTCTCGACCGCTCTGAGGCAGGCCCTCGGCGGCGACGGCACCACCTTGCTGCAGTTCAGCGACCTGTACACCGGCCGGATCTCGTCTGGGGGCTACGAGAGCAACATCTTCGAGGCCAACCTCAACATCGTCTGCGATGACTCCTCGGAGCGCCCCTCCTTGGCGCAGGTGGAGGCATCCCTGGATGAGTTCGCCGCCGCCGCGCCCACCTTCGGTCCGGCGCTTGGCTGGGCGCAGGTGTCGTGCGCCGGCTTCCCGGTGGTGAACTCGGTCGACTGGGCACAGGTGAAGGGTGCCGGCGCCCCGCCGATCCTCGTGATCGGCACCTCCCGAGATCCGGCCACCCCACTGGCGTGGGCGGAGTCGCTCGCCGAACAGTTGGAATCAGGGGTCCTGGTCACTCGTGACGGCGACGGTCACACCGGCTATATGTCCGGCAACGAGTGTGTCGACGACGCCGTGGAGGACTATCTGATCAAGGGCACGGTGCCCCGCGACGGCTTGACCTGCTGATTCACTCGTGGGTCAGGCGGAGGTAGTCGATCTGCCCGGTGAAGTAGTCGCAGGTGACGTCTATCTGGTCGCAGTCCAGCTTGCCGCCGACGGTGAGCGGGAAGTTGTTGTTGATCGGCCCTAGGGGCACCGGCGAGTTCTTCACGCCTTGGTAGACATCGTCGACGTACATCCGGACCGCGGTAGCTGTGCGGATGCACCGCAGGGTGTGCCAGGCGCCATCGCTGAGGTCGAGAGTGGACTTCACCGCCATCTGGCCGATCGAGCTCTTGAAGAGGCATGACGGGTAGCCGCCGGGCGCCTGGATCTTCCACTGTCCACCGGCCGTGGTCGACTGGCCCTTTTGCGCGATGTTGCCGAAGCTGTGCGTGGTCCGATACCGCATCTCGATGGTGAGGCTGTCGGTCACGTTGTCGAGCAGCACGTTGTCGGGCACGGTGATGATCCGCTCCGGCACCGGCGGGTAGGACTCCGGGTGCTTGTAGATCCAGGAGTAGCCGATCGCGCCGTCGTATTCGACACCGGTGTCGATGTCGAGCTGACTGATGACCCCGTTGAGGTGATTGCTGCCCGAGTCGGTCATCACGGTCGCCTCGGCCGGTTCGTTCATCTGGTAGTCGACGACCTGAACCGTGCTCGTGTCCGCGATCGTGACGCTGCGATTCACGACCTTCCTGTTGCCGCTCGGGTCTGCAGCAGTAACCCGCACCGTGTAGGCGCCGGCCGGCTGCGTACCGGCGTCCACGTCGTATTGCGCCTCCACCGTGCCGAGGCCGAGGACGGTGACCGGGAGGTCGTTGACGGTGGTGGCGTACGTCGTGAGGTTGTCCTGGAGGTACTGGCCAGCGCCGTTGCGCCACTGCACGGTCACTTCGGCGACCGCGACGTCGTCGGTGGCCAAACCGGAGATCACGACCCCGTCGCTGGTGGCTAGATCCGTGTCCGGGCTGAGCAGGGAAACGGTGGGTACCAGGGTGTCGGGGAGCGCGTCGACGGCGAAAGCGGCGGCCAGGTGCGTGCTGTTACCGGAGGTGTCGGTAACGGTGGCGGCCACCGTGTATGCGGCGATCGGCAGGCTGGTCCCAAGGCTCCGCTCCCAGGTGAGATGTGCGGTGCCGGATGCGCCCCCGGTCTCGGTGATCGCCAAGGTGTTGGGGGTGGTGGCGAAGCTGCCGTCGTCTTGGAGATAGGACCCTGTCGTGGTGCGGACACTCAGCGCGACGGATTCCACCGCGACCTCGTCGTCGGCTTCTCCGCTGAGCATCACCGGGCTACCGAACGGCACCGAATCCGGACCGAGCACGGTGCCGGAGGGCGGGGTCGTGTCCGGGTCCGGCGGCGGTGGCGGTGGCGGTGGTGGAGGCGGCGCTATGGGGTGCACGCTGAAGCAGGTGACCCATTTGGAGTAGCTCCAACTTGCCTGACTCGGCGCGAGATACCGATAGGAGGCTGTGCTTACGCGAGTGTCACAGCCCGCCGCGGCGAGGGCGCGTACCTTGGTCAGCCCTGGCCACTTCTTCAGCGACAGCGCGAAAGCGGAGGTCGCCTTGAAGGTGTGAGTCCGGTCGCAGGTGGTGCGGCGCGAAGACGAGTCCAAGCAGAGTGCGTGCGCGGCCGGCGTCGGCGAGATCAGCATCGGAGCGGTGCTCCTTGTCAGCGCGGCGAGAGCACCCGATTGCGGCATCAGCGCGTCGCAGCGGAACCAGCGAGCCCCGTGACGGCGTTGGGATTTGGTCGGCTTGAAGCCCACCCAGGTGTACGCCGACAGTTGGCGCGCCCCGGTCGTCTGCCCGACCTTGGCAGCGAAGGCCTTGGTGCATGCCTTGCCCATGGCCGCGTTCACCTTCGCCGCCGGCGACTTCCACGTGAGCTTCTTGGGCAGCTTGCTCACGCCGATCGTCTGGGCGGTGTGCCTGCTGGCGCAGGAGATTGCCCGGGAGGTGTTGGACGCGGCCCGGGACTGGGCGTAAGTGAGGGCGCGACACTGCCCGACCCGGGGCTGTTGATAGCCCGGACCTGCGTGCGCCGGACCTGCGCCCAGGGCGACCAGCCCTGAGCACATCAGCGCAATTGCGATGAGTGCGCTACGCGCGCTCGACCCCCACACCACCAACCCCCCGTTCTTCTAAGGTCTCGAAGGTAGCCAGCGGAGCAGGGCGAGTAACTAGTCGGAGACCGATATGACTCGAAGGGATGACTCCGGCACCCCCAGCCGGGCTAGAAACCGAGCTGCGGGGCGGGTCAATCGGCCGGTACCGCCATACGGCAGATCGGATCAGGGGTCGGAATGCGGCCACTAAGCTCTCGTCATGGATCCTTCCCGACATTCGCGCCGCCCTCGAGTCGGGCTGTTCCCCCGGGCCCTTGTGGCCGTCGCCGTGGCTGCGGCGGTGCTCCTCGCCAGCGGTTGTGGTCAGGCTGAGGCGCCCACTTCGGCCACCGACGATGCCGCCGTCAGCGAGTCGGCCGCCAGCCCGCAACCCGAGGAACAGTCCAGCGTCGGGAACGTTCCCGACACTCTGGCCTTCACCGGCAAGACCGTGACTGGTGAGCCCTTCGACGGCGCGATGCTCACGGGCAAGCCGGTGGTGCTGTGGTTCTGGGCACCCTGGTGTCCCACGTGTCGCGGGCAGATCCCGATGATGACGAGCCTGGACGACTCCTACGGCGACTCGGTCACGTTCGTGGGCGTAGGTGGGTTGGACGACAGTGCCGATGCGATCGCGGAGTTCGCAGACGAGGTCGATGGGTTCACTCACCTGTCCGATCCTGAGGGCGCGATCTGGCAACACTTCGGTGTCACCGCACAGAGCACCTTCGTGGTGCTCGATCCCGCCGGAAAGGTCCGTGCCTCGGGGGTGGTCGACGAAGCCGAACTGACCGACCTGGTGCGCGAACTGGCCGGTTGAGTCCGTCCGCACGCGTTGACGGGAGAGGCCGATGATCGACGGACTGCTCGCTCTCGCGGTGGCTGCGGGGATGCTCGCCGCCGTCAACCCCTGCGGGTTCGCGCTCCTTCCGGCTTATCTGGGCTTGTTCGTCTGGGGTCCTCAAGGCCGTGCCGAGGGGCTGGGCTCGGGCCGGGCGGTCGGCCGGGCGCTCCGTGCCTCGCTTGCGCTGGGCGTCGGATTCGTCGCCGTCTTCACCGGTTTCGGCTTGGTGATCGCTCCGGTCGCCTCTGGCGTGCAGCAACATCTGCCGTGGTTCACCGTCGTGTTCGGTGTCTTCCTGGCTCTGATCGGGGCCTCGTTGCTAATCCGCGGGGAGCTTCCGAGCCTGCCGCGCTCGGGCCGTCACCGTCCGCGCCGTGAGCTCACCACGTCCTTCTGGTCGATCGCCGGCTTCGGGGCCGGCTACGCCTTGGCATCCCTGACCTGCACGATCGCCCCCTTCCTGGCCATCGTCGTGGCGGGTGCGCGCCGGGAGTCGGTCGCCGAGGGCGTCCTGTTGTACGTCGCTTACGCCGCCGGGATGGCGCTGGTGGTCGCCGTGATCTCGATCGCGGTGGCACTGGCGCGCTCGGGTGTGGTCACATCGGCTCGCCGAGCAGGTCGCTGGGTGCCTCGGGTCGGCGGGCTGCTCGCGCTGTTCGCCGGGCTGTACGTGGCCTACTACGGGTGGTGGGAGCTCCGGGTGTTGTCCGGCGGGGCGGTCGCCGATCCGGTGATCGACGCCGCCGCCGCCGTCCAGCAATGGCTGGCCGCGTTCGTGGAGCGCCTCGCCCCGCCGTACTCCTGACCTAGCCGAGCGGCTCCGCAACCGGCGTGCGGCGACCAACCAGCAGGCTCGCCAGCGTGGTGATCGCCAGGATTCCGACTACGGCCACGAGCGACCACAGCGTCGGGATCTCAGGCACGGCCGGCCACACGAGGTGGGCCCAGTGCAGGGCGAGCTTGACGCCGATCAGCAGCAGGATCGCGGACAAGCCGTAGCCGAGGTAGATGAGCTTGCTGAGCGCGCCTTCGAGCACGAAGTAGAGCGCGCGCAGACCGAGCAGAGCGAAGGCGTTCGTTGCGAAGACCAGGTAGGGATCGGCGGTGATGCCGTAGACCGCCGGCACGGAATCGATCGCGAAGACGAGGTCGGTGGCGAGCACGGCGGCCACGACGAGCGCAAGCGGGGTGAGGGTACGCCGCCCCGCCTCGCGCAAGGTGAGCTTGGCGCCTTGGTAGTCGGCCGTCACGGGGTAGAAGCGGCGGATCAGCTTGACGATCCGCATCTCCTCCAGCTTCGGTCCGTGGTCGGCCCCGGTGAGGGCGTCGCGCAACAGCTTCAGTCCGGTCAGCACCAGGACCAATCCGAACACGAGGAAGACCCAGTCGAATGCGCTCAGCGCGGCCGCGCCGAGAGCGATGAAGACAGCGCGCATCAGCAGCGCGCCGATGATGCCGTAGAGCAGCACTCGCTGGCGCAATTCACGCGGAACCGCGAACGCGCCGAGGAGCAGGATGAAAACGAAGAGGTTGTCGACACTCAGCGACTTCTCGACCAGATAGCCGGCGTAGTACTGCAGGCCGATCTCCGAGCCGTGAGTGCGCCAGACCCAGGCGCCGAAGGCGATCGGGAGGGCTAGATAGAAGAGCGACCAGCCGACTGCTTCTCGCATCGAGACTTCGTGCGGCTTGCGGGTGGCGAGGAAGTCGATCACCAGCAACCCCACGATGGCGGCGATGGTGAAACCCCACAATTGCGGGGTGGCGATGGTTGTCAACAACGGAGTTCTCCTCAGGTGGGTCCCTGAGGTCTCCTTCACCGACCGGTGGCCGGCGTCCGTCCGGGCCACCGGTGGCGGTGGCGTAATGACCGGAGCGGATCCGAGGAAGTACTCCCCTCGGAATTAAGTGTACCGGAAGACTCGACAATCCTTCAAGCCGGTCAGCAACGGACCGTGAGGAGCTTGGTGAGGGCGTCCTTGGCGCTCGGCTGGATCCAGTAGAAGACGAAGGTTCCCCGGCGTTCACAGTCGACCAGGCCCGCTTCGCGCAGGGTCTTGAGATGGTGGCTGATGGTCCCGGAGGAAAGGTCGAACGCCGGGGTGATCTCACACACGCACAACTCCGGTTGGGCCGCGATCATCGACGCCATCCGCAACCGCACCGGGTCGCCGAGGGCCTTGAAGATCGGCGCGAGTTTGAGTGCCTCGTTGTCGGTGATCGACAGCGTTTCGACGCTGCAGCAAGCCGCGCCGATCGTCGCGTCGACATCGACGGAAAGGGTCGGGTGGGCGGCCATGACCGCTATCTTGACAGATGTCGAATCAGTCGCCAAGGTTGGCTTGATTCGATAATCGTCAAGACAAGGAGTGCAGGGATGTCCACCACCCATGACGCAGTCCGGGAGCAGGTGCGTGAGCGCTACGCCGCCGCGGCCCGGATCTCGTTGGCCGGCGAGCCCACAAGTTGCTGCGCGCCCTCCTGTTGCGAAGAGACCGCGCAAGTCGCGGCAGCCGAGCCGGCGACAGACGGCGGGTGCTGCAGCTCGACGTGCTGTGGCGGGGACGCAGGCCTGACCGAGGCTCAACTTCGTGCGGTGGACCCGATCACCTCGGGCAACTACGACCCTGCCGAGACTCCGTTCGACGCCGCTCTGGCCGCTTCCTTGGGGTGCGGCAACCCGACGGCCCTGGCCGAGCTGGCGCCAGGGGAGGATGTGCTCGACCTGGGCTCGGGGGGCGGCCTCGACGTGTTGCTGTCCGCCCGTCGCGTAGGCCCGGGCGGAACGGCGTACGGACTCGACATGACCGCGGAGATGCTCGAACTCGCCGAGCGCAACCGTGCCGCTGCAGGCATCGAGAATGCGCGCTTCATGCTCGGCTCGATCGAGGAAGTGCCGCTGCCCGACGCGTCGGTGGACGTGATCATCTCCAACTGCGTGATCAACCTCAGCCCCGATAAGGACGCGGTGCTGCGTGAGGCGCACCGCGTGCTGCGGCCGGGCGGCCGGTTCGCGGTCTCCGACATCGTGCTGCTGCGGGAGATCCCCGACTCGCTGCGTGGCGTGATCGCGCTGTGGACCGGCTGTATCTCGGGGGCGCTGCGCGATACGGCGTACGTCGAGAAGCTGGTGGCTGCCGGTTTCGAGGACGCCTCGGTCGAGGTGACCAGGCGTTACGAGCGCGCAGAGCTCGAGGGCATGGCCGGCCAGCTCGATCCCGCTCAGTTGCCGGCAGGGATGAGCATGGCCGAGGCCGTAGCGGCTTTGGACGGGGCGTTCGCGAGCGCCTTCATTCGGGCGAGGGTGGCCGAGTGAGCGCCTCCTCCGCTGCGACCGAGCCCCGCGACGAAGTTGCCGGTCGTCTGAGCACACTCGATCGCTATCTGCCCGTCTGGATCGGCCTGGCCATGGTGGCGGGGTTGTTGCTCGGTCGGATGATCCCGGGGCTCGGCGACGCGCTCGCCAGTGTCGAGGTCGACGGTGTCTCTCTGCCGATCGCGATCGGGTTGCTCGTGATGATGTACCCCGTTCTTGCCAAGGTGCGCTACGACAGGCTCGACACGGTCACCGGGGATCGCCGGATGATGGTCGCTTCGCTCGTGCTCAACTGGGTAGTGGGGCCGGCGGTCATGTTCACGCTCGCGTGGCTGATGCTGCCCGATCTGCCGGCGTACCGCACCGGGCTGATCATCGTCGGTCTCGCACGCTGTATCGCCATGGTGATCATCTGGAACGACCTCGCGTGCGGCGACCGGGAAGCCGCGGCCGTGCTGGTGGCGCTGAACTCGATCTTCCAGGTCTTGGCGTTCGCGCTGCTGGGCTGGTTCTACTTGTCGATCCTGCCTGGCTGGTTGGGTCTCGACCAGGCCGACTTGGACGTTTCGACGTGGCAGATCGCCAAGTCGGTGTTGATCTTCCTCGGCATCCCGCTGCTGCTGGGCTACCTCTCGCGGCGGATCGGCGAACGCCGCTGGGGGCGTGCTGCCTACGAATCCTCCTTCCTGCCGCGGGTGGGTCCGTGGGCGTTGTACGGGCTCCTGTTCACGATCGTGGTGCTGTTCGCGCTGCAGGGGGAGCAGATCACTTCCCACCCGCTGGACGTCGCTCGAATCGCGCTCCCGCTCCTCGCCTACTTCGCGATCATGTGGGGCGGCGGCTACCTGCTCGGCAAGGCGCTGTCGATGTCGTACGCCCGGACCACGACGCTCGCCTTCACCGCCGCCGGCAACAACTTCGAGCTGGCGATCGCGGTCGCCATCGCGACCTTCGGTGCAGCCAGCGGTCAGGCTCTGGCAGGCGTCGTCGGGCCCTTGATCGAGGTGCCGGTGCTGGTCGGTCTTGTCTACGTGAGCCTGGCACTGCGCAACCGTTTCCCGGAGGAGAAGTCATGAGTCCCGAATCGATGAACCCGCGCCCGTCGGTCTTGTTCGTCTGCATCCACAATGCTGGCCGCTCGCAGATGGGCGCCGGCCTACACCCACCACCTCTCGCAAGGTCTGATCGAGGTGCGTTCAGCAGGCTCTGCGCCCGCCGAATCGATCAACCCGGCCGTCCGCGGCGCCATGCTCGAGGAGGGCATCGACATTTCCGCGGAGGTGCCGAAGATCCTCACCGCCGAGGCTGTGGAGGCTTCCGATGTGGTGATCACGATGGGCTGCGGGGACGAGTGTCCCTACTACCCGGGCAAGCGCTACGAGGACTGGCAACTGGAGGACCCGGCCGGCCAGGGCATCGAATCGATCCGTCCCATCCGCGACGAGATTCGCCGCCGTGTGGAGGCGTTGGTCAGCGAACTGCTGGGCTGAGCCTTTTCCACAGCGGGCCAGTCCAGGGGTTCCCCTCAAGGCAAATCCGGCTAGCCTGCTGAAATTCTCGTGGAAAGGGTTCGTCATGCGCGGTTCGGTTGTCCACCTATTGCTCGTGGCGCTACTGGTTGCCGGCTGTTCCGGCGCTGACCCGCAAGCAAGCCCGGAAACGACGTCGAGCCCTCCGGTTACCACCTCGGCCGAACCCTCGCCCTCTGCCAGCGAGCCGGCGAAGCACGAGACGGCGCGAGAGTTTCTGGAGAATTGGCCGATCGTCGAACATCGGATGTTCGTGACGGGTGACACTGCCGAATACCGCGCCATGACCGTCGGATGTGATCCGTGTTCTCGACTGGCGGATCGGATCGAAGGCTTCTATGCCAATGGTGGCTGGGTCAAGACGCAGCCGTGGGCGATGCTTGTCCCTGACTCAGCTTGGGACCAGCCGAACGGAGCCGACCTTCCAGCTGAAGTTGAACGCTGGTCCGACGAGGTACCTGGCGAAAGCAGACGACAAAGTTCAACGTCTGGACGGTGGCAGCCTGGTTTACAAGGCGTACTTGGTCCGCGACGAGGGCCGCTGGAATCTAAAGAACTACCTGGAGTTAGCCCAATGAGGGCGGCTCTAGTGGCCCTGCTTTTCGGATCGATGACTCGCGCTCGTTCCGATCACGTCCCGTCCCTTCGCGGATGAGTGTCACGCGAGAGTCGATCTTTAGGTGGCAGTCAGAGGCTCGCCTGTCAGCATTCGGCGGATGAAGTGCAAAACATGTGGGCATCGTCGGCTGCAGATGGGGTGCGGTACCGGCTGCAGCAGGCGTGTGCGGACGATGGTGCCAATCCCATGGGTTGTTTCAACCCGCGCACCTGCGATGAGCGGCCGGGTGGCTTGCTCTACTTCCTGTTGTCCCAGCCGCTAGCGGGCGGTCCGTGGACCAATCTGGGCACTGTCTGCCTCAACACCGACGACACCGCCGGGCTGGGAGTGATCACCCCGGAGTTGGTCCAGCGCGAGTTCCAGCGGCTGGATTGGCCGTCCGCGCCGCTGGTCGTGGAGCCACCCGGTGGGGAGACGCTGGTGAACTTCGAGACCAACTTCTTCACCACCCTCACCGACCCGGAGTCGCAGTCCGTCACGCTGCTCGGTCAGCGGGTACTGATCGAGGCCAACCCGGTCCGGTACACCTGGCACTTCGGCGACGGGACCACCGAGACGACCACCTCGCCCGGACGCCCGTTCCCGCACCTGGTCAATACCCATACCTACGGCCAGCCCGACCGTGTCCGCATCCGCGTCGACGTGACCTACCGAGGCAGGTATCGCGTCAACGGCGGCGACTGGACCCCCATCCCCGCCACCCGCACCATCAACGGCACCCCGGCTGCGCTGCGTGTCATCGAGGCGGTCCCCCAACTCAGCGCCCCCTGACCCCGTGATCGCGGCGCCACGGTCGGTGGCGCGGTCTCGGGCGGCTTACGTGCCTGCGGTGGAATCTGAGGGTGCCGTCGGGCAACCGGTCGTGTTGGTAGTGGGGGTCGTGGATGCGGCGGTGGTGCCATCCGCAGAGGGGGATCGCTTTCGCGAGGTCGGTCTGGTCCTCCGGTTGCCCAGGGGTCGGCGTGGTGCAACTCGCACCACGCGTAGGGGCGTTGGCATCCGTCGGCGAGCGCAGGTGGTGTGCTTCGTGGCGAGCGCGGTCCTTTGTGCTTCGGTGAACAACCGTTTTGATCGGCCGAGGTCGAGGGGGAGGGATTGACCGTTGAGGATGGCGGGCAGGATGCCTGCGTTGCAGGCGATCCGGCGGGCGTCTCCGGGCGAGGTCTCGTGTCCGGTGTCGACACCGGCAGCAGCTAGGTCCTGCGACCAACTGCTTGTGCTGGAGGGTGATGACGATGGTGGCGGCGACTTTGCCGTGCAACCGGTCGGTGGGCAGATGCTCGAGACAACTCCAGGAACGCCAACCCGCGCTGGTGAGCAGGGTCATGCTCCACCTCTATGCGGTCCGCCTTGCGCGTCGGGTGCACCGGGCTTCGCTCTGCGAGGGGCAGTGAGTTGTTGGAGGACCTTCTTCAAGATGTCCCCAGCGAGCGTGGGCACGGTGAACTGTCCGGTGATGGTGCCGTCGTGGTTGTCGTGCAACGTCAACCGCGTCCGAGCCAGCGCCGCAGCGTTCTTCAGTCATCAGGACGTCGGCGTGATGGGCTTCGGCTTCCTCGCGGCTGGTGATGTCGTGCAGCACCTGACGGGATCTGCGGGCCAGGGTTTGCGGGTCGGTGTCGTGTGCCCAGGCCAGTAGTTTCTCTTCCACGGCCTCAACCTGGACAGCGCTCAGGCTGGTGGGGAGTTGGTCGTGGGTGCGGGCGATCACTCGGGCGTGCTCGACCGATACGGCTCCGGTGTCCATCGCGGACCGGGTCGCAGGCAGCGTCTCGAGGTCCTGGGCAAGTGTGACCTGCCGGGACGCTGCAGCACCGGTGGCGTGGGTGTTCCTCGCCAGCCACGCCGTCGTATCAGGGAGACCAGCCTCACGAGACACATCGACCGCGTCCGCAGCGGCCACCAACCGCAGTTTCACCGCGTCGAGTCGACGGATCGCCCGCTCCACCTCGACCACCGCAGCCCGGTAGTCACCCGACGCCAGCGTCAGTGGTCCCTCAGGGTGGGCGTCCAGCAGTCTGTGCACGCCCGCGAGCAGCGTCTGGGTGGGGTGGGTGGCGTCCGGGTGCAGGTCCAGCACAGCAGCATCCGTGATGGTCGACATGACTTCCCCCTCCCCGAGTGAGCGGCTTATCCCAATAGCTAATTCAAACAGGTGTTCGAGTGTGAGTCAAGGCCTGGAAGGTAAAGAATTCAGAGAATTGTGAGCTTGAGCGACCCGAAAGCCGGCAATGGTGTCGCCCCAGACTGCTCGTCCCGGTAACCAGCCAATGACAGTGACCCAAAGCCACCCGCCACCCGGCAGTCGCGCCGTGCCCGCGCGCTCGTCCCAGGCAGACAGACGCGCAGACAGACGCGCAGATAGACAGCGAGCCAGTCAGCCCAAGCCCGTCAATGCGTCGACTCCCCACCCGGCTGCACAACCTCGAGGTAGCGCTGGAGCGCCGCAGTCGCCCCGGCCAGGTCGCCGGTGATCACGACATCGAGCAACAACCCCCTCAGCAACGCGATACCGGCCCTCAGTAGCGGTTCGTCGAGCGGAACGCCCAGTGTCTCGGACGCGCGGCGGCCGGCGGCCAGCCAGGGGGCGAGGAACTGCTCGGTGAAGAGTTCGGTGCCGGGCTGTCCGTGCACTGCCCGGCCGGCGAGTTCGTAGAACAGTCGCACCTGCGCCAGCGTTTCGGGTTGGGTCAGCCAGAACCAGTGCTCTCTGATCAGCTCCGCCGGATCGTCGTGCCGCTCGCCCAGGGAGTCCAGGAGTTGCCGCTGGCCGGCCTCAACTCGCTCCACGATCGCGGCGATCAAGCCCTCCCTGGAGCCGAAGTGGTAGAGCAGCATTCGGTGGCTGCTGCCCAAGCCGGTCGCGAGGTCGCGCAGGCTCTGGTCTGCAATCCCGTGCGTGGCGGCGTGCGTGATCACACGGTCGAGCAAGGCGGAGCGTGCGGTCCCGGAATCAGGCATGTACCAAATGGTACATTCGAGCGATGGAATTCTCGCACTCTCAATGGATCAACGCGCCGCTCGAACAAGTCTGGGCCGTCACCCTCGATGTCGACCGTCTCCCGGACCTCTCCCCAACCACCGTCGTGGAGGTGCAGCGTCTCAACGGGGCGCCGCTCGAGGTGGGCCATCAGGTGCGCATCAAGCAACCGCGACAACCCGCGCGGGTCTGGACGGTGCTCGAGGTAGTCGCACCACGCAGATTCGTCTGGGCGACGTCGGCCGGACCGTTGACGATGGTCGCCATTCATGACCTGTTGGAAGACGACAGCCGGACCCTCAACACATTGGTGCTGGACCTTTCTGGCCCGGGGAGCGGTCTGATCGGCACGCTGGCCGGTCGCAGCATCCACCGGGCACTCGTCAACGAGAACGCCGGCTTCAAGCGGGTCTGCGAGAACGCTGCCAGGACCTGAGCCGGCAGCGTCGGCTCGTTGCCCCGCCCGACCTTCAGACCAGCGATCGCCCGTCGTGGGTGGCGAGTTGGCGCGCGATCTCGTGCAGGTCGTCGCGCCAGATGGCTTCCGGTGTCGACGGGAGGAGTTCGTCCCACTCCACCGCCATCGAGCCGATCACTCCGGGCAGCCGCGCCGGTCGGGCGATGAACCACACATGCAGGTGCTCCGAGCCGTCGCCCCACCGGCACACGTGCACCCGTCCGACGTTGGGGCGGCGGGCGATGATCCGGGCGAGCCAGACCGAGAGTTGGCCATACTCCGCGGCCAGGTCGTCGGACATCTCGTCGTAGTCGAGGTGTTCGCGGCTGCAGAGCCAGACCAGGATCGGCAGACCGGTCGGCTGGGGAGGATGAGTGAGCTTCCACCGGTCGTTCTCCCAGATCCGGGTGGCGTCTCCTTCGCCGCTGCAATTGAAGCAGTCCACACCGCCCGCACCCGCGCGTGGCGGCTCTGGTCCGTCGTACGGCGGCGGCAGGACTTTGGTGACCAGCGCGCCGTCGACCACCTCCCACGGGAACATCTCCCGGTCGCTGACGGGAGGCGTCGGCAACCGGCCGTCAGGCCTGGCCGCCGCCTGAACGCGTGCAAAGATCTCTTCCGCTGACTCAGCCATTCCCCCACCCTGCCAGTCCAGCCTGCCGGTGGGACGCGAGAGTCGTCGGCCGCCTGCCTCGTTAGGGTTCTCCCATGGGTGCCCTCAACATCCCGCCTGCCTCCTCGATCGACGGCGCCACCCACGTCCATTCGGGCAAGGTGCGCGATCTCTACCGTCTCGACGAAGGGCCGTACACCGGGCAGTTGCTGATGGTCGCCAGCGACCGGATCTCCGCCTTCGATTGGGTGCTCGACACCGTGATCCCCGACAAGGGTGCGCTGCTCACCCAGATGTCGTTGTGGTGGTTCGACCGGCTCTCGGATCTGATCCCCAACCATGTGCTCTCCACCGACGTACCCGCCCAAGTAGCCGGCCGCGCGGTGATCTGCGAGCGGCTGGACATGTTTCCCGTGGAGTGCGTGGCCCGGGGGTATCTCACCGGCTCCGGGCTGGTCGACTATCGAGCCACTGGCGAGGTCTGCGGCATCGCTCTGCCCGAGGGATTGCTCGACGGCAGTCGGCTCGCCGAACCGATCTTCACCCCGGCCACCAAGGCCGAGTTGGGCGAACACGACGAGAACGTCTCCTACGCCGCGGTGGCCGCCACCATCGGCGAGGCGCTCGCCGCGGAACTGCGTCGGCTGACGCTCGATGTCTATGCGCGGGCCGAGCAGATCGCCCGGGAGCGCGGGATCATCCTGGCCGACACCAAGTTCGAGTTCGGACGGCGTCCCGACGGGTCGATCGTGCTCGCCGACGAGGTGTTGACCCCCGACTCCTCGCGGTTCTGGCCGGGCGAGGACTGGCACCCCGGAGGCACCCAGCCCTCCTTCGACAAGCAGATCGTGCGCAACTGGCTGCTCTCTCCCGCTTCCGGCTGGGATCGCCACAGCGGCGAAGCCCCGCCGCCGCTCCCCGGTGAGATCGTCGAGCTGACCCGTGCCCGCTACGTCGATGCCTACGAACGACTCACCGGGCTCACGTTCGGCAGCCGCTGATGCCCACGGTGAGCCTGCGGCTCGACGCCCCGCTGGGGCCGCTCTTCGACTACCTGGCCGATCCCCGGAACCGACCCGAATGGCAGTCCAGCCTCCGCCGGGTCGACGAGGTGAGCGGCAGCGGAGAGCTCGGCACCACGTGGTACGACGTGACGATGGTCGGCGCCCGGCCCTGGCTGGAGGTCTCCGACTACCAGCCCGGCGAACTCTGGGCCGAGCACGGCCGCTGGCACGGACTGGAGGCCTCGCTCGTGGTGCGGTTCAGCCCGCTCGGCGAGCGGCGTACCGAACTGGCGGTGACCGTCGACTTCTGGGGCCGGGGCATCTACCGGGTCGCCGGTTGGGGGATGACCGCACTCACCCCCTTGGGTGTCCGCTCGGACCTACGACGTGCCGCCAGATTGGTCAGTAGTCGATACAGCTGAGCAACCAGGTCGGCGTGTGCACCCGGGCTCCGACGAACTCCACCCGGCCGGCGAGCGCCCGATCGGCGGTGACGACCGCAACCTCTCGACCCGCCTCGGCCGCGGCTTGGGCGGCCTTCACGATCGCGCTGTCTCCGTCGCGTGCGGCATGGACGGTGCGCACATGCGCGTCCTTGCCGGGGCGCACCCCCTGCTTGGCCTGGCCCTCGACGACCAACACCACCTCTTCGTAGCCGGTATCACCCACCAGCAGCGCGTGATGAAGCCGTGCAGCGGCTCCCGGGCGGTCGTTCCACCACCCGTTCGGCGTCGCCCCCACCACGTTGGCCGCATCCACGACAAGGACGCGACGGTGCTTGGTTCCCACCGACCCATCCTCCCGCATAGGTTGTGCGCATGCTGAACCTGTCGTTCTTCCTCGAAGACTCCGCCCGCAAGTACCCCACCCGCGATGCCGTGGTTCTCGGGGAGACGCGGTTGACCTATGCCCAGGTCAACGCGGCCGCCAACCAAGTGGCCAACCTGTTGACCTCGCGCGGCATTGGCCGCGGCGACCGGGTCGCGCTGACCTGTCCGAACATCCCTTACTTCCCGATCGTCTACTACGGGATCCTCAAGGCCGGCGCCGTGGTGGTGCCGCTCAACGTGCTGCTCAAGGGCCGTGAGGTGGCCTACCACCTGGCCGACTCGCAAGCCACCGCCTACTTCTGCTTCGAGGGCACTGCCGACTTGCCGATGGGTGCCGAGGGGCACGCCGGCTTCAGCGCGACCGACGGCTGCGAGCACTTCATCCTGATCACCGCCGACCCGACCGCCCCCTCGCCGATCGAGGGCGCCCAGACGCTCGGTGCCGCGCTGGCCGGCCAGCCGGCGTCGTACGACGCGGCGCAGACCGGGGCCGACGACGGCGCAGTGATCCTCTACACCTCCGGCACCACCGGCCAAGCCAAGGGGGCGATGCTCTCGCACTCCAACCTGGTGATGAACGCGGTCACCTGCAACCGGCTCTTCGACGCGAAGCCGACCGCTGACACCCACCTGCTGACGCTCCCGCTCTTCCACTCTTTCGGCTCGACGGTGCAGATGAACGCAGGCTTCGCGATGGCCTCGAAGTTGGTGCTGCTGCCGCGCTTCGACGCCAATCAGGCGCTGGCGTTGATGCAGCGCGAGGAGATCACCTTCTTCGCGGGCGTGCCGACGATGTGGTGGGGTCTGCTCGGCGCGCTGGCCGCCGCCCCGGAGGGCGTCGACGTCGCCCGGATCGCGCAGAACCTGCGGATCGCCGTCTCCGGCGGCGCGAGCCTGCCCGTGGAGATCATCCGGGAAGTCCAGGCGCGCTTCGGTGTGACGATCCTGGAGGGATACGGCTTGTCGGAGACATCCCCGGTGGCGACCTTCTCCGACCCCGACCGGGAGGCGCGGCCCGGCTCGATCGGGGTGCCCATCTGGGGCGTCGAGGTGAAGCTGATCGACGAGTCCTGGAACGACGTGACCGGCGAAGACGCCGTCGGGGAGATCGCCATCCGCGGGCACAACATCATGCTCGGCTACTACAACCGTCCCGACGCGACCGACGCGGTGATGAACGACGGCTGGTTCCGCACCGGCGACCTGGCTCGTCGTGACGCGGACGGCTTCTACTACATCGTCGATCGTGCCAAGGACATGATCATCCGCGGCGGCTTCAACGTGTACCCCCGCGAGATCGAGGAGGTACTGATGACCCACGAAGCGGTCTCGCTGGCCGCCGTGATCGGCGTACCCCACGAGTCGCACGGCGAAGAGATCAAGGCGTTCGTGATCCTCAAGCCGGGCGCGTCAGTGACGCCCGACGAGCTGCTCGCCTGGGGCAAGGAGCAGATGGCCGCCTACAAGTACCCCCGATTCGTGGAGATCGTCGAGTCCTTGCCGATGACCGCCACCGGGAAGATCCTCAAGCGCGAGCTCTCCTGACTCCTTGGCCTGACTCCTTGGCCTGACTCCTTGGCCTGATTCCTACTCGAAGGGGTTGGGCAGAGCGCCGGGGAGGCCGGCGAGGAGCTCGCGTGCCTTGGCGGCGTGCTTGTGCTCCACCAACACCTCGTAACGGGTCGCGACGACCGCGGTGACCGAGGAGAAGTCGCGCGGACCACGGGTCAGCCCATAGCCCACGAGCGCCCAGATCAACCCGAACAAGGCGCCGAAGACCGCGGTCTGCAACAAGATGGCCAACGTGTGACCCGTGGTGAACAAGGTGAAGATCAGCCCGACGAAGACGCCGAACCACAACCCGGAGAGCAGCCCGCCGATGGCGACCTTGCCGGTGGTCAGCCGGCCGGTGATGCGTTCGATCTTCTTCAGCTCGGTGCCGACGATCATGCAGTTCTGCACCGGGAACTCGTGGTCGGAGAGGTAGTCGACGGTGCGCTGGGCCGACTCGTAGTCGTCGTAGACCGCCAGCGACTGCGGAAATTCCAGCGCCAGCCGGTCGACGATCGAACGGGCAGCGGGATTGAGAGGTGAGGCCATAGGGCCGAGTATGAGCGGTGGCCGGAAGCGGGCGCCAGCGCGACTAGACTCAGCAGGGCGAGGAGATCCTCCCCATCGCCCCTCACCGTTGCTCGGAAGGAGGGCCAGTCGTGGCCCGAGTTGTCGTGGACGTCATGCCCAAGCCGGAGATCCTGGACCCGCAAGGCAAGGCGGTTCAGGGGGCGCTGCCTCGGCTGGGATTCGAGGGCGTGCTGGAGGTTCGCCAAGGAAAGCGCTTCGAGATCCAGATCGACGGCGACCTGACCGACCAGCGCCTCGCGGAGGTACGCCGGATGGCCGAGACGCTGCTCTCCAATCCGGTGATCGAAGACTACGAAGTCCACGTCGAAGAGCACAGCGTCGCCGAGATCGCCCACGAGGAAGGACGCTGAGCATGCGCGTCGGAGTGGTCACCTTCCCGGGTTCGCTCGACGACGACGACGCTCGGCGTGCCGTCACGATCGGCGGCAACGAAGCTGTCGCCCTCTGGCATGGCGACGCCGACCTCAAGAGCGTCGACGCGGTGATCCTTCCCGGCGGCTTCTCCTACGGCGACTACCTCCGCTGCGGCGCGATCTCCCGGTTCGCCCCGGTGATGACCGAAGTGATCGCGGCGGCTGGCCGGGGGATGCCGCTGCTCGGCATCTGCAACGGCTTCCAGATCCTCTGCGAGTCCCACCTGTTGCCGGGTGCGTTGATCCGCAACGACCACCGCAAGTTCGTCTGCCGCGACCAGCGTCTGCGGATCGAGAACAACCGCACCCCGTGGACCGCCGGCTACGCCGAGGGCGCCGAGATCACCGTCGTCCTCAAGAACGGCGAAGGCGGGTTCGTCGCCGACGAGGCGAACCTCGACAAACTCGAGGGCGAAGGCCGGGTGGTCGCCCGCTACCTCGACGTCAACCCCAACGGGTCGATGCGCGACATCGCCGGCATCACCAACGAGCGGGGCAACGTGGTCGGCCTGATGCCGCACCCCGAGCACGCCGTGGAGGACCTCACCGGGTCCGGCACCGACGGGCTGCCGTTCTTCACCAGCTTGGTCGAAGCCGTCCTCGCCTGAGGTTTCCCGCACTCAGAGGTCAGCGTTGGCCGATGTGCAGGGCGGCCCAAGAGGCTGAGCCGACGACACCACTGACGGGCAAGCCGGTCGCCCTCTGCCACGCCGCCACGGCGCGTGCCGTCGCGGTGTCGTACACCCCGGTGATCGCCACCGGGGCCTGACCGGCGACCTGCGCGGCGTTGACCGCCCGCTGGATGCGGCGGACGTACCTGCCCGCCGAGCCGTACTTGAGCACCGGCATGTTGCCTTGCGACAACAGCGCCACCCAGTGCTTGCGCGCAAACGTCGAGGAGGCCGCGAAACCGTGCTTGACCTGCCACGCGTTCGCCGCCCGCACGATGGCGGTGCCGTAGCCGTAGCGCAGTTTCCCGGCGTAGTAGCCGCGCTCCTTGAGCAGACACTTCAACGCGAGCGTCAGATAGGGCCGCTTCTTCCCCACCACCAGCGGGCGGTAGTTGGTGAAGTCGATCTGGACGCCCTTGCAGTGGGTCTCCGGTCGGGCCACCGAGCCCGTGCCGACATCGAGGTAGTTGCGGTCGATGTTGATGGTGACGCCGCCCCAGGTCTCGTTGTGCCCGCCTTCGAACTGCTTGACCCGGCGGTGCGGCTGCCAGCCCTCGTCGGAGATGTAGGTGGTCGAGGTATTCGCGATCCCGTCCCATCGCGCGATCCAGATGTAGTCGGGCATCTCGATCAGGCCCGGCTTCTCGACCCTGGCCTTGTCGAGGATCACCATCCCGGAGCCGGCACTGGAGTAGACCCCGGAGAGGTAGCCCAGCTTCTTGATCCGCGTGCTCCAGCCGCTGAGGAAGGCGAGCGCAGACTCCCGGCAATCCACCTGACCGATGTCGAAGCCCTCCAGGTCGTACCACAAGGTGCTCCGCTCGACGATGCCCAAGGCCTGGGCGGCCTGCACTGCCAGCGATGCTTCCTGGCGTCCCTGCAGCCGGGCCGCGCGGTAGAGGCCGTCGTCGCCGGGGTCGTCGTCGATCACTTCGTCGTCGTCATAGCGCGGGAAGCGATCCAGGCAGCTGGCTTGCGGGCCGAGGGTGATCGGCATCAGTCGCCAGCCCTTGGCGAGTTGGGTGGCCACCCAGGTGGTGGTCAGGTTGGGCTGGACCCGGCAGGCGCGGGAGTCGCCGGAGATGTAGATCCCTACGGCCAGGAACGGCGAGGACTCCAGCCAGGCGTCCATCTTCTCCTGGGTCGGAGTGAGGCACTGGTCGAAGCCGTAGCCGGTGAAGTTTCCCGGGGTCGGCTTGTTGGCGGCTCCGGCCGGCGCCGTGAGCGTGACGGCGAGCAACAGGGTGAGCGCGGCGGCGAGGCAGCCGGCGAGTGCTCGGCCGATGTGCCGGGGGTGAGCGAGTGAGGGGCGGGCGCGGGGGGAAGTGCGCATCTGGTTTCTCCAGCGGAGTTGGGAGCCAGGGATCGAACCAGAATAGTCACAGCCGTCACATCCGTCACAGTGCCGCGCGGGCCGGGGCCGGACGGAGGCCGGGCTCGCGGCCGACCCCCGGTAGATTGACCGCCGTGACCACGCTGGACACCGTCTCCGTTGCCGAGTCCGATCCCACCCGCGAACAGCCCTGGGCCGAGCTTGGCCTCAAGGAGGACGAATACGCCCGGATCCGCGAGATCCTCGGGCGCCGTCCGACCTCGAGCGAGCTAGCGATGTATTCGGTGATGTGGAGCGAGCACTGCTCCTACAAGTCGAGCAAGGTGCATCTCAAGCAGTTCAGCGAGATCCCGCAGGAGACCCCGGCCGGGCCGATGCTCGCCGGCATCGGCGAGAACGCCGGCGTGATCGACATCGGCCAGGGCTATGCCGTCACCTTCAAGGTGGAGAGCCACAACCACCCGTCCTACGTCGAGCCCTACCAAGGCGCGGCGACCGGCGTCGGCGGCATCGTGCGCGACATCCTCGCGATGGGTGCGCGGCCGGTGGCGGTGATGGACCCGCTGCGCTTCGGCCCCCTGGACGAGCCCGACACCCACCGGGTCCTGCCCGGGATCGTGGCCGGCGTTGGCGGCTACGGCAACTGTCTTGGCCTGCCCAACATCGGGGGCGAGGCGGTCTTCGATCCCACCTACCTCGGCAACCCACTGGTCAACGCGTTGTGCGTCGGGGTGCTACGCCATGAGGACCTGCATCTGGCCAAGGCGTCGGGCACCGGCAACCTGGTGATCCTCTACGGCGCCCGCACCGGCGGCGACGGCATCGGGGGTGTCTCGGTGCTGGCGTCGGAGACCTTCGACGAGGGCGGCCCGGCCAAGCGGCCCAGCGTCCAGGTCGGTGACCCGTTCATGGAGAAGTTGCTGATCGAGTGCACCCTCGAGCTCTTCGCCGAGGAACTCGTCGCGGGCATCCAGGACCTCGGCGGCGCGGGGCTGTCGTGTGCCACCTCCGAGCTGGCCTCCGCCGGTGACGGCGGGATGCACGTCGACCTCGATCTGGTGCCGCTGCGGGACTCCACGCTGGCTCCCGAAGAGATCTTGATGAGCGAGTCGCAAGAACGCATGATGGCGGTCGTCGAGCCCCAGTACGTCGACCGGTTCCTGGCCATCTGCGCCAAATGGGAGGTGGATGCGACCGTGGTCGGCGTGGTCACCGACACCGGCCGGCTGCAGATCGATTGGCACGGCGAGCGAGTGGTCGACGTACCTCCGCGGTCGGTGGCCCACGACGGTCCGACCTATCACCGGCCGTTCGCGCGCCCGGACTGGCAAGACGGGCTCCAGGCCGATGGTGCCGAGGCGCTGCCGCGCCCCACCTCGGGCGAGGAACTGCGAGACACGCTGCTGCGGCTGGTGGCCTCGCCGAACCTGTGTGACAAGTCCTGGATCACCGACCAGTACGACCGTTATGTGCGCGGCAACACGGTGCTGTCCCAACCCGAGGACGCCGGCATGATCCGGGTCGACGAGGACACCAACCTCGGTGTCGCGGTGGCCACCGACTGCAACGGCCGGTTCGCCAAGCTCGACCCCTACACGGGTGCTCAGTTGGCCTTCGCCGAGGCCTACCGCAACATCTCCACCGCGGGGGCCACGCCGCTGGCGGTCTCTGACTGCCTCAACTTCGGGTCGCCGGAGGATCCGGCGGTGATGTGGCAGTTCGCCGAGGCCTGCCGTGGTCTGAAGGACGCCTGCCTGGCGCTCGGCATCCCGGTCACCGGCGGCAACGTCTCGCTCTACAACCAGACCGGCGACACGGCGATCCTGCCGACACCTGTCGTCGCGGTGCTGGGCGTGATCGACGACGTCACCCGGCGTACGCCGTCCGGATTCGTGGCGTCCGGGAACCGGATCTTCCATCTCGGGCAGACCCGTGAGGAGCTCTCCGGCTCGGAGTGGGCCCATGTCGTCCACGGCCATCTCGGCGGGCTGCCGCCGCAGGTGGATCTGGTCGACGAGCGCAATCTCGGGCGTCTGCTCGCCGACGCCGGCCGCGCTGGCCTGCTGGTCTCCGCGCACGATCTCTCCGACGGCGGCCTGGCGCAGGCGTTGGCGGAGTCCTGCCTGCGCAACGGCATCGGTGCCACCGTCACCTTGGAGGGTGACCCCTTCGTCGGCCTCTTCAGCGAGTCTGCCCACCGGGCGATCGTCAGCGTGGCCGACGACCAGGTGGAGGCGTTCCTTGCGATGGCCGCCGGCCTCGGTGTCCCCGCGGGCGAGATCGGCAAGACCGGGGGATCGGAGCTGGTGGTCGAGGGGCAGTTCGGCATCGACCTGGACGAGCTGCGCGAAGCCTGGTCCCGCACGCTGCCCGAAGCGTTGGGCGGCTGAGGCGCGCTCGTACCCCGGATGATCGAGGGACGACGGATAACCACGACGGTGTTGACGCGTCGGGGCCTGCTCGCACTGCTACCGGTGGCGGCGGTCGGGGTTGGGGTAGCGGCGTGCGCGGACTCGGGAGAGGATCCACCCGTGGAGAGTGACCCCACGTCCGAGAGCGCCGAACCGAGGTCGACCGAACTGGTCCGCCTCACCTACGGCCAGGACCCCTCGCAGTTTGGGCTGCTGTCGCGCCCCGACGGGCCGGTGCGCGGCGTTGTTGTGGTCATCCACGGCGGCTTCTGGAAGGCGCAGTACGGCGTCGAATACGCCCAGCCACTGGCCGCCGATCTCGCGCGCCGGGGGTGGGCGGCGTATGCGCCGGAATACCGCCGGGTCGGCAACGGGGGCGGCTACCCGGAGACCTTCGACGACGTACACGCGGCCATGCAACGGCTAGCCGAGCCGGAACTCGACCTCGACCTATCGTCCGGGGTGGTGGTCATCGGACACTCCGCGGGCGGGCATCTGGCGCTGTGGTCCGCGGCACGGCAGCGCTTCCGCCGCTGGTTCGAAGGGGCGGTACCGGTGCGCGCGGTGGTGAGCCAAGCGGGGGTCGCCGATCTCGCGTCCGCCCACGCTGCGTCGCTCGGCTCGGCGGCGGTGGAGGCCTTCGTCGGTCCCCCGGGCCCGCGCTACGACCGGGTGGACCCGATCCGGCAGGTGCCCCTCGACGTGCCGGTGTGGTGCGTGCACGCTCCCGACGACGACACCGTCCCGATCGCCCAATCCGCCTCGTACGTCGCCGCGACCGAGGCAGCCGGCGGCACCGCGACTCTGCTCGAGGTCGAGGGCGGCCACTTCGGCGTGATCGACCCGACCTCCCCGGCCTGGCAGACGCAGCTCGACGTGCTGGTGTCGCTCGCCGGCCCGAAGAGTCACTAGTCGCTCTGTGCAGGGAGAATGTCGGGGTGGCCCGCACTCTTCGTCCCGCAGACCCCGCTCTGGTGGAGGAGTGCTTGGGGCGCCGTCGCGCGCACGCCCTGACCGCCGCTGACCAGCGCGTGCTGGTCAAGCACTTCCTGGCGGTACTCGCCCAGCGGGCCCCGGGCAACTCGGTCGAGATCCGGGTTCCTCCCTTCGCCGCGGTGCAGGCGATCGCCGGAGTGCGCCATACCCGAGGCACTCCACCTGCGGTCGTTGAGCTCGATGCCGATACCTGGCTGGAGCTCGCGCTCGGCGAGCTGAGCTGGGCCGAGGCGGAGGCAACCGCACGGTTGTCTGCCAGTGGCGAGCGCGCCGACTTGTCGCCGTACCTGCCGGTGTAGGTGCCGTACCTGCCGGTGTAGGTTCGGGGCTTCGCTCCGGCGGTCCCGCCGCCCCCTGACGGATGAGGAACTAGATGTCGGTCGCCTGGGTCCTGTTGTTCGTCGCTGTCGTCATCGAGGTGTTCGCAACCGCCTCGCTGCCCCGCACCGACGGCTTCACCAACTTGTGGTGGACGGTATTCGTGCTGGGTGGGTACGGCGTCGCCACGTGGCTGCTCAGCGTGATCGTGCGCAGCATCTCGGTGTCGATCACCTACGCAGTCTGGTCGGGGCTCGGCACCGCGATGGTGGCCGTGATCGGCTACTTCGTCCTTGGCGAAGAGATGACCTGGCTGAAAGCGATCTGCTTGGGCTTGATCGTGATCGGCGTGGTCGGCCTCAACGTCACCGGCAGCCACTGACTCGCCGCCCCGGGCGGAAAGGTCAGCCCCCGAGCACCGCGCCGAACGCCTCGATCAATATGTCGAGATCCTCCTCGGTCGCCACCAGCGGCGGCGCCAGGCGCACGGTCTGGCCATGGGCTTCCTTCGCCAGCACCCCATGGGCCAGCAACGCCTCGCACGCGTGCCTACCGGTCGTGACCGCGGGGTTGATGTCGACGCCAGCCCACAAGCCGCGCACCCGCAGTTCGGCGATCCCGTTGCCGACCAGACTCGATAACCCGGCTTCGAGGTAGGCGCCCAACCGGCTGGCCCGTTCCTGGAACTCGCCGGTCGCCAGCATCTGGCACACCTCGTGCCCGATGGCCGCGGCCAGCGGATTGCCGCCGAAGGTGGAGCCGTGCGAACCCGGGGTGATCACCGACATCACGTCGGCGTCCGCGGCGATCGCCGAGACGGGGTAGAGGCCGCCGCCGAGCGCCTTGCCGAGGATGTAGATGTCGGGCACCACGTCCTCGTGGTCGCACGCGAATGTGCGTCCGGTGCGTGCCAGCCCGGACTGGATCTCGTCGGCGACCATGAGCACGTTCTGCTCGTTGCACAGCGCCCGCACCTCGCGCAGGAAGCCCTCCGGCGGGATCACCACGCCGCCCTCGCCCTGGATCGGCTCCAGCAGCACCGCGACGGTGGTGTCGTCGATCGCCGCGCGTAGACCGTCGAGGTCGCCGTACTTCACCAGGTCGAAGCCCGGGGTGTACGGCGCATAGCCGGTGGTCGCGACTGCATCGGTGGAGAACGACACGATCGTGGTGGTCCGGCCGTGGAAGTTGCCCTCCATCGCCACGATCTTCGCCCGGGCCTCGGGTACTCCCTTGACCTGGTAGCCCCAGCGTCGGGAGACCTTGATCGCGGTCTCCACGGCCTCCGCGCCGGAGTTCATCGGCAGCATCATCTCTTTGCCGGTGAGTTCGCACAGCGCTTGGGCGAAGGGACCCAACTGGTCGTTGTAGAAGGCCCGCGAGGTGAGCGTCAGTCGATCCAGCTGCGCGTGTGCTCGAGCCACCAGTCGCGGGTTGCTGTGCCCGAAGTTCAGTGCCGAGTAGCCCGCCAGGCAGTCGAGGTAGCGTCGCCCGTCGACATCGGTCACCCAGGCGCCCTCGCCGCTCGCGAGGACGACCCGCAGCGGGTGGTAGTTGTGGGCTGCGAAATCCTCGGTCAGCTCGATGTGCTGCCGAGTGGATGAGCCTTCGCCATGGAGATCTGGGGCCATGGCCGGGATTGTGCCACGCCCGTGGCGCGGCTCCGATCGACCACCTTCAGCCAGTTCCCCCGCTCCCGGGCGTTAGATTGCTCGGGTGACCGCTCCCGACCTTGCTGCCCTTCGCAACCGGCTCACCCAGCTTCTCCCCGGCATCCGGGCCGACCTGGAGGATCTGGTCCGGATCCAGTCGGTCAGCGCCGATCCCGCCCGCCATGCGGAGGTACGCCGGTCGGCCGAGGCCACCGCGCGGCTCTTCGAAGCCGAGGGGTTCGGGGTGGAGATCCTCCAAGCCGGCGGCCAGCCCGCCGTCGTGGGCCATCGACCCGGCCCGGATGGCGCACCCACCGTGCTGCTCTACGCCCATCACGACGTCCAGCCCGAGGGCGACCCGGCCGACTGGGGCAGTGACCCGTGGCAGCCCACCGAGCGCGAGGGCCGCCTCTATGCCCGCGGCGCTGCCGACGACAAGGCCGGTATCGCTGCCCATCTGGCCGCGCTGCGCCTACTCGGGGACGAGCTCGCCGTGGGCGTGAAGATCATCATCGAAGGCGAGGAGGAGATCGGCTCACCGTCACTTGAGCGATTCCTGGAGACCTTCACCGACAAGCTCCGCGCCGACGTCATCGTGATCGCCGACTCCGGCAACTGGGACATCGGGGTACCGGCGCTGACGACCAGCCTGCGCGGCTTGGTGCGCGTGGACGTCACCGTGCGCACGCTCACCCACGCCGTCCACTCCGGCATGTGGGGCGGGTTGGTACCCGACTCGCTGATGGCGCTGAGCACCCTGCTCGCCGGCTTGTACGACGCCGATGGATCGCTCACGGTCGCGGGCCTGCAGGCCGGCCCGGCAGCCGACGTCGACTACCCCGAGGAGCGGCTCCGTGCCGAGTCCGGGATCGCCGAGGGTGTTCAGTGGATCGGCACCGGCTCCAGCGTCGAGCGGCTGTGGACCAAGCCGTCGCTGACGATCATCGGCCTCGACGCCACCCCGGTCGACAAGTCCTCCAACACCTTGATCCCGGCGGCACGTGCCCGGCTCGCGCTGCGCACCGCTCCGGGTGACACCTCGCGCAACGCCCTGGAATGCCTGCGTCGCCACCTCCTCGAGCACGCTCCCTGGGGAGCGCAGGTCGAGGTCACGGTCGTCGACACCGGCGAAGCCACCCGGATCGACGCCACCGGTCCGGCCTACGACGCTGCGCGCGCCGCCTTCACCGAGGCATGGGACGGGGTCGCGCCGATCGACATGGGGGTCGGCGGGTCTATCCCCTTCATCGCCGCGTTCCTCGATGCCTTCCCAGACGCCAGCGTGCTGGTGACCGGGGTCGAGGACCCGGATACCCGAGCGCACGGCGCCAACGAGGGGCTGCACCTGGCGGAGTTCGAGCGAGTGTGCCTGGCGGAGGCGCTGCTGTTGCGCAACCTCGCCACCGCCGACTGACGAATCCGCGGCTAGGGCCAAGCCCGTCTAGACTGGCGCCCGTGTCCACCCACAGCCCCCGCCGTCAAGGCGGTGACGGCAGGCTGACCGCAGCGCTCGATCCCCACGACCAGGGGCCGCAGGACGCGTGCGGTGTTTTCGGTGTCTGGGCACCCGGGGAAGAAGTCGCCAAACTCACCTACTTCGGCCTCTACGCGCTGCAGCATCGGGGCCAGGAGTCCGCGGGCATCGCGGTCAGCAACGGTCGCCAGATCCTCGTCTACAAGGACATGGGGTTGGTCAGCCAGGTCTTCGACGAGACCACCCTCGGCTCGCTCACCGGTCATCTCGCGATCGGCCACTGCCGCTACTCCACCACCGGAGCCAGCAACTGGCAGAACGCGCAGCCCACCTTCCGGCCGACGCCCGACGGCTCGATCGCGCTGGGTCACAACGGCAACTTGATCAACACCCACGAGCTGCGCGAGATCGTGCACGGGCTACCCGCGCAGCCCGACGAGCTCGACCTTCACAGCCGCGATCTCGAAGCCTCCTCCACCAACGACACGAGCCTGGTCACCGCGCTACTGGCGCATCATCCGGATACGTCGTTGGAGGAGCGCGCGATGGAGGTGCTGCCGCAGTTGAGCGGAGCCTTCTCCTTCGTGTGGCTCAATGAGGACACCTTGTACGCCGCCCGCGATCCCCAAGGGATCCGCCCACTCGTTCTCGGCCGGCTTGATCGTGGCTGGGTGGTCGCCAGCGAGGACGCGGCCCTAGCCACGGTCGGCGCCTCCGTCGTACGGGAGGTAGAGCCGGGCGAGATGTTGATCATCAACGAAGACGGCCTGCGCAGTCGCCGTTTCGCGCCGGCGGCACCCAAGGGTTGCGTCTTCGAATACGTCTATCTCGCGCGTCCCGACGCGACCATCGCCGGCCGTTCCGTGCACGAATCCCGCGTCGAGATGGGCCGACAGCTGGCCCGCGAGTTTCCCGTCGAAGCCGACATGGTGATGCCGGTGCCCGAGTCCGGCACCCCCGCGGCTGCTGGGTACGCCGCCGAGTCGGGCATCCCGTTCGGCACCGGGTTCGTGAAGAACTCCTATGTCGGACGCACCTTCATCCAGCCCAGCCAGACTCTGCGTCAACTCGGCATCCGGCTCAAGCTGAACGCCTTGGAGCACATGATCCGCGGCCGCCGGCTGGTGGTGGTCGACGACTCGATCGTGCGCGGCAACACCCAACGCGCCCAGATCCGGATGCTGCGTGAGGCCGGTGCCAAGGAGGTCCACGTCCGGATCTCCTCGCCGCCGGTGAAGTGGCCCTGCTTCTACGGCATCGACTTCGCCACTCGGGCCGAGCTGATCGCCAACGGGCTGGCCATCGAAGAGATCCGCGCCAGTATCGGCGCCGACTCGCTGGGCTACATCAGCCTGGAAGGCATGATCGCCGCCACCGGTCAGCAGCCCGACCGGCTCTGCACCGCGTGCTTCACCGGCCAGTACCCGATCGAGCTCCCCGACGAGTCCCGACTCGGCAAACATCTGCTGGAGGTCTCGCTGCACAGCGAGCATCAGCCGGTGGTCAACAACCCCTGACCTCAGGAGATCCGTGAGCGAGCCCACCGCCTACGCCGTCGCCGGTGTCGACATCGACGCCGCCGACCGGGCCATCGAACTGATGAAGGAATGGGTCGAGAAGACCCGCCGTACCGAGAGCCTCGGTGGGCTCGGCGGTTTCGCCGGGCTCTTCGACGCGAGCGCGCTGAAGAAGTACGACCGGCCTCTGCTGGCCACGTCCATCGACGGCGTCGGCACCAAGGTCGCCATCGCCCAGAAGATGGACGTCCACCACACCATCGGTTACGACCTGGTCGGGATGGTCGTCGACGATCTCGTGGTCTGCGGAGCCGAGCCGCTCTTCATGACCGACTACATCGCCTGCGGCAAGGTGGTTCCCGAGCGGATCGCGGCCATCGTGCGCGGCATCGCCGAGGCGTGTGTGGAGGCCGGCTGCGCGTTGATCGGCGGGGAAACCGCTGAGCACCCCGGGCTGCTCCACCCCGACGAGTACGACGTCGCCGGCTCGACCACCGGAGTCGTCGACGCCCCGAAGCTGCTGGGTGCCGAACGCGTGCGGCCCGGCGACGCGATCGTGGCGATCGAATCCAGCGGGTTGCACTCCAACGGCTACTCCCTGGTGCGCCACGTGTTCTTTACCCAAGCCGGCTGGCAGCTCGATCGTGAGGTGCCCGAGTTCGGCCGCACCTTGGGCGAGGAGCTTTTGACCCCGACCCGGATCTACGCAAAGGCGTGCCTGGATCTCGCCGAGCGCGTCGAGGTGCATGCCTACTCCCACATCACCGGGGGCGGACTGGCCGCCAATCTCGAGCGGGTCCTGCCGGCGGAGGTGAGCGGTCGCATCGATCGGGCGACTTGGACGCCCGACCCCGTCTTCAAGGTGGTCGCCGAGGTCGGCGGAGTCTCCCAGCCGGACCTCGAGGCCGCGCTCAACTGCGGCGTCGGCATGGTCGCCGTACTCCCGGCCGACGACGCCGACCGGGCGATCGCCGAACTCGCCGGCCACGGGATGCGGGCGTGGGTCGCGGGCGAGACCGTCGCGGCTGGTGCTGACGACGCGGCCCGGGTGGCTCTGGTCGGCCAGCACCCGGGCTGGTAACCCCACGACGCCCCAGCGAGCGCCGGTGGCACCCGACCGGGCCAATCTCTGGTTTCGTCCAATTCAACTTCTGGGTGTGCGGGAACACCCAGTGACCGGGTACCGTTGCCCCCACGACAAACGTATTCAGTTAGTCCGGGGGCCTTCGGGTGCCCCGGCCAAGTGTGCGAGGGGGTCGACCCTATGGGGCGCGGCCGTGCAAAGGCTAAGCAGACGAAGGTCGCCCGCGACCTGAAGTACCGCACCTACGAGACCGATTTCTCGGCGTTGGCGCGTGAACTGCATGGTGAGGAAGGTTCCGCTCCGGAGCCCGACACCAACGAAGATGATGACGAGTGGGCCGACTACGTCCGCCGTGATTGAGACACAGTCAGGCCTGACCGGGCTCTCCCCGCGTCACCCCCGCTGAGGACCGCTTCCTCACGAAGGGATCGGCTGGTCGTCCTCTCGTGGCCCGAAGGCGCCCAGCCCGGCAAGTTCTTCCTCGCTCAATCCGCTGTTCCACGCCCGTAGCTGCGCCATCGAGCGTCGGGAGAAGAGCGCCCGGAAGAGCTCGTAGTCGTCGACGTCCACGCTTTGGCCATCGAGTCGGCTGGCACGAGCCGTGGCGAGCAACGGTCGCCAGTGCTCCTCGGTGGCCTTGGTGCCGAGCAGCTCGCACAGGTCGGCGTAGTGGGTGGCCCGATCCATGCAGAACGCCGAGAGCCGGGCACTCAAGCGGGGCGCGAGTGCCGGGGTGGATTCCCGCAGCTCCGCGATCAGCTGGTCGGTGCTGGCGGCTCTCCGTGCGTCGACGTGGGCTTGCGTCCAGGCGCGACCGGGGGCGCCGTCCATGGTGCCGGCGAGGAAGTCGGCGGGAGTTCCTGCGGTGTGCGCGAGGACATCGTGGACGGTCCACTCAGGCGTGGCCGGGACCCGAGCCTCCAGCTGGGTCTCGTCGAGGCCCTGGATCAGCTCGATGAGCGCCTCGGTGGTGATGGTGTACTGCCGGCCCCAGTCGACTTCGCTCATGGGCTCCAGCGTAGTGACCGGTGGCTCAATCCCCGGTCCGGCCGTCGATCGCCTCACGCAGGATGTCGAGGTGACCGCAGTGTCGGGCGTACTCCTCGATCAGGTGCACCAGGATCCAGCGCAGGCTGGTGGCCTCGCCGTTCTTCCGCCGTCGGCTCGCGACCGCCTCCAGGGCGTGCGGCGCGAGTAGCAGACTCTGGGCCGCGGCCTGCGCGGCTGCCACCTTCTCGTCGTACAAGCCGAGGATCTCCCCGGCTGAATCGTCGGCAGCGCTGTGGAAGTCCCAGTCCTCGTCGGCTGCGAAGCGCTCCTCGGTCCACGGTTCGGGCAAGGGGGCTCCCTGCCACACCGCGACCCACCACCAGTCCTCGACGAAAGCTAGGTGTTTGAGGATGCCGCCGATGGTGAGGGTGGAAGCGGCGACGGTCTGGTTGAGTTGGGCGTCGGTGAGGCCCTCGGCCTTACGCCGGGCCACAGCGCGGTGGTAGTCGAGGAAGGCGATCAGCGTCGCTGTCTCGGAGCTTGTCTCGGGAACCTCGGGCAGCTCGGTCATGAGCAGAAGGTAGGTCAGCCAAGGCTGTCGGGGCCACCCGATATCGCCGGGGCGATAGTCTCCGCGCGTGCCGATCGACACTGCCTGGGCCCCGGTATCCGCTCTGATCCCCGGGTTCATCCCGAGCCCTTCCCAAGGGGTGTGGCACATCGGGCCGCTCCCGATCCGTGCCTACGCGCTGTGCATCCTGGCCGGCATCGCCGTGGCCATCTGGCTTGGCGACAAACGATGGCGGGCCGCCGGCGGACGACCAGGGGAGGTCGCGGACCTGGCCATGTGGGTGGTGCCGTTCGGCATCGTCGGTGGGCGGCTCTACTGGGTGCTGACCGAATGGCAGCGCTACTTCGGCCCGGGTGGCGATCCCTGGGGGGCAGTGCGCATCTGGGAAGGCGGCCTCGGCATCTGGGGGGCAGTTCCACTCGGTGCCTTGGGACTGTGGCTCGGCGCTCGCCGGATGGGCATCCGATTCCTGCCGATGGCCGATGCGTTGATGCCGGGAGTGTTGATCGCCCAGGCGATGGGCCGCTTCGGCAACTACTTCAATCAGGAGCTCTTCGGCGTGCCCTCCACACTGCCGTGGGCACTGAAGATCGATCCGGCCAACAGACCTGCCGGGTATGAAGAGTTCGCCACCTTCCACCCGACCTTCCTCTACGAGTCGATCTGGAACCTCTCGGCAGCGGCCCTGATCCTCTGGCTCGATCGTCGCTATCGGCTGCGGCATGGCCAGACGCTGGCTGCCTACGTCGTGACCTACGCCTCCGGACGCATGTGGATCGAGAACATCCGGATCGATCCGATCACCTACGACGACATCGCCGGCCTGCGGATGATCGTGTGGGTCTCCATGGCCGCGATCGTCATCGGCGCACTGGCGCTGGTGGCGTCGCGTCGCCGCCACGGCGGGTCCGATGATCCGCCGTATCGGCCTGGTGTCGAGGTAACACCAGTGAACGAGGAACCCGGTGGCGACGGCTGAAGGTCGCGGCTCAGATACCGCCGAAGTTCTGAACCCAGTAGATCCGACCGTTCTTGTCGGTGCTGATGCCCAGACCGATGCGGCGGAACTGCGGGCGCAGGATGTTGTGGCGGTGGCCAGGGGAGTGCATCCATGCCTTCATCACCGCTTTGGCGTTGGCGTAGCCGTAGGCGATGTTCTCGCCGACCCAGCCGTTCTTCGGGCACGCCGAGCGCACCGAATTGATCGCACGGTGACGGAACTCTCCGGTCCGCGCCATCCTCACCGCCCACGGTTGCGCAACCTCGTCGGTGAGGCAGACGTTGAGCTTGAGCTGGCGCAGTCCGTTCTTGGCGCGGATGGTGTTCACCCGGTTGAACACCTTGACCAGTTGGTCGGGAATGGTGTCGAGTCGGGGGGCTACCGCGGTTGTGCTGGATGCGGTGGGTCGGACTTCGGCAGCCGACGTGGGCGGGGTGGCCGTCAGGGAGATCACCACGGTGAGGGCGATCGACGACACAATCGTAAACATTCGTGTGGGGGACACAGTACGGAAAATAGTCCCGGCAAAGGGTATGCGGGAAGGGTTGGTCTCATTGACCGGTACATTCATGCAATTGTATGGAAAACACAGTCAACCAAAATTGGCAACTTCCCCGGGATGTAAAGCGCGCCCGCCAGCGCTCCCGGATTTGTCCGCGGCACGCTCCGCAGGCGGCTCGCCTGGCGCAGTGACGGAGGAGATCTGGTGAACGACTACCCGTACGCCGAGCGCTTCGGCGTGAATCCGCGCCTGCCTGAGCGTGGCCGCCCACGGGAGGACATCCTCGCCGAACTCGAGTCGATGGCTCGCGAGGAGGACGCCGTCTGGGAGTCGGGCAAGGTCTCCGGGACGATGTACTGCGGCGATCACGAGCACTATGCATTCCTTGCGGACGCATTTGCGAAATTCGCACATGTAAACGCCTTGCAACGAGATATTTGCCCGAGTCAGACCCGATTTGAAGGCGAAATCGTGGCGATGGCCTTGGATTTGATGCATGCCGATTCTCTCGAGGGCACCACGCCGGCGGGGATGGTCACCACGGGCGGCACGGGCTCGATCCTGCACGCGGTGCTCGCCTATCGCGAGCATGCGCGGATGACCGGCCGAGTCACCGAGCGACCGAACCTGGTCAAACCGGAGACGGCGCATCCGGCCTTCGACAAGGCGTGCCATCTGCTCGGCATCGAGTGCCGCACCGTCCCGATCGACCCAGCGACGACCCTTGCCGACGTACCGGCCATGGCGGCTGCCGTCGACGAGCACACCCTCGCGCTGATCGGCTCGGCCGGCAACTACGGCTACGGCACCGTGGACCCGATCGCCGATCTCGGTCGACTCGCGCTCGAGCGCGGTGTGGGGCTCCACGTGGACGGCTGCCTGGGTGGTTTCATCTTGCCGTTCGGGGAGGAGTTGGGCTTCGACATCCCCGCCTTCGACTTCCGGGTCCCGGGAGTGACCTCGATCTCGGCAGACACTCACAAGTACGGCTACGCCTTCAAGGGGTCCTCCGCCTTGCTGTTTGCCGACAAGGAGATCCGCAACGCGCAGTACTTCCATCTGGTCGGTTGGTCGGGCGGCAAGTACATGTCACCAGGGATCGAAGGGTCGCGCTCGGGCGGCCTGCTGGCGGCGACTTGGGCGTCGATGGTCTCGCTGGGTCGGGAAGGCTATCGGGAGTACGCGCGGCAGATCTTCGAGACCTCCTACCGGATGCAGGAGATCGTGCGGAGCCATCAGGAGTTGCGCATCATGGGCGCGCCGTCGTTCTGTTTCTCCTTCACCTCCGAGGCGTTCGAGATCTACCACGTCGCCGACTTCATGCGACCGCGCGGCTGGCGCTTCAACGGCCAGCAGTACCCCAATGCCATCCACATGGCCGTGACCCGGCCGCAGACCGCGGCCGGTGTTGTGGAGAGTTTCGCCAGCGACTTGGCCGAGGCGGTCGCCTATGCCCGCCAGCAGCACGCCGCCGGAGCCGAGACCGCATCGGGCGCGATCTACGGCGGGGTCGCCGGCGGACTGACGAGCGAGGTGGAGGACTTCATCGTGATGTTCATGGACGCCATGCTCGATAACCAGCAAGGGCTTCCGCCGGTTCCCGACGTAGCCGGCTGAGGCGCTGATGACCGTGCGGACCACGTCGGACGGCCGGGTGCTCGTCGTGGATCTCGGCTCGACGGGACTGAAGGTCGGGTTGGCGACTCCCCGGGGGCAGGTGGTCTGGTGGGCCTCCGCCCCGCTTCAGACGCGATTCGGTGACCCCGCCGGACCGCATGCGGGCGCCGCCACTCAGGACGCCGAGGAGTGGTGGCGGCTGGTGCTGGAACTCGCCGAGCGAGGCTTGGATCAGAGCCGTCTGTCCGGACGAGACGTGGTCGGGGTAGCCGTCACCGGGCAGTGGGCCTCGACAGTCCCGGTCGACGAGGGCGGCCGACCGATCGGCGACTGCCTGATGTGGAACGACACCCGCGGCGCCGAACATTCGGCGGCGGTGGTGGCCGGTCCGGTGGCTGGATACGCTCCGGGCGCTTTGGCGGCCTGGTTGCGCCGTACGGGCGGGATCCCGTCGGCGACCGGCGCCGACCCGCTGGCCCACTTCCTGCATCTCCAGCGCGACCTGCCCGAAACGGCGCGGTCCGCGCGATGGTTCCTCGAACCGGTCGACTATCTGACCCAGCGATTCACCGGGCGGGTGGTCGCCACGCATGCGTCAATGACCGCGGCGTGGCTGACCGACAACCGCGACCAGAGTCGGATGAGCTACGACGCGGAGCTGGTCGGCCGTGCCGGGGTCGACGCGACGAAGCTGCCGCCACTGGTTCGCGCGGTTTCCGTGGTGGGCTCGGTTCGAGGCGAGGCCGTGACCCGGCTGGGGTTGGGCGACGATGTGCCGGTGGTGACCGGGCTGCCGGATCTACACAATGCGGTCATCGCCTCGGGAGCCGTCGAGGATTTCGCGCCGCATGCTTCCTTGGGCACCTCCGCCTGGGTCAGCTGTCCCATGCCCGCCAAGCGCACCGATGTGATCCGGCAACTGGCCGCGGTGCCCGGCTTGGGCGATGGTCGCTATGTCTTGGCGAACAACCAGGACAGTGCGGGCAGAGCGTTGGATTGGCTGTGCTCGGGGTTGCTCCCTGGCTTCGGGGGGCAACCCTCGGTGACCGCGGCGTTGGAGTTGGCCGCGGGGGCAGCGCCGGGGTCGGGCGGGGTGATGTTCACGCCCTGGCTCACTGGCGAGCGGAGCCCCGTCGACGATCGGTTCGCCCGTGCCGGGTTCCACAACCTGGGGGTCGGGGCAACCAGCGCCGACCTCGCTCGCGCCGTACTGGAAGGGGTGGCCTTCAACCTGCGGTGGCTGACCGATGCGGTGGAGAAGTTCCTCAAACGCCCCCTCGATCCGATCCGGTTGCTGGGCGGGTGCGCGCGCTCGGACCTGTGGGTCCAGATCCTGGCCGACGTGGGCGGCCGCACCATCGAGCGGGTGGCGGACCCGTCGGTCGCGGGCTTGCGTGGGGCCGCCTTGACCTGGTCGCTCGCCACCCAAGGGATCACCTGGGCCGAGGTGCGTGGACTGGTGCCGGTCGATCCCGCGTTCACCCCGAACCCGGACAACCGCGCCGTTTACGACCGGATGTACGCCGAGTTCCCCGGCTTGCATCGGCACAACAAGGGGTTCTTCTCGCGGTTGAACCGGTGATGGGCTGCGGGAGCCTCGAGTCCCAGCCCTTCAACAGCTGAAGCCGCCGGTCACGGGGAGGTGACCTGCGGCTTCGGTGGTGGCCAGGGGCGGGGTCGAACCGCCGACCTTCCGATTTTCAGTCGGACGCTCGTACCAACTGAGCTACCTGGCCGTGTCCGTGCATGACGGAGCGGTGAAACCATACCCGACGCAATCGGGCGCGCTCCAATCGGTCCATCCTCAGCTTGGGGGCACGTCGGGAAAGGCCCTATGCTTGGCCAGCCGACGCGCCCTCGGGCAAGTCGGCAGGCCCCCATCGTCTAGCGGCCTAGGACTCCGCCCTTTCACGGCGGCAGCGCCGGTTCGAATCCGGTTGGGGGTACGGCTGATAGCCGGGCTGGCTGAGCTCGCCCGATTGTGAAGCCGCGCGGGCCATGAGTTAGAGTTCTGCTCGCATCAGTGGTGCACCAAGGCCCCGTAGCGCAGTTGGTTAGCGCGCCGCCCTGTCACGGCGGAGGTCGCGGGTTCGAGTCCCGTCGGGGTCGCCACCAAACGCCTCGGATCTTCCAGATCCGGGGCGTTCTGCTTTTCCTGCGATGCTTGGTCTTGGGCTCCCGTCCGGGAGACGGACTGCCTGGGGATGGGGTGAAGGCGATGCAGGTGGACGCCGCGGTCTTCGACGCCCTCGTCGAAGCCGCGCTGGACCGACTGCCCCAGGCGATTGCCGAGCAGGTGCGCAATGTGGTCGTGCTGGTCGAGGACGAGCCACCTCCGGGGGATGGTTCCCTCCTCGGGTTGTACGACGGGGTGCCTCTCACCGAGCGCGGGGCGAACGAGGGGTTCCTTCTCCCCGACCGGATCTACCTCTTTCGTGGGCCGCTGTCGCGGATGTGTGCCAGCGAGGAGGAACTGCGCGACGAGATCGAGGTGACCGTGGTGCACGAGGTCGCCCACCACTTCGGCATCGAGGACGACCAGTTGCACGCCTGGGGCTACGGCTGAGCGTCGCCGGCCAGCCCCCGCGGACCAGCCAACCGCCTCTGCTCAGCTGATCGCGAAGCCGACGAAACAAGCCGCCAACGAGAGCGCCAGCGTCGCCACGACGTACGTCGTGGAGCGAAGCCACGACTCCCGGGCCAGGTCGACGGTCCGCACCGCGAAAGCCGAGTAGGTGGTCAGCCCGCCGCAGAACCCAACGCCCAGCAGCGACCAGGCGGTGTCTGTAACACCGCGCCCGGCGAGCCAGCCGAGCAGGAAGGACCCCACGACATTGACCAGCAACGTGCCCCGGGGGAACCGAGCGTCGAGCAGGTGGCCGGCCAGGTAGCGCGTCGCGGCGCCCGTCCCCGCGCCGAGCATGACAAGCAGCGGTGTCATTCGTCGCCCTCCTGGGCCAGGACCTCGGCGCGCTCAATCGGGGTGGTGACGTGCTGAGCCAACGCGACGGCGAGAAGGCAAGCGGCCAGCGTCCCGAGGTAGTAGGAGGCGGCCACCCCGGCGTGCCCATCGGCGATCAGCGCTCGGGTCTGCTCGCCGTAGGCGCTGAGCGTGGTGAACCCCCCCAACACACCCGGGCCCAGGAAGAGCGCCCAGCGATGGCTGCGGCGCGGCGCGATCAGTGCCGGCAGCAACGCGAGGAGCACGGACCCCACGACGTTGATGCCGAACGTCGTCCACGGGAACCCGGCCCCGTCGGGCACCCAATCGCCGAGCAGCCAGCGGCACAATCCGCCCAGCGCTCCGCCGGCTCCGACCGCTGCGAGTGCATCGACCGTCAGCCGGGGACGATTCGGTCGCTCCTTGGCCGGCGGTCCCGGCGAGCCAGAGGTCATGAAGCGGATTGTTCCGCAGCAGTCTCTTCGAAACCCAGCGGTGGCAAGCCCACCGACTGACGGCGGAATTCCTGGAAGAACCATTGGCAGTACTCGGCCTGGTCCGAGGTCCGGCCGCCGGTCAGCAGCCGCTGCGCTCGGCTGAACGACTCGGCGAGTTCCAGAACCTCGAGGATCTGCGGGATCAGGTCCGGTAGCGACGGCGGGGCGCTCACCCGTACGTCGATGCGCTCGAGACCTTGGTCGGCCGCAGCCTGGATCTGCTCCATCACGCTGGTGGGGAACACGTCGTCGAAGTTGGAGAAGAGCGTGGTCAATTGCGTGGCGAGGGGGTACTCGTGTTCGCGGGTGATCGACAGCAGCCGCAGCTCGCGGCTGATCTCGCGGTAGTAGGCCTGCAGTTCCTGGCAGCGCCGCACCTGCACCTCGCGAACCGTGACGGGGTAGCCACCGTCGGACTCCGAGGCCTGCGGCGGCGCCGTCTGGTGGAAGGTGTACGGCGGCACCCGGGAAGCGTCGCTGTCACGAGCCGGCTCGAACCAGACGACCTTGCCAGCCCCGTCGATCTCGACCCCCCACATGGACGAGCACATGCTCACGAGTTCGATCCCGCGTCCGGTCGTCGACAACGGGTCGTCGGTGATGCGTCGCAGCGGGGGAACCGTCGAACAATCAGCCACCTCGATGCGCGGGTGATCGAGGCTTCCTCCCAACGACACGATGATGGGTGGCCGTGCGTGCAGGAGGGCGTTGGTGACCAGTTCGGAGACGCCTAGGGCGGCGCACTCGGCGAGCTCGGGTCGGCCGATGCCCAGGCATGCAGACACGACCCATCGGCGTGCGGCGGCCACCGATCCGGCACCCGGCTCCACACGCATGCTGATACGCGTCAGACCCATGCGGTAGTCCCCCCAGGAGATCCCGGCAGTCTACGACGCTCCTCGGGCCGAGGTCAGCGGTTCGGTGAGATTCAAGATGCCTATACGGCGGGTGCACCCGTTTCGGACTTCCATGCGACGAAGCCGCCCGGATGGTCGAACAGTTGTCCAGTCCTGTCAGTTGTGACTAGACCAAGACCCTCCTTTTGGGGGAAAGCGACTGCCAATCAGCTTAGGTATCTTCGAATGAAGGCTCATTTGCCGTCGGGGGGTTACCGACGCCTGATTCAGAAGGCTGTTGTTGTGCGCAAATTTCTTAGTTCTTCCATGCTTGCTGCCCTGGTGGCGGGCCTGTTGGTGTCGCTGACGCCGCAGGCGGCCAACGCAGCGACGTACGGCGCTTCTCCGGCGTCGACCTGGGTGCCCAACGGCACCGTGCGGGCCATTGCGGTGACGCCCACCCGGATCTATCTGGGTGGCGACTTCACCTCGCTCAAGAACCCGTACTCCGATGTCGTGGTCACCCGCCAGCACCTCGCGGCCATTGACCGGGCGACCGGCAACCCCACTTCGTGGGCGCCGGCCACCAACGACGAGAACGCGTCCAACGGCCGACCCGCCGTTTCTGCACTGGCAGTGGGCCCTGACGGCACGGTCTATGTCGGCGGCGACTTCACCACCATCGGGGGCGCGTCTCGATCGCATGCCGCGGCGGTCAGTGCCGCCGGTGCGGTGACCGGCTGGGCAGCCAATACCGCGGGCGGCGAGAAGCATGTCTGGGATCTGAAGGTCAGCGGCGACAAGCTGTTCATGGCCGGTCAGTTCACCTCCGTGAACGGCGTGGCCCGCCCGGGCGTGGCCAAGGTCGATCTGGCTACCGGAGTGGTCGACACCTCGTTCGACGCCCAGACGCCGCGCGGAATCCAGGCGCTGACGGTCAGCGGCGGCCAACTGGTCATCGGTGGCACCTTCACCAGCGTTGCCGGCCAGCCCCGCGAGTTCCTCGCTTCGGTGGACGCCAGCACGGGTGCGCTGAGCTCCTGGACCCCGCCGAGCCAGTGTGTCTCCGGCGTCGTCTGCCGGATTCGGGACCTGGACTCGAACGGTTCCGATATCTACGCCGCCATCGGAGGCGAGCCGGGCGGCAAGGCTGCCCGGTGGACGCTCGGCACCGACACCCCGGAGTGGGTGGATCGCGCGGACGGAGAGGTCCAGGCAGTCGACTACTACGACGGCGTGGCCTACTTCGGTGGCCACTTCTCCAACGCCTTCCATGACCCAGGGGCCAACGGCGCGAGCCACGCTCGCAACCAGTTCGCCGCGGTGAACGCGACCTCGGGCATGGTGCTCAACTACGCCCTGCCGACGATTGATCCGGCGTTGCCGGGTGTGTGGTCGATCCAGGCGGATGCCACGGGCCTCCGTCTGGGTGGCTCGACCCAGGTTGCCAACCAGCCGTTCGCGCGCTTCCTCACCTTCGCCGCCAGTGGCGTGGTTATCGCGGGCCCGCTGCCGGGTCAGTCGACCATCGTGACGGTGAAGACCAAGGGCTGCCCGACCTGCAAGGTCCGGCTGGTCTCACGCCGGGGCACCACAAACTGGACCTCGAGCTGGGTGAAGGCGAGCAAGAGCACTGCCAAGATCGCCGTACTCACCTCGCGCACCGATGGCCTCAGCGTCCAGATCAAGGCTCCCTGGGAGAAGCGGCTGACCAAGACCACCGAGGTCGTGATGCGCTACAAGGGCAAGAAGGCTGGCCAGAAGGTCACCGCCGCCGTTGCTGCGACCAAGAAGCAGGCGACCTCCTGCTTCAAGGGCACCTCGTCGGCCTCGCTGGCGCTGAAGGTCGTGGTGCAGAAGGTGGTTCTCGGTGGGAAGGTCGCCACCCGTGCCTGGACCGCCAAGACCAAGGTATGGCGCAAGCCGATGCGCAAGGCGCCCAAGGGCATCTTGTCGGTGAAGGGCACCACGCTCTGCCGCTGAGGCAGGCTCGCTCGAACCCTCTGGAACACCAAAGGGCCACAACCAAGGGGCGCTCGCTGAGGCGGGCGCCCTTTGGTATTTGCTCGTTCGGCCACACGGCGTGCTTGGGCGTGCGGCGGCTGCGCTTGGGGTTTGCCTGCGGGGCATGCGAGGAGGGGCCGGCTGGTCGCCGGCCCCTCCTCGGATGCCCCCTCTAATACGGGCGGATCGGCGAAGGTCTCTCCGATCCGCCCGCCTCGACCTACTGCGGTTGTCCCGCCGCCGACTTGGCCGAACGAGCCGACGTGCCGACCGCGTTGATGGCCTCGACCTGGAAGCGATACCAGCCCTGCTGCAGCTTGAAGTCGAAGCTGCGGGTCGAGGCACTGACGACGGCGCCCGGGATGATCTCCAAGACCATGGCATCGGCCGCGTTGGAACTCATCCGGTAAGCCCAGGCACGGTAGCCGGTGATCGGCGTGCCACCTGTCGTCGTGGAAGCAGTCCAGCGCGCGCGCAGCGTCAGTTCACCACCGGCAGTGCCTGCCAGGGGCGAGGAGATCCCCGGTGCGCTGGGCGCGGTGAGTCCCGCGGTAGGCGTGGAGCTTGCCGATACGTTCGAGTTCGCGCCTATGCCGACCCGGTTGACCGCGGTGACGACCGCCGTAACCGCCTGGCCGTTGGTCAGACCAGTCACCGTGGCCGTGCGCACCGCCCCGGTGACCGTCACCGGTGCACCGAGAGGCTGGCCGCCGCTGTCACGCGCCTGCACCTGGTAGCTCGTGATCGCCGCACCGCCGTCGGTGTACGGCGCTCGCCACACCACGGTGACCTGGCCGTCGCCGGGGGCGATGCTCCGCAGTTGCGGGGCACCCGGGACGACCGCGGAGTCCGCGGAGTTGTTGGCGGCGCTCGGGGTGCCGCCCGGGCGCGCAGAGAGCGACCAGTTGGCCGGGTCGTTGTTGTCGGCGGCCACGTCGTTGAGGGACAAGGTTTCTCCGCCGGTTGCCTGCGGCCAGGCGCCGCCGCCGAAGGTGACCTCGTCGGCGACCGAGCCGTTGGTGCGGGTCAGCGTCAAGGTCTCGCCCTCGGCCAGGGCGCCGCTGAAGCGGTCGCCGACCAGCACCTGTGAGCTGTAGGCCGCTCGGAAGGCCGGGTCGTTGGCGACCACGACAAGGGCCGATCCGGGAGCGATCACCATGCCTTGCTGCAACGTCGCGGTTACCGCCCCGGAGAGCGTCCAGCCGGAGACGTCCACGGCATTGGTGGTCGACGGGTTGGCCAACTCGAGGTACTGCGCGGTCGCTCCGGCTGTCGGTGCGACGGCGAGTTCGGAGATGACAACCGCGGCATCCGCCGCCTGGCTGGCCGGCACCCGGGTGTCGGTCGCAAAGATGTTGCGCCGGGTGGCGAGTTCCTTGAGTAGAGCCGTGCGGCGGTTGGTGTAGGTGTTGGTGCCGCTGTAGGGCCACTTGGCGAAGTCCAGGTTGGCCTCGGTTGCCCCGGCGGCGAACTTCGCGTCGTACCAGCCCTCGAGGACGCCGGCCGGGTAGACCTGATCGACGACCGTGCGCAGGCGGCGGAAGTACATCTGCCGCCACGTCGGATCCGACAGCAACACCCGCATCAGGACGCTGGTCTGATCGCTCGGCTCCGCGGGCGTGACGAAGGTCGAGGTCACCGAGCAGCAGGAGCCGCCCCAGGTGATGTCGAGATCCCAGGGGAACACCTCCCAGCGCTGCGACTTCGACTCTCGTGCCAGGTAATGGTTCTTCTGGCTCGAGTCGACATGTCGTACGACGGCAGCGAAGGCCGCGTAGTTGATCATCTCCGGGATGTCGGCGTTGGCCCGCAGCCAGGTGCGTGCGTTCTCGCCCTCGGGGATCACGCTGTCGAGGAACTCCTCCAGGTTGGTGTAGTCGAGTGCATCGCCTTCCTTCTTCTCCCAACGATTCTCGAAGAGAGTCCGGGTCGTGATGTAGGCGCCGCTGCTGGCCTTGTAGACCTCGTCGTCGCCACGTCCCTCTCGGTCGCGCCAGGTGCCGTCGAACTGCTCCTGGAACTTGTAGTGACCCTCGAACTCGCCGTTGCGCTGGACTCGGATCGGGAACATCTGCATGTTGGCGAGCTTCTGCAGCCGCGCGGTCTCCCAGGCGAGGTAGGCCTTGCCGTGGGACTTGTCGCCCCAGTCGGCCTGGAGTGCGAATTCGTCGACGGGCTCCAGCAGCCCCGGCATCGTGAAGTTGTGGTTGTGCGGCATCTCGAGCTTCCAGCTCGGCTTCGGCGCGGTCTGGCTGCTTTGGCCCTTGATGTAGGCAGAGACGCCGTCCCACACGGTGCCGTCGTAGGCCAGTACGGCCTGGCGGCGCAGGTCGGCCGTGGGACTGGCAGTGATGGCGTTGTAGTCGCTGGGCGCGATGAACCATTCGAAGATCGGGATCTGGCTAGTGATGCCGTGAGCGGCGACAACGCCTTGATAGCGGCTGGTGTCGTCGAGGCGTGGCAGTGCGGTTTGGCCGGCTCCGTTGGTGGCGACGACGCGGTAGCGCAGGAGGTGTCCGGCGGCGACGCCTGGCAGGGTCGCGGTGTAGGTGGCGTTGTCGGTGGTGGCCATGGCCAGGGACTGCTCTGCGCCGAAGTCGACACGGTAGTAGGCAGTCAGGCCGGTTGCGCCGGCTGCCTGGGCGGTGAGCGTCACGGACTCGTTGGCAGCCGGGCGCTGCGGTGCTGCGGTGAGGCTGGACAGGACGGGGCCGATGGCGCCGGCGACGGAGTTGGCGGTGCCGGCGGTGTGTCCGGGGTTGTTGGTGGCGGCGGCCCAGTTGCGGGGCAGGTTGTTGTCGGCTGTGGGGTCGATCAGCTCCAGGGATGGTCCGAGGCCGTCGGGTGTGACGGGCCAAGGGGCTACGTCGAGGTAGGAGACGGTGTCGACGGTGGTGCCGCCGGCGTTCTTGAGGGTGATGGCTTCGCCGGAGTTCTTCAGCGAGCCGGTGTAGGTGCCGGCGGTGGTAGCGCCGTAGGTGGCGAGAGTCCGGGCGGGGTCGGGTGAGACGACCCAGCGGGCGCCGGCGGGGATGGTGGTGGCTGCGGGGAAGCAGAAGGTGATGCCGCCGAAGCACCAGCCGGAGATGTCGACGCCGGCGGTGCCGGTGTTGGTGATTTCGAGGAACTCTTCGGAGTCGAGTTCAGTGGCGGGTTGGTACATGAGTTCGCTGATCACCACGTCGGTGTCAGCGGCTTGGGCGGGTGGGTTGACCACCGCCAGTGATGTGATGGTGCAGGCCAACCCGAGCAGGGCAGCACGAAATAGTGAACGATTCACCGAGAACTCCTGTTCATACCGAGATTTGTCGGCAGGAGAGGCAACTAACCCCACTCCCCCCAACAATGAGGTTGTCACAACACCTAGATGAGTGGGTCATCTTGAGTTGATTATGTGGACGGAATTTGCGGCCTGATTGACGGAATTGCCGCGTGGTGGGCGGTAGCAAACGATCCCCGGCCGCTCGGGACGACCGGGGACCGCCTGCGGGTCAACCAACTACTGCGCGTTGACACCCGTCGAGGTGCGGGCCGACCGCGCCGACGTACCGACCGCATTGATCGCTTCCACCGCGAATCGGTAGAAGCCTTCGCGGAGCTCGAATTCGAAGCTGCGCGAGGACGCGGACATCACTGCGGACGGGATCATCTCCACGACGTAGGCGTTGTTCGCCGTCGAACTCATCCGGTAGGCCCAGCACCGGTATCCGGTGACGGGACTGCCGCCGGTGACCGACGCCGCGTTCCACGCGCATTTGGCGGTGGTGATGCCACCAGCCGCGCCCGCGGTCGGCGTCCGAGTGGTCGGCGCCCCCGGCACGGTCACCGTGGCGGAGGGCGTGACCGCAGTCGAGGCGGCCGAGTTGGCACCCGTGCCGACCCGGTTGATGGCCTGGACCACGAAGGTGTAGCCCTGACCGTTGGTCAGCCCGGTCACGGTGCCGAGGCGAACCGTTCCCGGAACGACCACCGGGGCGCCGAAGGCGGCTCCGGCGGAGTTGCGAGCCTGGATGGAGTACGACGTGATTGCCGCGCCGCCGTCGGTGAACGGTGCCCGCCAGCGGACGATCGCCTGACCGTTACCGGGCGAGACCAGGCGCATCTGCGGGGCACCGGGAACCACAGCCGTGTCCGGGCTGTTGTTCGCCGCGCTGGGAGTGCCGCCGGGTCGGTCGGAGAGCGACCAGTTGGCTCCGTCACCGTTGTCGTCAGCCAGGTTGTTCAGTGACAGGGTCTGCCCGTTGGTGGCCGTCGGCCAGCCATCGCCGCCGAAGGTCACTTCGTCGGCGACCGAACCGTTGGTGCGGGTCAGCGTCAAGGTCTCCCCGGTTGCCAGAGCACCCGAGAAGCGATCTCCCACGAAGGTCTGACCGCTGTAGCTGGCCCGGAAGGCCGGATCGTTGGCCACGATGCTTACCGCTCCACCGGCCGGGATCACTACTCCCTGTTGGAGGGTCGCGGTCACGGCACCGGACAGGGTCCACCCGGAGACGTCGATCGCGCCTGAGGTCGGATTGGCGAGTTCGACGAACTGAGCGGTGTCCCCTGCTGTCGGAGTGACGGCAAGCTCGGAGATCACCACGTTGGCGTCAGCCGCTTGAGAGCTCGGGATCCGCGTATCTGCCGCGAACTGACTCCGCCTGGTGGCCAAGCTGGAGAACAACTGATTGCGCAACTGCGCGTAGGTGTAGGTGCCCGAATAGGGCCAGCTCTGGAAGTCCAGGTTGGAGTCAGCCGCCGCGGCGGCGAAGCGGGCGTCGTACCAGCCCTCGAGGACGCCGGCGGGGTAGACCTGATCGACGACCGTGCGCAGCCGACGGAAGTACATCTCCCGCCAGACCGGATCCGACATGATCACCCGCAGCATCTTGTTCGTATCGTCACCCGGCTCAGTGGCGGTGATGAAGGTGCTGGTGACGCCACAGCAGGTCGTCGCCCACGTGAGATCGAGATCCCACGGGAAGGCCTCCCACCGCTGGCTGTGTGATTCACGCGCGAAGTAGAAGTTCTTGTTGCGCGAATCGACGTGCTTGACGATCGCCACGAATGCCGCGAAATTGATCATCTCGGGGATATCGACGTTCTCCCGGGTGAACTGCCGGGAGTTCTCGTTCTCCGGAATGATCGCGTCGAGGAATTCCTCCAGGTTGGCGTAGTCGAGCGCATCGCCTTCCTTCTTCTCGAACCGGTTCTCGAACAGCTTGCGTGTCGTTACGAAGGCACCGCTGCTGGCCTTGTAGACCTCGTCGTCGCCCCGGCCCTCTCGATCGCGCCAGGTGCCGTCGAACTGCTCCTGGAACTTGTAGAGCCCCTGGAAGGCTCCGTTGCGCTGGACCCGGATCGGGAACATCTGCATGTTGGCGAGCTTCTGCAGCCGCGCGGTCTCCCAGGCGAGGTAGGCCTTGCCTCGGGCGCGGTCTCCCCAGTCAGCCTGGAATGCGAACTCGTCAACGGGCTCGATGAGGCCGGCCATCATGAAGTCGTGGTTGTGCGGGAACTCCAGCTTCCAGCTCGGCTTCGGATGCTCTTGCGAGGACTGCCCCTTGATCGACGCGTCGACGTTGTCGAACACCACGCCGTCGACGGCCAGCACACTGGGCCGGTGCAGGTCGGCGGTGGGTGCACCCGTGATTGCGGTGTAGTCCGCGGGCGCTATGAACCACTCCATCACGGGGATCTGGGTGTTGACCCCATGCGCTGCGACGACGCCTTGGTAGCCCACGCTGTCGTCGAGGCGCGGCAGTGCTGTCTGCCCGGATCCGTTGGTGGCGACGACGCGGTAGCGCAGGAGGTGTCCGGCGGCGACACCGGGCAGGGTTGCGGTGTAGGTGGCGTTGTCGGTGGTGGTCATCGCCAGGTTCTGCTCGGTGCCGTAGTCGACTCGGTAGTAGACGGTGACTGTCGTGGCTCCAGAAGCGTGCGCGGTCACGGTGACGGCTTCGTTGGCCGCGGGTCGAGCTGGTGCGGCCGCCAGATCGACGAGTTCCGGACCGATGGCGCCGGCGACGGAGTTGGCGGTGCCGGCGGTGTGTCCGGGGTTGTTGGTGGCGGCGGCCCAGTTGCGGGGCAGGTTGTTGTCGGCTGTGGGGTCGATCAGCTCCAGGGATGGTCCGAGGCCGTCGGGTGTGACGGGCCAAGGGGCTACGTCGAGGTAGGAGACGGTGTCGACGGTGGTGCCGCCGGCGTTCTTGAGGGTGATGGCTTCGCCGGAGTTCTTCAGCGAGCCGGTGTAGGTGCCGGCGGTGGTAGCGCCGTAGGTGGCGAGAGTCCGGGCGGGGTCGGGTGAGACGACCCAGCGGGCGCCGGCGGGGATGGTGGTGGCTGCGGGGAAGCAGAAGGTGATGCCGCCGAAGCACCAGCCGGAGATGTCGACGCCGGCGGTGCCGGTGTTGGTGATTTCGAGGAACTCTTCGGAGTCGAGTTCAGTGGCGGGTTGGTACATGAGTTCGCTGATCACCACGTCGGTGTCAGCGGCTTGGGCGGGTGGGTTGACCACCGCCAGTGATGTGATGGTGCAGGCCAACCCGAGCAGGGCAGCACGAAAAATTGAACGATTCACCGTTTCTCCTCAACGCCGAATATGAGCGGTAGGAGGCAAGTACGTGCACAAAACTTCCCCCAGGATTCCTGGTTCTAGCAGAGTCTCGGCCGGCGCGACCGTCCCCTGAACTGGGGGCGGCCCTGAGCCTCGTCAGAGCAACGGCGGGAGTGGTATCCGACGTAGTCCTGAAGGCTGGCTGTTGGCCGAAAGGTGCGCGGATAGCGTCCTCCGCGCCCTAGATGGCATCCGATTCGGATGATTTAACGGAAAACTAGTTTTCGGTCCGGTAACCGGATCTCGTGCCGGCGGTGGGCTCGCTAGCCTGCCAAAAGTGCTCCCCAGCATCGCTCCTCGATTGATCCTGCTCACGGCTCTGGTCATCGCCTCGATGACGTTGATGAGTCCTGCGCCGGTCAGGGCTGCGGCCCCCGATCCGTCGCCTCGGTTCACCGTCGAAGATCTAGATGGTCCCCTTCAGGAGATGTACGCACTGATCAACCGGGTCCGGACACGCCGGGATCTCCATCGGCTGAAGCCCGATGCCTGTTTGACCAATCGCGTAGCCCAGCCCTGGGCGGACGAACTTGCCCGAACCCGGGTCTTCAGGCACTCCGATCTCCATGAGGGTCGCAGGATCTGTCGCGTCGCCTGGATCGGTGAGAACCTCGCCAAAGGGTTTGCCACCCCCCGTCAGGCGATGCGCGCGTTCATGCGATCCCCCGGACACCGGCGCAACCTGTTGACGCCACGCTGGCGTGCGGTCGGGCTCGGCGTTGCCGTCGACCGGAACGGCAGCATCTACTGGTCCCAGAACTTCAGCGACTGAAGCCCGGTCGTGACGCCTTGCGCGCCACGACCCAGGAGCCTGGTAGGCACACAAGACGTTGGTAGGCCTGAGCTATTTCGGTTGATGGGGGACGGTTCTACTTCGGTTGAGACCGGACACTTGATCTCACTGTAGGCGCCGCTGGATTGCTGGTGCCTTGTTCACTCGGGCTTCTCCTGTCGTGGTGCGTTTCTCGGTTCGGAGGGGTTGGTCGTGGTCGTAGAACTGCATCACCTCTTCGGTGACCCAGACATCGACGGGTTTACCGGCCGCAGCGACGCCGAGGCAGACCTCTTCCGCTTCTCTGGCATCTCGATCCTCATTGTCGATGCCTCTACGGTCCGGGGGGGAACCTCACATCGCCAACGGTGAGGTCACCGCAGCGTTGAAACCCAAACACCGCCACCAGGAGTTCTTGGCGTTCCTCAAGCAGATCGAGCGGACCTACCGCGACCTGCGAGGCAGTGACGGTGAACCCGTCGACCTGTACCTGGTCATGGACAACTACGCCGCTCATAAACACGCGAACGTGGAAGCAAGGCTGGCCGAACACCCCCGGATCAAGGTGCACTTCACTCCGACCCACGTCTCCTGGATGAACTTGGTCGAGGTCTGGTTCGGGATCGTCGAACGCCAGGCCATCCGGCGCGGGGTGTTCGCGCACTGTGTAGGTGCCCGCACCTCCGTCAAAGACCTCAACACCAAGATCCGCGCCTTCATCGACGGCTGGCACGACCGCGCCCACCCCTTCATCTGGACCAAGACAGCCGAGCAGATCCTGGCAAAGGCCAACCGTCCAACTACATCAAATCCGCGGCACTAGTTAGCCGCTTCTAACTCCAGAAGAGACTCGGTCCAGGAGCAGCGGAAGAGTTCAGACTTCTCAATCAGTCGGGATAGTCGCCAGCTTCGTGCCAGATTGGCAATCTCCAATGGAGCAAAAGAAATGCGACCATGCAGTTCCGCCCGCAACCAAAAATCTACCTCACCACCAAGCCAAACCCCTAGCTCTATTGGGTGCATAGTGAAGTAGCCGACCGGTATTCCGCAGTCAAGGACAAAGCCGCCGGTGTCATCTCTGGCGACTACTTGTCCGACTAATCGGTAGCGGCGGTCCCCACTCTCGCTAAGGGTCGGTCGCAGGCGCGTGGTTGAATCTCCGTACTCTGCATCGCACGCCAACGCTAGTAGTTCCCCTCCAACCGCCATCGCCCACGGGAGAATCTGCACAGGTCCCTCCTCAAAATCGGGTAGGTAACCAGCTTCATTCATCCATCCCGGAACTTTAACCTTGAGCTTCAATGCGAACTCCTGCCAGTCGGGTCCTCGCCCAATCACCGTTCACTGGTGGCACACTTTAACCAGCATTTCCGAATCCAATATGGGAACCAGTCATTGAGCTTGTCAGTCTGGCTGTACTTTCCGGCGTTTCGGACCGGAAAGATAGTGACAAGTCTACCATGTAAGGCGATGCCGTCTCCCCACTCGATGAGCGCGCGCGCATACACCCATTGATGCTGAACCATTTGTCCATTCACCCAGCGTATGAATTTCCATTTGTAATCATATGCTCGGCGATCGATTGCCCCTGGACCGAAATTTTTATGTAGGGATTGAGGGTGGCATGCGTCATTGTCCGATCCAGCATTCTGGGGCCCATTCGGCGCCGCTCTTCGAGGTGATATTGGGTTCGCATGGAGACCCAGACGCCACACCTCTTCCCGTTTCTCGCAGTCTCGGTAGATGGTGTATTTCAGACGCGGACTCACCGGTGATGTCAATGCTATTTACGGGATCCTCGGGGGGAACCACAGAAGACACCCGAAGCGACGGCTGCACCACCCGCACCTACGGCTTCAGCACCGCCTCGGAACGAACCAACGAAACCACCTACGCACCCAACAGCACCGGCGGATGCCAAACCACCACACCAACCACAACCTGGAACGGCACCTACGGCACCGCCAACCGCATCACCAACACCGGCTACACCTACGACAACCTCGGCCGCACCCGCACCACCCCGCAGCCGACACCGCAGCCGGGGCCATGGGAGCACTCACCACCACCTACTACCCCAACGACATGGTCGCCAGCCTCACCCAACCCGTCGACAACGGGGCAGGGGCCGCGGTCACGAAGACCAACACCTACAGCCTCGACCCCTCCGGGCGCATTGACACCATCACCACAACCACCGGGGGCACCGAAACCCAACGACTGCAGTACCGATTCAGCGCCGGAAATGACGTGCCGACCTCTATTAGAGCTTCGTCGGATGCCGGAGTTAACTGGAGCGTTACGCGCAATATTCAGATCCCTGTTCTAGGGATGCTTGGAAGTTTCGGTGGGTCAACTTTCGACTGGTCACTGCAGAACCTCCACGGCGATGCCGTAGCGACGCAGTCGGCAAATTCCGGGGCGGTCACCCTTGCTACATATGGCGAGACCGACGAGTATGGAGCCGCAATTGCGGTGGGTGGCTCCGCGGCGAAGTATGGATATTTGGGCGCGTGGGAACGGTCCACCGATACAGTCGGCGGATTCGTAATTATGGGTGCGAGGCTCTACAACCCTTTGGTTGGAGGGTTCTTGTCTGCCGACTCGGTACTTAACGGAGGAGCGACGCGATATGCGTATCCTTTCGACCCTGTGAATGGCCGCGACCTCGACGGCACCATCTGGGGTTGGGTGGTCGACCAATTCCTGGATTACCTGTTGGATTATGTTATCGACGGTATCGGCTGCTTCCTCTGTTCCGGCACCGGAATGATTTGCGGCGCATTGATTTCGGCGGCGATCACATTCATTTACCGACTGGTCATGTATCACTATGCAAGCGGCTAGTCTTGGGGGACATCCACGTCCTTCGCCTTATCCCGAGCCTACGTAGCGTTCATTGGCAAGTTCTTCCGAGGGGTGCCATGGAGCGTGGAAGTTAGAGCTGCGACTAATATGAGAAACCCTGCCGCCAGAGTGTATGCGACTGCTCGACGATACGGATGGGAGACGACGGCGTACGATTTGTATCGAGGTCTAGATCAGGTGCTGGACTACATTTTTGCCAGAGTTTAGAGGGTGGTGGATTAATCTTGGAACTCGAATGTCCCTTTGAGGATGAGGGTAGAACCTATTTCGTGGTGGCGCTGCCTGTTGGTGGCGATGCCAATGAAGTACGCCGTGTACGCATGAATGAGTCGACAAAGTCGAACCAATTCTTGATCACGGATCTACTGGAAATCCTGGTTGGCTTGGTGAGGATGGCGTTCCGGCCGTCGGGTGGTGAGGTGACCGTCCTTCGCAAGCCCCTCGATGGATCGGCATCTTGGCAAGAGGTAGCCAAATTCCCAGTCGAGGCGAATGAGAATATCCGGGCGGCAGGGGATGATGTGCTCCAAAATTGGGAGACAGTTCGCCAGGCATTTAGCTAGTGCTCTGGTCCTGCGGGTTGGCGATCGGGAGGAGCTTGAGCGTCGCACTCGTTCGGATCGGGTGGGGGCCAGGGCCGCGAAGCGGGCGCGGATCGTGCTGCTGGCTGCGGACGGCGTGGCGAACACGCGGATCGCGGAGTTGACCGACTCGACGGTGACGACGGTGTTGAACTGGCGTGGCCGCTACGAAGAACGGGGGATCGCTGGCCTGGCGGACGTGGCCAAGGCTGGCCGGACTGTGGTTCCCCCCGAATCGTGGAGGGCTTCTCTATGCGGCTTCCCGGTCGAGGGCCGTGGTGTTCTCGTAGTTGATCGGGCTCATCATGCCCGCTGAGCTGTGCCGGCGGTCGTGGTTGTAGAACCCGTAGCACCAGTCCAAGGCGACGGCCTGGGCCTGGCGGGTGTTCTCGAACTTGTGGTGTGAGAGGACCTCCCATTCCAGCGAGCTGAAGAACGCCTCGGCGGCGGCGTTGTTGCTCCTATAGATCGTCAAGTCGATCAGGACGCGATTTCGAGTTCTCCGTCGACAGGATGGGCGACGGCGTCGGGGGTGGGCAGTAGCCGGAACAGCTCACGGGCGAGGTAGCGCTTCTACTGGCCGACCTTGAGGGTGCCAGCGGAGCTGGCGCGGCCGGCCGACTTGGCGCGCTCTGCCTCAAGGGCGAACACCTTGTCGGTGACTTCGGTACGTGTCCGTCCGCGCCGGTGTCGGCGATCCGGTTTGCCGTCCGGTTTGGTGCCCATCGTGACGTAGCCGTGCCACTGGCCGTCGGCCCCCTTGTAGATCGAAGACCTGCCGTTGGCGGAACGCGAGGCGCCCGATCGACTCACGATGCTTGCTTCTTCGCGGAACTCACGAACGCATCGAGTTGTTCGCGGGTGACCAGCGTGCGGCGACCCACCTTGATGCAGGCATGCTCACCGCTGCCCAACAGGCGGTACGCGGTGCTGCGACCGACCCCTAGTTCGGCGGCGACCTGGTCCGGGCCAGGTAGTCGCCGACAGTCTCCCGGACGTGAATCTGACGCAAGTCGCCCAGGAGGGTTCTCAGCGCTCGCTGTTCAGCGTCGATAACAGCGAGGTGGGTTTCGATGGCGGCCACCAGGTCGGTGGGATTCGGCGTAGTGCTCATGCCATCTAGGTGTGCGGGGATTCCACACTTTTCGACCCGGGCCGTACAAGTACGTTCGCGAACTGCAACCACGCCTCCCAATGTCGATCCGACTGAGAGACCCGAGTGTGCGAAAAGCAGACTCTGACCTGCGGTGATGCCTTGGTAGGCCCCGTGGGACTCGAACCCACAACCTACGGATTAAAAGTCCGCTGCTCTGCCCATTGAGCTAGGGGCCCTGGCCGCGCGGCGTACGCCGAACGGACAGTGCCGTAAGTATCGCAGCGCGGCAGATGGAGACTCCAACTGCGGTCCTTGGTAAGGTTTGTAGTGCAGCAGATGCAAGTTCCAGCAGGTCTGACGCCCGCGGAGGTTGTGATCCGACGGCGTTTCTTCTTCGTGGCTTCACGAGTCGTAGCGTTGTGTCACCGCATCTGGTGTGGGCCGACGACCTGTCGGCTCCCGCCCAAGGTAACAAGGAGTAACGAGCAAATGGCTCAGGGCAACGTGAAGTGGTTCAACGCGGAGAAGGGCTACGGCTTTATCGCACAGGAGGACGGCGGGGACGACGTGTTCGTTCACTGGTCGGCCATCCAGTCGTCGGGCTACAAGTCGCTGGAAGAGAATCAGAAGGTCGAGTTCGACGTTACGGCTGGCCCCAAGGGCCCGCAGGCGGAGAACGTTCGCCCGGTCTGATGCGGGGTGCTTCGGCACCTCCCACCAGTCTCTCTTCGAGGCCCCACCCGTCCGGGTGGGGCCTCGATGCTTTGTTGCTGGCCCTCCCGGCGTACATCGGGTCCGTCACCTGGTTCGGGTGGTGCCCGCCATGGCACGTGCGAACCATTTTCGGATCGGATCACCCACTGGCGAACGGGGACGGGGCAGACTGTAGACACGCCGGGTGGTGCTTTCGCCGCTCGGCTTGACGTTCTCGGGTCTGAGGGAAGGATCGACGTGGCCGATCAGTTCGACGTCTCGTTGGAGGATGTGGATCTCCTCGGCGAGGTGGAGCTGACCACGAACCTGATCATTGCGGCCAGCGAAGTGGATCGGCCGTTGACGGAGGACGAAATCGACTCGATTTTGGGTCTCGTCCCGAATCCACGCCCAGCCGAGGGTGAGGTCCAGGCGAAGGATCCCGACCCCATACCCTAGGGGGGTACCATGGAGGGCATGAAGTACGACGCCCTCCCAGCTGATTTGACCCCGGCTGACGTGACCCCGGCTGACGTGACCCCGGCTGACGTGACATATGTCGAGGATCCGGCAGTAGGCCACGGCTACATAACTCGCAAGGACGACTACCTCAAGCGGCTGCGCCGAATCGAGGGACAAGCGCGCGGGATCCAACGCATGGTCTCCGAGGAGACCTATTGCATCGACATCCTCACCCAGGTCTCGGCGATGACGAAGGCCCTGCAAGCCGTTTCGATCGGGCTGCTGGAGGATCACCTCAACCACTGTGTGGTGAATGCGGCCCGCTCGGGCGACGAGGAGGCCCGCGTCAAAGTCGCCGAGGCCGCCCGTGCGATCGAACGGTTGGTGCGGTCATGACCAGCGCCAGCGGCGAGTTTCACAGCACGTGGACGGTCTCCGGGATGACGTGCGGACACTGCGTCATGTCGGTCACCGAGGAACTCGAGCAAGTCGACGACATCACTGCCGTCGTTGTGGACCTCGCCAGCGGGCGTGTCGAACTCGACAGCACTCGTCCGATCGGTCGCGACGAGGTCGCCGCGGCAGTCGACGAGGCCGGGTACACCCTGGAGGTCTGAGGTGAACCCCGACGCGGACATCTCGAAGGGTGCGGGGCCGACGAACGGTGCGGGCATCGGATACGCGACTCCACCTCGGGTGATCGATCTCGATATCGAAGGCATGACCTGTGCCTCGTGCGCGAACCGCATCCAACGCAAGCTGAACAAGCTGGACGGGGTCGAAGCGACGGTCAACTACGCCACCGAACGAGCCCATATCCTCGCCGCCCAGCCCGTCCCGACCGGGACCCTGATCGCTGCGGTGACGGCAGCTGGCTATCGGGCGCGCGTGCACCATCCGGCGGGCCCCGCCCACGTGGAAGCCGATCGGCTGGGCCTCCGAGTCGCTTTCGCCCTTGCCGGTGCACTCCCGGTCATGGTGCTCGCCATGGTGCCGAGCCTCCAGTTCACCGGGTGGCAATGGGCCAGCCTCGCGCTCACCACGCCGATCGTCAGCTGGGCTGCGTGGCCGTTCCACCGAGCGGCTGCGCGCAACGCCCGCCACCTGGCCGCCACGATGGACACCTTGGTCTCCCTGGGCGTGATCGCCGCCTTCGTCTGGTCGCTGGTGGCGCTGTTCTTCGGACCCGCGGGCAGGCTCGGCTACCACCATCACTTCAGCTGGGTGGGCTCCCATGAAGGCGGTCTCGGATCGCTCTACCTGGAGACCGCGGCGGGAGTGACCGCGTTCCTACTCCTCGGTCGTTGGCTCGAGCAGCGGGCCAAGCGCCGGTCCGGTGAGGCGTTGCGCGAGTTGCTGGATCTGGGCGCGAAGGAGGCCGTCGTACTCGATCCGGCCGGGACAGAACGACGGATCCCCATCGATCAGGTCGCCGTGGGTGACTTGTTGGTGGTTCGCCCAGGGGAGCGACTCGCCGCCGACGGTGTGGTGGAGTCGGGCGAGTCGGCTCTCGACACGTCCTTCCTGACCGGGGAGCCGGTGCCGGTCGACGTCGCCGCGGGTTCCGACGTACCCGGTGGAGCGCTGAATACCAGCGGCCGGCTCGTGGTCCGAGCGACCCGGGTCGGGCAGGACACCCAGCTGGCCCAGCTCGCCCGGCTGGTCACCGAGGCCCAGGAAGGGAAGGCGCCAATCGCGCGGCTTGCCGACCAGGTCGCCTCGGTCTTCGTGCCTGTGGTGATCGGTCTTTCGGCCCTCACCCTGCTCGGATGGTGGCTCGCCACGGGTAACCTGACCGCGGCCTTCTCGGCCGCGATCGCGGTGCTGATCATCGCCTGCCCATGCGCACTGGGACTAGCCACCCCGACGGCGCTGCTTGTGGGAACCGGCCGAGGTGCCCAACTCGGGATCGTGATCCGCGGCCCCGAGGTGCTGGAGTCCACGCGCCGCGTCGACACGGTGGTCCTCGACAAGACCGGCACCGTCACCGAAGGCAGGATGCAGCTGGTCGACGTCGTCGCGGCCGAGGGTGAGTCCGCCACCCAGGTACTGGCGGTCGCCGCCGCTGCCGAGGGTGGCTCCGAGCACCCGATCGCGCGAGCTGTTGTCGCCGGCGCGGATGCCGCGGGTGTGCAGCCGGCCGCCGTGCTCACCGAGTTCGGCAACCTGCCGGGTGCGGGAGTGATTGCTCGGGTCGGCGAGCTCGACGTTCTCGTCGGCAAGCCCGCGCTGCTGCGTCAGCGCGGTTTGAGCTGGCCCGACGACCTCGGTGCGGCTGCTGAAGCCGGCGAGCGCGCCGCGCGTACGACGATCGCCGTCGGGTGGGCCGGCCGGGCTCGTGGGGTGCTGCTGCTCGCCGACACGGTGAAGCCCACCTCGGCGGAGGCGATCGCCCGCCTGCGGGGGCTGGGCTTGACCCCCGTACTGCTGACCGGCGACAACCTGGCGGCGGCCAGGGCCGTGGCAGAGTCGATCGGGATCCAACAAGTCCATGCCGAGGTATCGCCGGCCGAGAAGGTGTCGGTGGTCAACCAACTGCAGAGCAAGGGCCGGGTCGTGGCGATGGTCGGCGACGGGGTGAACGACGCCGCAGCGCTCGCCACCGCGGACCTAGGCATCGCGATGGGCAGTGGCACCGATGTCGCGATCGAGGCCAGCGATCTCACTCTGGTGCACGGCGACCTGCGGCGCGCGGCCGACGCGATCCGGCTGTCTCGCGCCACATTGCGCACTATCAAGGGCAACCTGTTCTGGGCCTTCGCCTACAACGTCGCCGCACTGCCGATAGCAGCCGCAGGGCTGCTGAACCCGATGCTGGCTGGCGCCGCGATGGCGTTCTCATCGGTCTTCGTGGTGACCAACAGCTTGCGCTTGAGGCGATTCCGTTGAGCCTGTGCGCGTTCGGTCGGAGGGCTTGAAAAGATGGGGACCGTGCGAAGAGAGTTGCCGGACATGCATGCGGCCGGGGCCGTGGTCATCCGCAAGGGCAAGCAGGTGCTGCTCGTGCACCGACCCAAGTACGACGACTGGTCCTTCCCCAAGGGCAAACTCGAGCGCGGTGAACACCGGGTGCCCGCCGCGGTCCGCGAGGTTCACGAGGAGACCGGGGTCCATGTCCGCCTCGGCCCGCCCTTGCCCGACCAGCGTTACCCGTTGACCCGGCGGATGAAGACGGTGCACTACTGGGTGGGCCGCGCGGTCGGCAGCGACGACATCTCGCACTACTGGCCCAACAACGAGATCGACGACTTGCGCTGGGTCAGCTTCGATCAAGCCGACAAGCTGCTCACCTACCCCTACGACCGGCACACGCTGCGCTCGGCGTACCAAACACGCAAGAAGACTGGGGTGGTCGTGGTGCTGCGTCATGCGGACGCGCGCTCGCGGAAGCGGTGGCGGGCCGACGACCGGCTCCGCCCATTGCTGAAGGTGGGGGAGCGGCAGGCGGCGAAACTGGTGCCGTTGCTGGCGGCTTACGACGTCAGCCGGTTGGTCAGTTCCTCATCGACCCGGTGCGTACAGACGCTGCAGCCGTACGCCGACCTGACCGCGCTGCGGATTCGCACCGACGCTGGACTCTGCGAGGAGAACGCCACCCCTGAATCGGTGCTGGCCCAGGTCGACCGAGCGCTGGAGTCGCGGGAGAACGTCGTGATCTGCAGTCACCGACCGGTACTGCCGAGCATCTTCTCGGCGCTCGGGCAGGAGGACGTCAAGCTCGCCACGGGAGAGTTCATGGTCTTCCATCACAGGGACGGGGAGATCGTCGCCATCGAGCGCCACGGGGTTCGTTGAGCGCGACCCGGCATGACGGGCCGATGGCGTGCCCGGATCCTCCTTCTGTGACTTCGCTCTCCACGGGTGGAGGAACAATCCGGTAGGCGTTCATCGACCGTTCACCTAGTCCGCACGAGTGAGTCACCCAGCCCACCTAGCTTTCTGATCGTTATGAAGATCTTCAACCCGATCAGGAGACACGAAGTGACCCGCACTTCTTTGCGCCAGGGCGCCGGCATCCTCGCCCTCGCTCTCGCGCTGACCGCATGTGGCAGTGGCCAGGGCGGCGATTCCAATTCTTCCGATGATCAAGTCAGCGGCACCGTCGCCGTTGACGGTTCCTCGACTGTCTTCCCCATGAGCAACGCAGCCTACGAGCTCCTCAGCGAGGAGAACCCGAACATCCGCGCCACCGTCGGGGAGTCCGGAACCGGCGGCGGCTTCGAGAAGTTCTGCGCCGGCGCGACCGACGTGTCCGACGCGTCCCGACCCATCAAGGACGACGAGGAAGTGCCCGTCTGCGAAGAGAACGGTGTCGAATTCACCGAGCTGCTCGTGGCGACCGACGCCCTCACCGTCGTGGTCAACAAGGATCTGGCCGTCGACTGTCTGACCGTCGATCAGTTGATCGCCCTGTGGGGCCCGGACTCGAAGGTCAAGAACTGGAACGAGATCGATCCGAGCTTCCCCGATCAGGAGATCGCCCTGTTCGGTCCCGGCACCGACTCCGGCACCTACGACTACATGGCCGGCGAGGTGATCGGAGCCGAAAGCGAGAGCACCCGGACCGACTACGAGGCTTCCGAGGACGACAACGTGCTCGTCCAGGGCGTGGCCAACACCCCCGGCGCGACCGGCTACTTCGGCTACACCTACTACGAGGAGAACACCGACACTCTCAAGGCCGTGGCCATCGACAACGGTGCCGGCTGCGTCTCCCCGTCGGCCGAGACCGCCCAGTCCGGCGCATACACCCCGCTGGCCCGGCCGCTGTTCATCTACGTGAACAACGCGAAGTACAACGACAACCCGGCGGTCAAGGCCTACGTCGACTTCTACATCGACAACCTGGCCGGCATCGCCGAGGCAGCCAAGTTCATCGCGTTGAACGACGCCGACTACGCCGCCACGAAGGATGCCCTCGCCGGCATCGGCGGCTGACCACGGAAGTCAACGACACCATGAGCACCACCTCCACGCTGGCCGACCCGCTCTCCGCGGGTCGGCCAGACGTGCCGTTCTTGAAGGCCAAGAAGCGCCCTGTCGAGACCGCGATCCGCTGGTCGCTCCTCCTTGCGGCTCTTGTCTCGATCGGCATCACGATCGGCATCATCGTTTCGCTGGTCCGTCCGGTCATCGACTTCTTCGCCGAAGTCTCGGTTGGCACCTTCCTGTCTACCGACCACGAGTTCGGGGTTCTGCCGCTCATCGGTGGCACCTTGATGACCACGGCGATCGCGTTGTGCGTGGCCGTCCCGATCGGCTTGGGTGCGGCGATGTACCTCTCCGAATACGCCTCGGCTCGCGCTCGGAAGTTCCTGAAGCCGACGGTCGAGTTGCTGGCCGGCGTGCCTTCGGTGGTCTACGGCTTCTTCGCCCTGACCTTCGTCACCCCGGTTCTGCTGCAGCGAGTCTTGAAGCTTGAGGTGAACTTCACCAACGTTCTCGCTGCGGGCTTGGTGCTCGGAGTCATGATCATCCCGACGATCGCCTCGCTCGCCGAGGACGCCCTGTCCGCCGTGCCGTTGGCGCTGCGTCAGGGGTCGCTCGCCATGGGAGCCAATCGCATGCAAACGACTTTGCGCGTCGTGTTCCCGGCGGCGTTGTCGGGCATCGCGGCCGCGATCGTCCTGGGGCTGTCCCGGGCGATCGGCGAGACCATGATCGTGGCTTTGGCCGCGGGAGCGCAGAAGAACCTCTCCCTCGACCCGCGTGAGGGCATGCAGACGATGACCGGCTTCATCGCCATGACCACCGGTGGTGAGAACCCGGTGGGGTCGACCAGCTACAACAACCTCTTCGCGGTGGGTCTCAGCTTGTTCGTGCTCACCCTCGTGGTGAACCTGATCAGCATCCGGATCGTGCGCCGCTACCGGCAGGAGTACTGATGACCGTCACCGCAACAACCGCGCGCGACACGACACTCGCCCGAGAAGCCGCGCTCCGCAACCTCGGCCCAACCCGAAGCAAGGACCGGTCACTTGGCTCCCTGCTGTTCCTGGGCGCCTTGTGGTTCTCGCTGTTCTTCGGCGTGATGGTGCTGATGGTGCTCATCATCGACACCGCCGCTCATGGCGCCCCGCGCTTCGACGCCGCTCTCATCAACCGCTACGACTCGACGCTGCACCCCGAGACGACCGGCTTCCGGGCCGGCATCCTCGGCACGGCGTGGTTGATGTTCTTCACCGCGCTCTTCGCAGTACCGCTCGGCGTGGCGGCAGCGGTGCACCTGGAGGAGTTCGCCGACCGGCAGACTTGGTACAACCGCCTGATCGAGGTGAACCTGCAGAATCTCGCCGCGGTTCCCTCGGTCATCTACGGCCTCCTTGCCGTGGCCGTAATGGCGCTTCTCGGCTTCACCTTCAAGGGCGTCGTACTCGGCGGTGCCATTGCGCTGGCCCTACTGATCCTGCCCGTCATCATCATCGCGACCCGTGAAGCGTTGCGGGCGGTGCCGCGCGAGATCAGGCATGGCTCGCTTGCCCTCGGAGCCACCCAGTGGCAGACCACGTGGCGGCAGACGTTGCCGTCGGCGGTCCCGGGCATCGCCACGGGCACCATCTTGGGCTTGTCCCGGGCGATCGGCGAGGCAGCGCCCTTGCTGGCTCTGGGCATCGCGGGAGCGGTGCGGTTCGACCCGGCCGGGCTGAGCGACGGTGTCACCGCCTTGCCGATCCAGATCTTCCGGATGGCCTCGAACTCCCAAGCCGCCTATCAAGAGGCCGCATCGGCGGGAATCATCGTGTTGCTCGCGATGATCCTGCTGCTCAACGGCCTAGCCATCTTCGTCCGCAACAAGTTCCAACGCACCTGGTGAGGAAGAGCAATGACCACGAACGCAGCAGAACCCAGCATCAACCTGCGCGCCCCCTTCCGGGCGCCCCAACGCCAGGAGCCCACTCTGGACAGCGGCCTCTCTGACATGCCGATCGATCCAGGACCCATGCTTTCCGACACCCCGCTCGACACGGTGATGGAGGTCAAGGACCTCAATGTCTTCTACGGCGGCTTCCACGCGGTCCACGACGTGTCGCTCGGCTTCGGCAAGAACGAGGTCACCGCACTCATCGGCCCCTCCGGGTGCGGTAAGTCCACGGTGCTTCGTTGCTTGAACCGGATGAACGATCTGGTCCCGGGTGCCCGGGTCGAAGGACAGGTGACTTACCACGGCCAGGACGTCTACGGCCGCGGCGTTGACCCGATCGCTGTCCGCACCCACATCGGGATGGTGTTCCAGAAGCCGAACCCGTTCCCGAAGTCCATCTACGACAACATCGCCTACGGCCCGCGGGTCACCGGGATGAAGGTCGACAACATGGACGAGCTGGTCGAGGGGGCGCTGCGTGACGCTGCCTTGTGGGACGAGGTCAAGGACAAGCTCAAGCAGTCGGCGTACGGCTTGTCCGGCGGCCAGCAGCAGCGCTTGTGCATCGCGCGGACGATCGCGACCAAACCGGATGTGATCTTGATGGACGAGCCCTGCTCGGCTCTCGATCCGATCGCCACGGCACGCATCGAGGAACTGATGCTCGCCCTGCGCAAGGACTACACGATCATCATCGTGACCCACAACATGCAGCAGGCCGCTCGCGTAGCTGATCGGACCGCGTTCTTCACCGCGCGGGCCGATGAGCACACCGGAAACCGCACCGGGCTCCTGGTGGAGTACGCGCCGACGACCAAGCTCTTCACCGAGCCCGACGATCAGCGGACGCTGGACTACATCACCGGTCGCTTCGGCTAAGAGAACGAAGATCGAACGCCTGCCCGGGGCGGTCGGTTCTAGAGGGCCGCGGCCAGCACGAGATAGCTGGCCGCGGCCAGCAGCATCGCCATCGGGAAAGTCAGCAGCCAGGCCAGCACGATGCTCCGGACGACTTGCCACCGAACCGCGCTGATCCGCTTGGTGACGCCCACTCCCATGACAGCGGCGGTGATCGTCTGAGTCGTGGAGATCGGCCAGGCGAAAGCAGCCGAGCCGTAGAGCACGCCGGCCGCCACCGTCTCGGCGGCGAATCCGCTGGGCGGATCGAGGTCCATGATCCGTCGGCCCAAGGTGCGCATGATCCGCCACCCCCCGCTGTAGGTGCCGAGCGAGATGGCCGTCGCTGCGGCAATCACCACCCACAAGGGCATCGATTCCGAGGGTCCCAGGTGGCCGCCGGTCACCAAGGCCAAGACGATGACGCCCATCGTCTTCTGGGCGTCCTGGAGTCCGTGACCCAAGGCCATTGCGGCCGCCGAGAAGGTCTGCAACAGCCGGAATCCCCGGTTGATCGGTGCCGGCGCGTGCTTGCGGAAATACCAGGCGATCGCCACCATCACCACCATGCCCGCCACCAGGGCCAACACCGGCGACAGCAGCATCGGCAGCGCCACTCGCTCCCAGACCGTCTCCCAGCGCACTTCGACGCCGCTGACCACTGCGGCACCGACCAGTCCACCGAGCATCGCGTGGGTGGAACTAGTGGGAAGCCCGAACCACCAGGTCACGATGTTCCAGCCGATGGCGCCTAGGAGCCCGGCCATCACGACGGTGAGGCCGGAGATCCCCGTTGGGGGAAGGATCACCGAGCCGACAGTTTCCGCGACTCCCTGGCCGAGGAAAGCGCCGATGAAGTTCATCAGGGCGGCCATGGCGAGCGCGACCCGCGGGGTCAGTGCCCGGGTGGAGACCGAGGTGGCCACGGCATTGGCGGCGTCGTGGAAACCGTTGGTGTAGTCGAAGACGAGGGCGAGTGCGATGACACTCGCGACGATGGCGAAATCCACCGGTCAGGACTCCTTGACGGCGATCTGCTCCACCAGATCCGCGACATCACTGAAGCCGTCGATGGCCTTCTCCAGACACTCGACGATGTCCTTGATCTTCAGCAGCTCGATGGCCTTGTAGTCGCCGGAGAAGAGTTTCGCCAGAAGCCTGCGGAAGGCCTTGTCACCGGATCGCTCCAACCGGGTGACCTCGATCCAGTACTCCGCGAGCCGACCGGCTTGACCCAGCCGCGGCATCGCTTGTGCGGTCAGTTCGGCACATCGCTGGAGGACTTCGACCTGTCGGGCGACTTCGGGTGGGAGTTGCTTGACCTCGTAGAGGTGGATCATGTCGACCGCGCCCTCGAGTAGGTCCATCACCTCGTCGAGTTGAGCTGCCAGACGGTAGATGTCCTCGCGGTCGAGAGGAGTGACGAAGGTCGAGTTGAGGCGGCGGACGATCTCCGCGGTCGTCGCATCGGCGGCGGTTTCGGCCTCGTGCATCCGTCCGGCCAGATCGGCGAGGTCGGCAGTGCTGGACAGCGACTCCGCCAGAAGCGTGGTCCCGCCCACGAGGTGTCCGGCGAGCGTGGCGAAGAGCTCGAAGAATCCGCCGTCAAGCGGCCTGAGCCGGAACCTCGCCATGGTGCACATGACACCACGGCAAGGTTACGAAACGCCTACTGTCTCGCCGATTTCGACGAGGAGGTTTAGCTCAGGGTGAATGTTCGGCTAAACGCCCGGGCCACGTCGCCGGCGTTGGCGGTCGATCAAGGCTTCTTGCAGGTGGGAGGTGCCGGCGTTCTTCACCCAAGCGCCGTCCGTGCCGAGCAGCCACGCCTGGGTGTCTTCGTCGAAGGCTCGGTCCAGCAGCGCGCCGACGGCGGTGACGTTGCTCTCGCCGGGCAGCCGCACGAGCACCTCCACCCGACGGTCGAGGTTGCGATGCATCATGTCCGCCGACCCGATCCACACCCTTGGCTCGCCGCCAGCCTCGAACCAGAACACTCGGCTGTGCTCGAGGAAGCGCCCCAGGATCGAGCGGACCTCGATGGTCTCCGATAACCCGGGCACTCCGGGACGCAGCGCGCAGATGCCGCGGACCAGAAGCTGCACCGGCACACCGGCCTGACTGGCGAGGTAGAGCGCGTCGATGATCTCCTCATCGACGATCGAGTTCGCTTTGATCCGGATGCGCGCCGGGAGGCCGGCTTCCTTGTTGGCGATCTCCCCGTGGATCTGCTCGATGAGCCCCGCTCGTACCGAATCGGGAGCGACCAGCAACTGGCCGTACGACGCATTGCGAGAGAAGCCACTGAGGTTGTTGAAGAGATGAGCGACGTCCTCGCCGATGGCCTCATCGGCCGTGAGCAACCCGAGGTCCTCATAGAGCCGGGCTGTCTTGGGGTTGTAGTTGCCGGTGCCGATGTGGGTGTAACGCCGGATGCCCTCGGGCTCGTCGCGCACCACCATGGCCAGCTTGCAGTGGGTCTTGAGGCCGACCAGGCCGTAGACGACGTGGCAGCCGGCGTGCTCGAGTTTGCGGGCCCAGCGGATATTGGCTTCTTCGTCGAAACGGGCCTTGATCTCCACGAGCACCAACACCTGCTTGCCCGCCTCGGCGGCGTCGATCAGCGCATCGATGATCGGGGAGTCGCCCGAGGTGCGATAGAGCGTCTGCTTGATCGCCAGCACGTGCGGGTCGGCCGCCGCCTGCTCGATGAATCGCTGCACCGACGTGGCGAACGAGTCGTAGGGATGATGCAGGAGTACGTCGTTGCGACGGGTTGCCTCGAAGACGTCGATCGGCTTGGCCGACTCGACCTCGGCCAACAGCGGGTGCACCGAAGGCACGAAAGCGGGGTACTTCAAGTCTTCTCGGGGCAGGTCGGCGATCGCATGCAGGCCACGCAGATCCAGCGGACCGGGCAGGCGGTAGACCTCCTCCTCGCTGATCCCGAGTTCGGAGATCAGCAGCGTCAGCACCTTGGGGCTGATGGAGTTCTCCACCTCCAGGCGCACCGGCGGGCCGAAGCGACGCCGGAGGAGTTCCTTCTCCAAAGCCTTGAGGAGGTTCTCGGCATCGTCCTCCTCCACCTCGAGGTCTTCGTTACGGGTGACCCGGAAGGTGTGGCTCTGCAGGACCTCCATCCCCGGGAACAGCCGCCGCAACTGTTCGCTGATGACGTCTTCCATGGGCACGAACCGTGCGTTGCCGAGGTTGACGAACCGGCTGAAGGTCTCGGGCACCTTCACACGAGCGAAGTGCTCGGTACCGGTGCTGGGGTTGCGCACCAGCACCGCCAGGTTGAGTGACAGCCCCGAGATGTAGGGGAACGGGTGCGCGGGATCGACTGCCAACGGCGTGAGTACGGGGTAGATCCGCTCGCGGAAGAGACGCTTGCAGTACCTCTGCTCGTCACGGTCCAGCTCATCCCAGCGGAGCAGCACCACGCCCTCGCTGGCCAGCGCCGGCATTACCTGGTCGGAGAAGCAACTGGCATGTCGCGCCATCAACTCGCCGGTGCGCTGCCAGATGCGTTCGAGGATCTCGCGAGGCATTAAGCCGGAGGCGGCCCGCACAGCCATGCCGGCTGCGATCCGACGCTTGAGCCCGGCCACGCGGACCATGAAGAACTCATCGAGGTTGCTGGCGAAGATCGCCAGGAAGCGGACTCGCTCCAGCAGCGGCAGGCTTTCGTCTTCGGCTAGTTCCAGCACGCGCTGGTTGAAACGCAGCCAGGAGAGCTCCCGATCGACGAAACGGTCGTGGAAGTTCTGGACCGCAGCGACTGCCTCGGGGTCTGGTTCGTAGGGCGGGGACACGTCGAAGGTGTCGGTGGGGTGCCCGAACGGGTCATCGGATGGACCCTCGTCGACGGAGCGCGCGGTTTGCGCGGGCAGCACGGCAGGAGCCGCAAGCGGGAGTTCGGGCATGGGGTCAGTCTGTCATTCCCGTGGGGCTGGTGGGACGGCCGTTGGTCCCGACTCCTTCGGGATCTCCCAGAGGTGGATTGCCGAGGAAGGGTACGGCGACCCGATAGCCGTTGACGTAAACCTCACCGATTCGTCCCGCAGCCCAGTAGGGCGCCCACCCGCCGTGGGCGGTGGGCAATCGTCTCGGCATCGGCCGCTGGCCTCGGTCGAGGACGTCCGCGCATTGGTGGCACACCAAGACGACCGCTTTCGAGTCCGCCGCCAGGTCGTCGGGCGCGTATGCCCGCAGCTCCGAGCTCGGTCCGTGGCGGGGGTCGATCAGGCAAGGTGGCTGCCGCTCGGGAGCCGCTCTGCCCTGGCGCAAGGCTTCGATCGCCACCACCTGGAAGCGGAAGTCGGCAATCAGCGCGACCACCGCGTCGGCCTCACCGAGGGTCCGCATCTCTTCGAACCTGGTGCGGGCCTCTTGCACGATCACGCGGGCATGCTGGTGCCGGTGGCCGAGTCGATCGTTGCCCTTGGCCGCACCGGCGGGGAACCCCTGGAGTCGCTGCTCGATGCTGGCCAACTCGTCGCCCAGTTCCGGCCGCAGCAACGCAAGGGCGTCGCTGTCCATCCGCTCCTGGCGCTGGCGTCGCCACCAGCCGTACCCGGCGAGTGCCGCCGCGACGGCCAGCGCACCGGTGATCAGCACCACCAGCGCTGTCATCCAGGGACGAGGTTTGGTGTCCGCGGAGTCTTCGATCATCTGCCCGATCAGCTTCGGATAGTCCTGCGCGCAACATGACTCCGCTGCGGTCACCGCTTGTTCGACGGCGTAATAGGGCCGGTCGTCGGTCCACTGGAATCCGGCCACGTCGGCCTTTCCGGCGCGATCGACCAACACCAGATAGATACCGTCCTCACCAACCAGGTCGTGCAGGTTGGTAGCGAGCGTCTCCACGGTGGCCTCGCGGGCCGCCGACCCCGGGAGTACGGCGATGCGCAGCGGCGCTTCGTGCTTGCGGGCCTCGTCGCGGAGCGTGTCGAAGGCATCCCCGTCGAGCCGGCTCAGCGGCACCTGCGGCGCGACGTAGAGCCCCGGCACCTCGAGCCGAGCCGCGGCCCGCTCGAGCTGGCGTTGGGTCGGTCCGCCGAGTTCGGCGGGATCCGGTCCGGTGTCGGGGCTGCCGGTGTCGAGTAAGGCAAACAGGGCGAAAAGGGTGGCGATGGTCAACAGGGCCACCGGCAGCCGGGCGCGCCGAGGGATCGAGGACAGCGAAGGCCTGGCCATCAGTGGTCTCCGGGGGCTATCGGGCTTTCCGGGGCAGGTGAAGCATGCCCGCTCGTGACACCTCCGCGGCGGTATTGCACGTGCGTGTCCGCCGGCGCGTGGGTGAAGCCGAGTCCGAGGTAGGTGGCTAGCGCCGCGGCGTTGTCGGATTCGACATAGAGGTGGAGGTGGCGGACTCCGGCTCGCCGCAGATGGTGAAGGCCGGCGAGCGTCAGCAGCTTGCCCAGCCCTCGGCCCTGGGCCCGCGGATCGACCGCGACCACGTAGACCTCTCCGGTCTCGGGGTCATGGCGCTTGGTCCAGTGGAACCCGACCAGACTTTCCGGCCCACCGGCGGGCACGTCGGGGTCGACGGCCAGCAGCAAGCCGTCCGGCTCGAACCAAGGCTCGGCCATGCGTTGGGCCAGGTCCGCGGCGTCCATACCGCCTTGTTCGGGGTGGTCGGAGAACGCCGCCGCGTTGACCCGGAGAACTTCTTCGCGCCAGGTGTCGCTGAAACCGAGCAGCCGCACCCCCTCGACGTCGGGCAGGTCGGGTAGGGCTTCTCCGGCGTCACGACGGAGCACCCACAGATCCCGCACCGGACGAAAGCCGGTGTGTCGAGCGAGCCTTCCAGCCGCGGGATGGCCGCCATGGGACCAAGCGGTGAGAGGTAGTTCGGTTGGGAACCCTTCCAGGAGCTCATCGAGCAACATTCGGGCGATGCCGAGCCCGCGGCTCTCCGGAGCCACCAGCAGATGGATCTCGTCGCGGATTCTCAGCGCCGCTCCGGCCCACGGCTCGTCGGGGAGGAGCGGAGCGAAGTGAAGGCCGGCTCTGTCGGTCGGGGGATCGGGTCGGAGTGGATCGCCCGAGGAGACGACCAGCCAGGCGGCGGCTGACTCGGGATCGTGCCGCAGCGTTCGCCACGCTGCTTCGTCGAGAGGTGCCGCCCCGTCGTACCGCTCGACGGCGGCGGACAACTCGGCCAGCCGCGGCAAGCAGTGCGCGGCTTGCGAAGCGGACCGGTCGGGGTTCACCTAGCGGGGCCGGACTCGACTGTGTGCGGCGCCGCCTCGGTGGCGCGTTCCTTGGCGGGTAGTACGAAGCGATAGCCGACGTTGCGCACGGTGCCGATCAACGTCTCGTGCTCGGGACCGAGCTTGGCGCGCAGTCGGCGGACGTGGACGTCGACGGTGCGGGTGCCGCCGAAGTAGTCATAGCCCCACACTTCCGACAGGAGCTGCTGGCGGCTGAACACCCGGCCCGGGTGCTGGGCCAGGAACTTGAGGAGCTCGAACTCCTTGAAGGTGAGGTCGAGGGTCCGCCCGCCGAGCTTGGCGGTGTAGGTCGCATCGTCGACGGTCACCTCGCCGGATCGGATCAGGTGAGCCTCGGGATCATCGACCGCGCCGGCGGCATAGCGGCCTATGGCCAGACGCAACCGAGCCTCGAGTTCGGCAGGGCCGCAGGTGTGAAGCACCACATCGTCCATGCCCCAGTCGGCGGTGACGACGGACAGGCCACCCTCGGTCACCAGCAAGAGGACGGGGGCATCGCTGCCCGTCGTGCGGATCAGTCGGCACAAGTCGCGGGCTTGGGCCAACTCGAGCCTGCCGTCGACCAGGATCACGTCGGCGTCGGGTGCGTCGAGGAGCGCGGAGCCTTCGGCTGGAAGGATCTTGACCTGATGGCCCAGCAGTGCGAGGCCGGGCAGCACCTCCACGGAGGGCTGCAACGAAGAGGTCAGCAGCAGCAGGGAACGCATGGCGAGAAGCTCCTCCCTGGCTGAACCGGTTGCGCGTGGGTCACATCGTTGAGCAAGGATATCGGCTATGAGCCCTTCGACTCCGGCTTCTCCGGGCGCCGAGACGGTCACCGTGCGCTTCTGGGCGTCGGCCCGAGCCGCGGTCGGTGTCGCCGAGGAGGAGTTGTCGCTGGGGACCGGGGCATCGGTGCGCGAGGTGATCGCCAACCTGGCCGGACGACACGGTGAGCGGGCTGGAGCGGTGCTCATGGTCTGCTCGGTCCTTCTCGACGGCGCTCGTCTCGACCTGGACGCTGTCGTGCCGCCCGGGGGCGAGCTGGAGTTCCTGCCTCCGTTCGCTGGCGGCTGAGCCGCCTCGATTCGGGAATGGTTCGATGAGTTGGACGGTTGTGCTCCCCATGGCGCTACCGCTGCTGACCACCGGCCAATGGCTTGTGGTGGTCGTAATCCCCTTGGTGCTGGTTCTGGGGTTCATGCGCGCGGCCACCGACGGGAGGTTCCGCGGCACCCACCGGGTTCGTGGCGCCGACGCGGTGGGCGCCCCCGAAGAAGCCTCTGGGGTGCTCGCGGGCACTGAGTACGCCGAACAGCTCGGCGCCGAGGCCACGCTGCTGCAGTTCTCCAGCTCGCTGTGCGCGCCGTGCCGCACGGCCCGGATCGTGCTGGCCGAGATCGCCGATGATCGCCCTGGGGTCACACACCTCGAGATCGACGCCGAACATCACCTCGATCTGGTTCGCGCGCTGGGGGTGAGCCGCACGCCGACCATTCTGGTGCTAGATCCCGCGGGTCACGAGCTGGCCCGGACGAGCGGGGTGCCGAGCCGCGACCAGGTGCTCGCAGCCCTCGCCTCAAGCGGGGGATCTTGAAATGTGGACATTCGTCTTGAATGATGAGATCAGATTTTCCTGGATCAGCTGTCCTTCGCCTACGCTTTCCGTCATGTCCTCGACCATGCTGACCAAGCGCCGCGCAGTGGATCACTGCCGCGTGCGCTCGTCGCTGTGTCGAATGTCCTGATCGGGCGTCGCGCCTCCTGTCGGCCGGGTCTCCACACCCGCTGATCAGCCTCGCCTCGTCCGCCTGCCTTTCGGGCAGGAGCCCCCATCGCGGGCACCCCGATGCCGCCGGACTCGGCGCATCTCCTCACCATCCAGGACGGACCTCATGTCGACTTCACTCACCGCCAGCACGCCGGTCTCCACGCCGGCTCGCGATGTCATCGATCCCCGCGGGGCTCGCTTCGCTGCCACGCTCACTTCCGTCGTACTCGTGGCGGTGCTGTTCACCGCGCCGTCCGCACTGGGATTCGGCTTGCTGGCCGCCCAGACGCTGGTCTTCGCGATCGGCGCCGCCGCGGGCGTCGCGGCAACGCCGTACTCGAAGGTCTTCCGGCGGTTCGTCCGGCCTCGGCTCGGGCCTCCGAGCGAATGGGAGGACGCGGCTCCGCCGCGGTTCGCCCAAGCCATCGGGCTGGGCTTCGGGGTGGTCGGCCTCGCGCTCTTCGCGCTCGGCCTGCCCACTGCCGGCGCCGTCGCCGTGGCGCTGGCGCTGGCGGCAGCGCTGCTCAATGCGGTCTTCGGCTTCTGCCTGGGCTGCGAGCTCTATCTGCGCTGGCAGCGGCTCACTCGTCGCTGATCATCTGCTTCACCCATCCACCCGGCGTCTGTTCGGACGCTGGTTCGTAGCGCCCACCAAATCCTCACCAAGGAGAAGAACCTCATGAGTCGCGAGAGCACCCTCGTTTCCGCCCAGTGGGTGGAGGACAACCTCGACAACCCTCAGGTCGTCCTCGTCGAAGTGGACGAAGACACCTCGGCCTACGACCGCGGCCATATCCGCGGGGCGATCAAGCTCGACTGGACCACCGACCTGCAAGACCAGGTGCGCCGGGACTTCGTCAACAAGGCGCAGTTCGAGGCGTTGCTGTCGGCGCGCGGTGTGGGCAACGACCACACCGTCGTGCTCTACGGCGGCAACAACAACTGGTTCGCGGCCTACGCCTACTGGTACTTCAAGCTCTACGGCCACCAGGACGTCAAGCTGCTCGACGGCGGCCGCAAGAAGTGGGAGCTGGACAGCCGCGAGCTCACCGACGAGCAGCCCACCCGCCCGGCCACCTCCTACGTCGCTCAGGACCAGGACCGCTCCATCCGGGCTTTCCGCGACGAGGTCGTCGAGGCGATCGGCGTGCAGAACCTGGTCGACGTACGTTCCCCCGATGAGTACGCCGGCCGGCTGCTCGCGCCGGCTCACCTGCCGCAGGAGCAAGCGCAGCGCGCCGGGCACATCCCGACCGCGGCGAACGTCCCGTGGAGCAAAGCGGCCAACGACGACGGCACCTTCAAGTCCGACGACGATCTCCGCACCATCTACACCGAGGCCGGTGTGGACTGGAGCAAGGACACCATCGCGTACTGCCGCATCGGTGAGCGCAGCTCACACACCTGGTTCGTGCTGCGTGAGTTGCTCGGGCAGCAGAACGTGAAGAACTACGACGGATCCTGGACCGAATACGGCTCCCTCGTCGGTGTCCCTGTGGTCCTCGGCGACGACGCGGGTGTGGCGTGAGCTGCGGTGCACCGGAGGGCGGCTACTCCCTCGAAGGAATCAACCAGACCAAGGAAGCCGTGATCCAGGGCCAGGTCCTGCGCGGTGCGGAGCCGGTGGCCGGCGCCTACGTGCGCTTGCTCGATCGCACAGGGGAGTTCACCGCCGAGGTGCCTACCTCGGCGACCGGACACTTCCGGTTCTTCGCTGGTGACGGCGAGTGGACCTTGCGCACGCTGGCCCCGCGGGCCGATGTCGTGGACCGCAAGGTCGTCGCGTCGATCGGCTCGGTCGCCGAGGTCGCGATCAGCATCTGAGGCACTCAACAGACCTGGAAGCGTCCCGGCCTATGGGGGTTGGCTGGGGCGCTTCTGGTCTTTGTAGGGCTGGAGGGGTTTGGCCGGCTCGGCAGGCTCTGGCGACGGGGTGCACGTGACGCTCAGGGAGTTTGAAGGATCATCGTGACCGGGCCGTCGTTGACGGCTTCGACCGCCATGTCGGCCCCGAATCTGCCGCGCTCGACGTGGGCGCCGAGTCCGGCGAGGGTCTCGCAGAACGATTCGTAGAGAGGCTCACTGACCGGACCGGGTGCGGCCGCGCTCCAGCTGGGTCGGCGGCCCTTGCGGGTGTCGGCGTACAACGTGAACTGGCTGACGACCAGGATCGGCGCGGCCACATCACTCGCCGACTGTTCCTCACGCAGGATGCGCAGCTCCCAGACCTTGCGCGCCAGCCAGGTGACCTCGGCCGGCCCGTCCTCGTGGGTCACCCCGAGATAGACCAGCAACCCGGGTCCGGGAAGCTCCCCGACCGTCGTCCCGTCGACGACCACCTTGGCTCGGGTCACCCGCTGCACCACTGCTCGCACGCCCCGAAAGATAGTCCAGCGTGCTTTCGTCGTGATTTCTGGCGTTCGCCGACCAAATCACGCTGGACTATCTTTCGGGGGGACTAACTGATGGGGGGAGGGTGGGACGTGGCAGCATGAGGGGCATGACCGAGGTTCCTGCCGATCGCCTGCTGATCACCGTTGCTCCCACTGGCGCAGAGACCGCCAAGGCCGACTGCCCGCAGCTGCCTACGACGCCTGAGGAGCTCGCCAGGACCGCTGTCGAGTGCGAGGCCGCCGGTGCGGCGATGATCCACATCCACGTGCGCGACGGGGAACACCAGCCGACCCTCGAGTTGGCTCACCTCAAGGAGTGGGTGGCGGCGGTTCGCGAGAACACCAGCCTGGTGGTGCAGCTGTCCACGGGCGGTTCGGTGCACGACCCGCTGGAGAATCGGATGAAGGTGCTGGACGCCGACCCGGACTCATGCTCCCTGACGATGGGTACGACGAACTTCGGCGACGACGTCTTCATGAACCCCTGGCCGTTCATCTGCGAGCTCTACCAACTCGCCCAGGAGCGCCAGGTCGTGCCGGAGTTCGAGCTCTTCGACCTCGGTCAGGTGCATGCGATGCGCCGGCTGATCGACAAGTTCGGCTTGCCCTACGGCGGCCGGGTCCACTGCGATCTCGTGATGGGTGTCCCGGGCGGCATGAACGGCACCGCGGATGCTCTGGTCGCCGCCGTTCAGGCGCTCCCGCCGGAGACCACCTCCTGGGCGGCGACAGGAATCGGCCGCTCGACGCTCGCCGTCGCGATGGCCTCCCTCAGCAAGGGTGGCCACCTGCGGGTGGGCATGGAGGACGTGCTGACCATCTCCCGCGGCGTACCTGTTGAGTCCAACAAGCAACTGGTGGAGCGGGTGGTCGAACTCGGCCGGATCGCCCAGCGGACCCCGATGTCGACCGACGAAGCGCGCGCCTTCCTGGGGATTCGGGCGCGCTAGCTCTCGGCTAGTAGACCAGCCCCTGAACTCCGTCGGCGAGGACTTCTTCGACGAACGCCGGGGCGCCCGCGACGCGCACCCCCGAGATCAGATCGTCGGGCTCGATGCCACGCCGCTGGGCGCATTGGGTGCACACGGTGAGGGTGCCCCCCGCAAGTACGGCGTCGCGTAGCTCGCCCAAGGGTGCTGCGCCGGCGAGCTCGACAGCCTCAGCGCGTCCCGGCGTACCGAACCAGGCCGCCTCGCCGGTCAGCCACACGCTCACCTGGGCCCCTGCGGCGATCGCGGTGGCGGCGACGGTGAAGCCTTGATTGCTTCGCTCGGGGTCGTCGATCCCGCAAGTGATCTTCACGACCAGTGAGCGCATCGCACCACCCTAGACTGGATGGCATGCCCTTCGAGATCCCGGAGAACATCCACCCTCGCTGCGCCCGGTTGGCGTGGCTGATCGGCACCTGGCGCGGCAACGGACATGGGGACTACCCCACGATCGAGCCCTTCCAGTTCGGCCAGGAGGTGCTCTTCCAGCAGGACGGCCGGCCGTTCATCCACTTCATGAGTCGCGCGTGGATCGTGGACGCCGAGGGCACTTTCGTGCGGGATTCGGCCCAGGAGACCGGTTTCATCCGGCCCCAGGAGGATGGGTCGCTGGAGATGCTGATCACCCACATGACCGGTTTCGCCGAGATCTACTACGGCGACCTCCACCCGGAGCGGCCGAGCTTCGAGGTCACCACGGACGCCGTCGTACGCACGGCCACCGCCAAGGAGGTCACCGGAGGCAAGCGGCTCTACGGCTACGTCGAGGGCGACCTGCTCTGGGCCTACGACATGGCGGCCATGGGTCAGGAGCTCCAGCCACATCTGTGGGCGAGGTTGCAGCGGGCGTGAACGACCTGCGGGCGACGCTGAGGGAGCGGGGATATCGGCTGACCCCGCAGCGTGAGCTCATCCTCCAAGCGGTCGAATCACTCGGCCATGCGACCCCCGACGAGGTGCTGGCCCAGGTACAGGTGAGCTCGTCGGCGATCAACGCCTCTACGGTGTATCGCACGCTGGAGGTGCTGGAGGAACTCGGTCTGGTTCGGCATGCGCATCTGACCAGTCGTGCCCCGACCTACCACTCGACCAGCGGCCACGCTCACTTCCACTTGGTGTGCCGCGTCTGCGACCGGGTCATCTCGGTCGATCCCGACGCTGCCACGGACTTCTTGGGAATGCTCCGGGCCGAGCAGGGGTTCCTCGCCGATGTCGGCCACCTGACCGTGCACGGCACCTGCGTCGGGTGCGCAACCGCGCAAACCGGTGCCCCCGCCGATGCCCACTCTGGAGATCTCGATGACCATTGATTCGCAGGCAAGCCCGCTGCTGACACTTCCAGGTGCGGTGGCCGGTGGCGGCCGCGACGCCGCCGTGGCCGCGCACTACGGCTCCTTCCATGGCGAGCAGCGAGCACTCGTCGCTAGGGAGGGCTTCGTCGATCTGTCCCACCGCGACGTTCTCACCGTCTCCGGGCCGGACCGGCTGTCTTGGCTGCACAACCTCACCACCCAGCACCTGCTCGACCTGCCCGTCGGGAAGTGGACGATGGCGCTGATCCTCAGCCCGCAGGGGCACATCGAGCACGCCTTCACCGGGGTCGACGACGGTGCGGTCTTCAGGGGGCACACCGAGCCAGGGGCGGCCCAGGCGCTGGTGGAGTTCCTGGAGCGGATGCGGTTCATGCTGCGGGTCGAGGTCGCGGTCGACACGGAGTCGGCGACGATGTGGCGACCCGTGTTGGAGGATTCGGCGAATCTTGCATCCGGCTTCGCGTTCGTGCCCCGCGACCGGCTTGCGGCGTACGCCGAGGCGGCCGGCCCCGCGGCCGGGCTCTGGGCCTACGACGCGCTCCGGATCGCACGGGGCGAGCCGCGGATCGGGGTGGACACCGATCACAAGACGATCCCCAACGAACTCGGGCTGTTGTCCGACGCGGACCACCTCTCCGCCGTTCATCTGGAGAAGGGGTGCTACCGCGGTCAGGAGACGGTGGCGCGGGTGCACACGCTCGGCCGCCCGCCGCGGCGCCTGACCCGGCTGCACCTCGACGGCTCGGAGAACACCCTTCCGGCGGCCGGCACTCCGCTCGTGTTCGACGGTCGGGAGGTCGGCTTCGTCGGCTCGTCGGCCCGGCATTACGAGGAAGGTCCGATCGCGCTCGCGCTGGTCAAGCGCAATGTGCCGCTCGACGCTGTGCTCGATGTGGGCGGCATGCCGGCGACCCAGGAGGTCATCGTCGACCCCGAGATCGGCCTGCACGTTCGCCCTAAGCTCGGCTAGGCCTGCTCGCCGGATCGCTGGGTACCAGCCAGTAACCTCCGATAACCTGATCTCGCGATTCGGGGGTTCCGCTCCCGTCCCGCGTCTCCGTCACACTCGGACCTCGATTGGAGTCCCGCATGTCGGCCCCCACGCCCTCCGAACACCGCTACGTGGTGATCGTCGCCGGCGGCTCCGGGACCCGGCTGTGGCCGCTGTCCACCTCCAAGCTGCCCAAGCAGATGCAAGCCCTGATGTCGGAGCGGTCCCTGATCGCCGAGACGGTGGGCCGGCTAGAGGGCTTGGTGCCGATGGATCATGTCTTCGTCTCCACCACCGAGAACTTTCGGGGCCAGATCGCCGAGCAGCTGCCGTTGCTACCCCCGGAGAACCTCATCGTGGAGCCCGAGGCTCGCGGCACCCCCGCGGCGTTCGCCCTCTTCGCGTCCTACCTCCACGACCTCGACCCTGACGCGGTGATCTTCTCGCTGGCCTCCGACCACGCGATCACCGAGATCGACCGCTTCCAGCAAACGCTCAACCAGACCTTCGCCTACATCGAGGCGCATCCGGGAGAGTTGGCGTTGGTCGGCATCAACCCGACCCGGCCCGACACGGGGCTGGGCTATGTGAAGACGCGTGACGTGGTGTGCGAGAGCCCGTTGGTCTACAGCGTCGACAAGTACGTCGAGAAGCCGACGTTCGAGGTCGCCGAGACCTACCTCAACGACGGCGGCTACTACTGGAACTCCGCCTACTACTGCTTCCGTGCGAAGACGCTGATCGACGCCTACAACGACGACGACCCGCGGCTGGTCGGGCAAACCTCGGCGTACCTCAAGACCGGTGACCCGCAGGACTATCTCGATGCCCCGGTAAAGGCCCACGAGGTCGACATCATCGACACCCGGAAGTACCCCATGGTGCTGGTGCCTGCCGACTTCACCTGGTCCGACATCGGCAACTGGGCTGCCCTGCATCGATCCCTCGCGCAATTGACCGGCACCGACGTGGTGTCGCGCAATGCCGCCAACCACGTAGACGTCGCCAGTCGCGACTGCCTGGTCCTCAACACCGATGAGCGGGTCGTGGTCACTGCCGGGCTCGATCACGTCGCCGTGATCACCACCGACGACACCGTTTTCGTGGTGGACATGCGCAAACTCGAGCAGATGCCTGAGACCATGCAGGAGCTGATCGCCCGACTCCGCCTGGAAGGCAAGGACGCCCTGCTGTGAACCACCCCTCGACCGGCGAGCCGCGGCTCGCCGCGGACCTCGTCGCGCGCCTCCGCCCGGAGGCCGGCCGGCTGGCCCATGTGATCCTCGTGGCGACGAAGCCGGACATCATCAAGCAGTACCCGTTGTACGGCGAGCTGAGCCGGCGCGGCGAAGTGGTCCTGGTCTGCCACACCGGGCAGCACTACGACCATCGGTACTCGGGGGCGATGCTGGAGGAGTTCGGGCTGCCGGTAGACATCCATCTCGGCATCTCCGGGACGCTCTCGGAGAAGACCGCGCAGATGATCTCCTCCTTCGGCCAAGTCATTGCCGAACTGCGTGACCTCGGGCTCACCCCGGTGCCCTACATCCACGGCGACACCGCCACGTCGATGGCGATCGGGGTTGCGTCCTACGTCAACCAGGTCGCCTGCGCTCACGTCGAAGCGGGAATCCGGACGATCACGCCGACGCGTTCCTTCTGGGAGCAGCATCTCGACGACTTCCGGGCCGGGCGGTTCGACTTCGCGTCGTACGCCGCCGCGCACCGCGAGTTGTCGACGTATGAGAAGGGCTCGCGCGAGCCGTTCCCCGAGCAATTCAACACTCGGGTTTCCGACGCCGGCTCGGGCTATCACGCGGCACCGGTGGAGCTGTCTCGACGGAACCTGCTCGATGAGGGATTCCCTGCCGACACGATCGAGGTGACCGGCAACACCGTGGTCGATGCGACTCGGGCCGCGCAGGCCGATGCGGCCGCGGCGACGATCTTCGAGACCTACCCGCAGCTGCGGGGTGGAGAGTTCATCCGGGTCTGCATCCACCGGCGAGAGAACACCGAGGACGAGGCGCGCTTCAGGGTGCTCTTCGATGCCCTGGAGGAACTCGTGCGCCGCGGCCGGTCGGTGCTGTTCATCCGGCTCTTCGGCACCGACACCGCGATCGACCGGTTCGGGCTGCGCGAGCGGCTGGATGCGCTGGCGGTCGACTACCCGGCCACCTTCATCTCCTCGGAGGTCTGGCCGCACTACCGCGATGTCATCGCGGCGATGCTCGAATGCGCGTTGGTCGCCACCGACTCCGGGTCGATGCAGGAGGAGATGAACATCCTCGGAGTGCCATGCGTGACGCTGCGCTTCGGAAGCGATCGGGGCGAGACGTTGCTGGCCGGGTCGAATCTCCTGGCGCCGCCGGTGGACGCCGGTTTCATCGTCGAGGTGATCGAAGGGGCCCTGGGGATGCCCTCGCTGGGCGAGCAACCCAACCTCTACGGTGAGCACGTCACCGCGCGCATCGTGGACGGCGTACTCGCTCGGGCTGTGCCGGGCGTCGACGGACTTCCCGGCCCCGGCCTCTTCCGCGCTGAGGAAGCCCGGCTGGGGATCTAGGCAGCGCTGGATCGGTCCGGGGCGGCCGCCGCACGAACTCTCCGGGCGTGCCAGAGGCTCGCCATCTCTCCTCGATGGCTGGGGAGGGTCCAGGCGATCAGCAAGCCTTCGATACCGACGAGCACTTCGAACGCCATCGCGACACGGAAGGGCCACGGGGTCCAGCCGCTCAGCAAGGGGATGAGCGTGAGTGGGATCGCGATCGCGCCTGCCTTCGCTGCCCAGGTGTGGTACGACGGCGGGGCGCCGAAGCGCACGAGGCCGTAGACGATCACCGAGAAGTAGCCGGCGATGCCCGCGAGGAACCACCAGATCTCCCGGCTGATCACGTGCGGCCAGAGCACCACGATTCCACCTGCCGCCGCAAGGGTCAGCGCGTAGTCGGCCCAACTGTCGAGCCTGCGGCCAAGGTCGCTGGCCGCGTCGAACGTCCGGGCGTACCACCCGTCTACCGCATCGGTCAGGAGCGCGGCAGCGAGCAGGGCGAGGAACCAGAAGTGCGACCCGGCGAGCGCGAAGGCCACCATGACCGGAACCAGCGCGAGCCGCGCGGCGCTGAGCAGGTTGGGGATCTGCTTGGCGATCGGTCGTTGGTGGTCGAGTGCGTCAGTGCTCACAATTTCCGTCCCGGGTAGCCGAAGTGGTGCCTCAAGGTACGACGAGCGCCGGGAGGCGCACCTGAGTCTCCACACTCAAAACCGCCCCGCGCGCTCGCGCGTGAATCCGGTGCCACCTGGTGACACCTAATGGGGTGACCGCACCCGGTGCTCCCTCAATTGCGTGGAGGATCCCCTTGACCCAAGGGCTAACGTGCGGGGGATGGACACTCGGGCGGCCCTTTTCATCGACTTCGACAACGTGTTGGGAGGCTTGCTCCGACTGGACCCCTCGGCCGCTCTGCGTTTCGCCGAGGATCCGGGCGGGTGGGTGGAGCGGCTGGCTGACCATGGGATGGTTGCGGGACGACGGAGATTTCTTGTCAAACGCTGCTACCTGAACCCAGGCGGATGGGTCCCGAACCCAGATCCCGTGGGAAACCCGAAGTTGTTCTTCTCGACCTTCCGAGGCAACTTCGTGCGGGCGGGATTCGAAGTTGTGGATTGCCCGCGTCTCGCTGCTACCAAGAACGCCGCAGATATTCGCATGGTGATGGACGCACTCGATGCGTTGTCCGCGGGGATCCAATACGACGAGTTCGTGATCTTCTCCGGCGATTCAGACCTCACACCACTGTTGGTCCGCCTTCGAGCCCACGACAGACTCACTATCTTGGTCTCCCCCTTCGACGCCAGTGAAGCCCTGACCAACGTGGCAGACCGATTTGTGCCGGGAGACCAGTTCTTGGATCTGTTGGAGGAGTCGCAAGCTGACGACGACTCTGCCGGAGAGAATCTCCCCTTCGGCCCGATTGCCCTTCCGCCGCCTGCCACGGGAGCATCGACAGAAGGTGACCCCGAACGGGCGGCTGCCCTAGTGCGCCAAGCCTTCAGTGACACGGATGGTCGGATCAATCTAGCCCAGCTCGGTCATCAGCTCAGAGGGCAGTTCGGGGTCGTTGTTCGGCCTTGGTTCGGTCACGGAACCTTGAAGCAGTGGCTTCGGAGCCTGGAGCTTCCACATCTAGAGATGAGCCAACACGAGATGTGGGACGGTTCTCGTTTCCAGCCACCTGAGCTGATTGTGCTTCCGCCAGCGGTGGAGAAGGTCTCTCGAGTTCTCGACATTCCCAAACTGGCCAGTGAGTCATGGCAACTCGTGCTGAGTGAGCTCGCCAACTATTCGGCCAACCACGAGTACACGCTCAACGAGGCCTCGCGTGTAGTGACCAGCGCAGTGCAGGCCAGCCGTCCAGAGGTCAATCGCCAATCCGTACTCTTCGCCATCCGCGCGGTGACCTACGGCGGGGCCCCCCCTTACGCCGAGCCAACCCCCAAGCCAACTGAACTCGGCATCGCTATGGCGCGAAATGTGATCAAGCGAGCATTGGCGGCCGATTGTGAACTGGCAGAAGACGAGCAGCAGCAGGTGCGGGACTGGTTCGAGCTCTAGTCAAAACCGCCCCGCGCGCTCGCGCGTGAATCCGGTGCCACCTGGTGACACCTATCCCACGCGCCACAGTCCTTTGGCCGTAAATGAACGACTCCCGCGCCCTACCCCGTCGAGTTCGGAGCGTTGGAACGATCCGAACCGCGGGAAAGGCGCGGGAGTCGGGACGCGTAGAGCGCCGAAGCCGCAGACCTAGCTGGCTGAGTTGATCATGCCGGCGCCGACGGTGACGCCGGTGGCTTCGTCGACCAGGATGAAGGACCCGGTGCTGCGGTTCTTGGAGTAGGGGTCGCACAGCAACGGCACCGTGGTGCGGAGCTGGACGCGGCCGATCTCGTTGAGGCCGAGCTGCTTGGTCTCCATGTCGCGGTGCAAGGTGTTCACGTCGAGCCGGTACTGGATGTCCTTGACCAGCGCACGCCCTGCCCGGGTGGTGTGCTTGATCGCGAGCTTCTGGCGCGGACGCAGCGGCTCGTTGGTCATCCAGCAGATCATCGCGTCGATGTCCTGGCTGGGCTTCGGCGCGTTCTTCGGCCGCGCGATCATGTCGCCGCGCGACACGTCCACGTCGTCCGCAAGGTGCACCGTGACCGACATGGGCGGGAAGGCCTCGTCGATCTCGGTGTCGAAGAGCTCCAGCTTGGAGATCGTCGAGGTCATACCCGAGGGGAGTACGACGACCTCGTCACCCTTCTTGAGCACGCCACCGGCGACCTGGCCGGCGTAGCCACGGAAGTCGTGGAACTCATCGGACTTCGGCCGGATCACGAACTGCACCGGGAACCGGGTGTCCACCAGGTCACGGTCGGAGGCCACATGGACGTGCTCGAGGTGATGCATCAGCGTCGGCCCGTGGTACCAGGGAGTGTTCTCCGAGCGCGTGACCACGTTGTCGCCCTTGAGCGCCGAGATCGGGATGACCTCGAGGTCGGGGATGTTCAGCTTGGTCGCGAACGTCGTGAACTCGGCGTGGATCTTCTCGTAGGTCTCCTCCGACCAGTCGACAAGATCCATCTTGTTGATCGCCAACACCAGGTGCGGGACGCGCAGCAGCGAGAGCAGCACCGCGTGCCGGCGCGACTGCTCGGTGAGGCCCTGGCGGGCATCGACGAGCACCAGGCCGAGGTCGGCGGTCGAGGCGCCGGTGACCATGTTCCGGGTGTACTGAATGTGTCCCGGGGTGTCGGCGATGATGAACTTGCGGGTCGGCGTCGCGAAGTAGCGGTAGGCGACATCGATGGTGATGCCCTGCTCCCGCTCCGAGCGCAGACCGTCGGTCAGCAGCGCGAGGTCGGTGTAGTCGTAGCCCTTGGACTCGCTAGTCGCCTCGACGGCCTCGAGCTGATCCTCGAAGATCGACTTCGAGTCCAGCAGCAGGCGCCCGATGAGGGTCGACTTGCCGTCGTCGACGGAGCCTGCGGTGGCGAACCGCAGCAGGTCCATCTCGTAGGGGTTGTGGCCCTGAGTGGGCTCGTTGATGGCGGCCATCAGAAGTAGCCCTCCTTCTTGCGGTCTTCCATGGCGGCCTCGGAGAACTTGTCGTCACCCCGGGTGGCGCCGCGCTCGGTGACCCGGGCCACGGCGATCTCGTCGATGATTGCGGCGGTGTCCGCGGCGACGGACTCCACGCAGCCGGTCAGGGTGCGGTCGCCCACGGTGCGGAAGCGCACGGACTTGGTTTCGACCGTCTCGCCGTCGCGGGGCTGGACCTCCGGACCGACCGACAACAGCATGCCGTCGCGCTCGATGACCTCACGCTCGTGGGCGAAGTAGATCGAGGGGATCTCGATCTGCTCGCGGTGGAGGTAGTGCCAGATGTCGAGCTCGGTCCAGTTGGACAGCGGGAAGATCCGCATGTGCTCGCCGGCATGGAGGCGGCCGTTGTACAAGCTCCACAATTCGGGGCGCTGGTTCTTCGGGTCCCACTGGCCGAATTCGTCGCGGTGGGAGTAGACGCGTTCCTTGGCGCGGGCCTTCTCCTCGTCGCGGCGGCCACCACCGAAGGCGGCGGTGAAGCCGTTCTCCTCGATGGCGTGCAGCAGCGCGCCGGTCTGCATCCGGTTACGGCTGGTCTTGCCGTCGTCGATGATGATGCCGTCGGCGATGCCCTGCTCGACGCTGGCGATGACCAGGCGAGCGCCGAGGCGGTTCACCCAGCTGTCGCGGGTGGTGAGCACCTCTTCGAAGTCCAGGCCGGTGTCGACCTGAAGCAGCGGGAACGGGAGCTTGGCAGGGTAGAAGGCCTTCTCCGCAAGCCGGAGCATGACGATCGAATCCTTGCCGCCGGAGAACATCAGCACCGGCTTCTCGAACTCGGCCGCGACCTCACGGAAGATGTGGATCGATTCGGCTTCGAGCTGATCGAGCTGGCTCAGCTGGTAGTCGGCATGGGTCGGTGGAGCACTCATAACTTGTTGATTGCCTCTCCTCGATAAGAGCGGGTTTCATGCTATCGGTGGGATGCGCTGTCACCGAACTGTCGGCGCAGGCGTCCGAGCAACCAGCCGACCCGACCAGACCAGTCGTCCCTGATCCCGGTGGTCGGCCGCGGTCCTCCGCGCGCCCTCAGTGACGAGAGCGATCAGCTGTCGAGCTGCTCGATCGTCGGAGCGCCGGTGGCGGGCAGGCCGTGCAGCCGGCGTACGACGGCCCAACCGGCGGGCACGGCGACCAACATGAAGAGGCCGACTGCGGCCACGAGCATCGGGTGCGTCTCTTCGACTCCGAGCGGTGCCCAGCCGGACTTGTCCAGCAACGCGACGCCGGACATCGTCAACACGATCACGATGCCGCGCCGGATGTAGGACTGCTTGATGCGGGGCGCAATGCTGCTGCCGAGGACGGTGCCCGGCACCGAGCCGATCAGCAGCGGGATCAGCAGGGACCAGTCGAGTCCCTCGTGGTAGATGTTGCCGATCGCGGCCGCGAACACCAGCGGGACCGCCTGCACCAGGTCGGTGCCGACCAGCTTCACCGCGGACAACGTCGGGTAGAGCATGAGCAGCGCGATCATGATCACCGACCCCGAGCCGACGCTTGTGATGCCTACGAGCAGGCCACCAAGCGCGCCGACGAGCAGCGTGGCGAGCGGCCGAACCACGACGTCGTCGCGGGTGTTGTGCAGCCCCTTCTCCCGTAGCCGCAGGTTGAGGTAGATGCGTGCGGCGTAGGTGAGCGCGGCGAAGAGCAGCGCGAAACCGAGCCACAACTTCAAGGTGGCGTCGAGCCCTTCGGGATCGGTGAACCAGCGGACCAGGCTCGGCCCGATCAAGGCCATCGGCACCGAACCGATCATCAGCCACTTGGCCAGCTCAAGATTGGGCGAACCCTCGCGTTGGTGCACGATCGCGCCGCCGGTCTTGTAGATCGCCGCCGCGGTGAGGTCAGCGGTGATCACGGTGGCGGCATCGCCGACGCCGAGGAAGATCAGCGCGGGAGTCATCAGGGCTCCGCCGCCCATGCCGGTCAAGCCGACAACGATGCCGACGAAGAAGCTCGCCGCGATGATCGCAAAAAACGTCGTGGTGATCAGGTCGTTCATGTTGGTGCTTCCCCCAAAAAATTCGCCCAGCTAGGCCGGACTCAGTCGATGGGGTCATACCCTAGTGAATTAAGTGACTTTCTGCGAGATGGTGCAGCACCTGGTCTCGACACTCATCGATGGACCGCCCGGTGGTGTCGATCCGCAGCGCCGCATCGGCGGGCTCTTCATAGGGTGAGGAGATCCCGGTGAACTCGGGAATCTCCCCGCGCCGAGCCTTCGCGTAGAGCCCCTTCCGGTCCCTCCGCTCGCACTCCTCCAGCGGGGTCGCGATGTGCACGAGCACGAAGGCTCCGCCAGCCTCCTGCACCAGTCCGCGGACGTGCTTCCGGGTTGCGTCGAAGGGGGCGATCGGGCTGCAGACCGCCAGCCCGCCATGCCGGGCGATCTCCGCGGCCACCCAGCCGATCCGACGGATATTGGTCTCCCGGTCGGCCTTGCTGAAGGTGAGCCCGGCCGACAGGTTCCGGCGTACGACGTCGCCGTCGAGGCTGGTCACCGTGCGCTGGCCCTGCTCGAGCAGAGCGTCCATCACTGCTTGCGCGACCGTCGACTTGCCACTCCCCGAGAGGCCGGTGAAGAAGAGCACCAATCCCTGGCGCTGAGGCGGCGGGCGGTCGAAGTCGACGATGGCGGCGACTTCGTCGGGCAGTTCCCCCTCGGGGTCGTCGATCAGCCCGACCACCCGCCCATGCTCGCCGGCGTAGTTGCCGGCGACGCGTACCCCGAGTTCGTGATCGAGATCGGCGTCACCGTGGGTGGGCAGTGGCACGGCGACCACTTCGTCCTGGTCGCCGGCGACAGCCAGCGTGGCCCTGATCAGGCCGACGGGCGAGAGTTCGGGGGTGCCGTGACCCACGAAGGCCAAGAAGACGACGGGCCCGTGGGTCCGGACCGCAGCCAGCTGAGCTTCGGTGACCGGTCCTGTCACCGGAACGATGACTCGTTCTTCCCCGGTAGCCAGGGGCGCCCGGTAGAGACGGCGGAAAGGGCCGTACTGGGCGTGGGTCAGCGAGGTCACCGGCCACCCGGCAGCGCTGTCGAATCCGACGCGCGCGAGCGGCAGCCCCTCCGGGTCGACGATCTCGAATCCGCCGGCCTCGCGAGCCTGCCGTTCGAACTCCTCGGGCAATTCAAGGGTGACCGAGCTGCCGGGCTCGTTGAAAGCGCGGGTGGGGGCCAAGGCCCCGGTGAGCAGCAGTTCGAGGTCGTCGAGTTCCCTGGGTGAGGGGTGGTGCTGCGGCAGAGGAGCGGTCGGCCGGTCGGCGCTCTCGGCGGGGGATCCGGGTGTAGTGGTCACGTGAACATCCTTCCAAACAGTTCGCCCCGAACCGCCATCTCGGTAGCGTTGCCGCCCGTGAGCGCATCGCAGCCTGAGCAGACCGGTCAGCCCTCGGGCCCAGAAAATAGTGGCCGGGAAACCATGGGCCCGAGTCCGATCGTCGCCGAGATCGTCAGGTCGGGTTTCGTGGAGGGACACCACTACGGCTCGGCGGTGGCCTTGCGTCCCGATGGTGCGGTGGACTGGTCGGTCGGGCCGGTCGAGCGCACGATCTTGCCGCGCTCCTGCAACAAGCCGATCCAGGCGCTGGGCATGCTGAAGGCCGGCCTGGATCTCCCCGACGATCTGCTGGCCCTTGCCTGCGCCTCCCACTCCGGTGAGGAGTTCCACCTCGAGGGCGTACGCCGGATCCTCGAATCCGCGGGCTTGACCGAGCAACACCTGCGAACGCCCCCCGACTTTCCGCTCGATGACGCCAGTCGTGAGCGGGTGCTGGCCGCGGGCGGCAGCAAGTCGCCGGTCTTCATGAACTGCTCGGGCAAACACGCCGCGATGCTGGTCACCTGCGTCGTCAACGGCTGGGACCTGGAGACCTACCGCGATGCCGCGCATCCGCTGCAACGTGCGATCGCCGCGAGTTTCGCCTCGCTGACCGGCACGACGGTCGAGGTCGTCGCCGTCGACGGGTGCGGTGCGCCGATCTTCTCCACCTCGCTGATCGGACTGGCCCGCGCCTTCGGCCGCCTGGCCCAGGGTGTGGATGGGGACGGCCGACCCGATGCCGACAGTCAACGGATCGCCGAGGCGATCCGCCGCCACCCCGAGATGGTGTCGGGCACCCATCGCGACGAGCTCGCGCTGCTTCGCGCCATCCCCGGAGCGATCGCCAAGGCGGGCGCGGAGTCGGTCTATGCCGTGGCTTTGGCCGACGGGCGTGCCTTCGCCACGAAGACCGACGATGGGGCTGCCCGGGTCCGGCCCACGGTGATGGCGGCTGCTTTGGCGCGTTCCGGCGTACCCGATGAGCCGGGGGTCGACGGGGCCGCAGTGCGCGCGACCGGTCTGGTCCCGGTGTTGGGTGGGGGCGCGCCCGTCGGTGAACTGCGCGCGGTCCTCTGACCGTGTTCATCGGACTCCGCCTGCTCGCCGCGGCAGTCTGCCTCGCGGCCATCCTTGTCGTGGCGCTATCCGGACGTGGTCGGTGGTCGGCGCTTCAGTTGGCGGCACTCGCGATCCTCTGGCTGCCGTTGAACAAGCCGATGGAGGGGTTGGTGCTCCTTCGGGTGACCGAGGATCAAGGGCTCACCCAAGCCGATCTGCTCGCCCCTGTCGCGCTCCTGCTGGCTGCGTGGCGATGGTGGCGAAGCCCGCGCGCTAGCGGCGCTAACAAGGCGGCCACCACTCCTCTAGTTAGTCAAAAGGCCAGGTCAGAGCTAGTTACTGACGAGTAGTGACACGGATCACCCCAGCGTCCGCTTGCAAACTGCTAGCGCTTGCTAGCAAGATGGGGGCATGGCCAAGAACCGAGTCGCCGCCAAGGTGGAGCAGACAGTCGAACAGACCGTCGGCCACTTCGAGCGGACCGTGGAGTCCCTAGGGGATTACCTCAAGGCTCAGCGCGTCGAGGCCAGGCTTTCGTTGCGTCAGTTGGCCGATCAGGCCGGCGTTTCCAATCCGTACCTCAGCCAGATCGAACACGGATTGCGCCGCCCGTCGGCCGAGGTGATGCAGCAGTTGGCCAAGGCGCTGCGGATCTCCGCAGAGCAGTTGTACGTGCGTGCCGGGATCGTCAGCCCGGAAGGCGAGGGTGCCAGCTCGGTCGAGTTGGCCGTGCTCGGCGACCAGGCGCTGACCGAACGGCAGAAGCAGTCCCTTCTGGACGTCTACCAGTCGTTCCTGGCTCAAAACCAGCACGCCCAAAACCAGCAGACCGCCAATGCGACCCGCGCCGAGGATCACGCACCCGAGGCATCCAACGACACCCCGGACGCCTGAGCGCCCGGATCAGCAAGCCCATCACAGAGGAGATGAGAAACATGGCGAACACCGCCACCAAGAAGACCGCCGCACCGCACACGAAGACCGGCACCACGAAGACCGGCACCGCCAAGGCCACCAAGACCAGCGCCAAGAAGATCGAGACCAGCAACGACCTGGTCCGTCCCTTCTACGCCGGCGTCGGCGTCACCGACAGGGCCGTCGAGGCAGTGCGCGAGGCGGTTGCCGAGATGTCCAAGCGCGTCGCGGAGCTGCAGAAGGGCATGGAGAAGTCGGTCACCGAGTTCGATGCCCTCGCTCAGACCCAGGTCGTCCGCAAGGACGTGGAGAAGCGCTTCGATGCCCTGCAGACCGAGCTCGCCGCCCTCCCGGGCAAGATGACCGCCCTGGTCGACGACAACGTCACCGCCTTCAACAAGAGCCTGAATGCCGCCAACAAGGCCGTCGTCGCCACCTACGCCGATCTCGCCAAGCGTGGCGAGGATCTGGTGAAGCGGATCGAACTGCAGAAGTCGACCCAGGATGCGCTGGCTGCGGCGAAGACCACGGTTAGCAAGGTCAAGACCGTTCGGACCCAGGCCACCAAGGCTGCTCAGACCACCCGTGATGACGTCAAGAGCGCCACCACCGCGGCGGCTCAGAAGGTTGCCGAGGTTGCCGCCGAGGGGCGCACCACGGCGAGCTCTGCCGCACGGCGTACCGCCAAGTCGACCACGACCACCGCGAAGAAGACCGTTAGCACCGCCAGCAAGCGGACCGCTCCGGCCAAGCGCAGCGCGAAGAGCGCGACGACCGCCGCCAAGAAGACGGTGGAAGCCGCTGCCCAGGCAGTGACCGAAGCCGCCGCCAAGGTCGGCGACTGACCCTGGGTGCCTCGGTGCGGGACTAGTCGACCCCCCTCGTCCCGCACGGGTGCCGCAGGACGCCGAAGCCCCGGATCCGTCATGGATCCGGGGCTTCGCCTTTGCCGAAGAGAACACGGCTCGTAGGCATGGGCGGCTGCGGCGCCGTTGGCTATCCTGTCGCCACTATGTTCTGGATCTCCTGGCCTTACGGCGCGCTGCTCGTCTACCAGATCGAATTCGCGGTCGTGCTCGCGGTCGGGCTGCTCCTGATCCTGACGACCGGGTATGCCTTGGTGCAGTCTGTGCTCTACTCAGGGCAGGCCTACACAGCGGCTGACAAGCTCACCAAACCGCTGTGGATCGGCATCCTCTTCGTCTGCTTGCTCTTCCAGTTCATGACGGCCGGCACCAGGTTCTTCGACATCTTCGGCTTGATAGTCACCATCGCCACCCTGGTGTTCCTCTTCGACGTCAAACCAGCCGTCGCCGAGATGCAAGGCGGCCGCTGATCGGAGTCCGGGCTTCGACCCGGCTCAATGGCCACGGCTGCGGAAGGCAGCTCAGTGCGCCCGATCAAGGGGTCTGGCCGCGGTCCTGGGCAGGCACTTGGACATCGGCTGCGGCCCGGCTCTCCGGGACCCGGAGCCCCGGGCTTGTGCAGTGCAGCGCCCGCCACACACCGCGTCGCGCAATGCGGGCGGGGAGTTCGAGGTCCTCGGAGTCGGTGCCTGATTGGTTGGCTGCATCGCCCACGTCGTAGATCTGGTCGAGCAGACCCGAGATGATCGCCGCGATCTCGCGTAAAAGCTCGCGGATCGGTGCATCGATCGTGAACTCGCCGGACTGCAAGCCGTCGCGGATGGCCGCGGAGACGTCCTCGACGAAAACCTGCCTGGCGTGTGCCCGCGCCTTCTCGATGGCGGGATGGTCGCGCCCGCCCTGGCGCTGCTCGAGCCACAAGAACCAGGTGGGGACGTCCTCGGCGTCGAAGGAACTGCAGGTCTCGTCGATCACCGCTTCGATCCGCGCCCACGGCGACGCCGCCTGCTGGATGCGCTCGTGCATCACCTCGGCGCGATAGAGGATCAGATGGCACAGCGCCTCGCGCCGGAGTTCTTCGATGCTGTGGAAGTGGTACTGCAGCGAACTCATCGGCACCCGCGCAGCTTGCGACACGTCGAGGTAGCGCGTGCCGAGATAGCCCCGGCGCCGCATCACGGCCGCCGTCGCGGCGATCATCGAGTCGCGGGAATGGGTGCGAGGCCGGCCCCGTGGTCGTCGGACCGGGGGTACGACGGACCCGGTGGCCGGTTCTGACTCAGGCTTCAGCACCTGTGGATCATGTCAGGTCGGCTCGCACCATGGCTCCCACCAATTCCTCAAATTTTTTCGTCGGTTTCCACCCCAGGTCCTGCTGAAGCCGGAAAGCGTCTCCGACCAGCACGCGAGAGTCCGTAGGAGGTATCAACGAATTGTCGATGCGCAGGAAATCCTCCCAGGTGTCTATACCAGCTTCGGCGAATGCGGCAGTGACGAAATCCCGGACGCTGTGGCCGACTCCGGTCGCGACGACGTAATCGCGCGGAATTTCGGCACGCGCCATCTTGACCATCGCGTCGACGTAGTCGGGAGCCCAACCCCAGTCCCTCACCGAGTCGAGGTTGCCCAGCACCAATTCCCCAGCTTCCCCACGAGCGATCGCCGCGACCGTGCTGGTGATCTTGCGAGTAACGAATTCCACCGGACGCCGGGGGGATTCGTGGTTGAAGAGGATTGCGCCCACCGAATGAAGGCCCCGCTCGCGATAGATCGTGCAAAGGTGATGTGCGTAGGTCTTGGCCGCGGCGTACGGGCTGTTCGGCGCGAACGGCGTGGACTCGTTCTGTGGCGTGGTGGCTGGATCGCCGAATATCGCTGCCGAGGATGCCTGCACCACCCGGACGCTCCGACCCACTTCTTGCTGCAGCAGCCACGCCGCATCGAGCACGGTCGCCACCGCTGCGCCGTTGATCTGAGCGCATCGGTGCGGATCGGCCCAGCACGCGGCGATCGAACTGATCCCAGCAAGGTTGTAGATCTCGTCCGGGGCGAGGGAGCCGATCAGCCGCCTGACCATCTCCGCATCAGCCAGGTCGCCGCGGTGGACGGTGATTCCGGGGGTGTGGCGCAACGGCTCGTCGACCGTGGCCAGTCCGTGGACCTCGTGGCCTTCAGCCACCAGGCGCTCGGCGAGGTAGCTCCCGTCCTGACCGCCGACCCCGGTGATCAGCGCGACTGCGGTGGGGAGCGCGGACATCGACTACCAGCCGAGCCTGGTCGCTTCGAGGTCGGCTTCGACCATCATCGTCACCAACTCCGGGAAGGAGACCCGCGGCTTCCAGCCGAGGCATTCGCGAGCCTTGCTGGCATCCCCGACCAACTGGTCCACCTCGGCAGGTCGCATGAAGCGGGGATCCTGGCGGACGTACGGGCTCCAGTCGTCGATGCCGACGTGGGCGAAGGCCAGGTCGAGGAAGTCGCGCACCGAATGGGTCTCGCCGGTGGCGATCACGTAGTCGTCGGGGGTCTCGGCCTGAAGCATCAGCCACATCGCCTCGACGTAGTCGCCCGCGAAGCCCCAATCGCGCTCGGCGTCCAGGTTCCCCATCGTTACCTGATCGTCCAATCCGAGACTGATTCTCGCGACGGCGCGCGAGATCTTCCTAGTGACGAACTCCGGCCCCCGTCGAGGGGACTCGTGATTGAAAAGGATCCCGGAGGAGGCGTGCATCCCGTAGGACTCTCGGTAATTGATGGTCATGTGGTGGCCGAAAGCCTTCGCCACGCCGTACGGCGATCGGGGCCACAACAACGTGGTCTCTCGTTGCGGGACTTCCTGGACCTTGCCGAACATCTCCGAACTCGACGCTTGATAGAAGCGCACCCGCGACAAGTCGTCGGCCGCGTGGAGGCGGATCGCCTCGAGAAGGGTCAAGACACCGGTTCCGGTGACCTCGGTGGTCAGGTGCGCGTTCTCCCAGGAGAACGCGACATAGGACACGGCCCCGAGGTTGTAGACCTCGTCCGGATCCGAATCGCGCAGCGCCCGGATGAGACTGGACATGTCGGTCAGGTCGCCGTTATGCAGGCGGACGTCGGGCAGCAGCCGGGTGACGAGCTCACGCTTGGGGTTGTTCTGGCCGCGGATGATTCCGTGAACCTCATACCCCTTCGCCAATAGGAACTCGGCGAGATAGAGGCCGTCTTGTCCGGTGATGCCGGTGATCAGGGCGCGGGCCATAGCGTCCTCGGGATGAGCCGGCGCCCTCAGGCTGGGTAGTCGTCGCCGGCCTGCTGGCGGGCTTCCCAGGCGCTGGCGACCATGTCGCGCAGGCTGTGGCGCATCTTCCAATCCAGGTCGCGGCCGGCACGGTCGCCGTTGGCGACGATGCGCGCCGGGTCGCCGGCCCGGCGGGGGCCGATCTCGGGCTCGAAGTCGATTGCGGTCACCTCTCGGATCGCGTCCATGATCTGACGGACCGAGACACCGTCACCACTGCCGAGGTTGTAGACCTTCTCGATCGATTCCCCGGCAGACAACCGCTTGGCCGCCGCCACGTGAGCAAGTGCCAGGTCGGCGACGTGGAGGTAGTCGCGCACGCAGGTGCCGTCCGGGGTGGCGTAGTCCTCACCGTTGATCCGCGGGGTGTTGCCCTTGACGAGCATGTCGAAGACCTTCGGGAACAGGTTGTGCGGGCTGGTGTCGTAGCGATCGGCGTACCCCGAGCCGACGACGTTGAAGTAGCGCAGCGAGGTGTGACCGAGGCCGTACGCCCGACCGGCGTCCTCGAGAGCCCATTCGCCGAACAGCTTCGATCGCCCGTACGGCGACTCCGGGGCGAGGGCGGTCGTCTCGGTCACCAGCTCGACATCGGGGGTGCCGTAGACGGCGGCGCTGGAGGAGAAGACCACCTTGTCCACGCCGGCGCGCGCCATCGCGCGCAGCAGGTTGAGAGTGGCCGTGACGTTCTGGTCGTAGGTGTGTACCGGACGCTCGACCGAGACCCCCGCGTACTTGAATCCGGCCACGTGGATGACGCCCTCGATGTCATGCCCGGCCAGAGCAGCATCGAGTGCCTCCTGGTTCAGCAGGGTGTCCTCGATGAAGGGGACGCCAGGATCGACGAACTGGGCGAATCCCGAGGAGAGGTCGTCGAAGACGACTGGCTGCAGGTCCGCGGCGGCTAGCGCTCGGGTCACGTGCGAGCCGATGTATCCCGCTCCTCCGGTCACCATCCAGGCCACGATCCGTCTCCTTCGTCTGCGGGTCGGCGACCGTCCGGTACGCCGTGGGCAAGAGGGTCAGGATAGCCCGCAGCGCCTCTCGGCCGTCCCCTTCCGGCGTTGGGCGCCGAGTTTGGGGGCCCGCGCTGGGGCTCGTCTGGGCCTACTGTGGGGCCATGCCTTCTGCCCGCCGCTCTCCCGAGGCCACCATCTGGTCCGGCACATCGCTGCGTGGTCTGGTGTCGCTGGTGCTCGGGGTGTTGTTGCTGCCCCTGACCGCGCTGCCGTCGGCAGCATCGCCGACCGAGACCCAGCCAACGGCGCGCTTACGCACCGAGCCTCTCGCGGGCCGGATCATCGTGCTGGACCCCGGCCATCAGTTGGGGAACCACAACTTTCCCGAAGAGATCAACCGGTTGGTGCCGGCCGGTGGGTTCCGCAAGCCCTGCAACACGACCGGAACCTCGACCAACGGTGGGTATCCGGAAGCGACGTTCACCTTCCGGGTGACGATGCGGATGAAGCGTCGCCTTGAGCGCTTGGGTGCGCGCGTGGTCGTGACCCGGACGACGAACCGACAGGACCGATGGGGGCCGTGTGTGGATGCCCGAGGACGGCGGGGCAACAAGATCGAGGCCGACCTCAAAGTTTCCATTCATGGCGACGGCAGCACCAGCGGGGGGCATGGCTTCCACGTGATCGCGCCCACCGATCGGGCCCCATGGACAGCCGACATCTTCAAACCCTCTCGTCGGCTCGCGCGCACGCTGAAGGCTCAGCTGGTGGCGCGTGGCTATTCGCCTGCCAACTACATCGCTGGGGGAGACGGGCTCGACTTCCGCAGTGATCTGGCCACCCTCAACCTGTCCGACGTACCGACGGTGATGGTCGAGTCGGGCAACATGCGCGGCTCTGATGCTGCCTGGATGACGTCGATATCGGGTCGGCGCGCCTACGTGCGCGCGCTCGTTGCGGGGATCACCGCCTATCTCGCTGAGACTCCCTAGGGGACCAACTGTTCGGTTGGATTTTCGGCCTATTTCGGTTCCCCTTACGAGCGGACCTTCACGCAGCGGTTGGAGTCTCCTATCCTGAGGGCGTGCTCGGCTGTGCCAGCACACTCCCTGAACTGGCAAAAGGCGAGTTTTGTCACGGGGCGAGACGAAAGTGGCTTGTGATGCTCAAGGGGTGGTGGGCAACCGAGGTCGCTCCGCGAGTCGATGCGGTGAGCAGCGTGACGGCCGCGCACGTGCTCCGCTGGCTGCTGGCAACCGTTCTCGCTATCCCGCTGGTCCTGGCCGGAGGCATCTTCGTCAGCGCGGACGCGTTGGTGACCAACCCGTTGACCCTGCGGTATTCCGATGTCGTCAACGGCGACTGGCGGATGATCGGCAACGGGGTGCTGGCCTGCGATCGCCCGGTCGGCACCACCTTCACCTGCGCTCAGCTCAACAGCGGCGCGACGACCTCGAATCTGGTCAACGACTTCTTCTACATGCGGCAGTCCGACGTGGACAGCAATCCCGCCACCTTCAACTCCTCGACCGCGCGGGTCACCATCCCCAGTGGAGCGGCAGTCGCGTCCGCCTACTTGTTCTGGGGCGGCAATACCGGATCGATCAAGCGCGCCGGCGGCGCGGCCTTCACCACCGGCTGCGCTCCAGCGGACACGACGACGAATACGTTGGTTCGGCCCGCCGGGACGCCACAGACGACAACTCCGATCTTGAGTGTCAATGGCGGGGCCGCGGCACCGGTTTCGGTCGCCAACTACAGCAGCGAGACTTACGCCCAACTCGGCGCGAACCAATCGCAGTTCTACAACGCCTTCAACGACGTCAGCGGCTTGTTGTCGGGGCGCACGGGCACCCTCGACGTCACCGTTGGCAACGTATGGGCGCCCGCCGGACAAGGATGCTTCGGCGGCTGGTCACTGGCCGTCGTCTATGACTACGGCGCGTTCATTCCGGGTGTGGCCGACAGTTCGGCCCGCGAGGTCATCATCTACGGCGGCAATGTCCGGCAGAGCTCGACCGATCAACCCCAGGTGCTCACCTTCGACGGCTTCGTCGCCGCGGAAGCCGGGTCACGGATTGGCCTGACCGCCTACGAAGGCGATGGCGCGATCACCGGCGACTTCGCCAACTGGCGGACGACGACGACGACCAACCCCACTCCGACGGCCTGGACGCCCTTGCCCAACAGCCTCACCGGCGCGACCAACAACATGTTCATCTCCGACGCCGAGGGAGCACTCACCCCCCCGGGTGGCGCGGTCAACGCCAACATCGACGTCAACTCGAACTCGATCCCCACCCCGGTGCTCACCAACAAGTTGGAACTTCAGCTGGGCACCAACGGCGACTCCTACATGCTGCAAAACGTCGCCTTCTCGATCCCGGTTGCCGACGTGACCATCGAGAAGACCTTCAACGGGACACTGGACACCCAGACCATCAACGCGACCGAGTCGCCGACGTACACCATCCGGGTGAGCAACTCGGGCAGCGCGACGCTTGGAAGCATCGTCGTCACTGACCCGCTCGCACCCAACTGCGCGCGGAATCCACTCACTCCGGCATCGCTCGCGCCCGGAGCCACGACGACATACACGTGCACCGGGCCGCCGGCTTCGGCGAACCTCACCAACACCGCATCGGTGACCGCCCAGAGCTCGACCGGTCCGGTCACCGACAGCGATACAACACAGGTGGTGGTCCTGACTCCGAACATGGACCTGGCCAAGACGCCGGGGGCTGTGTCTGGTCCCACTGCGGACGGCACCTACACGATGACCTACACCGTGACCGCGACGAACTCCGGGGCTGGCTATGGGCTGTTCGGCGCCCTCACCGACACGCCGTCTTTCGCTAGCAACCTGCAGATCACGGGGGCTGCCTGGTCCGGAGCGACCACCGGTTCTGCGACGACGGCGGGCCCCTACACGCTGTTGCCGGCGAGCACCCGGTTCAACGCCGGCCAGACCCGGACCTGGACGGTCACCTTGACCTTCCGCTACACCGACGCCATCCAGGCCGTGAGCTGCAACGGCCCGGGCACCGGCACCTACAACGCTGTGTCCCTGCCGGCGGGCCAGGAAACCGGAGAGACCACCAACAACTCCGCGTGCCAAGCCCCACCCCCACCGCCGACGCGCACCCTGTCGCTGACCAAGTCCGCGTCTCCACTCTCCTACGTCGCGGGCACCGTGGTGACCTACACCTTCGTGGTGACCAATACGGGTCAGTCGACGATGAACAATGTCTCCGTCGTGGACACCGGTATGACCGGGTTGTCCCCCCTCAGTTGCACACCGGCCGCTCCGACGACGCTGACACCAGGCGCCACGATGAGTTGTACGGCGAGCCGCACGATGACCCAGGCGGACGTCGACGCAGGTTTCCTCACCAACACGGCGAGGGTCACCGGTACGCCGATCAACACCGCCGCGACGGTCAGCGCGACCGACGACGAGACCGTGGTCGCCAATCGCGGTCCGAGCATCACCATGACCAAGTCGGCGACGCCTGCGACGTTCGGCGCGGGTACCGTCGCGACGTACACCTTCGTGGTCACCAACAACGGCAACGTCACGCTCAACGGTGTCCGGGTCAGTGACACCGGCCTCACGGGTCTCTCGGCCCTCACTTGTAGCCCTGCCGCGCCGGCAGCGCTTGCGCCGGCGCAATCGATGACCTGCACGGCCACGAAGACCATGACCCAAGCCGATGTCGATGCCGGCTCGGTCACCAATCGAGCCACCGCCACCGGTACGCCCAGCGGCGCCACCGTGCCGATCACGGCAAGCGACGACGAGACTCTTTCCTCCCTCGGCCTGGCGAATCTGTCGCTTGCCAAGAGCGCCTCGCCGACGACCTACGTCGCCGGCACCGTCATCACCTACACCTTCGCGGTCACCAACACCGGCACCCTGACTCAGCGCAACGTCTCGATCACCGACACCGGGCTGGCCGGTCTCTCCGCGCTGGTCTGCTCGCCGGTCGCGCCGGCGACCTTGGCGCCCGGGACGACCATGACGTGTACGGCGACCAGGACGGCCACGCAGGCCGAGACCGACGCAGGTTCATTGACCAACGTCGCAACGGCCCAGGGCACCCCCGCGGGAGCGATCGCCCCGATGACGACCACCGACGACGAGACCGTGCTGTCGCGGGGCACGCCGGCACTCGATATCGCCAAGACCGTCTCGCCTGGCACCTACGCGCTGGGAACGGTGTTGACCTACACGTTCCTGGTGCGCAACACGGGCAGCACCTCGCTGTTGAACGTGTCGGTCTCCGATACAGGGCTCACCGGGCTGTCCGCCCTCACCTGCAGCCCCGCAGCAGGGTCGAATCTGCAGCCGCGCGAATCGATGACTTGTACGGCGACCAAGACGGCCACCCAAGCCGACGTCGATGCCGGCACGATCACCAACGTGGCCACCGCGCAAGGCACGCAGCCCCGGGGACCGCTGCTGACCTCGACAGACGACGCCACCGCGGTCGCGTCGGGCACACCGAGTCTGGAACTGACGAAATCCGCCACGCCGGGCAGCTACGTGGCGGGCACCTCGATCGCCTACACGTTCTCGGTGCGCAACACCGGCGCTCAGACCCTGTCGCAAGTCCAGGTCACCGACACCGGGCTCACCGGCCTGTCGGCCTTGTCTTGCACCCCAGCGGCACCGTCCACCCTGTCGCCGGGCCAGACGATGACCTGCACGGCGACCAAGACCGCGACTCAAGCCGAGGCGGATGCCGGCGCGGTGACGAACACGGCCACCGCGAGCGGCCGCTCCCCAGCCGGCACGACGGTCACCGACACCGACAACGAAACCGTGACCTCGTCCGCGACCGGAGCGGTCACCTTGGCCAAGACCGCTTCGCCGAGAACCTATGTCGCCGGCGACGTGGTGACCTACACCTTCACGGCCACCAACACCGGCAGCAAGACGCTCAACAACGTCTCTGTGACCGACACCGGCCTGACCGGGCTGTCCGCGCTCTCCTGCACCCCGGCCGCCCCAGCGACGCTAGCCCCGGGGGCGACCCTGGTCTGCACCGCGGACAAGACAATGACCCAGGCTGACGCCGATGCCGGCTCGGTGACCAATACCGCTCTGGTGAGCGCGACCCCTGCTGGTCAGACGAACCCGGTGACGGCGACCGACAACGAGACCGTGACCTCGACCGCCACCGGCGCGCTCGACCTGCAGAAGTCCGCGACCCCGGCGACCTTCGTAGCCGGCACGGTGGTGACCTACACATTCGTGACCACCAACACCGGCAACAAGACCGTCAACGGGGTGACGGTTGCCGACACCGGTTTGACCGGCCTCTCTGCCCTGAGCTGCACCCCGGCAGCGCCGGCCAGTCTGGCGCCTGGCGCCACGCTGACCTGCACCGGCACCCGCACCATGACCCAGGCCGATGCGGACGCGGGAGCCTTCACCAACATCGCTACGGCCCGCGGCACGCCCGCAGGCGAGGCATCGCCGGTCTCCGACACCGATAGCGAGACCATCCAGTCTGCGGCCGCAGGTGCCATCGACTTGACCAAGTCGGCCGCGCCCTCGACGTACCTCCCGGGTGATGTGGTGACCTACACCTTCACCACGACGAACACCGGGACCGCGAGTCTCAACGGCGTCGCGGTCACCGATACCGGGCTCACCGGGCTCTCCGCGCTCAGCTGTACGCCGGCCGCGCCGGCCACCCTCGCGCCGGGCGCATCGATGACCTGCACGGCGACCAAGACCATGACTCAGGCGGACGCGGACGCGGGCTCGGTGGACAACACCGCCACAGCGACCGGTCGTCCGACAACGGGCGGCGAGGTCTCCGACACCGATACCGAGACGGTGATTTCCTCGGCAATCGGTGTGATCGAGATGGTCAAGGACGCCAGCCCGCTGACCTACGGCGCCGGCACCGTCGTGACCTACACCTTCACCGGCATCAACAACGGCACAAAGACCCTGAGCGATGTCCGCGTCAGTGACACCGGGCTTTCCGGGTTGTCGCCGCTGACGTGCACGCCGACAGCGCCTGCGACGTTGGCCCCGGGCGCCAGGATCGTCTGCACCGCGACCAAGACGATGAGTCAGGCCGATGCCGACGCCGGGTCGGTGACCAACGTGGCCACGATCAGTGGAATCCCTGCGGGTGCGACCCTCCCGCTGACGCACAGCGACGACGCCACCGTCACCTCCACTGCTGCTCCCGCGATCTCGTTGTCCAAGTCCGCCTCCCCGACGACCTATGTCGCCGGGACGGAGCTGACCTACACCTTCGTCGCCGCCAATACCGGAACCATGACGCTTACCGGTGTCGAGGTGACCGATACCGGGGTGACCGGTCTGTCGAGCTTGTCGTGCGACCGGCCTTCGCCCGCCACGCTGGCTCCGGGTGAGTCGTTGACGTGCACGGCGACCAAGGTCGCCACCCAGGCTGAGGCGGATTCGGGCGCCATCACCAACGTCGCATCGGTCAACGCCATCCCGCCTTGGATCGACCCGCCGATCTCGGCCGAGGCCGACAACACCGTGACCTCAGCGGCTGTCTCGGGGCTCACGCTCGCCAAGACGGCGTCGCAGTCGACCTACCTCGCCGGGGACGTGGTCACTTACACCTTTGAGGCGACCAACCGCGGCACGCTCACCCTGCACGATGTGGGCATCACCGATACCGGGCTGACCGGCCTCTCGGCGCTCGACTGCAGCCCGGTCGCTCCGGCCGTGCTTGCTCCTGACGAGACGCTGACGTGTACGGCGACCAAGACCATGACGCAGGCGGACGCCGATGCGGGTTCGGTGACCAACACCGCCCAGGCCGAAGGGTTGGAGCCGGACGGGGATCCAGTCTCCGACGACGATGACGAGACGATCACCTCCTCTGCTGTGGCTGGGGTCTCGATCACCAAGACCGCTGCTCCGTTGACGTATGTCGCGGGTGACGTGGTGACGTACTCGTTCCTTGTCGAGAACTCCGGCGGACTCACTCTGAGTGATGTGGGTGTGGCCGATACGGGTCTGACTGGTCTTTCCGCGTTGGATTGCACGCCTGGTGCGCCTGCTGTGTTGGCTCCGGGTGAGTCGATGTCGTGTACGGCGTCGAAGACGATGACGCAGGCTGAGGCGGATGCGGGTTCGGTGACGAACACGGCGACGGTTGAGGCGACGGATCCGCAGGACAATGCGGTGAGTGATTCCGATGATGAGACCGTGACGTCGGTCGCGGAGTCGGGGATCGCGTTGACGAAGACCGCGTCGCCGTTGACCTATGTCGCGGGTGACGTGGTGACGTACTCGTTCCTTGTCGAGAACTCCGGCGGACTCACTCTGAGTGATGTGGGCATCGCCGACACGGGTCTGTCTGGCCTGTCTGCGATCACCTGTGATCCGGCTGCGCCGGCCGTGCTTGCTCCGGGTGAGTCCATGTCCTGCACCGCGACGAAGACGATGACGCAGGCTGAGGCGGATGCGGGTTCGGTGACGAACACGGCGACCGTTGAGGCGACGGATCCGCATGACAATCCGGTCAGTGATTCCGATGACGAGACGGTGACGTCGGTCGCGGAGTCCGGGATCAGTCTGACCAAGACCGCTGCTCCGTTGACCTATGTCGCGGGCGATGAAGTCACCTACGCCTTCTTGGTGGAGAACTCCGGCCAGTTGACGTTGTCGGATGTGGGTATCGCCGACACCGGTCTGTCTGGTCTGTCTGCGATCACGTGTGATCCGGCTGCGCCGGCCGTGCTTGCTCCGGGCGAGACCATGACGTGTACCGCTACGAAGACGATGACGCAGGCTGAGGCGGATGCGGGTTCGGTGACGAACACGGCCACTGTCGAGGCGACGGATCCGCAGGACAATGCGGTGAGTGATTCCGATGACGAGACCGTGACCTCGGTCGCCGAGTCCGGGATCGCGTTGACCAAGACCGCCTCGCCGTTGACTTACGTCGCGGGCGACGAGGTCACCTACTCGTTCGAGGTGGTGAACTCCGGCCAGCTCACCCTGAGTGATGTGGGCATCGCCGACACCGGTCTGTCTGGTCTCTCGGCGCTCGACTGCACCCCTGTCGCCCCGGCTGAGCTTGCTCCGGGTGAGTCGATGACGTGTACCGCGACGAAGACGATGACGCAGGCTGAGGCGGATGCGGGTTCGGTGACCAACACCGCGACGGTCGAGGCCACCGATCCGCATGACAATGCGGTGAGTGATTCCGATGACGAGACCGTGACCTCGGTCGCGGAGTCGGGGATCGCGTTGACGAAGACCGCCTCGCCGTTGACCTATGTCGCGGGCGATGTGGTCACCTACACCTTCTTGGTGGAGAACAGTGGCCAGTTGACGTTGTCGGATGTGGGCATCGCCGATACCGGTCTGACTGGTCTGTCTGCGATCACATGTGATCCGGCTGCTCCGGCCGTGTTGGCTCCGGGTGAGTCGATGACCTGTACCGCGACGAAGACGATGACGCAGGCTGAGGCCGATGCGGGTTCGGTGACCAACACCGCGACGGTCGAGGCCACCGATCCGCATGACAATGCGGTGAGTGATTCCGATGACGAGACCGTGACCTCGGTCGCCGAGTCCGGGATCAGTCTGACCAAGACCGCCTCGCCGTTGACCTATGTCGCCGGTGATGAAGTCACCTACACCTTCTTGGTGGAGAACTCCGGTCAGCTCACTCTGAGCGATGTGGATGTCACCGATACCGGGCTGACTGGTCTCTCGGCGCTCGACTGCACCCCTGTCGCCCCGGCTGAGCTTGCCCCCGGCGAAACCATGACGTGTTCGGCCACGAAGACGATGACTCAGGCTGAGGCCGATGCGGGTTCGGTGACCAACACCGCGACAGTTGAGGCGACCGATCCGCAGGACAATCCGGTGAGTGATTCCGATGACGAGACGGTGACCTCGGTTGCGGAGTCCGGGATCGCGTTGACCAAGACCGCCTCGCCGTTGACCTATGTCGCGGGCGACGTGGTGACGTACTCGTTCCTTGTCGAGAACTCCGGCGGACTCACTCTGAGTGATGTGGGCATCGCCGATACCGGGCTGACTGGTCTCTCGGCGATCACCTGTGATCCGGCTGCGCCGGCCGTGCTTGCTCCGGGCGAGTCGATGACGTGTACGGCGTCGAAGACGATGACGCAGGCTGAGGCGGATGCGGGTTCGGTGACCAACACGGCGACGGTTGAGGCGACCGATCCGCAGGACAATGCGGTGAGTGATTCCGATGATGAGACGGTGACTTCGGTCGCGGAGTCGGGGATCGCGTTGACGAAGACCGCTGCTCCGTTGACCTATGTCGCCGGTGATGAAGTCACCTACACGTTCTTGGTGGAGAACTCCGGCCAGTTGACCTTGTCGGATGTGGGCATCGCCGACACCGGTCTGTCTGGTCTTTCCGCGTTGGATTGCACGCCTGTCGCCCCGGCTGAGCTTGCCCCCGGCGAGACCATGACCTGTACCGCTACGAAGACGATGACGCAGGCTGAGGCCGATGCGGGTTCGGTGACCAACACCGCGACCGTTGAGGCGACCGATCCGCAGGACAATGCGGTCAGTGATTCCGATGACGAGACCGTGACCTCGGTTGCGGAGTCCGGGATCGCGTTGACCAAGACCGCCTCGCCGTTGACCTATGTCGCGGGTGACGTGGTGACGTACTCGTTCCTTGTCGAGAACTCCGGCGGACTCACTCTGAGTGATGTGGGTGTGGCCGACACCGGTCTGTCTGGTCTTTCCGCGTTGGATTGCACGCCTGCTGCTCCGGCTGTGTTGGCTCCGGGTGAGTCGATGACCTGCACCGCGTCGAAGACGATGACGCAGGCTGAGGCCGATGCGGGTTCGGTGACCAACACGGCCACGGTCGAGGCCACGGATCCGCACAACAATGCGGTGAGTGATTCCGATGACGAGACGGTGACGTCGGTCGCGGAGTCGGGGATCGCGTTGACGAAGACCGCGTCGCCGTTGACCTATGTCGCGGGTGACGTGGTGACGTACTCGTTCCTTGTCGAGAACTCCGGCGGACTCACTCTGAGTGATGTGGGCATCGCCGACACGGGTCTGTCTGGTCTGTCTGCGATCACCTGTGATCCGGCTGCGCCGGCCGTGCTGGCTCCGGGTGAGTCCATGTCCTGTACCGCGACGAAGACGATGACTCAGGCTGAGGCGGATGCGGGTTCGGTGACCAACACGGCCACTGTCGAAGCGACCGATCCGCATGACAATCCGGTCAGTGATTCCGATGACGAGACCGTGACCTCGGTCGCGGAGTCCGGGATCGCGTTGACCAAGACCGCCTCGCCGTTGACTTACGTCGCGGGTGACGAGGTCACCTACACCTTCTTGGTGGAGAACTCCGGCCAGTTGACCCTGCACGAGGTGGATGTCACCGATACCGGTCTGACTGGTCTGTCTGCGATCACGTGTGATCCGGTCGCTCCGGCCGTGCTTGCCCCCGGCGACACCATGTCCTGCACCGCGTCGAAGACGATGACGCAGGCTGAGGCCGATGCGGGTTCGGTGACGAACACGGCGACCGTTGAGGCGACCGATCCGCAGGACAATGCGGTGAGTGATTCCGATGACGAGACGGTGACCTCGGTCGCGGAGTCCGGGATCAGTCTGACCAAGACCGCTGCTCCGTTGACCTATGTCGCGGGCGACGAGGTCACCTACACCTTCTTGGTGGAGAACTCCGGCCAGTTGACCCTGCACGAGGTGGATGTCACCGATACCGGTCTGACTGGTCTCTCGGCGATCACGTGTGATCCGGTCGCTCCGGCTGTGCTTGCTCCGGGTGAGTCGATGACCTGTACCGCTACGAAGTCGATGACTCAGGCTGAGGCGGATGCGGGTTCGGTGACGAACACCGCGAGGGTTGAGGCGACCGATCCGCAGGACAATGCGGTGAGTGATTCCGATGATGAGACCGTGACCTCGGTCGCCGAGTCCGGGATCGCGTTGACGAAGACCGCCTCGCCGTTGACCTATGTCGCCGGTGATGTGGTGACGTACTCGTTCCTTGTCGAGAACTCGGGTCAGCTCACTCTGAGTGATGTGGGCATCGCCGATACCGGTCTGTCGGGTCTTTCCGCGATCACGTGTGATCCGGTCGCTCCGGCCGTGTTGGCTCCGGGCGAGACCATGACGTGTACCGCTACGAAGACGATGACGCAGGCCGAGGCCGATGCGGGTTCGGTGACCAACACCGCGACCGTTGAGGCGACCGATCCGCAGGACAATGCGGTGAGTGATTCCGATGACGAGACGGTCACGTCGGTCGCGGAGTCGGGGATCAGTCTGACGAAGACCGCTGCTCCGTTGACCTATGTCGCCGGTGATGTGGTGACGTACTCGTTCCTTGTCGAGAACTCGGGTCAGCTCACTCTGAGTGATGTGGGCATCGCCGATACCGGTCTGACGGGGCTTTCCGCGATCACCTGTGATCCGGTCGCTCCGGCTGAGCTTGCTCCGGGCGACACCATGACCTGCACCGCGACGAAGACGATGACGCAGGCCGAGGCCGATGCGGGTTCGGTGACCAACACCGCGACCGTTGAGGCCACGGATCCACACGGCGCCCCGGTCAGCGATGAGGATGACGAGACGGTCACCAGTTCTGCGGTGGGCGGGATCTCGATCACGAAGACCGCTGCTCCGGCGACCTACCTTGCCGGTGATGAAGTCACCTACACGTTCGTGGTGGAGAACTCCGGCCAGTTGACGCTGACCGACGTGGGTGTCACAGATCCGTTGCCGGGTTTGTCGGCGATCACCTGCGATCCGGCTGCCCCGGCTGAGCTTGCTCCGGGCGACACCATGACCTGCACCGCGACCAAGACGATGACGCAGGCCGATGCGGACGCCGGTTCGGTGACCAACACCGCCACCGTTGACGCGACCGATCCACACGGCAACCCGGTCAGCGACACCGATCAGACGACGGTGAACACGACTGCCGAGGGTGCACTCACGCTCGCCAAGACAGCGGATCGAGCGCTCTACATCGTGAACGACGTGGTCACCTACACCTTCCAGGCGACCAACACCGGCACGCTCACCCTGCACAACGTCGAGGTGGCCGACACCGGGCTGACCGGCTTGTCTGCGCTCAGCTGCGACCCCGGCGCGCCGGCGACCCTCGCTCCGGGCGAGCAGATGACCTGCACGGCCACGAAGACGATGACCCAGGCCGATGTTGACGCCGGTTCGGTGGCTAACACCGCGGTGGCCACGGCGTTGACCCCGCAAGATGAAGAGGTATCCGGCACCGATGACGTGGTGATCGATGAGAACACCGAACCTGGCCTGGAGCTCATCAAGAGCGTGGCGCCCTCGACGTACGGCGCCGGCGATGAGGTCACCTACACCTTCGTTGCCCGCAACTCCGGCGGGGAGACCCTCACGGGCGTGGAGGTTCGCGACACCGGGCTGGGCGGCCTCTCCGCGCTTGACTGCACCCCCGCCGTGCCGGCGACCCTGGCTCCGAGTGAGACCCTCACCTGCACCGCCGTCAAGACGATGACTCAAGACGACGTAGACGCCGGTTCTGTGCTCAACACGGCCGAGGCGACCGCATTGACCCGGGTCGGTGACACCTTGACCGCGACAGACGATGAGACCGTCACCGGGACCGGTGCGGCGGAGATCTCCCTGAACAAGTCGGCGGACGGGTCCAAGTACCGCAAGGGCGACACCGTCACCTACACGTTCACGGCCGAGAACACCGGCACCCTGACACTCGCGGATGTGCGGATCACTGACACCGGGTTGTCCGGGTTGTCGGCGCTCACTTGCGATCCGGGCGCGCCGGCCACTCTGGCGCCGGGTGAGCAGCTGGTGTGCACCGCCACCAAGCGCATCACGGCTGCGGACGTCGCGGCAGGCTCGGTGGAGAACACCGCAGTGGCGAGCGGCACCGCACCCGGCGAGCAGCCGGTCGAGGTGAGCGACAGTGCCGACGAGGTCGTCATCGCTCGGGCCACCTCCGATGGAGACGGCGACCTGCCCGACACAGGAGTATCGGGGTCGACAATGAACGCGGGGCTCGCCGGCGGTGCCTCGTTGATCAGTGGCTTGCTGATGCTGCTCATCGGTCGGCGGCGTCGTCGGGGGCAGCACGCCGCTTGAAGGTGTCGGAGACCATGAACGAGAACGAGCCGAATGTTGTCGGCCTGATGCGCGGGGGGACTCGCGGTAACGAAAGGGAAGATTCGATGCAGACCGGCCGAACCTTGGTGAGGCGCCTCGGCGTCGTCCTGCTCAGCGTGACGATGGCGGCCGCCTTGGCCAGCTGCCAGCGAACCAGCGACGGGGGTTCGACCGAGCCGACCCTGAGCCCGACCACGCCTGGCGCAAGCGAGCCGGCCGCCCAGTCGAGCGCGCCCTCCGATCAGCCCAGCTCTACTCAGGTCTTCACCGACATGGGAGCAGACTTCCGGGGCGTCCTTGCCGACGTCACGACAGAGGCTTGTCCGACCACCAAGGGCAAGGTGACCGCCAAGGGCACGGTCGTGAACAGCGCCCAGGAGGCCGCGGACCTCTTCATCGGCGTGATCTGGCTCAAGCCGGACTCGGGTGACTCGGTGGCGATGAAGGAATGGACCGCCAAGAACGTCGCTCCCGGTGAGTCGGTGGAGTGGTCGGTCAGCGCCACCCTGCCGTCCAAGCCGGGGCGTTGCGTGCTCCAGGCGAAGGCCAATAAGGCCGGAACGCTCAAGTAGTCGATTGTGCGGACGCCCAGTCGGTCCCTTTCGGGGCGGACAGGGCGGCCGGTGCTTGGGCTTCCCACCTAGGCTGGTCTGATGTCAGCGCCGACGCTCCGCTGGGATCAGTGGACCCTGACCGATCTGATGGCGGCGAAAGCCGCAACTGGTGATCGGGTCAGCCTGGTAGTTCCCGCCCGTAACGAAGCGGCCACCGTCGGCGACGTGGTGACCCGCGTTCGAGACGCGTTGGTCGACACGGTCGCATTGGTCGACGAGATCGTGGTGATCGACTCCGACTCCACCGACGAGACCTATTCCGTGGCCAGCGATGCCGGCGCGACGGTCCACCGTGCCGCCGACATTCGTCCCGACCTGGGCTGGTTTCCGGGCAAGGGCGAGGCGATGTGGAAGTCGCTGTTCGTCACTCGCGGCGACTTGATCGTCTTCATGGATGCCGACCTGCACGACTGGGACACCCACTTCGTGCCCGGCCTGCTGGGTCCGCTGCTCACCCGCGCCGAGACGCTGCTGGTCAAAGGCTTCTACGAGCGACCGGGCGAACAGGGTGCCCTGGACGGAGGTCGGGTCACCGAACTCGTCGCCCGTCCCTTGATCGCGCTGCTGTTTCCCGAGCTCAACGACCTGGTGCAGCCCTTGGCGGGGGAGTGGGCGATCCGGCGCGATCACTTCGTCACGTTGCCGGTGCCGACCGGGTACGCCGTGGAGCTGGCCGCCCTCGTGGATACCGTGCGTGCCGGTGGGGCCGCCAGCATCGCCCAGGTCGACCTTGGCGTCCGGGCCCATCGGCACCAGTCCCTGCTGGATCTCGGCGGGATGGCCACCCAGATCCTCCACGCGGCGCTAGCGCGCGCCGGGCTGGAGCTTGACCCGACCGCGCACCAGAGCCTGCTACGCCAATTCACGCTCGCAAGCGGGATGCCCCAGCCGTTGGACCGCCTGGTCGACGTCCGCGAGCGGCCACCTGCGGCCCATCTTCTGCCCGCGGTGATGGCCCCACAGAAGGAGGCGCGATGACGTTGCGGCTGGGCAGGCACAGCTTTCCCGACGACCGGATGCTGATGATGGCGATCGTGAACCGCACCCCGGACTCCTTCTTCGACCAGGGCGCCACCTGGGCCGAAGACAAGGCTTTCGACAGGGTCGCCCAGGTGGTCGAAGAAGGCGCGGAGATCGTCGACATCGGCGGCATCAAGGCGGCACCGGGGGTGGAGATCGACGTAGCCGAGGAGATCCGCCGGGTGGCGGGATTCGTCGGCCGGGTGCGCGCGGCATACCCGGACCTGGTGATCAGCGTCGACACCTGGCGCGGCGAAGTCGGCCGGGTGGTGTGCGCCGAGGGCGCCGATGTGCTCAACGATGCCTGGGGCGGAGCCGACCCGACGTTGATCGATGCGGCGGCCGAGTTCGGCGCCGGCTTGATCTGCACCCACACCGGCGGGGTCACCCCGCGTACCCGCCCCTACCGAATCGAGTACGACGACGTGGTCGCCGAAGCGATCCGCGACACCACCGGATACGCCGAGCGTGCCGTGGCGGCTGGGGTACCACGCGAGGGCGTGGTCATCGATCCGGCTCATGACTTCGGGAAGAACACCTTCCACTCACTGGAGGTGACCCGCCGCATCGATGAGTTCGTCGCGACCGGCTGGCCGGTTCTGGTGTCGCTGTCCAACAAGGATTTCGTCGGGGAGACCCTTGACCGGCCGGTCGGCGAGCGGCTGCTGGGCACCTTGGCCGCGTCCGCGCTGTGTGCGGCCGCGGGGGCTCGCATCTATCGGGTCCACCAGGTCCCCGAGACAAGGCAGGTGGTCGACATGGCCGCGACGATTGCCGGTCGGCGTCGTCCGCAACGCGCGATCCGGGGGCTGCAGTGAACCCCTCGGTGGCCGGGTCCCGGCGGATCGTACTGGTGCCGGGAGTGCTGGCGCTGCTCCCCGAATACGCCGGCATCGAAGACCCGGTTGCCGGCCTACGCCGCGCGGCGCAAGCGGCCGTCCGGTGGCTCGTCGATGCCTCGTCGGTCGAGCAGCCGATCCGGATCGTCGCGGCTAACCCGGGAGCGGCTCGAGTGGCCGGACACCTGCTGGCGACGAGCCGAATGGAGGGAAACTTCCCAGCCTCCACGTTAGCCGACAGTGGGCACCTGCTCGTGGTCGGCAACGGAAGTGCTGCCCGCACGGAGAAGGCGCCCGGGCATCTCCACCCCGAGGCGGTGGTCTTCGACGATCGACTCGACACACTGCTGCGTGCCGCCGATGCCGAAGGCCTGGCCGCGCTGGACACGATCCTGGCCACCGAACTGTGGGCCGACGTAGGGGCAGTGGTCCAGGCGGCTCCCGCGTTCGCGGGGACGAAGCTGGTGTCGGTCGACTATGCCGAGGACCCCTACGGCGTCTGCTACCGCGTCATGCGTTGGGAGGCCGAGCAATCGTGACCGGGTCCCCGAGCTTCCACCTCGCCTGGCCGGAGCCGGGCTCGGTGACCTTGGGGTCCGCCGAACTGCGTACGTGGTACGGCACCTCGGGGTCTTGGCTACGGGCGAACATGGCCACCACACTCGACGGCTCGGTCACCGGCGCGGACGGGCGCAGCGGGTCGATCAACAACCCCGCCGACCACGTCATCTTCGCAATTCTGCGGAGCTGGGCCGAGGCGATCGTGGTCGGCGCCGGAACTGCCCGCGCCGAGGGATACCGACCCACGGACCGGCCGATCGTGGTGGTGTCTCATCGGGGCCACCTGCCCGAGACGCTTGCAGAGCCAGAAGCTGGCCGGGTGTTCCTGGTGGCCCCGCGCAATGCGCCCGGGCTGACCACCTCGGTGGCACGCCTTGGCGCAGACCAGGTGATCACGCTGGGTGACGACGATGTCCCGCTCAACGAACTGCGCCCGATCCTCGCGGAGCGAGGCTGGCGCAGACTGCTCTGCGAAGGCGGTCCGACGCTGCTGCACGCCTTGGTTCAGCAGGGGCAGGTCGACGAGATCACCGCGACCGTAGTACCCCGGCTCGCGGCGGGACTGGGGCCGCGGCTGCTGCACGGGCCGGCGCTCGACGTACCGCTGGAGTTGACCGGGCTGCTCGCGGCCAGCGACGGCACGCTCTTCGGCCGGTGGCTCCTCCACGGGCTCCGCTGAGCTACCCGCCGCCCAGATGGCGGTCCAGGGTCATGTGGATCGCCCAGCCCGGTTCGAAGGTCTGCAAGACCGGTGACTTGGTGGCCTCGCCGCCGAAGCGCTCCATGCCATAGCGAGACCAGAACTCTTCAAGCCATTCCGGGGGGTTCGGGTAGGCGACCCAAGCCGGCAACCCGCGGGCCGCGGCCTCCAGGACGCCTGTGGAAAATACGCCGACAACCGCGCCCTCCAGCCGGCGCACCGGGGTCTCGCTCTGATCCAGGGAGACCCCACGGTGCAGCAGACGCTCGTGGAGTTTGTGGCAAGCACGATCCTCCTTCTCGGAGGGATGCGGGCGATAGATGGCGTGGTGATCGACGCAGAACTTCTCGGCCGCCTCGGCCAATTCGCCGCGGGGCAGTTCGGAGGCGTGCAACTGCCCGAGGTAGGTGATCGCGGCACTGCGGTCGGGTTCTTCGATCGGCTCGGCCGCGGCTTTCCAGAAGAGCTGGGAACCGACGACCGTCGTCTTCACCTCGTGGTCGGCGCGCCAGAACTCGGCGTCGTCGGCCGACCACGCCAGCAGGTGGGCATCGGGGGGCGGAGGCGGCGAATACGGCGTCAACAGGGTGTGTTGAGCGCAGAAGTAGGTCGCGTTCCACTTCTTCGCGGCCTCGTACGCCGCCGCGCCGAGATCGGTGTGATTCCCGAGGCCCACCACGATCTGAATCTCGTCGAGGAAGTTGGGCAGTTCATCGGGGAAGACGATGCGGGTGACCCACGGGTGCTGGGGAAGGGTCTTCTCGCTGCCGAGCGGGGCCAGGATCGCGATCTGGGTGGTGTCGAAGTGATCGAGTGAACCGAGCAGAGCCGTGCGGGTACTTGGCTGAGTGTCGTCGAGGGCGAAGAGGATCTTGGGGCGGTTTCCGCCGATGAACAGCTGGAAGCGGGGGTCGCTGGATAGTTCGCGCACTCCACGGAAGAGCCCGCGGAAAGGCCCGCGCCCGCCGCGCCATCGCTTCCAAGCATCCAGGTCGTGGTAGATCAGTCCCACGTCAGCTCCAGCCTCCAGATCACCGGGGTTGTCGGGAATCAGAGTGCGCCGTGTCGGGCATCGGCGCAACCTTGGCGACCGGCAATCGTCGTGTCGCGAACTAGCCGGAATGGTACCCAAACAGCGTCCTTGGCCATTGGGTTCCACCGATCGTGCAGAACTTGGGGAAGTTTCTCCGCTCACGGGATTTCGTTCCGCGCGGCTGGCAGGATGACGGTCGTGACCGGCCCCCCCAGCCGCCCTTCACGCTCACCCCGTGTCGGCATTCTGGATGCCCTGGGTCTTCGCTCGGCAGACTCGCTCTCGATGGGCTTGTTGCAGGGTGTGGAGAGCCTGGGTTTCGAAGCGATCCGTCTTGCCGGGCGCCCCCCGGCTGCCATCGCCCGCCCCCGAGGACATTCGGTGACCCGCCCTCAGGGCGTCCGTGGCTGCGACGTCCTCATCAATCTCGACCCGCTCCAGCCCTTGGTACACCCGCGAATGGTGAGCTTTGTGCCCTCGGCCGGCCGGCAGACCATCGGCCGGCCACGCTACGGCTGGGAGCACCTCAGCGCCCAGGAGATCGCCGACACACTCCGGATCGAGCGAGAGACCTACGCCGCGTCGGTGGCTTGCGCGGCAGCGACCCCCTGGGCGGTGGAGTCTCTCGTCCAGGACTACGACGTGTCCGCGGATCGCTGCTTCGCCGTCGGTATCGGACCTGCCGGGAAGTCCGATGGGGCAACGGTGGTCCCCCATCCCGCCGGGCATCCGCGCTTCGCTGTCGTCGTGGACAGCACCCGGCCGGGCAACCTCGAGGAACTTCACCTCGCCTTTGCCAAGGTTCGAGAAGTCCACCCTCGGGCCAGCCTGGACCTGCTGCCCGCCGATCTGGATCCGCTGCCCCTCGGCCTGAGCGGAGTACCCGGAGCGCAGCGGGTGAAACGAGGCTTGGGGCGCGGTTTGTCGCCTCGCATCACCCAGCAGCGTCTGGCAGGGCAGGCGACCGGCTTGATCGTGGTCACCTCGTTCGACCCCGTGGGCCTGGTGAATCTGAAGGCTGCCGCGCAGGGGATCCCGAGCATCGTCGTCGCCGACGGAGGAGTTGCCGACGTGCTCGGCGACGCGGGGATCTCGATCCCGCGACACGACGTCGCCGGGTTGGCCGGGGCAATGATTCATCTCGCGGAGCCGGAGACCCAGCGGGCCATCAGGGCGGCGGCGAGGGCGCGCGCGGCTCTGATGACCTGGCCGCGGGTCGCGCGACGGCTGCTGCAGGTTGCGGGTGTCCTCGAGCCGAATCCCGTGGACTGGACTGAGCTGTTCCGGCCCTCCCGCCTGGGTCGCCCGCTGCCCTGAGCAAGGCCCGCGTCGTGCCGTTCGACGGCGTAGGAACCCGCCTGATTATGGTGTGGGTGTGGAACTCCCGGTGCTAGATGCAATCGATCAGCGAATCCTCGGTGCCCTCCTCGAGAAGCAGCGCACCGTGCCCGCAAGCTACCCGCTGACGTTGAACTCGTTGCGGCTCGCCTGCAATCAGACGTCCAGCCGGGAGCCCGTGGTCGACTATGACGAGGCCACCATCGAGGAGGCCCTCAAAGGGCTCCGGCTCGCTGGGTTGGTGCGCGTGGTGTGGGCCGACACCGGGCGGCGCACCTTGAAGTATCACCAGGTGCTCGACGAGCTTTTGGGGCTGCAGCCCGACGAGCGGGCACTCATCACGGTGCTCCTGCTCCGCGGGCCGCAGGCGGCGGGCGAGTTGAAGACCCGGACCGATCGACTGCACGGCTTCGCCGACCGCGCTGAGGTGGAAGCGTGCCTGGCCAAGATGGCGTCGCTGCCTACGCCGCTGGTGCGCGAGCTCGAGCGCCGCGCAGGCCAGCACGACACCCGCTGGATTCACCTGCTCGGCCCCGTCGCGCAAGCCGAGAGCGGTGCGCCCGTCCAGCCCACAGTGGACCGCGACGCGGTGCTGGCCGGAGGTGGGCAGGCCCGCGACGAGCGGGTGATCGCCACCTACGACACGATCGCGGCCGACTACCTGCGCGAGTTCGCAGAGGAGTTCGAGGAGTTGGAGTTCGACGACTGGTTCCTCGGTCGGCTGGTCCGCTCGGCCGGCGCCGGGCCGGTGCTCGATGCCGGCTGCGGCCCGGGGCATGTGGCCGCGCGGATGACGGCATTGGGTGCCGAAATGAGTGCCTTGGACCTGTCGCCGGGCATGGTGGCCCAAGCGGTCGCCAACTACCCCGAACTGCCGGTCGTGGTGGCCGACTTCCGCAACGTGCTCAAGCCACCGGCCGCCGCGGGGTGGGCTGGGATCCTGGCCCGGTTCTCCCTCATCCACCTCGCCGCTTCGGAGTGGCCGGAGGTGCTGAACGGGTTTGCGCGAGTGCTGGCGCCCCGTGGGGTGTTGGGACTCGCCGTACATCTTGGGGACGAGGTGCGCGAGGTCGGTGAATGGCTCGGCCACGAGGTCGACGTTCAGATGGTCACCCACGACCCGGCCTGGGTGCGCGAGCGGCTGGCGGCGGCGGGGCTGACCGAGATCGAGTGGTATGCGCGAGGTCCCCAACCGGGCGCGTCGGAGACCACCGACCGCGGCTACTTCCTGGCGCGTCGCCCGGGGTAACCCGCAGGGTCAGTTGACGTCGCCGAGATAGCGCGGCCGCTCCGACTCCGGCGCGGCGAACCACCCGGCCAGGTGGCGCGGCGCGATCGGATGGTCGGCCAGCTCGTCGAGCGGGATCCACCTGACACCGACTTGATAGTCGTCCGCGCCAGGTCCGTTGGCCGGTTCGGCCCCATCGGCGAGGGTGCACCAGAAGTAGGTCTCGCGCTGGTGGAACCAACCGTCGTGTGCGGCGAACTCGTGGGTCGCACCGATGTAGTCGCGCTCGCACGCCAGGTCACCGACAGTGACTGCACAGCCGATCTCCTCCAGGCACTCGCGGGCCAAGCCGGTGCGGGCATCCTCACCATGACTCTGCCCGCCCCCAGGACACAGCAGCCACTCCTGCCCGGCTCCCCGGTTGACGGTCACCAGCAGCGCCCCGTCGCGAACGATCAGCGCCTTGTTGGCGACTCGGATGATCGGGGCGGCGCCGAGGCGGATGCCCGGTGGATTGCCGACCGTGATCTTCTCCGGGTCGGTGGCGTGGTCGTGCCCGGTGACGTCGTACGCAGCGAGCTCGGCCGCCTCGGGTCGCTGGAAGAAGGCGTAGGCAGCCGCCAAGTCGTCGCGAGTCATCGGCGGGTCCTCCGCGGCCCGAGTGCGCACGCGCTCCCAGAGCACTTCGAGAGGCGGATCGAGCACGATCAACTCGGTGCGGGCGCCGACCTCCTTGGCGAGGTGGCGCAGAGCCTCGCGTTCCGCGCGAGCCCAGGTTCCCCACTCGACGATCACCGATGCGCCGCTCCGCAGCAGCTGCGGGATCTGGGTGCGCTGCAGCTTCTCCAGCCGGGCCCTGAAGTCTTCGTCCCAGAGGCTGACGCCGAGCGACTCCATCCACTCGTCGGGGCACAGGCGCACCGCGCGACGGGATGGCGCCAGGCGCAGCGCCAAGGTTGTCTTCCCGCTGCCCGGCAAGCCGGTGATGATCGTCAGGGTGGGGGCGTCGCTCACCGTTCGACTATGTCACTGAGGCAACCGCTGTCCGGCTCGGTCACGCCTGCGGAGGCTCCCAAAGTTCGATCGGCAGCCCTTCGGGGTCGTGGATGCGGGCGAACCGGCCGTACTCGGTCTCCCACTCCCCCCGGCGTTCGACCTCGATCCCGGCGGCAACGAGTCGCTGCGCCAGCCCGTCGATGTCGGTGACCCGGAGGTTGAGCATGAAGGCGTGATCGGCCGCGAAGTAGTCGCTGTCGGCTTCGAAGGGCGCGAAGACGGTCATGCCCGCTTCCTGGTGCCAGATGCTCTGCTGGCCTGCCTCGATGCCGAGGTGCTCGGCGTACCAGGCGGCGCGCGCCTCGGGGTCGCGACTGCGGAAGAAGAGGCCGCCGATGCCGGTGACTGTCATCCCCGCAGGCTAGCTCCCGGCCGGCGGGGTCAGCGAGCGACGTCGACGACCAGTCTGGGCGGATCGGAGAGCGCGAAGACCCGGTACGGCGCCCGCGGGCCGTCGATGCCGATCACGAACTGGTCCATCCCCTCGAATGAGCCGACGACTCTGGCGGCGCGGATCACCTCGGTGCTCGGCTGGAGCAGTCGCGGTCCGTCGTAGAGGTAGTCCTCGGCGTACACCGTGCCGGAGGCGTAGACGTCCAGGAACGAGTCGCCCTCGAGCCGGATCCGCTTGCCGCTGCCGTCGGCGCGCGGCGGATCGACGTACTGCGCCGACCAGCCCGGCTTCCCGGTCCCGGCGAACTCCAAGACGATGCGCTCGTACGTCGGGTGTCGGGCGATCCTGATGTCGGCCAGGACGAGCTCGGCAGGCGCGTCGAGCTCGTGGAACTTCCGCTTGGTGTTCATCGCGATGGCGGGCTCGTCGGTGCCCTCGGACTCGCCGTTCGCAGGGGCGCTGCTCGACGGCGCGCCGGAACTGGCGCCTGAGCTCGACGGTGTCGTGGGCTTGGCGGCATCCGTGCAACCTGCGAGCACCGCGGCGGCCAGCGCGACGACGGCCAGCGAGCGGATGAGGGTCATGCCACTCAGACTCTCGGATACGGCGGCTAGTTGGCAGCCCTTTGATCGGAGTGCCGCCGGACTGATGTTCCTCCGGTATCAGCGCACGATTGCGGAACAAAGGGCCTTTCGCGCACCTCGCTCACGCGGGGCGACCGCCCGGGTTGGCGCGTCTTGGTTCCGCATTCGTGCACGAATGCGACCAGACGGGTGGACGCTACTTGGCGGCCTTGCGGGCGCGGCTGGCGAGCTTGTTGCGTTCGGTCGCGTCGAGGATGAGCTTGCGGATGCGCACGGTCTCGGGGGTGACCTCGACGCACTCGTCCTCGCGGCAGAACTCCAAGCACTGCTCCAGCGACAGCTTGCGCGGCGGGATCAACTTCTCGAAGTTGTCGGAGGTGGAGGAGCGGATGTTGGTCTGCTGCTTCTCCTTGGTGATGTTGACGTCCATGTCGTCGGCGCGGGAGTTCTCCCCGACGATCATGCCTTCGTAGACCTCGGTGGTCGGCTCGACGAACATCACGCCGCGCTCCTGCAGGTTCGTCATGGCGTACGACGAAGCCTTGCCCGCGCGGTCGGCCACCAGGGAGCCCGACTGACGCGAGCGGATCTCGCCGTGCCACGGTTCGTAGCCCTCCGAGATGTGGTGGGCGATGCCGGTGCCGCGAGTCTCGGTGAGGAAGTCGGTGCGGAAGCCGATCAAGCCGCGCGCCGGGACGATGAACTCCATCCGCACCCAGCCGGTGCCGTGGTTGGTCATCGACTCCATCCGGCCCTTGCGGGTGGCGAGCAGTTCGGTGATCGTGCCGAGGAACTCCTCGGGAGCGTCGATGGTGAGTCGCTCCATCGGCTCATGCACCTTGCCGTTGATCTCGCGAGTGACGACCTGCGGCTTGCCGACGGTCAGTTCGTAGCCCTCCCGGCGCATCTGCTCGACCAGGATCGCCAGCGCCAATTCACCGCGGCCCTGCACCTCCCAGGCGTCGGGTCGCTCGGTCGGCAGGATCCGCAGCGACACGTTGCCCACGAGCTCGGAGTCGAGCCGGTCCTTCACCAGGCGAGCGGTGACCTTGTGGCCCTTGCCGCCCTTGCCGACCAGCGGCGAGGTGTTGGTGCCGATCGTCATCGAGATCGCGGGCTCGTCGACGTGGATCAGGGGCAGCGCCACCGGATTCTCGACGTCGGCCAGCGTCTCACCGATCGTGATGTCGGGGATGCCCGCCACCGCGACGATGTCGCCTGGGCCGGCCACCTCGCCCGGCTTACGCTCCAGGCCCTCGGTGATCAGCAGTTCGGTGACCTTGACGTTCTTGACCGAGCCGTCGTCGCTTCATCCAAGCGACGGTCTGGCCCTTGCGGAGGTTGCCCTGGTGGATGCGCAGCAGCGCCAACCGGCCGAGGAACGGCGACGCGTCGAGGTTGGTGACGTGGGCCTGCAGCGGTGCCCCGTCGTCGTACGTCGGCGCCGGGATCGTCTCCAGAATCGTGCGGAAGAGCGGCTCGAGGTCGGGGGAGTCGGGCTGCGACGCGTTCTCGGGCTGGTCGGTGGAGGCGCGGCCGGCCTTGGCCGAGGCGTAGATCACCGGGAAGTCGAGGGCGTCTTGAGAGTCGATCGTCGTCGAGCAGGTCCATGAAGAGCTCGTAGGTCTCATCGACGACCTCGCCGATCCGGGCGTCACCACGATCGACCTTGTTGACCACCAAGACGACCGGCATGTCGGCGTTCAGTGCCTTGCGGAGAACGAAGCGGGTCTGCGGCAGCGGCCCTTCGGAGGCGTCGACGAGCAGCACGATTCCGTCGACCATCGACAAGCCGCGCTCGACCTCGCCACCGAAGTCGGCGTGGCCGGGGGTATCGATGATGTTGATCGTGACCGCGCCACCGGCGAGTTCCTGGGCCGAGGGGCCTTGGTAGGTGACGGCGGTGTTCTTGGCGAGGATGGTGATGCCCTTCTCGCGCTCGAGATCGCCGGAGTCCATGACCCGCTCGGCGACGCCCTCGGCCTGATGGGCACTGAACGCCCCGGCCTGGTGAAGCATCGCATCGACCAGCGTGGTCTTGCCGTGGTCGACGTGGGCGACGATCGCGACGTTGCGGAGATCGTTGCGGCGGGCAGCGGGCATGGGTGGATCCTTTGGCAGAAGTGTGGGTGGTCGGCTCGAGGGAGCCAGAGCGCGCTCCCCAGTCTAGGTCTGTCGATGTGTTCGCCCCGAATCCCTGATCGGCCGCGCCTCCTCCGGTAGTCCACGGGGAACGGGCTGCGGATCTGCCTCAAATCACGACCATCTCCCTCTGGACTACCCGGAAAGGGGAGCCGAGGAAGGCGATCGGGGTGTGGCAGGCTTCCCGGGTGAGCATCATCGCCGCCGCCGATGGGTCGGCACTGGGCAATCCCGGACCTGCCGGTTGGGCGTGGTACGTCGACGACGACTGCTGGGCGAGCGGCGGCTGGCCGCACGGCACCAACAACATGGGCGAGCTCACCGCCGTACTCGACCTGCTGCAGCAGACCGCGCACCTCGACGACGAACTCACGATCATCTGCGACTCCACCTACGCCATCAACTCCATCACCAAGTGGATGCCCAATTGGAAGCGCAAGGGCTGGCGCAAGGGCGACGGCCAGCCGGTGCAGAACCTCGAGATCATGCAAGCCCTCGACCGGGCGATGCAGGGCCGCAACGTGCGATTCGAATGGGTCAAGGGGCACACCGGTCACGAACTCAACGAAGCCGCCGACGTCCGCGCCAACGCCGCCGCGCTCGCCTTCAAGGAAGGGCGCGAGCCGGACGCAGGCCCCGGGATGGTGGCCGCGACGGCCCGGATTCCGGTGGCGCAACCCCCGCGCCCCGAGCCCGAGGCCGAGCTCGATCTCTTCTCGCTCGTCGAGGACGACCTCGTGGTAAGCCTCAGCGACGAGGAGCGTGTGGTCGCGCTGGAGCGCTCGCTGCTCACCGACGAGGTCCGTGCAGATCCGGCGGCCGTGGCGGCACTGCTCCACCCGGACTGGTCGGAGATCGGCCGCTCGGGCCGGCTTTGGACCCGCGACGAACTGCTCGCCGAGATCGGGCCGCTACCCCACGCGACGTCGTTGGATGTGGTCTCTATCGAGCGGGTCGGTGCCGAGCAGGTGTTGCTGGTCTGGCGGTCCAGTTCGGAGTCCGGTTCGACGTTGCGCAGTTCCTGGTGGGTACGCCGTGGCGACTCGTGGGTGCAGCGGTTTCACCAGGGCACCCCCGAAGGCTGAATCCCGCGACTCCGGCATCTGGGGGCACACGGTCTTCTCCGGGCGCCGCGACGGACCGGATCACTCGGCCAACCGTGGCCTACTCCAAGACCCGGTGCACCTTGTGTTGTGCCGCTTGGGCGACCGGCCGCAGCACCATCTCGTCGACGTTCACATGGGCCGGAAGGGACACCACCCAGCGCACCGCCTCGGCGATGTCTTCGGCCACGAGCGGCTCGGCGACCCCGGCGTACACCGCGTCGGCCCTGGCTTGGTCGCCGCCGAACCGATTGACCGCGAATTCGTCGGTGCGCACCATCCCCGGGGCCAGTTCGCAGATCCGGATCGGCTCTCCACAGAGTTCGAGTCGAAGCGTCTCGGTCATCGTCTGCACCCCGTGTTTGGCGGCGGTATAACCGCCGCCGCCCTCGTAGGCGATCCGGCCGGCCGTCGATCCCATCATCACGATGATCGGACGGCTGCCTCGGCGCAGTGCGGGCAACAACGCCTGGGTGACACGAAGGGTGCCCAACACGTTGATGTCGTACATCTGTGCCCAGTCGGCGGGGTCGGCCGTGGCCACCGCGTCCGCGCCGACGGCACCACCGGCGTTGTTGACGAGCACCTCGACGCTCGGCCCAGCCGCCTCGGCGAGTCGAGCGACCGATGCTGGATCGGTGACATCACACGCCACCGCGCGGCCACCGATCTCCTCCGCCAGCGCGACCAACCGATCAACGCGCCGAGCGGCGCAGACCACGGCGTACCCGTCCGCGGCCAGGGCCCGTGCGCTCGCTGCGCCGATGCCACTGCTCGCGCCAGTCACCACTGCTACGCCTTGTCGATTCATGGCGCCATTCTGCCCCGCAGGCGATCTGCGCCAAGCGGGCCGCGGAATTTCGAGTCGCCGAGCGCTCGTGCGAGAGGGGTGAACAGTTCGTTCGGGGCGCTCAGCCCATGCCGACGGATCCTTCGAATTCCGCCATGTTGTCCAAACTCGACCACACCTTTTCAAAGTCCATCAGCTCAACGGCTATCGGCTCCAGAGTTCCCTCGGATGAAACCCGCAGGAACGCCTGTGGCAAGGCGGTGTAGAGCGGAGCGCTGCCGGCCGGCTCGGCGCCTTCGTCGACCACGCGGCCACCCCAGTCGGCGGCCGGGCCAGCCATCACCAGCAACTCAGTGTCTGTCGGTAGCCCTTTCGCGACTTCATCCAGAGACAACGTGTCCGGCAACGGGATCTCAAGGTAGAGGTCGTTGCGGTCGGCGTTCGCCGGTGCCTTGAAGACCTCAGACGCTCGCAGGTGCACGGTTGCGAACCGCGTCCCGTCCTCATAGACCCGTCCCGGGAGCACCTCAACGACGGAACCTCTTGCCACCACGAGCACGTCGTCACGCTCAAACAGCTGTTGCGGCGTCAGGGCGGTCTCGATGTCGTACCCGATTCCGGCTAGGTAGCCCTGGCGCAGGATGCCGAAATCCGTGTCGCTGGTGAGCGGATCAGTGGTGCCGCTTGGCGCGTCACTCTGTGCCTCCGATCCCGAGGAGATGGTGTTGCCTAAACCTTGTGAAGCAGGCTGGTCTGCACACCCAGTGAGCGGCAGTGATGAGCCCAACGCCAGTGCGACGATGCCCATGGTCCATCGGGAAGAGCCGAGAATCCTCATGTTTAGAACCAATCGTTGATGTGACCGACGTGATGCGCGTTGTACAGCTCGTATTGGGAAGAGTTATCTGGACGCTCCCCACTGATCATGCAATCAGCGTACGTGGACGGCACTCAGGGGGCCGTTGCGCGCCGAGACGGGCCCTCGGCAAACTCGGGTGGTGGCGAGTTTGACATGATCCAGGAGTCGGAACGTCGAGGTGCGGCGGTCGTGCAGAGAGTGAGGAAGCGCATGGAGCCGTTGCATCGGGTGGCCATGATCAGCCTGCACACCTCCCCCCTGGATCAGCCAGGCACCGGCGACGCGGGCGGCATGAATGTCTACGTCATCGAACTCGCCAAGCGACTGGCCGCTAGCAACATTGCGGTCGACATCTTCACCCGCGGCACCTCGTCCGCGCTTCCGCCCGAGGTCGAAGCCGCTCCCGGCGTGCTGGTGCGGCACATCCACGCCGGTCCCTTCGAAGGCCTGACCAAGAACGAACTCCCCGGCCAGCTCTGTGTGTTTGCCCGCGAGGTGATGCGCACCGAGGCCGGTCACCCCGAGGGCCACTATGGCGCGGTCCACTCCCACTACTGGCTCTCCGGGCAGGTTGGCGCGCTCGCACGCGACCGGTGGGGGGTGCCGTTGGTGCACTCGATGCACACCATGGCCAAGGTCAAGAACGCCGCCCTCGCCGAAGGGGACACACCGGAGCCGGTCGCGCGGGTGATCGGTGAGGAGCAGGTCGTCGAGGCCGCTGACATGTTGGTGGCCAACACCCAGGACGAAGCCGATCAGCTGATCGGGTTGTACGACGCCGACCCGGCCCGCGTCGAAGTGGTCCACCCGGGCGTCGACCTGTCGGTGTTCCGGTCGATCGACCAAGCCGAGGCGAGGCACGAGTTGGGGCTGCCCCTCGATGCCCACGTGCTGATGTTCGCCGGCCGGATCCAGCCGCTGAAAGCGCCCGACATACTGCTGAAGGCGGTCGCGGATCTGCTTCGTCGCCGCCCCGACCTGCGCAGCCAGATGGTTGTCCCGATTGTCGGTGGCCCCTCGGGGTCGGGTCTGGAGCATCCCGAATCGCTGGCCCAGCTCGCCCAGCAGCTCCAACTCGACGACGTCGTGCGGTTCATCCCGCCGGTCGCCCAGGCGACTCTGGCGCGCTGGTGCTCGGCCTCCACGCTCGTGGCGGTGCCGTCCTACAACGAGTCCTTCGGTCTGGTCGCCGTCGAAGCCCAAGCCGCCGGCACGCCGGTCGTGGCCGCCAAGGTCGGCGGCCTGCGGACCGTGGTTCGCAACGAAGTCAGCGGGCTTCTGGTCGACGGGCACGACCCAGGGGAGTGGTCCAAGGCGCTGGAGAGAGTGGTCGACGACCGCGACCTTCGGGCCGCGCTGGCCCGCGGCGCCGTGGCACAAGCCGCGGAGTTCTCCTGGGAGCGGACCGCCGAACGCACCATCGCGGTCTACCACCGTGCCCGCGAGATCATGCGCGCCGAAGGCGCCCGATGAGCGGTCCCGCCATGCCGGCCCCGGTCGAGGTTCTGCGGGACTATCTCGCGGCCAGCGAGCTCGACTACGTCGAGGAGGGAGGGGGCGTCTTCAGCCTCACCCTGCCGGGGGAGAAGAAGAAGGCCACCCCGGTGCGGCTCGAGGTCGGTCTGCACGCGTTGGCGGTGCATGCCTTCGTCTGCCGCCGGCCCGACGAAGAATTCGAGCGGGTCTATCGCTGGATGCTGGAGCGCAACCTGAGGATGTACGGCGTCGCGTTCGCCGTCGATCGGCTCGGCGACATCTTCCTCACCGCGCGATTGCCGTTGTCGGGGATCAACGCCGAGGATCTGGACCGGCTGCTGGGCTCGCTGCTGACCTATGCCGACGAGTCGTTCAACGTCTTGTTGGAGCTCGGCTTCGAGACCTCCATCCGTCGGGAGTGGGAGTGGCGACTCGCGCGCGGCGAGTCGACGGCGAACCTCGAAGCATTCCGCGGCTGGCTGGAAACCGACACCCATCCGGATGTCGTCCTCGATGCGGCCGCCTCGGCGGCTGCCGGTGAGGCCGAGTCGGCCGATGCCTGAAACCCCAACAGCCGCTCCGCAGCACCCACCCGCGGGAGCGCTCGCCGCGGCCGCTGCGATCGGGGTGACCATGGTCTTGTGGGCCTCGGCGTTCGTCGGCATCCGGCACCTCGGCCACGACTTCACTCCGGGCAGTTTGGCCCTTGGCCGCCTGCTCGTCGGTTCGGTCTGTCTTGCCGTGGTTGCCCTCTGGCGGCCTTGGGTCCAGCCGACCCGCCAGGAGTGGTGGGCGATCGCCGCCATCGGCGCCCTGTGGTTCGGCATCTACAACCTCGCGTTGAACCTCGGCGAGCGCAGCGTCGACGCCGGCACGGCTGCGATGCTGCTGCAGATCTCCCCGGTGCTGATCGCCGTGCTCGCGGCGCTCTTCCTCGGTGAGCGGTTTACCCGGAATCTGGTGATCGGCCTGGCGCTGGCGTTCAGCGGCGTGGTGATGATCGGGTTCAGTCATCCCGGCGGCCACCAAGCCTCGTTGATCGGCGTCGCGTTGTGTGTCGTGTGCTCGATCGTCTACTCGGTCAGCGTCATTCTGCAGAAGCCGATGATGGCCAGGCTTCCGGCGGCCCAGCTGACCTGGCTGGCGTGCGTGGTCGGCGCGATCTGCTGCCTGCCGTGGCTGCCTTCGCTGGTCACCGACCTCCGGACGGCACCGGCCGCGTCGATCGGCTGGCTGGTCTACCTCGGCGCCTTCCCGACCGCGATCGCGTTCACTACCTACGCCTACGCCTTGCGGCACATGTCCGCCACCGGCCTCGGCGTCACCACCTACATCGTGCCGCCGATCGCCATCGTGCTGGGGTGGCTGCTCCTCGACGAAGTCCCGCCCCCGCTGGCCTACGCAGGGGGCGTGCTCGCCTTGGTCGGTGTCGCCATCGCCCGGCGCAAGGGCCGGGTCGCCGCGGCCTGAGCAAGAGCCCGCCATCCTCCCGAATCGCCCTTGTAAGGCGCTCAGGCAGAGGGGGGAAACAAGGTCTGGTTCACGCTGGCCCAGGCGGTCTGCATGGTCGCCATGAGCAGCGCATTGGCTTGCTCGGGGAACGACGAGAGCCCGGCCATCATCAGCCGTCGCTGCGGATCCAGGAACGCGAACTGGCCGTGGATGCCGAGCATGGCCAGCACCGGTCTTCCGGGATCGATCAGCCAGCCTTGGTTGTGGTACTCGGCGCCAGGCAGCATTTCGGCGTACTCGCTGGCGGCGAAGGCCTGGCGGCGTGCGGGGTCGGCTCGAAAAGCTTCCTCCACCCAGGAGGTCGGGAGCACCTGCTCGCCGTCCAGGTTGCGCCCTTCGTTGACCAAGAGCCACGCCCACCGACCGAAGTCGCGCAACGTCAGATTGACCTGTCCCTCGACGATGGACCGGCCGAACCGGTCGAGGTTGACCAGGGCGTCGCGTTCAGCACCCAGGTGCCGATAGATCCGCTCCTCGAAGAGCTGGGGGGCTGACACCCCGTAGGCGCGCTCGAGCATGATGGGCAACAGGTTGGTGAGGTACGACGCGTAGTTGAACACCGTGCTCGGCGGGGCCGCCCGGCGGGTGAGCTCGGTGCGCACGAACTCGAGGACGCCCGCGCCCTCGTCGGCCGCTCCGTAGTAGCCCACGGCGTCGGCGTAGCGCCAATACATGGAGTCGGCGTTCTCGTAGTGCTCTTCGGTGTCGTGGCCGCTGGCCATGTCGAGCACGTGCTGGACGGTGACGCCCTCCCAGCTCGGCGACTCAGCGAGTTCGGAGATCAGGTCGCTGACCTGCGCGGTCGGGTCGACTCGGCCCTCGCTGATCGCGATGCCTACCATCATCGTGGTCAACGTCTTCGAGCAGGAGTGGACCACATGCAGGTCGTCTTCGCGCAGCCCGTTGGTGTAGGTCTCCGCCACGATCCTGCCGTGGTGCACGACGAGGAAACCGTCGTTGTTGAGCCGGTCGCGCAACAGGTCGGCCAGAGTGGTTTCCCGACCGGTGAGGGGATCGGCGGTGGTAGCGCTCAGCAGGTCGGGCCGTTCCTGCCGCGCCCACGGTGCCGGTTCCCGTGTCCGCGCGAGCAGGGCGGAGGGCATCCGCTCGGCCGTGGTGATCTGACCGCGGGCAAGGTGCCAGGGCCGATCCCAGGTCTGATCGGAGTAATCGAGCTGGGCCAGGCTGGCCGGGCTGCTGCTGGGGGTGAGGTAGCTGACCATCAGGCCTCCTTGATCGGGAACTGGAGCGCCGAGGCGGCGTAGGAATAAGCCGCGGCGCGGCTGCTGGACCCGTCCTCGCGCACGCCGAGGACGAGGTAGAGGCAGTAGGCGTCCTCGAGGGCGAGCAGGTTGCGGGCGATCGTCTCGACCGGTGCCACGGGTGCGAAGAGACCGGCGGCGATGCCTGCGTCGATCACCGAGCGGTAGAGGCTGGCCTGACGGTCGAGATAGGAGCGCAGCACCGGCCGGAACTTGTCGTGCTGGCGCATCCGGGCGATCGCGTCGTACATCATCGTGACTTCGGAGGACACTGCATCGGGTATACCGAGTTCGACCAGCCGGACGATCTTCTGGGGGATTCCGTCGACGGCGTCGATCGCGACCAAGCGGTCGGTGTAGGTCTGCTCGAGGGCCCTCTCGATGACCTCGAACATCATCCCGTCGATGTCGGCGAAGTGATAGTGAACCGTGCCGGTCGAGACTCCGGCGGCTCGGGCGACGTCCTTGAGGGTGACGGTGCCGGCGCCCCTGCTCGCCACTTCGCCCATGGCGACATCGAGCAGGCGTTGCCGCTTCCACGGCTCCTTGGGTCGCGCCATTAGTCACTCCTGCATCAGAGAACAGTTTGTCTTGCGCATGCTATTGACATTCTGCAACGGGGATTCTTTGATTGGCAATCAAGAAATGGCATCGAGAATGGAGCCGCCATGAGCAACGCGACCAGTGGTGCGGGCCCAGTGGCCACCCCGCATGACCAGGCGACCTTGCAGGGGTCGATCGGATGGTTGGGGATCGTCTTCTTCGTGGTCGCGGCAGCCGCGCCACTGACGGTGGTGTTCGGCAGCGTGCCGCCCGCCATCACGTTCGGCGGGGTGGGAATCCCGGGGGCCATGCTCGTGGCGGGCATCGTGTTGATCCTCTTTGCGGTCGGGTTCACCGCGATGAGCCGCTATGTCACCAATGCGGGCGCGTTCTATGCCTACGCCTCCCATGGTCTGGGTAAGCCCGTCGGCATCGGCGTCGCGCTGGTCGCGCTGGTCTCCTACGCCGTGCTCTCGATCTCCTTCTACGGACTCATCGGCTTCTTCGCCAACATCACGGTGATGCAGTTGTTCAGCACCGATGTCCCGTGGTGGGTCTTCTCGCTGCTTGCCCTGGGCTTGGTCTTCCTGCTGAGCCGCCGCCAGGCTGATGTCGGCGCGAAGGTGTTGGGAATCCTGCTCACCCTCGAGATCGGCATCGTCGCGCTGCTGGGCGCGGCGATCCTGGTGAAGGGCGGTCCGGCGCCGTTCTCGATGGAGCCCTTCTCGCCGCAGGCCGTCTTCGGCGCCTCAGGTGCCGGCATCCTGTTCGTCTTCGCCTTCGGTGCCTACCTCGGCTTCGAAGCCACCGCCGTCTACGCCGAGGAAGCACGCGATGCCGCGGTGGCGGTCCCGCGGGCGACCTATGTTGCGGTCGTCTTCCTGGCTGTCTTCTACGCGCTGTCAGCCGCGTTGATCATCCACGGTCTCGGTGTCGAAGGGGCCCTGGCGATCGCCGCAGACCCCGACTCGGCCCAGTTCCTGACCTCGATCGCAGCCGATACGTTCCTGGGCACCTGGGGCGCCAACGCGATGCTGGTTCTCGTCGTTACCTCGTTCGTCGCCTGTCTGATCTCCTTCCACAACGCCACTGCGCGCTACCTCTTCGCGATGGGTCGCGAAGGGCTGTTGCCTCGTTCGCTCGGCACGGTCAACGCCCACGGCGCGCCGTTGCGGGGCAGCGTCATCCTGCTTGTCGTTGCGGCGATCGTGATCGGGGCGGTCGCCGTCACCGGACGTGATCCCTACTTCGGGATGGCCGTGTGGAGCTACGCCGCAGGCGTTACCGGGCTGGTCCTGGTCCAGGCCATGGCCGCCTTCTCGGTGGTCGGCTTCTTCCTGCGCGATCGCCGGGGACATGGCGCCCTGCGCGTGCTGGTGGCGCCGCTGCTCGGCGCTCTGGGCCTGGTGGTGGCGTGGTTCCTGATCGTGTCCAACATCGAGGTACTCAGCCTTTCCACGGGTGCGCGCAATCTGTGGCTGACCCTGCCGGGGCCGGCCCTGCTGGTTGCTGGTGTGGTCGGGGGCTTGTTGATGCGCTCGAGCCAACCCGCGCGTTACGACGCCTTGCTGTCGAGCAGCGAAAAGACCTCCTGAGGCGTCGCACGGCCCACTGCTCGGGGTGGGCCGCCCTCACACGTCCAGCTTGTAGCCCAACCCCCGCACCGTGACCAGGCGGACGGGTTCGCCGGGATCGTCCTCGATCTTGGCGCGCAGGCGCTTCACGTGTACGTCGAGAGTCTTGGTGTCGCCGACGTAGTCGGCCCCCCAGATCCGGTCGATCAGCTGGCCACGGGTGAGCACTCGGCCGCGATTGCGCAGGAGGAACTCCAGCAGCTCGAACTCCTTGAGCGGAAGCTTCTGCGCCTCGCCGTTGACGGTGACCTGGTGGCGTTCGACGTCCATCCGTAGCGGCCCGGCCTCCAACACGGTCTGCGCCGCCTCCGGTTCGGTGCCCCGTCGAAGCACCGCCTTGATGCGGGCAAGCAGCTCCCGGGTGGAGTAGGGCTTGGTGACGTAGTCGTCCGCGCCGAGCTCCAGGCCGACCACCTTGTCGACCTCGTCGCCCTTCGCGCTGACCATGATCACCGGGACGTTCGACGTAGCGCGGATCCGGCGGCAGACCTCGGTGCCGGGCAGCCCGGGCAGCATCAGGTCCAGCAGCACGATGTCCGCGCCGTCGCGGTCGAACAGCTCGAGCGCCTCGGGGCCGGTTTCGGCGACGTTGACTTCGTACCCCTCCTTGCGGAGCAGATAGGTCAACGCCTCGCTGTAGCTGATCTCGTCCTCGACGACCAGTACCCGCGTCATTCGGGCTCCTCCTCCGGGGGCAATGGCAAAGTCAGGATGAACGTCGATCCGCGTCCCTGCACGGAATGTGCGCTCACCTCGCCACCATGGGTGGCCGCGATGTGTTTGACGATGGACAATCCGAGGCCGGATCCACCCGTCGAGCGGTGTCGTGCCGGATCGACGCGGTAGAACCGCTCGAAGACGCGTTCCAGATCGGGTTCGGGGATGCCGATCCCCTGGTCGATCACGTGGATCTCGGCGTCGCCCGCCCGCCGCAGAATGCGCACCATCACGGCGCTCGCGTCCGGGGAGTAGGCGACCGCATTGGCGACCAGGTTCCCGACCGCGATCACCAACTGCTCCTCGCTGCCGAGCACCTCGACGTCGGCATCTCCGTCGACCTGGATGTCGATGCCGCGGGCTTCCGCCTCGATCGTGCTCACGTCGATGGCGGCGGCCACCACCTTGTCCAGGGAGACCAGGGCCGGCGACTCGATCGGCTCGTCACCTTGGAGTCGGGAAAGCTCGATGATCTGTTGCACCAGCCGAGAGAGGCGGTCGGCCTCTTTCCGGGTGCGCTTGGCGAACCGGCGGACTGCTTCCGGGTCGTCGCTGGCATCTCGGCTGGCCTCTGCGAGCAACCGGATGGCACCGACCGGGGTCTTGAGTTCGTGGCTGACATTGGCGACGAAGTCACGTCGGACGGCCTGCAACTGCCGTTCTTGTGAACGGTCCTCGACCAACGCCAAAAGCAGGGAGGCGCCGAGCGGTGCGACCCGTGCCGCAATGTGCCGCTCGGGTACCCCCGGGCGGCGTGGCAACACGAACTCGCGCTCGCGGATCTGGCCGTCCTGGCGAACCTCGTCGACGAGTTCGGCGAGCCCGTGGTGACTCAACGCGGTGCCGTGCACTAGTCCCTGGGCGTAGGCCGGGGCGGAGGCGCGCACGACCACGTCGTCATCGGCCACCACGATCGCGCTGCCGGGCAGGACGGACAGCACCGAGATCGCGCCCTCAGGCAGCCCCAGGCCGAGGGGCTCCACGTCGGGGCGTTGCCCGCGGGTGCTCAACACCCAGGCCACCACGCCCACCGCAGCGACCAACGCCACGGTGAGGGCGACGACGATCAACTGGCCCGGATGCACGCATCGATCGTAGGGCGGATCGGGAGCTTTGGCCGCTGCGCGGGCGCGCGTGAGCGAAGGTTCACCTCGTATTCACCCGGCCGTGGCCGCCCGGTTGGTCAGCGGCCTTGGTTGGCCACCGCCGCGGCGGCGGCTGCGGCGGCCTCGGGATCGAGGTACTGCCCACCGCGGGTGAGCGGCGACAGGTCCTCGTCGAGCTCGTAGACCAGCGGCATCCCGGTGGGGATGTTGAGGCCCGCGATGTCCTCGTCGCTGATCTGATCGAGGTGCTTGACGATGGCGCGAAGGCTGTTGCCGTGGGCGGCGATCAGCACCGTGGCGCCGGCGCGCAGATCATCGGTGATCGGACCGTTCCAGTGCGGCAGCATCCGAGCGATGACGTCCTTGAGGCACTCCGTGCGGGGCCGGTCGGCGCCGAGATCGGCGTACCGGGGATCGCTCGCCTGGGAGAAGGGGTCGTTGTCGTCGATCGGCGGCGGCGGGGTGTCGAAGCTCCGCCGCCAGAGCATGAACTGCTCCTCGCCGTATGCCTCCAGCGTCTGCTTCTTGTCCTTGCCCTGCAGCGCCCCGTAGTGCCGCTCGTTGAGCCGCCAGGAGCGACGCACCGGGATCCAGTGCCGGTCGGCGGCATCGAGGGCGAGGTTGGCGGTGGTGATGGCTCGTCGCTGGAGCGAGGTGTGCACCACGTCCGGCAGGATGCCCGCCTCCTTGAGCTGCTCCCCGCCGCGCACGGCTTCGGTGCGGCCGAGGTCGGTCAGATCGACATCGACCCAGCCGGTGAAGAGGTTCTTGGCGTTCCACTCGCTCTGTCCGTGGCGGAGCAGCACCAGCGTGGTCATGGTGTGGTCTCCGGCGCGGGCGCATTGTCGAAGCCGTCGAACGCGTGGTCGTCGGCAGCCACCGGGGCGTTGACCAGGATCTGATCGCCGTTGTCGAAGGCCAGCGTCAGCTTGAGGAAGTCGCCCGCAGCGAAGTCGCCGATGAGGCGGATGCCTTCCACGTCGCCCCCGGCGAGGGGTACGCCGGCGCGCCCCGGGACGGTGATCGGTGCGAACTCCGAGCTGGTGACGGTGGTGTTGCCCGGGACGCCCTTGACCGACATCAGCGCGATCGGCTCGTCGGTCTTGTTGGCGAGGTTGCCGACCAGGGTGCCGGTGCCGTCCTCGGCCGAGACCACCACGGTCCCGATGATCGCGATGTCGTTGGTCGGCTCGTCCACGTTCACGCCGTTGGCCGCGGTGTAGTCGCGCGTGGTGGCGTCGTGGAAACCGGTCAGGGCACAGCCGGAGGTGCCGGCGAGCAGCCCGAAGGTCAGCGCGGTCGAGGCCAGCAGCCGTCGCGTGGCGGAGGTGAAGGTCGGGGTCGAGCGCAGGTGCATGTGCGTCCTCGTCGTTCGGGTGGACACGTGTCTGTAGGGACCGATTGATCCCGGGCAACACTTTATCCGCCGTGGTGCCCAGACCGGACAGCGGTGGGTCTTTCGCCTGGGTTGTCAATACCTGGCGAGGCACACCTCTTTCGTTCTGTCAACCCCTGATTAGGCCTCTGACCTGCGCAAACGCATTTCTGGGCCAGCCGGTCCCGTGTTAGACTGAAGGCCGAGGAAGGGGACTTGTTACATGAGTTTTACCGTCGGCGAAACGGTTGTTTACCCAAATCACGGCGCTGCCGTCATTGAGGACATCGAGATGCGGACGATCAAGGGGGAGGACCGGCAGTACCTCGTCCTTCGGATCGTGGCACAACAGGATCTGGTGGTGCGGGTTCCGTCCTGCAACCTGGATCTGGTCGGTGTTCGTGACGTAGTTGACAAGGCCGGTCTCGACCGGGTGTTCGAAGTACTTCGAGCCGCCCACGTCGAGGAGCCGACCAACTGGTCGCGTCGTTACAAGGCAAATCTGGAGAAGCTGCACAGCGGCGATGTGATGAAGGTTGCCGAGGTCGTCCGCGATCTGTGGCGCCGGGAGCGCGATCGGGGCCTTTCTGCAGGTGAGAAGCGGATGCTGGCGAAGGCTCGCCAGATTCTGGTCTCCGAGCTTGCGCTGGCCGAGCACACCAACGAGGACAAGGCCGAGGCCATCCTCGACGAGGTGCTCGCCTCCTAATCAGTGTGGGCCGCGTCGCCGTCAGGCGGCGCGGCCTTTCGCTTTCTCGGGACGCTTTCTCGGGCGCAGGCCGTCCACGTCAGTGGCTGACCGGAACCACCAGGGCAGTCGCGATTGCGGCTACGCCCTCACCTCGGCCGGTCAGACCGAGCCCGTCGGTTGTCGTGGCACTGAGCGAGACCGGCCCCTCCACCGCTTCGGACAGCGCGCGTTCTGCTTCCTCGCGGCGAGTTCCTAGTCGCGGGCGGTTGCCGATGATCTGCACCGCGACGTTGCCCACCGCATAGCCATGCGTGTGGAGCAACCGAGCCGCGCCGCGCAAGAAGGTAACCCCGCTGGCACCTGCGTACGCCGGGTCAGCGGTCCCGAACTGGGTTCCGATGTCGCCCAGGCCGGCGGCGGAGAGGAGCGCGTCCACGATCGCGTGGGCTGCGGCATCTCCGTCCGAGTGACCCTCCAGCCCGGCAGGCTCGTCGGGCCAGTGCAGCCCAGCCAGATGCATGGGCACACCAGGCACCAGTCGATGGGTATCCACCCCGATGCCGACCCTCGGTAGCGCGTTCACCGGGCCATCATCCCAGGCCGCCTGCCGGGCCCGGAGACGCGCGCCCACGCGCCAATTCGACGAATCGGCTTGGACCGGCCCGGTCGCTGCGGAAGAATCGAACGGTGCATGCGAACCGAGGGCTATGGGCCGCGAGTGGGGTATTGGTCGGAGTCGCCGGACTCGCTGTCGGGCATGCGACGGCCGCGCTCCTCGGCGTCCGTCGGGCCCCGGTCGTCGCCGTCACCGAATGGTTCATCGACCGCACCCCAGGGGCACTGATCGAACGGGGCATCTCCCTGCTCGGCACCTACGACAAGCCGGTCCTGATCGGGATCGTGGGGGTGGCACTTCTCGGCGCTTTCCTGGCCGCCGGACTCTTGGCGCGCGTCTCCATCGCGCGCGCTTTCTGGATCTTCGCCGCGCTGGGCGCGATCGGGATGCTCGCGATCCTCACCGGACGCGGAGGAGTCACGCCCTCTGCGACGATGCCGGTCATCGCCGGCACCTTCACGTGGCTGCTCGGCAGTCAGTGGGTCTTCGGCGCCTTGGAATCGGCTTCCGAGCCGCCGGCCGCTCGGCTCGGCAGGCGCGGGCTGCTCGCGATCGGCGGCATCGCGGTAGTGGCGGTGGCGGCCAGCGGGGTGGGCGCACTCTTCAATCGCACGCGGCGTCAGGCCGAGCGCGCTCGGGAACTGCTCCGCCTTCCGATGACCGACCCCACGCCTCCCGAGGGCACCAGCCTGAAGGTCGCCGAGGTGGCGCCCTGGCGGACGCCGAACGACGCGTTCTACACCATCCACACCGCCCTGGCGCCGCCGACCATCGATCCTCGCGACTACCGGCTACGGATCCACGGACTGGTCGACCGCGAGCTGACCTTGACCTATGAGGACCTCACCAAGCGCACCGTCGCCGAGGGCTGGGCAACGATCAACTGCGTCTCCAACGAGGTGGGTGGCGACCTGATCGGGAATGCCTGGTGGAGCGGGGTGCTCCTCTCCGAGCTGCTCAAGGAAGCCGGGGTCCAGCCGGGCGCCGACGCGATCTTGCAGACCTCGCAGGACGGCTGGACCTGCGGCACTCCGTTGGCTGCGGTGACCGATCCTGACCGGATGGCGCTGCTGGCCTTCGGGATGAACGGGGAGCCGCTCCCGCTGATCCATGGTTTCCCGGTCCGCACGATCGTGCCCGGCCTCTACGGCTTCGTCTCGGCATGCAAGTGGGTCGTCGACATCGAGGTCACCAAGTTCGGTGAGTTCGTCGCCTACTGGACCGACAAGGGGTGGGCCGAGCAGGCACCGGTGAAGCTGTCCTCGCGCATCGACGTACCCCGCAACGAGGACGAGGTGACGGCGGGAGCCTTGACGATCGGCGGCTCCGCGTGGGCCCAGCACACGGGGATCGAACGGGTCGAGGTGTCACTCGACGGTGGTGCGTGGGCAGCGGCGCGGTTGGGGAGCGTCCCGAATGCCGACACCTGGGTGCAGTGGGCCTTCGACGCGCAGATCGACCCGGGGGAGCACGTGGTGCGGGTCCGGGCGGTCGACGCGGTCGGCGAGATCCAGACCGACGTGGTGGCCGACGTCGTGCCCGACGGGGCGACCGGCTTGCACGAAGTGCACTTCACCGCTGGCTGAGCACCGAGGCGCCTCGCGGGCGCGGAATGAGGGAAACCCCTTCCCGTCTCTAAACTGAACGGGTGACGCTCAGGTTCTACGACACCGCCGCCCGCGAAATCCGCGAGTTCGTTCCCCGCATCCCGGGGCACGCAGGCATCTATGTCTGTGGCCTGACGGTGCAGTCCGAGCCACATGTCGGGCATGTGCGCTCGGCGGTCAACTTCGACGTACTGCGCCGTTGGCTGGCGGCCTCGGGCTACCAGGTGACCTTCATCCGCAACGTCACCGATATCGACGACAAGATCCTGGTGAAGGCCGCCGATCAGGGCCGCCCGTGGTTCAACCTCGCCTACGACATGCACGCCGAGCTGACCAAGGCATTGGCTTCGATCAATGTGCTGCGGCCGACCTACGAGCCCGCGGCGACCGGACATGTGCCGGAGATCCTGGAGCTGATCCGGGTGCTGATCGAGCGTGGTCATGCCTACGCGGCGGCCGACGGATCGGGCGATGTCTACTTCGACGTGCGCTCCTTCGCCGACTACGGCGACCTCACCCGGCAGCGCGTCGACGACATGGAGCCGGCCGGCGACGCCGACCCGCGCGGTAAGCGCGACCCCCGCGACTTCGCGCTGTGGAAGGGCCGCAAGGCCGACGAACCGGAGACCGCCTCCTGGCCGTCCCCCTACGGTCCGGGTCGCCCCGGCTGGCACATCGAGTGCTCCGCGATGGCGGGCAAGTACCTCGGCTCGGCCTTCGACATCCACGGCGGCGGCGTCGACCTGCGCTTCCCTCACCACGAGAATGAGCAGGCACAGTCGCGCGCGGCCGGGCAGGACTTCGCGGCGTACTGGCTGCACAACGCCTGGATCACCACCGCTGGCGAGAAGATGTCGAAGTCGCTGGGCAACTCCCTGCTCATCCCCGAGGTGCTCAAGCGGGTGCGTGGGATCGAGTTGCGCTACTACATCGTGGCCGCGCACTACCGCTCGCACGTCGAGTTCTCCTTCGAGTCCCTCGAGGAGGCCGCGGCCGGGTTCCGGCGGATCGAGGGCTTCCTGGACCGGGCACAGCCGGCCGGGGAGGCGGCGCGCGACTTGACTGTCGAGGGGTTGCCGGACGCGTTCGTCGCGGCGATGAACGACGATCTCGGCACCTCGGCGGCTCTCGCGGTCATCTACGACACCGTGCGCGAGGGCAACAAGGCGATCGATGCGGGCGACGCCGCGCGTGCCGGCGACCTCGCCGTCGCCGTACGCCGGATGCTCGGCGTGCTCGGTCTCGACCCGGCCGATCCGGCATGGGGCAACGACTCGGCGGGTGGCGTGGCCGACAAGGCGACCACAGCCCTCGATGTCTTGGTGGGTGCCCGGATGGCCGCCCGTGCCGAGGCCAAAGAGGCCAAGGACTGGGCGACCGCCGACGCGATCCGGGCCGATCTGAAAGAGGCTGGTATCGAAATCGTCGACACCGCCAACGGACCTGTCTGGAGCTTGAGCTGATGGCCGGCAACTCCCAACGCCGCGGCGCGGTGCGCAAGACCAACAAGAAGGCGGCGGCCGGCTCCGGCGGCCGGGTCAAGCGTGGCCTGGAGGGCAAAGGCCCCACTCCTCGCGCCGAAGAGCGGCCCTACCACAAGGCCTACAAGGCCAAGCAGCGCAACGAGACCGAAGCCGCTCGGCGGCCGCGGCGGCGCGCAGCCACCGGCGACTCCGAGTGGGTGGCCGGGCGCAACAGCGTCGTCGAGGCCCTGCGAGCGGGGGTGCCGATCACGGGTGTCTACGTCGCCGAGGGCGCCGAACGCGACGCCCGCTTGCGCGAGGCCTTCTCGCTGGTGGTCGACCGGGGCATCTCGCTGCTCGAGGTCACCAAGCGCGAACTCGACAAGATGACGGGCGGTGCTGTCCACCAAGGCTTGGCCGCTCGCGTTCCTGCCTACGAATACGCCCATCCGGCGGACCTGCTCGACCGGGCCGAGGAGATGGGCGAGAAGCCGCTGATCGTGGCACTCGACTCGGTCACCGACCCGCGCAACCTGGGGGCGATCGTGCGCTCGGCGGCCGGCTTCGGCGCCCACGGCGTGGTGATCCCCGAGCGGCGCGCGGCCGGAATGACCGCGTCGGCTTGGAAGACCTCGGCGGGTGCGGCCGCGCGGATCCCGGTGGCGCAGGCGGTCAACCTGGTCCGTGAGTTGAAGGCCTTCCAGGACGCCGGTTGCATGGTGGCCGGGCTGGCCGCTGACGGCACCGTCGACCTGGTCGACCTCGACCTGGCCGACGGCCCGCTGGTGCTGGTGGTGGGCTCGGAGGACAAGGGCTTGTCCAGGCTGGTCACCGAGACCTGCGACGTGTTGGTGTCGATCCCGATGGTCAACCAGTTGGAGTCGCTCAACGCCGGTGTGGCCGCCTCAGTGGCGCTCTACGCCATCGCCGACGCTCGCCGCTAGCGCAGCAGGTCGCGGCCGATCACCATCCGCTGGATCTGGTTGGTGCCTTCAAAGATCTGGGTGACCTTGGCGTCGCGGAAGTAGCGCTCGACGTCGTAGTCCTTGGTGTAGCCGTAGCCGCCGAACACCTGGATCGCATCGGTGGTCACCGCCATCGCGCTGTCGGAAGCCTCGAGCTTGGCGATGCTGGCTTGCCGGTTGAAGGGGCGGCCAGCGTCCTTGAGTCGCGCCGCGTGCAGGTACGTCGCTCGCGACCGCTCCACTCGAGTGGCCATGTCGGCGAGCAGGAACTGCATCCCCTGGAAAGCGCCGATCGGCTGACCGAACTGCTGGCGCTGCCCGGCGTACTCCACCGCCAGCGAGAGCGCTCCGTGCGCGAGGCCGGTCGCGACCGCGGCGATCCCCAGCCGACCGGAGTCCAAGGCGCCGAGTGCGATCCGCATGCCGTCACCCTCCTCGCCGAGGCGGCGGTCCGCAGGAACCCGCACCCCCTCGAAGATCACTTGGGTGGTCACGTCGCAATGCAAGCCGAGCTTGCGCTCCGGGGTGCCGAAGCTGAGGCCGGCCGAGTCTGCGGTGACCAGGAAGCAGCTCAACCCCTTGCGCGGATCCTCGCCGGTGCGGGCGAAGACCACGTAGTAGTCGGCGTGTGAGCCATTGCTGATCCACTGCTTGACCCCGGTCAAGACGTAGTCGTCCCCGTCCCGGACCGCGCGCGTGGCCAAGGCGCTGACATCGGAGCCGGCCTGTGCCTCGGACAGGCAGTAGGCACCCAGCCACTCGCCCTCGACCATCCGAGGTAGCCACCGCGCTCGCTGCTGATCGGTGCCGACGGCGTGTAGCACGGTCGCGGTCAAGGTGTGCACCGACAAGCCCACCGCCACGGACGGCCAGATCGCGGCGATCTCCTCGATCACCTGGAGGTAGACCTCGTAGGGCTGTTCGCCGCCGCCGTACACCTCGGGGAAAGGCAAGCCCATCAAGCCGGTGCGCGCGAGCAACCGGTAGCTGGCGGCGGGGAACTCGGCGACTTCCTCGGCATGCCGTACGACGGGCGCAAGCTCGTTGGCGGCCAGTTCCCTGGTGAGCTCCAGCAGGGCGACCGCCTCTTCAGTCGGCAGCAGCCGCTCCACGGGCAGGGTCATCGCCCGAGCTTAGATCGGCGACGGCCTACTCGGTATCGAGGAGGGGAGCTGCGTCGAGGTCTTCCACCTCTGGGGTGGCAACCGCCTCGTCCGGCTTGCCGGCCAGGACGCTGTCGAAGTAGTCGCGCGCGGTCTCGAAGATGTCGACCTCGTGCCCTGCCCGCTCGGAGAGATACCACCGGTGCACCAGAATCTCGTGGAAGACCTCGGCCGGTTCGAGCTTCCCGCGCGCTCCGGCAGGGATCATCGCGACGATGGGATCGAAGATGGTGGTCATCCAGCGGTTGGCGACCAACAGGCGCTCCTCGCGACCGAGGTCGTGGGCGGCGGAGAAGGAAGCCAGATCATTGAGCAGGCGCCGGGCCTGGTTGTCCTCGACGGCCAGCCCGGTCAATGCCTGCAATTCGCGCCGATGGTGGCCGAGTTCGACCACCCGCGGGATGAGCCGGACGGTGTCGCCGTCGAAGTCGGTGACGATGTCGAGCTCTTCCACGTCGAAGCCGAGGTCGTTGAGCCGCTCGATGCGCTGCTCGACCCGCCACAGATCCTCGGCGTCGAAGACCTCCTCGGCGGTCAATTCGCTCCACAGCTGGTCGTAGCGCGTGAGCAGCATCTCCACGGTGTCCTCGGGGTCGATCCCTGAGTACGCCGGGTTGCTGGCCTGCAGGTCGAGGATCTCGGCAAAGATGTTCTCGGTGCCCACCGTGACGTCGTAGGTGCGCATCCGAGCCGACAGTTCGGGCTGGAGCTCACCGGTCTCGGCATCGACGAGGTAGGCCGCGAAAGCGCCGGCGTCGCGGCGGAAGAGCACGTTGGACAAAGAGACGTCGCCCCAGTAGAAGCCGCTCAGATGCAGCCGGACCAACAGCACCACCATCGCGTCGACCAAGGACGGCAGGTCCGCCAAGGTGACCCCGTGGCTGAAGAGCACCCGGTAGGGGAGCGAGAAAGGGAGGTGCCGGGTGATCAGCGCGGCCGGCAATTCCTCGCCGTCGGCGTCGGTGCGGCCGGCGATGACCGCGTGCGGCAGGACCGAAGGAAGCTGCAGGCGTTGGAGGTCGCGCAGCAGGCGGTACTCCCGCAGCGCCATCGGCTCCTCGGTCTCCTTGACCGCGAGCAACTCGTCACCGACCCGGATGATCCGCACGATGTGCCGCGACAACCCCCGGGGCATGGGTACGACGACCTCGTCGCCCCAATCCTCCAGCCGCTCGCTCCAGGGGAGGTTCAGGATCGCCGGGTTGGGTCGATGCGCCACGACACGGAGAGCCACCCCGCCATTCTCCCCGCCCGCGCCTATACCGCGTCGACCATTCCGCCGGGCGGCGCCTAGGATGGGCGGGCCTCATCGCAGGCACGCCGCCTTAGCTCAGTGGTAGAGCACCCGCCTTGTAAGCGGACGGTCGTCAGTTCAATCCTGACAGGCGGCTCTCAGACTGTCCTGATGCCGACCGCTGGTCTGGGACCGCGGCCCGCTACTGAGGATCAGGAGTCTGGGGACTATCGGCGTCGGTATCATCCATCGCGGCCACTAGCTGCTGTTCTCGGGTTGGCGGTGTGGTGGGGCTGGGAGCCTCGCTGTCTGGGGCGGCGGTCTCGCTGGCGGCGGTCTCTTGGCCTCCTTGCCGTCCCCGCCGACAAGCAATCCGGTGATGATGAGCAGGGCGAAGATCCCGAGAACGCCCAGGCATCCGATCTTGAGCATCTTCTTCATGCTTAAGCACCGAACCCGTGATCCGGCGGTCCTTCGTGAAATGCCGAAGCCCGCCCGGCTATGGCGCGGGGGCGCTTCCTCGGGGGGCCGATCTCTTCCGTTGGTGTGGAGGTCAGTGAATCCCGCGATTAGGGGGTCAACCCACGATCGGGGTCCTCAACGTCGTGAGCGAGTGGGCTGACGACGCGGGAAAGAAGGTGATAGAGCCATTCATGGCTGCCGCGCAGCCACACGGTGGCGTCGTAGCGGCTAAATGGGGCGTACTCGGGCACCAGGTTCCATAGAAGCAGGCTGCGGGCATGGTTCGTCGGGGTGTTCGATTCTCCGGGCTTGTGGACACGAGTTTTGAACGGTTTTCGTTCGGTGTGTCGCCGGGTGTCCGTAAACGTTCGTTTCCGGACAGCTGTGTGGTGGGTTGCGCGGGGATGGCTGGTTGGGAGAATCCGGGCCATGGGGAAGCAGAGTCTCGGGGAGAGGTGGAGCTGGTGGCTGCTGTCGGTGCTGGTGGCGGGTGTCGGGGTCAGCTTGGTGACGTCAGTTCTGCAAGAGCACACGTCGTGGCTGTGGGCGGCTACTGCGGCCGCAGCGTTCGCGATCGCGGTGGGCTTCACGGCTCCTGGTGGCCCGTTGGCTCGTTCCGCAGAGAGACCGACGCGGCTGTATAGCTTTGCGGCCTACGTGATGCTCGCCGCGTTTGTGGGCGGCAGTGTTATGGGAACGGCTGCCGGGTGGTCGGTTCCGGTTCTGTTGATCGCGTCGAGCTGCTTGGCGGGGGCAGCAACTACTTTGCTGTGGCCCACCCTGGATGCCGGCGTTGGGGCTGGCGAGGCATTGGTCGCTGTCGTGTGCCTGCTGGTCGGGTTCGCGGTTCTGCTGTCCGGGGTCGCGGTTCTCCGCGACAGTTACACCCTGTTCGGGGTCGGGTTCCTGCTGGGCGGTGTCGCGGGCCTGCTGTCCGGGGTCGCGTTCCTCCGCGACAGTCACATCCTGCTCGGGGTCTCGGTCCTGCTGTTCGGGGTCTCGGTCCTGCTGGCCGGGGTCGGGTTCCTCCGCGACAGTTACACCCTGGCCGGGGTCGGGTTCCTGCTGGGCGGTGTCGCGGTCCTGCTGGCCGGGGTCGCGTTCCTCCGCGACAGTTACACCCTGGTCGGGGTCGCGGTCCTGCTGTTCGGGGTCTCGGTCCTGCTGTTCGGGGTCTCGGTCCTCCGCGACAGCCCTTTGCGCGGGTTCTCGGGCCTGCTGTTCGGGGTCTCGGTCCTGCTGGTCGGGGTCGGGTTCCTGCTGTTCGGGGTCGCGTTCCTCCGCGCCAGTGACACCCTGGCCGGGGTCGGGTTCCTGCTGGGCGGGGTCGCGGGCCTGCTGTCCGGGGTCGCGTTCCTCCGCGACAGTTACACCCTGGCCGGGGTCGCGGTCCTGCTGTCCGGGCCCGCGCTCCTGGCGTCGGCCGACTCGATGCTTGTGGGTGAGCGCCGTCGTGGCCTCGGGCGGAAGGTGTGGGGGTGGCTGATGGAGCGGCCGCCTGTGAAGTGAGGGCAGGCTAGAGGTCTGGTTCGTGGGGGTTCTTGGCCGCGTCCCCAGACTTGGTTTTGGTCTTGGGTGATGGCGCGGTCGCGGTTGGTGCGGCCGGTGGCACGTAGTCGGCGGATGGTGTCGCGGGTGAGTTGTTCGGCGGTGGGTAGGTTGGTGAGCCTGACGCCGGGTTCTCGGCCGAGTCGTTTGCCGATCTCGTGGTAGATCTGCCCGCCGTCTCTGACCCCGAGACCGAGGACTTCCCGCACGGGCAGGCCGTTGTGGGTCTCGGTGGTGTTGCGCCAGACCAGGCGGTGGGTTGTGCGCTGGGTGGGGTCGGCACCTATGTTGGTGGTTTCGCAGTCGCTCAGGTCGGCGTAGCTCGACATGTAGCCGAGCGAGTGGGTGCCGCGCTCGGCCCCGGTGCGGAGGTCGGCCAGCGTTGTGAGGGTCACCCGCGCTAGGTTCTCTTCCGGCGATCGAGGGCGCGATTGGGCGACGTCGGCCAGGCGTTGAAGGTCCGCTACGAAATCGGGGTGGGGACGCAGGAAGTAGCGTGCCTCAGCCATTGGCCGCCGCAGCGGCCGGCTGATCGTCGAGCAGGTGCGACAAACCGACCTGCGCCGCGATCTCTTCCACGGACATGATCGTGCCCCGGTCCTCGCTGGTGGCTCGGCGCTGCATCTCTGCGAGGAATGCGTCTTCCTCGGCCCAGCGGTCTGCGAGCTCGATGAGTGCGGTGTAGTCGGCGTAGGACAAGATCACTGCTTCGGGTTTGCGGTGCGACCCGAAGAACATCGGCTCGGTCTGACCGTTGCGGAAGCGGTCGAGCATGGTGCCGAGTTGTAGGCGGGCCTCGGTTGAGGTCACGACGTTCACGTGATCAGCCATAACGAAAGAGTACACGAAACATGTACATGTTTCGTTAAGAGTTCTGGCCGCGGTCCCGCTCGGGGTTGCAGTCCGAGGTGGGTCCTCACGCCAGCCATCCTGCTTGTTGAGGCGTTCGCGGCGCGGCTTGTGGTCAGGACCCGAGCAGCTCACGCATGTAAGCGATCTCAGCGCTCTGTGACTCAACGATCGCCTGCGCCAGAGCCAGGGTGCCCTCGTGCTGCCCGTTGGCGAGCTGGGCTTCGGCCATCTTCACTGCGCCACGGTGGTGCTTGACCATCGCGTGGAGCCACGCTCGCTCGAAGGCGTCCCCCTCGGTCGCGGCCAGCGCCGTCATCTCCGCGCCGGTGAGCATGCCTTCCATGCCGTCCCCAGCATCCATGTCACCAGCCTGGCCGTGATCCATCATCATCTCGGGCACCGGCTCACCCCACTCCTGAAGCCACCCCGACATCTGGTCGATCTCGGGTGCCTGGGCCGCTTGGACATCGGCGAGCAACTGGGCGAACTCAGGGCTTTGCGGTTTCCCCGCAGCCAGGTCCACCATCATGAGCGCCTGCATGTGGTGCGGGATCATTCCGGTTACGAAGCTGACGTCGGCCTCGTTGTGGTCGGCAAGCAGCGCCGCACCCGCGCCGGCGGAGTTGGCGGTGGGTGACTCAGGCGGGCCTGAGGTCGAGGCGCCTTGGCTGCATCCGGCCAGGGCGATCAGGGACAGGACCACCACGAGGGCCCGCTTGGCGTTCATGACGCCTCATGCTTCCCAGCGCAACTCGTCCTCGCCAGAGCCGATGGTCCCGGACGTGGCGGTCAGATCGTGTCGGGCCGCGACCAGCGGCAGCTCCCAGGGGTCCTGCCGAGGCGTGCGCAGCACCCGCGTCACTGCCCTGACAGTCGCGCTCAAGGCGGCCTCCGGATCCAGCCCTCGGGTCAGCTGCCCGGCGAACAGCGCTGCGGTCAGGTCGCCCGCGCCATGGGTCGGTACGCCGAGCCGCGGGGTGGTCGCGAGTCGGACCCGGCCGCCGCCGTACAACAACAAGCCCACCCGGTCTGCCGGAATCCGCGCGTCCTCGGCGCTGGTCACCACGGCGATTCGCGAGTCGCCGCACAGCCGGGCGAGCGCCAACCCGGAATCGGCGACACCGGTCAGGAGTTCCAGCTCGTAGTGGTTGGGGGTGAGTACGTCGGCCAACGGCACCAGCTCGTCCCGCACGGCGTCCCTCACTCCGGCCGCCACGTAGCTGCCTGCCGCGCGATTGCCGAGCACCGGATCACACACGTAGCGGACGGCCGGATTGAGTGCGCGCACGTGCCGCACGGCTTGAGCAACCGCCGCGGCGTTCTCGGGGCGCCCGAGGTAGCCCGACAGCACCAGCGAGACATCGGCCAGCAAGCCCTGCGCGGCCAATCCGTCGAGTAGTTCCGACACGTGCTCGGGCGGCAGTGCCCGGCCGCGCCAGCCGCTGCGGGCGGTGTGGCTGGAGAAGAGCACCGTCGGAACGGCCAGTACCTCGAAGCCGAGCTCCTGGAGGGCGAAACGCGCGGCGTTGATGCCGACGTACCCCGAAGCCACCGCCGAGGAGACGCACAACGCTCGAGGCGCGACTGCTGCTCCCGACTCGCTCACCGGCTCAGCCTGCCACGCGGGCGCGGTCCCGGGGGCGGGGAAGGCTCAGGCGACCTGCAGCGAGCGCTTCGACAAGCCCATCCAGAAACCCTCGATCAGCTGAGCGGCCGGAGCCGTGGGGTCGCTGGCGGCGCCCAGGGTGACGAAGAGCGGCGTGTAGTGCTCCACGGTCGGGTGCGCGTAGGGCATCCCGGGGGCCTTGCTTCGGTAGTTGGCCAACTCGTCGACATCGCCGCGAGCGATCGCTTCGGCTGCCCAGGCGTCGAAGTCCGCCGACCAACCCGGTACGGCGGCGTCGATGCGCCACTCGGTGAGGAAGGGCAGCCCGTGGGTCAGGAAGCCCGAGCCGATGATGAGCACCCCTTCGTCGCGCAGCGGCCGCAGTCGCTCCCCGATCGCCAACAGCTTGGCCGGGTCGTGGGTCGGCAGTGACATCTGCAGAACCGGGATGTCGGCGTCGGGGTACATGATCTTCAGCGGCACCCAGGCGCCGTGATCCAACCCGCGGTTCGGGTGCTGATGCACCGGCTCGCCCGGCGGCATCATCTTGGCGATCCGAGCGGCCAACGCGGAGGCGTCCGGGGTGTCGTAGCGCATTTGGTAGTAGCGCGGGGCGAAGCCACCGAAGTCGTAGACCAGTTCGGTGTTGCTGGCGCTCAGCATCAACGGCGCCGACTCCCAGTGGGCGCTCACGATCAAGATCGCCGTGGGGCGCGGCAGATCGGCAGCAGCGGCTGCGAGCTGAGCGGACCACACCGGATCGTCCAGCAAGGGCGGAGCGCCGTGCCCGATGTAGAGCGCAGGCATCCGGTTCGAGGCATTCAGTGACGTGGTCATAACACCTAAAAAGGTACAAGCGTGAAGTTATTCCGGCAAGGTCCAGTCGACCGGGGGTGCTCCCTGATCGGCGAGCAGCCGGTTGACGCGGGTGAACGGTCGGGACCCGAAGAAGCCGCGCGTTGCCGAAAGTGGCGAGGGGTGGGCCGACTCGATCCACGGGATCGGACCCAGGACCCCCTTGAGGCTCTGCGCGTCCCGGCCCCACAGGATCGCCGCCAGAGGCCCTCCCCGCGCCGCGAGCGCAGCGATCGCACAATCGGTGACTTCCTCCCAGCCGCGGCCACGATGCGATGCCGGCTCGCCTGGGCGCACCGTCAGCACCCGGTTCAGCAGCATCACGCCCTGGTCGGCCCAAGCGGACAAGTCGCCGTGCTTGGGGGGTACGACGCCGAGGTCGTCGCGCAGTTCGAGGTAGATGTTGACCAAGCTGCGCGGCAGCGGCCACACGTCGCGGGCCACCGCGAAGCTCATGCCGATCGGGTGCCCCGGGGTGGGGTAGGGATCCTGCCCAACGATCAGCACGCGCACGTCTGCCAGTGGCCGGCCGAATGCCCGGAAGATCGCATCGCCCGCGGGCAGATAGCCGCGGCCGGCAGCCACCTCCTCGCGCAGCATCCGGCCCAGCCCGCCGATGCGCCCGTCGACGGGCCGCAAGGCTTCTGCCCAGTCGGCGGCCATCAGCCCGCGGGAGACCAGCTGGTCCAAGGAACTGCCCGGACTCACTGCCTCGCCACCTTCTCCAGATCCTTCAGGAAGCCCGCCGCCCAATGGGCGACATCGTGTTTGCGCACCGTACGCCGCATCGCTCGCATCTTGCGGCTGCGCACCGCGGCAGGCGCTTGGGCCGCCTGCTCCAAGGCGTCCTTCATGCCGTTGATGTCATAGGGGTTGACCAGCCAGGCCTGCCGCAGCTCGGCGGCTGCTCCGGCGAACTCGGAGAGCACCAGGGCGCCGCCGTCGTCGTAGCGGCAGGCGACGTACTCCTTGGCCACCAGGTTCATCCCGTCACGCAGCGGCGTCACGACCATCACGTCGGCTGCGGCGTACAGCGCGGCCATCTCCTCGCGGGGGTAGGAGGAGTGCAGATAGGAGATCACCGGGCGCCCGATGCGCGCGAGCTCGCCGTTGATCCGGCCGACCAGTCGCTCGATCTCGTCGCGCAACAACCGGTACTGCTCCACCCGCTCCCGTGACGGGGTCGCGACCTGGACGAAGACGGCGCTTTCCGAATCCAGCCTCCCCTCGGTGATCAGCTCGCCGAACGCACGAAGTCGGGCGAAGATGCCTTTGGTGTAGTCGAGTCGGTCCACGCCGAGGAAGATCGTCTGCGGCGAGCCGAGCTGGGCGCGGATCTCGTGTGCGCGGGCCCGCACCTCGGGGCGCCGGGCGAGCTCCTCGAAGGCTGCGGCATCGATCGAGATGGGGTACGCCGCCGCGCGGACGCTGCGTCCGTCCGGAAGCGAGACCCGGTCCCTGGACACCGAGTGGCCCACCCGTCGGCGGACCAGCCGCAAGAAGTTGGCGGCCCCACCCGGGAGTTGGAAGCCGACCAGGTCGGCACCCAGCAGACCCTCCAGGATCTCCCGGCGCCACGGCAGCTGGGCGAAGAGCTCCCCCGGCGGGAAGGGGATGTGCAGATAGCAGCCGATCCGCACGTCCGGGCGCAGCTCGCGCAGCATCTTCGGCACGAGCTGCAGTTGATAGTCATGGACCCACACCGTCGCTCCGGGCGCGGCCACCTCGGCGGCCCGCTCGGCGAAGCGCCGGTTGACCCGGACATAGGCGTCCCACCACTCCCGATGGAACGCGGGTTTGGCCACGACGTCGTGGTAAAGCGGCCAGAGGGTGGCGTTGGAGAAGCCTTCGTAGAAGTCCTCGATCTCCTCGGTGCTGAGCGCGATGGGGATAAGGCGGGTGCCGTTTTCGTCCTCAAAACTGGCCAGCTCCTCGGTGCCGCCGGGCCACCCGATCCACGCGCCTTGTCCCTGGCGCATGACTTGTTCCATGGCGGTCACCAAGCCGCCCGGGGAGGTCTGCCACCGCACCACGCCGTCAGGACCAGCAACCCGGTCCACCGGCAACCGGTTGGCCACGACGACGAATCCCGCCCGTGCCTGGTCCACGACACTCAGCCTAGGGCGGCATCGGTGCGCCCGCTTCGACGTATCGCGGGGGCGACACCCTGGACCCTTCGAATGACATGGGTGTGATTCGTCGCTTAGACTCCTTGGCATGGAAGCCGCCGATCCCTACGACGCCGTGCCCGACGGTGAGTCCGGGTTGAGCGAACGCGACCGCCAGATCCTCGAGTTCGAGCGCCAATGGTGGAAGTACGCCGGAGCCAAGGAGACCGCGGTCCGGCAGATGTTCGACATGTCCAACACGCGCTACTACCAGGTGCTCAACGCTCTCATCGACCGGCCGGAGGCCATGGTCGAGGACCCGTTGCTGGTGCGACGCCTGCGTCGACTGCGCGCGACCCGTCAGCGGCAGCGCTCGGCCCGCCGGCTCGGCTTCGAAATCTGAGTGGGCTCGCCCGCTCGGTGACCACCGTGGTTTCACATCGCCCGCCAACCCCGCGCCACGACGAACGTGGCTGGGTGGTCTTTCCCTCCGTGCTGGTTACTTTGACCGTGCTCGCGCTGGTCGCCGGTCTGGTCTATTTCGTGATGACTCGTGAACCGGCTGACACGACGGCGAGCGACGACACGGTGGCCGATCCCAGTTCGAGCGCCACCGTCGCGGCGTCGCCCACCCCGTCGCTGACGCCCAGCCCGAGTCTGACGCCCACGCCGACTCCCTCGCCCTCGGTGAGCAAGAAGCCGAAGGTGAAGAAGACTCAGAAGCCGTCGCCTGCGGCACAGCCGAGCGAGCCCGGAATCGACCGCGGTGCCTACCTCGTCGCCGTACTCAACAACACCACGGTCACGGGGTTGGCCGCCCAGACCGCCGAGCAAGTGCGCGCGTTGGGATGGCAGGTCAGCGGCACCAGCAACTGGCGCGGGAACATCCCGAGCACGACCGTCTACTACCCCGCCGGGTTCGAGGCGGCTGCCGAGGCGCTGGCCCGGGATCTCGGAATCGCCCGGCTCCGCCCGTCGGTGGCGCCGATGAAGAACGATCGGCTCACCGTCATCCTCTCCAACTAGCTGGCCAGCTGAGGGCCAACCGCTGCGGCTAGCGTGAAGGCATGTGGTTCGCCGGGGATCAGGTCTCCAGCGCGGAGAGCACGTAGATCACCAAGAAACCCAGGAAGAACATTGCGCCCAGGGTGACGGTTTCGCGCTCCTCGTGGGCTTCGACCAGGAGTTCCTCGACCACCAGATAGAGCAATGCAGCCGCGCCGAAGGCCAGGACAGCGGCCATAGCGGCGGTGCCGACCCCTCCGAGCAGCAGCACCGCGAGGCCCGCGCCGACCGCGGTGACGAGCCCCAACGAAAAGCAGATGAGGACCGACCCTCGCGGTGAGACTCCGGTCTCGCGAAGCTCCGCCACCACCGACAGCCCGAGGAAGAGCAACTCGAGGGTCAAGGCGATCGCCAGAATCACTCCCTGCCAGAAACCAAGGCGGGAGCCGAGGCCGATGAGCACCCCGTCGACCAACAAGTCGACCGCGATTGCGCTGAGCATGCCGATGGGCAGAGCTGCACCTGCCGCGGCGCTGATGCTGTGTCCCGCCGTACGTCGCCCCTCCACACGACGCCCCCACGCACCCATGATCAGGACGAGCGCGGCGCCGCCCACGAATCCGGCCACCGTCCACACCAGATTGCCCATCTCGCGCAGTTCCGGCATGACTTCGCCGACGAGGGCGGCCATGACGACGCCTGCGGCGAAATGCTGCACTCCAGAGACGAAGCGCGGTCCGGGCGGACGCGTGACAGCAAGGAGTGCGCCAACGACCGACGCGACGACGGGGAATGAGACCAGGAGCATTGCCTGTGCGAGGGGATTCACTGGGTCATCATCGCCCGCGCGTGGAGTGGTTGAGACGTCCGCCTCCACAGCGAGTCCGGCTTCGACTGCCGTCGACTGCTGCGGCTAGCGTGAAGGCATGCGGTTTGCGACCGAGGAGGGTGCGGCCCTGCTCAGCGCCGCGACCTCGGCGGCGCATGAACTCGCCTTCGCCCTCGACTTCGACGGCACGTTGGCGCCGATTGTCGAGAACCCACAAGCCGCCCGGATCCACCCGGGTGCTGCCCAAGCGTTGGAGGGGATCGCCAGAAACTGCGGAGCCGTCGCGCTGATCACCGGGCGTCCGGTACGGCAACTGCTCGACTTGTCCGGCCTCGCTGGCTTCGGCAGGCGTCTGGACCGACAAGGCCTACGCCTGGAGGTGTTCGGTCAGTACGGCGCCGAGCGCTGGTCCAGCGCGCAGCCCGAGGTGCGAGCGCCGGAGCCGGCCCCCGGGTTGGGGGAGCTCGCTAGAGAACTGCCCGGTCTTCTGCGCCAGGCGGGAGTTCCGCAGGCGCGGATCGAGGACAAGGGACTGGCATTGGCGGTACACACCCGCGAGCTGCCCGACCCCGAACTCTCGTTGGCGATCCTGCGGCCGAGTCTGCGCGAAGCCGCGATCAGGCACGGCCTCGACGTGGAGCCGGGTCGGATGGTGCTGGAGATCCGATCCCCCGGTCCCGACAAGGGTGAGTCGCTGGCCATGCTGCTGGCCGAGACCGGCACCCGCGGTGCGGTGTTCATCGGTGACGATCGGGGCGATCTGCCGGCGTTCGCCGAGGTGCTGCTGCGCCGCGAGCAGGGGCAGCCGGGGCTGCGGGTGCTTTCGGGTGCCACGGAGAACGCCGCGCTCCAGGGTGCCGTGGACGTCGTCGTGGACGGGGTCGCCGGGGTGGTGGAGTTCCTGACTCTCTTCGCAGCGAGGGCGCACCGGGGGTGACCCGGTGCGCCCTCGCTGGGAGTTGCCGGCCTTGCTGCTAGCCCTCGGTCCGTACGTCGATGAGCACGGCGTTCCCGCGTCCGTCGATGCGGACCACGGCGATCGCCGTACCGTCGCGCACCGCTGTCTCCAGCTCGGACGCCTTGTCCTGGGGGAGGAACCAACTCTCGATCCCACACGACGGGACGACTTCCCGGTTGCTGCAGGTGATGTAGGGCCCGTTGTCGGGGCGATCGAGGGTAGCGGTCCCACCGATCCAGACCTCGCCGTTGGCCTTCAACGGGATGTAGAAGGTGCCGCGGTTCACGCCGTCGGCGGACAGTGTGTCGGCCGAGGGCTGGAGGTTCAGGTCGGGATAGGTCAGCGCGACGTAGGCGCCGCGGAAGGGCTCGATGGGATCGAGCGGGGCGACCCGCAACTGGTACTCGTCGCCGCCGAAGCGAGCCGAGAGTTGCGGGAACACGCCTAGGGTCACCAGCGCGAGGCCAGCCAGGATCATCGCGCCGATCCGAGCGATCGGAGCGGAGACGCCGACGCGGGGTGCTGCGTGGGGAGTTGTGGTGTCGGTGGTGGTCATGGCGATTGCCTCAGTTCCCTTCCAGGGTGGCGACGACCTCGCGCCGCGCCCGATCGAACAGATAGCCGGTGAGCAGGAAGATCACGCCGAGCAGGATGAACAGCCAAGCCCCCTCGATGATCTGGGCGAAGACCGCGAACGACTGGAACGTGGTGAAGATGACCAGCGCCGCCGTGGCGATCCAGGTGAGCCAGTCCTCGTCGCGCAACACACCCAAGACGGCGATCCAGCCGGCAACCAGCACGTAGCTGGCTACCGCGAAGGCGGCATGTCCCCAGTCGGCCGCCCCTACCTGATCGGGGTCGGCACCGGCTTCCCACAAGACCAGCACCATCCCGATCAGAGAGGCAACGAGCGCGCCGAGCGGCTCCCAACGGTCCCGGCCGCGGCACAAGATCAAGGCGGCCGCGAAGGCGATCGCGGCCAGGACCAGGATCACGACCAATTGAGTGCTCACCTGATAGTTGTCGCTGGTGAGCTGCGGCACGGCCGCGGCGAAGAGCGCGATCAAGGTGAGACCACTTCCGACGGTGCGCCACGGGGCGGCGAAGGACGTGGGGATGCCACCGGGACGGCCTGGCCCCTCACCGACGAAGCGGTGGTGCAACACCGCCACGGAGGCGCCGATGATGCCGGCCGCGAAGAGCGCCTGGAGCACCGACAACGCGTCGGTCGCCGATGCCAGCGTGCTCGCCAACACCCAAGCTCCGCCGGTGAGTAGGCCGATCACCAACGGTGCGAGGCCGCGGAACAGATAGGCCTGCAAGAGCGCGCCGAGCGACCACAAGCCGAGCAGTCGAGGCTCGAAGGCGGGCACCTGAAGGCTCTGGGCCGCCTGGAACAGGACCGCTCCGAAGGCCAGGGCAGCAACACCGCGTGCCGCGCCGACGACCGGCGAGGGGATGGTGCCGCGATGGGCGCGCCGCGTGGCGAGATATTCGGCGCCGACGAGCGCCGCGATCCAGAAGAGGGCAACCACCACGAATCGGAGCAACGGAGAGAGTTGGTCGAGGTTGGCCGCGACCAGCCAGATCACTCCGAACCCGAGGAAGGCTGCACCGAGGCCGAGGATCAGGCGGGCAAGGCTGAAGCTGCGGGTCGGCTGGTAGCGCGCGATCAGCTCGCGGGCGAGCTCGTCGCTCACCATGCCGTCGTTGCGCCAGCCGGTGATCTCACGGACCAGGAACGAGTAGATGCCCGGGGCGACCGGTTGCGCCGGACGCGCTGGGGAAGCGTCAGCAGGCTGGGTGGGCAGGGAGGTTGTCATGTGTTGATCATCGCGCTCCGGAGGCCTTCGCGTCCTGAGTAATAGGGCTCAACCTCTCGTGTCCGCCGTTTGCACTCGGCAGGGTCGAGTGCTAAACATGACGTTGGCACTCTCGCCTTGAGAGTGACAACCATCTGGGCCGATGAGTTGAGGTCCGAAGCGCCGGCGGGAAGGGTCTGCCGGGCAGCCGGATCGTCCGTCGCGGGCAACGAGTCGGTCCGCCCAGACGTTCAAGAAGGAATCGCGAAGAGCTATGGCGAAGCTGATTGCTTTCAACGAGGAGGCCCGCCGCGGTCTGGAGCGTGGCATGAACACGCTCGCCGACGCCGTCAAGGTCACTCTCGGCCCCAAGGGTCGCAACGTCGTCCTGGAGAAGAAGTGGGGCGCCCCCACGATCACCAACGACGGCGTCTCCATCGCCAAGGAGATCGAGCTGGAGGACCCCTACGAGAAGATCGGGGCCGAGCTCGTCAAGGAAGTTGCCAAGAAGACCGACGACGTCGCTGGCGACGGCACCACCACCGCGACCGTGCTCGCCCAGGCGATGGTCCGCGAGGGCCTGCGCAACGTGGCCGCCGGCGCCAACCCGATGGGCCTCAAGCGCGGCATCGAGAAGGCTGTCGAGGCTGTTGCCGGTCAGCTGCTCTCGATGGCCAAGGACGTCGAGACCAAGGAGCAGATCGCTTCCACCGCCTCCATCTCCGCTGCTGACACCACGGTCGGCGAGATCATCGCCGAGGCGATGGACAAGGTCGGCAAGGAAGGCGTCATCACCGTCGAGGAGTCCAACACCTTCGGGCTCGACCTCGAGCTCACCGAGGGCATGCGCTTCGACAAGGGCTACATCTCGGCCTACTTCGTGACCGATCCCGAGCGCATGGAGACGGTGCTGGAGGATCCCTACATCCTGCTCGGCCAACCAGAAGATCTCCTCGGTCAAGGATCTGCTCCCGCTGCTGGAGAAGGTCATGCAGTCCGGCAAGCCGCTGGTCATCATCGCCGAGGACGTCGAGGGCGAGGCCCTGTCGACCCTGGTCGTGAACAAGATCCGTGGCACCTTCACGCTCGGTGGCCGTCAAGGCTCCGGGCTTCGGTGATCGCCGCAAGGCGATGCTGCAGGACATCGCGATCCTCACCGGCGGTCAGGTCATCTCCGAAGAGGTCGGCCTCAAGCTGGAGTCGACCGGCATCGAGCTGCTCGGCCAGGCCCGCAAGGTCGTCATCACCAAGGACGAGACCACCATCGTCGAAGGTGCCGGCGACGCCGACCAGATCGCCGGCCGGGTCAACCAGATCCGCGCCGAGATCGACAAGTCCGACTCCGACTACGACCGCGAGAAGCTGCAGGAGCGCCTGGCCAAGCTGGCCGGCGGTGTTGCGGTGATCAAGGTCGGCGCGGCCACCGAGGTCGAGCTCAAGGAGCGCAAGCACCGCATCGAGGACGCCGTCCGCAATGCCAAGGCTGCTGTTGAAGAGGGCATCGTCGCCGGTGGCGGCGTGGCTCTGCTTCAGGCTGCCGAGGCCGCGTTCGCCGGTCTCGACCTCTCCGGTGACGAGGCTGTCGGTGCCGCCATCGTGCGCGCCGCGACCGAGGCTCCGCTCAAGCAGATCGCGATCAACGCTGGTCTTGAGGGCGGCGTCGTGGCGGAGAAGGTGCGCGGACTCGAGCCTGGCTTCGGCCTCAACGCGGCCACCGGTGACTACGTCGACATGATCGGCAGCGGGCATCATCGATCCCGGCCAAGGTGACCCGCTCGGCGCTGCAGAACGCCGCGTCGATCGCCGCGCTGTTCCTCACCACCGAGGTCGTTGTGGCCGACAAGCCGGAGAAGGCTGCCCCGATGCCGGGCGGCGACGGCGGCATGGGTGGTATGGATTTCTAAGCCGCAGCGAGCGCAGCGAGCGGAGGCTTGGAAATCCCAATTAGGGGAGCGTTCTAAGCCGCAGCGAGCGCAGCGAGCAATGTCGCCCAGCGAGCGCAGCGAGCGGAGGCTTGGAAATCCCAATTAGGGGAGCGTTCTAAGCCGCAGCAAGCAACGCACTGAAGGGCCCCGGCAGTCGCCGGGGCCCTTCGGGCATTTTCGGTTCCGCGGGTTGATTGCGGTTGGCAGGCAGATCGACGCGGGGCATGCGTGGAAGTCGGCGACGATGCGGCTCTCGACCCCCTAGGCTCCGGCTGTGGGCAACAAGATCGGGCGCGCGATCGGCGGCGTACTGCTGACTGGAGGAGTTCTGTTTCCCGCGGCGACCGCGGCGGTGCAATCGCCGCAGGCGCCCACCTACGAGGAGACCTCCATCTCCTCCTACGACGCCAGCTTCACCCTCGATCGCGACGGCACGCTGCGGGTGGTGGAGGACCTAGCGGTCGACTTCCCCTACGGCGGCAAGCACGGCATCTTCCGCTTCTTCGACTCCCAAGACGACAGTGCCCCGGAGACCCGACGGATCCCGCGAGACTTCGAGGCGACCATGGATGGTTCGCCCGAAGAGTTCGTGGAGACCGGAGACGAGCGTCCCCGCTACCGGGTGTACCGGATCGGCTCCGCCGACCGGACCCTCGACCCCGGGACCCATCGCTATCGGCTCACCTACACCATCGACGGGGCCCTGGAGCCCGGCACCACCGGGCGGGCATCCCAGTTCTACTGGAGTCTCGTCCCCGGCGGCTGGCAACAACAGATCAGCAACGTGCGGCTGCGGGTGTTCCTGCCTGCGCCCGGCGAAGACGTCCAATGCGCGGTCGGGGCTGGTTCCACGACCGGATGCGAGGTCGAGGGAGAGGGCACCGATGAGCTCACCCTCACGATTAGCGACCTGCCCTCGATGACTCCGGTGACGTTGAAGACCGGTATCGATGTGCCGACCCCGAAGCAGCAGACGCTGCCATGGGCCCCGGCGTGGGACGGCGTACTCGGAACCAGCCTCTGGGGTGCCTTGTGGGTGTCGCTGGCCGCCTTGATCGCCGGGGCCATCGGCGGGCTGATGTCGCGATCCACCCGAGAGCCGACCCCGCCGTACCCGCTGATGTATGCCCCGCCGGACGGGCTGGGCCCGGCGCAGGGGGCCTACGTACTGAACGAGAAGGTTGACGACAACGCCTTGTCGGCGACGCTGCTGCACGCCGCCGAACGCGCGTCGGGCTCGTTGCAGGCGACCCCGGGCGGGTGGAGGTTCGAGGTGAACCCCCAGGCGTTGGCGGAGTTGGACCCTGTCACACACTCCACCGTGGCCGGACTGGTCGACGGCAGCGGCAGCTTCGAGGCCAGTAAGGGATCGGTCGGCGACGGCAAGACGCTGCAGTCGACCATCGGCGACCTCGATTCCTCGATCAAGAAGTGGGCGATCGAATCGGGCACGATGTCACGCTCGGGGATCGGCTGCTTCGGCATGCAAGTGTTTGGTGTGACGATGCTGGCCACCCCGATCTTGATCTTCACCAACCCCTTCCACATGTCCCTGACGGCACTGATCCCGGGCTTGTTCGTGGTCGGGGTGCTGGGTGCCTTCGGCACCGGTGCGACCACGAAGCGCACGCCGGCGGGTCGCGACCTTTGGTCGCGGCTGGGTGGTTTCCGTCGGGTGCTGTCGACACCGTCGAGTAAGGACCGGTTCGACTTCTCCGGCAGGGAGGAGCTCTACACCGCATACTTGCCCTGGGCTGTGGCCTTCGGGGTGGCCGACAAGTGGGCCGCGAAGTACCGCGCCGAGACCGGAAAGGAGCCGCCGGTCCCCGGGTCGCTCGGGGGAGGTGGTTACACGGGCACCAATCCCGGTGGCTACGTCGACCAAGTGCTGCGCGACTTCCGGGCGACCACGAGCGGTGCGATCTCGGCGTACGCCGCCACTCAGCGTTCCTCCTCATCCTCCGGTGGTGGCGGGGGCGGTGGGTTCTCCGGTGGTGGTGGCGGCGGAGGCGGTGGCGGCGGCTCCTGGTGAAAGCGCGCCGAAGGCCGTCACAGGCTCACTAGGATTCAGATGAAGTCGTCGGCCCCAGACCGGCGGGAAGGAACCTCATGACTCTCCCCATCATCGGCGGTGTGCTGCTCGCGCTGGTCGCGTTCGGCGTGATCGCCTTCAACAAGCTCCGCAAAGCCGACATCGGCGCCCAGGAGGGCATTGCCGGCATCGACGTGCAACTCACCCGGCGCGCCGACCTGATCCCCAACCTCGTCGAGACCGTCAAGGGATATGCCGAGCACGAGAAGTCCGTGCTTGAGAATGTGACCGCGGCTCGTGCGCGGGTGCAGCAGGCGGCGACTGGCAAGGACGTGGCGGAGAAGGCCGCTGCCGACGCACAGCTGAGCCAAGCGTTGGTAAGCCTCAACGCCACGGCGGAGGCATACCCCGATCTCAAGGCCAACGAGAACTTCCGAGATCTGCAGAAGCAGTTGGCCGAGACCGAGAACCAGGTCTCCTTCGCCCGGCAGTACTACAACGACGCCGCCCGCACCGTGAACCAGCTGGTGCGCACGTTGCCGTGGATGCTCTTCGCCGGCGTCGCAGGTGTCTCCGAGCGGCCCTTCTACGAGGCCCCGGCGGGTCAGGAGAACCCGCCGAAGGTCGAGTTCTAAGCCGGACTCGTGCCGGTCGGGATGGATTCATGACGTCACACAGCCACAAGGGCGACTCGTCGCGGATGCTGCTGTGGATCGTCGCGGCGCTCGTCGTGGCGCTGGCCGCGATCGGGGCCTGGGCGCTGACTCGCGTCGGCGAGGGCACTGCAGGCGAGACACCAGGCGGGGCGACGCTGGAGCTGACCGCCCCGAGCGCGGCCGCCGGCAAGTGTGCGGTGCCCAGTGCCGAGTTCCTGCGCGAGTCCAACGTGGCCTTCGACGGCACCGTCACTGCCATCGAGGGCGAGAGCGTGACCTTGGCGGTGAAGCGCTGGTATCGCGGCGGTGAAACCACCGAGGTGCGGGTGATCGGGCCGAGCGAGCAGTTGCGGCAGATCCTGAGTGGGGTGGACTTCGAAGTCGGCGAGCGCTACCTGGTGACCGCGGCCGACGGGCAGGTCACCTTGTGTGGCTTCTCCGGGTCTTGGTCGGAGCAGATGGCCGCCCTTTACGAGGAGGCCTTCGCCGAGTGAGTCCGGCGCTGCATGGCGTGCTGCTTGCGGCCGGCGCCGGCCGTCGGTACGGCGGCCCGAAGGCGTTGGCGCGCGACCCCGACGGCACCTCCTGGTTGCTCCGCGCGGTGGCCTCCCTGCGGCCGTGCCGACCGATCACGGTGGTTTTGGGGGCAGAGGCCGATGCGGCGGCCGCGCTGCTGCCGATGTCTGTGAACCGACTCCTCGCGGTCGATTGGGCCGAGGGGATGGGCGCCTCCCTGCGGGCGGGGCTGGGCCACCTGCTCGAGACCGACCCCGATTCCACCGCTGCCTTGGTCACCCTCGTCGATCTGCCGGACGTGACGGCGGAGGTGGTGCTGCGGTTGCGTGAAACGGTCGCGGTCGCGGTGGCGTCTGCGGAGGGCGCCGATCAGGTGCTCGTGCGCGCGTCGTACGACGGCGTACCCGGCCACCCGGTGGTCCTGGGTCGCGCCCACTGGGCGGGCGTGATCGACGCTGCCCGAGGCGACCGCGGTGCCCGCGACTATCTGATGACCCAGCGGGACCGGGTGGTGCTCGTGGAGTGCGGCGACCTGGCGACCGGCGTCGATCAGGACGAGTGAGCCAACCTCGCACCTACCCGGGCCGACTATCGTTCCCGCACATGAGCGAGTCCCCTGCCGCGACCGGCCCCTCAGCGACAAGCCCTGCCGAGGTGGGCGCGCTGCTTGCGGCGACCGGCTATGTCGGCGACGACTCCCTGGAGACGGTGACCTTCCTGTCGCTGGCGATGGGCCGCCCCCTGCTTCTCGAAGGCGAGCCCGGCACCGGAAAGACCGCGCTCGCCGAGGCCTTGGCCGACGGGCTCGGCCTGGAGCTGATCCGCTTGCAGTGTTACGAAGGCATCGATGCCACCCAGGCGCTCTACGACTGGGACTTCCCGCGGCAGATCCTGCATCTGCGGGCCCTGGAGGCCGCCGGAGGGATCGACGCCGAGACCGCCGAGAAGGGGCTCTACGACGAGCGGTTCCTGCTCGCTCGACCGGTGCTGGCCGCGCTGCGGCGCAGCCCGGCGGTGCTGCTGGTCGACGAGGTCGATCGTGCCGACGACGAGTTCGAGGCGTTCCTCTTGGAGGTGCTCTCTACCTACCAGGTGACGATCCCGGAGTTGGGCACGGTCAAGGCCGCCACTCCACCGATCGTGATCTTGACCTCCAACCGGACCCGGGAGTTGCACGACGCTCTCAAACGGCGCTGCCTCTACCACTGGATCGACCACCCCGGCTTGGAGCGCGAGTTGGCGATCGTCCGCTCTCGGCTTCCCGAGGTGCCACCGGAGCTGGCTCGTCAAGTGGTCGCCGTTGTGCAGCGACTGCGCGACGAGGGCGATCTGCTGAAGCCGCCCGGGGTTGCCGAGACCCTCGACTGGGCGCGAGCACTGCAACGGCTCGGCACCACCGAACTCGACCTGGAGAGCGCCGCCCGCACGCTGGGGGCGCTGATGAAGTACCGCGAGGATTCCGAGCGGGTCAAGCACGCGCTCGACCGGATGCTGGCGATCTGAGTCGATGTCGCACCCGGTCGAGGAGATCCTGCTCGGGTTCACCCGCGCCCTCCGGGCGACGGGGGTCCCGGTGACCCAGGATCGCGCCCAGGCCTATCTCACCGCGGTGGCTGCACTCGATGCCGGGGATCCGCGGGCGACCTTGTTGGCCGGGCGAGCCACCCTCTGTGCCGGTCCCGACGACCTCGAGCGCCACGACCGGGTTTTCGAGGCTTACTTCCTCGCCCGTGAAGGCTTGCCCCGCACGATCGCCAAGCAGTCTCCGTCGGTGGTGTCCATGCCGTTGGACTCCGACGGCTCGGGGACCGGGGAGTTGGGTGAGGAGGAGATCCTGCGGGTCGCGGCCAGCGACGTGGAGATCCTCCGGCAGCGGGACGTGGCGGAGTTGAGCGCGGCCGAAAAGGCGTTGTTGGCGCGGATGTTCGATGCGGTGCATCCGCGGCCGCCGCAGCGCCCGGCGCACCGTCGTACGCCGTGGCGGCGCGGTGAGGTGGACCCCGCCCGCACGCTTCGGCAGACCCTGCGCCACCTCGGCGAACCAGCCGAGGTCGCCTGGCGGCATCGCGGCCGCCGGCCCCGGCGCGTCGTCCTGCTGTTGGATGTGAGCGGTTCGATGAGTGCCTACGCCGACGCCCTGTTGCGGCTGGGCCATCGGTTCGTCCTCAGCGGCCGATCCGTCGAGGTGTTCACCGTCGGCACGAGGCTGACCCACATCACCCGGGCACTGCGGCAGCGCGACGCCGAACGCGCGATCGTCGCTGCTGGGCAGGTGGTGCCGGACTGGTCGGGCGGGACCCGCCTGGGGGAGAGCCTGAAGATCTTCTTGGACCGTTGGGGCCAACGCGGGATGGCCCGCGGAGCGGTGGTCGTCGTCTGCAGTGACGGCTGGGAACGCGGCGACGCGGCGCTGCTGGGCGAGCAGATGCAGCGGCTGCACCGGCTGGCGCATCGGGTGGTGTGGGCCAACCCTCATCGTGGCCGCGAGGGCTACGAGCCCGTACAGCAGGGGATCGTTGCGTCGCTGCCCTACATCGACGACTTCGTTGCCGGCCATTCGCTGGCGACCTACCAACGGCTGAGCGAGGTGGTGGCAGATGCGTGAGGTTCTCCCGGAACTCTTGGCGTGGTGGCGGGCGGGCGAGACCGTCGGCCTAGGCACCGTAGTGGCCACGTTCCGATCGGCGCCCCGCCCGCCGGGCGCGTCGATGATCGTGGGACCTGCGGGTGAGGCGGTCGGTTCGGTCTCGGGTGGCTGCGTCGAGGGTGCCGTCTACGAGCTCGGGCAGCGGGTGGTTGCCTCCGGGACGCCCGAGTTGGCGCGCTACGGCGTCTCCGACGACGACGCCTTCGCGGTCGGGCTGACCTGCGGCGGGATCCTGGATGTCTACGTCGAGAAGATCGATCAGCAGACCTTTCCCGAACTCGCAGAGATAGCCGGCCTGCTCGAGCGGGGCGAACCGGTCGCGGTAGCCACCGTGGTCGAACATCCCGATCCGTCGTGGATCGGCCGCCGGGCGGTGATCCGGCCCGGCCACAGGCTGTCGGCGAGCATGGGATCGGCTCGGGTCGACGATGCGGTGCACGACGACGCCTTGGGGCTGCTCGCTTCGGGGCATTCGGCCACGCTCACCTACGGGCCCGATGGCGAACGCCGCGGCGAAGGGATGCGGGTCTTCGTGTGGGCCTTCGCCCCGGCCCCTCGGATGCTCGTCTTCGGTGCCATCGACTTCGCCGCCGCGGTGGCGCGGATGGGCGCCTTCCTCGGCTATCACGTGACCGTCTGCGATGCCCGGCCCGTCTTCGCGACCGCGACCCGGTTCCCAGCGGCCGATGAGGTGATCGTGGATTGGCCGCATCGCTATCTGAGCGCCGAGTCCGAGGCCGGCCGGATCGACGGCCGCACGGTGATCTGCGTGCTCACCCACGACCCGAAGTTCGACGTGCCGTTGCTGGAGGTGGCGTTGCGGCTGCCCGAGGTCGGCTACGTGGGGGCGATGGGTTCTCGGCGTACGCACGAGGACCGGCTGGCCCGACTCGCCGAGCGCGGCTTGTCCGAGGACGAGCTGGCCCGACTCTCCTCACCGATCGGCCTCGACCTCGGTGCTCGCACGCCCGAGGAGACCGCAGTCTCGATCGCCGCGGAGATCATCGCGCTGCAGTGGGGCGGCTCCGGCACCCGCCTTGCCGGCCGCGAAGGCCGCATCCACGGCTAGTTGCGCGCCCTGTTGCGTGGATTCGGGGTCACCAGGTGGCACCAAACAAACGCAGCGGGGCGGTCACTCGTCGTGGCGGCCGGTGCGCCGACTGAACCGCTCGCTGATCGATGAGCCGGAGAGCCATGCGACAAGGAAGATCTGCGCCGCAATCACGATCGGGCCGAGCCAGGGCAAGCCGAGGGCAGCAGGTAACCAGACGTACGCGAGTCCACCGAGGAACACGATGCCGGTCACTGCCAGGCAGCTGATGCCGGCAGGGCTACCGTCGTCGGGACTGCTCACTCGTGCATTCTTGCCGAGCGATCACGCTGGGGCGGCCGTGAAGGCCCAATCCAGTACCTTTTGCGTGGATTCGGGGTCACCAGGTGACACCAAACAAACGCAGCGGGGCGGCCGAGTCGTGATCAGCTGGCCGCCGTTCCCCGATTCAGGCTCGGAGCGGTGGGCGGCCGGCCTCCTAGGTCGAGAGCCCCGGAACACGACGGACGTCGGTGGCCGTGAAGTCCTCGCCCACGAACAGCAGCGGCTGGGCGGTGATCACCGCGAGCGCGTAGGAGAAGCAGTCGCCGAAGTTCAGGCGAGCTGGGGATCCGCTGCCCTTGCCGTAGCGACGGTAGGTCTCTCGGGCGAGCTCAGCTTGCTCGCGAGATACCGGAACGATGTCGATCTCCAGCGCCTCGACCAGCCGATCGAAGGCACGCCCATGAGTCAGCGACCTCGAGTCCGCCACGATGCCCGCCTCGATCCAGGTGGCTGCCGACATCACACACGGTCCAGCCGCTGCGGCTGCCAAGAGCGCCTCCCAACCAGGTTCGCGCTCGAGGATCGCGACGAGAGCTGAAGAGTCAAGGATCACCGGGGCAGAGCCAGAGACAGAGGTACCTTCCCCGACAGTGGCACAGGGTCTCGACCCGATTGGTGAAGGCGGATAGCGTGGTCCAGATCACTATTTCCGGATACCGCGGACGCACCAGCCGCGCCAGAGGTCCTGGATTCGGCCGGCAACGAGGAGCACGCGATGGGGGTTGACCGCCGTCTGCACGACCGGCGGATCAGCGCCGTGCAGGCGTGGACCGCGTTCATCGAGCACGGCGATCTGGCGGCCTCCGCCATCCGCCCCGAGATCCTGCACAGCTGGTCTCGGTCTAGCGGTCGGCTCTCCCCGCACGTCAACGAGGCCCCGCTGGCTGACGAGACCGAGACCCAGTCGGTCTGGCGCGGGTCCCCGCTGCAGATCGCGGTGCAGCGCGTGGAGGCCGACTTGCGGCGTACGGCGGAGGACGGCGACCTGGTCATCGCGGTTACCGATCCCGAGACCCGCATCTTGTGGACCTACGGCGGCCGAGTGATGCGCCGCAAGGCCGAGACGGTCAACTTCGTGGCGGGCGGCAGATGGGATGAGAGCTCGGTCGGGGTCAATGCCCTCAACCTGGCACTGCAGACCGACGCCCCGGCCATGGTCTTCTCGGCCGAGCACTACGCCCCGATCGTGCACGACTGGGTCTGCTGGGCAGCCCCGGTGCACGACCCGGAGACCGGCCGCCAGTTGGGCGTCATCGACCTCTCCACCACCTGGGACCGCACCCACCCGATCGGGTTGGCGACGGCTCGGGTGATGGCCCGACTGATCGAGACCGCCCTGCCGCCCTCACGCCAGACCGAGCCCGCCGACGGGCCCAAGCAGCCCGGACGCGGCCTGGAGCTGACCCTGCTCGGCCGCGCGGAGACCCGCCTGGACGGAGAGCGACTGCTGCTCAACCGCCGCCAGACCGAGATCGTCGCGCTGCTCGCGCTCAACCCGCGCGGTCTCTCGCTGGAGCAGCTGCACGCCCTGCTCTACGGCGATCATGCGGTCACCTTGTCGACGCTCAAGGCCGAGGTCTCCCACCTGCGCAGCGCGGTAGGTGGTGAGCTGGCCTCCCGCCCCTACCGACTGACCCTGCCGGTCACCACCGATGTCCAGGACGTGCTCGGGCTACTGCGCTCGGGCAACGTGAAAGCGGCAGTCTCCGTCTACGGAGGCGACCTTTTGCCGGGCACGGACTCGCCGGCGCTGATCGAGCTGGCCGACTATGTCGCTGTCGCGGTGCGCGAGGCGCTACTCGCCTCTCCCGACCCGGAGGCGGTGCTGCGCTACTCCGAGTCCGCTCCATACGACACCGAGGTCGTCGAGCGCTGCCTAGACGCACTGGTGGGGACCTCGCATCCGGCAATCCCGTTGCTGAAGGGGAAGCTCGCGGCTGCCCGGCGCTGAGCCAACCGACTGCCAACCTTCACCCGCCTAACCTGCGAAGCTCTGAGACCCACGTCACACCTGCCCACAGGAGACCGGATGAAGATCGAACTCACCGTCGATGGAGACACGGTCTCCGACGACGTCGAGCCGCGCATGCTGCTCGTGCACTACCTCCGCGAAAAGCTCGGCAAGACCGGCACGGTCGTCGGCTGCGACACCAGCAACTGCGGTGCCTGCACCGTCCACCTCAACGGCCGCAGCGTGAAGTCCTGCAACGTGCTCGCGGTCCAGGCCGACGGCGCCGAGGTCACCACCATCGAAGGCCTTGCCAAGAACGGCCAGCTGCACCCCGTGCAGGAGGCGTTCCGCGAGTGTCACGGCCTGCAGTGCGGCTTCTGTACGCCGGGCATGATCATGCAGAGCATCGATCTGCTCAACGAGAACCCGAATCCCACCGAGGAAGAAGTTCGCTGCGGCTTGGAGGGCAACCTCTGCCGGTGCACCGGCTACCACAACATCGTGAAGTCCGTCCTGCACGCCGCCGGTCAGGGAGGTGACCAGTGACCGCCACCGTCGAAGAGACCGGCGCCGAGATCGGTCGGGACCGCCGTCGCAAGGAAGACCAGCGGCTGATCACCGGCCGCACCCGCTGGACCGACAACATCCAGCTCACCGGCATGCTGCACATGGCCATGGTGCGCAGCCCGTTCGCCCACGCGAATATCAAGGGCATCGACACTTCCGGTGCAGCCGCTGCCCCCAACGTGATCGCGGTCTACACCGGCCAGGATCTTGCCGAGACCCAGGGTGTCTGCATCAACGCCTGGCCGATCACCAAGGACCAAGTCACCCCGACGCACAACCCGGTCGCCCTTGACCGGGTGACTTTCGCGGGCGAGATCGTCGCGGTCGTGGTCGCTCGCAGCGCCGCTGCCGCGCGTGACGCCGCCGAACTGGTCGACGTCGACTACGACGAGCTGCCCGCCGCGCTCGACCTCAAGGAAGCGGCCGAGGACAAGGTGCTCGCGCACCCCGACCTCGGCACCAACAAGTCGGCCTACTGGGTCTTCGACTCAGGCGAAGCGGGCACCGGCGGCGACGTCGAAGCAGCTATCGCGAAGGCTCGCGAGGGCGGCATCGTGATCGAGCGGGAGTACCGCCAGCAGCGGTTGATCCCGGCCTTCATGGAGCCGCGCAGTGTCGTGGTCGATCCCACTGGCGAGCAAGTGACCATGTGGAGTGCCACCCAGATCCCGCACATCCTGCGGTTCGCGCTGGCCGCGACGACCGGCGTTCCGGAATCGAAGATCCGGGTGATCGCCCCCGACGTGGGCGGCGGCTTCGGCGGCAAGCTCCAGACGACTCCGGAAGAGTGGATCGTCTGGGACGTGGCGCGTCGATTGGGCAAGCCGGTGAAGTACACCGAAACCCGCTCGGAGTCCCTGATCGCTGCTCACCACGGGCGTGATCAGTGGCAGAAGCTGACGCTTGCGGCGGAGAAGGACGGCACCGTGACCGGCCTCAAGGTCGACCTGCTGGCCGATCTCGGCTCGCACGTCTCGCTGGTCGGCGGCGGTGTTCCCGTGTTGGGCGCGTTCATGTTCAACGCGATCTACAAGTTCCCGGCCTACCGCTTCGCGGTGCAGACGGTGCTCACCAACAAGACCTGGACCGACGCCTATCGCGGCGCCGGTCGGCCCGAGGCGACCTACGCCATCGAGCGGTTGATGGACGAGCTAGCCGTCGAACTCGGCGTGGATCCGCTGCAGATCCGGGAGAAGAACTGGATCAAGCACGAGGAGTTCCCGTTTACCAGCGTCTGCGGCCTGGAGTACGACTCGGGCAACTACGAGGCCGCCACCGCCAAGGCCACCGAGCTCTTCGGGTACGACGCCCTCCGCGCCGAGCAGGCCGAGCGCCGCGCTCGCGGTGACCGGGTCCAGTTGGGCATCGGCGTCTCGACGTTCACCGAGATGTGCGGGTTGGCACCCTCCCGGGTGCTCGGCTCGCTCGACTACGGCGCCGGCGGCTGGGAATACGCCAGCGTGCGGATGCTCGCCACCGGCAAGGTCGAGGTCGTCACCGGTGCCTCCGCTCACGGCCAGGGCCACGAGACGGCGTTCAGCCAGATCGTTGCCGACCGGTTGGGTGTGGCCTTCGAGGACGTCGAGATTCTGCACGGCGACACCCAGGTGGCCCACAAGGGCCTGGACACCTACGGCTCCCGGTCCCTGGTGGTCGGCGGCGAGGCGTTGGTCCGGGCTGCCGACAAGGTGATCGAGAAGGCCAAGCCGCTGGCCGCCCACCTGCTCGAGGCGTCGATCGACGACATCGAGTGGAAGGACGGCAAGCTCTCGGTGCGCGGCACCGACAAGGGCATGGCTCTTGGGGAGTTGGCGCTGGCGACGTTCGCCTCGCACAACTACCCCGAGGGCATGGAGCCCGGCCTCGACGCCGATGCGACCTACGACCCGGTGAACTTCAACTTCCCGCACGGCACCCACTTGTGCGCGGTCGAAGTGGACACCGAGACCGGCGAAGTGTCGATGCGCAAGTACACCTGTGTCGACGACATCGGCGTGATCATCAACCCGATGATCGTCAATGGTCAGGTGCACGGTGGCCTGGTGCAGGGCATCGCCCAGGCGCTGTGGGAGGAAGCGGTCTACGACGACTCCGGCACCTTGGTGTCCGGCTCGTTCGCCGACTACCTGCTGCCCACCGCCGCCGACACGATCAGCTTCGAGATCGACCACACCACCAGCCCGTCGACCACCAACTCGCTGGGCACCAAGGGCGTCGGCGAAGCGGGCACGATCGCCTCGACCCCGGCCGTGGTGAACGCGGTCGTCGATGCGGTCCGGCAGTTCGGAATCAGCGACATCCAGATGCCGTGCACCCCAGAGCGGGTGTGGCGGGCCATCCAAGATGCCGGCCAGAGCGAAGGAGCAGCACAGTGATCCCCGCCAAGTTCGACTACACCGCGCCCGCTTCGGTCGCCGACGCCGTCGCGGCGCTGACCCAACACGGTGACGATGCCAAGATCATCGCCGGCGGGCAGAGCCTGCTGCCGGTGTTGAGGTTGCGCCTCAATGCCCCCGAGATGGTGATCGACCTCGGTGGCATCGAAGGACTGAGCGGCATCAGCGAAGCCGGCGACGAACTCGTCATCGGCGCGATGACCACCCATCACGAGGTGGCCACCAACCCGCTGGTTGCCGAACACGCCAAGGTGTTGGCGCTGGCGGCCGCCGAGGTGGCCGACCCGCAGATCCGGCATCGCGGCACCCTCGGCGGGGCCTTGGTGCACGCCGATCCGGCGGGTGATCTCGGGGCGCCCATCCGTGCCCTTGGGGCGACGATGGTGGTGACTGGTCCGTCGGGTTCGCGCTCGATCGCGGCCGACGACTTCTTCATCGATCTCTTCGAATCCTCGATGGGTGAGGACGAGATCCTCACCGAGATCCGGATCCCCAAGCACACCGGCTGGGGTGCGCACTATGAGAAGTTCGTGCGGATCAAGCACCAGTGGGCCATCGTCGGCGTCGCGGCCACGGTCCGGATGGACGGCGACACCATCGCCGAGGCACGCGTGGGCTTGACCAATATGGGGTCGACCCCGCTGCGCGCCCGCGCGGTGGAGTCCGCCCTGGCCGGCGGCGTGGCCTCGGTGGAGGCCGTTGGCGCGGCTGCTGCCGCCGCTGCTGAGGGCACCAACCCGCCGAGCGACCTCAACGGCGGCGCCGACTATCGCCAACACCTGGCTCGGGTCCTGACCCGGCGCGCGGTACTGGCGGCAGCGGGCAACTGAATCACCCCCATGGCCGGCCCGGGGATTTCCCTGGGCCGGCCGTCGGGTTTGGACGCAACGGAAAGATGACATCGTGGAACTGACCCACCGCTTCAGTGTTCCGACGCCGGTCGCGGAGACCTGGCAGCACTTCAACGACATCGCCTCGGTCGCCGAGTGCTTCCCCGGCGCTCAAGTCACCGGGGTGGAAGGGGACACCTTCACCGGCTCCGCGAAGGTCAAGCTGGGACCGATCGCCTTGGTCTACAACGGCAGCGGCAGCTTCTTGGAGAAGGACGAAGCCGGGCATCGGTTCGTGCTGGAGGCCAAGGGCAAGGACAAGCGCGGCAACGGTACGGCGGGCGCCACGATCAAGGTGAACATGGCCGACTCCGCGACCGGCGGTACCGACCTCGAGGTGCTCACCGACCTGGCGATCACCGGCAAGCCCGCTCAGTTCGGCCGCGGTGTCATGCAGGACGTCTCCGACAAGCTGCTCGGCCAGTTCGTCGCATGCCTCGGCGAGCGGTTGGCCGGCGCCGCGGATGTGGCTGGCACCCCCGCGGACGCTGCGACTCCCAACGGAGATACCGGACCCCAGGCCGCCTCGGCGGCGGCTTCGTCGGCGGGTGATTCCGCCGCGGCCGCTTCCTCGGGGACCTCATCCGCGGGAGCCGCTTCGGGCGCGCCGCGGCCGACTCCCAGTGCTGCCGCGGACGACAACGCGCTCGACCTGGGAGCGACTGTTCTGCCCGTCTTGCTGAAGAGCTACGGCAAGCAGATCGCTGGCGCGCTGGCCGGCCTGGTGCTGCTGCGGATGCTCTTCAAGCGAGTCCGACGCAACCGCTGAGCGGTCGCTGAGGAGCCCGCCTAGATCTGACGGCTGGGTGGCACATGGACCACGTGTTCGCTGTGAGCGTGGGTGCCGTTGCTGGTGGTCAGGCGCACCGGCAGATCGAAGCCGACCGGGCACGGGTCGATCAGGAGAGTGAGTTGATCCCAAGCGACCTGGACCTCGATCTGGCCCGGCGCGCTGTCGCTGCCTGAGGCTTGGTCGGTGACCGGGAGGGGCACCTGGTGCCGCACGACGTCCCCGGGCTTCAGGTCGGTCAACCTGAGGTCGCCGATCTCCCAGGTGAGCCGGTTGCCCTGACCGCCGTAGGCGTGGCCGTGGAGACTGACCCGCCAGGGAAGCTTCGCGCCTCGGTCGCGGCGGTCGGCTGGGTAGAGCGAGCAGATCTCCGTGCGCGGGCTTGCCGGCCCGCCGGTTAGGGCGACCTCGACCCTGTCGCCGTCGTCCGCGAGGACGGTCAGATGCCCGCCCGACTCAAGATGCAGATCGCGGGTCCCGCCGGGCGGCAAGGGGATGGATCCGAGGTAGGTCACCCGCGGCACGTTGTTCGGCGTACGCCGCCGGCCGCGCCCGGTGTCGATCCGATGGACGACCAGGCCCGGGCTGTCGTGTAGGTCCCGATCCGATGGCCGTTCGGTCGAACCGGTTCGCCGCAGATCGAGCCGGGCATCCCAGTCCATGAAGTCGCTCCGCTCTGGTCGGGGTCGGCGTACCTCGATGCAGATGTCGTGGTCGGGGTATCGGACCAACGCCGCGCGCGGGGTCTGGGCCGGCCCGCCGGGGTCGGTCATCGTCAGCTTGAGAGGGGTGTTCCCGCGTGGGGCACGCGCCACGACGGTGGCGGGCCGGCGGCGAAGTAGTTGCCGCGCGGCCAGGAAGCCGGCGTGCGAAAGCCGAGGCCCGGCAGCCAGCCAGAAGCTGCTCCCTGGCGTGCTGCCGTGCACACCTGGCCACACCGCCAAACTGCGGCAGACCTCGCTCTGCCGCGTCGCCATGCCCATCACGCAGTACGGCGAGCCGTACTCGCCGTCGCGGGTTGCCGGGTGTGCCCCGGTCAATCCCCACGGATGCGCGAAGCCGAACATGTGCCCCAATTCGTGGGCGACAGTGGCGTGCTCGGCATCGTTGGAGAGCATCGCGACCGGCCATGGGTGCCGGGTGAAACCGGGTACTGCGTAGGCCCGGGCCAACGGCAGCGAACTGATGAGTACGCACAGGTAGGGGCCCGACATCGCGATCATGAAGCCACGCCCGCCACGCAGCGCGCGCAGCATCAGGCGTCGAGTCGCCGCGACCTGCTCCTGACCCGGGTCGGTGCTGGTGCGCGCCACGGTCCAGTCCGGGTCGTCGACGGGCAACTGCAGTCGGGTGACCTGCCCGACGCGCGGGCTGATCTCGCCATAGGTGCACTGCTCCCAGAAGTCGGCCACCGTCTGCCGTTGTTCGGGAGGAACAGCGGGGGGACTCGGTGAGAGTGCGCGCTGCCAGAACTCCAGGTCGATCGCTGGCGTGCCTTCCGCTTCCAAAGCAACCAGCAACAAACGCGGGCGGCTACGAAACAGCTTCCAGGGCACCTGTGCATTATCCGGCCCGCGATCCGAGTCCACCCGGTGATCGGAAGCCACCGGCGTGGTGACGTTCGGAAAGTAGTCGAACGGTCAAGAATGTCGCTTATGCCTCCCACGTCTGCGAGCGGAACCCGGTGAATCCGGAGATTGCTCGAGTCCCCCTACCCCACCCCCGCAGCGCGAGTTCGTCTTCCCTGGAGATCGTGGTCGACGCGGGCGTGGGTGGTCCCGTCCATGTAGCCGACCGACGTGCCCGCGTGGTTCGAGGCTCACTGTCAGTTGGCATGTTCGGCGTCATCGACCGGGGTCGCCAGGTCGCCGCCGTGACGTCGCTTCCCCTCGACGCACTGATCTCCGGCTTGTCCGACGGGACACTGGATGCGCAGTTGCTCGCGTTGTCCACGATGCCGCGTGCGGCGTTGGTGATCGAGGATCGGTACGCCTCCCTCTTCAAGCAACGCCAGGTGCGCCCCGGGGTGGTGGCCGAGCTCCTGGCCACGTGTCAGGTTCGTTGGCCGCAGGTGCCGATCGTCTTCACCGACTCCCAGCGGCTCGCCCGCGAGTGGGCGTTCCGATTCCTTGCCGCGGCGCACGCCCACGCGGCGACTGCCTCTGCTGACGCCGAGTCATCCCCGCTGGTCGCGGAACGGTCGGTCGAGGCCGTCGAGCGCGAGGAGCCGCGCGCCGAGCCGGTGGTGCCTCAGCAATCTCACCCGGCGACCACTGCTGAGATCCGGGCCTGGGCAGAGGCGGAGGGTCTGCCGGTTGCTGCCAAGGGACGGGTACGCCGCGAGGTTGTCGCTGCCTTCGAGGCCGCGACCGGTCGGCCCCTCGCCTAGAAGACGTTGCGCGGCCGGAACTGCACCGAGATGCGCGGGCCGGCCTTGGGCTGCTTGGGCACACAGTGATCCCAGGTGCGCTGGCACGAGCCCCCCATCGCCAGCACGTCACCGTGGCCGAGGGTGAAGGCCGTGGACGGGCCGCCTCCCCGTGGCCGCAGCAGCAGCCGGCGGGGGTCGCCCAGCGACAGAATCGCGATCACGGTGTCGTTGTCGCGTGAGCGGCCGATGCGGTCGCCGTGCCAGGCGACCGAGTCTCGGCCGTCGCGGTAGAAGCAACAGCCGGCCGTGGCGAAATCCTCGCCGAGCTCGGGGAGGTAGTGCAGGGACAAGTCCGCCTTGGCGCGGGTCAGCGACGGGTGCGGTAGGAATTCGCCGATGCCGTAGAAGGCGACCAGCCGCGGGACCGTGACCACCCGGTCGTACATCTGGCGCTCCTCGGCTCGCCACGCGACGTTCTTGACCAGGGCGTCGAACACCTGATCGGCGTCGAGGAGCCAGTTGCGCGCGACATCCACCCACGCGCCATGAGCCAGCGTGATCCGCTCGAAACGGGCGGGCGCTTGGCCCGCGTCGGCGAAGAGCGTCGCCTGGAAGTCCATGGGGCGATGCTATCGAAGTATCGAACAAATGTTCGGAAGGATATGTGGTGGCAGTCCGATGGATCGGCCGGCCCGGTCAGCCGGTGGGCGCGGAAACCCCGTGCCTCTCGAGCAGTTCCACGAGCCGCGGATGTCCCTGGCCGACATCCCAGGTCTCCGCGTTGAGCCCCGCGGACCGGGCGCCGTCGACGTTGGCGGGGAGATCGTCGATGAACAGGATCGATGCGGCCGGTGCTGGGATCCTCCGCGCCGCCTGGATGAAGAAGTCGGGCTCGGGCTTAGCGACGCCTAGGTCGCACGAATAGGAGCTGGTGTCGAAGAGCCGGTCGTAGCCCAGGGCGGTCTTCATGAAGGAGGCGCGGCGGCGTTCCTGGTTGCTGCCCAGGTGGATGCCGTAGCCCATGCGGCGCAGTGCCTCGATCAGCGCGAAGGACTCCTCGACGCGCTCGATGTTGTGCCACACCGCTTCGAAGACGTCCTCAGCCGGGTCGGGTACGCCGTACTCCACAAGCGCCGCCGCAAGCCCGGTCAGGAAGTCGCCGTCGCCACGCATGGCGGGGAGTTCGTCGTGCCAGACACGCCGGAGGAACTCCTCAGCCCGATCTCCGAGGTATGGAGCGACCGCGGCGCGCCATCCGCCCGGGATCACCTGGATCACCCCGTCGGCGTCGAAGAGGAGGTGCCGGATCGTCACGAGTAGATAGTGGCCTATCGGACAGGCCCCATCAGATCAGGCCCCGTTAGATCAGGCCTCCTTAGATCAGGCCCCGTTAGATCAGGCCCCCATAGATCAGGGGAGTCTCAGGGTGGACACCGATGGCGCCCTCAACCGGGGGCTTGCAAGAGTAGGGCCATGACTCACTCCTCAAGCACGCCCTCAGCCGGCTCCGGCTCCGACGACGTTGACGTGCGGGTGCGCCCGGTGGCCGCTTCCGTACGCGAGCTCACCAAGGTCTACGGCAAGGGAGAAGCGGCGGTCCGCGCGCTGGACGGCGTCTCCCTCGACTTGTACGAGGGTGAGTTCACCGCGGTGATGGGTGCCAGTGGTTCGGGCAAGTCGACCCTGATGCACTGCTGTGCCGCTCTGGACAACCCCGACTCCGGCGAGATCAAGATCGGCGAGACGTCGCTGCGCGGGCTGGGCGACAAGGCCCTCACGCAGTTGCGGCGCGACCAGATCGGCTTCGTCTTCCAGTCCTTCAACCTCGTGCCCACCCTCACCGCGGAGGAGAACGTCGCACTGCCGATGTCGATCGCGGGCCGCAAGCCGGACCAGGCGTGGTGGGACACCGTTATCGACACGGTCGGCCTGCGTGATCGCTTGCGGCACAAGCCCAACGAGCTCTCCGGTGGCCAACAGCAGCGCGTTGCGATCGCGCGGGCTCTGGCCAGCCGCCCGCACGTGGTCTTCGCCGACGAGCCGACCGGCAATCTCGACTCGTCCTCGGGCAAGGAGGTCCTCGACCTGCTTCGCCGCAGCGTCGACGAATACGGCCAGACCATCGTGATGGTCACCCATGACCCCGTCGCCGCGGCCTACACCGACCGCGTGGTCTTCCTGGCCGACGGTCGGGTGGTCGACGAGTTGCGCCGACCCACCCGGGAGTCCGTCCTAGCGGCGATGGCGCGCGTCACGTCCGGGCAGGGCTGAGCGATGCTGCGGGCCGCATTCAAGTCCTTGATGGGCCGCAAACTGCGGCTCTTGATGAGCACGTTCGCGATCGTTCTCGGCGTCGCCTTCGTGGTCGGAAGCCTGGTCTTCTCCGACACCCTCTCGCGCAGTTTCACCTCCCTGTTCTCATCCTCGGTGGGCGACGTCGTCGTACAACCGAAGGGCGGCCAGATCGGCCAGGGCTCCTTCGGTACGGCGTCGATCCCGGCCAGCACCCTGGACAAGCTCGAGGGTGTCGAGGGCGCGAGCCGCGTGGACGGCATGGTGCAGGGGGCCGGGATCTTCCTGGTGGGCTCCGACGGCAAGCTCGTCGGTGGGCAAGCACCCACCTTCGGGTTCAACTGGTCCGACGCTCCGTCGGCTGGTGGCACCCAAGGCCTGGTCGTGCTGGAGGGCCGAGAGCCACGCGCCAGTGGTGAGGTGGTGATCGACGAGTTCAGCGCCGAGCGCGCGGGCTATCAGATCGGCGAGGACGTCCGGATGGTCAGCGCCGGTGAGCAGTCGCAGCTCACCGCGACGCTCGTCGGCCTCGCGGGCTATGAGTCGGGCGGGTCGCTGAACGGCGCCACGATCTTGTCTTTCGACACCGCGACCGCTCAGCAACTGTTCAACAAGGGCAAGAACACCTTCCAGCAGGTCTGGGTGTCCGCCGAACCCGGCGTCTCGCAGAAGGAGTTGGCCAAGGCGGTCGAAGCCCGGCTCGGGTCGGACGTCGAGGTGCAGACCGGAGACGAGTTGATCGAGGAGACCGGCAGTCAACTGCAGGAGGCCATCGGCTTCATCACGAACTTCCTGCTCGTCTTCGCGATCATCTCCTTGGTCGTCGGCAGCTACCTCATCGTCAACACCTTCTCGATCCTGCTCGCGCAGCGATCACGTGAACTCGCGCTCTTCCGAGCCTTGGGGGCCTCGCGGCGTCAGGTGCGGCGCTCGGTGCTGATCGAGGCGCTGGTGGTGGGGTTGGTCGGTTCGGTGCTGGGTGTCGGCGTGGGACTGGGTCTGGCGCAGGTGCTGAAGGCGCTCTTTGCCACGTTCGGCCTCGATCTGAGCGGCCAGGGGCTGGTCGTGGAGCCGAGCACTTATCTCGCCGCGTTCGCGGTCGGGGTGCCGGTGACGATGCTCGCGGCGTACTTCCCGGCGCGCCGCAGCGGCAAGATCGCGCCGATCCAAGCACTGAGCGATCAGATCGCGCTGCCGCAGGCCACCTTGACCCGTCGGGTGATCGGTGGCACGGCGCTCTTCCTCGGCGGCAGCGCGCTGGCGTGGTTGGGGCTCTTCGGGGATATCGAGAACTACCCGCTGGTTTACCTGGGAGTGGGCCTGCTCTTCATCCTGCTCGGAGTCACCGCTTGGGCGCCGATGCTTGCTCGGCCGTTCCTGATCCTCATGCAGCGCATCTACCGAGCCGTGTGGGGTGCCGTGGGCAACCTCGCCGGTCAGAACGGCGTGCGCAATCCGCGGCGTACGGCGGCAACCGCGTCGGCGTTGATGATCACCCTGGCCCTGGCTACCACGATGGCGGTAATCAGTGATTCCACCAAGAGCAGCATCGACAAGCTGGTGGCCGACTCCTATGTCGGCGACTACGTGGTCAACAGTCCGGTCCGGCAGGCGTTCTCGCCCCAGATCGCCGACCAGATGCGTGCGCTGAACGGCGTCGACCGAGTCGATTCGCTCAGCACCCAGTTCGTCCCCGAGGGCAAGACCGGCTTCTTGTCGATCGGCACGACCGACATCGCCGACCCCGCGACGACCCTCCAGTTGGCGCAGGTGGACGGCACCCTTGCGGTCGGCAAGGGCGGAGCGCTGCTGAGCGATGGCTATGCCGAGAGTCGCGACCTCAAGGTCGGCGACACCCTCACGATCGAACTCCCCAAGGGGAAGAAGTCCTGGACCGTTGCCGGCATCTTCACCACCGACAACGTCCTGGTCGAGAGCGACGTGCTCGTGGACCGGGCGTCCTACCTCGCCGGCGGTCTGCCCGACGACGTGTCGACGCTGATCGTCGAGGTGGACTCACCCAGCCCGCCTGTCTATGACGCCCTCAAGCGAGTGGTCTCCGACAACCCACTGGTCTCGGTCTCCTCCCAATCGGACCTGGCCACCCAGTTCCGCGAGCCGATCGATCAGTTCGTGCTGATGATCTACGCGTTGCTCGGGCTGGCGCTGATCATCGGGGTGCTCGGGATCGTCAACACCTTGGCACTGTCGGTGATCGAGCGCACCCGAGAGGTCGGCTTGCTGCGGGCGATCGGGCTCTCCCGGCGCCAGACGCGTCGGATGGTGCGCTTGGAGGCCGTGGTGATCTCGGTGCTCGGCGCGCTGTTGGGCTTGGCAATCGGGGTGCCTTTCGGCATCTCGATCCTCTACGCCCTGCGCGACGAGGGCCTCGATGTCATCTCGATTCCTGAGGGTCAGTTGCTGATCTTCTTGGCGGCGGCCGCAGTATTCGGCATACTCGCGGCAGCCCTTCCGGCACGGCGGGCCGCGCGGCTCGACATCCTTCAAGCCATCGCCACCGAGTAGGGGGACACGACGGATTACGTCGTCCAAGTGCCATCCGACGGTGCTTTCCGCGTCGACTTGGCAAAATTTAGGGCATTTCGGTTGCAAATATGTAAAAAAATCGCCGAAACCGTAGTGAACTTGGTCTGGACCATTCACTATGGGTTACGTGACCGAAATAGCCTTGCATCCTAGGGCTCTCCCGGACGCTGATCATGAGGGGGGCCTCTTGACTAGCCAGTCGACCTTGAAGCACGTGCGTGTGCGCGAATACGTTCGCGACCTCGTCGCCGAGTCCGCTCCGGGCTCGCCGGCGCCGTCGGAACGTGAACTCGTCAAGCGCTTCGGAGTCGCCCGGATGACCGTTCGCCAAGCGCTCGATGCGCTAGTGGTGGAAGGTCTGCTCGAACGCATTCCCGGTAAGGGGACGTTCGTTGCCCAGCCACGCAGCCGCGTGGGAAGACTGATGAGCTATTCGGAGGAGATGGTCGCGCGCGGCCAGCGTTCCGATAGCCAGACCCTGCTGGCACGGGTCGAGCAAGCCGGACCTGGGGTGGCCCGGGCGCTCGACATCGCTGAGGGAGCGTCTGTGATCCACTGGCGCCGACTGCGGTTCGCCGACGGCGAGCCGCTTGCGCTGGAGGACGCCTACATCAACGAACTGTTGGTGCCCGGCTTCCTGCAGCAAGTGATGCCGGCCAGCTTGTATGACGAACTCGGCCGTCGTGGCCTACGCCCATCGTGGGCGGAGGACTCGATCAAGGCGGGGGTGGCCAACGCTGCTGAGGCGGCCACGCTCGCGCTCGACGCCGGCGAACCGATCCTCCGGGTGGCGCGTCGCGCGCTCTCCGGGGAGGTGCCGGTGGTGGTGACTCGCTCGGTCTATCGCTCCGATCGCTTCACGATGTGGGTCCAACTGGCCCAGAACTGACCCACAGCCCAGAACTGATCCGACGCACCTGGGTGCGGCCAGATCAACCGGTGGGGAGTGCGACGTTCGCTGCGTCGCACTCCCCACTTTCAGTTCTCCCCCAGCATTCCTTCTGCCCAGCTATCCACAGCCGGGACATCTCCGCTCCACGCCGTCGTCGGCTCCGCGCCAAGGTGACTCCTCCGACGGATTCGCGCCGAAGCGAGTCGGGGGCTGGGGAGGACGAATGTCAGGTGGGTGGGGCGAGACGCCCAAGTCGGGAACGCGGCTGGTCATGCCCGAAGACGGCGTGGTCGCCGCTTGTTCGATGCACATGGAGAGCGTGAGCCGGCAACTCGATGCGGTGAGCGGTTATGCACGCCGGGAGGTCTTGGGCGCAGCCGGCTTCGACGGGGTGTTTCGTGTCCTGGTGCCGCTGCTGGATCGGATCGCAGATGCGGTCGACTCCGGGTTGGGGGTGGTGCGTGGCAGCTATGACGACCTGGGCGTCGAGCTCGTCGTGTCGGCGCGCTCTCTGGCCTCGTTGGACCAGACCTTGGCCTCCGCGCTCCAGCCGATCGCCGCTGCCGCCGCAGGGGCATCGCGATGAGTCGGTTCGTCGAGCTCGTCGATGTCTCTTCCCTGCTCGTCGCGCCGGAGGTCGGGGCTGCGGTCCCGCGGGTGCCGAAGGAGTGGGAGGCCTGGGACCACCTCTACGAAGTGGCGAGAGACGGGGCGAACCTGCTGCTCGCAGTGATCGACAAGCTGCCGGGCGTCGACGTGCCCCGACTTCCGGGCGGCACCCTTGCCGACCTGGTGGTCAAACCACTCAGCGGGGACTGGGACCGCATCGCGGCGCATGGTGATGCGGCCGAGCGGTGGGCTCAAGGCATGCGGGGGGTGGCGGCCAATCTAGCGGTGGTCCCGGCTGGTCTCGGGAGCGTCTGGGAGGGCGAGGCGGCGGTGGCGTTCCGGCTGCGGCATGCGGGATTCGCGGCGGCCATCGGGCTGGCAGCCGAGCTCTCTCACACCGGCCGGCTGCTCTTCGAGGGCCTCGGTCGGATGTCGCTACGGCTGGGGGAGCGAGTGATCGAGTTGCTGACCCGCCTTGGCCGTGTCCTGATCCGGCTCGCGCGTAAGGTCGGCCAGCGGCTGGCACCCTACGTGGGCTGGGTGCTCTCGGTGAAAGAGGTTCTGGTGGACGGGCTTGGTCCGATCCTCGACATCATCGAGGACCTGCGTGAGGTCGTCGGTCTGGTGCAGGACCTGATCGAGCTCGTGGCGCTGATCCAGGAGTGGCTGGCCGAGATCAAGACCGGGCTGCACACCCTGTTGGAGTTCGGCGACTTGCTGGGGGTCAGCCGGTGAGCGAGCAGCTGGAAGCCTGGCTGAGCCGCACCGAGGACCGGGTCCGGGCCGAACCCCTCGATCCGACCGAGCGACACGTGCTGGCCTCGACCGGGCTGAGCAAGGAGCAACTCGACGCCTTCGACCGGCAGGTGGCACGACCGCTCGGTCCCCACGTCGACTCCCTCGCTGCGGCACTGCGGGCGGTGGCCTCATCGACCGAGCGGATCGACCTCCAGGACGCCTTGGCCGGTGTCCAGGGTGGCGGGCGCCCCGAGGGGCAGCGCCCGGCTGCCCGGCTCGTGGCCGACCTGCACGTCGTACAAGATGGGCAAGCCGAGCGGTTCGAGTCGCAACGCGAGCAGGTGGGCGATCTCGGCCGGGTCGCCACATTGGGTGAACTGGCCGCAGACGATGCCGCGGGCGCCCTCCAGCCACCCCGAGCCGATCACCTGGGTGAGCACGCGATCCAGCCTGAAGGGGCGTTCTCCGACATCTTCCAGCACCACGATCGAGTCGGTGGCCGGGTGGCTGAAGCCCGTTCCCGCCCCGGCAGCGAGCATGGTCAGGTTGCCGCCGACGAGCACCCCGCTGACTTGGCTGATCGATGCTCCCGGGCGCCCGGCCAGTGGCTTGACGGTGCCGTTCATGAGGAGCTCTCGGGCGCTGTCGGCGGCCGACGGGTCGCTCAATCCCGCGACCCCACACGCATGCGCGGTCACCACGCCGAGCCGGGAAGCCAGGGCTTGATGGAGAGCGGTGATATCGGAGAAGCCGATCAGCCAGGTGGGTGGTGCCTGGGTCAGGATCCGCCAGTCGAGCTGGTCCAGGATCCGCTGTGAGCCGAAGCCTCCGCGCCCGGTCCAGATGGCCGCCACCTCCGGGTCCAGCCACGCTCGGGTGAACCTCTCGGCTCGGTAGTCGTCCGGTCCGGCCAACCAGGCGACTTCACCGGCGGGTGGCTGAGAAGCGCGGACGCGCAGTCCCCAGGATTCCAGGACCGCGACACCGTCGGCCATCCTGGCGTCGTCGACCGGACCGGCCGGCATCACCACCTCCACCAGATCCCCAGGCTCGAGGAGCGGGGGCGCGAGCAGCCGACGGCCGGGCTTGCGAGGTCTCAGTCTGGTTGCCTTGCGGGAACGCAGCCCAGCCGCCGAGACCCTGGCCAGTAGTTCCCGCGAACTGACCGCTTCGGCGCCCGCAGCGACGACGTCGTCGTAGCGATGCGCGGGGATGTCGTAGTGGTCGCCGTCGAAACCGCGCTCGGGAACCCCGATCGTGCGCGCGAAGGCGTGCAATTCCGCGTAGGAGGTGTCGCTGGCCAGGTGGGACCACGTGATGCCGTGTCCTGGCGCGTTGGGCGGATCGATCATCAGTGCCATGAGTGGCGCGTCACCCGCTGGTCGGTTGGCTGTCGATGAGGTCGCGCCACGTGCGCACCAGACCCGAGTCGACGTAGGCCTTCAGGCTTCCGGTGGGGCGTGCCTGCAGGTCGATCTGGAACTGGCGGACCCCGGCGCGGGCTAGCCAGGGCACCTGCTCGGGGGTGAGTCCGCCGGTGGCGACCAGCCATCGAGCGATCGCCGGGTTGGCGGCATGACCGAGGAGTTCGTCGAGTCCGCGTTCGGACCCGGACGGGGATCCGGCAGACATCACCCCGACGAGGCCGGGAAGCGTGCTCACCTGGCGCCAGGCGCGGCCCAGGTCGAGGGTCTGGTCGAACCCGCGGTGGAACATCCAGGGGATCTCCGGCAGCGCATCGGCAAGCGCGGTGCAGGTGGCTCGGTCTATCTCCAGATCGTGATCGAGGAAGCCGAAGCAGAGCCCGGCCGCGCCGAGCGCGACGAACTCTTCACCCAGGCCGATGAGGCGGGAGAACTCCCCGCCCGTGGTGGTGAGCGAGTCGTTGAGCCGTAACTGGACCCACACCGGCACTTCCACTGCCCGGATGATCGCCGAGGCTGTGGGCAGGTCGGGGGAGAGCCAGCCGTCGGGGCTGGGCGCGACGGCGTACACCCGGTCGGCGCCACCCTCCTGGGCGCCGCGCGCGTCGGCCGCATGCAGCACCGCGACTTCGAGGACCCCACCAGCAGCGACCGACACGCGCCTAACTGTAGGGGTGCTGCGGTCTCGGAGGGCCAGAACCTTGACCGGTTGGCGCGCGACCCCGAAGACCGGTGCCGCGCGACCCCGATGGCCTCAAGACTTGTGAGGTGGTTTGCTGCCACTGGGTGACACCGAGCGACAGCGCAGTGGCAGCGGGCAGTAGTTGGGGAGCGCTGGCGAACGTCGTGAGGTCAGCCCGCGGCCGACTCGGCCCGCGCCTGCTCTTCGATCCTGCGGGCGCGCTCGGCGATCGGGGAACTGACCCAGCGCAGCGTGCGGGTGGCGGCGTGGCCGCCGATGGTGGCCAGTCGGCTGTGCCGCGCGCCGGCCGGGGTGAGGCCGAGTTCGGAACGCGTCCACTCCGGCATCAATTCGACGGCTGCCTCCCAGAGCACCACGAAGCCCGGACGCGCAGGCCGGCTGAGCGGTGGCCGGTTGCGCACGTAGGCCAGGGCGTCGACTGCCTCGGGGGTGCCGCGGAGCTCGGGTCGGTAGTCCCTGATGGCCGCGTCGAGTTCCGCCTTGGTGGTGGGGGGATCGATCACCCCCAGCTTGCGGGCGACCACCGCCGAGTCGGCGACGTAGGCATCGCAGCCGGACGCGTCGAGCGGGTCGGCGCCGTACTTCTGGTGAGCGCTCAGAAAGCTGTCGACCTCGGCAAGGTGGATCCAGGCGAGCAGGTGCGGATCGGAAGCGACGTAGGGCGTCCCGTCGGGCATGGTGCCGCGGACGTGGTCGTGGATCCGGTTGACAGTCGCCACCGCCTCCTCGGCGTCCTGAGCCGCACCGAAGGTGGTGGCCGCCAGGAATGTGCTGGTACGTGCAAGCCGGCCCCACATGTCGCCCTTGTAGCCCGAGTGCTGCGCCACCGCCCACATCGCCACCGGATGCAGCGACTGCATCATCAAGGCCCGCAGTCCGCCGATGTAGACCGAGGTATCGGAGTGCACGTGTGCGATCGCGCTGTCGCGCTCGAACCATCGCGGCCCTGGCCGGCCATGGATCCGGTCCTGTGCCGCCTTCCCGTCCGGCCCGGCGACCAGGTGGAACAACGCTTCGCCCAGTCGGCTCTGGAGTCCGGTCAGCATGCGTCGATGGTACGGCGCGCCCGCCTGACACCGGAGTGAGGAGCGGCTCCGGCGGGGAGCTCAGCTATCCGCGTAGCGTCGCAACTCGGTCTTCGCGAGAGCCGAGCGGTGGACCTCGTCGGGGCCGTCGGCCAGACGCAGCGTCCGGATCCCCGCATAAGCCGCCGCCAGGTCGAAGTCGGCGCTGACTCCCGCCGCGCCGTGGGCTTGGATCGCCTTGTCCACGATCCACTGCACGGTCACCGGCGCGGCGATCTTGATCGCCTGGATCTCGGTATGGGCGCCCTTGTTGCCGACAGTGTCCATCAGCCAAGCGGTCTTGAGGACGAGCAGGCGGAGCTGTTCGATCCGGATCCGGGACTCGGCGATCCATTCGCGGATCACCCCCTGCTCGGCGAGCGGGCGGCCGAAGGCCACTCGGTTGCTGACCCGACGGCACATTGCTTCGTGGGCCAGTTCGGCGATTCCGATCGCGCGCATGCAGTGGTGGATCCGGCCGGGGCCGAGCCGGGCCTGGGCGATGGCGAAGCCGCTGCCTTCCTCGCCGATCAGGTGATCGGCCGGCACACGCACGTCGGTGAAGCGGATCTCCGCGTGCCCGCCGTGCTCGCGGTCGTCGTAGCCGAAGACGCTGAGCGGACGCACCACCGTGACTCCAGGGGTGTCGCGCGGGACCAGGATCATCGACTGCTGACGATGCCGGGCAGCCTCGGGATCGGTTTTGCCCATCACGATGAAGATCGCGGCGTCGGGGTTCATCGCGCCCGTGGCCCACCACTTGGTCCCGTTGATCACGTAGTGGTCGCCGTCGCGCCGGATCCGAGTGGAGATGTTGGTGGCGTCGGAGGAAGCCACGTCGGGTTCGGTCATCGCGAACGCCGAGCGGATCCGGCCGTCGAGCAGCGGCTCCAGCCAGCGCTCCTTCTGAGCGGGGCTGCCGAAGAGGTGCAGCACCTCCATGTTGCCGGTGTCGGGTGCGGCGCAGTTGAACGCCGGTGGCGCCAGGTGCAACGCCCGGCCGGTGAGTTCGGCGATGGGCGCGTACTGCAGGTTGGTGAGTCCGCCGCCATTCCCTGAGCCGTGATCTCCGGGGAGGAAGAGGTTCCAGAGGCCAGCGGCCCGGGCGGCTGTGCGGAGTTCGCCGATCACCGGGGTCCGTGACCAGGCCCACGGGTCGGACAGTTGGTCCAACTCCTGGGCGAAGCGGGCCTGCCGCGGCTGCACCTCGTCATCGAGGAACCTCTGCGCGCGGTCGAGGTAGTCACGCGTGGTGGCGTCGTAACCGAAGTCCATGAAGTGCCTTTCGGGTGGGCGCGGTCAGTCGCCGGAGAGGGCGCGGTGGCCGAGGTCGATGAGCAGGGGTACGGCGTCGCCGATGTTGTCGAAGCCGCCTCCGGCGGTCATCCCCTGGGCATGCCGCAGGTGAATGCCTTCGAGGATCACGGCCAGTTTGAACGCGGCCAGCGCGACGTAGAAGTCCACCTGGTCGACCGGTCGGCCTCCCGCTGCGACGTAGGCGTCGACGGCGTCGGCACCACGGGTGAAACCAGGCGCCGAAGGGGCGTCGGCAATTCCGGGGAAGACCGCGGACAGTTCCTCATAGACCCGCATGAGGCCGAGATCGGTGAGCGGATCCCCGAGCGTCGACATCTCCCAATCGAGCACTGCGGCCACCGCGTCGTCAGGGCCGATCACGAGGTTGTCGATGCGGTAGTCGCCGTGCACGATCGCCGGCGGCTGCTCGGCTGGGATGCGGGTGGCGAGGGCGTCGTACAACGTGTCGATGCCCGGCAGGTCACGGCTGCGGGATGCTTCGAGTTGCTTGCCCCAGCGGCGTACCTGCCGCTCGACGAAGCCCTCCGGCCGGCCGAAGTCGGCCAGCCCGACGGCGGCGGGATCGACCGCGTGCAGGGCCGCGAGGGTGGCGACGCCGGCTTTGCTGATCGCCGTTGTCCGCTCCGGGCCGAGCGCGCGCAGCGAGCCGGCGGTGCGATGGATGTCGCCCTCCACGAACGACATCACGTAGAACGGAGCACCGATCACGTCAGGGTCGGCGCACAGCGCGATCGGCTCCGGCACGGGTACGCCGGTAGGCCGCAGGGCGGTGATCACCCGGTGTTCGCGGCCCATGTCGTGAGCAGTCTCCAGAACATGCCCGAGTGGCGGCCGCCGGACCACGAACACCCGCGTTCCGTCGGTGACTCGGTAGGTCAGGTTGGACTTGCCGCCCGCGATCAGCGAGCCACTGAGCGGGCGCGCGGCCAGACCGGGCACGGCCTCGCCGAGAAAACCCGCAAGGGCGTCCAGGTCCAGGCCGGGCAGCGCCTCGGCTCCCCGGCTCGGGGTGGGATCAATCTCGTCCATGCGGGCGCCGCCTTCCTGTCATTCCTCACCCTAGGTGCCGGCGCGTGCGGTCGAGCCGGCGGTAGGCGTCGGCCTCAGCCGTCGACGATGGTGTAGGCGTAGCCCTGTTCGGCGAGGAAGCGTTGGCGATGTTGGGCGAAGTCGGCATCCACGGTGTCGCGGGTGACGATCGCGTAGAAGCGAGCGGCGCGGCCATCGGCCTTGGGGCGCAACAGCCGGCCCAAGCGCTGGGCTTCCTCCTGCCGGGAGCCGAAGGCGCCGGAGATCTGGATCGCCACGGTGGCCTCGGGGAGGTCGATGGAGAAGTTGGCGACCTTGGAGACCACGAGCAGGTTGAGCTCGCCGGCGCGGAAGGCGTTGAAGAGCCGCTGCCGCTCCTTGACCGGCGTGGCGCCGCTGATCATCGGGGCGTCCAGGTCGGCGGCGATCTCCTCGAGTTGGTCGATGTACTGCCCGATCACGAGCACCTGCTCGCCGTCGTGCTCGGTGACCAGTCGCTCCGCGACGCGCGTCTTGGCCGGCGTACATGCGGCGAGGCGGTAGCGCTCCTCGGGCTCGGCCACGGCGTAGGCCATCCGCTCGGAGGGGCTCATCTCGACGCGCACCTCGATGCAGTCGGCCGGCGCGATCCAGCCCTGTGCCTCGATGTCCTTCCAGGGTGCATCGAATCGCTTCGGCCCGATCAGCGAGAAGACGTCGCCCTCGCGGCCGTCCTCGCGGACCAATGTCGCGGTCAGCCCCAGACGGCGCCGCGCCTGGAGGGTCGCGGTCATCCGGAAGATCGGTGCGGGCAGTAGGTGCACCTCGTCGTAGATGATCAACCCCCAGTCGCGGGCGTCGAAGAGGTCGAGGTGGGTGTAGGTGCCGCTGCGGCGGGTGGTCATCACTTGGTAGGTCGCGATCGTGACCGGCCGGATCTCCTTGACCGACCCGGAGTATTCGCCGATCTCCTCCTCGGTGAGGTCGGTACGCCGCAGGAGTTCGTCCTTCCACTGCCGGGCGCTGACCGTGTTGGTCACCAAGATCAGCGTGGTCACCTTGGCCTCGGCCATCGCCGCCGCCCCGACGATCGTTTTTCCGGCGCCACAGGGCAGGACGACCACTCCGGAGCCACCGAAGGCGAAGGACTCCGCGGCCGAGCGCTGGTAGTCGCGCAGTTGCCAGCCCTCCTCGCGCAGTTCGATCGGGTGCGCCTCGCCGTCGACGTAGCCCGCAAGGTCCTCCGCGGGCCAGCCGATCTTGAGCAGCATCTGCTTGAGGTTGCCGCGCTCGCTGGCGTGCACGATCACGGTGTCGTCGTCGATCCGGTCGCCGAGCATTCCGGCGATCTTCTTGGCCCGCAGCACCTCTTCGAGGACCGGACGGTCCAGCGACACCAGCACCAACCCGTGGGTCGGATGCTTCTCCAGGCGGAGCCGGCCGTAGCGGGCCATCGTCTCGGCGACGTCGACCAGCAATGAATGGGGAACGTCGAAGCGGCTGTAGCGCAGCAGCGCGTCGACGACCTGCTCGGCGTCGATGCCGGAGGCCCGGGCATTCCACAAGCCGAGGTTGGTGAGCCGGTAGCTGTGGACGTGCTCGGGGCTGCGTTCGAGTTCGGCGAAGGGCGCGATCGCCTTGCGGCACTCGAGGGCCTGCGCATGGGCGACTTCGAGGAGCAGGGTCTTGTCCGACTGGACGATCAGCGGGCCATCGTGCACCCGCTCAGCCTACGGCGCTAACGCTGGCCCTGTGGCCGGTCGCTCACGCCAACCCTGGCTGGTGGTTGGCCGCCTTCTTGCGGGCGCGGTACGCCGCGACATTGGCGCGCGAGGAACACCGGTCCGAGCAGTAGCGCCGCGACTGGTTCGGCGAGGTGTCGACGAACACCCGCGCGCACTTCTCGTCGGCGCACAGCCCGAGTCGCGTGGCCCCGAGCTCGCACACCAGCGTCGCCAATCCGAGCAGCGACTCCGAGATCAACTGGTGAGCCACCGAGGCCGAGTTCGGGGTGACGTGGAGGTGCAGGTCGTGCGCGTCGTGGTCGGAGATGAACGGCGTGATCGGGTGTTTGCCCATCAGCGTGTTCAAGGTCGCCACCACGAGCGACACGTCGCCTGCGGTGCCCGCCGCGAAGATCGGGCGAACCTGGCCGTGGAAGGCGCGCAACTGCGCTACGTCGCGCTCAGTGGGCGAGTTGGTGGGGTTGAGGTCGTCGCGGCCAGCGAGGTGCGCCTTCAATTCCTCCAGCGTCTCGACTGAAGAATTGAGCAGGTCAGCGCACTGTTCGGCGTACCGGACGAAGTCCACGCGCTGAGCATAGGTCGGGGGCTTCGCGGCCTTGCAGCGTGTCCCCCTCCGAGCGCCAAGGCGGGCTACTCCTCCACTCGGCGGACCGCCCTGACCCGGTGCCACAAGAACGTGCGCTCGGCGGAGGCGCGTTCGTCCCACCCGACGAAGGCGCCGGTGGTCGCCCGCTGGGGGGTGACGATGCGCTGGCCTTGCTGGCCGTGTTGGTCGACGTAGTCGAGCCAGACCTGGTCGCGCGCGTCGATGGCCGCTCGCACGACCGCCATCACTTCGCCGGCTGCGGTCACCGGGGCTTGGCGGTCGCGCTGGCCGGCGGCGCGGTCTCCCGAGGCGACCGCCGTGGCGGCCTTGGCGGCCCAGGCGGCGGAGCGCGTCTCGTCCTCAGCCGAGCTAGGGGGTTGGGTGCCGAGTCGGGCTCTGCGGGGCTCGGGCCGCGCGATCCGCACGCTGCCGTCGGGGGCCTCGACGACCGGGGCCAGGCCGAGCTCGCGCAGGCGAGGCATCAACGTCTCGATGGGGGTTGTGGAGACAACCACGGTGGGCGCGATCCGTCGCAGCCCCCATTTGGCGGCCTCCCGGGCCGAGGTGAGCCGGGATAGCGCGGCTTCGTCGTCGGAGCGGATGAAGGCCTCGGCGAACCCGACCCTGATCACCCCGAAGCTGCGAGCCACGTCGTCGACGAGGTAGCTGAGTGGCTGCGGCACCGGCGTCGCCGCGATCCGGTCCAGGAAGGCGTGCACCTCGGCCGCGCTCCAGCCGGCGTCGAAAGCGCGCCGCAGGGAGGCAGCCGAGAAGCGGTAGACGCCCGCACCGCCGCGGGATTCCAGGTCGGCCATCAGGTGAAGTTCGCGGGCCAGCGCAGGGGTTGGCGGGCCAGGGGCGACGGCCGTCTGATCGGCTTGGAAGAGCACCTGGTCGACCGGCGCCGGAAGCCGCCGGGCGAGGAGAGCAACGGCAATGTCGGGGTCGCCACCGACGAGTGCGCGCCCCCAGGGGGTGATCCGGTCGGCCACGGTGAGGCCGAGCTCCGCGCTCTCGTCGAGGGCGGCGGTCACCAAGGCGTCGGCGCGCGCGAACCGTCGCGGCCGCTGCCCGCGCAGGCGAGCCATCAAACTGGCCCGGCCGGTTCCGGGAGCTGGGGCTTGGTCCTCGGGGAGCACGGTCAACTGCCGGAGAGTGGCCAGCCGGGTCGGGGGTTGCAGGGGGGAGGCGAGATCGGGCGCGAGTGCGTTGGCGGGTTTGGCAGGGTCCCGGGATCCGCTCGAAGGCCCCGGCCGGCGTCCGATCAGATGGGTCAGTCGCGGGCTGCGCAGCCACGCGCGAGCCAAGGCGAGCCACTGCTCGGCCGTGCTCAGGTCGGTCCAGCGGTCGTAGCCGTCGCTCGGCATCCATGCGCCGTCGGCCGCCGACAGTGCCACCAGCCGGGCGGCCGCGGCCACCTCGATCACCAAGGCAGCCTGCTCCGCGGTGCCGTGGATGAGGGCCGCCGTGGCCTTCAGGTCCCGCACCGCGAGGCCCGACGTCCGCAGTGCGAGGGGTGGCTGGTGGCTCCAGTGTTCGAGGATCAGTTCGGTACGCCGCACCCACTCGAGCGCGGCCGCCGACCCCGAGCGGTCGAGCCGCTCCGGGTCGATCGCGGCCGTCGCGAGCTCTGGCGGCGCCAAGGCGTCCAGTGGCGGCGTACCGGCTAGGGCGAGGCGCAACTCGCCGGCCGGCCGCAGCCCTTGAGGGCTCAGCCAGATCAACGCCAGCGCGTCGAGCCGAGAGACGATCGCGGCAACGCTCTCCTCCTCGATGCCTAGTGCCTCGGCGAGTTCGGGATGGCTGGAAGAGCCGTCGGCGATCGCGGCAAGCACCGCAAGCTGAGCGGCGTCGAGGTCGTCCAGCGCGCGGCTGAGTGAGGACTTCGTGCCGGCCCGCGCGGCCAGTTGCGCGCTGTCGCGCGGCGGGGGTACGGCGAGGTCGGGCCGCGCCAGGAAAAGGGCCTGCCGCTGCTCCGGTGACCAGGCTCGCAGCGACTCCGCCGTACTCCTGGCGGCTACTGGGGGAGTGGGATCTGCGGGCACCCGCGTCACGCTACTGCCCGATCACGGTCTGTCGCCGGGTGTATCGCGGTGCCCGTCCCCTTAGACTCCGTTCGACGTTCGTAGACACGGGAGGGGCCGGGCAAATGACCGACACACGCAGGCATACCTATCAGCCGGGCGAGTGGTTTGGCGTGATCGGAGAGCGAGCCACGGTGATCTTGCCGCCGTCGGAGAAGGCGCGCGTCCCCGAGATCTGGGCGCTGGTCGACGAAGGGGCCGGGTTCGATGAGGCCCTCGACGCACTGATCGCCAACGGTCTGCGCGACTTGCCCGGCTTCGTGCTGTTCAGTGAGAACGCCGGCGCCACCCAGGTCGTCGTACGAGGCGCGGCGCGAGTCGAACTGCAGGCCGCCGAAGGCAGCGTCGAGGTGGCCGGATCGAGCGTCACCACCTGGGTCGAGCGGGTCATCGAGGCGGTTTCCTCCTTGACGGTCATCGTCGAAGACGCGGCCGAGGAGGGATCGCTGGCGATCCATCACGGGTTGGTGCGGTTGTCTCGCTTGTCCGTGGGCGCGGGTGCGGACGCCGATGCCTCCCCGGTCGCGCCGGCCGTCGCCGACGACAGTGCGGCAGAAGACGTCGACGTCGCAGAGCCCGTCGAAACGGACGACGAGATTTCGGACGGCGAGATTTCGGACGGCGGGGATTCGGACGGCGGGGATTCGGACGGCGGGGCTTCGGACGGCGCGGATGGGCTGGCTCCGGCGATCGCTGCCGGCGCGGTCGTCGCGGGAGGAGCAGCGGTGCTGTCCGCCACCGACGAGGAGGCTGACCTGGACGCTGCTGTGGATGCCGCCGAGGACGCCGATGAGGACGCCACCGCGGAAGAGGCCGCCGAAGACGCCGATGAGGTTGCCGGCGATACCGAGGCGGCCGACAGCGAAGACGAGTCGGATGGTGACGCGGAATCGGTCGAAGTCTCCGATGAGGACTCGACCGATGACCTGCAGGAAGCCGACAGCGACGCCTCGGACGTGGAGTCCGAGGAGCCGGACGGCGTGGAGGAGTCGGAAGAGTCGAGCCTCGACTCGGCATCCGATTCCGAGGATCGGGTGCAGCCGGACGCGGCTGACGCGGCTGACGCCGCTGAGGCCGACGCCCCAGATGCCGACGCCCCAGAGATCGACGCTCTAGAGACCGAATCTGATGAGACCGATTCTGGCGAGGCCGATTCTGGCGAGGAGTCCGAATCCGGATCGCCCGCGGAGGAGACCGACTCAGAGACGAGCGAAGAAGCCGACGCCGCCGACGACCTGCCCTGGTGGCGTCGTCCGGAGGAAGCCTTGACGCGCGGCACAGATGGCGTCGTTGACGCGGATGCCGCGACCCCCGAGGCCGACGTCGAGGACGCCTCGGACGAATCCGCCACCCCGACCCATGACGAACTGCAGGAGCGGGTCGCGGAGTTGACCGACGAGGGCGACGTACCCGAGCCGGCAGAGGTCGACCAAGAGACGGACAGCCCAGCCGCGGAAGACGAAGACACTGATGTGGCGCCCTCAGGCCTGCCGCCGCAGGAGGACAGCCGCGACGACTTCTGGAGCCGCATCTCGGGCGAGTCGGTCGGCGCACCTTCCGCTCCCACCGAACCGACCGAGGGCGAGGTGTCGGATTCTCCCGACCAGGTCGAGGCGGTAGTCAGCGAGGCGGACTCCGTGGACGATGAGGTGCTGGCTGCCGACGAGGCCGAAGCGAGCGCTGAGGCTCCCGAACCCGTCGAGGAGGAGGCTCAGCCGGAGACGGCAGCCGACCAATCCGCGGGGGCGCAGGAGGATCCCGACTCGGCAGTCGAGGACAAGAAGCCGTGGTGGGCGCGAGCCATGGGCGGTTTGGTCGGTGGTGGCGCGGCCGCCGGTGCCGGCGCCGCCATGGGGTCAGCCCGCGATGCGGTTCAGGAGAGTTCAGACTCCGGCCGATCGGCGCTGGAGGACTGGGCACAGCGCACCGGACTGAGCGATGGGGAAGAGACCCAGACTTTGGCTGCGGCCGAGCAGGCGTCTTCGGACTCGGTCCCCGAGCCCGAGCTCGCGGACGTACCTGTCTTCGGAGCGCCCAACACCCCGGTCGCCCGGCTGAGCTTCTCCACGGGCGGCACCCAAGGGGTAGCCGGCTCGGTAGTGGTCGGCCGCGCGCCGACCGCCGGGAAGGTCACCGATCCGAACCCCACGCTGGTGGCGGTGCCCAGCCCCAACAACGAGATCTCCTCCACCCACCTGGAGATCCGTCCCGGGACCGGGCTCGACCTGGGCTTGGCCGTGGCCACCGACCTGAACTCGACGAACGGCACCGTTGTCATCCACCCCGGCCTCGGCCCGCGCACCTTGCGTGCCGGCGTACCCGAGCCGTTGTTCCCCGGCTCGGTGGTCGACCTCGGTGACGGTCTCACGATCAAGATCGAGTCGCCCTCGCAGTAGTCGTCGCACAACCCCGGCGACTAGGGCGCCGAAATGACCGACGCGGCGGTCCGGGTGGACCGCCGCGCCGACCGCAGAGACGCCAGAGATGATCAAAGGTCGAGCGGGCGTAGCACTCGATTGATGCCGTGGGCCAACTGTTGGTTGCCCTGGTTGAGATCACGCAGGCGCATCTTCACCCGCGGGTTGCGATCATCGGGGTCGGCGTCCTTGAGCCAGACGCGGTGGCCGCGCACCTGCACCGTGACGGTGCCGCCCTGAGCGGTCGTCAACTCGGCGCCGTCGGCCTGCAAGGCGGCGCGGTAGCGAATCCTCGTGTCCAAGACCACGTGGTAGAGCAGCACGGTCTCCACGGTGTCGACGCCGAGTCCGGCGACGGCCTCGAAGGTCTTCGCCTCGGTCCGCGGACGCTTTCCGGTCAGATCGAACACCAACCTGCGGAAGGCGCGGTCGGTGGGGACGAAAGCCGTGAGCGGCTGGCTGCCGTCGGCGAGTACGCCGACCGCGCTGGTGGGCTTGGCCTCCAATACCGTGAGGGCGGCCTTCTCGACGATGTCGAAGTCGTTCCAGTTGTGGTCGAACTTCTGGCCATCCGCCGCCAAGACAGTGACCAGGCTGCGCTCGCCGAGGGCTGCGTGGGCTGGCGTTGCCGTGATGGCCGTGCCAGCGAGAGCGATCGAGAGGGCCCCGATCAGCGGGCGGATTCTCATGACTGACCTCCAGTGGTTGCGATCGAGCTTCGTGCTGATGATTCGGTGCGCCCAGAGATCGGGATTTCTGATGCGCGCCGCATCCCGAACGTCGTCCCGACATGCGGAACGGCTTCGGAGCGGGGACCCGGCTGACTCCTAGCGTCTGCGCATGACCTCCTGGACTGAGTCGAGCGTGGCTGACGAGTTGTTGGCTTGTGAGGCCGAGCGGCGAGACCGGGTGAAGTTCACCGACGACTGGCCCGACCTGGACGTGGCGGCCGGCTACCGGATCCAGGACGAGACGTTGCGACGCCGCCTCGCGCGCGGGGAGCGCGTGACCGGGGTGAAGCTCGGCTTGACCAGCAAGGCCAAGCAGGCCCGGATGGGGCTGGACCTGCCGCTGGTCGCCTGGATCACCGACGACATGGAGCTGGCGACCGGTGACTCGGTCCCCCAGGACAAACTCATCCACCCGCGCATCGAGCCGGAGATCGTCTTCGTGATGCGCGAGCGTTTGACCGGGCCCGGGGTGACCGCCGAGCAGGCGCTGGCTGCGGTCGGGGAGGTACGAGCGGGGGCCGAGGTGATCGACTCGCGGTACCGAGACTTCAAGTTCCTCGCCGGTGATGTGATCGCCGACAACGCCTCATCGGGGGCCTACCTCGTCGGCGAACTCGCCCTTTCACCTGCCGAGATCGACTTGATCGCCGAGCCGGTCGAACTGATCGTGGACGGCGAAGTGGTCGACACCGCGACCGGGGCCGCCGTACTCGGCAATCCGGCCGAAGCCTTGGCCCTGGCGGTCAACGACCTGGCGACCCGGGGCCACTCCATCGAGCCCGGCTGGTTGGTGCTCACCGGAGGGATGACCGATGCTGTCTTCGCCGTGCCTGGTTCCACAGTGAGCTGCCGGTTCGGTTCTCTCGGTGAAGTGACTCTCTATTGCGGCGACGCGGAAGCAGGTTCTTGATGCCTCTCATTGAAGTGACCCTTGTCGAAGGCCGGACCCCCGAGCAGTTGCGCTCGATGATCTCGGCCGTGACCACGGCGGTCTCCGAGACCGTCAACTCCCCGGTGGAGAACATCCGCGTCGTGATCCGGGAGGTCCCGACCACGCATTGGGCGGCCGGTGATGTGACCATCGCCGAATCTCGCGCGGCGACCCAGTAGCGCTGCGGCTCTCCCGTAAGCGACCCAACCCGGCAGACAACAAGGAGCGCGGCAGTGGAGCATTTCGGACATGTCATCGGTGGTGCCGAGGTCGACTCGGTCAACGGGGCGCGCTTCGACTCGGTCAACCCCTGGACCCGCGAGCCGTGGGCATCGGTCGCCCTGGGCGATCAGGAGGACGCCGCCCTTGCCGTGGCTGCCGCGCGCCGGGCCTTCGACGAGGGGCCTTGGCCGCGGATGGGCTATGCCAAGCGTGCCGAGCTGATCCACCGGTTCGCCGACCTGCTCGAGGCGAACGCCGACGAACTGGCGGCCGCAGATTCCCGCGACATGGGCAAGCCGATCACGCAGTGTCACCACGATGTGGCGCGGACCGCGTTGAACTTCCGCTTCTTCGCCGACCACGCCAAGTTGTCCATGGCCGACACGCTCCCCATGGACAGCGGCCACCATGCCTACACGCGCTACGAGGCGGCCGGTGTGGTCGTGGCCATCGCCCCGTGGAACTTCCCGATGATGCTGGAGTCATGGAAGGTCGCACCGGCGCTGGCCTGGGGTAACACCGTGGTGCTCAAGCCGGCCGAGGACACGCCGACATCGGCAACGATCATGGCCAGACTGGCCTTGGAGGCCGGGATCCCTGCCGGCGTCTTCAACGTCGTGCACGGCTACGGTCCCAACTCGGTCGGTTCAGCCCTCACCTCCGACCCGCGGGTCGACCGGATCACCTTCACCGGCGAGTCCGGCACCGGGAAGATCATCGCCGCGGCGGCCGCGCAGAACCTCACGCCGGTCTCCCTTGAGCTCGGCGGCAAGAACGCCAACCTCGTCTTCGCCGATGCAGACCTCGACAACGCGGTGGCCTGGTCGATCCAGTCCATCTTCCGCAATGCCGGACAGATCTGCTTGTCGGGGTCGTCGGTCTACGTGCAGCGCTCGGTGTACGACGAGTTCTGCACCCGCTTCGCTGCTGCCGCCGCCGCCATGAAGGTGGGCGACCCCCTCGATCCGGCGACCGAGTTCGGACCGCTGGCCAGCGAGGAGCACTTCACCAAGGTGAAGCGATATGTCGACACTGTCGAGGACTTCGGCGGCCGGATGCTCACCGGTGGACTCGGGGACGGCTGGGTGGTCAAGCCGACCGTGCTCGTCGATATGCCGGCCGATTCGCCGCACGCGTGCGAGGAGATCTTCGGCCCGGTCGCGGTGGTGACCGCCTTCGACGAGGAGGACGACGCGATCGCGGCGGCCAACGCCACGCCGTACGGACTGGATGCGCAACTCTTCACCGAGAACCTGCACACCGCCCACCGGGTGGCCGCCAAGCTCAATGTCGGCACCGTATGGGTCAATTGCTTCTTCATCCGCGACTTGCGTGCGCCGTTCGGCGGGGTCGGTTACTCCGGCGTCGGACGCGAGGGCGGCAACTTCAGCCGCGAGTTCTTCACCGAGCCCAAGGCCGTGGTCATGCAGATCAACGGCGGAATCTGAGGGCGGCAGATGAACGCCGCGCCAGAGCCGCCGGTCTCCTTCCCGCGGCCGGTGATCAGCTACGCCGCGGCTCGGCGCGTGGTGGCCGCCGCCGCGAACCGGGCCGAAGCCCTCGGGGTAGCGGTCAACATCGCGGTCTGCGATCCGGGTGGACACCTGCGGGCGTTCGCGGCCCTAGATGGCGCGCCGTTCCTGGCGGCCACGATCGCGCAGGACAAGGCGTGGTCGGTGGTCGCCTTCCACGGCGTACCGACGTCGCAGTGGGACGGCTTGCTCCCGGCCGGCAGCGCGTTGCGTGAAGGGATCGTGCAGCGCGAGCGGTTCGTGATCTTCGGAGGCGGGCTACCGCTGACTGTTGAGGGCGAGGTGATCGGCGCCGTCGGGGTTTCCGGTGGCACCGAGGAACAGGACATCGCCATCGCCGAAGCCGGTGTCGCGGCCCTCGGCTGAGCCTCTCCCGAGCTCACGGACACGCAGTTCACAGGTTCGCAGACCATCCTGACCCGCATGAATCGACCAGTGCTCCGCCTCGGCGCCGCCGCCGTCACCGCGCTCTGCCTCTTGTCGTTGTCCGCGTGCGGCTCCGGAGATGGGTCGACCACCGGCTCCGCGAACGCATCGCCGAGCACCTCGGCCACGAGCGGCTCGGCTGACTCGGGGTCCGGCGCCGGGACCGCGATCACCAATACGTGGACGGCGAGCACGCTCAAGGCATCGGCGCTGCCGCTCGGCGACGACTCGAGTTCCACGACCGATCCGGGTGTCGGGGTGCTCTACACCTGTCAGGAGGGCAACCCGAACGCCGGTGGTGCCATCGCCGACGTACCGTGGATCGATTACTCCACCAAGACCTGGGACTCCACCGACAAGCTCACGGTTACCGGCGAGAACACCTGGCCGAGTGCCGTCTACACCGAAGACGTGCAGGGCTCGGACCGGGTGATCACCACCAACGGCGAACCGGTCGCCACCGTGACCGGCGACTTCCCGATCACCGATGAGGACCCCGCATTCGACTACGACCGGAATCCGGGCAGCATCATGGAGGACCTGCGCACCTACACCCTCCCGGCAGCGCCGAGCGTCAACGACCAGCCCAACTGTCTGGGCTTCGACGCGGTGGCGATCTTGAAGAACGGTGTGCTGATGTTCAGCGGCGTCGACGGCCGGGGTGACGACGCGGTGGCTCACGAGGTGCAAGACGTGTGCGGCGGTCATCCGGCGATGACGACGTATCACTACCACTCGATCCCGCCCTGCCTGTTGGACAAGGCGACCGGTGCCTCGACGGTCGTCGGATATGCCATCGATGGATTCCCGATCGTGGTCGAGCGCGATGCGGCCGGGAACCTCCCGACCAACGCCGATCTCGACGAGTGTCACGGGCGCACCTCGCCGATCCTCCTCGACGGCGAGCTCGTGACCAGCTACCACTACTCGGCCACGCAGGAGTTCCCCTACACGATCGGCTGTTTCCGCGGTACGCCGGTCAGCTGAGCGCGGCTTGGACGGCCGACAGGACCCGGGCGTCCGCGGCGACGATCAGGTCTGAGGATCGCTCGGGGGTGTACGGCGCGCCGTCGAAGCCGCCCAGCGCGCCGCCCGCTTCGCGCGCCAGAACGGCTCCGGGGACGTGGTCCCACGGACTCACCCGCCGGTAGATCGCGAAGGTGGCCTGGCCCTCGATCAAGCGCGGATAGTCGATGCCGCAGCTGATCCAGGTGAGCTCGAGGGGGGCCAGTTCCCCGAAGGCCCGCCCGACCCAGTTCCAGCGCGAGGTGATGCCCCGGAAGTCGGCAGCGTCCGCGGGTGGCTCGGGCACCCGGAGTCGCTGCGGCACTCCGTCCGCGTGGATGCGCCAGGTGCCGGAGCCTGTTTCGGCGACATAGGCGGTGCGGTGTTGGGGCTGCCAGATCCAGCCGCGGGTCGGGCTGCCGCGGAGTACCTCTCCGATCATCACCGCGTGGTCGGGTGAGCCGTTCACGAAGTTCTTGGTGCCGTCGACCGGATCGACGGTGAACGCGTGGTCCGCGGCCAGGAACCGATCACGGATCGAGGGATCGGCGCTGTGCGCCTCCTCGCCCAGGATCACGGCATCGGGGTAGGCCGCTTCGAGCGCCCGGGTCAGCGTCTCCTCGGCTTCGCGGTCGGCCACCGTCACCAGGTCGCCCGGGTTCTTCTCCTCCACCTCACCTGCGGCCAAGGCCCGAAAGCGGGGGTTGATCGACTCCTCGGCAACCTCCTGCATCAAGCGCAGCATCGCGTTGGAATCCACGGGGCAAGCGTAGGCCGCGCACTCGGCCTGCGTCTGGCAGGATCGCCCGCCATGGGGCTCTTCAGTCGCAAGCAGCAGCCGGTGCCGACGGGTGGCGCCCGTGAGTTCTGGGAGTGGTGGACCGCATCGGGGGCGGCGAGTGTCGCCCAGGCGCAGGGCGAGGGTCGCCTCGACGATGTCGTCGCCGAATTGAGCCCTCGGGTCAAGGCGGTCCACTCCGCACTTGCCTGGGAGATCGCCGCCGGCGAAGGGTCCCGACTGTGCTTGGTGGTGACTGCCGACGGGGATCCGCACGTACGGCGCTACGCGCGCCGGTGGCTGCGCCGTGCCCCGGCAGCCGACGACAGCTGGGAGTACGCCGACCTGCGTGCCCCGGTCGCCGAACCCCTGGAAGCGACCCTCACCGTCGGTGAGGTCGAGCTCGCTGCCGCCGAGGCGATGGTCGCCTGGACTCGCCGCCGCAACCGCCTCGATGTGCGTCTCTTCCACCCCGGCTTCGCGGCCCTGGACGATCGCCAGCGCAATCTGGCCACCTCCCTTCTCCTCGACCAGACGCTGGGCGAGTTGGACGTCTCGCTGTGGCTCGGCCGGATCGCACCCGGCGTAGAGCCACCCGCAGGGCAGCCCCAGGGGAACCTGCTCGACTTCAGCCAAGCCGTCACCGCGTTGCGCGAGGAACTCACCGCCGAGGACGGCGGCCCGACCTGGGTGCAGATGTCGGGAGAGACCCCGCAAGGCCAGTTGACCGCAGTCGCGAGGGTGCCGCTCGACCAGGCGATCGCCCCACATCTGGACGACCACGTGGCGCTGGCCGTCGGGATCGCCGACATCGACTACACCGGCTTCCCGTCGCCGACCGGACTGCGCGAACTCCGCGTGCTCGAAGACGCGATCGCGGCCAACCTGGGTGCGTCCGGCATGTTGGTGGCCCACGAGACCTCGCGTGGCAAGCGCACCTTCCACTACTACGTCGACTCCACCACCACCGCGGCCGACTACGTCAAGAAGGTCGCGGGCACCTGGCGGCAAGGGAAGGTCACGGTCAAGGTTGTCACCGATCCACCGTGGGCGTCGGTGTCGCACATGCGCACATGACGGGCCGGCAAGGGTTCACGATCGGCTTCGACCTGGATATGACCTTGATCGACACGGTTCCCGGCTTCGCCGCGACCCTTACCCAACTCGGGCGCGAGCTCGGGGTGGACTTCCCGGTCGAGGACATGACCAGCAAGCTCGGTCCGCCCCTGGACCAGATGCTGAGCGAGCACCTGCCCGCCAAGCTGGTCACTCGGGCAGGCCACCGCTTCCGGGCCCTCTATCCCGACTTCGCGATCGCCCCGGTACCCGCCATGCCCGGGGCGCACGAGGCGTTGGCCGCGGTACGCCGGCACGGCGGGCGGATCGCGGTGGTGACCGGGAAGTACGAACCCAACGCCCGGCTGCATCTGGCACACCTCGGCTTCGACTACGACATCGTCGAGGGCTGGGTCTGGGGAGTGGGCAAAGCCGAGGCGCTGCGCCGAGAGGGCGTGCTGGCTTACGTCGGTGACCACGTCCACGACGTGGAAGGCGCCCTCGCGGTGCCCACGACAAGCGTCTCGGTGCTGACCGGGGGCTGCGGCCGTGAAGAACTGGAAACGGCCGGCACCCACGTCGTACTGGAGGACCTGACCGGCTTCCCCGACTGGTTGGCGCGCACGGTTCGCGCAAACGAATAGCCCGAACTGGTGGCCCAAACAGTTTCCCCAGCTTGGGGCTTCTCACATACGCTGGCCTACTGGGCCCCAGCGCCCGGGTGACCTGGACTACGGCCGGTCATCGATCTCCCTCTATGAAAGGCAGTCGGCGGTGCCCACAGGCAAAGTCAAGTGGTTCGATCCGGAGAAGGGCTTCGGCTTCCTCTCCCAGGAGGACGGGCCCGACGTCTACGTGCACTCCGACGCGCTCCCCGAGGGGATCACGACGCTGAAGGCGGGCACGCGAGTGGAGTTCGGCATCGCCCAGGGTCGCCGCGGCGATCAGGCGCTGCAGGTGCGGGTGCTCGATGCGCCGCAATCCCTCGTACGCAGTCAGTCGCTGGCCAAGAAGAAGAAGCCCGAGGAGATGGTCGCGATCGTCGAGGACCTGATCCGGCTGCTCGACGGGATCGGAGAGGGCTACCGCCACGGCCGTCACCCCGACGCCCGCACCGCCAAGCCGAGCGCCAAACTTCTGCGCGCCTTGGCCGACGAACTCGAGCTCTAGCCAGCCGGCGTCGGCTTGCGCGCTGGCCGGAGGCCGGGTTTGTGGCCGACGGCGAAGATCGCCCAAGCCGCCAGCACGACGGCAGCGACGCCCAAGCCCAGCCGCGGCACCAGCGGCAAGGCGATGCCGACGAAGCCGCCGATCACCCAGGCCAACTGCAAGGTGGTGTCCGATCGGGCGAACGCACTGCTGCGCATCCGCTCGGGCACGTGTTCACCGATCGTCGCGTCCAGCGACAGCTTGCTCAGTGATTGCGCGAGGCCGGCGATCAGCCCCAAGAGCACCAGGGTGATCAATCCGAAGAAGATCGCAGCCAGGGCGGCGGCCACCACGTCGGCGATCAGCGCGATCACGACCACTCGGCCCGGACGCAGCTGACGCAGGAGCGATGCCGCGGCGATGCCGAGGGTGTTGCCGAGTCCGGCGGCCCCGATCACCAAGCCCAAGGCCACCGCGGGCTTCACCGACCCCACCGGCACCTCGCGCAACAGGAACGCGACGTACATCGTGAGGAAGCCGGAGAGCCAGCGCGGCCCGCAGTTGGTGCGCAGGGCGAAGGAGACGGGCCGCGGGATCCGCATCCGGAGAGCACCAGGCGCGGTCGGGGCCGAGGGATCGCCGTGCAGCACGAGGGTGCCTTCGCCCTGGCTGGCATCGACCTTCTCGGGCAACAAGATCGCGAGCACGGTGGCGATCACGAAGACGACGAAGGCATAGCGCAGCGACCAGTGCGGCCCGAACCACGAGGCCAACCCGGCCAAGGGCGCCGACACCGCGGCCCCGACCACGCCGGCAAGTCCGACCCGGGCGTTGGCGCGGACCAACGGCACCCCCTCGGGCAGCAGCCGGGGTACGGCGGCGGCTCGCGTCACGGCGTAGGCCTTGGAGCAGACCAGCACCCCGAGCGCAGCGGGGAACAGCCACCGCGACTCCACGAGCACGGCGGTGCCGAGCACCCAGCACAAGAAGGCGCGCAGAGCCATCGTGGTGCCGATCGCCCACCGACGACCGTGACTGAAGCGATCGAGGAACGGGCCGATGAGCGGCGCCACGATCGCGAAGGGCAGCATCGTTAGCCCGAGGAACAAGGCGACCTGATCGCGGGCTTCGCCGCTGGGAACCTGGAAGAACAGGGTGCCCGCCAAGGAGATGGCGACCGCTGCGTCGCCGGCAGCGTTGAAAGCGTGCAGTTCGATCAGCCGGGAAAGCCCTGACGCACCGGCGCCTTCGGCTTGAGCCGCTCGCCGCGCCTGCGACACGGTGTAGAACGAAGCCCGGCCGACGGCCCGGCCGGCGGACCGGGTCGCTCCGCCTACGCGTCGCACGCCTTGTCGGAAACCGGACTCCTCAGCCACGCGACTATCCTGCACCCTCGCCCCGACAGGGAAGGGCAGCGCTGTTGGGCGTGGCTGGCCGGGTAGGTCATCATTAGCGGGTGACCACCACTTCCGGGCCCCTGACCGACCTTCCGCCGGCCGAGCAGGACGACGCCGCCACCGAGGCGCCCACGCCCAAGAAGGCCGCCAAGGTGGACAAGTTCCTCCTCGCCGCCGTCGACCAGGCTCGGCAGGCGCTCAGCGATTTCGCCGAGGCCGGCGACATCGGGGATCACCTCGCCGCTCGGGCCGAGGCCGATCGGGTCGTCACCCACTACTTCACCTGCACCCGCGCCGGCTACCTCGGTTGGCAGTGGGCCGTGACCATCGCCCGCGCCCCCCGCCTCAAGCAGGTCACCATCAACGAGATGGTGCTCGTCCCCGGCGCCGAGGCGATCATCGCGCCGCCGTGGGTTCCCTACCGTGACCGGGTCAAGCCAGGTGACCTGTCGCCCGGTGACTTGTTGCCGGTCCCCGAGGACGACCCCCGGCTCGTCCCGGCGTACTCCTTCGGTGACGACCCGCTGAGCGCCGAGGAGCGCGGCCAGATCCGCGCCGTGGCTGCTGAGCTCTACCTCGGGCGCGTCCGCACCTTGTCGCTCGAGGGACGCGAGTTGGCAGCCGAGCGGTGGTACGACGGTGACGCAGGCCCGCAGTCCCCGCTGGCCCAGGCCGCGCCGCACCCCTGCACCACGTGTGGCTTCCTGATGCGGCTGGACGGGCCGCTGTCGGAGCTGTTCGGTGTGTGTGCCAACGGCGATGCCAACGACGACGGCCGGGTGGTCTCCTTCGACCACGGTTGCGGGGCGCACTCGGAGGTGCAACTGGCCAAGCGGCAGTTGCCGCAGCCGCTGCCCGACCACGTGGTCGACACCTTGATCGAGGAACTCGAGGAGTTCTGAGTCGGAGGGCGGCACCCGGCCGCCCAGCAGACGCCTACCTGCCCACGGGGCCGGGTCGATCCGGCTCGTGGATCAGGAGGCGGAGCGCTTGCCGCCGCCACTGCGGCGGTTGCGCCGACGCCGGGCGTATTCGTAGCCGAACAAGCCGATGGCGCAACCCGCGCAACACGTCCACAGCCACCACACTCGTCCGCTGTCGGCCAACCGCCCGTAGAACGGCAAGAGGCCCAGGAAAGCGATCAACCAGAGTGCGCTGCCGACGACCACCGTGCGGATTCCGTCGACGTCGAGCGGCTCCACCTTCGCGATGATGTAGGTGCGCCGACCGATCGCATGATGGGTCTTGGGCTCCTCGGGCATGTCCACACCGTAACCCACCCATACCGCCCGACCCGAAGCTCTGCCACACTCCGGCATCGTGAGCAATTCCCGAAAAAGTGGTAACCAAGGCACTCAAGGTAAGTCGGGGAACCCAGCGAAGCTGGAGCAATCCACCCGCGGCCTTGACGGATTCTTCAAGATCTCGGCTCGCGGGTCGACCGTCGAGCGCGAGATCCGCGGTGGCGTCGTCACCTTCTTCACGATGGCCTACATCATCGTTCTCAACCCGTTGATCCTCGGATACGCCCCGGATGCCGACGGCAAGTTCCTCGGTGGCGGCGAAGCCCCGAACCTGGCTGCGATCGCTGCCGGCACCGCTCTGGTCGCTGGTCTGCTCACGTTGGCCATGGGTGTGTTCGCCAACTACCCACTCGCTCTGGCAACCGGTCTCGGCCTGAACGCGTTCGTGGCCGTGGGGATCGCCTCGCAGATGACCTGGGCAGACGCGATGGGCTTGGTCGTCCTCGAGGGCATCATCATCTTGATCCTCGTCTTGACCGGGTTCCGCAAGGCCGTCTTCCAGGCCGTTCCGGCGCAGCTGAAGATCGCGATCTCGGTCGGCATCGGCTTGTTCATTGCGCTGATCGGCTTCGTCGATGCGGGCTTCGTCCGTCGTACTGACCTGGGACCGGTTCCGGTTCGGCTGGGTGTCGGCACCGGCGAACTCTCCGGATGGCCGGTCTTCGTTTTCTGTATCGGCCTCGTGCTGGTCGTCACCCTCTGGGTCCGCAAGGTCCGCGGCGCGATCTTGATCTCGATCCTGCTCACCACGATCATCGCGCTGATCGTCGAGGCGGTCGCCAAGATCGGTCCGATGGGCGCGGGCGACAGCTTCAACCCGGTCGGCTGGAACCTGAACGTGCCGACTCTGTCGGGAATGACGTTCAGCGGCCCCGATTTCGGCACCTTGGGCGAGTTCAACCTGTTCGGCTCCTTCACCGCTATCGGCGGGGTGGCCGCGGTGTTGCTGATCTTCACCCTGATGCTGGCCGACTTCTTCGACACCATGGGCACGATGACGGCCATCGGCGCGGAAGCCGGACTGCTCGACGGCGAGGGCACCCCGCCCAACACCCAGCAGATCCTGATCGTCGACTCGGTGGCGGCGATCGCAGGCGGTGCGGCCGGCGTCTCGTCCAACACCAGCTACATCGAGTCCGCGTCGGGTGTCGGCGAGGGCGCGCGCACCGGTCTGGCATCCGTTGTCACCGGCGTGCTGTTCCTGCTGGCGATCTTCCTGGCGCCGATCGTCAATGTGATCCCCAGCGAGGCGGCCGTTCCGGCGCTCATCTTGGTGGGCTTCTTGATGATGCAGCAGGTCAAGGCAATCGACTGGGACGACCTGGAGATCGCCATCCCGGCGTTCCTCACGATCATCTTGATGCCGTTCACCTACTCGATCACCAACGGCATCGGCGCCGGCTTCCTGGCCTACGTGCTGATCAAGCTGGTGCGCGGCAAGAGCAACCGCCTGCACCCGCTGATGTGGCTCATTGCCGCGTTGTTCTTGATCTACTTCGCCATCCACCCGTTGACCAAGCTGCTGGGCTGATCGGGTCAACTGAACCAAGCAACTGGCAACCGGCCGGGGCGGAATATTCCGCCGCAACGGCCGGTTCTGTTTTGTCGATGACCTCCTTGCCGATCACCCCGCCACCGAGCTGGGGGACGGTGAGTGACCGGTGAGCCCCACCATCAAGGCCCCGCTCTTCCAATCTCTGCGCAATCGCAACTACCGGCGGTATGCCGTGGGTGGCGTCATCTCCAACACCGGTGGCTGGATGCACCGCATCGGACAGGACTGGCTGGTTCTGCAGTTGACTGGCGGCAGCGCGATGGCGCTCGGCGTGACCACCGCCCTCCAGTTCCTGCCGTTCCTGCTGCTCTCGATCACTGCCGGGGTGGTGGCCGATCGGATGTCGAAGGTGCGCCTGCTGCAGTTCACCAACCTGGCGATGGCCCTCCCGGCCGCCGTTCTGGGCGCGCTCGCGATCACCGGTCACGCGCAGGTGTGGCAGGTCTACCTCCTTGCCCTCGTGGGCGGCACGGCGGCAGCCTTCGACGCCCCGGCTCGACAGTCCTTCGTGCCGGAGTTGGTCGAGCCCGGTGAGCTGCCCAACGCGGTCGCCCTCAACAGCGCCTCCTTCAACCTGGCCCGGATCGTCGGCCCGGGCATCGCGGGCGCGCTGATCGCCGCGTTCGGCGGGGGAGCGAGCGCGGCGGGTTGGGTGCTGTTGGTCAACGCCGTCTCATTCATCGCCCCGATCGCCGCGCTGCGCCGGATTGAGTCGACCCTTTCGGTCCCTCCTCCGACCGGCCGTGGTGAGAAGGGGCAGATCAAGGCGGGCTTCGCCTACGTCGCCGGCCGTCGAGACATCCTGCTGATCATGGCGGTGATGTTCTGCGCGGCCACCTTCGGCTTGAACTTCCAGATGACCTCGGCACTGATGGCTACCGAAGTGTTCGACAAGGGCGCCACCGAGTTCGGTTTGCTCGGCACCACGATGGCGACCGGCTCGCTGGTGGGTGCGCTGCTCGCGGCCCGGCGTACGACGGTGCGGCGCCGCACCGTCGTACTCGCGGCGTTGGCCTTCGGCTGTGCCGACATCGTGGCGGGTTTGATGCCGAGCTATCTCACCTATGCCGCGGTGACCCCGATCATCGGTATCACCGCGCTGACCATGATCACCTCGGCCAACACCTACCTACAGATGTCGACCGACGCGGACATGCGCGGCCGGGTCACCTCGCTCTACATGCTGGTCTTCCTCGGCGGCACCCCGCTCGGCGCGCCCATCGTCGGCTGGGTGGGTGAGCATTGGGGTGCGCGCTGGACCTTGATCGGCGGGGGCGCGCTCACGCTGTTCGGCGTGGTCGCCGCGGTGCTGGCGATCCACCGTCCGCAGCCCGTGCGGGAGCCAAGCCCGCTGGGGTCACCGGTGGACACCGTGCCTGCCCGCTGAGCAGCGGGCTTTCCGTTTTGACCCGTTTCCGGGCAAGCGAGTAGTCTCGTCGTTTGTGTCTGGGGTGTCCAGACCGTCGCGCGTGCCCAGCATCGGCCACTAGCAACGGCCGGGCTCACGGATGCACACCAAGAACCATTCGGCACAACCAAGCAGTTTTATCGTGCCCGGCAAGGTGCCGGGCCTGATGAGAGACACAGAAGGGGAACCACCCGGTGCCCACCATTCAGCAGTTGGTCCGCAAGGGCCGTCAGGACAAGGCGTCCAAGACCAAGACGCCGGCCCTCAAGGGCTCACCTCAGCGGCGCGGCGTTTGCACCCGCGTCTACACCACGACTCCCAAGAAGCCGAACTCCGCCCTGCGTAAGGTCGCCCGTGTGCGCCTGTCCAGCGGCGTCGAGGTCACGGCGTACATCCCCGGTGTCGGCCACAACCTGCAGGAGCACTCGATCGTGCTCGTGCGTGGCGGCCGTGTGAAGGACCTTCCCGGTGTCCGCTACAAGATCATCCGCGGCACGCTCGACACCCAGGGCGTGAAGAACCGCAAGCAGGCCCGGAGCCGCTACGGCGCGAAGAAGGAGAAGAGCTGATGCCCCGCAAGGGTCCGGCCCCGAAGCGGCCGATCATCGTCGATCCCGTGTACGGCTCCCCGCTGGTCACCCAGCTGGTGAGCAAGGTGCTCAAGGACGGCAAGAAGCAGACTGCCCAGCGCATCGTCTACACCGCACTCGAAGGCTGCCGCGAGAAGACCGGCACCGACCCGGTGCTGACGCTCAAGCGCGCCATGGACAACGTCCGCCCCGCGATCGAGGTCAAGTCTCGCCGCGTCGGTGGCGCCACCTACCAGGTGCCGATCGAGGTCAAGCCCAACCGGTCCACGACCCTCGCGCTGCGCTGGTTGGTCGGCTACGCCCAGGACCGTCGTGAGAAGACCATGCACGAGCGGCTCATGAACGAGATCCTCGACGCTTCCAACGGCCTCGGTGCCGCAGTGAAGAAGCGTGAGGACACCCACAAGATGGCCGAATCCAACCGGGCCTTCGCGCACTACCGCTGGTGAGTGAGGCGGGCCGGCCCACGGGTGCGGCCCGCACACCCCCTCAACCCCCTACTTAAGGAAACGAACGACAGTGGCTGTCGACATCACCACGGACCTCAACAAGGTCCGCAACATCGGCATCATGGCGCACATCGATGCGGGCAAGACCACCACGACCGAGCGCATCCTCTTCTACACCGGCATCACCTACAAGATCGGTGAGGTCCACGAGGGTGCCGCGACGATGGACTGGATGGAGCAGGAGCAGGAGCGTGGTATCACCATCACCTCCGCCGCGACCACCTGCTGGTGGAAGAACCACCAGATCAACATCATCGACACCCCCGGTCACGTGGACTTCACCGCCGAGGTGGAGCGCTCGCTGCGCGTGCTCGACGGTGCGGTCGCGGTCTTCGACGGCGTTGCCGGCGTAGAGCCGCAGTCGATGACCGTGTGGCGCCAGGCCAACAAGTACTCCGTCCCGCGGATGTGCTTCATCAACAAGCTCGACCGCACCGGTGCCGACTTCTTCCGTTGCGTCGACATGATCATCGAGCGGCTCAACTCCACCCCGCTGGTGTTGCAGCTCCCCATCGGTGCCGAGTCCGACTTCATCGGCGTCATCGACCTGGTCGGCATGCGTGCCCTGGTGTGGCGCGGCGAGACCAAGATGGGCGAGGACTACACCGTCGAGGAGATCCCGGCCGACATGGCCGAGCAGGCGGCCGAGTACCGCGAGAAGCTGCTCGAGACCCTGGCCGAGGCCGACGACGAGATCATGGAGGGCTACCTCGAGGGTGAGGAGTTCACCGTCGAGCAGCTCGAGGCCGCGATCCGCCGGGCGACCCTGGCCGACAAGCTCAACCCGGTGCTCACCGGCACCGCGTTCAAGAACAAGGGCGTCCAGCCCCTGCTCGACGCGGTCGTCAAGTACCTCCCGAGCCCGCTCGACATCCACGCCATCGAGGGCCACAAGCCCGACCACGAGGACGTGAAGATCGAGCGGAAGCCGGCCGACAGCGAGCCGTTCTCCGGCTTGGCCTACAAGATCGCTTCCGACCCGCACCTGGGCAAGCTGATCTATGTCCGGGTCTACTCCGGCAAGCTCGAGGCGGGCTCCACGGTGCTCAACTCGGTCACCGGGCGCAAGGAGCGAATCGGCAAGGTCTACCAGATGCACGCCAACAAGCGTGAGGAGATCAGCTCGGTCGGCGCCGGTCAGATCGTCGCCGTCATGGGCTTGAAGGAGACCAAGACCGGTCACACCTTGTGCGATCCGAGCAACCCGGTCGTACTGGAGTCGATGACCTTCCCGGCTCCGGTGATCGAGGTCGCCATCGAGCCCAAGACGAAGGGCGACCAGGAGAAGCTCGGCACCGCCATCCAGCGGCTTTCCGATGAGGATCCGACCTTCACGGTCAAGACCGACGAAGAGACCGGCCAGACCATCATCGCCGGCATGGGCGAGCTCCACCTGGAGATCCTGGTGGACCGGATGCGCCGCGAGTTCCGTGTCGAGGCGACCGTCGGCAAGCCGCAGGTGGCCTACCGCGAGACCATCCGCCAGAAGGTGGAGAACTACTCCTACACCCACAAGAAGCAGACCGGTGGTTCGGGTCAGTTCGCAAAGGTGATCATCTCGCTCGAGCCGAGCATCGACGCCGAGACCGGCGCGGGTGCCGGCTACGAGTTCGTCAACGCCGTCAGCGGCGGCCGGGTTCCGCGGGAATACATCCCGTCGGTCGACCAGGGCGCCCAGGACGCGATGGAGTTCGGCGTGTTGGCCGGCTACCCGATGGTGGACGTCAAGGTCACCCTCGAGGACGGCGCCTACCACGACGTCGACTCCTCTGAACTCGCCTTCAAGATCGCCGGAAACCAGGCGTTCAAGGAGGCCGCGCGCAAGGCCCGGCCGGTGTTGCTGGAGCCGATGTTCGCGGTAGAGGTCACCACGCCGGAGAACTTCCTCGGCGACGTCATCGGCGACATCAACAGCCGCCGCGGGCAGGTGCAGAACATGGAGGATCGGCACGGTGACCGAGTGGTCAACGCGCTTGTGCCTCTGTCGGAAATGTTCGGGTACGTTGGTGACCTGAGGTCCAAGACCTCCGGTCAGGCGTCGTACTCGATGGAGTTCGACTCGTACGCCGAGGTTCCCCAGAACATCGCCGACGAGATCGTCAAGAAGGTTCGCGGCGAGTAAGTCGCGGATCCTCGGCAACAAAATCCAACAACGAGTCAGTTAAGAAACAACAGGAGGAGCCCACAGTGGCTAAGGCGAAGTTCGAGCGGACCAAGCCGCACGTCAACATCGGCACCATCGGTCACATCGACCACGGCAAGACGACGCTGACCGCGGCGATCACCAAGGTGCTGCACGACAAGTTCCCGGACTTGAACCCGTTCACGCCGTTCGACGAGATCGATAAGGCTCCCGAGGAGCGGCAGCGCGGCATCACGATCTCGATCGCGCACGTCGAGTACCAGACCGAGGCGCGTCACTACGCACACGTCGACTGCCCTGGTCACGCCGACTACATCAAGAACATGATCACCGGCGCGGCTCAGATGGACGGCGCGATCCTCGTGGTCGCCGCCACCGACGGCCCGATGCCGCAGACTCGTGAGCACGTGCTGCTCGCTCGCCAGGTGGGCGTGCCCGCCCTGGTCGTGGCGCTCAACAAGTGCGACATGGTCGACGACGATGAGCTCATCGAGCTGGTCGAGATGGAGGTGCGCGAGCTCCTCTCCGAGTACGAGTTCCCGGGCGACGACATCCCGGTCGTGCGTGTGGCTGCCTTCCCGGCGCTCAACGGCGACGCGAAGTGGGGCGAGACCGTCCTCGAGCTCATGCAGGCCGTGGACGACTACATCCCGACCCCGGAGCGCGACACCGAGAAGCCGTTCCTGATGCCCGTTGAGGACGTCTTCACGATCACCGGTCGTGGCACCGTCATCACCGGCCGTATCGAGCGCGGCATCGTCAAGGTGGGCGAGGAAGTCGAGATCATCGGCATCCGCGACACCTCGCAGAAGTCGACCGTCACCGGCGTGGAGATGTTCCGCAAGCTGCTCGACGAGGGCCAGGCAGGCGAGAACGTCGGTCTGCTCCTCCGCGGCACCAAGCGCGAGGACGTCGAGCGCGGCATGGTCGTGATCAAGCCGGGCACCACCACCCCGCACACCAACTTCGAGGCGAGCGTTTACATCCTCTCGAAGGAAGAAGGCGGCCGTCACACGCCGTTCTTCAACAACTACCGTCCGCAGTTCTACTTCCGTACCACCGACGTGACCGGCGTCGTGACCCTCCCCGAGGGCACCGAGATGGTCATGCCGGGCGACAACACTGAGATGGCCGTCGAGCTCATCCAGCCCATCGCCATGGACGAGGGTCTGCGGTTCGCGATCCGTGAAGGTGGCCGCACCGTCGGCGCCGGCCGGGTCACCAAGATCACCAAGTGATCTGACTGATCTACCCGAGGAGGGCCTCCAGCGAGAGCTGGGGGCCCTCTTCTTTTTCGGTTCTCAGGCGAGGCGGTGCGGGCGGCCCTAGGTTGTCGACGTGATCGCGCGCCCACTGTCCCTGGTCCTTGCTCTGGTGCTCCTTCTCCCCGGACCGGGAAGAGCGTGGACAAGGCGATGGCGACGTACGAGCCGCAGATCGAGGCGTGCGTCCGCGCCGGCTGAGGCGCTCACGCTGAAGACCTACCAGGCGAGATTGCGTGGCTTGAAAGATATAGTTACCATGTAACTATGCTCATTAGAGTGGAGATGGCCTCTTCCGAGCCACTCTTTGCCCAAATCGCCGCCTCCGTGCGCGGCGCCATCGCGCGTGGCGAACTCGCCGTGGGAGAGAAGCTCCCGACCGTGCGCGACCTTGCCGACTCGCTGGGGGTGCACATGCACACCGTGCGGGCGGCGTACGCCGAGTTGCGCGACGAAGGCCTCGTCGACATGCGCCGTGGACGCCACGTCACGGTGATCGCGACGAGTGGAGGTCAAGCCGAACTGCGCGAGCGAGTGCGTGCCTTGATTGCCACGGCCCGCAGCCTCGGGCTGTCCGATGACGACGTACTCACCTTGATGAAGGAATCGCTATGACCAAGCTGCTGCCCACTTCTCAGGACGCTCGCTTCCTGCTTCCGATGCCGTCGCTGCTGGCGACCGCGTGGCTGGCCGTGGTCTTCACCAGCACCCGAGCCGAGCTTGCCGATCCGGTGGCGATCCACTTCACCACAGCCGGCGCACCGGACAATTCGGCCCAGCGAGATGTGTTCTTCTGGGTGCTCCTGAACCTGGGAGTACTGGCGAGCCTGGTCGCCGTGCTGGCCGCCTGGCGGGGGCGTGGCCGCCTGATCGTCTCGTCGTGGTCGGCGGGTGCGAGCTACCTCGCCGCGCTTGCCGCGGCCATCGGCACGTGGACGGCCCTGACGCAGCGTGGGGTTGCGGACTGGCACGCGGCCACGGCCCCGTCGGGGTTGGCGCTGTTTGCAGTCGTCGGCGCTCCATTGGCCGTTGCCGTCGGGGTGCTTTGGCTGGGCCGCAACCTGCCGCTCGCCCCGCAAGGCGCGGCTCCCGGGCCGACACCGAGTCTTGGGCTGGGCCTGGAGGAGAGTGGGGTCTTCCATCATCGCGAGAGCGCCCCTTCGGTGGTCCTGGTGACGCTGGCCGCAGCGGTTGCCCTGGCGGTGTCCGCCTGGGCGGCAAATGGTTGGGGGTGGCTCCTCTTGTCGGCACTCATGGTGGTGGTGGGACTGACCATGAACGGCTACACGGTGACGGCGGGCGTGGAGGGTCTGGTCGTGCGGTGGGGCGTGTTCGGTTGGCCTCGACAGGTGATCGCGCTCGACCGGATCGCCTCGGCCCACCCGGTGACGATCAAACCCATGGAATGGGGCGGCTGGGGTTACCGGGGGAGCTTGCGGTTGTTCGGCAAGGCCGCCGCCGTACTGCGCCGAGGCCCCGGCCTGCGACTCGACCTGCGCAATGGCACCCTCTTCGCGCTCACGCTTGGAGATGCCGAGACTGCCGCGGGCCTGCTCAACGACCTGATCGCGCGCAGCGGCGAGCCGCGCACCGCCGCCGAGCACTGAGCCCCGGCGAAGCGGCGAAAGCCTCACCCAGTTGGGAGAATGCCGCGGTGCCGACCTCAGATCCCGCCCGCCCCGGAGCCGCACGCACGTCCGACGGCCGACCGCTGCGCGAGGTGGCCAGTTACACCCGTCGTGGGAGCCGGCTGACCCCGAAGCAGGCAGCCGCCTGGGCGGAGTACGCCGACCGTTGGGTGGTCGCGCCCGAGTCGGCTGAGACCGTGCCGGCCATCGGCTGGTTCGGGCCGGATGCGCCAGCGGGGGAGCTGGTGGTCGAGATCGGCTCGGGGATCGGCGAAGTCGCCGCGGCTGTAGCGGCCGCTCGCCCCGAGGCCCGGGTGCTCGCCTTCGAGGTCTGGAAGCCCGGCGTCGCCGCTGGGCTCGCCCGGGCGGGAGAGGCGGGGGTGACCAATCTTCGCTTCTGTCAGCTGGACGCGGTCTGGGCGTTGCGGGAGGCGATCGCGCCCGATGAGATCGGCGAGCTGCTCACCTTCTTCCCCGATCCGTGGCACAAGAAGCGGCACCACAAGCGGCGACTGCTCTCACCCGGATTCGCGCGACTGGCGGCGAGCCGGGTGCGTCCGGGTGGCACCTGGCGGATCGCGACCGATTGGCCCGACTACGCCGAGCACATCGAGGAGGCCTTCGGCGAGGTGGACACCGTGTGGGCCGGCGGTCCGACCGAGAGGTGGCCCGGTCGTCCGGTCACCAAGTTCGAGCGGCGTGGGCTGGCCGAGGGCCGCCCGATCAGCGACTTCACCTTCCGGCGTACCCACGCCGTGGCCGGCTGATCGGTAGATCCGACCCTCAGGCCTCGCGACCTCGCCGCGACGAGAGCGCCTGGCCGAGCACCACCACGATCAGCGCGATCAGGAACATCAGCGTGCCGATCACGAAGACCTCCACGGGGGTGCCGCGCTGGGAGGCTCCCCAGACATACATCGGGAAGGTGACCGAGCTCGGACTCGCGTTGAAGTTGGTGATGATGTAGTCGTCGAAGCTGAGCGAGAACGCCAGCAGCGCGCCGGCCGCGATGCCCGGCGCGGCCAGCGGGAGGGTCACCCTCAAGAAGGCCTGCAAGGGGCTGGCGCCCAGATCCGCGGCGGCCTCGTCGAGGGCAGGATCCAGAGTGCTGATCCGCGCCTTGACCGCGACCACCACGAACGAGACGCAGAACATGATGTGCGCGATGGTGATGTTCAGTGCCCCCGACGGGAATCCGGCCATCACGAAGAGCGTGAGCAAGCTCGAACCCATCACGACCTCCGGGGTGGCCATCGGCATGAAGATCAGCAAATTGGTCAGTGCCCGGCCGCGGAAGGCATGTCGACCCAGGGCGAAGGCGATCAAGGTGCCGAGCACGGTTGCCGCGAGGGACGCGATCACCCCGATGCGCAGACTCAGCCCGAGGGCTTCGCAGATGCCGGGGGTACCGCACGGATTTCGCCACGCCTGGGTGGAGAACTCCGACCATTGGTAGTTGTAGCGTCCGCGTGGGTTGTTGAAGGAGAAGAGCGCGACCACCGCGTTGGGTATCAGCAGATAGATGAGTACGGCGCCCGCGGCGAAGGCGAGCAGGTGCTGCTTGATCCAGGCCATCACACCAGTTCCTCCGTCCCGGCTCGGCGCACGTAGGCCGCCACCAGCGTGATGATCAAGACGAGCAGGATGAAGGACAGCGCCGCTGCTTGCGGATAGTCGAGCACCCGCAGGAACAAGCTGTCGATGACCTGGCCGATCATCACCGTTTGGGTGCTTCCCAGCCAGCGCGAGTTGATGTAATCGCCCGCGGCTGGAATGAAGGTGAGCAGCGTGCCCGCTACGACGCCCGGCAAGGAGAGTGGCCAGATGACCCGGCGGAAGGTCTCCCAGCCGGAGGCGTAGAGATCGCGGGCAGCCTCGACGAGCCTTCCGTCGAGCCGCTCGAGCGCGGCGTACAACGGCAGGATCATGAACGGCAAGAAGTTGTAGGTCAGGCCCATGATCACCGCAAACCGGGTGTTGAGCAGCGAATCGGTGGAGATCAACCCCACCCACTGCAGCACGGTCGTGGCACCGCTGCGCTGAGCCAGTTCGCTGATCCAGCTGCCTTCGCCGAGGATGAGCCGCCAGGCGAGCGTGCGGATCAGGAATGAGGTGAAGAAGGGCGCGATGACCAAGATCAGCAGGATGTTCTTCCAGCGGCCGGCCTTCTGCGCCATGTAATAGGCCAGCGGATAAGCCAGGATCAGGGCCAGCACGGTCGCCCCGGCGGCGTAACCCAAGGACCGGATCAACTGGGGCCAATAGGTCTCTACGGCGTCAGGGTAGGCCGAGACGTTGCCGGTCAGCCGGTAGCCGTCGTAGACGTTGCCCTCCTGGAGCGACTGCGAGCCCAGGGTCACCATCGGAGCGACGTAGAACAAGGCCAGCCAGAGCATGCCCGGCAGCAGCAGGGCGTAGGGGACCCAGTTGCGGCGCGTCCGGGTCGCGGTGCTCATCCGACTTCCCTCATCATCCCGGCGGCCTCGTCCTGGGCGGCATCGAGCAGGAACTCCTGGCCTGGGTTCCAGCAAAGGTCGACGACGTGGCCGACCTGCGGTCGTGCCGATCCGTCGTTGGGCTGCACCACGGTGACTTCGAAGCCCCAGGGCAGGGCCACTTGGTATTGGGTGGCGACGCCGGTGAAGGAGGCGTCGGTTACCTGACCCCGCAGCTGGTTGGTGCCTTTGCCCGTGCCGATGCGCAGCTTCTCCGGCCGAACCCCGAGGTATACCTGGCGGACTCCGGGAGGGAGTTGGTCGGCGCTGACCTGTACCTCAGTGCCGTGCGTGTCGGCGCGGCACAGGCCGTCAGCGTCGGGACCGCTGGTGATGGTGGCGGTCAGCAGGTTGGACTGCCCGAGGAAATTGGCGACGAAGGTGCTGGCAGGGTGGTCGTAGAGCGTCGCCGGGTCCCCGATCTGCTCGAGTTTCCCGGCGTTCATCACCGCGACGGTGTCGGCCATGGTCATGGCTTCCTCCTGGTCGTGGGTGACGTGCACGAAGGTCAGCCCGACCTCTGACTGGATCCGCTTGAGCTCCAACTGCATCTGTCGGCGAAGTTTGAGGTCCAAGGCTCCCAGCGGTTCGTCGAGGAGCAGCACCTCGGGCCGGTTCACCAAGGCCCGCGCCAGCGCCACCCGCTGCTGCATGCCGCCGGACAACTGGTTGGGCCGCTTCTGGGCCAAGTGCCCGAGTTGCACCATCTCCAGGGCGTCCTGGGCCTTGGCCACCGCATCTTTGTCGCGGCGCCGGCGGAGCCCGAAGGCCACGTTGTCGATGACCCGAAGGTGCGGGAAGAGCGCATAGGACTGGAAGACCGTGTTCACGTTGCGTCGGTAGGCCTTGACCCGCGTGATGTCCTGATCGCCGAGCGCGATCCTGCCGGCAGTGGGTTCCTCCAGTCCCGCGACCATCCGCAGTGTGGTGGTCTTGCCGCAGCCGGACGGCCCCAGAAGTGCGAAGAAGGAGCCCCGCGGAACGGTCAGGTCGAGGTTGTGTACGGCGACGAAGGTGTCGAACTCCTTGCGCAGTCCCTCACACAGCAGATCGCCGGAGTCCACCTCGGCCATCTCAGCCGACCACGATCGCCTGGAACTTGGCGGTGAAGTCGCGCTCCTCCTCCTCGGTCAGGCCACGGAAGACCTGGGCCCGGGAGAGCACATCCTCGGTCGGCACGATCAGCTCGTTCTCGGCAAGGGCCGGATCAATCTTGATCAGCTCCTCCTTGGTGCCGGTCACGGGAGATATGTAGTTGACCCAGGCCTCGACCTCGGCCATCACCGCGGGGTCGTAGTAGTAGTCGATGAGCCGCTCGGCGTTCGTCTTGTGATGGGCCATGATCGGGATCACGAAGTTGTCCGACCACAAGGTGAAGCCCTTGGCAGGCAGTGCGTATCCCAGGTCCGGGTTGTCGAACTGCAACTGCACCACGTCGCCGGTCCACGCGGCGCAGGCGGCAATGTCGCCTCTGGCCAACGGCTGGGTGTATTCGTTGCCGGTGAATCCCTGGAGTTGGCCGCGGTCCTTGGCGTCGGAGATCACCGCGATGGCCTCGTCGAAGTCGTCGGCGCTGAAGTCGGCCAGGCTCTTGCCCAAGTCCATCAGCACCAGACCGACCGTGTCTCTCATCTCGGTCAGCAAGGTGACCTTGCCCTTGAGTGTTGGATCGGTGAGCAGCTGTTCCATGGATTCCACCGCCTTCCCGCCAGTGGCCTCCGGGTTGTAGGCGATGCCGGCGAACCCCGACTGCCACGGCACGGAGTACTTCCGGCCGGGATCGAACTCGACGTCGGAGAGCGACGCTTCGAGGTTGGCCGTCACATTGGGCATGTTGATCGGGTCGAGAGGCTGCACGTAGCCCTGTTGGATCAACCGAGCCGCCATCCAGTCGGTACTGCACCACACGTCGCGGCCGGTGTCTTTGCCTGCCGCGAGCAACGGCCGCACCTTGGCATAGAACTCGTCGTTGTCGAGGTAGTCCTCGGTGTAGTTGACCGAGATGCCGGTGGCGGCGGTAAAGGCGTCCAGGGTCGGCCGGGTGCCGTTCTTCTTCACGTCGATGTATTCGGGCCAATTCGACCAGTTGACCAGCTTCTCGGTCTCGGAGAGATCCTTGGTTGTGGGGGCCGCCTTGGGGGAGCCGCCCCCGCTCTGGTTGGTTCCCGCGCTGCCGCACCCGGTCAGGGCCACGAAACCCGCTCCGGCCAAGCCCATCATTGCGGTGCGCCGGCTCATCAGGCCTCGGCCCAGTACTGCGGTCGGGACGGTTCTCTTGTTGGACATTTCGAACTCCTCCCGGCGGCACCCCACGCGTGACGGAATGAGCGAATGCACTTCACGATGGGCCTGCCACCTGTTTGCGACTGTAACCACCTATCCACGACTGAGCCAGGGTCGTTACCGGCACGTGACCAGATTCTCGGTCGGTGTCACGACAACTAGGTGATCACTCGCGACCGGCAGGCAATGGGGAAGCGAGTTCGCCCCGCGCGAAGGGGCCCGTAAGCTGCCCGGGTGCACGTCCGAGCCCCCAACCAGACCGGCATCCACCGAGCGTGGGTGGTGGCAGGCGTCACGCTCGGCACTCTGGTGGCCGCGGCCGGGTTCCGCAGCTCGACCGGAGTGCTGATCGGACCGATCGAGGACGCCTTCGGCTGGAGCCGGACGGTCACCTCGGGGGCGGTGTCGCTCAATCTGATCCTCTATGGCCTGACCGCTCCGTTCGCCGCCGCGTTGATGGATCGTCTCGGTTTGCGTCGGGTCGTGGTCGGGGCGCTGGTCCTGATCGCGATCGGCTCCGGAGGCGCCCTCTTCATCACCGAGCCGTGGCATCTGTGGGTGCTGTGGGGACTCCTCGTCGGGGCCGGCACCGGCAGTGTCGCCCTGGTCTTCGGCGCGCTCGTGGCCAACCGCTGGTTCGTCACCCATCGCGGCGTGGTCATGGGGATCTTCTCGGCGGCTAGCTCAGCCGGCCAGCTCGTCTTCCTGCCCGTGATCGCCCACCTGGCCGTGCATCACTCGTGGCGGCTGGCCGCCGGGATGGTCACGCTCGCGGCGGTTGTGCTGATCCCGCTCGTGTGGGCGTTCATGCGCGATCAACCCAGCGACATCGGCGTCACGCCGTACGGTGCGGAGGCGGACTGGGTCCCACCGGTGGCCGGGGCGCGGGACAAGGGGCCCGCGGCCGTGGCGCTTGCCGAACTCCGCAACGCCAGCCGGTCGTGGGTCTTCTGGATCCTGATGGGGTCGTTCTGGGTCTGCGGGTGGTCAACCAACGGCTTGATCGGCACACACTTCGTCCCCGCCGCGCATGATCACGGGATGCCGCCGACGACGAGCGCCTCACTGTTGGCGCTGATCGGTCTCTTCGACATCGTTGGGACCGTGGCCAGCGGCTGGCTGACCGACCGCTATGACGCGCGCAAGCTGTTGTTCGTCTATTACTTCTTTCGCGGGTTGTCGCTGCTCGTGGTGCCCGCTGTTCTCGGCCCAACGGTGGAGCCGAGCATCTTCTTGTTCGTGGTGTTCTACGGGCTGGACTGGGTGGCGACGGTGCCGCCCACCGTGGCGCTCTGTCGCCAGCATTTCGGCGCCGAGCGAGCAGGTGTCGTCTTCGGCTGGGTGTTCGCCTCCCACATGGTCGGCGCTGGCGTGGCGGCAAGCTATGCCGGCTGGATCCGGCAGACCGAGGGCGACTACTTCTGGGCGTGGATCACCGCCGGGGTGCTCTGCGTGCTGGCGGCTGGTGCCTGCATGATGATTCCCCGTCGCCCAGCGAGCCGGATCAGCTGAGCAGCCGCTGGCGCAACTGCGCCTCCCGGGACAAACGCTCCAGGTCGCGCTCCCTGCGGATGACCATCACCGCCGCGAGCCAAGCCTCGGCCGGGGTGTCCGGCGGCGGCGGCGGAGCGACGTACGGCGAGACCTGGTTGGCCAGGTCGACCGCAACCCTGGCGCGAGTCGCCGGATCGAGGGTGGTGGCCCGCTGCAGGAACTGGCGAACGGCCACGGCCAGGTGCGTGGGGAAGGGCGCAACGTCGGTGTGGGCCGCCCAGCCGGCAAGCTGAGGCGGCATTTCACGACGCGGCTGCTTCCCCAACCTGACCCGATCGCGCACGACGTAGGTGCCGGCCGCTTGATCGCCCAGGCGTTTGCCAGTCCGGCTCAGCATCATCGCGACGAACGCCGGTCCGCCGAAGAAGGCGTAGATCTCGACGACAGCGATCAGGGACCGGACGAAGGCATGCTGAAAGCTGATCGTGCCGCCGTCATCGCGCACCACCCGCAAGCCGAAGATCCACTTGCCGAGCGACTTTCCCCGGGTCAGGGTGCCGACAGCGGTCGGCACCGCCAGATAGATAACGACACTGGTGGTGACGACCGCAAGGCCACCGATTGCCTCCAGATTGCGGCTGCTGGCGTTGGCCGCCGCCCAGATCAGCAGCAGAAAGACCACGATCATAAGCAGGTAGGTGACCATGACGTCCACGACACCGGCGCCGAGCCGCAATCCGACCGTGGCGGGCGGCAGCTCGATCGCCACTGCCTCTCCGGTGATCAGCTCATGCCCGATCCAGATTCAACCTTAAACTCCTGTATTTCTTAACACATAATCCGGCAAAGATTATGCCGGATGCGATTCCGGTTCCCGAGGTGACTTGTGACCCCGGAATATCGTAAATTAAGAACTTTCAATCGGAATACAAATACCCTGTACTAACAAATCGGTACCAGAACATGAATTCCAATAAAGCCTGTTGCTGGATCCTCGCGATCATTGCCGGAGGAACTGTCCTCACGATGCTTCTGATCGGCTGGGGCATCTCCCGGGCGGTCAGTGGCGGCTTCAAAGCCCGCTTAGGTTCGGATGTCACGATAGAGAAGAACACCTGGCTCATGATCAAGCCGAGTGATGTTATTCCCGACTACAACGCCGAGCCAGACCTCGGTTTCTTGGGCGGCAGCAGTGGCTCATCGCTCAATGACATGCTTCGCGCCCTCGACTTGGCCAAAGACGACCCCAACATTTCTGGCGTAGTTCTCCGGCCCATGGGTGTCGCCGGATTCGCGACTTTGCGAGAATTGCGAGGCGCGTTGACTGACTTTAAGGCCTCCGGTAAGCCCGTGTTTGCCCATTTTGATTTCGGCACGGACCGTGACTACTACCTGATGAGCGTCGCGGACAGTATCTTCATGATGCCGGGAAGATTATCCGGTCTTCAATTTGGTGGTATGGCTTACAGCAACACCTATTTGAAGAACACTTTCTCGAAGCTCGGGATCAAATTCCATGTGTTCCACGCCGGAAAATACAAAGGCGCGTACGAGGAATTAGGACGTGACAGCATGTCAGCAGAACTCCGAACAAGTATCATGTCACTATATGCTGATGTGTACGACACCTACGTCAGAGAATCCGCCGACGCCCGCAAAAAAATTTCCTACGATGCACTCAATCGCGAGGTTAAGGAAGGGCAGAGCTTCTTTGTGGCGGGACAGGAGTGTTTGAACAAAGGGTACGTGGATGCGCTCGTGGAATGGGCGGTTCTGCGCAAGCGGCTTCAAGCTGAAAGCAAAGAGTTCGAGGCTATGTCACCGAGGTCCTACCTGTCCGCAAAACATAAGCTAAGACTTGACGAAGAATGCGTCGGAAGTCGCAGTCGTCTTCGCGCAAGGCAAGATCTCATTCGGTGACGATGATCAAGGCTGGGGTGATGAGGGAATTACGGCCACGGGCCTCACGGCGCAACTTGACGACCTCGCTAACGATGACGACGTTAAGGCCGTCGTCCTTCGCGTCAACTCCCCCGGAGGCTTCGGCGCTTGCGTCTAAACAGATACTCGAATCGGCTCGAAGGCTGAAAGAGAAGAAACCTGTCGTCGTTTCCATGGGCCGCGTTGCCGCATCAGGCGGTTACTACATTTCGATGGCGGCGAACAAGATCGTTGCCCAACCCAATACGATCACTGGCTCCATCGGAGTCGTCACCGCCATTCCGACTGGCGAAGAACTGTATGACAAGATCGGTGCGCGTGAAGAAACCGTTTCCATCGGTCGCTGGGCAAATTTCTTCCGCTTTGACAAGACTCTCGGGCCGGAGCAAGAACAAGTCTTGAATAGCCTGGTGGACTCTGTTTACCTTTAGTTCAGGGGAGGATGTTGCGGCCGGACGCAATCTTTCGATAGGAAGTTTGGACTCCTTCTCGCAGAGGGTCGAGTTTGGACGGGCAATCAGGCCGTAGCAAGAGGACTCGTTGACACCCTGGGCGGAATCGAGGTCGCCGTCAACATCGCCGCTTCTGAGGCCGGACTTGACAAAGACGCTTATTCTATCGAGTACTATCCCGAAGAAGAAAGATGTCTTTCAATTCGTTATCGAAGAAATTCTCAACGAAATTTGATGGCTTGATGAAAGTTGGAACGGATCTGCGGGACTTGCAGTCGCCCGAAGCGATGATCCGTTTCTTGAAGAACTACTTTGCGAAATTTGACGTTCCTGCAAACCAGACTACCCCTTGAGGTTGATGCCTGAGCGCTTGCAAATGGATCCAAAAAAAAACGACCCCGCAGCAATGCGGGGTCGCCTCTTTCAGAATCCTGTTTCTCTTAGTCGCAGCCGTTGCCAGTGAATTCCACCGTTAGGCAATACGAACCCGCCGCAGCAGGTCCGGCTCCGTCGAGAATAATATAGTAGGTACCCGGAAACAGGCAAGTTTCTATGGCCGAAGTCAACGTCTGCCCGCCGCATACCGACGAGTTATTGTTGTTTGTGGCCCAAAGCTCGCCATCATCATCTCCGCAGCATTCGTCCCGATAAAGGCACAGATACGTGTCGAATGACAGAGCCGCACGTCGAAATGATGACTTCGTCAAAAGAGTTGACTTCTAATTAAGCAATCACGTCGCGGCCAAATCTGCAATACGGGTAACTGCAATCGTTGTTAGCGGTTCTCGTCGAACCACATGTGCGGACCGTCAGCGATCCTTCCTCTGGGCCGACGATCACAGAGCCCGGGCAACGGTCGGAAAGCTGGTCCAAATTCTCCCGGCCCTCGCGATCTCCCGTGTCTGTATATCGATCGGGATTGACCATCTTGTCGAGCTTGAAATAGAATGCATACGTTTCAGCCGGTACATCCCAACCGTCGGCGTCGTACTGAACGATTTGATTGTAGACATCATTCAACAAGGATTCCGCCGTCGGACAGAGCAAAGCTCGTTTCGTCACCTGCCCAACACATCGCCACTGCGGCTATTACAGCCACGAACACCATAAACTTCTTGACCATTGTAATTCTCCCCGATCCGTTTGTTCGTTCATTCTGTTGTCCGGTTCATTGTTCATCTGTACCGGATCTTACCTGCCTCACGATCAATTGAACAGAATATACGCCTGAACACGTTGCAATGTCAAGACAAAACAAAGACCCCGCAAAATTGCGGGGTCTCGATAGTTCTTAAGTCGAAGTCAGCTACTGATCGCAACTCGAGCACGATGCGAACATCTCATACGGCCCTGATGTCGCCTAAGATCCAGTAATTTCAATGAAATACGTCCCCGGTTCAAAGATCCTCGTGATTCGGCTGTCGGTGCCAATAGGTGACCCGTCCGCACCGTTGTAGTCGTCATTCTCAGATAGCGGAGCCTCGCAGCTAACCGGCCAGACCCTCAGCATGGAATTCAAACCTCCCTCAAAACCCGTGCGGCCCGGGGTGTCATCGGCATAAACACTGATAACGACTTCGCGATCACATCCCGTAACTTCTAACATGTAAACGTCAAGGTCACCAGGCGAATCAATCTGACCGCACCAGCCTTCACCACAATGCGTAATGTTTGCGAAAGCGTCGCAACCTTCCGGTGAGCCCTCTTCATGAACCGAGTAGTCCGCCGGACATTCCGGTTCAGTGATCGGCGGAATGCACAGAGTTCCCATGGAAGATGATTGAGAATCGATACAGTCCGAACGCAGCCGGTCCGAATCCGTCCAAGCAAATGTAATACACACCCGGCTCAAAACAACGGGAAATACCTGCTTGAAGCGTCGTCGCGATACCGCATACTTCCGGCGCATTGTCATTGGACGCCCAAAGAGTGGATCCCTGCTGTCCGCAGCAGCCGCCTTGGAAAATGCACAGATACGTGTCAAACGCCGAACCGCATGTGGTAACTGTCACGCTGTCACGATAAGCAACATTCAACCGAATGAAAAGGTCTCGTCCCAGTCGGCAATTAGGCGCGCTGCAATTATTCGTTGCCGTATTCGTTGCACCGGTCGTCGAGAAAGTAAAAGTATGTCCCGAATCCGGACCCATGATTTCGCCGCCCGGACAGGTGTCCGTCAACTGATCCAAGGGCGAAGACTCGTAGCGACCATATTGCTCCGGATGCACAGAGTCGGTCAAGCTCATAATAACGATCGTAAAGCGATTGCGGCACTTCTTGGTCAGCCGCCTTCAGATCGGATATCTGTTGGTAAATCTGCCAAAGCTCAGTCTCTTCCGTGCTTTCTGATGACTAAGTCTGCTGCCCATAGCTCAAAACAATGCAGCCAAGGACAGAGCAGGAGAACCATTAGAGATTTCTTCATCTTACCTATTCCTGTTTCTATCGAAAGACTATCTGTTTGTCAGTTTTGCCTACAGTCCCGGCAATCTTTGGCCGGAACGCCCCTTTTTCATCCAAGCGAACTTCAAAAATCATATATAAACAAATGCTTACACAAAATGCTCCTACCCCGCAAAGGAAGCACCCGGTAACATCGTAACCCTATGGCAAAACCCGCTCCACCAGACCAATCATTTGAATATCTTAAGTCGCCTCTCTTGACTCCGCCTCTCCAAACCGCTATCTTCATGAATTCAAGAAGGTAACGACTTGCTCGGCTCCCCCCGGACCCGTCCGCAGTCAAGCCTTTGCAAAATACGGACTTCTTGCACCTTCGTCAAGCGAATCGACCGCTTACGCCTCCCCATACTCAGTCGGTATCACGAAATTCCAACATAGTTAATACAGTCTGGGCCAAACCAAACTAAGGTGTCAAATGCTTCGTAAGCTCTTCCATTGCGCGGTTTTCCTTGTCCTAAGATGCGGTGACAACGACCGCATTCGGTCAAAATGTACCTTTTGGGTTAGACCCCGATGCCGAATTCTCCCCGGATTTCACCCTCCTGGAGTCAACGGAAAGCGTTATCCGCTTCGAATTGAACTGGACCCGCCTCCAGCCGACTGGCGGGATCAACCTGAACCAATGGTTGCCCGGTACATGGGGTCAGATGAATGCATCCGGTTCCCTGATCCCCCGGTTCACATTCTACCTCGCGCTGCCGGCTACAGGTAATCCCACAATCCTTATCGAAGACACGACGACGATTTGGCGCCCTACTTTGCACTGGTCCCAAGGTGAAAACCACCCGACCGACCCGCGTTTCACGCTTGGCGAAGTCGGCATTCTCGGCGGTGTGCGCATCGTACCCTTGACCGTCAAGCCCGTGATCTACTCGAATAACGCCGACAGTTGCCGGATTATCAATCACGCCGAAATCACCATAAACATTGACAGCCAGCAGGGCCAAAACCCGCTGGCCTCAATTAGACCGGCCTATTCCGAGTCTTGGCGGTCCGTATTGCAGGCGGTTGTCATGAACTGGCAGTCCATTCCCAATCTCTTTGTGCGCAAGCCATCGCATATTTTGATGTTCGTACCCGATGCCTACCTTGGTTCGGTTTCCGAGTTCATATCTTGGAAAAAACAGTTAGGAATGCAAGTCACCGTGGTTTCAGCCAGTGAGATCAATGGCGACGGTAACGGAAACCTGCTGCGAAACCGCATTATCTGGCAAGAAGTTGAATGCCAGCGGTACCCGTGTGGACAACGTTATTCTGGTCGGCGACGAAACCGTGATTCCTGTTCACTACCTGTGGACTGACGATCCGGTAACAAGATTTAGCAGTAAGACGTTCGATGGTCAATTCACCAATGAAGGACACTTCACCGAAATTGAAGGTGACGACGTGTTCCCTGATGTGTTCCTGGGCCGTTGGCCCGTTAACACGGCAACCGAAGCCAGTACCGTCGCGGTAAGAACCAGTTAATCACAGAGCGCAACCCCTTTGCCTCTATTCAATCCGGTTCGAGGCGACTGTATCGCCTCAGCCGACGACTGAGTTCCCTCTGCAGCGTGAGACCATCACTTATGCTCGCGAGATGATGTCTCCGTGAAGGCTTCGAAGTCGTTGACACAGTATGGTCGGCAGATCTAATCCCGTGGCCCACAGATTGATGATCTCACTTGTCGATGAAGGATGCACTTTTGTCAATCACCGGGGTTCAGGCTGGAATCAAGGTTGGGCCGGAATTAATTTCTTACGATCCGGAAGCGCTCCCGAAATATGCAACGCGGGAAAGCTGCCCGTTGTGACGGGCAGTCGGGTGCGGTGTCGCCGAAATTTGAACGCCAGGTGAAGCACAATGTTTCGGGGAGAAGTGGATGACCCACGGGGAACAACGACGAATCCCATGGGCGCGGTTGGTTTCGTCGGCCCGTGTTGGAACGCCCGCACCGTGTACAACGATATTCTCGACACCTGTCTGTATAAGGCCATCCTCACGTCTGGTATCTCGACGATCTGATGCCCGCGCTGGTCGCAGGCAAGATGTTCACATGGGCGGTGTTTGCGGACTTCATGGGCGAATCAGCCGTCGAGGAAGTTAGTCACGTCATGATGCGGCAGTACCTTGTCCTGAGCTGATCCCAGCTCTCAAGCTATACACAAACACTCCCGCGAGAATTCCGGCGACGATGCCGTCCGCAATTCCCGCCGGTCCGTTCACTCTGCAGATCGTCATCGCGGACGGATTCTCTGACTGAAGCGGATCGCTTGGATGTGACGTTCTGGACTGCCGAAGGTGCCCAACAGACTAAGATACTACCCGCACAACCGGGAGCATATAGACGTCAATGTGGATTTTGCGTTCGGGGCCGAAGTTGTTGCCACCCTAAGCGGGCACAATGTTCTCTGCGCGCCAATTCCCGATCACCGTTTCACCGAGCGGAACGTTCCTGATCCATCAGGGCCAATCGTTCTCCGACATCGGTGGAAATTCTGACGGACGTATTCAAATCGGAGAAGCCGATTCTGCTGACTGATTCCGTAAGAAATATCGGCTCTGACGCCGGATTTGTCGTGACCGGTGCCGTTGCCACAACGCAAGAATTCGTGATTTTCTGCACTGTGGCGGCATCTTATGGAACGGTCGGTTCAAACGAGACGGTTCCCGCGAGTCCGCCCTACGAATTCACGATCGATCCTGAATTTCGCGGCAGCAGCTTGGCAGTTGACGTAACCTACGCCGCTAACGGTGTGGAACCGCGCACCGATCAGTTCTTCTTAACTGTGTACGCCCCCGAACTCGATCAAAGCGGTCTGACCGTTTCCGATGGGGAAGACGGGGTTCTCGAACGCCGCGAAGGAAGCGGGACTTGCTACCTTTACCCTTACGAACACGGGCAATGAAACCTTACCGGCCGCCACGCTGACATTAAGTTCCGAGAGCACGAGTACATCATAATTATCGACGGAGCGGCGGATGTTCCATCGCTTGCCCCCGGTCAATCGCACACGCTGCCTGCTGATGCTATTCGCATCAGTGCTGCTTGGAATGCCCCATCGGGAACACAAGTGGAACTGCAAGCCGATATCGCGGCGCAAATGCCGGCCTACGAATTTCATCGCTCGATCACGCTACCTCTCGTTCTCGGATCGATCGGCCCCGCGGATCCTATGGCCGGTTCCGATGGCGTGTACTACATGTACGATGACCTCGATGTGGATTACGACCGCGTGGCGGTTTATGATTGGGTCGAAGATTTCTCCCGCCCTCGGTGGACCCGGAATCGAATTGGAATTTACACAAAGCCAACAGACTTTCTGTCAGTTCCAGTACCGTTCAACAATTGGTATTTCGGTCAGAACTTCACCGACCTCTTCCCGATCTCTGACTGACGGCTGGGTTGCTCCCGGCATGACTGACCACGTCAGCTATGACAATCATGCCTTGCCGTACGCAACCGACCTCGTCTCAGGGATGATTGCCGTCCTTTGGAACGATCTCTGGTGGTTCTTTGGCGACGACGGCGACATCAGTTATTTCTACGATACCGTTGGCGACCGCTTCATTGGCGAGTGGCACGAAATCGCCGATTGGGGAACGGGGACTCGTCCTGACACGTTCCAGATTCAACTGCTGAATCCTGCCACGCATCCCACGCCTACAGGTGACTCTGAGTGGCTTCTTATTGTATCAAAACCTGACCATGCATCAGACGGCGGCTCGTGGCGCAACCATCGGCTATGAAACTGCTGATGAACAGGAAGGTGCGACATTCTATCACAATGATGCCGGCCCGCCCACATCTGCGCCCCTCACAAATGGCCGAGCGATTCGTCTGACCACTTCGCCGCCGACTTTGCTTGCCGCAGCCAAGAAGCCTGCGCTGCCGACGAATTTCGCTCTCTTCCAAAATTACCCGAATCCCTTCAATCCCAAGACGACGATTGAATTTTCGCTTCCGTCACATACGAATCTCAAACTCGAGATCTTTGACGTCCTTGGCCGCAACGTCGCCACACTTGCCGAAGGAACGCGTAAGGCCGGGCATTATCGTTTGCAATGGAACGGCGCCAGCCGTTCCGGCATTTCCGTCCCCAGCGGCATTTATTTCTACCGTCTGGCAACTCCAGAATTTGTTCAAACCAAGCGCATGTTACTCATGCGCTGACCCGCAAAAGTTCTTTACTACTTAACATAGGAACGAGATCGCAATGGCTAAGAAGTGGACCCCTTCTGAAGAAAAATACCTGCTCAAGAACTACGGCAAAGTGCCGATGGCAGAACTTGCAGACCGTTTTGGCGTAACGCGCAAGGCCATCAGTGCTAAGCTCGACAAACTTCGCCAGACTCACGGCATTGATCCCGTCGGTGCGCGTGAACGCGCCACCGCCAGACAGCGCCGTCAGGCTCAACTGAACGAGAAAGTCCCGCAAACCGGCGGCGCCAATCCGAGAAAAAGTCCCGCTCGTCGGTGTGATCATGCATCCGCAGATCGACACTTTACCCGCCGTCGAGCCGGCCGGGTTAGCGGCAACTACTAATGTTGTTAAGACCGCTCAAGGGTGGCAACCTCTTATGGTTCCCAAAAAGCGAGTGACGCGGTAAACTCGTGGAAATTTCGGTTGATGGCCATTCGCTGACCTTAGAAGCAAGTTGAGCAAGTCAGCAATGGCACACACGCAAAATTAGCTTCGTCCGCTCGGCCGCAAGTCGAAGCCTCCCGCGCCTGGATCGCGCGGCTTGAACAAGCTGGTGCCGATGCGCCCAGCGTGTACGGTATCAACACAGGTTTCGGTAGCCTGAAAAGCGAGACGCTTCTCTGTTAATGACGCACGCCGTGTTTCCCGTAACCTGATTATCTCTCATTGCTGCGGCACTGGCGAACCGTTTTCCGAACGAGTTGTCCGTGCCGCAACTCTTTTGCGGGCCAACGCGCTCGCACAAGGACGCTCAGGTGCTCGACCTGTTGTGATCAAGACTTTGTTGCGAAGCTTCTGAACCGCCACATCACGCCGGTCGTGCCGTCACAAGGCTCGCTGGGAAGCCTACTGGCGATCTCGCTCCGCTGTCTCATCTCGCGGCGGTCATCACTCGCGATCCCGATGATCGAGAGCGAACAGAAATCAAGCGGCGAAGCTTGGTTCCAAGGTACAGAAGATGACAGAGTGGCAGAGGCCATGCGGCGGGCCGGGCTTGCGCGCTTGATCCTGGAGGCAAAAGAGAGGCCTTAGCGCTCAACAACGGTGTGCAATTCATGTGCGCCGTGTCTAGCATTGACCTTGCTCGACGCTCCAAGAAGCGACTCGCTGAAGCTGCATGACATTGCGCTGGCGATGCACCTTGACGCCGCGTGCTGCGTCCGAACGGCTTTCGATGCTCGCATCGCGGGAACGCTGCGAAAGTACTCCGGTCATCGCACCGTCGCGCAGAACGTGCTTGCACTTACTGGCGGGAAGCACCTCCGCTGCCGACAGCGACGCCGGCGCGGATTCAAGACGCCTACAGCCTTCGCTGCGCTCCGCAAATTGCCGGGGCCGTTCGCGACGGTCTGAAGCACGTGCGCGCCGGGCTGGAAATCGAGAATCAACTCGGTGACCGACAACCCGCTTGGTGTTCGCCGAAGACGACCAGGTGATTTCCGGCGGCAACTTTCACGGTGATCCGGTCGGCCTGCCTGTGGATTACATGAAGATTCTGCTTAGCGGAACTCGGCAATCTCTCCGAACGCCGCGTTTCTCGTCTAATGGACATGATAACCTTTGCCAAAATCACCCAAGTTGACTCCGGTAAGCACAATTTCTTTCACATCACTATTGGCTAATTCTTTTACATTGTCAAGAACGCCTTGAATGGTATCGCTGCGGCTATGCCCCCGGGCTAGTGGAATGGTACAAAAGCTGCAATTGTAATCGCAACCATCTTGCACTTTTAAAAAGGTGCGGGTACGATCGTTGATTGAAAATGAAGTATGAAATGCTTGTACATCTTCAATATCGCAACTACAGATTTTCACTTCACCATTCTTTTTATATTCTTGTACATGTTGTACAATATTAAACTTTTCATTGGCACCTATTACGATGTCAACTCCTTCTAATTGCGCTATTTGTTGGGGCTTGAGTTGTGCATAACAACCTGTTATCACAATGGTAGCATTCAGGATTGTTGTTTTTTTGCTCGTTTGATAAGTTGTTTACATTCTTTATCTGCATTTTCAGTTACAGAGCATGTGTTGATCACATATACATCGGCACTTTCATGGAATTCCTTTTTTTGAAATCATTTTCGCATCAAACTGTCTGCTGATGGTAGACGTTTCAGAGAAATTGAGTTTACACCCAAGCGTATGATAAGCAACTGTTTTATTTTGACTCAAAGTATTGCAAAAATAAGGGATATCTATCGATAAAAAAAAGGCAACCTTTAAGTGGGTTGCCTTTCTGTTTTATTTCTATTATGGTTTAAAAATATCTTGCTTGTTCAATGTTTTTCTTCCATCTAAGGTCAAAGGCAAGGCCACTCATTACCATCCAGTGATTTTGATAAAAACGTTTACCATTCATAGGGATATTTGTGTCAATTTTATATTCATTTCTGTAATAGTTAAATCCAAGTCTCCACCAAAGTACATCATTCAATCGGAAAGACCCATAGGCTTCAGTCATGATAGAACCATAGCTACCGTTGAGTAAATTTGCATTAAAGGCATAAGGCTCTGACTTATATTTGATTCCAGGGGGTTTAGGATTGGTTTCGTACGAACGGAAAAAGGCCTATTTTGCTATCCCCAAAGTTTATACCACCCAAATCGGTATTGATATGAATGTCTACCCCTTTTTTGATATGTATTTTGATTGCCAAATAAGCATTCAAGGTATTTGTCTGGGCTTCAGCCATATACATTGTATCGGCTCCACCTGGATTACGCGCTGTTAATACTGGACTAGAGGTGATATAATTTCTTTTTTCAGAGAAAAAGACATTGGCTCTTAATCCGCAACCTATGCTGAAAAATTGTTTTTTTCGACCGATACCATGTAAATAGTGAATATTAGCGCCTACACCCCAATGTGGGTTGCCGTAGTAGCCTAAATTGCCATAAAAACAAGCCTCTGCGGTTCTTTTTTTCAACTGCTTTACGCATATTTTGCGCGTCGCTATTTTGAAACATCAAAGCACAAATCAATAGTAGTATTAAGCGTTTTATCATGAGTCTGTATTTTCTAAGCCATAAAAATAAGTGTTACAGTGATACAAATAACAAGTATTTCTTATTTCAAATCTCGTGTTTTTGTTCATTTTTTTACAAATATAGGCAGGTGTATTTTGCACCATCGTACCTTTTGCATTGCCATCTTCGTCTTCTAGGTCAATAATCAGGATTGGTTCGTTTTGGGGCATTTTTGAGAGCCTTTTTAAACGTTCTTTGGTAATGTCGATCCCTTTTGATTGGTGTTTTTTTAAATTGTTTTTAAACTGTTGACTTTGTTTACTGACCTATGCCATTGTCAATGACTTCGCACAATATTTCATAATCATTGTCTACTATTTCTTTAAAATTGATGGTTAAGTGGGCATCACTCTCTTTATTGAGCAAACCATGCCATATGGCATTTTCTACAAACGGCTGTATTACCATAGATGGGATATCAAAATCTTCATGTACGATAGCCTCGTCAATATGGAATGCTATAGGTAAACCGATTCGAAAAACGCATAAGTTCTAAATCAAGATATAGTTTCAACATCTCAATTTCTTCTTGCAACGATATTTTGCTTTGTTGAGAGGCATCTAATATTTTACGCATTAATGAAGCAAAATTGGCTAAGTAATTACTGGCAATTTGCGATTCGTTTTTTATGATGTAATTTCTAATTGAATTAAGCGAATTGAACAAAAAATGAGGATTCATTTGCGATCGCAATGATTTAATCTCAAGTTCAGCAAATTGCTGATTGTATTCTGAAAGCTTTTTTTCTTCTTCCAGGATCAATTGCTGTTTTTTATTTTGAAATGATCTGTAAAGGAGTATAGTCGACAACAATGCCAATAATAAAGCAATGGCTGAAGCAATGAGCAATGCGTTTTTTTCTGAAATTTTTCGATTTTGTGATAATTGTATCGATCGTAATTGCTGGTTTTCTTTTTCTTTTCAGTTCAGTTTCATATTGTGTTTGGATGAATGCTAAGTGTGCAAAATTTTTATCACTGAGTACGGTATCACTGAGTATTTTATGTTTTCTTAAATAATGAAATGCTGAATCATATTGTTTTATATTTTCAAAGTGTGCTGCAATTAAACTATATATTTCACATTCTTCAGTTTTGTTTTCTAATGTTTGGGTCGATTTTAAAGCTTTTTGCAAATAAAGAATGGTACTGTCATCTTGTTTTTTCTTTTGAAATCCGGTGGCAAATGCTTTGTAGGTTAGTACTTGCAACAATATTTCGTTTGAAGCGGCTGCAATTGAATCAGCTGTTTTTAAATAAGTAAATGCTTTATCAGGTTGGTTTTTTTCTAAATAATATTTTGCGATATCAATGATCAATTGTGTATTGATATTTGGGTCGCCTGATTCGTTGGCCAGTTGAATACTTTCATTCCAATATTTAAAAGCTTTGTCATATTCTTTTTTAGCAAAATACACTTGTCCAATTTGTTCCAGATTAATCGCTTGGCCCCTTGATTCATTAATTTTTTTATTAAGGGCCAGGGCTTTTTCAGAGTACTCTAGTACTTTATTATACTCTTTAAGTTTGAAATAATTGTCCCCAATATTGTTGTATGAAATACTGATGCCTCTTGTGTAATTTATTTTTTCTGCATACTGTATTGCTTTTAAATAATACTCTGCGCTACTTTTAAAATTACCCTCATTGGTTTCTAAAATAGCATAATTGATGTTTGAAAGACAAATACCCTTGGTAAATCCAATTTTAGTAGCCAACACTTCACTTTCTTTGGCATAACGCCACGCTTTTGATGGATTAATTTCAGACAAACGATACGACAATCGATGGGTATTCATCACCCTTTGGGTGTCTTGTTCCTGATGTACAAGCAGCCAGTTTTGTAAACTATCTAAATACTTATTTTGCGCTGTCAACAGTGTCGAAAATAAGCTGACTATCAGTAAAAGTTTGAGTTTCTTCATCGGTTGAAATGATAAATCTACAAAGAATATATTAATATTTCTACTAGACTTTATTTATGCTAAACAATGATTGGTATAACTTACTATGAAAGCAAACTGGTGTAATACTTTATATGTATTCAGTTGATTTTGAAAAAAGGACTCATGCGTTATATAAAGATCCTCTTTAAGAACTTCTAAATGCAGTTGGGTGTAATTGTTTTTTGTTTGGACCTAAAAAAACCCTTGCATAAATTCTTAATACGGATAGTTCTAACACTAAAAAACTAAATGAAGTAATGGTTACTAATAGATAGGCTTCGTGGTCAATATGACTATACATTAAATCCAATCCAATAAAAGAGGGTGTAAAAGGTAAGCCTACAAAAGCGAGACATGCAATTAAAAACCATGTTCCTAATGAAGGATATTGATCTATCAGGCCATAAAAATCATTTAAATCGATTTGAACTTCTCGTTTTTTTATTTTCAATAACACTATAGTTCCTACTATTGCAGCAATACATAGGCCTCCTATATAAAGGATAATCTCCATGTACTCATATTTATCATTTAAAAGTGCAATAGAAAGAATGACATAGGATTGACTTAGTATGATGAGCCACCATGCTTTTAAAGGATTCGATTTTTCCACAAAAGCCATCAATATCATAATCAAACCACCAATACCATAAAACAAATGCAAATAATGGTCTATTTGCTGACTTAAATTCTTATTGAGCACTAAAAAAATAACACCTGCGATATAGATTATAATCATTGCTATAAGCCCCTTCTTATTAGATAAAAAGTTAAATCCTTTGCCTATTCGTTTTAAAGGATCCCAGCATATTTTTTTTAATAATAAATCCATCTTCCATTCTTGCATACTCAAGAGATATAAGCTATTTGTAAGCTTATAACCCACAGAATGGGGATTTGGAATGTTTTTTTGGTTTGAAATTAAAAAATTGTTCATGAATCATATATCCTAATATCAGAAGGAGATACTAATAATTGATAAGTTCTTAAGAATGCATTGCCTGCAAAATGTATAAATGCTAAAACATGCCAACCCAGGGCCACTTCAATAAACATGAAACCTATTTGCGCAATGGAAGCATACGCTATTTGTGTTTTAACCGTCGATTGAACTCGTGCAATCAATGTGGCAATAATGGCAGTCATAACGCCAATAACTACAATAATTAATTTTCATGGCAAGTATAGGTTCCCAATAATGATAAGTTCGTAAGTAATAAAAAAACCCCTAAGTGAACGGCAAGTGAACCATAAAAAACAGCACTGGAGGTAGTTGGTCCTTCCATGGCTCTTGGCAACCAGGAAGAGAAATGGAAATTGTGCCGATTTGATAGATGCTGCAATAACAATCATACAAAGTAAAAAGATCACCTGCGTTATAATGATTCTGATAATATGAGATGCTACCAGGTCAACATCATTTAGTTTCACAAAAGTGATATTTTCATGCCAGACATGGTGGCTAGTCCACAATGCCAAAATAATACAAATGTCACCCAGTCGATATAATGAAATGGTTTTTAATGCGTTCTTAACGGGTAAATATCGGTCACGATAAAAAGCGATTAATAGAAATGATGTGATACCCAAAAATTCCCAACCAATAAATAAGGTTTCAAAATTACCGGCAAAAACAGTCACATTATAACCAAAGAAAAATAACAATATCGTACTAAAAAATCGTTTATAACCCTGCGTCTCGATGCAAATAAAATTTGCTAAAGATGGCGACTAAAAAAGTAATGAAAGCACCAAGTAATGGCAAATACCGCTGTGTATCTTGTCAAAATAAAAATCTAAGAAATATTTCAATATTATCTTCTTTATAAAAGGTAAAATGCTTTAATATTCAAAATAGGAGATTGCTGTGAAAATCCAATAAATAGTAAAAAATAATAATACCTAGAAGTTGTAATCCCAATAACAGTAGATAGGCAATTGTTGCAATTAATTTTTCTTGTTTATTTGTAAAAAACAAACTAACCATAAAACCTAACAAGGGTATCAAAATAAAATAGTTGAAGATATTGTTCCATTTGAGTGCTTAGTTGTATAAATAAACACGGTAAATTTTCTTGCGTAGCATGCACAATATGATTTGTTTCCATTTCTTTGGCATCTTCAAGCAAGTGAATGAACATCTTTATAGAAGTGAATTTCTTTTGCATAGGGTTTTATAAGGTACAAATGCCCCTTCTTTAAAGTAATGATAGTTCATTGGTTTCAGGATTAACGGCAATTAAATGCACCCATTCATTAATAAACCATTCATACATTTCGGGCGATGACTGTATCGATTTTAAGAATCACTATCAGGAAAATGTTCTACAATAATCAGCAGACGCAATGGGTCATGCACTTCTATCATTTGCCAGGGTAATCCTGGTCGTAAATCGCCATCACTGCTATTTGCATACACCAAATAAGTCCCACCACATTGTGCGGTAGTTTTGTTCCAGCACCTAATTTGTAATTATCAACCCTTGAAAAATAATATTCTAAATTGATTCCACCACATACTGGACCTAAGTGGTTTCATCACACCTGTTAAATACTGTCCATCTAAATCTGTTTTATAATTATATGAATTTAAAAATGCACGTCTATCTAAAAAGATGCCTTTGGTCATTTCTCTATTCCCAACAATGCACAAGGTATTGGTTCCATGCCCCAATTCTGGTCGTGGTTCAAACAATGAAACGGACCGTTTCTGAATGGCTTTTCTTATTTTTTTTAATTCGCTTTTGGTATTAATAGATGCAAATCTTCGACTGATCGTTCTTTGGCGTTTAAATCTAAGGCACTTTCAAAAGTGTGCCAGTATGTTTAATGTGATTTTGTGCATTTTGCTCATTTAAAATATCCTCATCGTAATAAATCAATTATCATCGGCAGCCGTATCGTGCAATGCGCCTATAAATTGTGTATTTGCTGGAATATGTATATTCCGTTATATGTTAATAATTCTCGAACTTCAGTATGATTTGCCATAAAAGCAAAATACCCTACTGATTTACAGAACCTGGTCTGCCACTGCAAGCCCCACAATCATGTGCCCCATGATGGGGATTGTTGGCACTGCTGCTGCCATGAGCTACGACATAAATGATGGGTGCAAAATGTTCGGTCAGCCCAATGCCATTTAATAAACTTAGCCACTCGGTCAGCCATTTCTTCAATGGTAAATCCGATTTGCAAGCCGTTTTCTTTATCTTCTAATGTTTTTATTTTCGATGGTTAATTTGCCTTATACATTCATATGTGCAAAAGCATTTGAAATAGCGGGACTCATTGTAGGGTTAAAGAAGTTTTTGACTAATCGATAACCCGCCCAAAACCCAAATGTTAAGGCACTTAAAAAACCTGTGATAAATTGATGTGATTTTATTAGTATAAAATAAGTCATGTTTTCTTTTTTCAGAAACACCATATTCTTTAATTAAATACTTAGGGGTAACAGGTGCCGGACAAAGTTTATCATAAAACTTGGGCATTTTCAGCCTGAAAATAAAACTCAACACCAAAAAAACCAGGACATACCAAAAGTTTCTGATGTTGGATCAATATTTTCAACATGACTTCTTAAACTGCATTCCCTTTCATCAATACAAAACAGTGCCTGAAAACTGATTATTATCTGTACTTCGGTATTGTCATCTATTGGTGTGCTTTTATGAATTATTTAATTGTTGAATGCCAGCCAATATTTCATCGTAATAACTCCATTCAAAAGCATCTTGCCAAATCTGCAGCACTTCATGTAATTCAGTGGGTTTTACATCTTCCAAATAAGTCTAATGGCTTCAGCTAATGTGCTCATCAGCACATAATGGTTTCCAATGTTTCACCCAATTCATGTGTCTAAGTGATCAATTTCAAGCAACAAGTTCAAAAATAATCAAATCATGAAGTGATATATTTTTGGGACTTAACAAGTGTTTCAGGTTTTGCTTCCAGGGTTGCCACCATTCCACTCCATCCTCTATGACTAAATTGTTGATCAAACAAATATTGTTCAAAATAGGCTTCATTGCCAACTAATAATTTTAGCAATGTTAGTAATACTAAGTCCCTCTTGAAAAAGTAAATTTCTTGCTCTTTGTAGTTTTAAAAAGACTGATAAAACTATTTTTTTCAAGTTCTTTTACGGCATCTAATAAACCGTCATATTGCCTAATAGGAAAATTCCAGATGGCAATACCCTGGTCAAGATAACTGCTTAAAAATCGAAATAAAAATGGTTGAACTAAGATTGTCAAGATCAATATGATACTTTTCTTTCCATAATGCTCTTAATTGTCCAATACGTTAGGATCATTATGCTCGTCATATTGTTTTGATGATGACAATTTGCTTTCCATGTATTCAAGTGTGATTCGCCCTTTCTGTTTGTATAATAGTATCGATCTAAAATGATCTGCATTAATTCGACCCATTTCATACAATTTCCTAAAATCAGTTAAAGGCAAGGTTGCCTGATAACCAAATATTTTTGACGCTTTAAAAATAGCATCATAAAACTTCATGATCTTGAAAAGCATGCAACGTATTATGATGTATAAAATCTTTTAAAGGTGTTTGCGAAGGCAAATAATGCTTTAACTCATGCAATACATGTTGCTCGTCAAATAGCAAATTTGTCATAGATTTACTGGTCTAATGGTACTAATATCATCTAAATGATAAACTGCATGCAAATCTTTTACACCTGTACAAGTCACGTCTAAATCATCAATGATGCCATCATGAATATCGTACACCCATCCATGTACATGCAAGGCTTGTTCGTTTTTCCATGCGTTTTGTACAATAGATGTTTTGCCTAAATCAAGCACCTGCTCCATCACATTCAACTTCTACAAATCTGTCTGGCTCTTGCTGTTTCATCTTTAATAGCATCTAGTTCCATATGATGACATCCTATACACATCTTTAATATGTCGCAACCAGTTATCAATCAAGCCATATTGTTTATTACCCATGGCTGCTATCACACCGCCACAACCATAATGACCACAAACAATGATGTGTTTTACTTTTAATACTTCTACAGCATATGACAATACACTCAGCAAATTCATATCGCTATGTACTACCATATTGGCAATATTGCGGTGTACAAACATTTCACCGGGTTTAGTACCGGTGATTTCATTGGCAGGTACGCGACTATCACTACAACCTATCCATAAATATTCAGGTGATTGCCCTTTGGCAAGTCGCTCAAAATAGTTGGGGTCTAAGGCTTAATTGATTTTCAACCCATTGTTTATTATTCTTTAATAGTCTTTCGATATGATTTTTCCATGATATTTAATATTTTAATTTTTAATAGTTATTTATTTTTTTAATGTCCTGATGACACATGATAATTATTGTTTATTTGATACACATCTTTAAACCCCACTAATTTACAAGTTATATCTTTTAAATGGTGCTTTGATGTCTCTAAATTCTTTGATGATTTCTAATACGTCAAAATCAATATATTGGGTAATCGTATGCATCAATGGTCAAGATTGGTATTCTTCGGGAATATGGTCTAATGTTTCACGTATACTTGCTTTATTTAAAAATGATACTTCTTCAGACAATCGTATGGTGATGATGTCATTCTGCATGATGTTTGGTCTTTGTGAAAATAGTATGAATTTTTCAAATTACCATGTAAGATAGCACCAAAAGCAGTGATTAATCCTGCAATTACCCCTATCAGAAGTCCTTCCCCTTTTACAGGCAGGTACCAAGCCAAAGAGGTCAATAGCAAGTATGACAATCACAGTAACAAAGAATGGAATGTATTGGTATTTACCTTTGCTGATGACATCTTTAAATACTGATAATTTACATAATTTATATCCTGTAAGCAATAAAATAGCTGCTAAGGCAGCAAGTGGAATTTTATTTAAAAGACTCGGAATCACTATCATGCAAACAAGTAATAAGCAACCCATGAAAAATTGTTGAAAGTTTTGATTTGCCTCCTGCATGTATGTTGGCACTGCTTCGAACAATAACACTTGTAATAGGAAGCCCACCGATTAATCCAGAAATACTATTGCCAATTCCCTGTGCTAAAAGTTCTCTATTTGTATTTGTAACATTTCTTTCCGGGATCAATATTGTCTACAGCTTCAATACTTAGTAATGTTTCTAATGATGCAATGATGGCAATCATCAAACCCGGTAATAATGACTTTACTATTTAAAAAGCCATTAAAATCAGGAATGGTAAAAAAGCCAAGGAAATTCGGATGGCGATTCAGCAGTTTTTATACTTACTAAATGATCAGGCTCAATCAAATAAAGTGACTATTGGATGCCTTCAATAATTCATTCAGTAATAACGGCGATAATGACTGCAACCAAAGCGCCCGGTACGAACTTAAACCTTTTTTTGATAAATGGTCTCTCCCAAATCAACATAATGAGTATCGAAATGAGACAGATACACAAATACGCCGAAATCAACATGTTGTAATGGTTGAAATAATTTCGTGCAATCCTCATCACCATAAGGGTAATAACTCCGTCAAATGTCCTTTTTCATCTTTATCATAACCAAATGCATGTGGAATTTGCTTGGCGATGATGAAAATACCGATACTAGTAAGCATGCCCTTTGATAACACTTGAAGGAAAATAATTGGCGATGCCTCCTAATTTAGCCAAGCTCATTAACGATTTGCAAAATACCAGCTATTACAACCGCACATAAGAAATAGCCTAAAATCACCAATATTTGTGATAGCGGCTAATACCAATGCTGCTAAGTCCAGCTGCAGGACCACTTACACTCAGTTTTGAGCCACTCAGAGATACCAATGACTACACCACCAATGATGCCAGAGATAATACCGCTAAAAAATGGTGCCCCCGATGCTAATGCATATGCCTAAGCATAAAGGCAAGTGCGACTAAAAAGACAACTATACCGGCTGGAATATCTGATTTCAAAGTTGAAAACAGTGATTTGTTTTGATTCATTTTTATTTAATTTTTTTTGACGAAAACTGAAGAGTACACAACAATATTGAAGTGTAATGGGGTTTCTAAAAAAAATTAGATATTTGGTGGAGGATTGAAAATGGGCAGCTTGTAGATACTCATGATGAGGTCATTGCTTGGCTATATACTCAGCTCGAAGCCATGGTAAATGGAATAATATGTTGCTGAGTTTGTTCACAATACAAATCAATTACTTTGCTATTTGAGCTCGTCTTCATCATGTTCAGATTTTTCTTCTTCCATGAGTGAATTCAAAGACGTTTTTAATTTGTTAGTCACTAATTTACAATCTGAAGTTGGAATGAATTTAGCCAGCAATATGACGATATTATTCGTTCCAGCGAATAGTATAAAACTAAAAATAAAAAATAATATGACAGCGGAGGTTTTCAGAAGTTGCAATGATAGTGTAAATTTTTCAAAATAAAGGAGTATTCTTTATTAAAATAATCATAAAAAATGGCTTGATTTATTACTGCATTTTCATCAGTTCACGAATATCCATCATGATTTTTTTGGCTATATTGTCAGCAGTAATTTCTGAAGTGCTTTCTGTATAAATTGCGAATAATTGGTTCTGTATTTGAAGTGCGTAAATGCACCCATTCATTGTCAAATTCAATTTTTAATCCATCTTCAGTATTGATGGGTTGTTTTTTGTAAATTTCCTTGATGCCAGCAAAATATTTTCTGAACGTTTACTTCTGCATGAAGTTCTATTTTGTTTTTCGACATGTAGTAGTTTGGATAGGTACGTCGCAATTCAGTAATCGATTTGCCATATTTAGCCAAGATGACTCAAGAATAATGCAATGCCAATCAAGGCATCTCTGCCATAATGCAATTCTGGTACAATAATACCACCATTCCCTTCGCCACCTATCACTGCTTGTACTGCTTTCATTTTTGTCACTACATTCACTTCACCCACCGCACTGGCAAAGTACTCACCACCATGTTTTAAGGTAATATCTTTCAAGGCACGTGTACTCGACATATTCGATACCGTATTTCCTTTTTTATGACTTCAGATACATAATCGGCAATTGACACCAAGGTGTATTCTTCACCAAACATAGACCCATCATCGCATACAAAACACAATCGGTCAACATCCGGGATCTACCACAATACCCAAATCAGCTTTTTGTTTGATGACCGTATTTGAAATTTCAAGTAAATTATCGGGCAATGGCTCAGGATTATGGGCAAATTTTCCATTCACTTCTGCATTGATCACCTCAATATCTTCCACACCAAGGGCTTTAAGTAAAAATGGAACATAGGTAGCGCCAGTACTATTGATACCATCCACAACAATTTTAAATTTCTTTAATGCAATGGCTTTTATATCAACGAGTGGGTGTGCTAATATACAATCTATATGTTTTTGAAGATAAGTGTCGTTTAAAGTAATGGTTCCCAGCTTGTTGATATCCACAAAATTAAAATCCAGGCTGTTTCCCATTTTTAACACTTGTTCGCCGTCAGCTCCCGATATAAATTCACCTGCGCTGTTTAATAACTTTAGCGCATTCCATTCTTTAGGATTGTGACTTGCTGTGATGATGATTCCTCCACCTGCTTTTTCCATCGTGACTGCCATCTCTACAGTAGGGGTAGTGGTTAAGCCTAAATCTATTACATGTATGCCAATCGATTGTAAAGTGCTTACAATGATATTTCTGACCATTTCGCCACTGATGCGACCATCTCTACCGATAACAATTGTTGGATTATTTGTTTGCTCGATAACCCATTTGCCAAATGCAGCACTGTATTTTAAAATATCTATGGGTGTTAAACCTTCATCGGGTTTTCCGCCAATTGTTCCTCTAATGCCTGAAATTGATTTAATGAGTGCCAAAGTATTTTTTTTAAAGAGCGCAAATTTATAATATTTACTTTGCATTTTTGTTATATCATTACAATTTGTAAAATACAAACAATAAAATGATACAAAACGAATGGTTTGAAGACTGGTTTGATTCTCCTTATTATCATTTACTCTATAAAAATAGAAGTGAAGAAGAGGCCAATCAATTTGTTGAAAAGTGTGTAGAGGTTTTGGCTACAAAACCGAATGAAACCTTATTAGATTTAGCCTGTGGCAAAGGAAGGCATTCTGTAGCTTTTGCTGCCCATGGTTTAGATGTTACCGGGGTTGATTTGTCAAGGGAAAGTATTGAATATGCCTTGCAAAGCGAAACAGCTTTTTTGCATTTTTATGTGCATGATATGAGAAATATTTTTCGAACCAATTACTATGATTATGTCTGCAATTTATTTACCAGTTTTGGGTATTTTAAAAATCAAAATGAGCATGTGTCAGCAGCCAAGAGTATTATAGCGGCATTGAAACCACAAGGAAAGTTTCTCATCGATTTTGTAAATAAAAATCATGCGATTGCATAATATAGCTTTAAACAAACAGGAAACGATTGTAAAAGGTGATGTGACATTTAGGATTGAACGAAAATTTATGAACAATAAATTTATAAAAGATATTTCCATTGCAGACGGCGATAAGCAATTGCATTTTCAGGAAAGTGTAAATTGTTTTACAATGATGCAATTAACCGATTTGTTTGCTAATTTTGGTTTAAAACTTATAGCTACTTATGGTAATTATCAGTTAGATTCTTATAATGAACAACATTCACCCCGTATGATTTTAATATTTCAAAAATAATTTGATTAACGTTTTTAAACATATAGATTTAATTCTTTTTAAGCTCATACATGTAAGTATGAGTAATCCTTTCTTTGATGCCCTGATGCCTTTGTTACGCATTCCCTACTTTTGGGCACCTGTTTATTTGTTTTTACTCGTTTGGATGTGGTCAACCTTTAATCAAAAGGGCCTCATCTGGTGTTTGTTCTTTTTTATGACATTTGTTTTTTGTGATTATATCAGTGCGCATTTTATTAAAAACTGGGTACAGCGTATCAGACCTTGTAATGATGAATCGCTTGCTTTTATTATTCACAAAGTGGTACAATGTGGCAGTGGATATAGTTTTCCATCATCTCATGCTACCAATCATTTCGGTTTGTCATTTTTTATAATTTTTACGCTGGGCAATCAATATAAATATTTAAAATTTTTCGCTATTGCATGGGCCTTGCTTATTTGTTTTGCACAAGTATATGTGGGGGTGCATTATCCATTTGATATTTTTGGTGGGGCCTTGTTGGGTGTTATCATTGCTAAACTCATTGCTATTTATTTTAATCAAAAAGTGTCTTTGATTTAAATTACTTTTGCATTTCTTATGATTTGGATTTACCTGTTGTTGCTTTTTGTATTAACGCTTATCGGAAGTATGATTCCTGTATTGTTCAAAAAGTTTAACAGTGCCTGGATGATGTTGATGTTGGCTTTTTCAGGAGCGTTCTTACTGGCCATTACTTTTTTGCATTTAATGCCTGAAGTGTTTCATGAATTAGGTGAAAAAGCAGGGATTTATATTTTAGCAGGGTTTTTATTACAATTAGGTTTGCAACGCATTTCACATGGTATTGAACATGGTCATGTACATGAACATAATATCACCCAACATGCGGTTACACCGATTTTTGTTGGCTTAATCATACATGCCATCATGGAGGGTATTCCTTTGGGTTTTAGTTATCAATCAAGTAGTACTACACCTTCAATTTTTTTAGCCATCGCCGCCCACAAAATACCAGAAGCAATTACCTTAAGTACTTTACTTTTTATTGCTGATATTAAAAAAAATAAATGGATGCTAATCGTGCTTTTTGCCCTGGCATCACCTATTTCAGGCATTTTGGCAATGTATTTCGGACAAAAATTCTACTTTGTTTCGAACCAATTGGTTTACATTATTCCTATTGTAGCAGGTGCTTTTTTACATATTTCTACTACTATACTTATACGAAAGTGGGACCAAACATCATCAGTTGAGCCGACAAAAAGTCATTGCAGTCATGCTTGGCTTAGGATTTGCACTAGCTACATTATTATTACACTTTCATTAATGTAAATTTTCAAACTAGTACAAAACTTTTTTATGTATAAACGTATCTTACTGCTTGTCGGTTTAATCACTCAGTTTTTTTCAGTTTCCCTTATGGCACAACCTGCAGAGAAGAGTGCTTCCAAACTACCAAATAGTCTGCTTTGGAAAATTTCAGGTAAAGGGCTAAACAAACCTTCCTATCTTTTTGGAACGATACATATGATTTGTAATCAGGATTATTTTTTTAACCAAACCATGAAAGATGCTTTGATAGGATGTGAAAAACTTTTGCTCGAAATAAATCTAAGCGACCCTAATACCGTAGCGCAATATCAACAAAGTATGATGTTACCAGCAGGTAAAGAGCTCAAAAACTTTTTTAAAGATGAAGCAGAATATGAAGCTTTTTCGCAAAAGTTAAAAACCCATATTGGTATTGATGCATCCTTATTCCAAAATTTGAAACCATTGATTTTACTTTCGTTGATTGCACAAAAAAGTTTTGAATGCGAAAACACGGCTTCGTATGAAATGAATCTCTTGGAGTTGAGTAAAGAACATCATATGAGTGTAGCAGGTTTAGAAACAAGCCTAGCCCAAATGAAAATATTTGATGATATGAAAGATGAAGAAATCAAAAAAATACTATTGGAAGGTATTGAAGATATTGAAAAAGATAATAAAATGCAGGATCAAATGGTGTTGGCGTATAAAAACCAACAAATTGAACAGCTTCATGATATAATATTATCATCGAAAGAATTTCAACATCAGGAAGATGCTTTGATCAATAATCGAAATAAAGACTGGGTAGAAAAATTACCTGTTTTGATGAAAGAATCATCGTGTTTTGTAGCAGTTGGGGCAGGTCACTTAGCGGGTAAACAAGGCGTTATACAGTTACTCAGAGATAAAGGGTATGAAGTGGTGGCTGTTAATAATTAGTGGGTGCCACCAAAAAATACAATCGTTGATATTAAAGATAATATGGCAGAAATACACGCTAAAACAAAAGAAAAATAGATGTATTTTTTCAAATAGGTAAATGCATCTATCAGTGAATATTCACTTTGGGAGCCTAAATAATGACTGCTTTTGCTGCCAAATCGAAATAATAAAAATCCATTAATAAATAATATCACTGAACTTAATACCAAGGCGAATGCAATAAAGTATTTCCCTCCTTTTTCTAACATATCAATCATTTCCTCATCAATTCCATTCAACTTGATGATTTCAGTCATCAGTGCTTCGAAATTAGCCAATAGTAATACTGTGGCCAATAACAATATAGAGCCAAAAATAATAAATACAACACCGATAAACCTTGACCATTTACCAATGTTTTGCAGCTGTTCTTTTCCTGCAATATCTAAGGAAAATGTATTAGAAGCTAAAGGTTCGTTTTCCATATTTGTTTAAATTAAAATCTAGCAATGATTACGATGGTGAAAACTAAAAAGAATAATGCCAACAAGCCCAATAAAATAAGAAAAATCACGCCAATAACCAGAAAATAATTCTTTAGGTGTGTTAGTGCTTGGGTGAAATACAAATGATCTTTGTTAAACAATCCAAGGTGAATATTCTTTGAAAAATTAAGCAGATTCATCGCCAGAATAGTGGTGATTACTGTAGAGATGATAAAGCTAAATACGGTACTAGCTATACTCCCTTTATTTGCAATAATGCCAAATATCAATTGTAAAAAACTCAAACCTACACTTGCAAAGGTAATATAAGCTAAATATCGTGCCCATTTTGCACTCTTGGCCATATTATCATGAAGCTGATTTGTTTCTATCTCCATATTTTCCATAGCTTGCTGATTTGAATGTAAAAGAAAGAAAATTTAAATGATATTTATGCATCACTTTTCCACAAATTATAACTAAATTCCTATACCCAATAGCTTTAAAGGAAATGCCATTGCTTTAATCTATTAAAGTTTGCTATTTAATAGGCCCTCGCAAACAATACACGTTCTTTACTTTCTTTTCCACTCAAAATGCATTTACCTAATTCTTGTTTGTTGTCAAAAGGGATACATCTGATGGTTGCCTTGCTCATTTCTTTGATTTTATCTTCTGTTTCGCTTGTGCCATCCCAATGAGCGCTTACAAATCCACCTTTTGTATTTAATACTTGTACAAAGTCGTCCCAATGAATCTACTTCTGTAATGCTGCTCATTTCTAAATTGGAGCGCTTTGGTGTATATATTTATATTGGATTTCTTCCAGTAATTTTTCAATATAGTCAGCTAATCCATCTAAACTTACCGAGTTTTTTTCTTTTGTATCGCGGCGGGCAATTTCTGCCACATTGTTTTCAATATCGCGTGCGCCTAATGCTATGCGAATAGGTACACCTTTCATTTCGTATTCAGCAAATTTCCAGCCTGGTCGTGTTTGGTCATTGTTGTCAAACTTTACTTTAATGCCTTTTGCTTTCAATGCATCAAGAATTCCTTTCGCCTTTTCATCTATGATAGGTTTCGATTGCTTCTCCTTTATAAATGGGAACTATAACAACTTGTATAGGAGCTAATTTAGGTGGGAGTATTAATCCGTCATCATCGCTATGCGCCATCACGAGTGCACCTATTAAACGTGTAGAAACACCCCATGAGGTAGCCCATACAAATTCACTTTTATTTTCTTTATTCACAAATTTTACATCAAATGCTTTGGCAAAATTTTGACCAAGGAAATGAGAAGTGCCTGCCTGTAAAGCTTTGCCATCTTGCATCAGTGCTTCAATGCAATAGGTATCATCAGCACCTGCAAATCGTTCATTTGCACTTTTTACACCTTTTACTACTGGCATGGCCATCCACTTTTCTGCAAAATCGGCATACACATCAAGCATTTGTTTTGTTTCATTCAATGCTTCTTCTTGGGTAGCATGAGCAGTATGCCCTTCTTGCCAAAGAAATTCGGCAGTTCGTAAAAATAAGTCGTGTACGCATTTCCCATCTCACTACATTGGCCCATTGATTAATCAATATAGGCAAATCTCTGTATGATTGTATCCAAGTCTTTATAGGTATTCCAAATAATGGCTTCAGATGGTAGGTCTTACAATAAGTTCTTCTTCCAGTTTTGCTTCAGGATCTACCATTAATTTACCTGGATTATTCAGGATCGTTTTTTAAACGATAATGAGTCACTACGGCACATTCTTTGGCAAATCCTTCTGCATTTTTTTCTTCTGCCTCAAACAAGCTTTTTGGTACAAACAAAGGGAAATAGGCATTTTCATGACCTGTTTCTTTAAATTTTTTGTCTAATACATCTCGCATGTTCTCCCAAATGGCATAGCCATAAGGTTTGATAACCATGCATCCTCGCACTGCACTATAATCGGCCAAGTCCTGCTTTTAAGCACTAAATCGTTATACCATTTACTGTAATCTTCGCTACGTGATGTAATTTCCTTTGCTCATTAATAAAGTCTGTTGTATTTATGAATGCGCAAAATAACTGAATCATTTATGGGTAATTGGAAGAAAATCAAGGCAATCTATTTTATTAATGCATATATGTAATGATTATTCAGAATCAATACTGTTTTTAATTTGCATGATTTTTTTTAAATATCGTACATTTTGTTAATACTGTCAGTTTTAAATGGTTTAAATTATTAACTTTTTAATTATACATTAGGTCAAAAGACGTAATTTCGAAAAAGTAATCGTCATTAATTTTATTAAAATTTAAATCTCTAAAAATGAAAAACAATATCCTCACCTTTATGTCTGTGAATCATGCTTAGTAGTATGAGCTGTCTATTTGGTCACAGTCATATGATGATGTGTATAGCAATGGCAATCAAAATAGCAATTCACAACAGAATAATACCCAGCAAAACCAGAATAATACCCAGCAAAATCAACCAACACAGAGGGTGATTATGATAATAACCTTGATGATTATAACGATGGGCAACAAAGTCAACAATCTCGTAGCTATCAATATGATGATGAATGATGATTGACTATAATGACGATGACGATGATTATTATTATGCATCCCGTATCAGACGATTTTATCGCCCATTTTGGGTGATTATTCGGTTATTATAGTAGCTTTTATAGCGATCCTTATTGGTGGGATTGGAGTTACAATTATCCATCATGGTACATATGGAATTATGGATGGGATAACTGGTAATACTGGTTGGGGATTTGGAATATACGGCTGGGGTTACTAATAGTATGGAATAATGGCTGGGCAACAGTTGCGGTTGGGGTAATAATTGGAATAATGGCTGGTATGGTAGGTTATGGTAATGGTTGGAATAACGGTTGGGGATGCGGCAATGGCTGGGGTAACGGATGGTACTGGGGTAATGGCTGGAATAATGGTTGGGGTTGGATATGGCAATGGATATTATAATGGATACAATAACGGTTATTACAATGGATATTGGGATGGGTTTTATAATGGAAGTTATAATGGTGGCAACAGAGGTGGTTATAAATATGGTCCAAGAACTACGATGAATAGCAACGTAAATATTGTTAGAACCAGAAACCGCCAAATGGAAGTGAATAATGGCAACTATAGAAACATGACAAGTACCCCAATTCAGGGAAATACATAAATGGTGGACATCATCCGAAATAATACAGAAAGAAATTACGATGGAAGAAATGAAGGCATTCGCAATGGAAATGTAAAAAATGTTGATGTGAATAACAGCCAAATGGGTAATCGTAATAACGACCGTAAAAGAAAACGATGTACGAGAATAATGGCAATGTGATACGAAACAATGGCGTAAGAAATAATGACGTGAGAATGAACAATGATGTTAATCGTGGTTTTGATAATAATCGAATTGAGCAACAACGCAACGACAATACTAACCGTATGAATCAGGAGCGTATGAATCAACAAAGAGCTGAACAACAACGCAACGACAATACTAGGACCGTATAAATCAGGAACGTATGAATCAACAAAGAGCTGAGCAACAACGCAATGACAATACAAATCGTATGAATCAGGAACGTATGAATCAACAAAGAGCTGAGCAACTACGCAATGACAATACAAATCGTATGAATCAGGAACGTATGAATCAACAGAGAGTTGAGCAACTAACGCAGTGACAATGCAAATCGTATGAAATCAGGAACGTATGAATCAACAAACGAAGCTGAACAGCGAATGAAATGGGAATATGAATAATTTCAGCCAACAACGTAATGAATGAAAGAAGAATGAATCAAGAGCGTATGAACCAGCAAAGAAGTGAAGTAAGAAGAGAAAGTCCACGAATGGAATCACCTCGTATGGAAAGCCCACGACGCGAATCACCTCGTATGGAAAGTCCTCGACGTAGAAAGTCCAAGAATGCGAAAGCCCACGAATGTCAAGTCCACGAATGTCAAGTCCATCAATGAATGGCGGTGGTGGCGGAAGAAGAAGATAATCCGGACATACGAAAAACATTTTATTGCACACTGTGAGTTTTTGTATAGATGAATTTCAAGTGTGCTTTTTTTATACCTGCTACGAAAAATTGACATACACCCTAAAATACAATTCTCAAATGATAAAAAAGATTCTATAGCCGGCGTGAGCTTATTACTTTCAGTCCATACATCAGTTTGCATCGGCGCAAGACGAATTTGATGCCCTTCGATATGGTTATACTACTTACAATGGTACGGCACGCTCAATGTCTATTGGCAATGCAATGGGTAGCGTTGGGGGTGATTTTTCTTCCTTATCTATTAACCCTGCAGGTATAGGCATTTACAGAAGAGGCGAATTTGTTTTTTCTCCTTCTTTTAATGTAATGACTAACAATAGTACTTATCTGGGAAATACAATCAATACCAGCAGCACAAAATTAAACTTTTCACAATTTGGGCTTGTACTTACCAGTGTAAAAAAGGGAAATGCTTATAAAAAAAGTGCATGGAAAGCAGGATCGTTTGCGTTTGGAATGAATAGAAATGAAACCTACAAAAATGAATATGTATATTCAGGAAATAATCAAAAAAGTTCCTTAATTGAAAAGTATGCTGAAGAGTTTAATGCTTTAGGTGGAATCAATGCAGTGGGAAGTGTGAGTTACCCAGCATACGCAGCCTACCAAACATGGCTCATCGATAGGGGATTTGGTGCTGACTCTAATCAAGCTGTTGCCTATGTTCCCTATGCAGATGGTATCAGACAAACCAAAAGAGTCTATGAAACAGGTGGTATGCAGGAATATGTGATTAGTGCGGGGGGCAATTATCAGGAAAAATTAATGATAGGGGCTACTTTAGGCATTCCTAGAGTGGTATACAACAGAACATTGCAATTTGATGAAGAAGATATTTCAGGCGATAAAAACAATGATTTTAAGTATATGTATTTTACCGAAAAATTGAGTACTACCGGTACTGGTATCAACTTAAAATTAGGGGCTATTTTTAAACCAGTAAATAATTTCCGTTTTGGGGTCTGGCATTTCATACCCCTTCCTATATACAGTTTAATGATATTTCGCACGTTGAAATGGAAACACATACTGATAGCTTATTGCAAAACCCTTTGTCATCCTATACACAAGATACCGCATTGTCATTTAATTATGGACAAACCACTCCCTACAAAGCATTGGTCAGTGCCACGGCATTGTTTAACCAATATGGTTTTATTACAGCCGATATCGAATATGTCGATTATGCCAGTATGAAATATAATTATGGTCAAGGATATGAAAATGAAAGCCAATTAATAAATTCTGTCATTAAAAATACGTACAAGGGTGCAATGAATATACGGGTTGGTGCTGAAGCCAAATTAAAAGAATTTGCTTTCAGACTGGGTGTGGCCTATTATGGTAGTCCGTATAAAAACACTGTCAACAATGCTTCTCGTATCAATATAAGTGGAGGTGTAGGTTATCGTGCTAAAAATTGGTTTTTAGATGCTGCTTATGTTTATGCTACCCAAAAAACGCAACAAATGCCTTATACATTAAGTAGGGCAAATGCCGATGTACAAGCTGCTAATATTCAAAACAATGTTAGCAAAGTTTTGTTTACCCTTGGAATGAAGTTTTAATCATGTATTTTTCAATATAATACTGATGTGAAATAAGGAATAGCCCAAAAGGCCTACTACTTTATATTCTTATCAATTATTTCTATCTGCATCAACTCCTGTAAGAAAAATATAAAATGTTACTTTAATTTTTAAATGACAATGGTTTAAGAATACCAACGATAATTGAATGTGAGATCAATGCTTACTGGCTTATACCAACGACACATTAAACCGACCAATGGTTATTAGCTTAATTGTAATCTGTGTGGTTCTTAACCGATATTTTTTCAGAATATGTAGTCAATACATTTGTTATAAGTTCGAATTGTAAGGATGTTAATTTACAAATATCCAATGTAATCCAAATCGGAGTGCCATGTTTTGTGCAGCATAATTGGGAAAATTAATATTGTTGCGGGTAAATAATTGTTGCAATTGATCAAATGCAATAGAAGCACGAAATCGTTTTACATTGAAATTGAAAAAATAGGTGAACTCAGGGATGTTATTGATTTTATATTGATATTGACTTACAAAACCAAAATATAATGGTGCATAGTCACTGGCAAAATAAGGAGTATTGTAACGCATATCGAAGCCAGTGGAGATGGATAGTTTTTCTTTTGAAAATTTTATTTTGATAGGCAAGTCGATGTCTTGAAGCCCAAATAGGTAATTGTATTGGATTAAAAGCAGTCGTTTTTTGAATCAAAAGCTGATTGTCAAAAGCAATAGTTTTATATTGAAATGTCTTGTTGAATTGTAATTGAAATAGTGGTATAACACTTGCGTACTGTAGGGCTGTTAAATTTGTATCACGATAAAAATAATTGCCAATGAGGTAGTAATGAAAAGTCAAATTGGTTTTGTAGGGAACATTTTTGTAACTCACAAACAAATCGCTGATACTTTGTTTTGCAAATGTACTGCTTGTGGAAAAATAGTTTGTGGCATAATTTGAAAAAGTATAGGGTGCAGTTTGCAATGATTGATTAAATCCAATTAAAAAAGTGCCCAGTTGATTTCCCATATTTCGGCCCGCTTGAGCATTCATTAAAAAATTGCCTATTGTATTGCCCGTAAAATATAATTTTAAGTGTGCACGATAAAGCCATTCCCTATCACTTTGCGAAGGTTTTTCAATACGTCCAAATATAAAATTATTGAAATATTGATTGTTGAGTAGGATGCTTTTTACATGTTCTACTTCAATGCCATAACCTACTTCTGCCTGCATCACTTTTCCTTTCAATCGAACATCGCCATTTAATGAAAATGCATTGCCAATTTGGGTATGAAAATTTGTGGAAAAAAGGGAATCTCTAGCTTCAAAATCATTGGCTAACCAATTGTAGTCACTCGTATCGGGTTGCACATCTTTAAATCGGTAATAGTTATGCTGGCTGTAAAATGAATGTTTTACACTAAACACAGGTTTGAAGTTATATATTTTTTCGGTACTGTCAATATTGAATATACTGTCTTTTTTACCAAAAAAATACTGTTGTTGCAAAAGCAAAGATACATTTCGGTAATAGTTGCTCACTGATGACCGGTTGATTGAAATGTTTTCAAAATTTACAGGAATAAGTCTTTTATCATTGTAAGCAGATGAAAATAAGTACTCATATGAAGTAATACCCCCATTTTCATCTTGTTGCAATTTATTGTACAACATTGCTGCGTTGACACTATATCTTTTATTATTAGAAAGGTATTGAGAACTCAAGGCAAGGTTATCATGATTTGTTTTTTGCCATTTGTAAAATCCTGGGGAATTAATTTTTCGATAGTTTACACTTACATTCCAGTCAGGGGTAATATTTTGGGTATGTAGCAATGAAATCAACTGATCGGCCTTACTCCCATTTCTATAATAAATGTCTGTAAATGGCCTCGTCGTATTGTAAAATTTAATATCTTTTTGCTCGAATAAAAGGGGTTTAATGGCATCTAAACCCAATTGCATAGATGGGTTCATATCTGGGGTAAAACATAATGAAAATGCAGAAGAACCTGTATTGCCTAAATCGACATGCCAGATTGACTGTAAAGGGTTTCGGTGTAAAAATTGAATGCTGGTGTCAATCGACTTTTTGGCTGTATCATACAATGTGTAATAATTGATTTTTACTTTATCATCTGTGGTGAATTGTTTTTTTTTGCTACTGTCTGAAATGATTTTTTGTGTACTGATGCTTCCGTTGTTGGCTGCACCATTTGAAAAAAGCTGTGCACTCGACTTCAAACTATTCAATGAAAGTAAGAAGACGATGACAAAGGCATTTAGATAAAAAAAGAATGGTTTATGCAATGAGAAAGTATAATAAAAGATTCAAAATTAACACAGTCGGCTTTATAGTTCTCCTAATAATTCCTTAAAGATTAAGGCCATTTTTGGCGCAGCGGCATTAGCGGCTTCTAATACTTCTTCATGGGTGATCACATTCATGGCTTCTCGAATACCAATATCTGTTATAACACTCATACCAAACACTTTCATGCCACAGTGTATGGCTACTATCACTTCCGGCACAGTACTCATTCCTACGGCATCGCCCCCAATAATATGTAACCATTTGTATTCGGCTTTGGTTTCAAATGTGGGTCCTTGCAAGCCAATATACACCCCTTCGTGTACATGAATATGATTAGAGGAGGCTATTTGTTTTGCTTTTTGTATAAGTGAAAGTTGATAAGGTTCTGTCATGTCAGGAAAGCGTGGTCCGATGTTTTCATCGTTTTTTCCTCTTAATGGATGTTCGGGAAACAGATTGATATGATCATTGATAATCATCAAATCGCCAACTTGATAGGAGGCATTCATACTGCCCGCCGCATTCGATACCATGAGTAAAGTTGCACCAAGCTGTTGCATCACCCTCACTGGGAAAGTAACTTCCTGCATATGATAGCCTTCATAATAATGAAAACGTCCGCTTAGCATTACCACTTCTTTGCCATTTAAAGTACCAAATAATAATTTGCCTCCATGTCCTTTAACGGTGCTTGTAGGGAAATGTGGAATTTCTTCGTAATTTAAACTGATTGAAATCGTTAAATCATTCACCAGGCCGCCAAGTCCACTGCCCAATATAATGCCAGCGATGGGTTGACTGCTCGTTTTTGTTCGAATAAAAGCTACAGTTTCAGCTAATTTTTGTAAGTCTAAGTTTTGCATGAGTGATATTGAAAATTTCTTGATTTATAATATATTTTGAGTGCTGTTTTTTTGGTGAATCCCTACTTTATGATAAAGAGTATTGAACGATTTACTTTAAATCTATTTTGCTAAAGCTGAATGGTAACAAGTGCTGTACAGTATCAATAATATATACTTTGCCCAATTGTGCTGCCATAATTAATTTGATGTTTTGTTTGTTTTTATGTTCGCACTCAGATATAAACTGTCGGCACATACCACATGGGAATGCCGGTTGGGTATTTTCACCTTGTGGAGAAAAGTAACTGATAGCAATTGCTGAAATCGTTTCGTCGGGAAATTGAGATAATGCAGATGATAAAGCGCTTCTTTTCGGGCGCAAATACCCACCAAGGGTAAGAAGCATTTTCGATATTTACCCCCAATATGATTTCTCCGTTTTGCAGCTGTACGGCACAACCTACTTTAAAATTAGAATAGGGTGCATAAGCATTTTCTGTAATCCTTTTTGCTTCAGATAATAAATGATAATCATCATTGTCTAATTCTTTATCTGAAGAGAGTTCTATATATGAAAATTGATGAACTTGGATAGACAAATATAGGATTTATAATCATAAAATACAGCATATCTTAAAAATCACCAATGTGTATTTAATAAGTCATAAAAAAGACTGGCCAAGTAGGAGTTGTTTTTTTATCAAGCATTTATTTGAATGGTTTAAAAATTGATATTGATATTATTTTATAATAGCTAATTTGCCGGCGTATACATGATCGCCTACAGCTACTTTTAAAAGATAAGTACCTTGATGAAATGATTCTGTATTGATTGCTTCTTTGTAATTACCATAGGCTACATGTGGAATAGATTTTGATAAAACAGTTTTGCCATTAATATCTGTAATGCTATATTGAATATTTGAAACTTGATCTACGTCAATAGAAAGGGTCGCAAAGTTTGTGGCAGGATTTGGAAATAATCTGATATTGCCAGCTTCTTCGATGTTGTTTATCCCTAGGCGCATTCGCCACATTATTTGCATTGATAAACATATAATCACTGCCATTTTTCTTCCAAAATCATTGTTACCACTTTTAGTTTGCTTTTATCCGCAGCCTGCAGGAATGGTATATGTGAATGATTTATTGAAGGTTTGGTTTGCTGTGATGGCACCATTGATTAAATTTTGTCCCCAAGTACCTGTAATGCCTCCTCTTAATACATCATGATGGGCTACCAGTACCACTGTTTGCCCATTTTGAACATTCATCACACCATCCTCTACAAAATAAACGTTTACATAAAAATCACCGTTATTGGCTGCCCAAAATTTAGTGGTAGTATTGATGTTAATACTGTTGCCGTTGATGGTATAGGTGTACACCGGTACTCGCCAATACTGGAGTGCTTATAAATGAGTCAATGGTTGCTTTTACATTCGTACGTGTAATCAGAAGGGGCACATGCCACCACCTGCTGCATATTCGGTTCTGTTAAGACCAACTGCACAAAATGCAGGCTCAACCCGCAGTAGGCGCAAAATCCATTTTGAAATCATCTGCTGTTTGATTGTATAAATCACTGGCATTGTCTCCATAAGTACCCATACAAATTGCATTGGCATGGTTATCAGCTATAATGTCTTCAAATAAGGTCCGCCACGAACCACAAGGTCCACACCAAGTGGCTGTTGTTTTATTAATAATTCCCAAGTTTTTATTCGGGGGTGTTTGTGCAAATAAAGTGATGCCTGAAAGCAATAAGCATGTAGAAAGGATTAATTTTTTCATATGATATGTTTTTTAAAAATTTTAAATGAAGTTTAGATGAATAGACGGTAAAAATTTAATAAATGTTAGTTTCTAGGAATAAGATACTAAAAATAGAAATAAGGTTCTTTGGAATGTTTTCTTGAAAATGAGGGTTGTCTTCTATTTTCACGATAGAGTTTATTTTGCTTATAATTTATTCAAGCGTATTCATAAACCTATATATATTCTCAGTCTAGAATACCGATTGTATGCATGTATCAAGTTTATTAGGTAAAAAGGGATCATGGAATTTTCCTTATTTTTGATTGGTTTTATGATTCCAACTAAATGTAAAAAGATTTATACATAAAAAAACCATCGCTTTAGCGATGGTTTTTTTATAATCTTGATATGGAAGAATTTAATGAGATACTAATATTCTTTGCATTGATATTTCTTGTTCCTACTTGTAAAGTAACAAAATAAATACCATTAGCTAAATTTGAAGTATTGATATTTACGTTATTAATACCACTTTGTAAGTTTGATTTAACATCGTTGATAACAGTTTGGCCAAGTGAATTTTTAACACTGTAAGAAACGGTATTTGCATCATCTTAAATTTAAATGAATGGTTGTAAAATCGCCTGCTGGGTTAGGATAGATTTCATAGGTAAAACCAAAATCCATAACTTCATTGGCACTTGTAGGAGCTAAACCACATTTTGAAGTGATATAGTTTCTTAAAGCTGGTTCAGAAGTCATACCAGTGCTGATTTGATAAAATTTCTTGTTGTTACATACCACAAATATGCTAGGTACGCCATAGCTTGTAGTGCCTGGTAATAAGAATTTTTGTAATACTGCAGAAGAGCTTGCTGGATTGCAAATTGGGTGTGTTGTGCCAGTAATCCAATGGCCTGTGTACCACCTGTAGTACCTTGTAAGTCAGCCAATGTAGTAGCGCCGTCTACTTCGTATAACACTACTTGTGCATCTTTCAACACAGTACCATTAGTACCATATTTATCAGCATAATGATCCATTACGTGTGATGTATGATAACTCCAGCATGGTCCGCACCAAGTAGCAGAAAAATCGATTAAAAGGTGTTTGCCTTGATTGAATAGTGTAAAAGCATCATGAGTAGTACCATTTAGGTCAGTCATAGTGAATGTACTTGTAAGTTGAGTTCCATCTACATTCCACTGTGCATTGGTGTTGATAGCAAAAAAAGTAATTGCTATAAAAGTGATAAATTTTTTCATTTTTTTATTATTTAATTTTTGTTAAAAAAGGGTTTAAAGCATAAAGTTCCCAATAAAAGATGAAATAACCAAATAATTAAATCAAAATGTTTCTTTCAAAAGTTCAATTTTATAAATTAATAGCTAAAATTTGACATTTTGTATGTTAAACGATTTTCAGCTTTGTTGAAAAAGTAAAAAGAGAGAAAAATTTCACTAAAAAGATTTATTTTATTACCTTCGCAACACTATTTTGAATGGCAAACCTCAATTTTTGTACCTGTTTTCTTTCTTATATAAGCATCAACTAATGGTCTTAGTTGCACTTAATATGTGTATTAAAATGCTTGTGTGGTATTGAATTTGAGGCCTAAACTGTGAAGTTATTTTTTATATAATGTTAAGCTTATATGAATCATGGTGCGTTCTACGAACATTCAAAATGGCAGTGTTGTATTTCTATCCAACTTTTTTATTTCTTTAAAAAAATAACAAAAAACAATGAGTTTCAAAAAAAACGACAACAAACAGAGACCGACTTTCAACAAAATTATCATCACCTTAGCATCTCCGGATTCTATTTTAGATAGAAGTTTTGGCGAAGTGTTAAAACCAGAAACAATCAATTATCGTACTTACAAACCTGAACGAGACGGTTTATTCTGCGAAAAGATATTTCGGTCCAACTAAAGGATTACGAATGTTATTGTGGTAAATACAAACGTATTCGTTACAAAGGTATTGTTTGTGACCGTTGTGGTGTTGAAGTAACCGAAAAGAAAGTACGTCGTGAGCGTATGGGGCATATCAAATTGGTAGTGCCTGTAGTTCATATTTGGTATTTCAAATCATTACCAAATAAAATTGGTTATTTATTAGGAACTGGTTCTAAGAAACTTAGAAATGATTGTTTATTACGAAAGATATTGCGTAATTCAAGGTGGTGAAGCTGATGCGATGATTCGTTCTGCGCTTACCATGAAGGAAACAGAAGATACTGACATGGCGCTTGATTACTGAAGATGAATACTTAGATATCTTAGATAAATTGCCAAAAGGAAAATCAAATGTTGAGTGATGATGATCCAAATAAATTCATCGCCAAAATGGGTGCTGAAGCTGTTCATGATGTTGTTATCTAGAATTGATTTAGATACAATTATCTTATGAATTAAGAAATGCAGCAGCTTTCGAAACTTCTCAACAACGTAAAGCAGAAGCCTTAAAACGTTTAAGTGTAGTAGAAGCTTTCCGTGAAGCAAATTCACATATCGAAAACAAACCAGAATGGATGGTGATGCAGTATATTCCTGTAATTCCACCAGAATTACGACCATTGGTTCCATTAGATGGTGGTCGTTTTGCTTCTTCAGATTTGAATGATTTATATCGTCGAGTAATTATCAGAAATAATCGTTTGAAACGATTGTTAGAAATTAAAGCTCCTGAAGTTATCTTACGAAATGAAAAACGTATGCTTGCAAGAAGCTGTTGATAGTCATTATTGGATAATTCACGAAAATCAAATGCTGTAAAAGCTGAAGGTGGTCGTGCATTGAAATCATTATCTGATGTATTGAAAGGTAAGCAAGGTCGTTTCCGTCAAAACTTATTAGGTAAACGTGTCGATTATTCTGGTCGTTCGGTTATTGTAGTAGGACCAGAATTGAAATTGCATGAATGTGGTCTTGCCAAAAGATATGGCTGCTGAGTTATTCAAGCCATTTGTTATTAGAAAATTAATCGAAAGAGGTATTGTTAAAACAGTAAAATCAGCTAAGAAATTAGTTGATAAGAAAGAAGCTGTGATTTGGGATATTCTTGAAAATATTTTAAAAGGTCATCCAATTATTATTAAATCGTGCCCCAACACTTCACCGTTTGTCTATTCAAGCATTTCCAACCAAAACTGATTGAAGGAAAAGCAATTCAATTACATCCATTGGTTTGTTCTTCGTTCAATGCGGATTTTGATGGTGATCAGATGGCTGTTCATGTTCCTTTGAGCAATGCTGCTATTCTTAGAAGCTCAATTATTAATGTTGGCTTCTCACAATATCTTGAATCCTCAAAATGGTACACCTATTACCCTTCCTTCTCAGGACATGGTTCTGGGTTTATATTATATTATCTAAAGGAAAAAGAATCATACCTAACGATCCTGTAAAAGGAGAAGGTATGGCTTTCTATAGTGCAGAAGAAGTAATTATTGCATTACAATGAAGGTAAAGTTGATTTACATGCCTTTGATCAAAGTAAAAGCAAATGTGCGTAAAGAAAATGGTACTATTGTAAACAAATTAATCGAAACAACTGTAGGTACGTGTGATGTTTAATCAATATACACCTGAAGAAGTAGGTTTCATTAATGAGATTATTGACTAAAAAATCATTGAGAAACATCATTGGTGATGTAATTAAATATACAGATATTCCAACTACTGTTAAATTCTTGGATGATATTAAAACATTAGGATTCACGTACGGCCTTTAGAGGTGGATTGTCGTTTAATCCTGAGGATTTGATTATTCCAGAAGTGAAACAAAAAATGCTTGAACAACTGCCAACTGCAGAAGTTGATGAAGTTTGGGATAACTATAATATGGGTTTGATCACCAACAATGAACGTTATAATCAGATTATTGACGTTTGGAGTCGTGTCGATACACAGAGTTACTGAAACATTGATTCGTGAAATGGCTGCAGATAAACAAGGATTTCAATTCAGTATATATGATGCTTGGATTCTGGTGCGCGTGGTAGTAAACAACAAATTAAACAGCTTTCTGGTATTAGAGGTTTGATGGCTAAACCACGTAAAAGTGGTAGTACAGGTTCTGAGATCATTGAAAATCCAATCTTGTCTAACTTTAAAGATGGTTTGAATGTATTGGAGTACTTTATCTCTACCCATGGTGCTCGTAAAGGTCTTGGCGGATACAGCCTTGAAAACAGCGGATGCGGGTTATCTTAACTCGTCGTTTGGTGGATGTGGCACAAGATGTAATTATTCGTGAAGCAGATTGTGGTACTTTAAGAGGTATTGCATATTTCAGCTTTAAAAGAAAATGATGATATCGTTGAACCATTATTAGATCGTATTGTTGGTCGTACTTCATTGCATGATGTATATCGATCCAAACTGGTAATTTATTGATTGAAGCAGGTGAAGAAATTACATGTAGATATGGCTGAAGCAATTGAAAATGCAGGTATTGAAACAGTTGAAATTCGTTCTGTATTAACTTGTGAAAGTAAACGTGGTGTTTGTGCCAAATGTTATGGCTTAAATCTTAGCCAACTGGTAAAATGGCTCAAATGGGTGATGCTGTAGGTATCATTGCAGCACAATCAATTGGTGAACCAGGTACACAGTTGACACTTCGTACTTTCCACGTGGGTGGTGCGGCAAGTTCATCTGCTATTGAATCGCAAATGATTGCCAAATTTGATGGTAAAATTGAATTTGATAGTGTACGTACTACTAAATATACCAACAAAGATGGTGACAGAACAATGTAGTTGTAATCACTCGTATGGGTGAAATGAGAATTGTAAATGATGAAGGTATTGTACTTGGTAACAAGTGAAATTCCTTATGGTTCTACCTTGAAAGTGAAAAATGGTCAGAAAGTTGAAAAAAGGTGATGAAATTTGTTCATGGGATCCGTTTAATGCCGTGATCATTTCTGAAATTTCTGGTACAGTTACGATTTGAAAGTGTGATCGATGGTATTACCTATCCGTGAAGAAGTGGATGAGCAATCTGGTTTAAGAGAGAAAGTAATTATCGAAACAAAAGATAAAACAAAAATTCCTGCTATTACATGTTGAAGGGAAAGAAAATAAGATTTATAATATTCCGGTAGGATCGCATCTTGATTATCAATGATGGCGATACAATTCAAAGTGGACAAATTCTTAGTGAAAATTCCACGTGTAATGGGTCGTTCAAGAGATATCACCGGAGGTCTACCACGTGTTACCGAATTGTTCGAAGCACGTAATCCTTCTAATCCAGCAGTTGTTGCTGAAATTGATGGTGTGGTTACATTTGGTGGTGTTAAACGTGGTAACCGTGAAATCAATATCGAAAGTAAAGATGGTATCATGAAGAAATACTTAGTGCCATTAACTAAACATATCATTGTACAAGAAGGTGACTTTATCAAAGCGGGTACTCCATTAAGTGATGGTTCTATTACACCATCTGATATCTTATACAATCAAAGGACCATTTGCAGTACAAGAATACTTAGTGAATGAAATTCAAGAAGTATATCGATTACAAGGTGTGAAAATCAATGATAAACACATTGAGGTGATTGTTCGTCAAATGATGCGTAAAGTAACTATTGAAGATGCTGGAGATACTAAATTCCTTGAAGGCGATATCGTTGATAAATTAGAATTCCAAGAAGAAAATGATTGGGTATTTGATAAAGTCGTAGTGACAGATGCGGGTAGATTCAGAAAAAATGAGCACCTGGTCAAATCATCTACTTTACGTGAAATACGAGAAGAAAATTCATTGTTACGTAGAAATGACAAAACCCTTAGTTCAATACCGTAATGCACAACCTGCTACATCAAGTCCTAACTTGCTAGGTATTACTAAAGCATCATTGGGTACCTTCTCATGGATCTCAGCGGCTTCATTCCAGGAAACAACGAAAGTACTTTCACAAGCTGCTATTGCTGGTAAGACTGACTATCATGTGGGGATTAAAAGAAAACGTAATCACCGGTAACCTAATACCTGCAGGTACCGGATATGAAAGAGTTTGAAAATATCATGGTAGGCAGTAAAGATGAATACGAAATACTTGCACAATTCACAAGAAATGCTTGCAATTTGATGATGAAGAATAGTTGAATGTCGAAAGACTGACAAATCATAAAAAGCATTCAGGTTTAATCCTGGATGCTTTTTTTTTGATATATATAGTGTTATACCAACGACATATTAAAGATGGTCCATTTGTAATTTGCTTAAATGTAAAGTGTGTGGGCATTGTACCAAACTTTTTCAGATACCTAATAATGCATTTGGTATTTCTCAGAAATGCAGTAGCTAAGAGTCAGGAACAATAGATACCCACCATATATTGCAGATTAACAATGGTTATAGGGCACACAGTAAGGTTGTTTTGAAATTCTGCGATGAGCCCTCACAAAACAGATGAATCTTTAGGTTCCGCATATTCTGTTTGATTTTCTGCTTTTCTTATATAAAAAAAATACCTCCCGAAAAGGAGGTATTCTGTATGTTAAAAAGAGTTCTATTTATTTGGTAGTAGGTGCTGTATTGCTCGGTTGAGGTACCGTTGTAGCTGGAGGTGTTTGTGCTGGCTGGCTTGCACCTTGTTGAGGTTGTGCTGGTGCCTGACCTTCCTGAGGAGCAGCAGCAGGAATTTGTGCATTGCTTGCAGGTGCAGCTGGTGCTGGTGCAGGAGCAGGAGCAGGAGCGCCTACTGTTTCAGAACGTGTTTTTTGATTAATATCTGTTTTGGTTTTTGGCGCAAGCATAAAACTTAACAATGTTAATGCCAGTAACACAGAAGCAGCTACCCAAGTGCCTTTTTCTACAACATCGGTACTTTGTTTGGCACCCATCATTTGATTACCTAAGCCACCGAATGAGCCCGCTAAGACCACCGCCTTTAGGGTTTTGGATTAATACAAAAAAAGCGAGAACGCCACAAGTGATAATAATGAGTATAAAAAATAAAATTGTCATATCGTTTAATAATCTTTAATAGTTGTTAATTCCTTAATACGGTCGGCAAAGTAAAGATTTTTTTCGGGATTTCGCAAACTTAATTTTTTATACATATCAATTGCCTTGTCTATTTTACCTTGTTTCCCTAATATAATCAGCCAATGATTCACTGATGATTGCATGATTTCATGAAATCGAATCCATTGCTTGTTTAAAAATATCTTCGGGTATTTCTTCATTTTCTTCTTCGGTAGCAGCAGCTAATTTTTCTTTTTGCCAAGCTGTTTTTAATGCTTTCTTTTCCTTTTCTTCTTGTTTTTCACGGGCTGTTTTATTTTTAAAATGAAAAAGCCAATCTGTAAAACTCATCATGACCATCAATGATTTGTCTTCTTCTTTTGTTGTTTCTTTGTCTGTGTATGTTTCAAATCGATTTTTAATCGGGAGTTGAAATAATTCATTGTCCTCACTTATGTCAATATTTTCCTCTATGTCCACTGACTGGGAATGTATTGTATGAGGTAAACTTAAGGCTGCTTCTACATGATTTGTATTGGGCAATTCATTAATCAGCATGAGTATATCCTCAGTAACTGGTGGTGCATTAGTTTCTGTTGTTTGTATAGGACGGTTTGCCATTTGTTGTATAAAACAAGCAAATAGGTAAGGATCTCCTTTGTAATGGGCAAGATGTGAAAGATGATTTGTTTCAGGTTGACTTTTGAAACCAAATGAAGCAAATTGTAATGCAGCAAAATAAGGATACTTTTTAGCGCTTGCTTCAATGTCAAAAGGTATTTTTGTATAAGAATCTACATTAGATGAATCGGCTAACATTTGATACAACTGTTCTTTATCCATTCTGTAAAGTTAATAATTTTGAAAATATATTGTATGAATAAATTTAATTCCTTGGGAATTGAAAAAATCTAATAGAATTATTTATTATTATTACATCTTCGAATGCCCTTTAAAAGGCATGCAAAAATTAGCATCATGGTATTAAATTATGTTTGGATTTTTTTTATTGTGGTAGGTTTTCTGGTTGCTCTCTTTAAATTAATCGTTTTAGGGGATACTGAAATATTTAAAGTATTGGTAGACGGCATGTTTAAAAAAGCAGGTGGTTCTGTGATGGAAATTGGATTGCCCCTTGCAGGTACCATGATTTTCTTTTTAGGTATTATGAGTATTGCCGAAAAAGCAGGTGGCATTTCATTTATTGCTCGTATCCTGAACCCTTTTTTAAAGCGATTATTTCCTGAGGTGCCAGATAAACACCCAGCGATTGGGCGAAATGGTGATGAATTTTAGCGCCAATATGCTAGGGCTCGACAATGCAGCTACCCCATTTGGCTTAAAAGCGATGCAAAGCTTAGAAGACTTAAATCCAGAAAAAGGAAGAGCAACCAATTCGCAAATCATGTTTTTAGTTTTACATACCAGTGGTTTAACGCTAATTCCATTATCGATAATTGCGTTAAGAAGTACGGGAGGAGAGGCCTATAAATCAATGGAACCAGCCTCTATTTTTATACCCTGTGTATTGGCTACCATTACCGCTACTATTGCAAGTGTCATTGTTGTTGGGATTAAACAAAAATTAAAGTTTGATGGTGTGTTATTTGCATGGATTGGCAGTTTGCTTGCTATTGTGTTAAGTATCTTATTTGTGATTTCGCATTTACCAGATGAGGCCAAAAATAATGTATCAAAAATTTATGGCAATTTAATACTCATTGCATTGATTGTGGGTATTGTATTAGGTGGTGTATGGAAAAAAATTAATGTATTTGATGCTTTTATTGAAGGGGCTAAAGAAGGATTTCATGTGGTATTAAAAATATTGCCTTATTTGGTGGGGATGTTGGTTTCCATACAAATTTTTAGAGACAGTGGCGCTTTTTTGTATGTGATTGATTTTTTTAAATATACATTTTCGGTAATGGGTGCAAACACAGATTTTGTTGATGCTCTGCCAGTTGCCATCATGAAGCCATTTAGTGGCAGTGGCGCCCGGGGACTTTTGGTAGATATTTATTCAAACCCAGCATTGGGTCCTGATAGTTTTGCAGGTAAATTAGCCAGTATATTTCAAGGGAGTGCCGATACTACTTTTTATATTATCGCTTTGTATTATGGCAGTGTAGGAATCAAGAATATTCGTTATAGCATTTGGGCTGGGTTGCTAGCCGATTTTTTGGGTGTATTGGCAGCCATTATAATAGGGTATATCTTTTTTCATTAAGCCCAGCTACACATCAATTTCTTATCATTCAAATGAAAATGGACCATCGCTTATACTCAAATTAACAAGGAACTTACATGAAGAAATTTTTTCTGATTACACAATATTTACAATACATCTTCAAGGCCAAAAGTGCCCATGGGGTGCATTCGCCTTTTGTTTTCGATTTTATACATGATGTGCTAAAAGATAAAAGACATTATTATGCTTTTGATGCCATCAGGCAATTACGACAGGCTATGTATCAAGATGAAACATTGTTGCAAATTGAAGATTTTGGTGCGGGTTCACACAAGCAAAATCATCAGCAACGAAAAGTAAAAGACATTGCCAGAACAGCTGGTAGAAATGAAAAATTTGGTCAATTATTGTTTCGAATTGTGAATAAATACAAACCACAAAATATTTTAGAACTGGGAACCTCTATGGGTTTGGGGACAAGCTATCTAGCACTGGCAAATGGCGAAAGTAAAGTTGTAAGTATTGAAGGGAGTCCTGAAATTGCATCGCAGGCATCGGCTCATTTTGCGAAATTGAATATACAAAATGTCATCCAAAAGGTTGGCAATTTTGATAAGGTGCTTGTTGATGTGCTCAATGAAATGCAACACGTTGATTTGCTTTTTGTTGATGGCAATCACAGAATGAAACCCACTTTGCAATATTTTAATGAAGCAAAACCTTATTTACATCCGGCAAGTATCGTGATCTTTGACGATATTCATTGGAGTGAAGAAATGCATGAAGCCTGGCAACAAATCAAAAACGATACTTCGGTAAAATGCTCCATTGATTTGTTTTATTTTGGGATTGTTTTTTTTCAAACTGAATTTAAAGAAAAACAAGATTTTGTGTTGAAATATTGATGCCTACCAAACACGATTTATTCTATTGTCATTGATTTTAGACACTTCTTTATATCCCTTTTGTATAGTATGCAAGCGTATAAGAATCTTTATTTATATAAAGGATAACAGCTTGTAATCACATTTTGTTGATAGATAAAAACAATTTCAATACCACATTGGGTTGTGCCCTTTTTTTTATAGGGTGTAACTCTTTTGCTTGTACGATAGGCTTCCTTCAGCTTGAGCAATAAAGTCGATTCAGACCAAGTGTTGGGAAAGAGGGTAGACGTTTTGTTTTTATATACCCAGGCATTTGTTTTTGGATGGCGTGTTGCTAAAGAAGCTTCCCAAATACCTTGTTCGTTAACAGGTTTTGTGATTTGAGCAATTTTATGATGCGCTGTACAGAAGTAGTGAATGCCGATACATTTGCCTTTTTTGATTTCTCCAACCATGAGATGTTTCATGACTTGAAGAAGTTCAACATCCAGTGCTTCGTCAGACGATATAGGCTTATTCATTGATTCAGCTAAGAAACGTATTCAATTATAATACCACCTCTTTTTCCATTCGCACACCATTTCGTATGATGATTACTTTGATAGTATCGCCTTTTTTAAAAGTCGACAAAGCCTTCATATAATCTTTAACGGATTCGATAGGGAATTGAGCAAGTTGTATTATAACATCGCCACCCTTCAAGTCCAGCTTTGGCAGCAGGTTTATTGTCTGATACACCATCGAGTCGCATCCCTTTTTCATCATAGGTATAATCAGGCATCACACCAAGTGTAACTTTAAACGACATTTTACCAGACTCGGGATTCATGGTTTTGTAAAAATGACAAGTTTAGGTTTGCTTATCGAGCTCCTGTATGAGGTCAATCATAAATTCAATAACTTTTAGCTTCACCTTCAATATTTATTTTTTCAATATCATCTGATGGTTTATGATAATCGCTGTGCTGACCCGTAAATAAATGAAGAACCGGGATATCTTTTAAATAAAATGAAGTTTGATCGCTAGGTCCAATTCCTGCACTATCTGATTTAATTGAAAAGTATGTATTCGTTTTAGCAATTGCATCATTCCAGGCAGAAGAAGTGCCAATACCATAAAGCAAGCAGTTTTTTGGTAGCTGTCGTTCAGTCGGCCTATCATATCCATATTCAATCATGTAGTTGATTTTTTCTAAAGGCATGGTTGGGTTGTCGCACCATTTTTTTGAACCAATTAATCCCAGTTCTTCACCTGAAAAAGTCATGAATAAAGAATTATGTTTTTCTCTGTTACTTCATTTTCAGTAAAATAGCGGGCCAGTTCAAGTAACACCTGCAACACCACTGGCATTGTCGTCGGCACCATTATGTATTTTACCTTCGAGGATTTGCATCTAAGACTATTGTGATCGTATCCAAGACCAAAATGATCGTAATGTGCACCAATCACAATCGTGTATGGGGCGCCATTATCTAAGAAATCCTACTACATTTCGTACCTTCCTTCGGGAGTTCCTGTTTTAGGTGATGTGCTATCATGTGGATTTTTGACTGTACTTTATAGTTAAAAGTCATAATAATAACCCATTATTGCCCATAGGTTCTAAATCGCATTGCTTTAAATTTTTTAGCAATATATCTTGCGGCTATTGATTTCTTCCTGAGTACTTGTAGCTCTGCCTTGTAAATTATCAGAAGCTAAATAAGACAATATGATCTATATATGATTCTCTGACGTCGATTCGTTGTGCTTAACTTATTCGACAACAACATCCAAAAGACAAGAATAGATAAATATTAATTATCTTATACATGGTTGTTGTTTTTATTTAGTCTACCCAATCAGCAATAAACAAATTGGTATCTCGTGTACCATGATTATTTCTGTTGGATGAAAAAACTAATTTTTTGCCATCAGGCGAAAACATTGGAAATGCATTGAAATTACTTTCTGACGGTAATTTGTTCAAGTCCAGTTCCATCAGTATTAATACATGATATAATTGAAAATTATATCCTTTTTCACTATGATGATTACTCGAAAAAATAATTTTTTTGCCTGCAGGATGAAAAAAGGGTGCCCAATTGGCTTTGCCTAAGGTTTGTAATTTGTTTTACATCACTGCCATCCACATTACAAGTATAAATTTCCATATTGGTAGGTGCCACAAGGCCACTGTGCAAGTAAGTTTTTGTATATCAGCTATTTCAGTCTTCTGTGGTAGGACGTGATGCTCTGATAAACTAATTTTTTGGCCATCAGGCGAAAAAAAGGCACCACCATCATAACCTAATTGATTGGGTAATTTGCTTGTTGATTGGTACCATCGATATTCATGGTCCATAATTCTAAATCACCACTTCGGGTACTTGTAAACACAATTTTATCTCCTTTGGGCGATACGGTAGCTTCTGCATCATATCCTTTGAAACTTGGGTAAGTTGTTTTTTTATTTTCCCTTTTTTATTGGCGATATAAATATCAAAATCACCAAAAACACCCCAAAGATATTTTCCTTTAATGATTTCTGTTTGAGGGCAAACATGCGAGCCTTTAAAAGTAGAAGCAAACAATATGTCTTTTCCATTGGGCATATAGTAGCTACAAGTAGTTCTGCCAAGACCGTTGCTGATACGCGGAGGTATATAAGTGGTATCTTTAGCTGCTTTTTCGATATTGAGGTCAAATATCTGATCACATTCAAGGCCCCAATTTTTATTGTTGCTTTGAAAGCTTAAATTTTTACCATCAGGACTGAAATAGGCTTCTGCATTGTCACCGCCAAAAGTGAGTTGACGGATGTTTTTCAGGTGTTTTTCCTGGGCATTTAATGTTTGGGTAAAAAGGACTAAAAATAATAAACTATTAGCGATCATTCTCATGGGGCGCAAAGGTAAGTCAAGCAATGTAAGTTTTGGTATAGAAAAATGTTATTTACCTTTTTTTGTCGTTAAAAAAAAGCCTAATCATACGTGAGGTTTTATATTTATATATAATGATCATAACCCATTAACTATTAATCTTCATTTCATGTATTTAGTAAAGGTATACGGTTTTAACTTGACTTATCAGGGATTAAATAGATTTATACATGGGGAAACATATTTTTTAGGGCTTAGAATCATGAAATACTAAAAAAAGTGTTTACAACGGATGTATAAAATAATGTTTTCTTTTTAGTAAAAAACTATGTAATGATTGTACAATGTTTTAAGTCATTTTATAATTCAATAAAAAATCTTACGATTCGTTTTTTGCATGAGAACTTCAAAATGGGGCTCATTTTGGATCAAAAAGTCAAAAAATTACATTTGTCCCAAACGATGTAAAATAGGCATGTTGCACGCAAAATTTAATACAATTCAAACAAAAATTATGAGAATGCAAAAAAAGGATATATTTTTAAGCCAAATTTTCAAAAGAACAATGAAGAAATTGATTTTCAGCCTTTCGCTATTACTTGCATCTCAGGTATTATTTTCGCAGCAATATTATCCCATGGCCGATCCTTGTGATCCTGATAAAGTATTTGAAAAGCTTCCCTCTGCAGGCCTATGACAACAATTGTGTATTTAAACTTAACATCACAAGTCAACCATTCAAATATTTCCCCATTGAAATATACAGATATCCCAATTTGAAGGAATTAAGTTTGCAAAATACCAATATCAGCAGTATTCCGGTAGATATTTACTTATTGGGTGAATTAGAAGTACTTGATTTGTCAAATAATAACTTAACAACATTGCCAAATACCATTGGCGAAATGAAAAAATTGCGAAAATTGATTTTGCGCAATAATAAATTAAATACCTTGCCTCAGGCTATTTCTAATTGCAAAAATTTAGAAGAAATAGACATCACGGGCGATCCCATTAATTTTTTACCTGCCGAAATCAATAGCTTACTCGCATTAAATAAATTTCACTTTAGCGGTAATCAAGTAAAAGATCCAAAAGTAATGATGCAGTTAGTGCGTCAAATCAAAAACTTAACACATCTTGATTTAAGTGGTTGTAACCTCAATTTTGTACCTTCAGAAGAGCAATACGAATTTAACGAAGGAACCAGCATAAC
>JBAOHF010000022.1:0-13051 GCA_037046605.1 Nocardioides sp.
TTGCCAGTCGACTGAGGTGGGGTCGGCCTCGTACTTCTCGTAGAGGTTCCAGATGTTCTTCCACTCCTTCGGGAGGTCGCCAGCCTTGGCTTGGTCTTGGAGCTGGCTCTGTCGATAGCCAGCACTCTGGTGGTAGCGCGCAGATCTTCCGGCCCTCGGCGTCGAAGACCGTCTTGTACTCGTACTTTCGGAGCACGGCGAACTGAGTCCGGTACATGGCGCACAGCTGCTCGGCGGTCAGGCCGAGCATCAGCGCCGCCAGGGCGTCGATCTCGACGAGGGCCTGCCAGCGGTCTTGGTCTCGGCGGAGCGGGGTGTCCATCGTCCATTTCGGTCCGACGTCGCCGAGCGCTGAACGGGTGAGGTCTGGGTCGGTCCAGCGATCGTCCTGCCATGCCGGGTCGTAGAGCTCCTCCCAGAGCGGGGCGTAGTCGGCCGTTAGACAGTTGAGGCGGAGCACGCGGAGCAGCAAGTGGAGCGTCAAAGTCGTTCGCCTTGGGGAATGGGCATGCGGGCATAGTTGGTGCTCCGCCACGTGCGCCTGCACCTGATGGCCTTGAAGAGGTAGTCGAAGGGCAGCGACGCCATCAGATCCGGCCCAGCGACCCAGATCATGACAATTGGTCGAACCCATAGGTGAGGCACGCGTGGATGTGCGGACGGCCCTGGGGGAATGATGGCGCCTTGAACATGTTCGTTCCATGCCCGGGTTGCAGACATCTCACGGTGTACGTGCCGCCAGCGGTCCGTCGACGGTCTTGCCATCCCAATGGGCCAGGTTTAGCCTCAAAGATGTCTGGGTTCTGCCGCACGCTGATAGTTGGTTCGTGGAATCACGCTTTGCGGGGAGGGCCTCGAGCTCCCACTCGCTGTAATCCGAGATTGTTGCTGGCACTTCTCATTAGGTTGCTTGTTGAAGGGGGTCGCCACTGAGAAATGGGGACCCTGCAAGATGACGTCGTCCCACGTACCAGGGAATCTCTGTATCCCAACGGATTGACTCCGTCATTCTTCGCACCCGTTTCATGCCAGCCCGGCGGTCCAATGAGTAGGAGTGATCAGCGAGGCGATGGCGGTTGACGGGCCAGAACCGAGAGCGCACTCCAAGTCGGCCTGTCGTGATCGGGTCGGAGGAGCCGGGCTTCGGCTGCCGGAGTGCCCGGCTCATCGAAAAGCAGTGCCCAGTCGAGCGAGGACCTGGTCAGATCGACTGTCGACTACCCGGGACATGATGCGGGCTGAAGATCCCACCCACCTGCCCGGATACTGGATTCCTGGAGCGTGGCCCACCGCCCGAAGTGATCGACAACGAGGCGCCTACAGTCGCTGGGTGGAACACCCAGGACGACGCCTGAACGGAAGCTGAGAGCGCTCCGTTCGGTTCCGTATACGTGTCAGACCGAACGTCAATTAGGTGTGTGTGACATCCTCGAAGAGCGACAGAGCTCGTTCTACGAAGTGACCAGTGACGACGCAGTCGACGCATAGGCCGCCCGTCGCAGCGCCTGCCGCCTTTGGGGTCGACGAAGTGGGCTTCCTGGATGTAGCAGCCCAACGATTCCCTCTGGGCGCCTGCATGACGCCAGGTCGCATCCATGAAGACCATATAGAGGTTTGTTCTGCATGCCAGCGAGGACGGGCCGTATCCACCGGCGAACCAATCAGTCCCAGCACCACCAGTACGCCGAAAGCCACTTCGTCCAGGTACGACGCCTGCGCGGCTGGATCAAGCAAGCGGTCTCGGCACGACGCTCCTTGAGCACCTTGGCGGGCGCCTTCTCGGTGACCCCCCACCACGGGTCGTGCTCGGCGAGGACGACGTCGTCCACCCAATCGCAGTCGGACCCAGGGCGGGTTGCCGACCTGGAGGTCGAAACCACCCTTGGCGAAGGCAGGAGCGAACTCGAGGTCCCAGTGCCAGGCGCCCTCCCGTCTGGGCGGCGTCGCAGGCGACGGCGAGCCAGGGGTTGCGCTCCCTCAACTCGGCGACGGGGATCTGACCTTCCAGCCGGTCGGCTTCGGCGGCGAGGAGCTGGGGCAGATCGTCGAAGATGTCGAGCTGGCCGGTTTGGCCGTGGCGCTCGTCGGGCCTGACGAGGTCTTCGGCGACGCGTAGCCATTGGTCCCAGGTGGGCGGCTTGGCGTCGTTGTCGAGGGGCCAGAACCACAGGCCGATCCAGGCGTCCATGAGGGTGCGCAATCGACCCAGTGCCGAGTCGGGATCTTCGAGGGCCTGCACCGCTTGGGCTCTGGTGATTCGTGCTGGCCGGTCGGCGATGGTGGCGCCGTAGACGTCGATGGGGCGGCGGAGCCCCTCCTGGATGAGGCGGAGTCGTTCGGCGGCCTGCTCCCACAGGGTCTCCACTCCCCCGGCCAGCGATGCCAGGCGCTTGTGGTGGGTTTGGTTGGGCGCCTTGAGGATGGTGTTGCGCCACGCCTTGAGCGCCTTGGCCTCGTCGGGGCGCAGCTCTTTGGCCTCCTTGCGGTCGGCGACCGCACCCCAGCCGTGGCCGGGCAGGAGGAAGTGGTGCACCTCGGCGGTGTCGCCCTCGGTTGCCAGCCGGTCGGTGAGGGGGCGATCGGTGGGTGGCTGCACGTGGCCCTTGCGGGTTTCGGCCCACGGGCGGTGCTTCAGCTGGCCCACCTTCCAGGTGGCACGCCTGGCGCCGATCAGGCTGTTGCCCCGCCGCAGCTGAAGGCCCAGCCACGGCGCCTTCAGGCCGGGGTGCATGGCGTTGAGCCACAGGCTGACCTCGGCCAGCTCGACGGCGGTGGCGTTGAGATCCACCCCGTAGCTCTGGTGCAGCGCGAAGTGGGCCTTCACCTTCTGGAGTTCGCGCAGATACCGGTCGGGGTCGAGCGTTTCGCCCAGCTCGGCCTGGCGGCGCTTCAGGTACTCGGCGGACAGCTGGTTGATCGCCTCGTTGAGGAACGCCCCGGAACCCAGCGCCGGTTCGCAGATGGTGAGGTCGAGCAGCTCGGTGGCCTCTTGGATGTTGGCGCTGCCGCCCTCGGGGGCGTAGTCGTCCAGGCCCAACAGCTCGGCCAGGGCGTGGTGCACCACGCAGCGGGTGAGCACCTCGGGCGTGTAGTAGCTGGCGGAGCGCTGCCGGTCGCGTCCGGACAGCCGAAACACGAAGCTGCCCTTGTTGTGGCGCACCCGCTCGTTGCGGCCGGTGGTGGGGTTCTCGGCCATGACGAACACGTCGTCGGGGTACTCGTCGGCATCGTCGACGGGCAGCATCCACGTGCCACCGGACGGGTCGCCGCCCTTGGCCACCTCGAACAGGTCGCCGGTGGCGAAGAACCCGGTGTAGGCCATGAGCCCCTCGTACACCGCACCCAGCTGGTTGATGCCCAGCTGCGCATAGGAGATGTAGCCGGCTGAGTCGCTCTTTTTTTTGCCGGTGGCCAACATCAGCTTGGCCAGCACCTGCTGGAGCGCCTCGTTGCGCAGCTTCACCTCGTCGAGGTAGCGGGTGGAGCGGGTGTCGAAGAGCAGGGCATCCAACCCGGGGAACTGGAGGTAGAACTCGTTGGTTGGCTGGGCGTTGGTCTCGTCGAGGGACCGCTCGCTGGCAAACAGCTGCTGCTCGGCGGTTTCGGCGTGGTAGCCCTTGTTCACCAGCTCGAAGAGCCCGGTGAGCGACTCGTTGAGGTGGGTGCCGTTGCGGGACACCTCGGTGTCGAGGTCCACCTGGCACAGCTCGCGCAGCCGGTCGAGGCTGTAGCCCTCGGTGTAGGTCTCGTCGTTGGCGGGCACGATGCCCAGCTCGGGGCGGGACTCGGCGTAGAGCAACACCAACAGCCGGTAGAGGTAGCGCAGGCACTGGCTGGTCAGCTCGTTGGCGTCGATGCCCGTTTCGGTTGCTGTAGACGGCTTTGCCGGTGGCGAGCCGCTGGTCGATGACTTCGTTGGCGAGGATCTCGATGCTGTCGCGGATGCCCTCGCGCAGCGCCTTGGACACCCCGACGGCGTGCTTGTGGGACTTGTCGACCAGCTCGTCGAGCGCGCTTTGGGCGCCGTCGCCGTCGGTGCCGCCGGGGAGGAGCGCGTCGGCGGAGAACAGGGCGGCGATCGTCTCGAGCTCGCCCTTGGCTTTGGCGTCGTTGCGTTCGAGGGCGGCGTCGAGGTCGACCGCCAGGTAGCGGCCCTCGGCCCACTTGGCCCGCTCGGCCAACAACACGATCCGCCCGCCCAGCACCAGCACGAAGCGGGGCGGTTCGTCGACGCGCGAACAGCTCGCTGACCGCGTCCGCCGCTGCGGTGATGTGCTTCTTGTCGCCGTGGCGTTGGCCTTCCTGGAGGAGACGGCCGGCTGCGGGCTGGTCGTCGGTGGGTGGGCCGTCGTCGAACAGGTCGTCGGCCGAATCGGCCAGGCCGGCGTCGAGGGCGACAAGCCACAGGCCGGTGCCGGTCTCGACCGTTGCTGCCGTCGGCATCGTCAGCCGGTCGGTGGTGTTGCGCACCAGATCGAGCACCTGACGGTTGGGCTCGAAGCCCAAGCGCTTGGAGCACCACGTCGTTGAGGTTCTCGATCGCTGCGGACGCCCGATCTCCGGTGGCCTCGCTGGCGGTCGCCCGCGTCTTGAAGAACCGGCTGGCCGCACCCTTCAGGGTGGTGCGCGCCGACGGCTCGCCCTTGCCCTCGCCTCGTCCCACGCCTTGCGCAGATCGCCGAGGTCGCCGCCGATGACGGCATCCAGATAGTGGTTGGAGAAGAACTCACCCCGGTTGGTTATCGACGGAAACGTCACCCTCGGATGCTCCCCGGATCACTGTCCAAACACCCGCCGCACAGGACAGCCGAGAACCACATCATGTCCGGGGCGGGAACGGGCATGGGGCCATTCTGTCGCGTGCGGTTCAGCCCCGCCCTTCTGGGGTTGGTAACGGCCTGGCAGCGCCGCCGCGACGCCGTCGTGATCGGGCCCAGTCCAGAGACCCATACCGGGGAGCACGCCCCGTGGACGTTTCGATCCCAGGCCCACAGGCTGGCTTGGGCGACGACACGCCGAGTTGCCCTGAGTGCGGTCTGCCACTCACCACCACCCCTTGAAAACTCGAGTGCATCAATGTACCTTGATGAGAAAGAGCCCACGATCATCCGATCCGCCTACCGCCACGGCGTCGGTAGCGACGACATTTTGCACGCGTACCGCCATCCGCTCTGGACCGGCAAGGACAATGACCTGAGGGTTGTGGTCGGTCCCGATCGGGTTGGCAACCTTCTGGAACTCGGAGTTGCAACGGGCAGAACTCAACAAGTCGACGTCATCGTTCACGCAATGCGAGTCCGAGCGAAATACCTGAGGAGGGTGTATGCCACGAACGCTTCAAGAGATCATCGATCACGCAGAAGAACTCGCTGACCTGTTCGAGTCCGACGTTCCGACCACGTGGGCGGAACAGCCCGTCGCCGAGTACCTGCTGGAGCGGGCCGTTCTTCTCCGAGCGAGCACCGAGACCGATGTGCGCGATGCAGTCATCCGGTCTCGGCAGGACGGCATGACTTGGAAGCGGATCGGCGAGTTCCTTGGCACGTCCGCCCAAGCCGCTCAGCAACGGTACGGCAAGATGGTCGACGACTCGTCCAGCGCGTGATGTTGGTGCGGGACTCGAAACCGGGGAGCACGCCCAGCGAGGCGTTGACGAGCGAGGCGTTGACGAGCCGACGACCTGGGAACGATCATGGCCCTGACCAACAAGAGCCGCACCGCGATCTACAGCGGCCTGACCGACATCATCGACGAGGACGCAGTCGAAGAAATGCTGACCAACTTCCCAGCCCGAGAAACCGACGAACCCGTCACTCGAGACTTCCTGGCTGCGCAGATGTCCCAGATGCGCGCTGAGATGGCCCAGATCCGTGCTGAGATGGCCCGGATGGAAAGTCGCGATCCAAGACCGATTCGCTACCCAGACGCGATGGATGGTCGGCATGATGATCGCCGTCCCCGCAGTGACGGTCGCCCTTCAGGCTTTCATCAAGTAGCCCCGGCTTGGCGAGCGGCCCGACGGGGCGAACGTCCCGCTCGAACGGCTCTCCCATAGGCTGGCTTCGGTGAAACCCGGCGCCCGGCTGGCCGCCTCCCTCGTGTCGCTCGGCGTCGTGGTGTTCGTGGGCGCGCTGGTTGCGTCGTGGGCCCAGGACGCCATCGCTCCATGGAGGAACGTCGGCGAGGCCGAAACCGGTTCGCCGATCACGTTCCATGCTGCCGACACCACCTACCGGGTGCTCGCCTCCGGACCGAACCACCCCAAGGTCGACCGCATCGGCTGCGACATCAACCTGAGCGACGGAACGACCCAACGCATCCTGGGCGGAGAGGGTTCGGTGGCGCCCAACGACCGTTTCGGCGTCTCACGGGTGATCGAGTTTGAGGCGCCGGCCGGCGCCCCGACCACGGTGAGATGCGAGGACCGGCTGTCGCCCAGCTCCAAGGCCGGACGGATGCAGGTGGTCGACGCCTCAGGGGCGATGTCGTCGGTGGCGCTCGTCGGCGGCCTGATCGGCACTGCGCTGGTTCTGGTGGGAATCGGCATGCCGATGTTGGCCGCCCGGAGGGCTTCAGGCTGAGGCCAGCCGCACGGCTATCTACACTGGTCTCAGCGACATCATCGAAGAGGAAGCGCATCAACGCCACGCTGGACAAGCGGTTGACATCACAGACGCGATGGATGGTCGCCATGATCGTGGCCATCCCCACAGTGACGGTCGCTCTTCAGGCTCTCGTCAACTGAGCTGACCGGGCGGCTGCCGTTCGTCCGGCCACATCAGATTGTGCTCGGCTTGGGTCAGCGGTGGTTCGGCCCCACCAGCACGGCCAGCACCCGGATGAGCGGGTCGCCCTGGGTGCGCATCGACTCGATCAGCTGGGCCGTGTCTGAGCGCACGGCAGCGATCACCTTCTGGCGATCTCGGCGCCGGTGCTCCACCAGGTCCATCGCCAGCGCTTCGGATTGCATCTGCCACGCATCCAACCGCACCTGGGGCTCGGCCAGCCGCTCGGCCAGCTGCGCCTCGTAGCGTGACCCGGCGCACCACGAGCTCGTCCGCGCACCTGCTCGATGACGTCACCCAGCTGATCCTGGAGCGACCTCGACATCGATCGGGGTGCCGGGGTTGGCCATGTCGGCGTCGACGTTGGCCCGCTGAAGCACCTCGAACAGGTCGGCGATCACCGGCGTGCCGAGATGCTCGGTGACCGCCATCCACTCGACCAGCTGCGGATGCCCACGGCCGTTGGAGTACATCCCCTGCACGCAGAACACCGGGGCGTCCACGTCGGCGACGATGATCGGCGCCTCGTTGCGGCCCACCGTGGCCAGCACCTTGTCGACCAGCCAGTCGCCAAAGGGGTGCAGCGGTGCGAGGAAGCCCACATCGGGCCAGCCCGAATCGGTCGTCTCCCGGGCCTTGTCCAGCTGCGCGTTGGCCAGGGTCTCGTTGCCGGTGAGCTTCAGCCGCTCGGCCACCCGCTGCTCGACCAGGTAGGTGCGGGGCAGCGCCTTCATGCGGCCGATCAGGTCCTTGGGCGGAACGAGCGACAGGAACGTGTCGTCGCCCAGGTCGCGGCGCACGTCCATGGTGGTGTCGGCATCGTCGAAGGCCTGGTGCAGCGCCTCGTCGACGAACGCCCCGTCGCTCTCGAACAGGCTGGGAGGCCGGTGGACGGGCACCGCCTGGGTGCCGGTGGCGCCCGACAGCACCGCCATCAGGTCGAAGGCCGCAGTCGGCTCGGCCGGGATGGCCTCGTCAGGGTCGGTGCCGGCACGCAGGCTGGCCATCACCGCCTCCTCCTCGAGCGCCTCGGTGTGCACGCCGAGCAGCGAGGACGAATCGCCGAACGCCCGATGGGCCTCGTGCTCACGCTGGAGCAGCTTGGTGAAGATGCGCACGTCGCCGTTGAGGTGGGGATGGTCGGGGTTGAGCAGCAGGGCCCGCACGTCGGGGGCGTGGCGCTGGCCGTAGCGGTCGATGCGGCCGTTGCGCTGCTCGATGGTGATGAGCGACCAGGGCAGATCGAAGTGGATCAGGTGGTGGCACTGGCGGTGCAGGTTGACGCCCTCGGAGGCCATGTCGCCGGTGAGCAGCAGCTTCACGCCGGACTCGGCCAGGCCGAACTCGGAAATCACGTCCATCTGGCGCACGTCGGCCATGCCGCCGTGCAGCACCCGGACGTCTTTGTCCCTCAGCTTGAGGGCCTTGGGCACGGTGGCGGCCAGCCAGTCGAGCGTGGCGATGCGCTCGGAGAACACCACCACCCGGGTGTTGCTGCGGGGGCCCACGCCGATCTCCCGGAGCTGTTCGATCAGCGCCGTCAGCTTGGAGGCGCTGGTGTCGTCGATGGCGGCGTTCAGCTCGCCCAGGCGTTCGAGTGCTGCATCCTCGGTGGAAACGGCTGCCGTGTTGGCGCCCACGTCGGGCGTGTCCCGCTTGGCGAGGGTGGCTGCGGCGGGCGGCGATGGTCTCGCCCAGCGCCCGGTGCGACGACAGCGCCGCCTTGAAGAGCGTCCACGGGAACAGGGTGCGGCCCTTGCCCGACGTCGGCGGCCGTGCCCGAGGCCGGGTGGATCCAGGTGTTGGCCAGCTCGGCGAACATGGCGTTCTCGGCGTCGGACGCCTCGATCAGCAGCGGCTGGGGCTGGAGCCGGTCGGCCCAGTCGGCGCGCACCTCGGCGGCCACCTCGTCGTGGGCCTTGTGGCGCCGCACGTACAGGTGGTCGATGTCGGCCGCGTCGATGTTGGTGGGATCGGCGATGGCGGTGGGGTCGAGCAGGCGGATCAGCTCGGCGAAGCTCTCGGGGTCGCCGTTGTGCGGGGTGGCGCTGGTGAGCAACAGCGCCTCGGTGCGGGGCGCCAGCACCCGGGCCAGTTGGTTGTTGAGGGTGCCCCGGTTGACCAGGTTGTGGCACTCGTCGATGACGACCGCATCCCAGTGGATGCCCTCGAGGTGGTGGCGGTAGCGGCCGGCGTTCTTCAGCGTGTCGATCGAGATGATCGCCCGGCGGTAGTGGCTGAACGGGTTGCGGTTGGCGGGGATCTCCCGGCGCACCTTGGCGATGCCGTCGGAGTCGAGCCGCACCAGCGGGATGGCGAAGCGGGTCCACAGCTCGTGCTGGAACTGCTCGAGGATGTGGCGGGGCGTGACCACCAGGATCCGGTCGCCCCGGCCCCGGCGGATCAGCTCGGCGAGGATCAGGCCCACCTCCAGCGTCTTGCCCAGGCCCACCGCATCGGCGATCAGCAGGCGGGGGCGCAACCCGGCGATCGCCTTGTGGGCGGCCCGGCGCTGGTAGTCGAGGCGCTTCAGCAGGTGACGGTCGGCCAGGGCCAGGCCGGTCTGGTTGGCCGGCACCGGCGTCTTGCGCAGCACCGCCTCCAGGTACAGGCGGGAGGCCCGGAACTGCGGGGAGTCGTCGGCGGTCAGCCTGGTCTCCTCCGGGCGGAGGGGCGCGATGTTGTCCAGCTTGGTGAGGAACGTTGCCTCGGTGTCGCGCACCAGCGTGGAGGTGCCCACGCAGCGCACCCGCATGCCGTCGGCCGGGGTCTGGGCGATCGCCCGCACCAGCCACTCCTCGTCGCGGACGACCACCTGGGCGCCGGGGGCGATCAGCGACAACATCTTGTCCGGGGTGGCGACGGGCATCGGCGGGGTTCCTCCGTGGGCGGTCGCTCAACAATGCCAGGCACGGCGCCACGGGGCCGCTTTGCTCACCCCGGACGACCCGGCGTGTCCACCCTCCACAGTTTCAGTGCGGTGAACCGGGCGAGATGCTCGATCGACAGCACGACTACCGGCGATCAGCCTTGTAATCGACGCTGTCATCCCACTCCACCTGGCCGAAGTAGCCGATCAAATTCTGGTGGGCGCGTCGCTCGATGAACTCGCGGAGGGCCAGCGTCACCGCCGCATGGTTCGTCTGTTCTCCGCTGACCTTGAGCACCTCATCGACAAGCTCGGGATCCAACGCCAGGTTGGTAGCCATGTGTGGAACTCTACGCACTAGGGGTCGAGTGCGGCCTGGCCGGGGCGGTAGATGCGGAAAGGCTTCCACCCTTCCGGCGCGGCAGCGACGGCTTGCTCCGTTCGCCCTGGCCAGCCTTGGGCAGCGGCATGATTCGGTCTGCCGAGGGGTACCTTGGATCCATGTCGCGCCTGGCCCGAATCACGACTGATCCTGATGTCTGCCACGGCCAACCGACTGTCCGGGGTATGCGCTACCCAGTCGAGATGCTGTTGGAACTCCTCGCTTCTGGCATGTCGACCGACGAGATCCTGGACGATTACGACGACCTTGAACGGGGCGACATTCTTGCGGCGCTTGAATTTGGCGCGCTCACTTCTGGAATGCGCCGGGTGATTCCACTCGGCGCAAGGTGAGGTTTCTGACCGATCCCTCGCTTCCCACCGTGATCAGCGCGGACCGTCTTGTGGTCCCCACGGGCGAGCGCTCACCAGCCCCATTCCGTGGTGAATCTGTCAGCAATTAGGAGACCACGACAACCAAACCTTGCCCTTTCGTCAAGGTTTGGTATCCTGGACAGGGTGACCAGTCAGCTAGCGGTGCTGAAACCGAGCTCTCTCACCGATTGGTTGTTGGAGCACGGGCGCCATTTCGTCACCACCCCCGAGATCGCTGAGTTGCTCGGGGTCTCGGCGACTTCGGTGCCGGTCACTCTGCATCGGGCGCGCACCGCCAACAAGATCGTCTCCGTTACAAAAGGGGCCTGGGTGCCAGTACCTCCTGCTCACCGATCCGCTGGCGCGCCGCCACCCGTTCAGTTCATCGACGAGCTGATGAACCATCTCGGCCACCCGTACTACATCGGATTCCTTTCTGCGGCTCGGATCCACGGGGCCTCCCACCAGGTGCCGATGTCGTTGCAGGTCGTCACCCCAGCTCACCTTCGGGATCGACGGATCGGAGATCACCCGGTTCGGTTCATTCGCCGGTCGGCTACCGCTGAGCGAGCAACGGAGCGCCGCCAGACCGAGACCGGGTCGCTCAACGTCTCTACGCCGGAAACCACCGTCTTCGACCTGGTCGACGCACCAGGACAGGGCGCTGGTCTGGGGAACGTGGCGAATGTGATGGGCGAGCTGGTGCTCGACGGCCGCCTTGACCCTCAGCTATTGACCGATGTGGCGAAGCAGTACCCGCTGGCCGTCACCCAACGGGCCGGATGGATCCTCGAGCACATGGCGGACCAGGTCGGTGGACACATCGACCTGGAAGCGCTCCACCACGCCGTGTCCGATGCCGCCACCACTCCCCTCGATCCTGAGCTCCCACGCGTTGGCGACCGAGATCCGCGATGGCGGGTGTGTGTGAACACCGACCTGGAGCACGACCTGTGATCACGACTACGGCGCTCGACCAATGGCGTCACAAGGTTCCCTGGCTGCCAACCGATCAGATCGAGCAGGACCTGGTGCTGTCACGGATGATCGTGGAGATCGCCAACCACCCCCTGCTTGGCGATGAGCTGGTATTCCGGGGCGGCACCTGCCTCCACAAGCTGTTGCTCGACCGTCCACTCCGCTATAGCGAAGACCTTGATTACGTGCGACGTTCCTCTGGCGGCGTGGGCGAGGTGCTCGACGCCTTGAGGGAAGTGGGCGACAACGTCGGCTTCGACCAAATCCGTACTCAGGTCAGCAAGCACCCGAAAGTTCGATTCGACTCCACGTTCCTCGACGGTGGTCTGTTGCGCGTCAAGGTGGAGATGAACACGTTTGAACGGTCGCCCGCCCGGCCGCTCCAGCGGATCAGCTTCGGGATTGATTCCCCCTGGTTCGCAGGCACAGCCGAGGTGTTGACCTTTGCGATGGAGGAGCTGGTCGCCACCAAGATCCGGGCCCTGTACCAACGAAGCAAGGGACGCGATCTTTTCGACCTGTGGCTGGCGGTGGAACATGCAGGCCTGGCACCTGTTGCCATCGCCGCGTGCTTTGCGCCATACCGGCCGGATGGTTGGAGCAAGCCCCTGGCCATCGACAACCTGACCGACAAAGTGAGCGATAGGCGATTCGTCGACGACCTGAGCCTCCTCATCCCTACATGGCCGCCGAACTACACACTCGAAGCCGGAGCAGAGGTCGCCCAAGCGGTCATCGCAGCGATCGACGACTGACCGGCTAGGAACAACCGATCGATGGCTCCTGCCTCATCGCAGTCGAACAGGTGATGCCACTCCGACCAGCTTGGTTCCATGGGATGTCGAAGGTCGAGTGATCCACTCCATGAGGCTTCGCCCGAGCACCAGGGCCCGATTCCTATGAGTACCAACACAGCACCAAGGCCAACCGTCGACACCCCCCTCTACCCCGCCGGGGACTTTCTCGCCGACTCCGATGGTTTTCTCTACGCGCCCACCGGCGAAGCGGTCATCATCGACGGAAAGCACGCGTCCATCGAGCGCACGAACGCCGAGGCCGACTACTGGGCCACCCACGAGTGGAAATAGCCAGCTCGATCTAGCGGCGGCTTCTGCTGCAGCGCTGGCGACCTCGGACTGACACCACAGCCACCCATCTGCGCCAAAATTTGCCACGACCGCTACCGTTCGCAACACATCGACGAGGGGCGGCTTGATGCCGGCAACAACGACCTACGACCAGAGCGTGCTCGATCAAGCCACGTTGGTCCCGGAGGTCTACGGCGAGGTCGATTTCTCGATCGTTCCCGAGCGCCTCGACCACGACGCCACCCTCGACGACGACCGCTTCAAGACGATACGCAAGCCGGTGGGCCGCGTGTTTGACCGGCCCGAACTGCTGGAGCGCATGCGCAACTACACGATGACCGGCGACCGTGTGGCCGACGCTTACGCCGCGCTCATCCCAACGCTCGGGTTGGGCACGCTGATCGGCCAGGTCGAGAAGGCCTGCGCCGAGGGTGTGGACGCCGTCGAGGACGCACCGCAGGAACTGCGCGACCTGATCGCCTCGATGGAGGCCACGCCGGACTGGCTCGACCTCGACCTGGTCCGCAAGGGTGCCGCCGAGGAGCGGGTGCCGATGGCCACCGCCACGCCGTTCG
>JBAOHF010000023.1:0-208051 GCA_037046605.1 Nocardioides sp.
GTGTGGTTAGCCCCTCGTTCAGTTGGTGTTTGCTAAGCAGAAGGGCACCGGCCGGGCTCGTCAGGGCTCGATCCGCGCGCCTCAGTTCACCGGCGGTGGCGTGGTGCACGGACCTCAGCCGCGCAGCTACGCCCAGCGGACCCCCAAGAAGATGGTGGCCGCCGCTCTGCGCAGCGCCCTGTCGGACCGGCTCGCTTCGGGCCGCATCCATGTGGTGTCCGGCCTGGTCTCCGGCGACAAGCCTTCGACCCGCGCCGCGCTGAGCAACCTGCAGTCGTTGACCGACCGCAGCAAGTTCCTGCTGGTGCTGGAGCGCAGTGACGCGCTGACCTGGCTCTCGCTGCGCAATGCGCCTGAGGTGCACATCGTGGCCGTCGACCAGCTCAACACCTACGACGTGCTGGCCAGCGACGACGTGGTCTTCACCCAGGGTGCCTTCGACGCCTTCGTCGCCGCTCGCGGCACGGGCGCGGACGAGGCGGTGGCAGTTGCTGCCCCGGCCAAGGCCGAGAAGCCCGCGAAGACCGAGAAGCCGGCCAAGGCTGAGAAGCCCGCCAAGGCCGAGAAGCCGGCCAAGGTCGAGGAGCCGGTCGAGGCCGTTGCCGAGGCCGCCGCTCCGGTCGCGTTCGCCGCGGTCGCCGATGCCGATGTTGCGGGTGCGGCTCAGCCGGGCCCCAACGGCGAGGCTCCCGAGGGCTACGAGATCAAGGGCAACAAGGATTCGATGCTCTACCACGCCCCTGGTGGCCGCTGGTACGACGCGACGATCGCCGAGGTCTGGTTCCAGACCGCCGAAGATGCAGAAGCAGCCGGATTCACCAAGGCCGGCGCTCGCAAGAAGAAGAGTGAAGGGGACGACAAGTGAGCACCCTGCACAAGGATCACCGCGACGTCTTGCTCGCCCCGGTGGTGTCGGAGAAGAGCTACAGCCTGATGGACGCGGGCAAGTACACCTTCATCGTGCGCCCGGATGCGAACAAGACCGAGATCAAGATCGCGGTGGAGAAGATCTGGGACGTCAAGGTCATCGCGGTGAACACCCTCAACCGCGCCGGCAAGACCCGCCGTACCCGTAACGGCATGGGCAAGCGCAAGGACACCAAGCGCGCCATTGTGACTCTTGCTGCCGGCCAAAACATCCCCATCTTCGGGGGCCCGGTCGCCTGACCGGAGCTGGATAAGGACTGAACTGAGATGGCAATCCGCAAGTACAAGCCGACTACCCCGGGCCGCCGTGGCTCGTCGGTGGCCGACTTCGTCGAGATCACCCGGACCACGCCGGAGAAGTCGCTGACCCGTCCGCTGCCCAAGAAGGGCGGACGCAACGACCAGGGCCGGATCACCACCCGGCACCAGGGCGGCGGGCACAAGCGTGCCTACCGGCTCATCGACTTCCGTCGCTACGACAAGGACGGCATCCCCGCCAAGGTCGCTCACATCGAGTACGACCCCAACCGCACCTCCCGCATCGCGTTGCTGCACTACGCCGATGGCGAGAAGCGCTACATCGTCGCCCCCAAGGATCTGACCCAGGGCATGGCCGTCGAGGCCGGTCCCGGTGCGGACATCAAGCCGGGCAACAACCTGCCGCTGCGCAACATCCCGGTGGGCACCACGATCCACTGCATCGAGCTGCGGCCCGGTGGCGGAGCCAAGATGGCCCGCTCGGCTGGCAACAGCGCGCAGTTGGTCGCCAAGGAAGGCTCCAAGGCCACCCTGCGTCTGCCCTCGGGCGAGATGCGGTTCGTCGATGTGCGCTGCCGCGCCACCGTCGGCGAGGTGGGCAACGCCGAGCAGTCCAACATCAACTGGGGCAAGGCCGGCCGGATGCGTTGGAAGGGTCGTCGACCCACCGTCCGCGGTGTGGTCATGAACCCGGTCGACCACCCACACGGTGGTGGCGAGGGCAAGACGTCCGGTGGACGTCACCCGGTGTCGCCCTGGGGCAAGCCCGAAGGCCGTACGCGCAAGCGCAAGGCCTCCGACGCCATGATCATCCGTCGCCGCAAGTCCGGCAAGAAGCGCTGAGTAGGGGGAGGAAGACACCATGCCTCGCAGCCTGAAGAAGGGCCCCTTCGTTGACGGCCACCTCATGAAGAAGGTGGACGCCGAGAACGAAAAGGGCAGTCACAACGTCATCAAGACCTGGTCGCGCCGGTCGATGATCGTCCCCGACATGATCGGGCACACCATCGCCGTCCACGACGGTCGCAAGCATGTTCCCGTGTTCATCTCCGACTCGATGGTCGGGCACAAGCTCGGGGAGTTCGCACCCACCCGCACCTACCGCGGGCACGTGAAGGAAGACCGGAAGGGACGTCGTCGATGAGCGCCACGACACGCACGCGCAGCAGCGCCCGCCGTGAGACGCTGCTCGGCGACCAGCCGGGAGCCTACGCGAGCGCACGCTACGTGCGGATCACGCCGATGAAGGCCCGTCGGGTCGTCGACATGGTCCGCGGCATGCCCGTGGAGGAGGCCGGCGCCCTGCTGGCCTTCGCCCCGCAGTCGGCAGCCGAGACCGTCGGCAAGGTGCTTGCCAGCGCCGTTGCCAACGCACAGACGACTGAGGGCCTCGATGCGAACGACCTGGTCGTCAGCGTTGCCATGGTCGATGAAGGACCCACCATGAAGCGGTGGCGTCCCCGCGCCCAAGGCCGGGCCACCCGCATCCTCAAGCGCACCAGCCACATCACCCTCGTCGTTCAGCCGGCGTCGGTGGTCAAGGGTGCGACCACCAAGAAGAAGGGACGGACTGCCTGATGGGACAGAAGATCAACCCCAATGGCTTCCGCCTCGGCGTCTCCACCGATCACAAGAGCCGGTGGTACGCCGACAAGCTGTACAAGAGCTATGTCGGTGAAGACGTCGCGATCCGCAAGCTGCTCGCCAAGGGCATGGAGCGGGCCGGCATCGCCAAGGTCGAGATCGAGCGCACCCGTGACCGGGTTCGCGTCGACATCCACACTGCGCGTCCGGGCATCGTGATCGGGCGTCGTGGTGCCGAAGCCGACCGCATCCGGGGAGAGCTTGAGAAGCTCACCGGCAAGCAGGTGCAGCTCAACATCCTCGAGGTCAAGAACCCCGAGATGGACGCGCAGCTGGTTGCTCAAGGTGTTGCCGAGCAGCTCTCCGGTCGCGTGTCAGTTCCGCCGCGCGATGCGCAAGGCCATCCAGTCGACCATGCGGGCCGGCGCCAAGGGCGTCCGGATCCAGTGCTCGGGTCGTCTGAACGGCGCGGAGATGTCGCCGTATGGAGTTCTACCGCGAGGGCCGCGTGCCGCTGCACACGCTGCGCGCCGACATCGACTACGGCTTCTACGAGGCCAAGACCACCTTCGGCCGGATCGGCGTGAAGGTATGGATCTACAAGGGCGAAGTGCGCCGGCACCCGCGCCGAGCGTGAGGCCCAGGCCGCAGCCCGGGCCGGTGCGCCCGGTCGTGGTCGGGCACCGCGCGGCGGCGAGCGGCCGACCCGCGGCACCCGCGGCGATCGTGCACCGAGCGCCCGGCTGAGGCTCCGGCCGAGGCCGCTGCCGCTGCCGCTGCCACCAGCACAGGACAGGAGGGCTGACCCATGTTGATGCCACGTCGGGTCAAGCACCGCAAGCAGCACCACCCCAAGCGGGGCGGCGCAGCCAAGGGCGGCACCTCGCTCGCCTTCGGCGACTTCGGGATCCAGGCGCTGGAGGGTCACTACGTGACCAACCGGCAGATCGAGTCCGCTCGTATCGCCATGACCCGCCACATCAAGCGTGGCGGCAAGGTCTGGATCAACATCTACCCGGACCGCCCGCTGACCAAGAAGCCCGCCGAGACCCGCATGGGTTCCGGCAAGGGTTCCCCGGAGTGGTGGGTTGCCAACGTCAAGCCGGGCCGCGTGATGTTCGAGCTGCTCCGGAGTCCTGAGGACGTCGCTCGCGAGGCCATGCGCCGTGCGATCCACAAGCTGCCCATGAAGTGCCGGTTCATCTCGCGTGAGGCAGGTGAGTTCTGATGGCGACCAAGACCAGTGCCGCCTTTGAGCTGCGACAAGCTGACCAGCACCGACCTTGAGGCTCGGTTGCGTGAGGCCAAGGAAGAGCTGTTCAACCTGCGCTTCCAGGCCGCCACCGGTCAGCTGGAGAGCCATGGCCGGCTGCGTGACGGTGAAGAAGGACATTGCCCGGATCTACACCGTGGTGCGTGAGCGCGAGCTCGGCATTCGGAGCAATCCGGAGACGAGCAAGGACGGTGCCGAGTGACCGAGCAGAACGAGACCCCCGAGCGCAATCGCCGCAAGGTGCGTGAGGGCCTGGTCGTCAGCGACAAGATGGATAAGACCGTGGTCGTTGCCGTGGAGGATCGCGTCAAGCACGCGCTCTACGGCAAGGTCATGCGCCGCACGAGCAAGCTCAAGGCGCACGACGAGAACAACGACTGCTGGCATCGGCGACCGCGTGTTGCTGATGGAGACCCGTCCTCTGTCGGCCACCAAGCGCTGGCGCGTCGTGGAGATCTTGGAGAGGGCGAAATGATTCAGCAGGAGTCGCGACTCCGTGTTGCCGACAACACCGGTGCCAAGGAGATCTTGTGCATCCGCGTGCTCGGTGGCTCGGGGCGTCGCTATGCCGGGATCGGCGACGTCATCGTCGCCACTGTCAAGGACGCGATCCCCGGCGGCAACGTCAAGAAGGGCGATGTGGTCAAGGCCGTCATCGTTCGCACGGTGAAGGAGCGCCGTCGTCCCGACGGTTCCTACATCCGCTTCGACGAGAACGCCGCGGTGATCTTGAAGAACGACGGCGAGCCGCGGGGCACCCGCATCTTCGGCCCCGTCGGCCGTGAGCTGCGCGAGAAGAAGTTCATGAAGATCATCTCGCTCGCGCCGGAGGTGTTGTGATGGGTAAGCACGTCAAGCCTTTGTCGATCAAGAAGGGTGACCTGGTCAAGGTCATCGCCGGCAAGGACAAGGGCGCCGAGGGCAAGGTGATCCAGGTTCTGCGTGAGCAGGAGCGGGTCATCGTCGAAGGCGTCAACCGGGTGAAGAAGCACACCAAGGTCGTCAACAACGACGGCCGCGCCGGCAGCACCGGCGGCATCATCACCACCGAGGCCCCGATCCACGTGTCCAATGTGATGCTGGTCGACGGCAAGGGTGTCACCCGCATCGGATGGCGTCGTGAAGAGGTGCAGAAGCGTCGGGCCGATGGCTCGACCTACTCCGCGACTCGCGCCGTTCGGATTTCGCGCAAGACCGGGAAGGATATCTGAGATGGCCGAGGCAACCGCCGAGCGGACCATGCCGCGTCTCAAGGAGCGCTACCGCGCCGAGATCGTGTCGGCGATGCAGGAACAGTTCCAGTACCCCAACGTGATGCAGGTCCCTGGCCTGGTCAAGGTCGTGGTGAACATGGGCGTCGGCGAGGCGGCCCGTGACTCCAAGCTGATCGAGGGCGCGGTCAACGACCTCACCCTGATCACCGGCCAGAAGCCCATGGTCACCAAGGCCCGCAAGTCGATCGCGCAGTTCAAGCTGCGCGAGGGCATGCCGATTGGTGCGCACGTCACGCTGCGCGGCGATCGGATGTGGGAGTTCCTCGACCGGCTGCTGTCGCTCGCGCTGCCGCGCATCCGCGACTTCCGTGGCTTGTCGGACCGTCAGTTCGACGGTCGTGGCAACTACACCTTCGGTCTGACCGAGCAGGTGATGTTCCACGAGATCAACCAGGACCGGCTCGATCGGACCCGGGGCATGGACATCACGGTCGTGACCACCGCGACCAACGACGAGGAGGGCCGCGCCCTGCTCAAGAAGCTGGGTTTCCCGTTCAAGGAGAACAACTGACATGGCGAAGACTGCGCTGAAGGTCAAGCAGGCCCGCAAGCCCAAGTTCGCGGTGCGCGCCTACACCAGGTGCCAGCGCTGCGGCCGGCCCAAGGCCGTGTACCGCAAGTTCGGCCTCTGCCGGATCTGCCTGCGCGAGATGGCGCACCGTGGCGAACTGCCCGGCGTGACCAAGTCGTCCTGGTGATCCAGCCCTTCCCAACAACCGCTGAAGGTCCGCGTCGAGCGGAAACCGCAGAGAGAAAGCACTCTTAGACATGACGATGACTGACCCGATCGCAGACATGCTGACGCGTCTGCGCAACGCGAATCAGGCCTACCACGACGAGGTCTCGATGCCCTACAGCAAGCTCAAGGAGGGTGTCGCCGAGATCCTCAAGGCGGAGGGCTACATCACCTCCTACGACGTGCAGGAGCCGCCCGCCGGTCAGGTGGGCAAGGTGCTGCACGTCACCTTGAAGTACGGCCGCAACCGTGAGCGCTCCATTGCCGGCGTACGCCGCATCAGCAAGCCCGGCCTGCGCGTCTACGCCAAGTCCACCAACCTGCCCAAGGTCCTCGGTGGCCTGGGCGTGGCGATCATCTCCACCAGTAAGGGGCTCCTGACCGACCGTCAGGCCCACCAACAAGGCGTTGGCGGGGAAGTCCTCGCCTACGTCTGGTGACGGCAGACTGAGAGGAGAACGAAGACATGTCGCGCATCGGCAAGCTCCCGATCACGGTCCCCGCTGGGGTCAACGTGGCCATTGAGGAGCAGAAGGTCACCGTCAAGGGGCCCAAGGGCGAGCTCAGCCACGTTGTGGTCGAGCCCATCACCGTGGAGCAGAACGACGGAGTCATCGAGGTCAAGCGTCCCGACGACGCTCGGCTCAGCAAGGCCATGCATGGCCTGACCCGGACGTTGATCAACAACATGGTGGTCGGGGTCACCGACGGCTACGAGAAGAAGCTCGAGATCGTCGGCGTCGGCTACCGGGTGCTCCCCAAGAGCCCCACGCAGCTGGAGTTCCAGCTGGGCTACAGCCACCCGATCACGTTCAACGCCCCCCAGGGCATCACGTTCGCCGTGGAGAGCGCCACCAAGTTGGGCGTCCAGGGCATCGACAAGCAGCTCGTCGGCGAGGTCGCCGCGAACATCCGCAAGCTGCGGAAGCCGGAGCCCTACAAGGGCAAGGGTGTCCGCTACGCGGGCGAGCAGGTCCGTCGCAAGGTCGGAAAGGCTGGCAAGTAACCATGGCCATCTCCCTGTCTAACAACAAGCACACCGCGTCGCGCGTCAAGGCTCGCCTGCGCCGTCAGGTGCGGGGACGCAAGAAGATCGCCGGCACCGCCGAGCGGCCGCGTCTGGTGGTCACCCGTTCCGCCAAGCACATCAGCGTTCAGGTGGTCGACGATCTGGTCGGCCGCACGCTCGCTTCGGCTTCCACCATGGAGGTCGATGTGCGGGGCGCTGAGGGCGACAAGACCGCCAAGGCAAAGCGGGTCGGTGAGCTCGTTGCCGAGCGCGCCAAGGCCCAGGGCATCGAGTCGGTGGTCTTCGACCGCGCCGGCTTCAAGTACCACGGCCGCATTGCGGCGCTCGCTGACGCAGCCCGCGAAGGTGGCCTGGCCTTCTAAGGCCGGCCGGAAGACTTAGGAAAGGATCAGACTGATGAGCGGAGCCCAGCGCGGACAGCGCTCGGATCGCGGCGGCGAACGCCGCGGTCGCGACGGTGGTCGGGGTCAGCAGGAGAAGAGCGCCTACATCGAGCGCGTCGTGGCCATCAACCGCGTCGCCAAGGTGGTTCAGGGCGGTCGTCGCTTCAGCTTCACCGCCCTGGTTGTGGTGGGTGACGGCGAGGGTCTCGTCGGCGTCGGCTACGGCAAGGCCAAGGAAGTGCCGGCTGCCATCGCCAAGGGCGTGGAGGAGGCCAAGAAGCACTTCTTCCGGGTTCCCCGGGTCCAGGGCTCGATCCCGCACCCGGTTCAGGGCGAGAAGGCCGCCGGCGTCGTACTCCTGCGTCCGGCAGCGCCCGGTACCGGCGTGATCGCCGGTGGCCCGGTGCGCGCGGTGCTTGAGTGCGCCGGCATTCATGACGTGTTGAGCAAGTCGCTCGGCTCGTCCAACCAGATCAACATCGTGCACGCGACCGTCGAGGCACTGAAGATGCTGGAGGAGCCCGAAGCGGTTGCCGCTCGTCGGGGCCGCCGCGTCGAGGACGTCACGCCGGCCGCCATCTTGAAGGCGCGGGAGGCCGGCAAGGCCGCTGCCGCTGCCGTCGCGGAGGTATCGGCGTAATGGCCAGGCTCAAGGTTCAGCAGACCAAGTCCACCATCGGCTGCAAGAGCAACCAGCGCGAGACGATTCGCTCGCTCGGGCTCAAGCGGATCGGTGACGTGGTCGTCAAGGAGGATCGCCCCGAGATCCGGGGTATGGTCCACACCGTCCGTCACCTCGTGACGGTGGAAGAGGTGGAGTGAAATGACCGTCAAGCTGCATCACCTGCGACCCGCCCCTGGCGCCAAGACCGCCAAGACGCGTGTCGGCCGTGGTGAGGGCTCGAAGGGTAAGACCGCGGGCCGTGGCACCAAGGGCACCAAGGCCCGCTACCAGGTCCCGGCCGCCTTCGAGGGTGGTCAGATGCCCATTCACATGCGGCTGCCCAAGTTGAAGGGCTTCCGCAACCGGTTCAAGGTGACCTTCCAGGTCGTCAACCTCGACAAGCTCGCCGAGCTCTTCCCCGAGGGTGGCACCATCGGTGTCGACGACATGGTCGCCAAGGGTGCGGTTCGTAAGAATCAACCGGTCAAGGTCCTGGGCACCGGCGACATCAGCGTCGCCGTCAACGTCACCGCGAACGCCTTCTCGGCAAGTGCCAAAGAGAAGATCGAAGCGGCCGGCGGCTCCATTACGGCTCTCTGAGAGGCGGTCTCGTGCTCGGCGCCTTCGCCAACGCGTTCCGGACCCCGGATCTGCGACGCAAGCTGCTGTTCGTGTTGTTCATCATCACGATCTTCCGCTTCGGGTCGCAGATCCCCACTCCGGGCGTCAACTACAGCAACGTCCAGTCCTGCGTGAACGACCTGGACAACTCCGGCATCTACGGGTTGGTCAACCTGTTCTCCGGAGGCGCGTTGCTGCAGTTGACGATCTTCGCGCTGGGCATCATGCCCTACATCACCGCGTCCATCATCTTGCAGTTGCTGGTCGTGGTGATCCCGCGGCTTGAGGCGCTCAAGAAGGAAGGCCAGGCGGGACAGACCAAGATCACCCAGTACACCCGCTACCTCACCTTGGGGCTGGCGGTGCTGCAGGCCACCGGCATCGTCGCCCTGGCACGCTCGGGCCAGCTGCTCAGCGGCTGCGACAAGGAGCTGCTGTACAACAACAAGACCAGCACCTTCTTGGTGATGGTGATCGTTATGACCGCGGGCACCGCGGTGATCATGTGGCTCGGTGAGCTGATCACCGATCGAGGCATCGGCAACGGCATGTCCGTGCTGATCTTCACCCAGGTCATCTCCGGCTTCCCGTCCTCGATGTGGCAGGTGCAGCAGACCAAGGGCTGGTGGGTCTTCGGTGTGGTGATGGTGGTGGGCCTGGCGGTCGTCGCCGCAGTCATCTTCATCGAGCAGGCTCAGCGCCGAATCCCCGTGCAGTACGCCCGGCGGATGGTGGGCCGCAAGATGTTCGGCGGCTCGTCGACCTACATCCCGCTGAAGGTCAACCAGGCCGGTGTCATCCCGGTCATCTTCGCCAGCTCACTGCTCTACCTGCCGACGATGATCGCCCAGTTCAACCCGACCACGAGCAACCCGGTGCTGTTGTGGATCAACAACAACCTGGTGCGTGGCGACCACCCGGTCTACATGCTGTCCTACTTCGCATTGATCGTCTTCTTCACCTACTTCTACGTCTCGATCACCTTCAACCCTGAAGAGGTCGCGGACAACATGAAGCAGTACGGCGGCTTCATCCCGGGCATCCGGGCAGGCAAGCCCACACAGGACTACCTCGCCTACGTACTGTCTCGGATCACCTTCCCGGGTGCCCTCTACCTGGGTCTGATCGCGTTGTTGCCGCTGGTGGCCTTCGTGCTCATCGATGCCAATCAGAACTTCCCGTTCGGTGGCACTTCGATCCTGATCATGGTCGGCGTCGCGCTCGACACTGTGAAGCAGATCGAGTCGCAGCTGCAGCAGCGCAACTACGAAGGGTTCTTGCGCTGATGCGACTGCTGATCATGGGCCCGCCTGGAGCGGGCAAGGGCACCCAGGCGAAGTTCGTGGCCGCCCGCTACGGCGTACCCGCGATCTCCACCGGCGACATCTTCCGGGCCAACGTCTCGGCCGGGACCCCGCTAGGGGTGGAGGCCAAGCGCTACATGGACGCCGGCGAATACGTCCCCGACTCGGTGACCAACTCGATGGTGCGCGACCGGATCGCTCAGGAGGATGCCCAACCGGGCTTCCTGCTCGACGGGTATCCGCGCACGCTCGACCAGGTCCGCGAGCTCGACGAGATGATTGACGCGACCGGACATCGGCTCGACGCGGTCGTCTCTCTGGTTGCCAATGAGGACGAACTCGTCCAGCGGCTCCTGGCTCGCGCCCAGATCGAGGGGCGTGCCGACGACACCGAAGAGGTGATCCGGCGTCGCCAAGAGGTCTACACCGAGCAGACCGCGCCGCTGATCGACGTCTACCGCCAACGTGGTCTCCTGGTCGAGGTCGACGGCATGGGCGAGGTGGCCGAGGTCACCGAGCGCGTGGCCGCGGCGCTCGGCTCCGTCACCGAGAGCTGATCGAGTCGTGGGATTCCGCGACCGAGGCCTGGAAATCAAGACTCCGGAGCAGATCGCGCTGATGCGTCGCGCCGGCCTTCTGGTTGGCCAAACGTTGGAGAAGCTGCGCGAAGCGGTGCGTCCCGGAATCACCACCGGTGAACTCGACGCCATCGCCGAGGACAACATCCGCTCGGGCGGCGGCATCCCGTCGTTCCTGGGTTACAGCCACCCGCCCTTCCCCGCGACCATCTGCGCGTCGGTCAACGAGGCCGTGGTGCACGGCATCCCCGGCGAGCAGGTGCTCGTCGAGGGGGATGTCATCTCGATCGACTGCGGTGCGATCGTGGCGGGCTGGCACGGCGACGCCGCGATCACGGTCGCGGTCGGTGGATTGGACGCCGTACCCGAAGATGTCCGCCACCTGATGGCTGTCACCGAGGAGTCGCTATGGCGCGGCATCGGCGCGGCGCGGCTGGGCGGCAAGGTCACCGACATCTCCCACGCGATCGAGACCTACGTCCGATCCCAGGGCGACTTCGGGATCTTGGAGGACTACGTCGGGCATGGAATCGGCTCGGCTATGCATCAGCCGCCCAACGTCCCCAATGTCGGCCGTCCGGGCCGCGGGCCCAAGCTGGTCCGTGGGCTGGCGCTGGCTGTGGAACCGATGGTCACGCTGGGCACCGACGAGACCGTCATCGCTGACGACGACTGGACCGTGATCACTGCCGACGGCAGTTGGTCGGCTCATTACGAACACACCTTTACGCTGACACCGCGCGGCGCCTGGGTGCTGACCGCCCTCGATGGCGGAGAGGCCAAACTGGCCGAACTCGGTGTGCCTTTCGGCGGCGAGTAGGGTCACGTAGTGGACATTGCCCCGTGGGTTTGGTGGGTCACCGCTGCGGTCACCGTCGCGATCTTCGCCTTCGATCTGCTCGTGGTCGGACGGCGCCCGCACGAACCGAGCATGCGCGAGTGCACCGTCTACCTCTCCGTCTATGTCGGCTTGGCGATTCTGTTCGGATTCGGGGTCTGGGCCGTCGTCGGCACTGAGTACGCCGGCGAGTTCTTCGCGGGCTGGCTGACCGAGTACTCCCTCTCGGTCGACAACCTGTTCATCTTCTTGATCATCATGGGCAAGTTCGCCGTACCCCGGCACCTGCAGCAGTACGCGTTGATGGTCGGCATCGTGATGGCGCTGGTGATGCGCGGCATCTTCATCGCCGTCGGCGCCGCCGCGATCAATCAGTTCAGCTGGGTCTTCTACCTCTTCGGCCTGTTCCTGATCTACACCGCGATCAAGCTGGCCAAAGAGGGTGCCGAGGACGAGGACGAGTACGAAGAGAACCGCTTGGTCGCCTGGGTCGAGCATCGACTTCCAGCGACCAGCGAATGGCAGGGAAACAAGCTGCTTCTGCGTCAGGGCGGGAAGCGCCTGATCACGCCGATGTTCATCGTGATCCTCACCCTCGGAACCACCGACCTGTTGTTCGCCCTCGACTCGATCCCCGCGATCTATGGGCTTACAAGCGAGCCCTATCTGGTTCTCACCGCGAACATCTTCGCGCTGATGGGGCTGCGGCAGCTCTACTTCCTGATCGGTGGTCTGCTGGAAAGGCTGATCTATCTCTCCTACGGGCTAGCTTTCCTGCTGGCCTTTATCGGGGTGAAGCTCATCTTCCATGCCCTGCACGAGAACGAGTTGCCGTTCATCAACGGCGGCAAGCCGCTCAAGGCTTCGTGGCTGGAGATTCCTATCTGGGTCTCCTTGTCGGTGATCGTCGGCACCCTTGTCGTGACCGCGGTTCTTTCGCTGCTGGCCTCGCGGAGGATGTCTGCGGCCGAACTCGACGCCCACACCGGTCCCCGCCGCGACTGGGACGACGACTGAGCTCGCTTTGAACCTTCCTGATCAGGTGCCGGATGCTCCTGCGGGTGACTGATCAGCCCCGTTTTCACTTTCCCTTGGTACGGTGCCCATAACGCTGGCCACGGGGGGCGGCGAAGCGAATCGGGGGATTCCATGAAGTTACTGCGTCATGTCTTGATCGTGTCGTTGATCGGCGTTCTCGCCTTGGCCTCACCGGCTGGCGCGGCGGGAGCTTGGGTGGAGGCGGTCAGCCTTACCGCTGGTGGCCAATTCGCGCCGTATGCGCTCTACAGCCATGTCTCCGACGACGGGACGAAGGTCGCCTACCTCGCTGGTTCTGAGCAGCCGGACACCCCCCCACAGTTGCACGTGCGCACCCTGGCGACCGGCGCGACCGTGGCCCTACTTGGCGTTGGCGGGGAACCGGTCAACGCCGAGGCCGACCCGATCGCCATCAGCGCCAGTGGCCGCTACGTGTTGGTGCTGTCCTCGGCCACGAACCTGCCGGGAACACCGGCGCCGGCGGGCGTGCGTCACGTCTATCGATGGGATGTCACCAACGGGGTGGTCAAGAACGTCGACACGCTTGCCAATGGCACGCTGCCGGCGAGCTACTCGACTGGCTATGACCTCTCTCCGGACGGCCGCTTCGTGGTCATCGCAAGTGCGGTCGCTTTCGTCGCCGACGACACGAACGGCGCGACCGACATCTACCTCGTCGATCTGCAGCCCGGCACCAAAACACTGGTGAGCAAGAACCTCGCCGGCGCCCAACCTGGTTTCGGCCGCAGCCAGCTCGGGACTGCCCGAGTGACCAAGGGCGGGTCTCAGGTCTTCTTCGCCGCCAACGCCCAGGCAATGGGCGCGACCACCTCGGGGATGTCGATCTACGCCTGGAGCGCCGCAACGGGACAGGTGAGCTTGGTAACCAAGCGCAGCAACGGCGTCGGATACTCCGTCGAAGGGGGCGACTGGGACCTGAGCAGCGACGGCCGCTGGCTGGTGGCGCTGACCGACGCAGCGTTGGTCACCGCTGACACCAGCACGCTCAACCGGGATCTCTATCGGGTTCGCACCGACACTGGGGCCGCTCGTTTGATCAGCATCGCCGAGGACTTCGTGCACAGCGCACTGATCAGCCCCGACGGCGCCTGCCTTGCGTTCAAGGAGAATCTGCGGAGCAAGGCCACGCTGTACTACCCGGGAACGCGTGACTACCTGCGCATCCCGAACGGCGTGGACGGTTTGGCACCCAACACCAACAACAACACCGCCGCCGAGTCGATCTCTCGCGGGTGTTCGGTCGTGACGCTGTTGTCTCAGTCCACCAACCTGGTCACCTCGCCGGAGCCGCTGCCGGCGGGCAACCAGGCGATCTACGCCTGGCACGCCGGCTGATTCTCGCCTCGCGGTCGGTGCGGCTGCCGCCTGCTAGCTAGAGCGCGGCAGCCCGCACCGCGGCGGCGAAAGTGTCCACGTCATCCTCAGTGGTGTCGAAGGAACACATCCATCTGACCTCGCCCCGCGACTCGTCCCAGTCGTAGAAGAAGGCATGCTCGCGCGCGCGGTCGGCCACACCTGGAGGCAAGGTGACGAAGAGCCCGTTGGCTTGGGTGGGCTGATTGAACGTGATGCCGTCGACTCCAACGAGGGCCGCCCTCAAGCGGCTGGCCATGGCGTTGGCCTGGCCGGCGTTGCGCAGCCAGAGGTCACCGTCGTACAACGCGATCAGCTGGGCGGAGATGAAGCGCATCTTGCTGGCCAGCTGCATGTTGAACTTGCGTCCGTAGCGCAGCGCCTCGGTGGCTTGCTCGGAGGTGGTGATGATGGCTTCGGCGGCGAGGGCTCCGTTCTTCGTCGCCCCCAGCGAGATCAGGTCCACCCCGACCGCGGTGGTGAAGTCCCCGAGCCCGAGCCCCAGCGTGGCTGCGGCGTTTGCGAGCCGGGAGCCGTCGACGTGGACGACCATTCCGAGGCCGTGTGCGTGGGCGCAGATCGCCTCGATCTCGGCAGCCGTGTAGACCGTGCCCACCTCGGTGGACTGGGTGATCGACACCGCCATCGGTTGGGCGCGGTGCTCATCGCCCATGCGGTAGATCTCACGGTCGATGGACTCGGGGGTGAGCTTTCCGTCTGGGGAGGGGACCGGGTAGAGCTTGATCCCGGCGACCCGCTCCGGTGCGCCGCCCTCGTCGGTGTTGATGTGGGCTCCCTGGGCGCAGATCACCGCGCCCCAGCGTGGGAGCACCGCCTGCAGCGCGGTGACGTTGGCGCCGGTGCCGTTGAACACCGGGAACGCTTGTGCTGCCCGTCCGAAGTGCCGGTGCACCACTTCTTGCAGTCGCGCCGTCCACGGATCCGCGCCGTAGGAGGTCGTATGGCCGTGATTGGCCTCCGCGATCGCCGTCAACACCTCGGGATGGACCCCGGAGTAGTTGTCGGAAGCGAAACAACGGACCTGGCCGGGTTGCATGCTCACGGCTGCATCATGCCGGACGAGCTCATGTCGGCAAGCTGCGGCTATGGCGGGGGACAGGCGTCGGGATCGTCGTACAGATCGCCGAAGATCTCACCGGCGACGGTTTGCCGTATCGGGCCGCCGCCCGAGAAGCAGCTGCCGGTGTTGAACCAGACCACGTCGTGGCCGTTGTAGGTCCCGCTTAGTTGGAGCCGCCCAGTCCGGAACCGTCGTCCGCAAGGGCCTCAACGTCCATCCCAGCCGGTGAGCCGGCGGCAGCTATCTCTCGCAGGCGGGAGATCACATCCGCTTCCGTGGTTCCCCAGCGGAGACGGATGAGAAGCGACCCGCGAGGAGGTGGGGTGTTCGAGACTCGCCCCAGGTCGATCCCAACCTCCAGTTGCTCCCCAGGCATCGTGAGCCCAAGCGATTTCAGGGCGATGGCTCTCACCTGGGCGCCGTGCGTCGTCGAGCGTTGTGAGTGCAGCTCGATGCTTTGGTAAGCCCGCACAACCGCGGCATTCGCGGAATCGCCGCCGAACCACTCACTACGGGCGGCAACAACCAGTGCCGCCCAAGAGTTCATCGCCTCAACATAGCCGCACAATCTCCGCGATGGCGGCGGCGTCGGCGTCGGTGATGGTGAGGTCATAGGCGAGCGCGACGCGGAGGTACTTCGTGACATAGCGGCACTGGAAACCGCGGTTGGGGGGCAGCCACTCCGAGGGGGTGGCGGAGCCCTTCTCGTAGTTGGCGCGAGAGGTGACGGCGAGGAGATTGCGGCGTACGTCGTTGGCGAAGCGCAACCGGCGGGACTGCGGCCAGCGCCACGCCCCGGCGTGCCAGGCCTCGGCAAGCGGGTAGACGTGGTCGATCTGGATCCAGTAGCCGTCGTCGCGCCAGGTCAACTGCTCGCCGGTGTAGGGATCGGCGAGGGCGGCTTCGTAGATGCGGCACTCCGAACCCCACCGCATCTCGATGTCGTGCATCTGCTGAAGCAACACGTCTTGTCGGGTGTCGCAGCCGTTGTGTCCGAAAGGCCCCGGATGGTCGTCGGTCCACTCGACTCCGAAGGCGCAGGCATGGCCGGGGGAGCAGGATCGGTCGTAGCCGGGCTGGTACGGCGTCCCTGCTGTCGTCGGCACCCGAGCGAGCAGGCGGAGGAGCCGTGATCCCCTCGCCGAGTCTGGTGTCGGGGCTCCCGAGTTAACCGGCCTCGGGGATGAATGGGCAGTGGGCCGGCGCGTGGCTCCTGCGGACTTCGACGCATCGGCTGGCCGAGCCGGTGGAGCCGCGGCGCAGCTCGCCATCAGCGCCGCGCAGAGCAGGGCGATGGCGACCGCGCGGAGGGCGCGCCGATGCCAGTGGCTAGCGCTTGCGGCGTACATAAAGCTGTTTGCGCACGCGCGCGATGACCGTGCCGGAAGTGTCGGTGAGATCGCACTCCAGCCAGCGGAGCACCTTCTCACCGCTGGCCGCGGCCTCTTTCAACTCGGCGATGAACTCGTCGGGGATCTCGATGGTCGTCCGGACCGTGGTGCGCCCAGGGGCCAGGAACTCGATCTCGCCGGCTTGATCCCACACGACGTAGCCCGGACCGAGCCGCCGGAGGGTGAGGATCGCAAAGAACGGATCGGTCATCGAGAAGAGCGAGCCGCCGTACGCCGTGCCGAAGTAGTTGCTGGTGAGACGCGACTTCGTCAGGCGGACCCGGACCCGACTCCAGTCCTCGGCGAACTCCTCGATGCGGATCCCGGCGCCCAGGAACGGCGGCCAGAGGTTCATCCCGACGCGCATCGCCTGCGGTGAGGCAAGCAGCTTCTTGATCCCGTCGATGCGCTGAGTCACCGGGTCATTGTGCCCCGGCTCCACGAGGTACGCTTCATGCGCCCGTGATCGTCCTTCCACTCGATGACGTCCGTCATGCCTGAGTCTGCTCCAGAAGCCTCAGTGCCGTGCTTGACGGATTAGGGATCACAGCGCGATTCACATAAACTGGCGTGTCGGTCCAACGTGGGCTCGTCTTGGCGCCAAGCGGCTGCCTAAGTCACCTACCACGCGACTGCTCTTCTGAGCAGGAGACGTGGTGTGCCTTGGGGAGTGGTGTCCCGGACGGTCACACGAGGTCCACTCTCCCACCGGGGAGGGGCGGTTCCCGGACCGAACGGTAGTCAATGCAACGAAGTAGATGGGGTTTATGCCGAAGAAAGAAGGCGTGATCGAGCTCGAGGGCACGGTCGTGGAAGCTCTGCCGAACGCGTTCTTCCGCGTGGAGCTCACCAACGGACACAAGGTTCTCGCGCACATCAGCGGCAAGATGCGACAGCACTACATCCGGATCCTCCCTGAGGACCGGGTCGTCGTGGAGCTCTCGCCGTACGACCTGTCTCGTGGACGCATCGTCTACCGCTACAAGTAACCAGCGAAAGCCGCACAAGAAAGGACCTCCTGATGAAGGTCAACCCGAGTGTCAAGCCGATCTGTGACAAGTGCAAGGTGATCCGTCGCCACGGCCGCGTCATGGTGATCTGCGAGAACCCGCGTCACAAGCAACGTCAGGGCTGACGTCAAGGCCGAGGAGTGAGTCCGGAAGTACGCCGCAGCGAAGCAAGGTGTGCTGAAGGACGAGCCCCGCAGGCCATGACGAAATAAGTACAGCCGAGTCGTAACCGAGGATTGCGCAAGCGAACCGCGTCACGACAGAGCCAGCACCACCCACAACTGAATAACTCACAACGTGAGCGCTTAGCCGGGACTTCCCGGTGAATCACCCCCGGAGCGGACGGCCGGGGCTGGTCCGAGGCGGACCAGACGCGCCACGACCGACACCACCGCGTACTACCCGAAGGGAAAGCCACCACATGGCACGCCTCGTCGGAGTGGATCTCCCGCGCGAAAAGCGCATCGAGATCGCACTCACTTACATCTACGGCATCGGCCGTACCCGCGCCAAGCAGTTGCTCGAGGCAACCGGGGTCAGCCCGGACCTGCGCGTGCATCAGCTCGGCGATGAAGAGCTGGTCAAGCTCCGCGACGAAATCGAAGCCAATTTCAAGATCGAGGGTGACCTGCGCCGCGAGGTTCAGGCAGACATCCGCCGCAAGATCGAGATCGGCTCCTACCAGGGTCGCCGTCACCGCATGGGCCTTCCGGTCCGCGGGCAGCGCACCAAGACCAACGCTCGGACCCGCAAGGGCCCCAAGCGCACCGTTGCCGGAAAGAAGAAGGCCCGTTAAGGGCTTGCTTCGGCTACTCGACCAGATCTTTAGGAGATAACGCATGCCTCCCAAGAGCCGTCAGGCTGCGGCGAAGAGCAAGCTCCGCCGCAAGGAGAAGAAGAACATTGCTCAGGGCGAAGCCCACATCAAGAGCACGTTCAACAACACGATCGTCACGATCACCGACCCGACCGGTGCGGTGATCTCGTGGGCGTCCGCCGGCACCGTCGGCTTCAAGGGCTCCCGCAAGTCCACGCCGTACGCCGCGCAGATGGCCGCCGAGGCTGCCGGACGCCGCGCGATGGAGCACGGGATGAAGAAGATCGACGTTTTCGTGAAGGGCCCGGGTTCGGGCCGCGAGACCGCGATCCGCTCCCTGGGTGCGATCGGCCTTGAGGTCGGCACCATCCAGGACGTCACCCCGCAGCCCCACAACGGTTGCCGCCCGCCCAAGCGCCGCCGCGTCTGAGCCAGGACTTGAAGGAGAACTAGCAGAAATGGCCCGTTACACCGGACCCATGACCAAGAAGTCGCGTCGTCTCGGCGTCGACCTCGTTGGCGGCGATATGGCTTTCGAGCGTCGCCCTTACCCGCCCGGCCAGCACGGCCGCGGTCGCATCAAGGAGAGCGAGTACCTCCTGCAGCTTCGTGAGAAGCAGAAGGCTCGGTTCACCTACGGCGTGCTGGAGAAGCAGTTCCACCGTTACTACGCCGAGGCGTCGCGTCGCACCGGCAAGACCGGCGAAAACCTGCTGCAGTTGCTGGAATGCCGTCTCGACAACGTGATCTACCGGGCCGGCTTCGCCCGCACCCGGCGTCACGCCCGTCAGTTGGTCAGCCACAACCATTTCAAGGTGAACGGCAAGAAGGTCAACATCCCGTCCTTCCAGGTCACCCAGTACGACATCATCGACGTGCGCGAGAAGTCGTTGGAGATGACCCCGTTCATCGTGGCTCGCGAGACCCACGGCGAGCGGATCGTGCCGGCTTGGCTGGAGGTTCTGCCGCAGCGGATGCGCATCCTGGTGCACCAGTTGCCGACCCGCGAGCAGATCGACATGCCGATCCAAGAGCAGCTGATCGTCGAGTACTACTCCAAGAAATAGGCGCACGGGGGCTTTGCCCCCGTGCACCCTCACCCGGTCGGTCGGCCGGCGTGGGGGTTGCCTCCGGGCTTCTGTTTCACCTGTCGTTCGTCCTTCGTCATACACAGTTCGAACCCGTCAAATAGCGGGTGGGTTCGGAAAGGAAATAACCAGTGCTTATCGCCCAGCGACCGACCTTGTCGGAAGACGTCGTCGACGAGTTCCGCTCGCGCTTCGTCATCGAGCCCCTCGAGCCTGGCTTCGGCTACACGCTCGGCAATTCGCTGCGTCGTACCCTGCTCTCCTCGATCCCGGGTGCTGCTGTCACGAGCATCAAGATCGACAACGTGCTGCATGAGTTCTCCACCATCGATGGGGTGAAGGAGGACGTCACCGAGATCATCTTGAACCTCAAGGGTCTGGTGGTCTCCTCAGAGCACGACGAGCCGGTCACGATGTACCTGCGCAAGTCCGGTGCCGGTGACGTCACCGCCGCCGACATCGCCCCGCCCGCCGGGGTCGAGGTCCACAACCCGGATCTGAAGATCGCCACGCTGTCCGACAAGGGCAAGCTGGAGATGGAACTCGTCGTGGAGCGTGGCCGTGGCTACGTCTCCTCGGTGCAGAACAAGGGTGCCGACAACGAGATCGGCCGGATGCCCGTCGACTCGATCTACAGCCCCGTGCTGAAGGTCACCTACAAGGTCGAGGCCACCCGTGTCGAGCAGCGCACCGACTTCGATCGGCTCGTGATCGACGTCGAGACCAAGCCGTCGATGCGTCCCCGTGACGCCATCGCTTCGGCCGGCAAGACCCTGGTCGAGCTCTTCGGGCTGGCGCGCGAGCTGAACGTCGAAGCCGAGGGCATCGACATCGGTCCGTCGCCGGTCGACGAGCAACTGGCCGCCGACCTCGCCCTCCCGGTCGAGGATCTGCAGCTGACCGTGCGGTCCTACAACTGCCTCAAGCGTGAGGGCATCCACACCGTGGGTGAGCTCATCGCACGCTCCGAGCAGGACCTGCTGGACATCCGCAACTTCGGTGCCAAGTCGATCGACGAGGTCAAGGCCAAGCTGGTCGAGATGGGCCTGTCCCTCAAGGACAGCGCACCCGGCTTCGACCCGCGCGCTGCCCTCGCGGCCTACGACGACGATGACGACACCTTCGTCGAGGACGAGCAGTACTAAGCCCCTGCGGCCACTGGTCGTCACACACTGACCGGCGCCAACTGGCGCCGGCCAACTACCCCGGTACCTGATACGGCCGGGGAGGAAAGAGAGAGAAGCAGATGCCCACTCCCAAGAAGGGTGCCCGTCTCGGCGGCAGCCCGGCGCACCAGCGCCTGATCCTGCGCAGCCTGGCGACCGCACTGTTCGAGCACGGCCGGATCACCACGACCGAGGCCAAGGCCCGGTTGCTGCGTCCCTACGCCGAGAAGCTGATCACCAAGGCCAAGAAGGGCGACCTGCACAACCGTCGTCAGGTCGAAGCCGTGATCTACAAGAAGAACGTCGGTGTGACCCGGCACGACAACACGGTGACGCACCTTTTGTTCACCGCGATCGCGCCGAGCTTCAAGGATCGTCCGGGTGGCTACACCCGGATCACCAAGATCGGTCCGCGCAAGGGCGACAACGCCCCCATGGCGGTCATCGAACTGGTGACCGAGCCTTACAACCCGAAGCCTTCGCGTGCCAAGAAGGAAGCTCCCGCCAAGGCCGCCCCGGTGGTCGAGGAGCCCGTGGCTGAGGAGACCGAAGCCGTCGAGGCCGAGGCCACCGAGGTCGTGGAGGAGACCGAGGCTGCGGCCGAGGAGTCCGAGAAGAGCGAGTGAGCCTGCGGCGTACTGCCGCTTGCTCTGCCCGGGGCCCGTCACCAACTGGTGGCGGGCTCCGTGGCATTTGTCGGGTAGTCCCGGACAAGTCCCGGATGTCGGCGGGGGGTCGGTGAGGCGCGCGGCTCTGGCAGGATGGCGCCCGTGAGTGAGCCCACGGCGCTGGTGATCGGTGAAGCCCTGGTCGATGTCGTACGACGGCGCGACGGTTCCGTGGGCGAGTACGCCGGGGGCAGCACCGCCAACGTGGCAGTCGCGCTTTCGCGGTTGGGGAGGCCGGTGCACTTCGTGACCGCGTTCACCGACGATCACTTCGGCGGAATCGTCCGCAAGCACCTGGAGCGAGACGGGGTCCGCTTCGCCAGCGACCCGGCCTCGATCGAGCACACGAGTTCCGCCGTCGCGACCATCGGAGAGGATGGCGCGGCCTCCTATGTCTTCGACCTCGAGTGGCGGATCAATGAGGTCACAGATGCCGGCGAGCCGTGTGTGATCCACACCAGCTCGTTGGGCGCGGTCGTCGAGCCGGGCGCCTCACAGGTTGCCGAGGTTATTGCGCGTTTCCGTGACCGTGCCACGGTGAGCTACGACGTCAACGCCCGACCCAGCATCACCGGCACCGGCCCCGAGGTGGTCGCCGCGGTGGAGCGGATGGCGGCGCTGTGCGATCTGGTGAAGTGCTCCGATGAAGACCTGGATGCCCTGTATCCCGACCGGGACAACGCCGCTGCCGCCCGCCACCTGCTCAGCCTCGGGCCGGCTGTTGTGGTGGTGACCGCTGGCGGCGAAGGTGCCCGCTGGTTCACCGCCACTGACGAGGGCGGCGTGGCTTCGGTGGTCGTCGAGGTGGCCGACACGATCGGCGCTGGCGACACCTTCGGGGCTGCCACGGTCGACGCGCTCTGGGATCGCGGGGTGCTGGGCGGTCGCCTGCCCGAGTTGGCGGCCGAGGACTGGAATGCGGTGCTCGCCTATGCGGCCCGGGTGGCCTCGGTTACGGTGTCCCGCCCGGGCGCCGACCCGCCGTACCGGCACGAACTGTGAGCCGCCTCCCGCGATGAGAGTGCGGATCGACCTCGCCTACGACGGCAGCGACTTCCACGGCTGGGCCGCACAGCCGGATCTGCGCACGGTGCAGGGTGAACTGGAGCAGGCCCTGGGTACGTTGTTGCGGATGCCGGTGGATGTCACGTGTGCCGGTCGGACCGACACCGGGGTGCATGCTCGCGGCCAGGTGGTGCACGTCGACCTGCCCGAGGATCGGCTCGCGACACTGGCCGGACGCTCCTCGCTCTCGGCGCTCGATGCGCTGACCAGGCGGCTCGGGGGTTTGCTCCCGCCCGACATCCGGGTGCACCGGGTGGGTGCCGCCCACCCCGACTTCGACGCACGGTTCGCCGCCCTTTCGCGCAGCTACGTCTTTCGGATCGCCGACCAGCCGGCGACCGCCGACCCGCTCCACCGCAACCACGTGCTGTGGTGGCCCCGGCCGCTGGACGAGGCCGCCATGGCGCACGCCGCGCCGGCGCTGGTGGGGGAGCACGACTTCATCGCCTTCTGCAAGCGCCGCGAGGGTGCCACCACGATCCGTACGGTGCTGAGCGTGGGCGTTGCACGCACCGACCAGGGCACGGTGGAGATCGCGCTGACGGCGGATGCCTTCTGCCACCACATGGTGCGCGCGATCGTCGGCGCGCTTGTCGAGGTGGGCGAGGGACGGCGTACGACGGACTGGTTCGCCGGCTTGGTGGCCCGGACCGAACGACAGTCGGACGTCCCGGTCGTGCCGGCACGTGGGCTGACCTTGGAACGGGTGGACTATCCCCCAGACGAGGAGTTGGCAGCTCGGGTCGGGCGGGCGCGGGCCAAGCGAGGAGAGCCGTGAGCGAGACCAGCGAGGACCACTACTTCAGCGCCGACCCGAAGGCTCCGTTCAAGCGTCAGCAGGTCGAGGCGCAGGTGTGGGGTCGCGACCTGCGCTTCACCACCGGGTCGGGCGTCTTCGCGCACGGTCGACTCGACATCGGGACGTCGGTGCTGTTCAAGGAGACGATGCCGCCCGCTGGTGGGCGGGTACTGGATCTTGGCTGCGGGTACGGCGTGATCGGGCTCGCCATCGCATCCGCTTGGGCGGCTGGCGCGGTCACCGGCGAGGTGGTGGCGGTCGACGTCAATGAACGGGCGGTGCTCCTGGCCAACGAGAACGCGCGCTCGCTCGGCCTCTCCGGTGCCTTCCGTGCGACCACTCCCGACCGCGCTCCGGACGGTGCATTCGACGAGATCTGGTCCAATCCGCCGATCCGGATCGGCAAGCCGGCGCTGCATGCCCTGCTGCTGGAGTGGTTCGCCAGGCTGGCCCCCCAGGGGCGGGCCGTGATGGTCGTGGGCAAGAACCTCGGGGGAGATTCGCTGCAACGTTGGCTCGGCGAACAGGGCTATCCCACGGCGCGAATCGGCAGTTCGAAGGGCTTCCGCGTGCTTGAATCGCGGCGTGCCTGAGTCCAAAGGAAGACCAGCTGCTCGGCCGGCTCGTCGCGGCCGGACCGCCCCGGCGCGCCCTGTCCTCGGCGCGGACGGATGCCGGGCGGGATGGATCGGTGCGCTGCTGCTGCCGGGAGAGCTGCAGCCCGCGGTCGGCGTCCGTTCCACGCTCCACGATCTGATGGCCTGGGCGGAGTCCGCTGCCGGGGGCGAGGCGGTGGCGACCATCGCCGTCGACATGCCGATGGGGCTTCCGGAGTTCTCGATCCGGCAAGCCGAAGGCTTGGCGCGGGCGCTGCTGCCCGGTCGCGGATCCACGGTCTTCCCGGTCCTGAGCCGCGCCGCCTATTGCGCCCCTGACCGCATCGAAGCCGATCGGATCAACCGGGCGCTCACCGGTCGCGGGGTGGGGATCCAAGCCTTCTCACTCGCCCCCAAGATCCTCGAGGTCGACGCGTGGCGGCGGACCGTCGCCAGGCACGCGGTGGTGCTGGAGGCCCACCCGGAGCTGGCGTTCGCGACCATGGCCGGCGGGCCTGTCCCCACCAAACACAAGGGGGAGGGCATCGCGGTCCGGCGGGAGCTGCTCGCCGGCGTGGGGATCGACGCGCCCGAGAAAGCTCCTCGTGGAGCCACCCTCGACGACCTCGTGGACGCTTGCGCGGTGGCGTGGGTTGCCCGGAGGTTCGTGGCTGGCGAAGCGCGCTCGCTGCCCGATCCACCCGAGCGCTTCTCCGACGGGTACGACGCCGCAATCTGGGTCTGATCGGACGGGTCTCAGGACGGATCAGTGAGCCGGTCTGAGCCGCAACACGGGGATGGTCCGGCCGGCGGCGGCCGCGTGGACCTCGTAGTCGGCGTACCCCGCATACACCTGGGTGGCCAAGCCATAGAGGCGGTCACGCTCGCCTGGGTCGCTGACCTCGATGGCCGTGAATGCCTGCCCGTTGAGCAGGCACTCCGGATGGGCGGTCAGGTTGTGGAACCAGGCCGGATGCTTGTCACGACCGAAGCTGGAGGCGATCAGCACCACATCGGAGCTGGTCGGTTCGGGGTGGAAGTAGACCACGGGAGTCTCGCGCAGCTGCCCGGACTTCGCGCCTGTGGTCTGGAGTAGCGCAGTGGGCAACGATGCCACTAGGCGCACCCGTCCGCCGGTTGCCTTCAGCAGTCTGGCGTCCATCGGCGCGGCGATGCGGATGCCGTACCACCGGCCCACCCGCGAGCGCCCGAAGGCCTCCAGCCCCCGGCGCACGACGGACTTGGGCGCCCCTGGATCCACTCGCCGCAACTGCACGAGCCCCACACTAGGCCGCGACCCGGATAGTCCAGCGTGTTCCGGTCGCTCTACCGCCCAAACGGCGACCAGATCGCGCTGGACTATCCGGGTTGGGGCGGGGAAGGTCGGGCAGGATGAGCCCATGACCTATGTGGCAGCCGAGGATCGTTATGAGTCGATGGAGTACCGGCACACCGGGAGGAGCGGGCTGAAGCTGCCCGTGCTCTCGCTCGGCTTGTGGCAGAACTTCGGCACCGACCGGCCCGAGGAGACCCAGCGGGCGATTCTGCGTCGCGCCTTCGACCGCGGCGTCACCCACTTCGATCTGGCCAACAACTACGGTCCGCCCTACGGCCGCGCCGAGGAGAACTTCGGCCGCTACCTGCGCGACGACTTCGCCCCCTATCGCGACGAATTGATCATCTCCACCAAGGCCGGGTGGGACATGTGGCCGGGGCCCTACGGCCAGGGTGGCGGCTCACGGAAGTACGTGCTCGCCTCGCTCGACCAGTCGCTGGCCCGGATGGGCCTGGACTACGTCGACATCTTCTACAGCCACCGCTTCGATCCGGAGACCCCGATCGAAGAGACGATGATGGCCCTCGACACGGCGGTCCGCTCCGGCCGCGCGTTGTACGTCGGGATCTCGTCGTACTCTGCGGCGAAGACGCAGGAAGCCGCCGAGATCGCCCGTTCGTTGGGCACCCCGTTGCTGATCCACCAGCCGTCGTACTCCATGCTCAATCGCTGGATCGAGGGCGGCTTGCTCGACGAACTCGAGCGGCACGGGATGGGCTGCATCGGGTTCACCGCACTGGCGCAGGGGTTGCTGACCGACCGCTACCTCGACGGTGTGCCGGCCGACTCGCGCGCGGCCCGGGAGAACTCCAGCCTGGCCGGTCTGACCGACGACGTGCTGGACCGGATCCGCGCGCTCAACGAGATCGCCGCTCGGCGGGGCCAGAAGCTCGCTCAGCTCGCGCTCCAGTGGGCGCTGCGCGACCCGCGGATGACCTCGCTGGTGATCGGCGCCTCCTCGGTGGCGCAGCTGGACACCAACCTGGACGCGCTCGCGTTCCCGGCGCTGACCGACGCCGAGCTTGGCGAGATCGACAAGTTCGCCGTCGACTCCGGGGTCAACCTCTGGGCCAAGCAGACCGAGGACTGACTCAGCGCGCCGCGCGGCTGGTCCGCGTCGGTGCGGCTCGCTTCCCAGCCGGAGCGGGTGCGTCGTAGAGCCGCAGCGCCATCAACGGGCACGACGTGACCGCATGACGGGCATGGGACTCCAGCGCGCTGGGCACCTCGGGGTCGCGCTCACCCGAAACCGAGACCGGGAAGCCCCAGTCGTCGTGGCGGAGCAATTCGGGAAGCAGTTCGGCGCACGCCCCGTGCCCGTCGCAGCGAGTCCAGTCCACATGTAGCCGCTTCACGACGCGTTCTCCCGCGCGCTCGGTCGTGCGCTGGGACACCAGCCCGCCAGATGCGCCTCGACGTGGGGAGCGAAGCTCCGCAACGTCGACCCCACCATCCGGGCGGTGCCATCGGGATGCGCACACGCGCCGCGGCCGGTGACCAGCCGCTGCAAGCGGTCGATCTCAACAGGCAGGCGTGGGTCGCGTTCCATCCGGGCCAGCCGGGCGAGAGAGTCGGCGATCCGGGGCAGGCCGTTGATGCAAGGGCCGCACTGCCCGGCGGATTCGCCGGCGAGGTAGCCCGCGATCCGCGCCGAGGCTTCCAGCGGACAAGTCGACGCATCCAGCACATGGAGTACGCCGGCACCCACCGTCGCGCCGTACGGCGCCAACGCCGCTCGGGTCAGCGACACATCCAACCCATCCACCGGCACCCAGGCGCCGTGGTAGCCGCCGACGAGCACCGCGATCGCGTTCTCGCTCGGTCCCGACGGCGCGAGGACCGCCCTGAGGGAGGTGCCGCGCTCGGCCTCGACGACACCGGGCGAAGCGACCGCTCCGGTGATCGTGAACAGCGATGTTCCCGGGTCGTCAGGGAGTCCGGCGGCCCGGAACCACGCGGCTCCGTGGCGGGCGGCGAGCGCCAGGTGGGCCAGCGTCTCGGCGTTCTGCACGAGGGTCGGCCGCCCGTCCAGGCCCTGCTCGGTGATCCGGATCAGCGGATCCCGAGGCACCGCGGGTCGTCCCTCTAGTTGGTTGAGGAGCGCTGTCTCCTGGCCGGCGACGAAGCCGCCGCTGAGCTGACGCACCTCGACCGCCGAACCCCGGCGGCGTACCTCGGCTAGTGCCGGGCCAGGGTCGATCTCGGGGCCGACCGCCAGCACGACGCGGCCGGCTCGCAAGGCGCGGGAGACCAGTTCCAATCCGTCGATCACCAGGCCGGGATTGCGCGTGAGAAGCACCGCGTCCTTGTGTGAGAGCGGCTCGCCCTCCATCGCATTGCCGACCACGGCCGGGCGACGACCGCCGTTCATCACTCCACGCAGCTTGATCGCGGACGGGAAGCCCGCACCTCCGCGGCCGGTGAGGCCGGCGGCTTCGGCGACGTCGACCAAGCCTGTGGCATCCAGAAGCGGCAGCGGACCGTGGTCTCCTGGTTCGAGAAGACGTTGGATTCGACTGGGTGTGGCGGTGGCCATCAGTTGCTCCTCTGGTGGGGAAGGACGCGCGAGGAGCGGCTCCAGCCGCGCTCAATGAAGCTGGGGGTCAGTCGCCAGCCAACGGCACCGACCACCGCGGCAGTGCACGCCGCAGCGAGGCCGAGCAGCCAGGGCGTCAAGGCATCGGTGCCGGTTCCGATGGCGTGGACCAGGGCGATCGGCCACAACAGGTAGGTGCCGAAGTGGACGGCTTTGAAGACGCGAGGACCAACCCGATGACGCAGCAGGCTCACGACCGTGATCACTGCCAACAGGTCGACCGCGAGAGTGCCCAAGCCCAGCCAGAGCGGCTTGGCGGCGCCGAGGAAGGGAATCACCAGGTCGACCAGCCTCAGTTGGGCGTAGGAGTCGAAGAAGAGGCTCATCACGTGAACCCCAACCAGCAGTGTGCCGGTCAGGGCGGCGGTGCGGTGGAGGTCGCTGGCTGCGAACCTGCCGAGCCCGGGGAGCGGGCGCCCCGAACGGGTAAACACGCCGAGCACCAGGGAAACGGTGAACATCAGCAGGGCGACTACGCCCGTGCCCCGGCCGAGGGCCCACAGAGCGGTATCGAGTGCGGCGGTGGTCATGCGGCGTTCTCCTCTTGCCAGCCGCCCAGGTGGTGCACCTGGAGGTCTTGGTCGACCAGTCGAGCCGGCAGGTCGTGGGTAGCAAGCCAGTCGGCGCCGCGAGCGCCCTTGGCGATGGTGGCAGTGCTGGCGCCATTGGCAATGACGCATGAGTGGGCCACCACTGTCACCGAGCGCCACGGGCTCTGGGCCGACCGAGCGGTGGCGGGATCGAGGATGTGATGGGCCGCTTGCTCCCCGCGGCGCCAGGTGCGGCGTACGGTGCTGGAGGTCGCAACCGCAGCGCCGGAGGGAAGGGTGAGCTGGGTGCGTGGATCCTCGGGAGTGTCTTGGACCTCGATGTTCCAGCCGGCCTCGGGTCCGGGGCCGGCTGTGGCGATGTCCCCACCGAGTGAGATCAGCACGCCACAGCCGAGTCGATCGGCAACCCGAGCGGCGCACAAGTCTGCGGCCGCCGCCTTGGCGGTGGCACCCAGGTCGATGATCAGTCCGGCGGGGAGGTTGAGCCGAGTCCCGGTCAACGTCAGCGATCGCCATCCCGGCGTACGCCGGATGCGGGCCACCGGGCGGGGCCCCGACAGATCGAGTTCGGCCAGGTGGACCGCGGCCAGGTCGCGGTCATAGCCCAGGTCGGCCAACGAGTTTCCGACGGTCGGATCGACAGCTCCCTGGGTCCACTCCGCGGCGTACAAGGCTTGACCCAGCAGGCTGGCCAGAAGCGGCGAGACCTCGACTGACGTCACCGAACTGTCGGCGAGCTGCATCACCTCGCTGTCGGAACGAAAGCGGCTCGCCACCACCTCGACCTGCGCGAGGGTCTCATCGACGATGGCTCGAGCCCGCTCCGCAGCACCGGGGCTGGTCACCACCAGGCGAGCCGACGTGCTCCACAATTCCCAGTCCTGGGAGTGGAGCGGCCCCGCCGTGTCGGTGGGCATCAGGAGCCCTGCGTGGTGGCCTGGCTGGTCTGGCCGCCCGAACTCTGCGAGGTGACCGAACCGTTGAAGGACTGGTTGTCCGTGGTCGAGGACTGCGTCCCGGCGGCCGTGCCGCTCACCACAGCCTGACCGATGAGTCCACCGGCGATTCCGGCGGAGGCGAGCACTGCGCCGGCGACCACGATGCTCTGGGTGGCTCGAGTGCGGCGGGCGATGCGGTTCCGGGTTTCGTTCATGGCTCCACGGTGCTGGCCGTCCTTGTGAGTTTGCTGTGTGCACTCAATGAGCCGCCGATGGCTTGTGGTTTCAGGCACCGCACCCCTCGGCCCGGGCGCCAACCGCTCCAGCCCGACATTTCGCACTAGGCACACCACAACGGCCCGTTTTGGGGCAGTTCGGCGCATATCCGGGCTGTTGTGGTGTGCGTAGTGCGGTTTCGGCGAGTAGCGGCACGGTCCTGGTCCGCCATTGCGCGGATACGGTGACATGAGCCTGTGGAGGAGGTCGGCAGCCGCCCGGCGAAGTCGGCCACGCTGAGGCGATGCCCTCGACAGATGCGGCGCGCGACGCGGTCACCGGCCTAGGTGGCGTCGCGACCTCCGCTGAACTCCGCGCCGCGATCACGCCCTATCAACTGCGCTCGGCCGTCGCACGTGGAGTCCTGACCCGGGTGGCCCGGGATCGCTACGTCGTCGCCGAAGCCGTCGCAGGGCCGCGTCTACTGGCCTTGCAGTTGGGCGGAACGATCTCGCACCTCAGCGCCGCGCAGCTTCACGGGTGGCCGCTCAAGACCGAGCCGGATCGACCCTGGATCACGATTCCGCGCGGTCGTCCCCGACAGGCAGCGCGCGCCCACATCCGGGTTGCCGATCTGCCGGCCCAAGAGGCGGGGGTCACCGGGCCGCTGAGAACCTTGATCGACTGTGCCCGGGTGCTGCCCTTCGATAAGGCGCTGACCGTGGCCGACAGCGCGCTGAGGCGGTCGGACGTGACCGCGGAGCAACTAGCGGCAACGGCAGCTTCGATCGGTGGGCCGGGGGCGCGGGCCGTCCGGGCGGTCCTCAAAGCCGCCGACGGCCGCGCCCAGAACCCCTTCGAGTCGGTGCTCCGGGCGTTGGCCATTGAGGCCGGGTGGCAAGGAATCGAGCCGCAAGGGGCGATCGACATCGACGGCTTCGTGATTCATCCTGATCTGGTCGAGCACGACCGCCGAGTGGTGTTCGAGGCCGACAGCTTCACTTTCCATGCCAGTCGAGAGGACCACGCTCGCGACTGTGCCCGCTACAACGCGCTTGTGATGCATGGATGGCGCGTCCTTCGCTTCACCTGGGAACACGTGATCGTGCAGCAGCCCTACGTCCGAGGCGTGCTGAGCGAGCTTTGCGCAATAACCTCACCACAACGGCGCGGTTTGCGGCGTTGAGTGGCCAAAAGGGCTCGTTGTGGTGGAGTTATGGCGAGCTCCAGGGGATATCCGGGTGCGGGGCCCGGCTCGCCTTGGGGAGAATGGTCGCTTGTGGGTCACATCGAGGTCGCCGGCGTCCGGTACGAACTGCCTGACGGGCGCGTCCTCCTCGACGATGCCTCCTTCCGGGTCGGTGATGGCGCCAAGGTCGCCCTGGTCGGCGCCAATGGGGCAGGCAAGACGACTCTCTTCCGGATCATCACCGGCGAGCTGACCCCGCACGCCGGAGTGGTCACCCGCAGCGGAGGCCTCGGGGTCATGCGCCAGTTCGTCGGCCGCGGGTCGACCAGCCTGGCCGAACTGTTGCTCTCGGTGGCACCCGAACGTGTGCAGCACGCGGCGGCGGCGGTTGAGGCCTGCGAGCTGGCGCTGATGGAGACCGACGACGAGCGCACCCAGATGAAGTACGCCGAGGCGCTGGCCGAGTACGCCGACGCCGGTGGCTACGACCTCGAGGTCACCTGGGACGTCTGCACCATGGCCGCGCTCGCGCTGCCCTACGACCGGGCCAAGTATCGCGACCTGGCCACCTTGTCCGGTGGCGAGCAGAAGCGGCTGGTGCTGGAGTACCTCCTCCGCGGCCCCGACGAGGTGCTGCTGCTCGACGAGCCGGACAACTTCCTCGACGTGCCGGGCAAGATCTGGCTGGAGGAGCGGATCCGCGAATCGGCGAAGACCATCCTGGTGATCAGCCACGATCGCGAGCTCCTCAACAACACCGCCAACCGGATCGTGACTGTCGAGCTGGGTGCCGCGGGCAATCGGGTCTGGACCCACCCGGGCGGCTTCGCGTCGTACCACCAGGCGCGCAGCGACCGCTTCGCCCGCTTCGAGGAGTTGCGCAAGCGCTGGGACGAGGAGCACGCCAAGCTGCGGGCGCTGATGCTGATGTACAAGCAGAAGGCGGCCTACAACGACGGCATGGCCAGTCGTTACCAAGCGGCCCAGACTCGGCTCCGCAAGTTCGAGGAGGCCGGCCCGCCGACCGAACAGCCGCGCGAGCAGAAGGTGTCGATGCGGCTCAAGGGCGGCCGCACCGGCAAGCGCGCGGTGGTGTGCACCGGCCTGGAGCTGACCGGTCTGATGAAGCCCTTCGACCTCGAGGTCTGGTACGGCGAGCGCCTGGCCGTGCTTGGCTCCAACGGCTCCGGCAAGTCCCACTTCCTCCGGCTGCTCGCCGCCGGCGGGACCGACCCCGACATCGAGCATCAGCCGGTGGGGGAGGTGGAGATCGCGCCGGTGCGTCACCGTGGAAAGGTCAAGCTCGGTGCTCGGGTGCGACCCGGGTGGTTCGTCCAGACCCATGCCCATCCGGAGCTCGCCGGCCGCACCTTGCTGGAGATCCTTCATCGCGGCGACTCCCATCGAGATGGGATGGGTCGCGAGCAGGCAAGTCGGGTGCTCGACCGTTACGAGTTGGCTCATGCCGCCGAGCAGGTCTTCGAATCGCTCTCCGGTGGTCAGCAGGCTCGCTTCCAGATCCTGCTCCTCGAACTGTCCGGCGCCACCTTGCTGCTCCTCGACGAGCCCACCGACAACCTCGATGTCGACTCGGCGGAGGCTCTGGAGTCGGGTTTGGAAGCGTTCGAAGGCACTGTCATCGCGGTCACCCACGATCGGTGGTTCGCCCGTGGCTTCGACCGGTTCTGTGTCTTCGGCGCCGACGGTTCGGTCTATGAGTCGGATGCCCCGGTCTGGGACGAAGGTCGCGTCGACCGGGTGCGCTAGTCGCGCGAAGCGTCGACTTCGGTGGGTTAGTCGCGCGAAGCGCCGACTCCGGTGGGTTTAGTGCTCGCCCTTGATCACGAAGAACGAGCCGCGGATCTCTCCGGCCAGCTTGGAGCGCTGCCGGGCGAACTTGAAGCTGGAGAGTTCCGGGGGAACCTCCATCCCCTGGGAGAGCTTGAAGCCCACGGCACGCTTCCCGCCCGCTTCGATGCCGTAGAGGACGTTGATCGCCATCCCGGATTCGTAGAACACGTGCGCCCACTTGATCCCGTCGACCTCGCACAAGGCCGCTTGAAGTGCCGGCGAGGTCGCCACGATCCCGCGCTCATCGGCCAGGATCCCCGTCACCCAGGCGATGATCTCGTCGGCCTCGGGCGTGCCCGCGTCGTGAACCTCGAAGGTGTGGTCGTACTTGTTCTTGAAGTAGCGCGCCTCGTTAGCGCGCAGACCGGCCAGCGCCTCAGCGACGGGGGAGGACTCGACCCCTTCGGTGGAGACATTCACGAAGTCGACGATGTGGCCCATGTGGAGAACCTTTCTCACTGGTGAGTGGCCCACGCTACCGGGGTACGCCGACAGGGACGGGCGCTGCGCCTAACGCCCGTCCCCCGTGCAGAGGCTGGATCGTGCCTCAGCCGTCCTGTCCGTCGCTGTCGAGGGTCAGCGTGGCGGTGGCCGACTTCGAGTCACGCACGTAGGTGACCTCCACTTGGTCGCCGGGTCGATAGGACCGGACCGTCGCGATCAACGACTCGGCACCGGTGATCCGGTGTCCGTCGACGCTCGTGATCACGTCGCCGGACCGGAGCCCGGCCTTGTCGGCGGCGGAGACGGGGGTGACGTCACCCACCACGGCACCGGCAGCGGCCGCGTCGTCGGGCGCGTCGCCGACGGTGATCCCGAAGCGCGCGTGCGTGGGGGTCTCACCCGCCACGATCTGATCAACGATCGGCATCAACTCGTTGATCGGGATAGCGAAACCGAGCCCGATCGAGCCGGCCTCGCCGCTGGCCGACTCGACCCCTCGGATGGAGGCGTTCACGCCGACGACTTGACCGTCCATGTTCACCAACGGGCCGCCGCTGTTGCCGGGATTGATGGCCGCATCGGTCTGGATCGCAGGGTAGACGGCGTCGGAGCTGACGCTCACCGGCCGGTTCAAGGCACTGACGATGCCGGTCGTTACCGTCGCGTCCAATCCGTACGGCGACCCGATGGCGACCACCTGATGACCAACCTGCAAGGCCCCGGAATCACCAACGCTGGCCGGGGTGAGCCCGGTGACGCCGGTTGCCTGGATCACCGCCGAATCCGTCTTCGGGTCGGTGCCAACGATCGTGGCCGGCGCCTTTCGTCCGTCGTTGAAGGAGACGCTCAAGGTGCCGTCCTGGCCGGCGAGGTCAACGACGTGGTTGTTGGTCAGGATCCGGCCATCGGCGGTCAAGATGATTCCCGAACCCGAGCCGCTGCCCCCAGCGCCGGAGACCTTGATCTGGACCACCGAGGGCAACACCGCCCCCGCCACCGACTCCACCGAGCCGTCGACGACCGGAGCCGGGTCGACGCGGGTGGTGCGTTGTGTCGTCGATGTGGGTGCAGCGGGGGTCGAGCCGCTCCCCTCGTCGGTGAAGGCGCTCCAAGCCGCGGCGCCGCCGACTCCACCGGCGCCGCCAGCGAGCAGGGCCAGCACCAGACTGGCCGCGCCGATGCGTGCCCGAGCTCGGCCCGGTGCCGGCGGTGACAGGTGCGTTCCGGGAGGTGCTGCAGTGGGGTAGGGGAGCTGAGTCGTCGGATCCGGCGCGGGCGGGGCGGCCGGGGCAGCCGGTGACGCGGCGGGTGGGGCAGCCGCGGAAGGCGTGGACGGAGCAACCGGATACGGGGCTGCCTGCGGCGCGGGTGCGGCCGGGCTCAGGGTTGGCAGCGGCGTGGTCTCGTCGATGGCGGGCCACTGGTAGGAAAGCGGCACCGTGTCTTCCCCGGGGCTCGGACCCGTCACGTTCGGACCCGTCACGCTCGGACCCGGAGGGTAGGTCGGGGAATCCCCCGACTGAGGCGTGGAGCTGGGCGGGACCTGATGGTGGCCCGGCGTGGGCCGACCGATTTCGTCGGGAACGCCGGGCTGCTGATCGGGATGGTTCTCGTTCACGGTGTCCAGAGTGCGGTGTTTAGCTGTGAACCAGCTGAGTCCACCCTGGGCACCTGCGAAAAGGCGGCGACGATCGGCATCCCCCGACCAGCGGGTCTCCACCCAGACCTACGGCTCCGAGACCGCTGGTCAAGTCATGGGCGGGTCCGAGCCCAACTGGCCCGGCGGCCGCATTACGCCGAGGGCCTCCGGTGGTGGTGGCACCAGCTCCTCCACCGGCTGCCGCAAGGTCGAAGTCAACAACAACGCCTACACCGTGCTCGGCGCCAGGGCGTACACCTACCGGACCTGGACGCGGTGGTGCTGGACCCGCTCCACGCAGACGGTCTATTCGACCAGCGTCGGGTGGGAGATCCCGTACACCGACGGGTTCCAGTACTGGCGCGGAGAGGTCGGCAACGAGCTACTGTTCTACGACTACTCCACCAACGATGGCCAACCGCGCAGCGCGTACTACTACAACGGCACGTGGGTCTGGGAAACCGGAGGTAACTGATGAGTAAACGTCGCAGAACCTTGCTTGCGGTGCTGGTGTTCGTGATTCTGTTCCCCTTCATCGTCGGCCTATTCGGAATGGTCGGCCCGATTGAGGTGCTGCTATGGCTGGGTCTTCTGGCTGGCTGGGCAGCGCTGTTCTTCTGGGCCAAGGACCACCAGACGACATAGTCGCGACCGTCACCGACGGCGGCAATCCCACATCTTCCGCCCGAGGCCACGACGGCGCTCACTTAGAAGCATCGAGCCATCGACCGTGGAGAGTGAGACTCTGATCAACAGGTACGCGACCCCAACGGGAGCTTGTCACCGGCATGGATGTCCACGACCACGAGCAGTAGGAACGCGACCCGGCCAATGCCTCGCCAGCCCCCACACCGGCACCCAGCATGGGCCACAGCAGGTCAGTTGCCGCCCCCGCCAAGCAATGTGGAGGCAACCGAGGGCTCAGTCCACGGTGGGTTGACTGAGGGTTCGCGGGGCAAGGTCGAGGGAGCGGACGTAACGAGCGATCTCGCCCAGCGGAGCGACCCACACATCGCCGTACCCCAACGCGGTCTCGATCAACCGGTCGAGCACAGCCACCCGCGAGGCCCGGCCGGTGACGAATGGGTGGTTGGTCAGGGTGAACAGACAGCCCAGGTCGCGCATCGCCGCGAGCTCCAGGCGCCACATCTCCTCGACCTTGGCCGGCGACTCGATGACGCCTTCATTGATCCCGGGCAGGAAGCAGTACTGCTCCCAGTCGTCGAGACTCCAATGAATCGGGAGCTCCACCAGCGAGCCGCCGGACACCGTCAGTTCGTAGGGCACATCGGCGTCCATCAGCGAGGAGTCGTAGAGGAAGCCGCGTTCGGCGAGGAGTTCCGGGGTCGCCCATGTCGGCTCCCACATCGGCGCCCGATAACCCACCGGGCGTACGCCGGCGACGTCCTCGAGGGCCTCCAAGCCACGGTCGAGGTAGCTAGCCTCGGTCTCCGGGTCGACCCCTTCCAGCGACTCGTGCAGGTAACCGTGGTGGGCGATCTCATGGCCAGCCGCGACGATGTCGCGCACAACGCCGGGGTAGCGCTCGGCGGTGTAGCCGGGCACGAAGAAGGTCGCCCCGACGCCGCGCCGGTCCAGGACGTCAAGGATGCGTGGCACCCCGACGAGTGGGCCGTAGGACTGGTGACTCATCACACCCGCTCGGCTCCCGGATCCGGGGGAGGCGTAGAGAATGGCCGATTCGGCGTCGACGTCGAAGGAGAACGAGGCGGCGGCTCGATAGCGGTCCGGCCAGGCCACCGGCTCGGCCGGCCGCGGTCCCGCGGGTGCCGGGCTCATGCCGGAGCCTGTCGCTGCCGGGCCATGAGCGACACGTATTCATAGGCCAAGTTCGCTGCCGCGATCGAGGTGATCTCGGCGTGGTCGTAGGCGGGGGAGACCTCGACGATGTCACCGCCCACGACGTTCGCTCCGTCGAAGCCTCGGACCATCGCCATCAACTCACGCGAGGTGAGGCCGCCGGCCTCGGGGGTGCCGGTGCCGGGCGCGAACGCCGGGTCCAGCACGTCGATGTCGATGGACAGGTAGACCGGCTGGTCGGCCACCCGCTCGCGGATCCGGGCGATCACCTCGTCGATGCCAAGCCGGTCGAAGTCCAGCGCGGGGATGATCGAGAAACCCATTCGGGCGTCGTCGCGCAGGTCCTGATCGGAGTACAACGACCCGCGGATCCCCACATGCAGAGTGTGATCGGTGGCGAGCAACCCTTCCTCGAAGGCGCGCCGGAACGGCGTTCCGTGCGTGGTGGGTGCGTCGAAGTAGGTGTCCCAGGTGTCCAGATGGGCATCGAAGTGCACGAGCGCGATCGGTCCGTGCTGTGCCTTGAGGGCCCGAAGCGCGGGCAACGCCACGGTGTGGTCCCCGCCGAGTACGACGACCCCCCGACCGTCCTGGGACAGCTCCCGCACGCCGCTCTCGACGGCGTCCAGGGCAACCGCGATGTCGAAGGGGTTGGAGGCAACATCGCCAGCGTCCACCACCTGCACTCCCGCGAAGGGCTTGACGTCAAGGGAGGGGTTGTAGGGCCGCAGCAGCCTGGATCCCTGGCGGATCGCCTGCGGTCCGAAGCGGGCGCCCGGGCGATAGGTCACACCGGCGTCGAAGGGAACACCGACGATGGCGACATCGTGATCGGCCACGTCTTCGCGTCGCGGCAACCGCGCGAACGTCGTATGACCGGCGAAGCGGGGCACAGCGAGCCCATCAACGGGTCCGATCGATCCGCCCTCATTGACGCGGGGTTCGTGCATGGAGCTCTCCATATTCGTCTCGTCCGTTCTGGGGCGACGGGTCACGCTCGGGTGCGGGTGGTGCCTCCGTTGAGTTGCACCACTTGTCCCACCATGGCGCTCATCCTCGGGTCGGCCAGCCACGCGACCGCAGCGGCGATCTCGTCCACGTGTCCCACCCGTCCAAGCGGGATGTCCGCGGCGTAGGCCTCGATGATCTCGGCACGGGACACCCCCGCGGAGTCGGCATCGACTTGGAGCTGCGGGGTATCGATCACCCCAGGCGCGACCGCGTTGACGATGATGCCCTCCGGTGCGAGCTCACGGCCCAGGGTCTTGGTGAGGCTGATCAATCCCGCCTTCGACGCGGAGTACGCCGTTGCCTGGGGCCACCCGACAACTCCCCACTCCGAGGTGATCACCACAATCCGGCCGCCCTGCCGGCGCCGCATCCCCGGCAGCACCTGCTGGATGCCGAAGAAGGTGCCTCCCAGATTGGTGTCGACGACCCGCCACCAGTCGTCGAGGTCGTAGGCGGTCAGCGACTCCATGCTCATGTAGGCGTGGTTGGCCACGAAGATGTCGATATCGCCCAAGGCCTCCTCGACGTCGGTCACCATGTGGGCGATCGCGTCGGGGTCCGCGAAGTCGGCGGGAGCCGGGTGGCCGCCGGTCGCCGCGACCACCTCGCTCATGCGGTCGTCGTGGTGGCGGCCGTTGACCGCGACCCGCGCGCCGTCAGCGGCGAGCCTGAGCGCGATGGCGCGTCCGATTCCCTGGGTTGCGCCAGTCACTAGCGCGACCTTTCCCGCCAATCGCAGGTCGGTGGCCGTCATCAGATCACCGCCCCTGCGTTGGGGGAGACGACTTCTCCCGAGGCGAAGCCGCCCTCTTCGATCAGCCAGGCGACGGTCAAGGCGACCTCCTCGGGGGAGACCAACCGGCCGAGCGGCAGAGTCGCCAGATACGCCTGCTCTCGCCAGGGCGAGTCTGGGGCGAGCAGTGGGGTGTCGGTCGGGCCTGGTGCTACCCCGTTGACGAGTACGCCGGAGGGGGCCAGTTCGGCGGCCAGGCTGCGGATCAGCCCGATCACCGCCCCCTTCGCCGCGGCGTAGTGCGCATCGCCCCCGCCACCACCGATGGCTAGCTCGGAGGTGACGAGGACAAGCGACCCTCCACCTGACTGAGCGACGCTCGGGACGAACGCTCGAGCCAGGTGAAGGGCTCCCCCTAGATGAACGCGCAGCATGCGCTGCCACTGCTCGGGGGAGATCTGGGAGACCGGACACATCTCGTAGTGACCGGCCGCGGACACCGCTGCGGAGGGCCGGCCCAGTTCTGCGGCGAGTCCCGCGACCGCGGCGGTCACCGCCACCGGATCGGCCATGTCGACCTGCCGGTGGGCGTCGGTGTCGCTCGTCGCGGCGAGGTCCAGGCCACCCACCCGCCACCCGCGCCGCTTCAGCTCCTGGGTGATGGCGGCACCGATTCCGCTCGCGGCACCGGTGACCAGTGCGACCCTCTCCTGGGCGCCCGGATCGGCGCGGGTCATGCGCCCTCGCGAGCGAGATACGCCTGGGTCTCCGGATTGTCGTCTGGATCGTCGACTTCCAGGGTCGGGAACGTCGTGATGCCGTTCCGGACGCTGAGGTAGATGACCGCTCCGACCACGCCGAGGACGACGACGGCCAGCCAGATCGACCAGTCCAGCCACCACTGCGGGTAGAAGTCCCGCGGCCAGGCGATGTTGAGGAACTGGAAGGTGGCCCACAGGGTCGCAACTACCGCCAGTGGCTTGCTCCACCCGCCCAGCGAGAACGGTCCCGGCGTCCAGTCGCCGCGAAGTCGGACGATCAGGCTGGCGACGAGGGGGAACAAGAAGGCCAGGTAGAAGCCGCCCGAGGTGAAGTTGAGCAGCAAGGTGTACACGTTGGCGGCCTTCGCCGAGAGCAGCAGGATCAGCGAGCCGACGAACGTGGCGAGGATCAGCGCGACCACCGGCTGCTTCTGACCCTTCGACAGCGTCGCCAACAGCCGCGCCCCGGGGAGTGCCCGATCGCGGGCATAGGACCAGATCAACCGGGAGGCCGAGGTCTGCAAGGCCAGGAACGAGGCCAGGAAGCCGACGGTGAAGAGGATCTCGGAGATCTTGGCCGCCGTATGCCCGAGCTGGAACGCCAGGGTGTCGTAGACCGGGTCGGCCGAGTTGGCGGCGATTTCGGGCGGGACCGACAAGATGATGGCGAGCGCGGAGAACATCACGATGATCGCGATGAAGGTGATCGAGAAGATCACCGCCTTGGGCAGGTTGCGCCGGGGGTGGTGGACCTCTTCGGCGATGGACCCGGCGCTCTCGAAGCCGACGAACGACCAGCCGACGAAGGCCATCGTCATCAGGAACGGCCCGGACATCGACAAGAACCCCGGCTCGCCGAACCCTTCGGTCAGCACGGAGACCGAGTTCTCCCGGTGGAACAGGATCAGCCAGAGGCCCAAGCCGATCGACCCGATGATCTCGGCGATGATCGAGCCGGTCATCAGGATCTTGAGCACGAGTCGGCCAGCGATGTTGGCGGCCGTACCCAAGAGCAGGATCACCCAAGCGAGCAGTGCCAGCCGTCCGGCGGACAACTCCCAGCCGAAGACCCGGGCGACGAAGCCTGCGGCGAATGTGGAGACTGCCGACATCGCCACCACCAGGGTCCACATGTAGATCCAGCCGGCTCCCCAGCCCCAAGCCTGGCCCAGCAGGTGGCGCGACCACTGGTAGATCGAGCCTTCGATCGGCCAACGCGAGACCAGTTCGGAGAACACCAGCGCGACGAGCAACTGGCCGAAGAAGACGATGATGAAGTTCCACCAGAACGCCGGCCCGGCGGTGGCGTAGGACAAGCCGAAGATGCCGTAGAGGGCCACGATCGGGGAGATGAACGCGAACGCGAACGCGAACGCCGACCACAGCGAGAACTCACGCTTCAGACGGTGGTCGTCGGTGACATCGGCAACGTTCCCGGCTGGGGCAACGTGTGAATCGGCCATGGGGGTCCTCCGCTTCTCCGGCGCTCTGCCGGTGCACCCGAGTCCAGCTAGGTGTGGATGACCGCAGCATCGAGCGGTTCGGGAAGCTCCGGCAATTGGTTGGCGCCCACCCGGGTGCAGATGCATAGCGAAGTCGCTATCCCTTGTGCATATGCACACCTGCTGCCACCCTTCCACCCATGACCCCCGCCGGGCCGGTGACGCTCACCTTGGACGATCTGCTGCGCGAACCGAAGCTGCAGATGACGCTGGTATGTGGCCATGAGCACCTCGGACGCGTGGTCAGGTGGGCGCACCCGACCGAGCTGGTCGACCCGACCCTCTATCTGTCCGGGGGCGAGCTCGTGCTCACCGTCGGCTCGTCGTTGCGTCACGCCAGCGACTGCGAGGCGTTCGTTGAGCATCTCCTCACGGCTCGCGCGGCCGCGGTCGGGTATGGCGCCGGCGACGTCACCGAGGAGGCACCTGACGCCCTCGTGGCTGCCTGCCGCCGGGCGGGGCTGCCGCTTCTGCGGGTGCCGCACGGGATGCCGTTCCAGCAGATCACCCGCTTCCTCGCCGATCAGCGGGTCGAGGTACGCACCCAGGCAAGTCGCCGGCTCAACCTGGTGATGGCTCAGCTTTTGGAGGCAGTGCACGCCGATGCCACCCTCGAGCGACTCACCGCCCTGTTGGACCTCGCGTTGGGAGGCCGATTCGCCTTCGACGGTAGGGAGCTCTCCTGGTCGCCGGACGACTCGGACGCCACCGCACCGACCCAGCACTCTCTGCGTCAGCTCGAACGGGTGCTCACCGTCGCGCAGCATGGCCACGATCGGGAGGCGGCGAGCCGGCGTCAGGAGTCGGGCAGGCTGGCCGACTTGATGCTCCAGGGGCGAGCCGATCCCGAGGTGTTGCGGAGTGATCTCGAACGAGCCGGAATCGGCCGCGGGGAACCCGTCGTCGTATCCGGTTGGCCGGTGGCGCTGGCTGCCCTGGTGCAGGAGCGACTCGGGCAGGCGGCGGTGCTTGAGCTGCGTTCGGTGGCTGTGGCCTTGTCCCCGGACCCTGCGGTCGCCGTCGACCTTGCCCGGGAGCTTGCGCTGCCGGTCGCCTTGGGTGAACCCGGCCCGGTGAGCGAGCTGCGGCGGGCGATTCCGCCGGTGTTGTCGGCGTTCGGACTGGCAAGCACCCGGGGCGGGCTGGTGATGACCGGGGAACTGGCCACGTTCGAGGCGCTGCTGGAGCAGCAGCCGCCGGCTCGGCTCCAGGCGTTCAGCACCCGCCTGGTCGACCCGCTCCGGGAGCAGGATCGCCGCCATGGTTCGCGCTTGGAGGCGACCTTGCGCGCCTATCTCGCTGCCGATGGATCCCTGGCGGTTGCGGCCGACATGCTCTTCACCCATCGCAACACGGTGGGCAATCGGCTCCGCTTGATCACGCGACTGGTCGGGGCCGATCCGCGGGTGTTCGACGATCGCGTGGGTTTCGCGATCGGGCTGTGGGCGGCCGATCGCCGGGCCGCCCACTGATCGGGGCCACGCTCAGGTGAGCAGGGTGTCGCCCAGCCAGCCGCCCTCGGCAAAGCCGGGCAGTACGGCGAACTCGGCCGATCCGATGGCGGTGGTCCACTCGTTGAGGCGATCGCCCTTGTCGAGCTTCCGCTGGAGCGGCACGAACTGCCCACCGAGGTCGGCTTGGAAGCTGATGAACACAAGTCCCGCATCGCGCGTGCCGCTGCTGGCGTCGAAGGTCGTGTAGTTGATTCCCCGCCGCAGGATCCGCGAGCCACCGTTGTTGTCGGGATGGCTGAGAGCCAGATGCGAGTCCTCGGGAATCACCGCGCGGTCGAACTCCTCGTCCTGGGCGGCGAAGTCCGGCTTGTCGGTCTCTTCCGAACCGGTCAACGGGGCACCGTTGTCGAGGTTGCGGCCCACCGAGAGCTCCTGGTCGCCCCGGGTCACGGTGTCCCACAGGTCCAGATCCATCGAGATCCGGCGCACCACCATGGTGGTGCCGCCGGCGAACCAGGAGGGGGTCTTGGTCCACACGACGGAGTCGAACAACTCGTGGTCGGGACTCAGGTTGCCGGTGCCGTCGACCTGGCCGAAGAGGTTGCGGCCGGTGTGTGGCTGATGATCGGCGTCGAGTCGGCGCCACGAGCCCTCCTGCTCCCAGCGGAGCGTGGCGAACGGCTTAGCGTCCAAGAGCATCCGCCGCAACACGTGCACGACCGAGGTGTCATCGGCGGCGGCGATCATGAGAATGAGGTCGCCGCCCGACCAGCGGTCCTGCAGCTTGTCGCGGGTGAAGGAGGGGATCTTCACCAGCCCGGGCGGCCGGGCGTCGGCCAGGCCGACCTTGTCGAACAGGCCGTGTCCCCACCCGACGGTCACGGTGAGATCGAGATTCTCCTGGGCGAGGTCCCGGGCGGTGTCTCCAGGGGCGGGACGTCCGGCCATGGCCGCGGAGATGGTGCCGCTCCACAGCCTCATCAATCGGCCCAGTCCGGCCTTGTCCACCTTGGGCAGCAGGTCGAGAGCGACCAACCGATTGGCGACCGGGGTCGGTGCGGTTACGCCCGTCTGATGTTCGCCGTACGGGCTGAGCGTGGTGCTGACGGTGGGCGCGGTCCCCGCCTGTGCGGGCGCGTCGACCGCAGCGTTGTCGGTGCGGCTGAGCGCGACACCGGTCGCGCCGCCGAGCAGGCCGAGCCCGCCCGCCGCGGCGTAGCCAAGTACGCCGCGACGGGTGGGTGCTGCATGGTTCTGCTCGGTCACGACGACGGAGACTCCGACATGTCCATCTCGCCCATGTCGGCGCCCTCGGACTCGTGGTAGTGCGGCTCCTCCTCGGTGAACTCCTTCACCGGGGCGGTGATGTCCAGGGTGGTGCCGTCGGAGAAGGTGAGCGTGAACGACACCTCGTCACCGGGTGCGAGCTCCTGCTTGAGCCCCATCAACATGACGTGGTTGCCGCCCGGCTCCAGGTGCTGGTGGCCACCGGCAGGAATGACGAACCCGCCCGGAACCTCTTGCATCATCATGTTGCCGTCGGCGCCCATCGCCATCTCGTGCAACTGCACCATGCCGGCGATGTCGGTGGAAGCGCTGACGAGGGTCACATCGGTGTCACTCGGATTGGTGATCGACATGAACGCGGCCGTCATCGAGGTGTCCTTGGTTCCCTTGGTGGCCCGCACCCAGGGGTCCTCGACGATGGCGGTTGGAGCAGCCGCAGCCGAGGAGGCCGCAGGAGAATCCGCAGCCGTGGTGGTCTCGCCTGAATCGCTTCCACAACCGGCGATCGCAAAAGCAGCGACGAGAGTGATTACGGCCCCGATCGGGGCACGGCGTGCGCGCAAAGAACGCATCTGTGGCGGTCCTTTCAATGAGGGCGCCGAACCCGCTGCCGACCCGATTTCTTCCGGGGCGAACCAGCGCCTCTTGCACGATCGTGGCGAAGCTGCCGGGGGTCTGGTGAGGGACGAAGGTCCTTCACCCGGCGCTGTCCACGCGTCGTGGAATTACCGTAGGGGGTATCCCCCAAGGCGCGGCGGCGGGGGTGCCGGCCGGCCTGGCTTCAGCGTCCTCGACAGACGTCGGCGCTCAGGCCCAACGCTGCGAGGAAGGCACGAACTGCAAGGTCCGATCGCCGGTGTAGATCTGCTTGGGACGGGCGATCTTCTGGTCCTTGTCCTGGACCAGCTCCAGCCACTGCGCGAGCCACCCGGGGGTCCGGCCGATCGCGAAGAGCACGGTGAACATCTCCGGCGGGAACTGGAACGCCTCGTAGATCAAGCCCGAGTAGAAGTCGACGTTCGGGTAGAGCTTGCGCGAAACGAAGTACTCGTCTTCCAGAGCGATCCGCTCGAGTTCCTGGGCGATCTTGAGCAACGGGTTGACCCCGGTGACTTCGAAGACGTCGTCGCAGGCCTTCTTGATCAGCTGGGCGCGCGGGTCGTAGTTCTTGTAGACCCGGTGCCCGAAGCCCATCAGGCGTTCCTCGCCCGCCTTCACACCCTTGATGAAGTCGGGGATGTTGTCGAGCGAGCCGATTCGTCGCAGCATCCGCAGCACCGCCTCGTTGGCGCCACCGTGGAGCGGGCCGTAGAGCGCGCCGATGCCGCCGGCCACCGCGGAATAGGGATCGACCTGGGATGAGCCGATCGAACGCACGGCGTTGGTCGAGCAGTTCTGTTCGTGATCGGCGTGCAGGATGAACAGCACGTCGAGCGCCTTGACCAGGCGCTCGTCGGGGGCGTAGCGGCTCTCGCTCATCTTGAAGAGCATGGACAGGAAGTTGGCGGTGTAGCCCAGGTCGTTGTCGGGGTAGACGTAGGGCTTGCCCTGCGCATGCCGGAAGGCCCAAGCCCCCAGCGTCGGCATCTTCGCGATCATCCGCACCATTTGGATATGGCGGTTCTCCGGGTCACCGATGGCCCGAGCGTCGGGATAGAACGTCGACAGCGCGCCGACCGATGCCATCAGCATCCCCATCGGGTGGGCGTCGTAGCGGAAGCCCTGCATGAAGGCCTTCACGTTCTCGTGGACGAATGTGTGGTAGGTGATCTCGTGCACCCAGGTCTCGAACTCGGTCTTGGTCGGCAGCGCGCCGTGGATCAGCAGGTAGGCGACCTCGAGGAAGGAGGAGTTCTCGGCCAACTGCTCGATCGGATAGCCGCGGTATTCCAAGATCCCCTTGTCGCCATCGATGTAGGTCACCGAGCTGCGGCAGGAAGCGGTGTTGACGAACCCGGGGTCGTAGGTCGCCAGCGGGTGCCCGTCCGCATCCTTGATCTTGCCGAGATCACCGGCATGGATGGTGCCGTCAGTGATCGGCAGTTCATACTCCGCGCCGGTGCGGTTGTCGCGGACGGTGAGAGTCTGGTTCTGGTCGGACACGTCGGCTCCTTGCGAATGTCGATGGCCGGGCTTGCGGCCTGGGTTGTCGAGGGGTTGTCGACTAGAGGCGTTCACTGGGTGGGTGAACAGCGCCTAACCTAGTCCGAGACGGTGGAGGTGACGCGCGCGATCTCGTCCATCGGTCCACCTCTGGTTCCGCTTGGCCTGAGAGCCGCCATTTTGACCCCCTTCGCGGCGCCCGCGTAGCCTAGGCGGCTGCGGTTGTTGCCGCCCGGACTCTCGCTCCCCGACGGAGCTCGTGGTCGGGCAGACCCGGACCAGTTGCCGGGCAGTGTTCGTCAGCAATCGTGGTTGCACCGCTGCGGAGATCGTCTCCGTGGTCACGAACAACGAAGGACTACGCGCGTGCGCACGTACTCTCCTAAGCCCGGCGACATCAATCGCCAGTGGCTCGTTATCGACGCTGAGGACATCGTCCTCGGCAAGCTCGCCACCCAGGTTGCCAACCTGCTGCGTGGCAAGCACAAGCCGCAATTCGCCCCGCACATGGACACCGGTGACTACGTCATCGTCGTGAACGCCTCCAAGGTCGCCCTCTCGGGTTCCAAGCGGACTACCAAGATGGCTTACCGCCACTCGGGTTACCCGGGCGGTCTGCGGGCCACCCCGATCGGGGAGGTCCTTGAGAAGGACTCTCGCAAGGCCATCGAGAAGGCCGTCTGGGGAATGCTGCCGAAGAACCGCCTCGGCCGCCAGATCATCAAGAAGTTGAAGGTCTACCCCGGACCCGACCATCCGCATGAGGCCCAGAAGGCCGTTCCGTTCGAGATCTCCCAGGTCTCCCAGTAACTAGTAGAGGGTTGAAGATTCGTGGCTGAAACGACCGACAACGTCGAGGTCGAAGAGACCTTCGAGACCGACGAGCAGGGCATTGCCTACAGCTCTGAAAGCGCCCCGGCCGCTGACGCGCCGCTGCGCCCCGCGACCATCGCTCCGGCTGCCGCCACCGGCCGCCGCAAAGAGGCCGTCGCCCGCGTCCGCATCGTTCCCGGCACCGGCCAGTGGAACATCAACGGCCGCACCCTGGACAACTACTTCCCGAACAAGCTGCACCAGCAGGTCGTCAACGAGCCCTTCGTGACCACCGACCTGGTGGGCCGCTTCGACGTGATCGCCCGCGTGCACGGCGGCGGCATCACCGGCCAGGCCGGCGCGCTGCGTCTGGGTGTGGCTCGTTCGCTGAACGCCATCGACGTCGAGGCCAACCGGCCGGCGCTGAAGAAGGCCGGACTGCTGACCCGCGACGCTCGTGCGATCGAGCGCAAGAAGGCTGGTCTGAAGAAGGCCCGTAAGGCTCCGCAGTACTCCAAGCGCTGATCCGCGCTGCCGCACGATCCATGCTGGACCCCCGGGGGGAGTGGCAGCGGTCGACGACCTCGCGTCGTTCGCCCGCTGCGGCCCCGTCGGGGGTTCAGCTTCATTTCGGGAGACTGAGTAGGACCACATGACGGGTAAGACGTTGTTCGGCACCGACGGGGTGCGCGGCTTGGCCAACGGCAAACTCACCGCCGAACTGGCCCTGGACCTGTCGGTGGCGGCGGCCCACGTGCTGGCAGACCTCGGCGAGTTCGAAGGCCATCGGCCGGTTGCCGTTGTCGGGCGCGACACCCGCATCTCCGGGCAGTTCCTGGAAGCAGCGGTCGTGGCCGGGCTCGCGTCCGCCGGCGTCGACGTACTGCTGCTCGGGGTACTGCCCACCCCCGGGGTGGCCTTCCTCGCCGACAAACTGGGCGCCGACCTAGGCGTGGTGCTCTCGGCTTCGCACAACGCGATGCCCGACAACGGCATCAAGTTCCTGGCCCGCGGCGGTCGCAAGCTCGACGATCCGGTCGAGATCGCGATCGAGCGCCGACTCACCGAGACCTGGGAACGGCCGGTCGGCGGCGACGTCGGGCGAGTGACGCCGTACGCCGAGGCCGTCGATGACTATGCCGCCCACCTGGTGCGCAGCATCGACCACCCGTTGGCCGGCTTGAAGGTCGTGCTCGACTGCGCCAACGGTGCTGCCTACGAATCCGGGCCGAGGGCGCTGGAGGACGCGGGCGCGACGGTGATCGCGATCCATGCCGACCCCGACGGGCTCAACATCAACGACAACTGCGGATCTACCCACCTGGGCAGCCTGCGGGAGACGGTGCTGGCCCACGGCGCACACGTCGGGTTCGGGCTCGACGGCGACGCCGACCGCTGTCTCGCGGTCGACCACGAGGGCACCGTCGTCGACGGCGACCAGATCCTCGCGATCTTGGCGCTGGCGCTCCACGACCGTGGCCACCTGGTCAAGGACACCGTGGTGGCGACGGTGATGAGCAATCTCGGGTTCGTGCAGGCGATGCGGACCGCCGGGATCGGCGTGCGCCAGACCAAGGTCGGCGACCGCTACGTGCTCGAGGCGATGAACGTCTCCGGCTACACCCTCGGTGGCGAGCAGTCCGGCCATGTCATCCTCAGCGAGCACGCCACCACCGGTGACGGCACGCTCACCGCGTTGCACGTGCTGGAGCGGATGGCCACCACAGGAAAATCGCTCAAAGAGTTGGCGTCGGTCGTGACCCGGTTGCCACAGGTGCTGGTCAACGTCCCCGGCGTAGACAGGAGCAGGCTCGACGACGACGGCATCGTCGCTGCCGCGCTGGCCGAGGAAGAAGCCGCGCTCGGCGACACCGGAAGGATCCTGTTGCGCTCCTCCGGCACCGAGCCGCTGGTGCGGGTGATGGTCGAGGCGCCCACTTCGGAGCAAGCCCAAGGAGTAGCGGATCGGTTGGCCGAAGTAGTCCTTCGGCGCCTGGCGCTCTAGTCCAACGGTTTGTCGTTCGGGCCGAAAGTCTCTAGCGTGGCTGGGCATGTCGCGCCTCAACGAGACTCCCGCCCGGACCCGTCGATCCCCTCTGGGTCGACTCGTCACCTCATTGCTGAGCCTCAGCCTGCTCGCCTCGCTGTTCGCGGTGGCGACACTGAGCAGCCCACAAGCGGCCAAGAGCCCCACCGTCACCGATCAGTACGAACTGGTCAGCTGCATCGGGTACTGCTCCTATCCCCGCAATGCGGGCAAGGTGTTCCGCTGGGGCCGGGAGAAGTGGCGCGATGAGTTCGAGACCGGTGCCTTCCCGTCCACGTGGAAGGCGCATCAGCGGAAGCTGATCGGGATGCAGCACGGCATGTTCACCATCAAGGCGCCCAGCCGGATCCAGAAGATGGTCACCTGGCGTGAGGGGCACAAGGCGGCCTACGGCCGCTGGGAAGCCCGCGTTCGCGCGGTCGAGCTGAGCGCCGGTCGTCAGTTCACCTTCACCTGGGAACTCGTCCCCGCCACCCGGGACCGCTGCAACGACAACCGGATCGTGCTGGCCTCCTACACCCCCGGCGACAAGGTGGTCCGCGGCATGGTGCGCTCGGCGAAGAGCGGGAAGAAGTTCACCTTCGCCAAGCCGCTCGACCTGCGCTCTCGTGCCTGGCACGCCTACGCCGTCGAAGTGACCAAGACCCACATCAGCTGGTTCGTCGACACCCAGGTCGTGCGCACCGAGCGTCGTCCCGCGGCCCAGTCAGGCACCAAGTGGATCCCGCAGTTCCGCATCGAGTCGACCAAGGCCGGTGGCAACCGGTCCTCTTGGTTGCAGATGGACTGGGTGCGGCACTACACGCTGGACCGCCCGAACGCGAAGTCGATCAATGCTCCGCGAATGCTGATGAGCGACTTCAAGCCCACCTGCGGCTGACCGTCACACGCGAGCCCGACGGCCGCGCCCGCCCTTCTGTTAAGGCCCGCCCTCTGTTCAGGACGGTCTTAATGAGTGGCCGGCGCGGCCGTTCGGCGATTACCTTCGAATGATGAGCCTGGAAATCCACCCGGTCGACCCGGCCGATGATGCGATGCTCGTTGGCTGGCACGCCGCCTATCTGGCAGGCGACACCGCCGATCGGCCCTTTGCCACCCCCTGGCAGTACGCCGAGTTCGCGGCCGAGATGCGACACCCGTCACCGACCGACTGGCAACAGGCATGGGTTGCCGTGGAGCGAGGCGAGGTGGTCGGTGCGGGCCGGATCGAGTTCCCGATGACCGACAACCTCAACCTGGCCTGGATCGAGGTGCATGTTCCTCCCGCGCATCGGCGGCGCGGCATCGGCACGGCGCTCCACCAACGACTCCAGGATGTGGCTGCCGGAGACTCGCGCTCGATCCTCGCCTCGGAGACCTCCTACCCGTTCGAGACAGATGGGTCGGGGGTGCCCGGAGTGGAGTGGAGTCGGCGTCAGGGCTACCACGTCGGCTTGGTGTCGATTCAGCGTCGGCTCCGCCTCGAGGGGATCGCCCCGCGCCTGGCCGAGCTCGCCGCCGCGGCCGCGCCGTACCACCGCGACTACACGCTGGTCGGATGGAGCGGCCTTGCCCCAGAGGAGCATCTAGCCGGGCTCGCTGCACTCTCGGCGACGATCACGGTGGAGGCGCCGGCCGGCGACCTGGTGCTGGAGGAAGGCAGCAGCGACCCGGAGGCCTACCGACAGCGCGAGCAGGCGCAAGTCGCCCAAGGCCGGACCCGGCATACGACGGTGGCACTCGACGCGGCCGGTGAGGTGGTCGCCCACAGTGACTTGATCTTCTCCGAGCACTCCCCGCTGCTGGCCTATCAATGGGGGACGCTGGTTCGGCCCGCCGATCGCGGTCATCGGCTCGGGCTCGCGGTCAAGGCGGCGAATCTGCAACGGCTGATCGAACAAGCGCCGAGCGTGACCGAAGTGACGACCTACAACGCTGCCGAGAACGAACCCATGGTGGGGGTCAACGACGCCCTTGGTTTCGTCCCCGTCGAGCTGCTGGCCGAGTTGCAGAAGCAGGTGCCTGCCGCGGCAGATCCTCGGTGAACAGACACCGGCGCCCGAAGACGAACCACAACACGGCGGGCACCAGCAGGGGTAGGTGGGTCAGCCGGTCGCCCAGGCCGTCGAAGGGGCCGGACAGGATGAGCAGCGCCGCACCCGACATACCTGCCCAGACCGCGGCTTGCGGGACCTCGTGGCGGGGCTTGCGATAGCTGAGGCCATAGAGCACGGCCGCAACGAACGCGCAGACATATGAGATCGCCGTGAACGGGCCCGAATCGCCGAGAACGGCGTCGGCGAAACCGCTGGTGATTCCGGCGATCGCGCCGACCATGCCACAGGCGATCACCGGTGAGCGGCCGCGAGAGGCGGGCATGGTCAGGGTGAGTACGACGACCGCGGCGCACAAGAAGAAGGGCGCGAACTCGAACGCGAGCGGCAGGGGATACCCCGCCAGGGCGACCAGTGCCCGCAGTCCGAGGAGCACCCCGCCGAGCATGGCCAGCAGGCCGGCCTGGCGCAGCGCTTGCCCGACCGTCTGGACAGCACCCGTCTGACTGGGCTCCGACTGACCGGACCCTCGACCCGATCCCCGACCGGAGCTTCCAGAACCACCACTAGCTGCCATAGGCGGCAGGCTACTCAGCCGGGCACCGGGTGGGCAGTCGTCAACGGCCCGGCGACGAGCCGTTCCGACAGGCTGCAAGAATGCGGCTCATGCGCGAGGAGGGGCACGAGCCGCATCCCTCACCCTATGTGGAGCTCACCCGTGCCGACTGGGCTGCGCTGGCGCCGCCCTCCGACGCGCCGCTGACCCCCGAGGAGATCACCCGGCTGCGAGGTCTGGGAGATTCGCTCGATCTGGATGAGGTCCGCCAGATCTACCTGCCGTTGTCCCGGCTGTTGTCGTTGTACGTCGAGTCCGCCGGGCGTCTCAACCGCAGTCAGTGGGAGTTCCTCGATCAACCGCCGCGCCCTCGCACGCCGTTCGTCATCGGTCTGGCCGGCTCGGTCGCGGTCGGCAAGTCGACCACCGCGCGGGTGTTGCAGCAGATGCTGGCGCACTGGCCCGAACACCCGCACGTGGCGTTGGTGACCACCGACGGCTTCCTGCTTCCGAATGCGGTGCTGGAGGAGCGCGGGATCCTGCAGCGCAAGGGTTTTCCGGAGTCCTACGACCGGCGCGCGTTGATGCGGTTCGTGATCGACATCAAGTCCGGCAAGGAAGAGGTCGAGGCGCCGACGTACTCCCACCTGGCCTACGACGTGCAGCCGGACCAGCCGGTGGTGATCACCAAGCCGGACATCGTGATCATCGAAGGTCTCAACGTCCTGCAGCCGGCGCGGGTCAACGGCGACGGCCGCACCGGGCTGGCGGTGTCGGACTTCTTCGACTTCTCGGTCTTCGTCGACGCGGGCACCGACAACATCAAGCGGTGGTACGTCGAGCGGTTCCTGCGGCTGCGGGAGACGGCCTTCCGCAACCCGGCGTCGTACTTCGCCAAGTACGCGGGCCTCACCGAGGGGCAGGCGGTGGCCGAAGCCACCCGGATCTGGGACTCGATCAACGGCCCCAACCTGCGGCTCAACATCCTGCCCACCCGATCGCGGGCGGACCTGGTCCTGCGGAAGGACCGGGACCACTCGGTGAGCTGGGTGCGACTCCGCAAGCTCTGAATCGGGGTCCGGGCCCGGATAGGGTGTGCCCATGTGTGGAATCGTCGGCTATGTCGGATCGCGCCAAGCGCAGGCTGTGATCATCGAAGGACTACGCCGGCTGGAATACCGCGGCTACGACTCAGCCGGGATCGCTCTGGTTCATGACGGGGCCATCGACCACGACAAGCGCGCGGGCAAGCTCAGCAACCTGGAGAAGGCGATCGACGAGCATCCGCTCCCTGCTTCCACGACCGGGATCGGGCACACCCGTTGGGCCACCCACGGTGCGCCCACCGATCGCAACGCGCACCCTCACCTGGGCGCCGAGGGTCGGGTCGCGCTGATCCACAACGGCATCATCGAGAACTTCGCGGCGCTCCGTGTCGAGCTGGAGTCGGCCGGTCACGAGCTCCTGTCCGAGACCGACACCGAGGTCGCCGCCCACCTGTTGGAGCGCGAGGTGCTTGCCGGCTTCGACCTCACCGAGGCCATGCAGCGCGTCTGCCGGCGGCTGGAGGGCGCCTTCACCCTCGTTGCCGTCGACGCGCTCGACCCGGAGCGCGTGGTCGCCGCGCGCCGCAACTCCCCGCTGGTGGTCGGCATCGGCGAGGGGGAGAACTTCCTCGGCTCCGACGTCGCGGCGTTCATCGAGTTCACCCGCGAGGCGATGGAGCTCGGCCAGGACCGCGTGGTCACCATCACCCGCGAAGGAGTGGAAGTCACCGACTTCGACGGGGCTCCCAGCGAGGGCCGTCGCTACCACGTCGATTGGGACCTCTCCGCGGCCGAGAAGGACGGCTACGACTGGTTCATGCGCAAGGAGATCTTCGAGCAGCCGCATGCGGTGGCCGACTCGCTCCTGGGACGGCTCAGCACGGGTGGCCGGCTCGAGCTCGACGAGATGCGGCTCTCCGAGCAGGAACTCCGCGATGTCGACAAGATCGTGATCATCGCCTGCGGCACCGCCTTCTACGCCGGCATGGTCGCGAAGTACGCCATCGAGCACTGGACCCGGATCCCGGTGGAGGTCGAGCTGGCCTCGGAGTTCCGCTACCGCGACCCGATCTTGACCAGCGACACCCTGGTGATCGCGATCAGCCAGTCGGGCGAGACCGCCGACACCTTGCAGGCCCTCCGGCATGCCCGCACCCAGCGCTCGCGCGTGCTCGCCATCTGCAACACGAACGGTTCCACGATTCCGCGGGAGTCCGACGCGGTGATCTACACCCATGCCGGCCCGGAGATCGGCGTCGCCTCGACCAAGGGCTTCCTGACCCAATTGGTGGCCTGCTACCTGCTGGCGCTCTATCTCGCCCAGGTCCGCGGCACTCGCTACGGCGACGAGATCAAGCAGATCCTCGGCGAGCTGGAGCAGATGCCGGCCAAGATCCAGCAGGTGCTGGACAAGGCGGAGGAGATCTACGAGCTGGCGCGCCGGCACCTCGACGACACCACGGTGCTCTTCCTAGGCCGGCATGCGGGTTACCCGGTGGCGCTCGAAGGAGCGCTCAAGTTGAAGGAGATCGCCTACCTCCACGCAGAGGGCTTCGCCGCCGGCGAACTCAAGCACGGACCCATCGCGCTGGTCCGCCAGGACCTGCCCGTCTTCTGTGTCGTGCCGCCCCGCGGTCGCGATCAGCTGCACGAGAAGATGATCAGCGGCATCCAGGAGGTGCGCGCCCGCGGTGCGCGCACGATCTGTCTGGCCGAGGAAGGCGACGACGTGATCGCGCCGTACGCCGACACGCTGATCACTCTGCCCGCCTGCCCCGTGCTCCTGCAGCCGCTGCTGTCGGTCGTCCCGTTGCAGCTCTACGCTTGCGAGATCGCCAGCCGGCTCGGTCACGACGTCGACCAGCCGCGCAACCTGGCCAAGTCGGTCACGGTCGAGTAGGCGCGGCAATCTCGCTGTGGCGATCATCGGCGTCGGCATCGACGTGGTCGACATCGACCGGTTCGGGCACTCCCTGACGCGCACACCCGGGTTGCTCGATCGGCTCTTCACCCCGGAGGAGGCTGATCCGACCGCTGGCATCCCTAGCGGCGAGGTTCGCAGCCAAGGAGGCGATCGCCAAGGCGCTCGGCGCCCCCGGGAACCTGGCCTGGCACGATGCCGAGGTCGTCTCCGAGGAGTCCGGGCGACCGGTGTTGGCCATGCGCGGCACCGTTGCCGAGGCCGCGGCGGCCGTGGGGGCGAGTCGGGTGCACCTCTCCCTGTCCCATGACGCCGGGATCGCTTCGGCTGTCGTGATCTTGGAGGACTGATGCTGGCCGCGCACTCGGTGGCGCAGATCCGGGCTGCGGAGTCGACGCTGATGGCGCGGCTGCCCCACGGCGTACTCATGCAGCGGGCCGCGGCTGGACTCGCGACCGCGGTGATCGACTTCCTCGGCGGCGCCTATGGTGCCCGCGTACTGCTGGTTGTCGGCAGCGGTGACAACGGTGGCGATGCGCTGTGGGCCGGAGCGCGACTGGCCAGGCGCGGCGCGCGGGTCGCGGCGGTGGTGTTGGAACCGGAGCGGGTGCATGCCGAGGGTCTGGCGGCGCTGCGTGCGGTTGGTGGCCGGGTGCTGGGGCCGGAGGCAGTCGGGGAGCAATTGGCCAGGCATCGTCCCGATGTCGTGCTCGACGGGATCGTCGGCATCGGTGGCACGGGCGGACTGCGCCCGGCGGCAGCCGGGGTGATGACTGCTGTGAGCGATGCCGGGATCCCGGTCGTTGCGGTGGACCTGCCTTCCGGCGTCGAAGCCGATGACGGCCGGATCCTCGGCGATCATGTGACCGCCGCGCTCACGGTGAGCTTCGGCAGCCTCAAGCCCTGCCATCTCGTCGACCCCGCGGCGTTGGCGTGCGGCGCGATCGAGTTGGTCGACATCGGTCTGACACTTCCCGAGCCGACGCTGCGGGCATTACAGCCCGCCGACATCGCGGCGCTGTTGCCGCTTCCGGAGCCGCAGGCGCACAAGTACACCCGAGGTGTGGTGGGCGTGGCCACGGGTTCGGACGCCTATCCGGGCGCGGGATTGTTGTCCGTGTCGGGGGCCAACTGCGGGCTGGCGGGCATGGTGCGTTATGCCCCGGTCGGCGGCGATCGGGCTGCCCAGTTGGTGCTGGCTGCCCACCCGGAGGTGGTGATCGGAGCCGGACAGGTGCAGGCCTGGGTGGTCGGCTCCGGCGGTGGTGCCGGCGCTGGTGAAGCGTTGACGCGGGCGATCGCCGATGGCGTGCCCGTCGTGGTGGACGCGGATGCGTTGTCGGAAGTCACCGGCCCGCTCGGCGTACCGGCAGTGCTCACACCGCACGCCGGCGAGTTGGCCCGGATGCTCGGGGTGGAGCGGACCGGGATCGAGGAGGCGCCACTCTTCTTCGCCCGGGACGCGGCCGAACGCTTCGGCTGCACGGTTCTGCTCAAGGGGCGGCACACCCTGGTCGCGACCCCCGGTCAGCCGACCTGGGCGAACCTCACCGGGGTGCCCTGGCTTGCCACAGCGGGCGCCGGCGACGTGCTGGCCGGGCTGATCGGCGCCCTGCTGGCCGCTGGTCTCTCGCCCCACGACGCCGCTGGCGTGGGCGCCTGGGTCCACGGCGCGGCGGGCACGCTAGCGAGTGCCAAGGGACCCATCACGGCGGCCGGGATCGCTGCCGCGATCTCCATGGTCCTCACTCCCAGCCTTACTCCACTCGACGATAGGAGCCAGTCATGACTGAAACCCCTGAGGCGCCAGCGCTCACTTATGAGATCACGCTGCGGTGGGAGTCCGCCGCGGCCCTGGCCGACCTCGACTTCGACGGCATTCTGGAGGAATTGTCCGAGAAGCTTGGTGACCCTGACTCGCTAGATGACATCGAGTGGTACGACGACTCCTGCGACTTCTGGATCAACACCGCCGACCCCGACGGAGTGATTGCAGTCGCCAGGCCCGTCTTCTCCCGCCACGGACTCACTGGGAGTTGGACGGCGGCCCCGGTCGACGACGAGTAGTCGGCCGCGAGCGGTGCGCGCGCACGCTCGCGCCTGACGCCTGGGACAATGTGCAGGTGATCGTCGCAGCGCTCGACTCCTCGGGTACTTCCTCAGGAGCCCAAGGAGTCGTGGAGGTCGACCTCGGCGCGGTTCGGCACAACGCGGCGGTGCTCAAGGCATTCCTGGGTCGCTCGCAGCCCGCGTCTCCGGCCGCACTGATGGCCGTGGTCAAGGCCGACGGCTACGGCCACGGGATGCTCCCGTGCGCCCGAGCCGCCCGAGCAGGCGGTGCCGACTGGATCGGGGTCGCCACGATCGGTGAGGCGCTGCAATTGCGGGCCGACGGGCTGACCGGGCCGCTGATGTGCTGGTTGCCGATCCTCGGAGCGGCGTACGACGAGGCGATCGCCGCCGACGTACACGTGACCGCGCTGACGATCGGCCAACTTCAAGAGATCGCGGACGCCGCTCGGCGGGTCGGGCGCCCGGCCATGGTGCAACTCAAGGTCGACACCGGGCTCTCCCGTGGAGGCGCCAGTCCGGACTCCTGGCAGGCGCTGACGGCTGCTGCCCGGGCAGCCATGGACGCCGGGAGGATCGAAGTCACCGGCATCTTCTCCCACTTCGCGACCAGCGACTGGCCCGAGCACCCGGCCAACGACGCTCAACAGACTGCGTTCGCCGAGGCGCTGGAGGTGGCCCGCGCCGCTGGGATCGAGCCGCCGCTGCGGCACCTGGCGAACTCGGCAGCGACCTTGCTACGCCCCTCCTCCCACTACGACCTGGTCCGCGTCGGCTTGGCGATCTACGGCCTCGACCCGGCCCCCGACGAAAGGGCCGCGGCGCTGGTCGGCCTGCGCCCGGCGCTGCGGCTGACCAGCACCGTGTCGTTGGTCAAGCGGATCCCGGCCGGTGCCGGCGTCTCCTACGGGCACCGCTGGGTCGCCCCCCAGCCGACGAACGTGGGGTTGGTGCCGGTGGGCTATGCCGAGGGCATCCCGCGGGTCGCCGGCGACTCGGCAGAGGTTTGGGTGGCAGGCAAACGCCGGCCGATCCGGGGCGTGGTGTGCATGGATCAATTCGTGATCGACCTGGGTGACGACGAGGTCCAGCCCGGCACCGAGGTGGTGCTGATCGGTGACGGCAGCGCAGGGGAGCCGACCGCCCAGGAGTGGGCGGATTGGTGCGGAACGATCTCCTACGAGATCGTTACCCGGCTGGCCGGTCGGTGGCGGCGTCGCTATCTCGATCCACCAGCGGACGTCTCGGGAGAACAGTTCATCGACGAACAACGAGGAGACCTCTGATGGGCGTGGCGGGACGCATCGTCGGCATCGCAGCCGGCCTGGCCGCGGCTGGTGTCGGAGCCGGACTCGGTGCCCGGATCGCCCAACAGCGTCGGGCGCTCGCCGCGCGCGACGAGACCGAGCCGGTGCGGTTGGGGTCGCTGCACTCGACACCGTTGACCGTGATCACTTCCGACGGCGTACCCCTCCATGTCGAGATCGACGAGCCCGAGAGCGGCACGAGCCCGCTCACGGTGATCTTCGCCCACGGCTACGCGCTCAACCTGGACTGCTGGCACTTCCAGCGGCTGGCCTACCGCGGCCTCTTCCGCTGCGTGTTCTACGACCAGCGTTCGCACGGCCGGTCGGGCCGCTCGACCCCGGGGAACGCCACCATCGACCAACTGGGCCGGGACCTGCGCCAGATCATCGAGGAGACCGCCCCCGAAGGGCCGGTCGCCGTGATCGGTCATTCGATGGGCGGGATGACGATCTTCGCGCTCGCCGAGCAACACCCGGAACTGTTCGGGGACCGAATTGTCGCCGCCGGTCTGATCGCCACCACGGCCGGGGACTTGGACCTGGAGAAATTGCTGCTTCCGTTCATGCCCTCCAACGTCGGCGCCGACCTGTTACGTCGCACGGTGACGTTGTTGGCGCGCGGGCATCGCACCATCGACTCACTGCGCCGGGTGAGCCGCGACATCGCGCTGGTCGCCACCAACGATTTCGCCTTCGGCGACCAGGTGCCCGAGGAGTACGTCGAGTTCGTCGACCAGATGCTGCAGCAGACCCCCTTCCAGGTGATCTCGGAGTTCTTCCCGAACTTCTCCACCCTCGACAAGTACGCCGCCGCGGCCGCGCTCTCGGAGGTCCCGACCACGATCATCTGCGGCACCGACGACAAACTGACCGCGGTCGGGCACAGCCGCAAACTGCACTCGCTGATCGCCGGGTCCGACCTGCTCGAATGCGAGGGTGCCGGCCATCTGGTCATCCTGGAGCGTCACGACCAGGTCAACGCCGCCCTCGACCAGCTTTTCGCGGCGGCGGTGCCGCTGGGCGGCCGATGAGCGGCCCGACCCACGTCTCGCCCGCGGACGCCCTCGCGGTGCGCGTGCGCAGCATCGGCCCCGCGGATGCGGCCGTGGTGCTGGAGATCGTGCGGGCAGCCTTCGGGAACAGGCCCACCCTCGACCCGCCCGCAGATGCCGACTCCGAGACCGTGGAGAGCTTGGCCGCTGCCCTGACCGGGATGGGTGGTCTGCTCGCCGAGGTGGAGGGGCGTCCGGTGGCCTCGGTGGTTCTGGACGCACCCTCGGAGTTCGCCGGGAGCCGGATCTATCTGCGCCGCTTCGGGGTGCTCCCGAGCGTCCAGGGTCATGGCATCGCCGGTGCCTTGGTCGATGCGGCGCTGCTGGCGGCGGCCCAGGCCGGCGCCCACGAAGTCGCGGTGATCGCCCGCGAGGAACTGCCCAGGTCGGTCGGCTTCTGGCGCGCGCAGGAGTTCGTCGACGTCGGGCACTCCCCGCCCTACCTCACCATGGTGCGGTCGTTGCCGGTCCGGCTCGAGGCGAGCACCCCAGAGGAGATGCACCGGGTCGGCGAGCGGTTGGCCCGGCTCTTGGGTCCGGGTGACGTCGTGGTGCTGATCGGCGAACTGGGCGCAGGCAAGACCACGCTCACCCAAGGCCTCGGGCAGGGGCTGGGGGTGCGCGGCGACGTCACCTCCCCGACGTTCGTGATCTCGCGGGTGCATCCCACGATGAACGGCGGGCCGGCGCTGGTGCATGTCGACGCCTATCGCCTCGGTGGGGTCGCCGAGCTCGACGACCTGGATCTCGACACCTCGCTCGATGAGGCGGTCACGGTGGTCGAGTGGGGGGAGGGCATCGCGGAGGGACTCTCCGACTCGCGATTGGAAGTGCGGATCAGCAGGGCCACCGGCGCCGACGTGCCAGCCCCAGCGCTTGCAGACGCCGACGGGGACGAAGGTCCGCTCGACCCGCGCACCATCGAACTCCACCCGGTCGGTCCGCGCTGGTCCTCGCTGGGTTTCCGGCACCCGCTCAAGCCTCGGTAGCCTCGCTGCGTGCTGTTGAGCTTCGATACCGCCACCGCGTTCGTTTCGGTGGCGCTCCACGATGGGGAGCGGATCCGCGCCGAGCGGACCTCGGATCAGCCGATGCGGCACGGCGAACAACTGGGTGCGCTGATCGAAGCGGTGCTGATCGAGTCCGCGGTGAAACCCGCTGAGCTCAGTCGCGTCGCGGTGGGAGTCGGCCCGGGTCCCTTCACCGGACTCCGCGTCGGCCTGGTGACCGCGCGCACCTTGGGATTCGCCCTCTCCATCCCGGTCATCGGGGTGTGTTCTCTCGACATCCTGGCCGTCGAGGCGGTCGCCACGGATGCGGTCGACGGTGAGTTCGTGGTCGCCACAGACGCTCGCCGCAAGGAGGTCTACCTCGCGTCGTACGACGGGAGCGGGAGGCGGCTCGCCGGCCCGGTCGTCGAACGGCCCGACGTCGTGGCGACCGCGCTTCCCGTGGTCGGCGCAGGCGCGGCGCTCTACCCCGCGGCATTCCCACACGCTGCCGGCCCCACCCAGCCCAGTGCCGGTTGGTTGGCTCGCGCGGTCGTGGCAGAGCGGGTGCCGTCGCTGGCGCCAGACCCGCTCTACCTGCGCCGGCCCGACGCCGAAGCCCCGGGGAAGCCGAAACCGGTCTCATGATGGTCCTGATGGCCGGGCCCGAGGACGTCGCGGGGATCGCGGCACTCGACCGAGACCGGCTCGGCCTCGACGCATGGAGCGAGGAGTCGTGGGGCGAGGAGGTCGGCTCGACCGGGCGCCTCACCCAGATCGTGCAGGACGACGCGGGGGCCACGGTGGGGTTCGCCGACTGGCTGCTTCCTGGCGCCGACCGCACAGCGGAACTCCTCAAGATCGCGGTCTCCTCGGCTCGATCCCGCGAAGGGATCGGCAGCCTCCTGATGGACGCCGGTCTGCGGCTGGTCACCGAAGCGGGGGCCGATGAGGTGCTGCTCGAAGTCAGCGCCGCTAACCCGGCCGCCCTGGCGATGTACCGCGGTTACGGCTTCAGCACCCTGGCCCGCCGCCCGAAGTACTACCGCGACGGCTCCGACGCCCTGGTGATGCGCCTAGCCCTCGATCCTGGGCGGTAGCCGAGGCGCGATGGAGTCCGGTCGAAGCGGCGGGGCGGGCTATCCTCGCGCTCGTGGACGAGCCGTTGGTGCTGGGGATCGAGACCTCGTGTGATGAGACCGGGGTCGGCATCGTGCGCGGGCACACCCTCCTGGCCGACGCGATCGCCAGCAGCGTCGATCAGCACGCCCGCTTCGGTGGCGTCGTACCCGAAGTCGCCTCGCGGGCGCACCTGGAGGCGATGATCCCGACCGTCGAGCGCTCCTGCCAGACCGCTGGTGTCGCCCTCAAGGACGTCGACGCGATCGCGGTGACCAGCGGGCCGGGCCTGGCCGGTGCCCTGTTGGTCGGGGTGGCCTCGGCCAAGGCTCTGTCCATCGCGCTGGGCAAGCCGTTGTACGGCGTGAACCACCTGGCCGCACACGTCGCCGTCGATCAACTCGAGCATGGTGCGCTGCCCGAACCCTGTCTGGCGCTGCTCGTATCGGGGGGGCACTCATCGCTCCTGCGAGTCACCGATGTGACCACCGGAGTGGACCCGATGGGCGCCACCATCGACGACGCCGCCGGCGAGGCCTTCGACAAGGTGGCTCGGCTGCTCGGGCTGCCGTTCCCTGGAGGCCCGCACATCGACCGCGCGGCTCGCGAAGGCCAGATCACCATCGACTTCCCGAGGGGCTTGACCTCGCGCCGTGATCTGGAGCGGCATCGGTTCGACTTCTCCTTCTCCGGGCTCAAGACCGCGGTCGCCCGGTGGGTCGAGGCGAAGGAACGAGCGGGGGAACCGGTGCCCGTGGCCGACGTGGCGGCGTCCTTCCAGGAGGCCGTCTGCGACGTGTTGGTCCGCAAGGCGCTCGACGCGGCGACCGCTGAAGGGATAGGCGACATCCTGATCGGCGGTGGCGTCGCCGCGAACTCCCGGCTACGGGCCATGGCCGAGGAGCGAGCTTCGGCGAAGGGGATCCGGGTCCGCGTTCCCCGACCGGGCTTGTGCACCGACAACGGCGCCATGGTCGCGGCGCTCGGCTCCGAACTGGTGGCCCGGGGCCGGACCCCCTCCGCACTGGATCTCCCCGCGGACTCCTCGATGCCGATCACAACGGTCGTCGCCTGATCCAACAGCTTTTCCGGGTCGTCGCCTCTCGCTAGTGAAGTTCGGCGCCGCTCAGGGCTTGAGCGGGGTCCTCGCCTCGGCCCATGCGCCACCGGCTGGCGGCCTCCACATTGCCGGCGAGATCGACCCGCCAGATCTGCCAGCGGCCGCCCGAACCGCCGAGGATCAACACGTGCTCGGCGTCCTCCCAAGCCGACGCGGCGATGGTGCCACCCACAGGAGCCTGGATGCGGACAACCGCCCTGGGATCGGTAGCGGTCCAGAGTTCCAGTTGCGTGGTGGGACCCGGCTCGGTCAGTTGGGGCGCCGCCACAAGGTGCTGCCCGTCCGGCGCGAAGCGACCGAAGCGAACGCCGCAGTAGACGGTCTCGCCAGGGAAGAGCCGGCTGCATAGCGTTCCTTTGACGTCGTCGACCCACGCGCTGATCTGACGGCCTCCCTCACCCGAACCTTCTGCCACGTCCATCAAGGTGGCGACCTCCGTGGCGCGGACTGAGTGGCCGCCGGAGCCGTCCACCCGCACTACCTCGCTCGCGTCGTACGGCTGCAGGTAGACAGCGCAGCCGGCCACTCCCTGCGTACCGCACGTCAGGTCCCCGCCGATCCTGGACAGGCTGGCACCTGGCCAGGATCCCCACGTCGCTTCGGCATCGGCTGCATGGACCTGCAACGCTCCATCGGCGGTGACCCAGGCGGCAACGGTGTGGTGCTCGTTCACCACCGGACCTGACGTGACTTCGCGAGTGCTGAGTACGGTCCCGTCGGTGCTGAGGATCTGCAGCGTGGCGGAGTCTTCTGTGTGCACGCGACTGACCAGGCGCTCCGAGCCCAGTTCGATGACGTCGCGTGCGCCGCGGGCGCCTCGGATCGGTCGGCCGTTGGCATCGAACCAGCGTTCACCGGCACGCCAGGCCAGCCCAGGCCCGTCGCCGACCTCTTCGGTCATAGCCAACGTGGTCTCCGTGGTGGCGACGCTCGGCGCTGCGGCAGGCGACTGCCTCTCCGGCTTCTGGGACTGGAGATTCGCGCCGGGCTCATCGCCGACGCCACAGCCGCCGAGCACCAAGGTCGCGGTCACGGTGAACGCGGAAGCGGTGGTGCGGATCCTGCGCAGTGTGGAGGCGTGGCGGGTCATGACTAGCGCCGTTCCAAGAGGAACGGGTTGCCAGATGTTTCGCCGTTGGCGCGCCTGCTGAGTCGCGTCGCGGTGCCGTCCAGACCGACCCTGACCACCTGGAAGTGCTTGCCGTCCCAGACGATCACGACGATGTGGGTGGCGTCGGCCCATTCGAAGGAGCTGAGCCGCCCTCCGTCGGGGGCCTGCACCCGCAGGAGGGGTACGCCGGAGCCGCTTTCGCGCAGTTCCAGGAAACGCGCTCGCTGGCCCTCGACCCGATGGCCCGAGGCAATGAGGAAGCGGCCATCGGGCGAGAACTGCCCCAACTCGAGATCGCAGACGTCCCACATCGACCTGCTGGGTCGGCGTAGCGGGGCAACCCGCGAGCAACTGGTGGGGCCGTCTTGCAAGGTGCGGAAGGCGACGTAGCGGTGGGATTGGTCGGAGACCTCGGCGGCGTCCTCGGCGACGATGTCGGTGAAGCCGTGGGTGGTCGTGTAGGTGGCCGTGTGTTCGTCGCGGTGGAGCACCGCCGTACAACTGCCGCCCTCGATCTCAAGGCAGGTCGGCCCATTGCTGATCAGAGCCGTCACGACGGTGCCCCGGGGCTGCGGGGCCAAGCCGACATCTCCATCGCGGGACAGAGTGTGGATATGCCCGCGCGGATCCGCCCAGGCGGCGATCTGGCGGGCCGGGTCGACGGCAACCTTGCCTTGGATGCGTGCTCTGCGCACCACGTCGGCGTCGCGGGTCATCAGGTCCAGGCCACCGTCGGTTGCCTCGCCGGCCGCTCGCTCGACCAGCAGCCAGTCACCGGCCTCTGCCAGGCCAACGACCGTGCCCGGGTGGCCTAGGCGCACCGTTCCGGTGGGTGTGTGCCATACCCCGCGGCGAGCCCACCCAGTGCCAACGCTCTGCTTGCGACCGGTGGTCAGCGTGACGGTCATCTCCGGTTCGACCACGGTGGCATGGGCAATGGGATTCGCCGCGGGTGCGGTCACCGAGGAGACCGGGCGGGGTGAGACGGCGGCGGTGTTCGTGGCGTTGTCGGCGCTTGGACCACACTCGGGGAGGACTCCGAGGAGGAGAGCGAGCGCGCTCAGGGCTAGGCGGGGCGGCAGGTGGGTCATCGTTCCTCCGGTGGATCGGGCTCGAGGTCAGGGCTGGTGGGTGTGTCACCTCTTTGACTGGTGCCGGGTCGATTCGGTTGGCGCCTGCCGGGCTGATTTCCGCCGTGAGGGCGACGCTGCTACCTCCGGTCAGGCAGAAGGCCACCCCGGTGCTGGGGTGGCCTTCCTTCTTGGGGTGGGTTCAGGGGCCTTCGAGGAGGAACCGACCGAAGAGGTCAGGGTCCTTCCATCGGTCCGAGGCGAGCTCAGCGTTGCCGTCGGTGTCGAGGCGCAAGATCGCGGTCTCGTCGGCCTGCCAGGTGGTGACCAGGAAGGAGGAGTCGCCTTCCCAGGCGAATCGGGCGAAGGTCACCGAGTCCTGAGCCCAGGGCCAGCTCGCGACCTTGGCGCCGTCGGTCAGATCCAGCATGTCCACCGTCATCGGCCCGAGGCCGTCGAAATAGGCCGGCAGACCCAGCACGTAGTCGTCGTTCGGGGAGATGTAGTCGAGGGTGTAATCGCAGGTCTGCCAGACCGGTTCGCCGGTCGGGTCGGTCATGCGGAACACGCCGCTACAGCTGCCCTCGTCGGTCGCCGAGATCACCGCCACGAAATAGTCGCGTCCGACCGACTTCACCTGCCGCTTCCCCGGCAGCGCGGTCACGGTGCCGGCCTGGTCGATGATGACCGCCCGTGCTCCGAAGGTGCCCAGCGCGAAGACGCGACACGTCCCTGCGGCACAATCCCCGGATAGCCCGCGCAGTTCGTAATCGCCCCGTTTCAAGCCGGGAAGGGTGCCGAGGTCGTAGGTTTCGGTGCCCGCGAGCACGTGCACACCCTGATCGCCGTCGAGCCAGGCGACCGCGCCGCTTGCGGAGAAGGCCGGTGCCGTCAAGGAGTCGATGGGCGCTCCATCGACCTCCCCCTGCTCCCCGACCCACAGTTGGTACGGCGGGGGGTCGTTGCGCCACGTACTGACCACCCAGCCCGCGCCCATCTGCGCGAAGTTCATCACCGACCCAGCGGGAGCGGGGAATGAGTCGCCGGAGGGGGGATGGATTTCGGCGAGCGCAGTGCCGTCCGGGTCAGTGCCGTCCGGGTCAGCGCCGCCCGGATCAGGGGCGACCTCGGCCCAGCCGATGCCCGGTTGGGCGCCTTGGCCGAGGTCGGCGTACCGGATCGGTTGACCCGGGGTGTAGTCACCCGAGTCAGTCCCGTCGGGTGTGGGCGACACGTCGGTGACGGGCGGTTGCACCGAGCGAGGGTTGTCGTTGCTGACCAGCGCCACCGCCGGGCCGATGACGGCGGCGGCGGCCAGGGCCGCGACGGCGGCTCCGATCCGTCGGTTCCGCGTGATCGTGCCGGCCTTGGTGTGTACGTCGGTCACGGTGATCGCGTTCCTTGGTGTTCCCGGTCGGGTCTCGTCGTGGTGGAGGTGAGCACGCAGGCCGTCGCCGAGCAGCCGGCCGAGCTCGTCGTCGTGGAGGTTCATCGCGGGCCGTCCTCGGAGGAGTTGGGGTTCAGGGAAAGCGGGGCTCGTTGCCGCAGCGCGGCCAAGGCCTTGCTGGCCTGGGATTTCACGGTTCCGGGGGAGATGCCGAGGATGCCGGCGATCTCGGCTTCGGAGAGCCCTTCGTAGTAGCGGAGTACGACGACTGCTCGCTGCCGGTCGGGCAGGCTCCGCACGAACTGCCAGACCTCGGCCGCCAGCCCGTCGTCGTACCGATCGGTGACGCTGGTCACGGGCACATCCGGCGTGCTGACCTCTCGACGCTTGAAGGCGCGCCGCCACAGCGAGTTGTTCTCGTTGATCATGATCCGGCGGACATAGGCATCCACCGATTCGCGAGCCTCGACCTTCTCCCAGGCGAGGTACAGCTTGGCGAGCGAGGTCTGCACCAGGTCCTGGGCGCCAGCGTGATCTCCGGTGAGTAGATAGGCCGTTCGCAACAGGGCCGATTGTCGGCTCTGGAGAAAGGCGGTGAACTCCGCATCCCTCGTGGGGCGTGCCATCAGAGCTCCCATCCTCGCGACCGTTCGGCAACCCGTCTGGTCACCCCCGGTTCGGCATCTTTCACACCCTCAAGACGCGGTTCGGTGGAAATGGGTTGCCTGTGGGTCGGGGTCCGGTTCCGCACGGGTCCGGCATTGGCTACGTTGGCCCCTGGAAGTCGCTAACCGGCGATTCAATACGTCCGTTCCCCAGGAGTCGAGCATGCACAAGGTCCAGGCAGTCGTCGCCCGCGCCAAGGGCGCACCTGTTTCGGTGGAGACCATCATCGTCCCCGACCCCGGGCCGGGCGAGGCGCTGGTCAAGGTCGAGGCCTGCGGCGTGTGCCATACCGACCTGCACTACCGCGAGGGCGGCATCAACGACGACTTCCCGTTCCTGCTCGGCCATGAGGCCGCGGGCACGGTGGAGGCGGTCGGCGAGGGAGTCACCGGGATCGCGCCGGGTGATTTCGTGATCCTCAACTGGCGCGCGGTCTGCGGCAATTGCCGCTCCTGTCTGCGGGGCGAGCCGTGGTACTGCTTCGCCACCTTCAACGCCACCCAGAAGATGACCTTGGAGGACGGCACTGAACTGTCTCCGGCCCTGGGCATCGGGGCCTTCGCCGAGAAGACTCTCGTGGCTGCCGGACAGTGCACGAAGGTCGATCCGTCGGCTCGCGCTGCTGCGGTCGGCCTGTTGGGCTGTGGCGTGATGGCCGGCTTGGGCGCCGCCATCAACACCGGCAATGTGGGCCGCGGGAAGACCGTCGCGGTGATCGGCTGCGGCGGCGTGGGCGCGGCCGCCATCGCCGGTGCGGCGCTGGCCGGCGCCAGCCGGATCGTGGCCGTCGACCTCGACGACCGCAAGCTGGAGGGCGCGGTCAAGATGGGCGCGACCCACACGGTCAATTCCAAGCAGGTGGACGCGGTGGAAGGCATCCAAGCCGCCACCGATGGCTTCGGCGCCGACGTGGTGATCGAGGCGGTTGGTCGCCCGGAGACCTACAAGCAGGCCTTCTACGCCCGCGACCTGGCGGGCACCGTGGTGCTGGTCGGCGTACCTACCCCGGACATGAAGTTCCCCGACATCCCGCTGATCGACGTCTTCGGCCGCGGTGGTTCGCTGAAGTCGTCGTGGTACGGCGACTGCCTGCCCTCCCGCGACTTCCCGATGCTGGTCGATCTCTACCAGCAGGGCCGCCTCGATCTGGATGCGTTCGTGTCGGAGGAGATCGGACTCGGTGACGTCGAAGCGGCATTCGAGAAGATGCACCACGGCGACGTGCTGCGCTCGGTGGTCATCTTCTGATGGGGGCCCAGACGCCCGGAGCGGACGGGGCCGGCTGTCCGCCGACCCGGATCGACCACACGGTCACCTCCGGAACTTTCTCTTTGGACGGGCAGACCTTCGACGTCGACAACAACGTCTGGGTGATCGGCAACGACGAGGAGTGCGTGGTGATCGACGCGCCCCACGATGTCGAGACGATCCTGGCGGCCGTCGCCGGCCGCAAGGTGAAGGCGATCATCTGCACCCACGCCCACGACGATCATGTGCGGGTCGCCCCGGCGCTGCGCGAAGCCACGGGTGCGCCGATCCTGCTGCACCCCGACGACAAACCGGTGTGGGACCTGACCCATCCCGACCAGCTGCTGGGATGTGGACCTGGCCGACGGCCAGGTGATCGAGATCGGCGGCTCGCGGATAGAGGTGCTTCATACGCCAGGCCACGCACCCGGCGCCTGCTGCCTCTACGTCGCCGGAGCACGGGTGTGTCTTCACCGGTGACACGCTCTTCAACGGCGGTCCCGGCGCCACCGGGCGCTCCTTCAGCGACTACGACACCATCGTCGACTCGATCAGGGCCAAGCTCTTCGCGCTGCCGGACGAGACCATCGTGCACACCGGCCACGGCGACGACACCAGGATCGGGGTCGAGAAGGCCGCCCTCGGGAGCTGAGCTCCTGGGATTCGGCGGATTCGGTTGGGTCAGATCGCGCGCATGCGGTTGTTGCGGGCGTTGTGTTCGAGCTCGGCCAGGCCCAGTGCTTCGAGAAGCGGCGGCACGTAGACCCCGAAGCGTCCGCGCAAGCCCTTCTTCTGCCCGTACCAGCCGCCCACGGGGTTGGTCTCCGAACGTCCCCACGCCTCGACGGTGCCCTCGGCCGCGGGCTTTCTGCTCGTCCGTGCCGCCTAGGGGGACCCAATCGCCTTCGGCGCGCGAGCATCGCGTGCAGGTCGTCGACGCAACGCGCAGAGGTAGGTGAGTTTGGTCTTGCCGACCGTGCAGACCAGCAGGTCGCCGTCACGGTGCATCGTGTAGGCCGAGGACCCCGGGGAGTTGTGAGCTGCCAAGGATCATCAGCGGTGCCGGTGCCGAGTGTCATGCGGGGAGGGTAATCGCCAGATGGCGATACGGGAACCTTGGCGTACCTGACGGCGAGGCCGGCTGCACGGCCGGGCCACCGCGGTCACGGCTCAGAAGGGCTCGACGAGCAGGGCAGTCCCGATGCCGGATGCCCTGGTCAGGACCAGGGTTGCCTCGTTGTCCCCGGCAAGGCTCAGCCGCTTGCGGAGGGCGGCTGGGTCGACCTCGACTCCGCGCTTCTTGATGGTGAGTCGGCCGATCCCGCGCTGCTTGAGCGCGAGCTTGAGCTGCTTCTCGCGGTAGGGGAGCTCCTCGAGCACCCGGTAGCCCTTGGCGAAGGGAGTGCGGTACGACGCCGCGCTGGTGACATACGCGATATGCGGGTCGAGCAGGGCGCCCTGGACTCCGGCGGCGACCGCTGTGACCAGTCCGGCGCGGATCACGGCACCGTCGGGTTCGTAGAGAAACTCACAGACCCCTTCCACGGGCGCCTCGACCCCGTGGAACGGGTCGTCCTCCTCGGTCAAGGTCGCTAGTCCACCGCGGCCGATCACCGTGGCGCGGCGTTCACAGGTTGCCAAGCCTGGCGACCACAGCGCGGCTTCTTTCACCTCGCCTTGGTTGCTGACCCACTCGGCCTCCACGTCGGCGGGGATTTCCTCGTGCGGGAATCCCGGGAGCGACCTTGGCCACCGCGCGTGCCGCCAGCAGGCGGCGTACGAACTCCCAGGCCGGGCTCCAGTCGTCGAGCCGGAACGTGCGACCGCGGGCATTGCGGCGCGCGGGGTCGACGAACGCGGCTCCGAAAGTGGCGGCGTCGACCTCCTCGGCGGCGGACACCCCGGTAGCTCCGGGAAGACCCAGCGCCGACAGATTGGCTTGGGCCATGGCGACGCGAAGCGGGTCCCGGTCGACGCCCGCGGCGGTGAGCCCAGCGCGCGCGAAGGCGATCAGGTCGCTGCCGATGCCGCAGCCGAGATCGATCACCGTGCCGACCTGCGCGGCCGCCAATCTGGCGGCTCGGTGGTTGGCGACCTCTGGCCGGGTCGCCTGTTCGAGGGCCTCGGAGGTGAAGTACATCCCCAGCGCGTCCTCGCCGAACTTCGCGACGCCGCGGACGCGCTCGGTGATGATCGCCGCCGCCGCCGAAGCCCGTGCGGTGTCGGATTCGTGCCGCCGGATCCCCGCGGCCACCTTGACCGCGTCGCCCTCGGCGTCGACGTAGACCTGTGCGGCCGTTCCGAGCAGCCCCTGTCCGGGTGCGCTCAGGATCCAGGCGAAGGTCTCCACGTCCACGCCGAAGAGTCTGGCCTATCTCGGGGCGCCCGGCTCTATCTGAAGAGTGCGGGGCATCAGAAGCAGGGCCGCACGCACTTGCACGCGCGGACCAAGGGCCCTTGTCACCGGCTAGGGCATGGCCAAGGGTGTGACCATGGGGACGCTGGTAGTGATCCGGCACGCGAAGTCGGACTGGTCGGGCAACGAGAGCGATCGAGAGCGTCCGCTCGCAAGGCGTGGTCAGCGACAGGCACCGCTCAGTGGGCAGTGGCTGGCGGAGAGCGGGTTACGGCTGGACCGAGCCGTGGTCTCCCCGGCGACCCGTGCGCGCTCCACCTGGGATCTGGTCGCGGCCGAACTTGCCGATCCGCCGCCGTTGCTGATCGAGGAGGACCTCTACGCGTTCGCTGCCGCACCGTTGCTGCGCGTGGTGCGCTCCTTCCCGGAGACTTGGCGCACGGTGGCGATGGTGGGGCACAACCCGGGTTTGGAGGATCTGGTCGAACAGTTGGCCGGCAAGTACCTCGCGATGCCGACCTCCGCGGTCGCCGTCTTGGAACTGCCCGGCCTGTGGCGTACGGCCGGGGAGGGATCGTCGGTGCGCGTGCTCGCCTACGGGCGCCCGCCGGTGGGGTCGTTGGTCGGGGCGCGGGAGGCGCATTAGCTCAGCCGAGCGGATAGCTGGGTGGCGTCGGCGCAGCCCTTGCGACCGCTGCGAACAGCTCAGATCCAGGGATCGAGCGGGCCGCTAATCATTCGAGGCGAACATGCGACGGCCGGGTGTCGGCGCCTCATCGATCTCATCGCGTCGCGCAGGGTCCCCGCGGCGGCTGCGCCCAAGCATGAGTACGAGGCCGCAAAAGAAGATCATGCCGAGTGCGACCGAGCCGATGCCGGCTACCGCTTCCCAACCAGTTGTCGCTGCGCCAGTGGGGTCAGCCCGGACAAGGCCCCGGTCGACAAGGCCCCCGTCGCCGGACAGCGCGATGAGGATAGGGGTCATTGGTTTTCACTCCTTCCCGCCATCACTCACACAGGAAACCGATCGGTTTCCGACCCTAGCGCACCGGTGCGGGCGCGACAACCGCAGTTCCGATGCAGCTGCTGGTGAGTAGGAAGGTCCGTCCGCCCCAGGCGCGTTCGCGCGCTCCGTGGGCGACCGCGAGCGCCCCGGCTAGCACTCCCTCGGGCTGAGTGCTAACGTCTGTTTTGGCACTCTCGCCTTGATAGTGCCAGCGCTTGCCACGAACGGTGACCCCCGCGACGGCGCCTTTCCGCAGCAAGCACGAACGTGCCGGGTCACCCCGGAATCCGGCCTCCGGCCGGAATGTCAGCCAACGACAAGTTGAGAAAGTGGAGGTTGATCCAGTGTCGATCAACATCAAGCCTCTCGAGGATCGCATCGTCGTGAAGCCCCTCGACGCGGAGCAGACCACGGCTTCCGGCCTGGTCATCCCGGACACCGCCAAGGAGAAGCCCCAGGAGGGCGAAGTCCTGGCGATCGGCCCGGGTCGCATCGACGACAAGGGCAACCGCGTGCCGCTCGACGTCGCTGTGGGCGACAAGGTCATCTACAGCAAGTACGGCGGCACCGAGGTCAAGTACGCCGGCGGGGAGTACCTCATCCTGTCCGCCCGCGACGTCCTGGCCGTCGTTTCCTGACGACTCGGCTGCCCGCCTGGCGGCGTACGACGCCGGTGCCTCGTGCATCGGATCGCGCGCGCAGTCAGGCGGGCGCCGGTCGTCCGGACCTCTGATCACCACCAGAACCGGCTCCCGAGAGAGAACCCGATATGCCGAAGATTCTTGAGTTCGACGAGTCCGCTCGTCGCTCGCTCGAGCGCGGAGTCGACGCGCTCGCCAATGCCGTCAAGGTGACGCTCGGCCCCAAGGGCCGTTACGTCGTCCTGGACAAGAAGTGGGGCGCGCCCACCATCACCAACGACGGTGTGACCGTCGCCCGTGAGATCGAACTGGACGACCCGTTCGAGAACCTGGGTGCGCAGCTCACCAAGGAAGTCGCCACCAAGACCAACGACGTCGCCGGTGACGGCACCACCACTGCGACTGTGCTCGCGCAGGCGATGGTCCACGAGGGCCTGCGTGCCGTGGCCGCCGGCGCCAACCCGATGGGTCTCAAGCGCGGCATGGACACCGCCGCCGAGGCCGTCAGCGACGCGCTGCTCGAGGCCGCCCGTGAGGTGGAGTCCCGAGAGGACATGGCGTCGGTCGCCACCGTCTCCAGCCGTGACGAGCAGATCGGCGACCTGCTCGCCGAGGCGTTCGACAAGGTCGGCAAGGACGGGGTGATCACCGTCGAGGAGTCCAACACCATGGGCACCGAGCTGGAGTTCACCGAAGGCATGCAGTTCGACAAGGGCTACCTCTCGCCCTACTTCGTAACCGACCCCGAAAGCATGGAGGCGGTCCTCGACGATCCGCTGATCCTGCTCCACCAGGGCAAGATCTCCGCGATCGCGGAACTGCTCCCGCTGCTGGAGAAGGTCATCAAGTCGGGCAAGCCGCTGGTCATCCTGGCCGAGGACGTCGAGGGCGAGGCCCTGTCGACTCTGGTCGTGAACAAGATCCGCGGCACCTTCCACGCGGCTGCGGTGAAGTCGCCGGCGTTCGGCGATCGTCGCAAGGCGATCATGCAGGACATCGCGATCCTCACCGGCGGCCAGGTTGTGGCGCCCGAGGTCGGGCTCAAGCTCGACCAGGTTGATCTCGACGTGCTCGGCTCGGCTCGTCGTGTGGTGATCTCCAAGGACAACACCACGATCGTCGACGGTGGCGGCTCGACCGACGAGGTCGCCGCTCGGGTCAACCAGATCAAGGCGGAGATCGAGAACGAGGACTCCGACTGGAACCGCGAGAAGCTGCAGGAGCGGCTGGCCAAGCTCGCCGGCGGCGTCTGCGTGATCAAGGTCGGCGCGGCCACCGAGGTCGAGCTCAAGGAGAAGAAGCACCGCATCGAGGACGCCGTGTCCGCGACGCGTGCGGCCATCGAGGAGGGCATCGTGCCCGGCGGTGGCTCAGCCATCATCCACGCCTCCAGCGTGCTCGACGACGACCTCGGCCTAACCGGTGACGAGGCCATGGGCGTGCGGATCGTGCGTCGTTCGGTGGACCAGCCGCTGCGCTGGATCGCCGAGAATGGCGGCGTCAACGGTGCGGTCATCGTGGCCAATGTCCGTGAGGCCGGTCCGGGTGTCGGCTACAACGCCGCCACCGGCGAGTACGGCGACCTGGTCGCCCAGGGTGTCCTGGACCCGGTCAAGGTGACCCGCTCGGCATTGATCAACGCGACCTCGATCGCGGGCATGCTGCTCACCACCGAGACCCTCGTGGTGGACAAGCCCGAAGAGGAAGCTCCGGCTGCTGCCGCCGGCGGCCACGGCCACGGGCACGGCCACTGACCGAGGAGTGAGCCGGAGGTACGCCGAGCGCAGCGAGGTGTGCCGAGGGTGAGCCCCGCAGGTCTGGGGCAAATCGGACCGAGCCACTGACCGAGGAGTGAGCCGGAGGTACGCCGAGCGCAGCGAGGTGTGCCGAGGGTGAGCCCCGCAGGTCTGGGGCAAATCGGGTCCGGTCACTAGTGCGGTCGCATGAGAACCAAACAGCTGGCGCTCCACCGTTCGGGTGGGGCGCCAGCTGCCATTTGTGCGTGTCCTTGTTCCAGATACTCCAGCGTGTTCCTGTCGGGTTCTCCGGCGTGTCGACGACAAGATCGCGCTGGACTACCCATCCGGAGGGAGGGCGAAGAGGCGGTTAGACTGTCCCTTCACCCCGAGCAAGAAAGGCCGACCGGCCAGCATGGACGCAACATCCGCATCTGACCGTCCAACTAACTCCGCGCCTCCGGCTAATTCCGAGCGTTCGGGTGGCGAAGTGCCTGCGAAGTTCGCCTCCCTCGGCCTCACCTACGACGACGTGCTCTTGCTGCCGGGTTACTCCGACCTGGCGCCCACCGACATCGACACCACCAGCAGGCTGACCCGCGAGCTCTCCCTCAAGGTGCCGCTGATCTCCGCAGCTATGGACACGGTCACCGAGTCGCGGATGGCGATCGCGATGGCCCGCCAAGGTGGCCTCGGGGTGCTCCACCGCAACCTCTCCATCGAGGATCAGGCCTATCAGGTCGACCTGGTCAAGCGGACCCAAACCGGGCGGATCACCAATCCGGTGACCATCGGCCCGGACGCGACGCTTGAGCAGCTCGACGAGATCTGCGGGGAGTACCGCATCTCCGGGCTCCCGGTCGTCGACTCGGACAACCGCCTGCTCGGCATGATCACCAACCGCGATCTCAGGTTCACCCCGGTCGCGGAGTGGGCGACCACCAAGGTCGACGAAGTGATGACGCCGATGCCACTGGTCACTGCGCCGGTCGACATCACCCGCGACGAAGCCACCGCGATCCTGCGTCAGCACAAGCGCGAGCGACTGCCGCTGGTCGACGAGCAGGGGCGACTGGCGGGGCTGATCACGGTCAAGGACTTCGTGAAGTCCGAGCAGTACCCCAACGCCTCCAACGACAACCAGGGCCGGTTGATGGTCGGTGCGGCGATCGGCTACTTCGGCGATGCCTGGGAACGGGCCACCACGCTGATCGAGGCGGGCGTCGACGTACTCGTGGCCGACACCGCCCACGGGCACGTCCGGATGCTGTTGGACATGGTCGCGCGGCTCAAGTCCGACCCGGCCACCAGGCACGTCCAGGTGATCGGCGGCAACGTCGCCACTCGCGAAGGCGCGCAGGCGTTCGTCGACGTCGGTGCCGACGCGGTCAAGGTCGGCACCGGGCCGGGATCGATCTGTACGACGCGCATCGTCACCGGGGTCGGCGTACCCCAGATCAGCGCGATCTACGAAGCATCGCTTGCCTGCAAGCCCGCCGGCGTGCCGGTAATCGCCGACGGCGGCATGAAGCACTCCGGTGAGATCGCCAAGGCCCTGGTCGCGGGAGCCGACACCGTGATGCTCGGCTCGCTGTTGGCCGGCTGCGAAGAGAGTCCCGGCGAGTTGGTCTTCGTCAACGGCAAGCAGTTCAAGGCCTACCGCGGCATGGGCTCCCTCGGGGCGATGAGTAGCCGCGGCAAGAAGTCCTACTCCAAGGACCGCTACTTCCAGGCCGAGGTCACCAGCGACGACAAGCTCGTCCCCGAGGGCATCGAGGGTCAGGTCGCCTACCGCGGCCAGCTGTCGGCGGTAGCGCACCAGCTGATCGGTGGGCTCAACCAGTCGATGTTCTATGTCGGTGCGCGCACGATCGGCGAACTCCAGGAGAAGGGGCGCTTCGTGCGGATCACCGCGGCTTCGCTGACCGAGTCGCATCCGCACGGGGTGCAGATGACGGTCGAGGCGCCCAACTACTCGGGCCGATGATGGGTCGGCGAGGCGGTGCCGCGCTCCTCGCGGCGCTGACGCTCACCGGCTGCGGTTCCTCGCCCGCGCTTCCGATGGCCGACGCGCGGGTCAGGCCAGGAGCTGGCCTTGGTCGTCGCCGACGACCTGGAGGACAAGGAACGAGCCGTCGGTGGACCGGTCGGGGAGTGGACCTGCTTGGCACTGCTCCTGGGCCACGACGGAGAGGCCCAACTCGGCTCGGTCAACTGCAGCGCGACCTACCCTGGCGTCGAGGAACCATCCGGGATGGCGGGACCGGTGCGCGTCGAAGGCGCCGCGGTCACCTACTCCCAGGACGGCGCCGGCTACGCCGACTCGGTTCGCGAGATGTTCGGCAACCAGCTCGCCGACTACTACCTCGATCAGTGACCCCCGCGACCCCGGCATCCGGATCTGGCTGGTCTCCGTGGCGCACGGTCGTCTGGTTCGGCTTGGTGAGTCTGGCCGCCGACATGGTCTACGAAGGCGCACGCTCGGTCTACGGGCCCTTCCTAGCCGGCTTGGGCGCTTCCGCCGTGCTGGTCGGAGTGGTCACCGGGGCGGGCGAGGGCTTGGCGCTCGTGGTCCGGCTGGTCGCCGGACCGCTGGCAGACCGCACTGGGGCCTACTGGTCGCTCACCTTCTGGGGGTACGCCGCGACCGCGGTTTGCGTGCCCCTGCTCGCGCTGGCCCCAGGGCTGGGGGCGGCCGGCCTGTTCGTCGCGGTCGCGCTCATCTGGGCCGAGCGCACCGCGAAGGCGATCCGCAGTCCCGCGAAATCCGCACTCCTGGCCGAGGCCGCAGGGCAGGTGGGGATGGGCAAAGGCATCGCGGTTCACAAGGCTCTGGATCAACTGGGCGCCTTCGCCGGCCCGCTCGTCGTGGCGGGCGCGGTGGCCTACCTGGGCGGGGTCGAGTGGGGCTTTGCCGCCTTGGCGGTCCCGGGTGCCCTGGCCATCGCGTTGCTCGGCGTCACGAGGGCACGCTCCGGCCTCACGTTGCCCGGACCCCGTCCCCGCGGCGCGGCTCCGCACGACCGCTCCCGGCCAGAGGACGAGGCGTTGCCGGGAGAGTTCATGGTGTTCGCGGCTGCGTCCGCGGCAATCACGGTCGGGTTGATGACATTCGGTGTCATCGGCTACCACCTGGTCACCGCCGGGCTGGTTGCGACCGCGGTCGTGCCGGTGATCTACGCCGGGGCGATGGCGGTCGAGGCGGTTGCCGCGCTGCTCACCGGTGTCCTCTACGACCGGATCGGGGCGGCCGTGCTGCTGATCCTCCCGGTGCTGGTCGCGCTGATCCCCTGGCTGGCTCTCGGGCCGGCGCTCGGCATGGTCCTGGCTGGCATTGCGATCTGGGGGGCAGCGACCGGCATATCCGATTCCACGGTCAAGGCGCTGGTCGCGGACCTGGTCCCCCGGGAGCGGCTCGCCACGGCGTACGGCGTGTTTGCCGCGGTGCAAGGAGCTGCTGCGCTCTTGGGGGGAGCGCTCGCGGGTTGGCTCTACCAAGACCATCGCGCGCTGCTGGTCGGGCTTGTCGGCGCTTGTCAGGCCCTCGCATTGCTGGCTTTGGTGCGGGTCTTACGCCGCGAGCGGAGCTAGCCGCGCAACCGCCGCTCGACTGGTGCGGCGGGCCTGCGGCTCTGGCAGACTCCCCGGCGTGATTGCGCTGCTTCTCTCGGGCATCACCCTGGCCTGGCTGGCGGTGGAGTACTTCGTGCGGCCCGGGGAGCGGCCCGCCAGCGTGCGGCCCGGTGGGGAAGGGATCAACGGGGAGAAGATCACCGTGGTCCGCCCCTGGCGCACCGTCGTTCTGGACGCCCCCGTGGAGCGCGGCGAAGACGGTCGCCCCGATCTCTCCGGGATCGAAGCCAGCCAGGTGCACTGGCATCTGATCTCGATCACCGGGGTGTTGTCGGTGCTCCACGCTGCCGAAGTCGCATGGGTGCTCGGCTGGTGAGCGATGCGAATGCTGGATGCGCGCCCGCCCGCGCAGTTCGCCGACATTAGGGTGGCCCCGTGACCGACTTCGAGATCGGCCGGGCCAAGCGGGCTCGCCGGGCCTACGCCTTCGACGACATCGCCATCGTCCCGTCGCGACGCACCCGCGACCCCGAAGAGGTCTCGGTCTCCTGGCAGATCGACGCCTACCGCTTCGAGATCCCGGTACTGGCGGCCCCGATGGATTCGGTGATGTCGCCGGCGACCGCGATCGCGCTGGGCCGGCTCGGCGGCTTGGGCGTGCTCAACCTCGAGGGGCTGTGGACCCGCTACGAGGACCCCGAGCCACTGCTGGAGGAGGTCGCATCCCTCGACGGGGTCGAGGCGGTCGCCCGCATGCAGGAGATCTACACCGAACCGATCAAGGCCGAGCTGATCTCCGAGCGGCTGCGCCAGATGCGCGCGGCCGAGGTGACCGTTGCCGGGTCCCTGTCGCCGCAGCGGACCAAGGAGTTCGCCAAGACCGTGGTCGAGGCGGGCGTCGACATGTTCGTGATTCGAGGTACGACGGTCTCGGCCGAACACGTTTCCTCCCAGGCGGAGCCGTTGAACCTCAAGGAGTTCATCTACGAGCTCGATGTCCCGGTGATCGTGGGCGGCTGTGCCACCTATCAAGCCGCGCTCCATCTGATGCGGACCGGGGCTGCCGGCGTACTGGTGGGGTTCGGTGGCGGTGCCGCGCACACGACGCGGACGGTGCTCGGCTTGGCGGTGCCGATGGCCTCCGCGGTCGCCGACGTCGCGGCCGCGCGGCGCGACTACCTCGATGAGTCGGGGGGGCGCTACGTGCACGTCATCGCCGACGGCTCGATCGGCATCTCGGGCGACATCGCCAAGGCCATCGCCTGTGGCGCCGACGCGGTGATGGTCGGTTCGCCGTTCGCCCGAGCCAGCGAGGCTCCGGGTCGCGGGTTCCACTGGGGCACCGAGGCGCATCACGCCGAGCTTCCACGAGGCCAGCGGGTGCATTTCGACACGGTGGGCACGTTGCAGGAGATTCTCTTCGGCCCGTCACGGGTCGCCGACGGGACGATGAATCTCATCGGCGCCCTCCGTCGCTCGCTGGCCACCACGGGCTATACCGAGCTGAAGGAATTCCAACGAGTCGAAGTAGTCGTCGGCTGAATCTTGGTAGTTCTTCCTGAGGAGGCTAGTCCACCTACTTAGGTGGATTCCCGGTCGTCGTACGATATTTGCCGGGGGCAGCCTTACCAGAGCCCTCGTCGACGCAGTACAAAGAAGCGTTGCTGACGTCACCGGGTTTCGCTGCCGGTGCTTTGAGCCCGTGGGGGGATCATGAGGAAAAAGTCACGCGCGCGCGCAGTCTTGGGCCTAACCCTGGCTGCTGCGTGCGCCACTCTGAGTCTGGTCGTGGTGCCGACCGCCAATGCTGGTGAGGCACAGCTCGACCGCATCGTCTCGGCCAACCCCGAGAATTGGACGCCCAACGTGGAGAGCGGCCGGGTCAATGCTCTGCTGCAGATGGGCAACAAGATCATCGCGGTAGGCAAGTTCACCACCGTCACCAAAGGCGGGGTCAGCTACACGCGAAACAACATCTTCGCCTACGACGCCACCACCGGCGCCCTAGATGCCGCCTTCCTGCCCAATGTCGGCACGTCTGAGGTCTTCGATGTCGCCGACGCGGGAGACGGGAACATCTTCATCGCGGGCGCCTTCTCCAGCGTTAACGGTGTGGCCAAGACCAAGCGCATCGCGAAGATCGACATCGCCACTGGTGCCCCGGTCACAACCTTCAAGTCGCCGAGCCCGAACATCGCGGTCAACGACATCCAGCTGTCCAACGGCCGGCTGGTGATCGGTGGCGGTTTCACCACGATCGCCGGGCTGCCGCGCAGCCTCATGGCTGCGCTGAATCCGACCACCGGTGCCGATACCGGCTTCATCAACTTCACGTTCTCCGAGACTTGGAGCGGCGGCGCGCTGGGGATCAGGCACTTCGACATCTCCGACGACGGCAGCCGAATGGTGGCCGTGGGCAACTGGCGCAACGTCAACGGGCAGAGCCGCCCGCAGATCATGATGGCCGATCTCAGTGGCGCCACCGCGACGCTGAGCCCTTGGTCGACCCAGCGGTTCACCACTACCTGCTACTGGCTGGACGCGACCTACATGCGTGATGTGGACATCGCGCCCAACGGGCAATACTTCGTCACGGTCACGACCGGCGGCAACGGCGGCGGCATCTGGTCCGGCACGCTGTGCGACACCGCGGCGCGTTTCGAGATCGACAACACCGCGAACGCCAACCCGACGTGGATCGACTACACCGGCGGCGACACCCTTACCCAGGTGAAGGTGGTCGACGATGTCATCTACATCGGTGGTCACCAGCGGTGGCTGAACAACCCCTACGGGGCTGACTTTGCGTCCCAGGGCGCGGTCTCCCGTGCGGGCCTCGCTGCTGTCGATCCTCGCAACGGTCTGCCGTTCAGCTGGAATCCCACTCGTGCCCGCGGGGTGGGCGTGTGGGAGTTCATGACCACCAGCGCCGGCCTTTGGGTTGGTCACGACACCAACATCACCGGCGGAGAACAGCGCAAGCGGCTCGCGCTGTTCCCGGTGGCGGGCGGCAAGATGTTGCCCTCCGAGAACGTCGGCAGCCTGCCGGGGGACGTGTTCTTGTTCGGCACCGGCGACCAGGTCGTCAAGCGCGCCTTCGACGGCCAGACGGTCACCTCCTCGGGTACGGCGAACAACGGTGGCCAGACCTGGTCGTGGGCTCGTGGTGCCTTCATGGTGGATGGGGTGCTCTACACCGGCTGGGCCGATGGGACCTTCCGGGCGCGCACCTTCGACGGCACGACCTTCGGTACGGCCCAGACGGTGAACCTCAACGGTCTGTCGAACTTCGCCGGCGAACTGCCCTACGTCACCGGCATGTTCTACGACAAGTCCACGGCTCGGCTGTACTTCACAATGGCAGGCAACCCGCGGCTCTTCTACCGCTACTTCCTGCCCGAGAGCCAGATCGTCGGCGCCGTCCGGTTCGACGGTCCCGCCAACGCTGGCGGCATCGACTTCAGCAACGTGTCCTCCCTGTTCCTGGATGGTTCCACGCTCTACGTCGGCTCCGGCGCGACGGGTGAACTGAAGTCGATCGGTTGGGTCAATTCCGCTCTGTCCGGCACCGCCCAGGTAGTCAGCGGGCCGGGCGTGGACGGCTACGACTGGCGAGCTAACGGATCGGCGATCCTGGCCCAATAGTTCAGGCCTGGTTGTCCGGCGATCGCCGGGGGTCCGCGTACGTCGCGGCACCCCCGGCGATCGGCGATTTTGGAGTCATTTGATCCGCCTGGAGGCCGCCTGCCACGCCAGCCTCAGCAGCCATTCTCAAACGGGGGTATGAAAGAAGTCCGCGTGGCCGGTTGGAGCCGGCCCTGGAATCCGTGGGGGGATGATGAGCATCAAGAAGCGCGTGCACACCGGCGTGGGTGTCCTCGGTCTCGGCCTCTGCCTGGCGATGGTGAGCACCACCATCGGACTGACACCAGTTTCGGCCTCAGCGGCTGAGACCCAACTCGACCGGCTGGTCTCGGCCAATCCGGAGAACTGGACGCCCAATGTCAACGACGGCCGGGTGAATGCGGTCGTCCAGATCGGTAACAAGATCATCGCTGTCGGCAAGTTCACCAACGTGACCAAGAGCGGGGTCACCTACACCCGCAACAACATCTTCGCCTTCGATGCCACCAACGGCGCCGTGGACCAGTCCTTCGTCCCCGATGTGGGTACCAAGGAAGTCTTCGACGTGGCCGATGCCGGCAACGGCAACGTGTACATCGGCGGCGCCTTCGCCAGCGTCAACGGGGTGAGCAAGACCCGCCGGGTGGCGATGATCGACACCACGACCGGGGCTCCGGTCACGTCGTTCAAAGCGGCGCTGCCCAACAAGGCAGTTTTCGACATCCAGCTCCAGGCTGGCCGGCTCTACATCGGAGGGGCGTTCACGGCCGTGAACTCGGTTCCGCGCACCCTGCTCGCCGCGCTCAACCCGAGCACGGGTGCCGACACCGGCAGCGTCAACGTCACTTTCGCCAACACCTGGAACGGCGGCGCCCTAGGGGTCAAGCACTTCGATGTCTCAGATGACGCCTCGACGCTGGTCGCGGTGGGCAACTTCCGTAATGTCAACGGACTGAGCCGCCCGCAGATCGTCCGGCTAGACCTCGGCGCCGGCGCGGCCACGGTAAGTCCGTGGTCTACCCAGCGGTTCAATTTCAACTGCGCCGCGGTCTTCGACACCTATCTGCGCGACGTCGACATCTCGCCGGCCGGCGACTACTTCGTCACCGCCTCCACCGGCTCCTACTTCGGAGGAGCCACTTCCGGGACGCTGTGCGACACCGTGAGCAGGTTCGAGGTCAACGAGCAGGCCAACGCTCATCCGACGTGGGTCGACTACACCGGTGGAGACACCCTGACCCAGGTCAAGGTGGTCGGAAACATCATCTACGTCGGCGGGCACCAGCGTTGGCTGAACAACCCCTACGCCGGTGATCGCGTCGGCCAAGGTGCCGTCCCTCGGCCAGGTCTCGCGGCCGTCGACGAGCGCAACGGGCTGCCGTTCAGCTGGAACCCGACTCGCGCGCGTGGTGTCGGGTTGTGGGACTTCATGACCACGGATGCCGGGCTCTGGGTCGCACATGACACCAACATCACCGGCGGAGAGCAACGCAAGCGGATCGCGCTCTTCCCCACGGGCGTCACGGCGCTGCCTCCGGAGAACACCGGCTCGCTGCCGGGGGATGTGGTGCTGCTCGGCGCCGGAGTCGGCGTGTCCGACACGGTGCTCTCGCGCAGCTTCGACGGCAACACCGTGTCCGGCCAGAGCACCCTCAACGGGGGCGGTCAGGACTGGTCGTCATCTCGGGGTGGCTTCATGGTGGACGGTGTTCTGTACTCCGGTTGGTCCAACGGCACCTTGCAGGCACGCACCTTCGATGGCACGACCTTCGGACCGGCCGAGACGGTGAACCTCTACGGGCTGACCAACTTCGCCGGCGAACTGCCCTGGGTGACCGGGATGTTCTACGACCGTTCCACGGCACGGTTGTACTACTCGATGGCCGGCAGTTCGACGCTCTTCTACCGCTACTTCCTGCCCGAGAGTCGCATCGTCGGAGCGGTCCGGTTCACCGGCCCGGCAGGGGCCGGCGGGCTCGAATTTCGCGGCCACGTCGGCGATGTTCCTGGCCGACTCGACGCTCTACGTCGGCGATGTCAACAGTGGGGAGTTGCGGGCGGTCCTGTGGTCCGGAGGCGGGTTCGGCGGCTCGCCGCAGGTGGTCAGCGGTCCCGCGGAGGGCTATGACTGGCGCGCGCGCGGAGCAGTGATCGTGGCGCCGTAGACCGGCCGGACGGGGGTGGCGGGCGCGTCGCCGGGGAATGATTGACTGTGGCCATGAATTCCCCGGCGACACCCTCTACGTCGGCCTCCGCGCCTTCCAGCCCCTCGGCCCTGAGCCCTGCTGCTCGGTCGGCTGCGCTGACGGCGCTGGCCGCCGCGGACAAGGCCGCAGAACTCGACGTACTCGTCGTCGGCGGCGGCATCGTCGGTGCCGGCACCGCGCTCGACGCGGTCTCGCGCGGGCTCACCACCGGCCTGATCGAGCAGCGCGACCTCGCCAGCGGCACCTCCTCGCGCAGTTCCAAGCTCGTGCACGGTGGCTTGCGCTACCTCGAGATGTTCGACTTCGCGCTGGTTCGTGAGGCATTGGAGGAGCGGGGGTTGCACCTCACCCGGCTCTCGCCCCACCTGGTGCGCCCGGTGCCGTTCCTCTACCCGCTGCACAAGCACTACGAACGCCCCTATGTCGGGGCCGGACTCGTGCTCTACGACGGCTTGGCGATGGCCGGGAAGTACGACATGGGGGTGCCCAAGCACAAGCATCTGTTCAAGAAGCAGATCGCCCGGATCGCTCCGGACCTGAAGCTGGACGACATGGCGGGCGCGATCCGCTACTACGACGCCCAGGTCGACGACGCTCGATGGGTGGCCACGATCGCCCGGACCGCCGCCTCCCTGGGGGCACATGTCGCCACCCGCACCAAGGTCACCGGCTTCCTTCGCGAGTCCGAGCGGGTCGTCGGCGTCACCGCCCGGGACCTGGAGACCGATGAGGATTTCGAGATCCGCGCCAAGGTGGTCGTCAACGCCGCCGGGGTCTGGACCGATGAGATCCAGGAGATGATGGGCGGCCGGGGCCAGCTCAACGTGCAGGCGTCCAAGGGCATCCACCTGGTCGTGCCGCGAGACCGGATCCGATCGGAGACCGGCTTCATCACGAAGACCGAGAAGTCGGTGCTCTTCGTGATCCCGTGGGGCCGGCATTGGCTGATCGGCACCACCGACACAGCGTGGGAGCTCGACAAGGCCCATCCGGCGGCGTCGCGTGCCGATATCGACTACCTGCTCGGGCATGTCAACACCATCTTGCGCGACCCCCTCGATCACGACGACGTCGAGGGCGTCTATGCCGGGCTGCGGCCGCTGTTGCGCGGTGAGTCGGAGTCGACCTCGAAGATCTCCCGTGAGCACACGGTGGTGAGCCCGGTCCCCGGCCTCGTGATGATCGCCGGCGGCAAACTCACCACCTACCGGGTGATGGCACGCGATGCGGTGGACGCGGCGGTGCCCTCCATCGGTGGCGCGGTGCGTGAGTCGATCACCGATCGGGTGCCGCTCGTCGGTGCCAACGGCTTCGAGGCCCGCACCAACCAGCGGGTGCAACTGGCCCGCACCTCGGGCTTGCATGTCGCCCGCATCGACCACCTGCTGTCTCGGTTCGGCGGGCTGATCGACGAGGTGCTCGTCTTGATCGCCGCGCGGCCCGCCCTCGGCGAGGCGTTGCCCGGGGCCGATGACTACCTCTCCGCGGAAGTCGTCTACGCAGTCACCCATGAGGGGGCGCGCCACCTCGACGACGTCTTGACCCGTCGCACCCGGATCTCGATCGAAACCTTCGACCGTGGCGTCAAAGCCGCCCGCCCAGCCGCGGAGTTGATGGCCGCGGAGCTTGGCTGGGACCAGGCGGAGATCGACCGCGAGGTTGATCACTACCTCCGCCGCGTCGAGGCCGAGCGGCAGTCGCAGCTGATGATGACCGACCAGGAAGCCGACGAGGCGCGTGTCCAGGCTCCCGAGATCGTCGACTGATCGTGACTGGCGACCCCTTCGACCGCCATCACCGGCCTCGAGCCGGTGGAGACCGAACGCCCGCCTGCGATCGTGTTCCTGCCTGGGATGGGGCAGATGCCGACCGACTGGCAGGCAGCAGGTCACCTCGCTGCCGCCAGGCTGGCGCGGGTTCGTGCCTTGGCTCCCCGGGCTCAAACCCACTGACAAGCAAGGTTTCGATCTCGAGCGCGCCGTGGGCGAGATGGTGATGCTGCTCGATTCCCACAACCTCGCTCGGGCCCACGTGGTCGGGCTGTCGTTGGGAGCGGTGGTGGCGCTGCGCCTGGCTTCCCGGCATCCCGAGCGAGTGGACAGGCTGGTGCTCGCCAGCGGTCAGGTGACGCCGCCGAAAATGGTGATGAAGCTGCAGTTGGCGTTGATGCGGCGCACCCCGGAGAGCAAGTTTCTCGCCGAGGGCATGCTCAAGGAGCGCGCCATCGGAGCGGTCGAGATGCTCGCCAAGCTCGATCTGCGTGCGGATCTGAAGGCAGTGCAAGCGCCGACGCTCGTGCTGACTGGATCCGGAGACCCGCAGAACCGTCCAGGAGCGAAGGCGCTGGCGTCCGGGATCCGGGGCGCCCGATTGGCGGTCATCGAGGGCGGGCACGCCCTCAACACCGCCAACCCGGAGGCGTTCAACCGTGAGGTCTTCGGCTTCCTGACGGCTGGCTGAGCGCGGTCTTTCAAGCGGTTACCGACCGGTAGGCGCGGCGGTAGAGTCAGCCCATGAGCGCCACCGACGGACCCTTCGACGCCTCTGTCCTCAGCGAGCCGGACGACCCGGAGTTCGATGTTCGCGCAACGTTGGGGATCCCTCCCGAGACTGCCAACCGGCTCGGTCGCCGGGTCGTCTCCGACGGCGAGGTCCGGCAGCCCGTGTTCTCCCCGCTCGCCGACCAGCCGTTGGGGGAGCTGCCGCAGTCGACGCCGGCCGACGTCCAGCGAGCCTACGCCGGGGCGCGTGCCGCGCAGGCGGGATGGGCCGGCGTCGGGGTTCGTCAGCGAGCCGAGGTCCTGCTCCGCTTCCACGATCTGGTTCTCGAGCATCGCGACGAGCTGATGGACCTGATCGTCTGGGAGACCGGCAAGGCCCGCAAGCATGCCTTCGAAGAGGTCATGCATGTGGCGTTGACCGCGCGCTACTACGGCCGCACGGCCGCCGCCCATCTGGCCACCCGCCGCGTGCCGGGCGTGATGCCGCTGCTCACCGGCGTCGAAGTCAATCGGGTGCCCAAGGGAGTGGTCGGCGTTATCTCGCCGTGGAACTACCCCTTCACGATGGCGCTCAGCGACGCGTTGGCCGCAGTCGTGGCCGGCAACGGGGTGGTCGCCAAGCCGGACGCGCAAACCATGTTCAGCGCCTTGCGTGGGGTCGAGCTGCTCGAAGAGGCCGGGCTACCGGCGGGGCTTTGGCAGACCGTCGCCGGCCCGGGTGCCGAGATCGGTCCGGCAGTCATCGCCGGTGCCGACTATGTCTGCTTCACCGGCTCCACGGCCACCGGCAGGATGGTCGCCAGGGCGTGTGCGGAGCGGCTGATCGGCTGTTCGCTGGAGCTGGGCGGCAAGAACCCGATCCTCATCCTGCGCGACGCCGACATCGAGCGGGCCGCGGAGGGAGCCGTGCGCGCGTCGTTCTCCAATGCCGGGCAGCTGTGCGTCTCCACCGAGCGGATGTTCGTCGCCGAGGAGATCTATGACCGGTTCGTCGAGCGGTTCGTGGCCCGCACCGAGGCGATGACACTGGGCGCCACCCTCGACTGGGAGAACGACATGGGCACCTTGATCTCCTCGGCTCAGCTGTCGCGGGTGGAGGCGCACGTGCGGGACGCCGTCGCCCACGGTGCACAGGTCTTGGCCGGTGGGCGGGCCCGACCCGACCTTGCGCCGCACTACTTCGAGCCGACCATCCTGGCCGAGGTGACCCCGCAGATGAGCTGCTTCGGCGAGGAGACCTTCGGTCCGGTGGTGAGCGTGTATCGCTTCGCCGAGGAGGAAGAAGCCTTGACCCGGGCCAACGATGGCGACTACGGCCTCAACGGTTCCATCTACTCCCGCGACACCGGGCGGGCCCGTGCCCTGGCTGCCCGGCTGAAGTGCGGGTCGGTCAACATCAACGAGGGCTACAGCGCCAGCTTTGCCTCGCTCGGTTCGCCAATGGGCGGGATGCGGTCGTCCGGCCTGGGGCGTCGCCAAGGGGCTGAGGGCATCCACCGGTTCACCGAGGCCCAGACCGTGGCCACCCAGCGATTGCTGCAGGTGCCGCCCACCTTCGGGCGCACCGAGAAGACCCATGCCGAGGTGATGGTGACCTCGATGAAGCTGCTCAAGCGGTTGGGTCGGGCCTGATGACCGAGCGTGTGTCCGCGTCGGGGGCGGACTTCGATGTGCTGGTGGTGGGGTCGGGCTTCGGCGGGTCGGTGGCGGCGCTGCGGCTGGTCGAGAAGGGCTACCGGGTCGGCGTACTCGAAGCGGGGGCGCGCTTCGCGGATGCGGACTTCCCAGCGACTTCCTTCGACGTACGCCGCTATCTGTACCGTCCCGAAGTGGGCTGCTTCGGCATCCTGCGCCTCGACATCCTGAAGAACTGCCTGATCCTCTCCGGTGCCGGGGTCGGCGGCGGCTCGCTGGTCTATGCGAACACGCTCTACGAACCGCTGCCCGCCTTCTACAACGACCCTCAGTGGGCTGGGATCGCCGACTGGGAAGCCGAACTCGCGCCCTACTTCGACCAGGCCAAGCGGATGCTCGGTGTGGAAACCAACCCGCTGCACACCGCCGCCGACGAAGTGATGCTGAAGGTGGCCGAGGAGATGGGGGTTGCCGAGACCTTCCACCCGACCCCGGTCGGGGTCTTCTTCGGCGGCCCGGGGCAGCCGGCCAAGGACCCGGTGCCGGACCCGTACTTCGGTGGCGCCGGGCCCGACCGCAACCCGTGCAAGCATTGCGGCGAATGCATGACCGGGTGTCGGCACAACGCGAAGAACACGCTGGTCAAGAACTACCTCTACCTCGCCGAGCGGGCCGGGGCGAAGATCATGCCGCTGACCACGGTGGTGGCGGTTTCGCCCCGCGCCGGCGGTGGGTACGACGTGCGCGTCCGGCCGTCCGGCGCCCGCGGCAAGCGGACCGAGCGGACGCTCACCGCCGACCAGGTGATCTTCGCGGCGTCGGCGCTGGGCACCCAGAAGCTGCTCCATCGGATGCGCGCGTCCGGTGCGCTGCCTCGGCTCTCGGCGCGACTGGGGGAATTGGCGCGCACCAACTCCGAATCGATCCTGGGAGCGATCGCCCCCGACACCTCGATCGACTTCAGCCACGGCGTAGCGATCACCTCCTCCTTCCACCCCGACGAGCACACCCACATCGAACCGGTGCGCTATGGCAAGGGCAGCAACCTGATGGCGCTGCTGCAGACCGTGCTGACCGACGGCGACGGCCCCGAACCCAGGTGGCGGACCTGGATGCGCGAGATGTGGAGCCAGCGCCGCCTCTTCCGCGACATCTACGACCTCAAGCACTGGTCCGAGCGGGCGGTGATCGCCTTGGTGATGCAGAGCCGGGACAACTCGATCACCACCTACCTGAAGCGGCTGCCGGGCGGGCGGACGGTGCTGACCTCCAAGCAAGGACATGGCGAGCCCAATCCGACCTGGATCCCGGTCGCCAACGACGCCGTGCGCCGGATGGCCGCGCAGGTCGGGGGCGTGCCGGGCGGGTCCCTGGGGGAGCCGTTCAACCGACCGTTGACCGCGCACTTCATCGGTGGCTGCCCCATCGGGCGCACCGACGCCGACGGGGTGATCGACGGGTGGCAGCGGGTCTTCGGTCACGAGGGCTTGCATGTGATGGACGGGGCGGCGGTGACCGCCAACCTGGGGGTGAATCCGTCGCTGACGATCACCGCTCAAGCCGAGCGTGCGATGGCCTTCTGGCCCAACAAGGGAGAAGCCGATCCCCGGCCTGCCCTGGGTGCGGAGTACGCCGCGGTGGCAGCGGTCGCGCCACGTGCCCCCGCCGTACCTCCCACGGCGCCGGCCGCCTTGCAGCTGCCGCTCCTCTAGCCGGCGACCAGCACTGGCGCCGCTGCGGGTCTCGACGCCGCGCGCCACTAGACTCATGGCTTCCCATTCCGGGCTTGGCCCGGCTCGAGTGCCCGGCCGGCGGATCCACTCGGGCGGTAGATCGAGGTGGAAGGGCTTCATGAGCCACGCAGAGCACGATCTGGTTCTCGTCGTCGACTTCGGGGCGCAGTACGCCCAATTGATCGCGCGTCGGGTTCGCGAGGCGCGGGTCTTCTCCGAGATCGTCGCGCACTCGATGCCGGTCGAGGAGATGCTGGCACGCAAGCCTGCCGCCATCGTCCTCTCCGGCGGGCCCTCCTCTGTCTACGAGGACGGCGCACCCGGCATCGACCCGGCGATCTTCACCTCGGGGGTCCCGGTCTTCGGCATGTGTTACGGCTTTCAGCTGATGGCGCAGGCCATGGGTGGCGAGGTCGCCGCGACCGGCGCCCGGGAGTACGGCCGCACCGGGGTCAGGGTTAGCGAGCCGGGCACCCTGCTTGCGGGGATGCCCGCCGAACACTCGGTGTGGATGTCCCATGGCGACTCGGTGGCGCATGAACCGCCCGGCTTCGCCGTACTCGCCTCGACCGACGCCACGCCGGTGGCGGCCTTCGAGGACGTTGAACGTCGCCTGGCCGGGGTCCAGTGGCATCCGGAGGTGCTGCACAGCGAGCACGGCCAGCAGGTGCTGGAACACTTCCTGCACGACATCGCGGGCTGTCGCCAGACCTGGACGATGCTGAACATCGTCGAGGAGCAGGTCGCCCGGATCGCCGCCCAGATCGGCGAGGGGCGGGCGATCTGCGCGCTCTCCGGCGGCGTGGACTCCGCGGTGGCGGCCGCCCTGGTGCAGCGAGCGATCGGTGATCGGTTGACGTGTGTCTATGTCGACCACGGGATGATGCGCCTGGGCGAAACCGAGCAGGTACGCCGCGACTTCGAGGAGGTCTTCTTCTCCCTCGACGTGGTGGACGCCTCCGATCAGTTCCTCGGCGCCTTGGCCGGCGTCCGGGATCCGGAGGAGAAGCGGAAGATCATCGGCCGCGAGTTCATCCGGACCTTCGAGGCTGCCGAAGCCCGCGTCTTCGGCGATGCCGCCGACGGCGAGACCGCCTACCTCGTGCAGGGCACTCTCTACCCCGACGTCGTGGAGTCCGGCGGGGGAGCCGGCACGTCCAACATCAAGTCGCACCACAACGTCGGCGGGCTTCCCGACGACCTGCAGTTCGAACTTGTCGAGCCGCTGCGCACCCTCTTCAAGGATGAAGTGCGTGCGGTCGGCGAGCAGCTGGGACTGCCCGCGTCGATGGTGTGGCGCCAGCCCTTCCCCGGTCCGGGTCTGGGTATCCGGATCATCGGCGAGGTCACCCGCGAGCGCCTCGACATCGTCCGTGCCGCCGACGCCATCGCTCGCGAGGAGCTCACCCGGGCCGGACTGGATCGTGACGTGTGGCAGATGCCGGTCGTGCTGTTGGCCGACGTCCGTTCGGTGGGCGTTCAGGGCGACGGCCGCACCTACGGTCACCCGGTCGTGATCCGTCCGGTGACCAGCGAGGATGCGATGACTGCCGACTGGGCGCGCCTGCCCTACGACGTACTCGAGCGGATCTCCACCCGGATCACCAACGAGGTCCGCGAAGTCAACCGCGTCACCCTCGACGTCACCTCCAAGCCGCCCGGCACCATCGAGTGGGAGTGATTCCGCCCGACTCGGTGCGCCGTACCGGCCCCGGGTCAGCTGGTGCCGATGACGGTGCGCTCGGCCGCGAGCATCACCGCCCCGATCAAGGATGCTCGTTCGCCTAGCGCGCTGGGCGCCACCACGGTGTTGCCGACCGCGTCGAGCGCGTGGCGGCGAAGGCCGTGTCGGATCGATTCGAAGACGAGTTCTCCCGCGCGCGCCATGTCGCCGCCGACGACGACGATCGAGGGGTTGAGCACGTTGACCAGCGTCGCGAGGCCCCAGCCGAGGTGGAGGCCAGCGTCCTCCAGGGAGCGAAGCGCCGAGACGTTTCCGTCGGCGGCGGCCGCGACGATCTGGTCCAGGCTCGCGTCGGGGAGATGCTCGGCCAGCATCGCCTGCACGCTCGCAACCGAGGCATAAGCCTCCAGGCAGCCTCGCGATCCGCAGCGGCATACCGGTCCGAGTTCGTTCAAGGTCAGGTGGCCGATCTCGCCGGCAGTGCCCCCGGCACCCCGGAAGAGTTGGCCGTTGATGATCAGTCCGGCGCCTACGCCAGATGAGATCTTCACAAAGACAGAGGTGCCGTGACTTCGGGCGATTCCCCGGCGCGACTCGGCGAGCGCCCCCAGGTTGGCGTCGTTCTCGACGTGTGCCGATGCCCCGAGCACCGCTTCGACGGCTTTGCGTGCGTCGATGCCCACCCAACCAGGGAGGATCGAGGACGAGCGGACGACGTCATGCTCCAAGGGGGCAGGCAAACCCATGGCGATGGTTCGGATCAACCCGGCACCGTCCCCGGTTTCGGCGAGGATCTCGTCGCGGAGTTCGGCGATCTGCTCCAGGCCCTCGGAGTAGGACGCATCCGGGTCGATCCGTCGCCGCCGCTCACCGAGGACGGTTCCGGTCAGATCGCTCAGCGCAACCGCGAGGTGGGTGTGACCGAAGTCGACTGCGAGAACCAGCCCGGCGCTGCGTGAAAGCTGCACCGAGGTGCCTCGGCGACCGCTGCCCGGCACCGTGTCGACCAGTCCTTCCGCTGCCAGTTCGCGCACGATGTTGGACACCGTCGCCGGAGCCAGTCCGGTGATCCGAGCGAGCTTGGCCTGGGTGATCGGAGCGCCGGAGGTATGCCACGAATCCGCGCCGGTGCCCCGGAGTACATCGAGGACGCGCTGCTCGTTCGCGACGCGCAGGGATGCAGTCGATCCCGGCGCGGTGAACGAACTCATGGCCCAAATGTGAGCCACACCGCAAACAATCGTCAAGTGCTGCATACAAAAGTGGCGGAAATCCTCGTAATCAAACGGTTATGTTCATGTATTGACAGCTACGCTGCCATCCGAAACACTCCGAGCAAGTTCAGTCCCGGTCTTCGCGGTCGGGCTTCACAAAGGAGTGATTCATGTCCAGGTTCCATCGCACCGCGGTCATGGGTGCGGCGTTTCTCTTTGGGGCCATGGCCCTGACTGCTTGCGGCGCCAACGACACCGGGTCGACCGGTTCTGGCGACAAGGCCGACAACAGCAAGGTCATCGCTCTGCTGTTGCCCGAGTCCAAGACCACCCGTTACGAGGCATTTGACCGGCCGCTGTTCGAGGCCAAGGTCAAGGAGCTGTGCGCCGACTGCACGGTCGACTACTACAACGCCGACCAGGACGAGGCCAAGCAGGCTCAGCAGGTCGAGTCGGCCATCGGCAAGGGCGCCAAGGTCATCGTGCTTGATCCCGTCAACGGCGCCGGCGCCGGTGCCATGGTCCAGTCGGCCCAGTCCTCGGGCGCGAAGGTCATCGCCTACGACCGCCTGATCAAGGAAGCCGACTACTACATGTCCTTCGACAATGCGACGGTCGGCAAGATGCAGGCCCAGGCGCTTGTGGACGCGATGGGTGGCAAGGGCAACATCTTGATGCTCAACGGCGCCCCCAGCGACCCCAACGCGGGTCAGTTCAAGGCCGGTGCTCACAGTGTTCTCGATGGTTCGGGCGTGAAGATCCTGGCGGAGTACGACAACCCCGACTGGAGCCCCGACAACGCACAGCAGTGGACCTCCGACCAGCTCGGCAAGTACAAGGCCGCTGACATCGGTGGCGTGTACGCCGCCAATGACGGCCAGGCCGGCGGTGTGGTCGCCGCGCTCACCGGTGCGGGCGTTGCCGCCGACAAGCTTCCTCCGATCACCGGTCAGGACGCCGAACTGGCTGCTATCCAGCGGATCATCGCCGGCCAGCAGGCCATGACGATCTACAAGCCGATCCCGGTCGAGGCCAACAAGGCTGCCGAGGTCGCCGTCCAGATCGCCAATGGCGAGACCCCGTCCGGCACCACCGACTTCGAGGGCGTTCCGTCCTTCATCTTCGATCCGGTCGTGGTGACCAAGGACAACGTCAAGGACACCGTGGTTGCCGACGGCTTCTACGCCGCTGCCGACATCTGCACCGCCGACTACGCCGCTGCTTGCGCGGCCGCCGGCCTGCAGTAATCGATCGCAGTCAACTCCATGTCAGTCGATATGGCGGTTGGGCCGGTGGGGGAGAGGGTTCTCTCCCTCACCGGCATCAACAAGCGATTCGGTGCTGTTCAGGTGCTCACCGACATCTCCATGGAGGTGAGCGCGGGGGAGGTGGTCGCGCTTGTTGGCGACAACGGCGCCGGCAAGTCCACCTTGGTCAAGATCATCGCGGGTGTGTACCAGCCCGACAGCGGGGAGATGGAGTTCGCTGGCCGCAAGGTGAGCGTCGGCGGGCCGAGCGAGGCCCAGTCCCTCGGCATCGCCACCGTCTACCAGGACCTCGCGTTGTGCGACAACCTGGATGTGGTGGCCAATCTCTTCCTCGGTCAGGAGAAGCGACACGGTGCTTCGCTGGACGAAGTGGAGATGGAGAAGGAGTCCTGGCGGTTGCTCCGCACGCTGTCGGCGAAGATCCCCTCGGTGCGCATCCCCATCGCCGCGCTTTCGGGAGGGCAGCGGCAGACGGTCGCGATCGCCCGCAGTCTGGTGGGCGCACCGAAGATCGTGATGCTCGACGAGCCGACGGCTGCCCTTGGCGTCGCCCAGACTGCCGAGGTGCTCAACCTGATCGAAAGGCTTCGGGAGAACGGTCTCGGAGTCGTGCTGATCAGCCACAACATGGCTGATGTTCAGGCGGTCTCCGACCGGATCGTCGTACTTCGGCTCGGTCGGAACGCGGCGACCTTCAACACTCGTGAGGTGACCACGCAGGACCTCGTGGCGGCAATCACGGGGGCTTCGGACAACGTGGTGACGGCGCGCGCTTCGCGTCGCGAAGGGCTCAACGAGAGCGATTCTGGAGAGGGGGCGGAGGCATGAGTGAGACCAATACGGCGGTCGCTGCAGACCTGCTGGACGAACGACTCATCGCAAACCAAGGGTTGTCGGGCTATCTGTCGGCCGGACTGAATCGACTCAAGGGCGGTGACCTCGGCTCGCTGCCGGTCGTGATCGGCCTGGTCGTGATCTCGATCGTCTTCTATGCGATCGAGCCGCGCTTCCTGTCGTCGTTCACGTTGACCAACATCTTTGCCTTCGCGGCACCCATCGGCTTGATCTCCCTCGGCATCGTGCTGGTCTTGTTGCTGGGTGAGATCGACCTCTCGGTGGGTTCGGTGTCCGGGCTCGCGGCCGCCTCCATGGCCGTGCTGGTGGTCAACAAGGGGTGGGGCGTAACGGCCGCGTTCGGTGCGGCCCTGCTCGTGGGTCTTGCCATCGGAGCCGGCTACGCCTGGCTCTACACCACCATCGGCGTGCCCAGCTTCGTCTTCTCCCTGGCCGGGCTACTCGCCTTCCAGGGAGGGTTGCTCTACGTGCTGGGCAGTCAGGGCACCATCAATCTGCCCAACGACTCGTGGCTGGTGCAGTTCGCCCGGTTCAAGTTCCTCACCGGCGGCCCGGCCTACCTCGTGGCTCTCGGTGTTGCCGTGATCTATGTTCTCGCCGGAATCTACGGGTCTCGCCGCCGCGCGGCTGCCGAGCTTTCCACCGAGCCGATCGCGCTGCTCTTCGTGAAGGGGGCGTTGCTCGCGGTGGGGCTGCTGGCACTGACCTGGTACATCCAACAGGGGCAGGGCCGTGGCTGGAGCTATCTGGTCCTGCTGTTCGCGGCCCTGGTCGTGCTGATGGACTTGGCTCTGCGCAAAACCACCTGGGGCAGGCACGTGTTCGCGGTGGGCGGCAATGTCGAAGCTGCTCGTCGGGCCGGCATCAAGGTGAACCGGGTCTACTACTCGGTCTTCGGCTTGTGCTCGATGTTCGCGGCGCTGGGCGGTCTCATGGTGGCGGGTCAGCTGACCTCGGTTTCCCAGGCCAGCGGTACGACGGACACCAACCTGACCGCGATCGCGGCCGCGGTGATCGGCGGCACCTCGCTCTTCGGTGGCCGCGGCTCGGCGTACTCCGCCATGCTCGGCATCGTCGTCCTCCAGGCGATCCAGAGCGGGTTGAACATCATCGGGGTGGATTCCTCGGTCCGGTTCATCGTGACCGGCGGGGTGCTGCTGTTGGCGACGATCATCGACTCCTTGTCGAGGCGACGTCGTTCCAGTAGCGGACGCGGCTAGCCGATCGGTCTGATACTCCAGCGCGTTTCTGGTCCCTCTCTCGGGTGAGGGACCGGAACGCGCTGGAGTAGCTGATTTCGGGTGTCCATTTGGGGGCCTTGGCCGGGGCTGGGACCATGGGCGGGTGTTTGCCCGGAGAGTTCCCAACCTCGTGCGGTTGCTGATCCTCGGGCTCGCGCTCATCCTCGCCTCGGGTGCGCTGGCCGGCTGCAAGCCGAAGCCGCCGCCGAACAGATTGATTGCCTTCTTGCTGGCCAGCGACCAGTCCTCGCGGTGGATGGACAGCGACGAACCGGCCTTCCAGAAGCGCGTCAACCAGACCTGCAAAGGCTGCTCCTACCTCACCCTCAACGCATCGGGTGACCCAGACCTGCAGAGCGAGCAGTTCGACCAGGCGCTGTCGCAAGGCGCGGATGTGATCGTGCTCAATGCGGTCGACTCCGAGCGGGCCGAGGACTTGATCGTGGCAGCCGGCAAGGTGCCGGTGATCGCCTATGACCGCTTCGTCGCCGGTGCGGACTACTACGTCTCCTACGACGCCCAGGTCACTGGTGAGCTGCAGGCCGAGGCCGTGCTCGCCGACGCGGGCGGGGCGGCGCCCTCGGTGCTGCTGATCGACGGCGGCCGGCTCGATGCCAACACCCGATCGATCAAGGACGCCCGGGCGGCCACCTTCGGCAAGAAGGTGCAGGTGCTCGCCGAACTCGAGCCGGCGACCTGGTCGGCCGAAGAGGCCGCGGCGTGGATCAAGACCCAGCTGGGAAAGCATCGCCCCACCACCGTGGACGCGATCGTCGCGGCCAACGACACCCAAGCGGGAGCGGTTGTCGACGTGCTCACCTCCATGGGCGTCAAGCCGCGGCAGTTCCCTTACATCACCGGCCAGGACGCCTCACTCGAGGCCGTACGACGAATCGTCCGCGGGGAACAGGCGATGACGGTCTACAAGCCCATCATCACCGAGGCCAACCAGGCAGCCGATCTGGCCGTCGCGCTGGTGACCAGCACCGCGGTGACCGACTCGACGGACTTCGAGGGCGTCGCGTCCTTCATCTTCACCCCGCAGTCGGTGACCGTGAACAACCTTGCCGACACCGTGGTGCGCGACCGGCTCTACAGCCTCGAGCAGATCTGTGACGCCGCCACCATGCCGGCCTGCGAGCGCCTAGGTCTCCGCTGAGTCCAAGGCACGCACCCCCCGGGTGTCGTTCACGCGTAGAGGGCGTCGATCTCTTCGCTGAACTTCCGGTGGATCACCCGGCGGCGCAGCTTCAACGTCGCGGTGAGCTCGTCGGTCGCCGGGGACCATTCGGCCGGCAGCACCCGGTAGCGCCGCACTTGCTCAGGGCGCGACAGATGCGCGTTCGCCGCAGCGACCGCCTCCTGTGCCGCCGCCTCCAGCCGCGCCGATGACAGGCCCGAAACGGCCAGTGGATCCAGGGTCAGCAAGGCCACGAGATAGGGCCGGTCGTCGCCGTACACCAATGCCTGCGAGATCACCGGATGCCGCTTGAGCAGCGCCTCCACGTTGGAGGGTGCGACGTTCTTGCCGGTGGAGGTGACGATCAGCTCCTTCTTCCGGTCGGTGATGAAGATGAAGCCGTCCTCGTCGACGTGGCCAATGTCGCCGGTGCGCAGCCAGCCGTCGGCGTCGAAGAGTTCCTCGGTGGCACCGGCGGCGCGGAAATAGCCGGCGGTGACCGCGGGGCCGCGGACCAGGATCTCGCCGTCAGCGGCGATCTTCACCTCATTGCCCTCTGGAGGACGGCCGACCGAACCGATCCGGAAGTTGCCGGGTCCCGAGGACGAGATGGATGCGGTGGTCTCGGTCATGCCGTAGAGGTTGTAGAGCGGGATTCCCAGGCCGGCGAGGTACCGGCTCACCGCCAGCGACAGTGGTGCCCCGCCCGACCCCGCCCAGAGCAGGTTCTCGATGCCGACATCGGCGCGCAGCCGGTTCAGCCACGCGGCATCGGCGACGGCGTACGCCGCCTCCACCGCGGCGGTGAGTTCGTTTCCGGTCTGCTGCCCCTCCACGTAGGCCAACCCGGCAGCCATCGCCTCCTCGACTTCGGCGCGCTCGGAGGCGGAGAGCGCGGAGACGCGCGCGGCCACCGCGGAGAGGAGCTTCTCCCAGATCCGGGGTACGCCGAAGAACATCACCGGACGTACCTCGCGCAACGCGTCGAAGACCTGTTCGGGGCCGACCTGGTGAGAGTGCCCGCCCGTGGTCTGCGGGATGTAGAGCCCGAGCAGCCGCTCGGTGATGTGGGCATAGGGGAGGTAGGCGATCGTCTTCGGTCCGGGGGTGATCTCGGCCTCCTCTGCGCCGACCGCGGCGAACCACAGGTTCGTGTGGCTGATCAGCACTCCCTTCGGTGCCCCCGTCGATCCGGAGGTGTAGAGGATCGTCGCAGGGTCGTCCGGGCGGATCGCCGCGACCCTCTCGTGCACGCGCCCGGGATCGGCCGCGCGGGCCGCGGCACCCTCAGCCAGCAGATCTGTGAAGGTGCCGACCGCGGGATCCGCGAGTGGATCCATCACGATCACGCGGCTGACCGAGGATGCGCCGAGTACCCCGGCGTCGGCCCAGCGGGCGAGTTGTTCAACGCCTTGGAGGATCGCGACGGTCGGCTCGGCGTGCGCGACCACGGCGGCGATCTGGTCAGGGGCGAAGGTGTCGTAGATCGAGATCGGCACGCCGCCCGCGTGCACCGCGCCCAGGTCGGCGACTACGTGCTCGTTGCGCGCGGAGGCCATGATCGCGACCCGATCACCTGCCGCGAGTCCGCCCGCGATCAGCCCCGCTGCGCAGTCGAGGGTCTGCTCGCTCAGCTCGCGCCAGGTGAGGGTTCGCCACCGCCGCTCGGCACCCACTTCCACCCCCACCTTGTCGGAGTACGCCGGCGCGTCGCCGAGGCTGTGCCACGACTGCCGCCAACGCCTCCGGCAGGGTGTAGCCGGGTGTCACGAGATCCACTCCTTGACCTGCTCCACCGCACGCAGCGGGTCGGGGCCGCTGGGGATCACCTGCAAGTGGGTCACTCCCGCCTCTGCGAAGGCGGCGATGCGCTCCTTGACGAAGCCCTCGGGGCCGACGAGATTGCCTGCCCTCAGCCATTCCATCGGGACCTCGGCCTCGGCGTCGCGTTTGTTGCCGCCGAGGTAGAGGTCCTGAATCTTGTGGGCTTGCTCCGCGTAGCCGTAGGCACACGCGAGATCGAAGTAGAAGTTCTTGCCGCGTGCACCCATCCCGCCGACGTAGAGGGCGTAGGTGGCCCGCTGCTCGTCGAGGACATGGTCGAGATCCTCACCGATCGCAAGCGCGCCGCCAGCGCAGATCTGAAGCGGACCGAGGTCGGTCGGCCGGGTGGCCAGGCCCTCGGCCAGCGCCTCACCCCACACGGCGCCGGACTTCTCGGGGTGGAAGAGGAACGGCAGCCAGCCGTCGGCGTATCCGGCCATGCTGCGCACGCTGGCCGGTCCGAGTGAGGCCACCCAGATCGGCACCGAAGGTCGTTCCGGCCGGGTCAGCAGCTTCAGCGGCTTGCCGAGACCTAGGCCCTGGTCGGCGGGAAGGGGGATCGTGTAGATCCCGTCGCTGGTCACGTCCTGGCGGCGCAACCCGCGCCGGATGATGTCGGTCACTTCCTTGACGCGCCCCACCGGACGGTCGTACGGCACCCCGTGGAACCCCTCGATCACTTGCGGGCCGCTCGCTCCGAGCCCGAGAACTGCCCTGCCTTGAGAGACGTGGTCGAGGCCCGCCGCGGTCTGAAGCAAGGCGCCGGGGGTACGCGAGTACACGTTGATGATCCCAGCGCCGAGCTGGAGGCGTTCGGTCTTGGCGGCGAGGTAGCCGAGCATCGTCGGCGCATCGAAGCCGTAGGGTTCGGCGACCCAGACGAGGTCGAGGCCGGCTTGCTCCAGGGCGGGCACCAAGTCGGCGATGGCGCGCGGGTTGCCGGCATAGGGCATCGGCATCGACAGCTGCATGTGGGCAGCCTGCCGTCAGGAGGGATCGCTTGGCCAGAGGCTGAGCGCGCGTCCGAGGGGTTCGGCCAACTGTCGTGAATAGGAGACCGTGATGTGTTGCATGTCGCGTAGCGGGATGAAGGAGCCGATCACGGGCGGGCAGACCCCATCGGCACAGAACCACCTCGTCGGGTCGATCACCTCGACCCGTGCGCGTTCGGCTGCGGCGACCGACACATCGGCCATCAACGCCGAGCGCTTGTCGCGGGCGATGATGCAGTCGCCCAGGGTTGCGCGGCGCTGACCGAGGCACTCACCGGTGTCGGCGACGCTGCGCGGGACGTCCTTGATGAGCACCACTCTGCGGCCGTCGGCGTCGAGCTTCGCGAACAGGTCGTCGTACCCCGCTGCCATCTGTGCGGCGATCTGCTTATCGGTGCGTTGCAGCTCACCGTCGACGTAGACACCCTTCATCGCGGGGGCGGTGGCAACCACCACGAGATCGGCTTCGAGTCGTTTCACTTGCTGCAGCGACCAGTCTCTGAAGGCGGCGCAATCGGTGTCGGGGTCGGCGCCGTAGATCGTGGCGACCAGCACTCGCGAGGCGGTGCACTGCGGACGGACGAGGTAGTAGGTCTGGTAGCCGGCGCGGGCGGCGATGACGTCGAAGGCCGGGATCCAAGCCCGCGCGTGTGAATCACCCATCAGGACCAGGACCTTGTCGGAGTCAGGGTCGCCGCCGGGGCACAGCGTGGAGACGTTGTCGGTGTAGTCGCAGGCGCCGACATCGGCCACATCGGCGCGCAGTTTCAGCAGGTCGGGGGTCAGGTCGCTGGGGATGGGCCGGTCCTCGCGCGCGGCTTGCACCGACGCCGCGACCAGTTCGGCGGCCGGATCGGGGACCGTGGTCGTGGTTGCGTCCCCGGGCAATCGGTGGTCGTAGTCGGAGAGGCGGACGGCCGGATTGTTGCCATGCTCACCGGCTTGCCAGGTGAGGTAGAAACCGGCGCCCAGGCAGCTCGTGGCGACCAACGCCAAGGTCAGCGGGTAGAGCGCCAGCGACCGGGCGGTGCTGGGTCCGGTGCGGCGCGCGCGGTCCGGCTCTGGCAGTTCGTAGGGAGCGGGGCCATCGTGCGGGTGTGCCTCGAGCGCGGAGATCGGCTGCGGTCCGGCGCGGAACGGCGTCTCGACCCACCAGTACGTCGCCGCGCTGAGGCCGAGGATGGCCAGCAGTGCCAGCCCGGTCTCGCCGGCGGACAGGGGGCGGTCGGCGGCTCGGGTGGCGAGGATCAGGACCGGCCAATGCCACAGATACAGCGAGTAGGACCAGTCGCCCAGGACCCGCAGCGGGCCGACTCCGAGCAGCCGGGTGACGGCCGGCCGCCGGCCTTCGCCCATCCCGGCCAGCAGGATCAGCACCGTCCCCATGACCGGCAACAACGCCGCGGATCCGGGGAAGGCGGTGGCTTCGCCGAACTCCAGGCAGGAGACGGCGATCAAGCCGAGCCCGGTGGCCGCCAGAAGTGACCGCAGGTGCGTGCCGGCGCGGGCGACGAGGTGGGTGCCGACCAATGCCACAATCGCCCCGGCGCCGAGCTCCCAGATCCGGGCCGGGGTGGAGAAGTAGGCGGCGATCGGGTTGGTGCTGGTCAGCCACACCGCGTACCCGAAGGAGAGGGCGGTGAGCCCCCACAAAGCCGCCAGCACGGGCACGCGCGGCAAGCGGCCGAAGCCATGTCGGCGGCGCTGCCAGACCAGGCAGGCCAGCAACACCAGCGGCCAGACCAGGTAGAACTGCTCCTCCACCGACAGCGACCAGTAGTGCTGCAGGGGGGAGGGGCCGGCCTCCTGGCTGAAGTAGTCGACCCCTTGGCCGCCGAAGTGGAAGTTGGCGGCGAAAGCGGCGGCCCACGCGGCGTCGTAGACCACGGCGAGGGCTTCGATGGCGCCCAGGATCAGGATCGATGCGCCGAGCGTGACCAGGCTGACCACGGTGGCCGCGGGCAGGATCCGCCGCGCGCGCCGGGCGTAGAAGCGGCCCAAGTCGATGGTTTCGCTGCGGCTGGCTTCGAGGAAGAGCAGCCGGGAGATGAGGAAGCCGGAGATCACGAAGAACACGTCGACGCCGACGAAACCGCCTTGCAACGGGGCCAGCCCGGCGTGGGCGGCGATCACGATCAGCACCGCGATCGCGCGCATCCCCTGGATGTCGGCACGTTGAACCCGGCCGCCGGGGCCGGGCGCCGGGCCCCCAAGGGCTTGCCGATCCTGGGTCGGCGGGCTGAGAGCGGGGTCGAGGGCAGTCATGACCTGTTCAACGCTAGGTGTTGAGAGGGGTCTGATCCGTGACGACATACCGAGCGACCAGGATTGGTGGCGCGGGACCTCTCACCCCGATGAGGCCAGGAGTGTCGTCAGACCGGCCACCAACCGAGCTGGGGGCGTCCAGGCTTCGTCGGGTGTACTTCCTGGCCAAACCGAGAGGCATCCGGTCTCGACCCGGACGTGATCGCCCCAGGCGGTCGTGCCGATCAGCGCGAAGGTGAGGTCCTGCCGCTCAGATGAACACTCCAGCCCGTCGATGCGTTGCCGATCGGCCACGTAGCTCACCGTCAACTCCCGCAGCATGTCCGAAGGCACCGGCTTTCCCTCCCAGCCATATGGGCCTTCGATTCCGATCCTGGCTCGGCACACTCGGGCCTCGACCACCTGGTCCCACCTGCTGATGGGCGAGAACCGAATTCCTTGGGGGCCGTAGAGCTCGCCGATCTGGTCGCATGTGGGCGCGGTGGTGTCCAGGTCTACGGCGGGCGTCTCGGCCCGCTGTGCCTGCCACGAAGTCACGATCTGTTGCCAGACGTCCTCTGCGCCGAGCCGGGTGGTGTCCCCGTAGCGCAGGAAGCCGCAGCCATAGCGCTCTCCGGCGACCGAGCGGGTGGAGCCGTCGGGGTAGGCGAGGGTCAGCGTGTACGCCGGCCCGGCGTCGTCGGTGCACCCGCCACCTAGATTCGGCCGCTCCTGTCGGTTGATCAGCGAGACGAGCTCGTCGAGGCGTTCGGTCAAAAGGTCCTTGGGGGCCTGCCAGCCCATGGCGAACCCGGGCGCTCCCGACGCGGTCGTGGGGTCACACAGTCGCGCGGCAAGGGCACCAAGGGGCAGCTTCTCGTCCCCGTTGCCGGCGTCTTCGGACCACGGTGCGCAGTCGAGTGCGCCCGGGTCTACGGTCACATGCTTCGTCGAGCCGGCAGGCGACTCCAGCGAGTCCCGACCGGGGAAGCTGATCGCACCGACCCCGGCGATGAGCAACACCGTCCCCGCGGCCGCCAGCACGGTGAGCGCCCGGCGCTTCGTGGCCGCACGGGTCCGTGCGGCACCGGCCCGGTCGGGGACCAGCCCAGGTTCGGGAACGGCGTCTCGCAGAGCCTCGCGCAGGCGATCCTCCTCAGTCATGGCTGCCTCCTTCGGCCGGTTGAATGGGTGCCGTTGAATCGGCTGCCGTTGAATCGGGTGCCGTTGAATCGGGTAGGGCATTCGGGTGCAGATCGGTGCCGTGTTCGATCAGCAGTCTTGAGGAACGCAGCGCCCGCAACGCACGGGAGGCCTGGCTCTTGACCGTGCCGACCGAGCAGCCGAGTGCCTCGGCGGCTTGGGCTTCGGTGAGGTCGTCGAAATACCGCAGCACGATCACCGCTCGCTGACCTCTGGAGAGCCCGCCGAGGGCAACCTGCACGTCTCGGCGGACCAGTGCGCGAGTCTCCTCGGCCTGAACAGTGGGTCGCTCGGGCGGCTCGGCGGTCGGGAGCTCCCCGCGCCACTTGCGCCGCCACCACGCGGCGTACGTCGTGACCAGTACGCGCCGGACGTAGGCCTCGTGGTTGCCCGCTTCGATCGACGCCCATCGTGGCCAACACTTTGCGAGCGCAGTTTGGAGCAGATCCTCCGCCGAGTGCGGATCACCGGTGAGCAGCCACGCGGTCCGCCACAGCGCGTTGCCACGCGCCGCGACGAAATCGTCGAAGTCGACGGCGCCATCTCGCTGCGCCGACTGACTGTGAGTGTCCACATGGCCCTCCTGGTTGCCCTTACCCGATCAGAGCGGTCGGCCGCAGAAAAGGGTTGTCGTTGATTCATAGTGCGACACGGCTAGCGAGTCGACGCGTTGGTGAGGGGCAGTTCGGATCGCAATTTGGGCTAGACTCGCCGCTCGCTGAGCTCGCCGACAAGGTGCGTTTAGTGTGCGCTCTAAGTGCCAGTGCCTACGGTTCTCGCCGGGCATCAATTATTGGAGTCTTCATGCATCAGGCCTCGGTCTCCCCCCAGACCGACTCGGACAAGGGTGGTCACTCAGTCATGAGTACCTCCACAAAGCCGGCTTTCCTCGTCGCTGCTGGCACTTTCGTGCTGTCGGCTCTGCTGCGGATCCCCCACCTGGGGAGGGTTCCCAACTTCACCTTTGACGAGGCCTACTACGTCCCTCAGGGCTACTCGATGACGGAGTACGGCTACGAGAGACATTTCGCAGACGGCGGTCAAGACGCGTTCGGCACGCACGCGCTCGACAAGGTCTTCACCACCGGCGGGGACTTCGTCGTACACCCTCCTTTGGGTAAGTGGCTGATCGGCCTCGGTGAGCTCGCTGGCCCGACCGAGACCTGGACCTGGCGCATCTCTGCGGTGATCGCGGGCTCGCTGGTGGCGGCACTCGTTGCGCTCATGGCCTGGCATCTCTCCCATTCGTGGAAGTGGAGCGCGCTTGCCGGTGGGCTCGCTTCGATCGAGGGCATGATCTTCGTCGAATCCCGGACGGGCATCCTCGATATCTTCTTGACCCTCTTCGTGGTGGCGGGTGCCGCGGCGGCGTTCAAGGATCGTGACAGCCTGGCGACCGGCTGGTGGCGCCCCTGGCGAATAGCCGCCTCGATGAGTTTCGGTCTCGCCACGGGGGTGAAGTTCTCAGGGGTGATCTTCTTGATCGCCTACCTCTGGCTCACGATCGCCTGGGACCTGCGTAAACCCGGCAGCACTGTTGAGGCCTTGGGTCGAACCGCGCGCAACTTTGTCCTGGTGCCGGTTTCGTCCGCGGTCATGTACATCCTGACCTGGACTGGTTGGTTCCTCACCGACGGCGGCTATGGGAGGCATTCCAAGTCGAACATCGTCGCGAGTTGGTTGCACACCCAGATCGAGATGCTGACGCTGGCCGGCGCGATCGAGACCCCGCACAACTGGCAATCCGGTCCGTGGGCTTGGCTGATTCAGTGGCGGCCGACGATGTTCTACACGGTCACCGAGCCGTGTGAAGGCGATCAAGGAAGCACCTGCTATCAAATCGTCACGTCGCTGGGCACGGTTCCGATCTGGATCGCGGGCATCCTTGCGCTCATCGCGCTTGGCTGGCTGTTGGCCCGCTTCCGCGACCGTGACTCGGCCCTGATCCTCGCGTGGGTGGCGGCGGGATACCTGCCGTGGTGGTTCTTCAGCGGCCGCACCATCTATGCCTTCTATGTCGTGGTCGTGGCGCCGTTCGTCATCTTGGCCATCATCGTCGTCCTGCTGCGATTGCACCGCAGCGAGCATTCGCGATCCTCGCTCGCGCGACCGATCGCGGTCGGCTTGGCCATCGCGGCGGTCGTCTGGTTCTGGCTCTATTACCCCGTCTACACCGCCGAGATCATCAGCGATGGCACCTACTCGAGATTGCTGTTCTGGAAGGGGTGGCGCTGATGCGTGGGGTCCGGCTTGGGATTGCTGGCGTGGGGGTGCTCGCCGTGCTGTGGCTCTCAGCGCCGGCCGGAGCCGAAACGAAAACGCCGACTGCGGATACTCCGCCCCCGGCCCAGGTGAGCGAGACGATCACCGTCACCCCCACGGTGATCGTTTACACCGACTCCCAGGGGCGCCCCGTCCGGACGGAGACCCAAGTTCCATCCCAATCCCAGACCTCGGCGCCGGCCACGGTGACCGTCACCGTCACGCCACCGAATCCCGGAGTCAAGACATTGGGCGCGAACGACGCCGGCCAATGGATCGGGATGCTCATCGGCGTCGTTCTGGGGACCCTCGGCACGATCGCAGTGAGCACCCGCCGATCAGAGAAGCGCGAGTGGGGAGCGGTCGCCGCGGGGGTGTCGGCTGTGTCTGCCACGGAGTCAGAGTCTTCCGCGGATTCTGAGGAGATAACGGGTCTTCCGGTCGAGGAAGTCTTGGAGTCCGACCTCGAGACGTAGCGGCGAGTTGGGTTTGCCGCTCCGCAGTGGGTCTGCTGGACATGGCGCACTGTTGTCGGTTCACAGCCGCACCGGATGGTCAAGTTTGGGAAAACTGGCACGGCATCCGTGGCTATTGCTATGGTGTCGTTCGAGCGGGCCAATAGCCTGCTAACAATGTCGTTATTGCCCCAAACGACACCTCTGGTTTCCCCCCCGGACCAATGGCGTAGTTCATGCAAGCGAAACGTGTCGCCTCACTGGCGACGGTCTTGGCCGCCATCGCCCTCGCAATGGTCAGTTCGCCGTCGGCGACTGCGGAGGTCGTGACCATTCCCGTCAGCACCGTGACTGCTCCGACCGTCACCAAGACTGCGACGGTCCCGGCGCCGGACGTTACCGACACCATCACGACCACCACCACCTTCATCCGGTCGGTGTATGACGGTTTCACGACGACGATCACCCCGACGACGACCACCACCGTCCACGTCCGCCCGATCGGCACGGTGACGGTGACGGTGACGGTCCCGTTGGAGATCCGTGACCGAGACCAGGACCGTGACGTTGCCCTTCGGCACGATGTGGGTGCTTCCGGTGGTGACTCAAACCAATCCCATTACGGTCACCAATCCGATGCTCGGAACCGACATTGCTACCGAGACCATCGAGGTGGAGTGTGGTGGAGAGGCCTCGGCGACGGTGACACCGTATGAAATCGCTACCGAATCGGTGACCAACACCAAGACGCTGACGGTTCCAGTCACAGAACACCACAGACCACGACGTCGACCAACACCACCACGATCATTCCGCGCACTCTCACCCGCACCACCACGCTCACGACGACGTTGGTCACCACCACGCAGCTCGTGTCGAACGGAACGTCCACCACCACGATGCTGGTGACGACGTACCCGCAGGCGCCGGTGACTTCGACGAGCCCGACTCAGACTGTGACGGAGGAGCCGCTCGAGGTCGTGCCGTCTTTCCTCACCAAGACCGAGTACGTCGCGTTGGCGGACTGCAAGACGTCGGAACCCACGTCCAGCTCGACTAAGACGACAAAGGATGACGTCGGGAACAATGGCAATGGCGGCCCCGGCAAGGGCCACCTGCCCAACGCGGGATGGGATCCCCTGCTGCCGGCCGGTCTTGGCGCGCTCTTCTTGCTGGGCGGAGCAGGCTTGTTGATCTACACCCGTCCGCGGCGCGCCGTGGACTAAGGGGAAGCCCTCGCACAGGGACTTGACCTCAATTGGGCCGCTGCTCGACCACCCCGGTGGTCGGCAGCGGCCCTTTGGATTTTGGCCCGGGCGCTGTCGTCACCTCGCCAATTGTCGCTTCGTTTGGGGCAGGGCTCAGGTTCGGAGGTATGGTGTGCGCGCAGTCCGCGGGGGCGGGCTGTGCAGGGGGGATTTCGGGTCCGACTTTGCGAAGGTTCGCTAGTTCGGAGAAAAAGTGCAATTCAAGAAATTCACCTGGCTGGGCGCTGTCGTCGTCGCAGGTGCGCTGCTAGCCATCGGCACACCGGGGGCCAGCGCTAATGGCACCAGAATTCCGGTCACCACCGTCACCGCGCCTACCGTTACTGTGACTGGCACATCGACGGCCGCCGAGACGATCACGCAGACGCGGACGGTGTCGCAAAACGTCACCCATTACGAGACCGTGCCGGTGACCTACACGTACACGAGCACCTACTACTTCGTGCCTGAAGACGCTGGTTTGATCAGTACGACGACCGTGACTGAGCCGTTCACCGAAACCACCTACGCGCCCGCGGTGACTGTGCCGGAGGGCACGTTCTGGCTCACTCCGACCACTACCGCCGTCGAGCCCATCACGGTGAAATCGCCTGTCCTCGGAGACCCGGTCACAAGGACTCTCTCGGTGAAGTGTGGTGGAAAGGCCTCGGCCACGGTGACGCCCGTGGAGATTGTGCCCGAGGTCGTCACCGACACCGTGACCGAGCGCTACACGATGACCACCACGTCCACCGATACCGTGACGGTCTCCCCCACAGTGACGAGCACCTACACGTTGATGACGACCGTGGACCAGGGAATCATCACCACGACGGCCTATGACGGGACGGTCACGACGACGTTGACCCCGACGTCGTACGGCGGGTTCGTGGAGTCATCGGCTCCTCGGGAGACCACCACCACCCACCCCCACAAGATCGTCCCGGTCGCCATCACACCCACTGAGTACGTCGCGGTTGCCAAGTCGTGCAACAGCGTCCTCCCAGACGCGGACGGCCCGACCACCAATAGCAGCGCAGTCCTGCCGGACACTGGATGGGACCCGCTCCTGCCTGGCTTGCTCGGTGCGCTTCTCCTGTTCGGTGGAGTGGGGTTGCTCATCGTGACTCGGCCGCGCCACGCGACCCGGTAGCCCGCTGCCGGCACGCTGCCGGCTATGGGTCCGGGAGTTCCTCGGCGTTGCTGCTCCGGTGGTGACCGTTCCAGGAGTCCCACAAGGCTGCGTAGGAACCCCCGGCGGCGACCAGCGTGTCGTGGCTGCCGAACTCGCTGATCCGGCCGTCCTCGACCACGGCCACCCGGTCGGCGTCGTGGGCGGAGAAGAGCCGGTGGGCGATGGCGATGACCGTGCGCCCGTGGAGTACGGCGGCCAGCGAGCGCTCCAGGTGGCGTGCGGCCCGTGGGTCGATCAGCGAGGTGGCCTCATCGAGCACCAGCGTGTGCGGATCAACGAGCACCAGCCGAGCCAGCGCGAGCTGCTGGGCCTGCGCGGCAGTCAGCGCCCGGCCCCCGGAACCGCACCAGCGTGTCCAGCCCCTCGGGCAGGTCGCACGACCCAATCGGCGGCGTCGACCGCGGCCAGCGCCGCCAGGATCGCGCTCATCGGTCGAGGGCCCCCGGCGAGGCTAGCGCCAGGTTCTCGCCGCAGCGTGCCCGCGAAGACGTGGTGCTCCTGGGTGACCAGCGCGACGTGGCCGCGCAGGTCATCCGAGTGGCAGCTCGACCGAGTCCGACCCCGCCGACCGTCACCGCGCCCGCGCTCGGCGGGTGGATCCCGGCCAGCAGCCGGCCGAGGGTCGACTTGCCGGCCCCGGACGGTCCGACCATGGCAACCCGCTCGCCGACGCCCGACGTCGAGGTCGACACCGTGCAGGACCTCGCGCCCAGGCGACGTAGGAGAAGCGAACCGCGCGGGCGTCGAGCTTCTCCCCGATCGGTTCGCGGCCGCTCACCACCCGGTCGTCGGGGACCTGCGCGACCCCGAGTAGCCGGGCCAGCGACGCCGCACCCATCTGCAGCTCGTCGAGGATGCCGACCAGCCGGTCGACCGGGTCGATCAGCATCTGCACGTAGAGCGTTGCCGCGGTGACCGCGCCCAGGCTCACCCGCCCGTCGGCGTAGAGCCAGCCGCCGAGCAGCAGCGTCGCCACCGTCGGCAGCAGGTAGGAGACCTCCATGCTGGGGAAGAAGACGGTGCGCAGATAGAGCGTGTAGCGCTCGGCGCGCGTAGGACGCGGCGCAGTCGGCATCCAGCGCGGCGACCCGCTCGCGGCCGAGTGCCGAGCGCCTCGATCGTGCGGGCTCCCTCGACGATCTCGGTCAGGGTCGCGTTGATCTGGGAGTACGTCGCTGACTCGCGCACGTAGCCGTCTCGTGCCCGGGCCAGATACCAGCGCAGGCCGGCGGCCAGCGGCGGCAGCGCCGAGCAGGCAGGGGAAGATCACCCACCAGCCGACCGACACCGCGGCCGCGAAGGTGAGCACGGCGGTGATCACCGCGATCGTCCACTCCGGCAGCGCCCAGCGCACCGACCAGCCCAGCTGTTCGACGTCGCGGCCGGTGCGGGTCAGCAGATCGCCCGGAGCCCGCGGACTCCACCACCCCGACCGGGAGCGACAGGGTGCTGTCGACGAAGTCCTCGCGCAGTTCGGCCAGCACCTGCTCGCCGAGGGTCTGGCTGAGCAGTCGGGCGTAGCGGGTGAGCACCGTGCCCGCGAGGAGGAAGCCGACGAGCATTGCGATGGTCTTGTTGACCGTGGCCATCGTGGTGCCGGTCTCGACAGCTTCGACCAGGTTGCCGAGCAACCGCGGCGCGGCCAAGCTCGCCACCGCGGCCAGCGACATGCAGCGCCGTCGACCCGAACAACAGCTTCGGGTGTCTGCGCGTCAGCGCGACCGCGTAGCGACGTACCGCGGCACCGTCGGCGACCGGGAGACCCCGGATCGGTGTCACCGGCGCGGACTCGGCGGCGCTCACGGACCACCTCCTCGGCATCGGATTCGCGCGTGACGGTGGTGCGGTAGCCCGGATGGGTCTCCAGGAGTTCGCCGTGGCTGCCGCGCGCGACGACCTTCCCGTCCACCAGGAAGACCACCTCGTCGACGGCGTCCAACATCAGCGGGCTGCTGGTGGTGACCAGGGTGGTGCGGCCACGGCGGTAGTCACGGAGCCGAGCCGCGATCCGCGCCTCGGTGTGTGCGTCGACGGCCGAGGTCGGTTCGACCAGGATCAGGATCTCCGGATCGACCGCGAGCGCCCGCGCCAGGATCAGCCGCTGCCGCTGGCCCCCGGAGAAGGTGCGGCCACGCTCGGTGACGATGGTGTCCAGTCCCTCGGGCAGCGCCTCCAGGATGTCGCCCGCCGAGGCTGTCTCCAGGGCATGGTTGAGGCGGCCTCGGCGGTGCGGATCGAGCCCGAGCCCCAGCTGTCCGGAGAAGAGTGCCGAGGCGGTGTCGGACACCAGGATCCGGTGTCGGACCTCAGCCAGCGACAAGCTGGTCAGCGGCACTCCGCCAAGGGTGACCGCCGCGTCACCGTCGCCGGCCGCGGGAGGGGCGATCAGCCCGAGCCGGTCGGCCAGCTCGGCGGCGTCGTCGGTGCGCTCGGTCACCAGCGCGGTGATCCGGCCGGGGGTCAGCCAGAGCCCTGTGGCGGCGTCGGCCAGCGTCGAGCCAGCCGCGGGGGAGTCGGCGACTCCGGGCCTGTCGCCGCGCTCGGGTTGTACGGCGAGCACTCGGCAGATCCGCGCGGCCGAGACCCGGCCCCGGATGACCTTGTTGGCGTACTCGGTGGCGGTGCGCAGCGGGATCATCAGAAACGCGGAGTAGCCGTAGAAGGCCACGAGCTCGCCGACCGTGATCTCTCCGCGTACGGCGTACCGTGCGCCCAGCCAGACCACCAGCACCACGAAGATGCCGGGCAGCAGCACCTGCAGGGCATCCAGCATCGACTGCAACCGGGCGACCCGGATGCCTGCCGCGCGGACCTGCTGGGACTCGCCCCGGTACTTGTCGGCGAAGACCTGCTCGCCGCCGATACCGCGCAGAACTCGCAGCCCGCCGACGATGTCGGTAGCGGTGTTGGCGAGGTGGCCGGTGAGTTCGCGCTGGTGGGCGCTACGGCGCTGCAGCGGCGAGAGCAGCGGGCCGATCGCCAGCATCAGCAGCGGTACCCCGATGAGCACGACCAGGCCGAGGGCGGTGGAGGTCTTGAGCAGGATCACCGAGACCAGCAGGAAGCTCACCACCGCGCCGGAGAAGCGAGCCGTCACATCCATCACCTGGCCGAGGTTGGACATGTCGCTGATCCCGATCGCGACCACCTCGCCGGTGGACACCTTGCGCGGCAGGGTCGCGCCCAGGCGCACCGCCTGCCGTCCGATCAGTTGCACCACCCGGTAGGCCGCGGTCAGCCAGTTGGTCACCGCGAACCGGTGCCGCATGATCCCGCTGACCGCTTGGATCAGCCCGACCCCGAGCAATACTCCGGCCCACAGCAGCAGTTGACGAGTGTCCTTGGCGGCCACGCCGCGGTCGATTGCCCGGCCAAGCACGGCCGGGGTGACCGCCTGCGCGCTCATCCAGACGATGCCGAAGAACATCCCGCCGAGCAGCGTTGCGGCTTGCTGTCTGGCCATCCACCACATGAACCGGCCGGGGGAGCGGTGGTCGGCTACTCCCGGCTCGGCAACGGGGAGGACACGCACTCGCCCCACGGTACGGTCCGCAACGGTTTGGGGGCGAATCATTTCCGGCGGCGCACAGCCGGTCGCCGTAGAGTGGGCCGGTGAGCACCGAATCCGCCGAAGCACTCCTCGAAGCCATCCGGGCGGCGGTGATCGGAGACGACCAGGTGATGCCGGGCCCCTACGGCGAGCGTCGGGTCACCTACGCCGACTACACCGCGAGTGGCCGCAGTCTCCGCTTCATCGAGGACTTCATCCGCGACGAGGTGCTGCCGCGCTACGCCAACACCCACACCGAGGCCAGCGGCACCGGCTTGCAGACCACCCGGCTGCGTGAGGACGCCCGCGAGATCATCCGCCGTGCCGTCGGCGGTGACGAGGACACGGTGGTGATCTTCACCGGCTCCGGCTCCACCGCAGCGATCGACAAGCTGATCGGCATCCTAGGTTTGCGGATCCCGGCCGATCTCGACGACCGCTATCACTTCACCGACCAGATTCCGCCCGAGCAGCGGCCGGTGGTCTTCATCGGGCCCTTCGAGCACCACTCCAACGAACTGCCGTGGCGGGAGTCGATCGCCGACGTGGTGACCATCCGCGAGGACGCCGACGGCCATATCGACCAGGAGCAGCTGCGCGCGGAACTGGCGAGATATGCCGACCGGCCGCTCAAGATCGGCTCCTTCTCGGCGGCTTCCAACGTGACCGGCATCGTCTCCGACACCTACGGCGTCGCCTCGATCCTGCACGAGCACGGCGCCTTGTCCTTGTGGGACTTCGCTGCCTGCGCGCCCTATGTCGACATCGAGATGACCGCGCCCGCTGGCGGTGACCCGTCGGCGTACAAGGACGCGATCTTCCTCTCGCCGCACAAGTTCATCGGCGGACCGGGCACCCCGGGCGTCCTCGTCGTACGCCGGCAGCTGCTGACCAACCGGGTGCCGGATGTGCCCGGCGGCGGCACGGTGATGTACGTCAACCCGACCGAGCACCGCTACCTCACCGACCCGGCGCACCGCGAAGAGGGCGGCACCCCGGCGATCGTGGAGTCGATCCGGGCGGGGCTGGTCTTCCAGCTGAAGGCTGCGGTGGGGGTCGAGACGATCGAGGCGCGCGAGTCGGCGCTGCTGCGGCGAGCGGTCGAGGCGTGGCAGGGCGAGCCGACCATCTCGATCCTGGGCAACCTGACCGCGCGGCGGCTCTCGATCGTGTCGTTCGTGATCAAGGCGCCGAGCGGTGCCTACCTGCACCACAACTACGTGGTCGCGCTACTCAACGACCTGTTCGGGATCCAGACGCGTGGCGGCTGCTCGTGTGCCGGCCCCTACGGGCATCGGCTGCTCGACATCGACCTGGAGAGGTCGCACCAGTTCGAGGCGCAGATCGCGACCGGGTGCGAGGGCATCAAGCCGGGCTGGGTGCGGGTCAACTTCAACTACTTCATCGACGAGGCGGTCTTCGACTACATCGTCGAAGCGGTGCGGATGGTGGCCCGCGACGGCTGGAAGCTGTTGCCCGACTACCTCTTCGATCCCGCCTCGGGGTTGTGGAAGCACCGCGGCGGTCCGGTCGAGCCGCCGCTGCGCCTGCGGGATGTCGGCTACGTCGACGGCGTGATGAGCTACCCGCGCCACGACGCCACCGCCCCGGTGAGCGTTTTGGCCGGCTATCTAGCCGAGGCTCGTGCCCTCTTCGAGGCGACGCCCGGCCCCTACTGCACCAACCCCGACTGCACCGCCGAGGCCCACGCCGCCCACCTCACCACCGACTTCGACGAACTCCGCTGGTTCGAACTCCCCGCCGCCAGCCTGCTCCCCAGCTGACCTAGCGGCCGAGGTCGTCGAGGATCTCGGCGCCCGGCATCGACGCGAACAGGGCGCCGGGGACGAGGAGCTTGGAGCGGCGTACGCCGGAGCCGATGATCGTCGCTTCGATGTCGAGCACCTTGGAGTCGACCAGCACCCGCCAGCCGGCCGGGAGACCGACGGGGGTAATCCCGCCGTACTCCATCCCGGACTCCTCGACCGCGCGATCCATCGGCAGGAACGAGCACTTCCGCACGTCCAGGGCCCGCTTGACCAGGTTGTTCACATCGGCGCGGGTGTCGGCCCGCACCAGGCAGGCGGCGATCCGCTCCTCGCCGTCGCGGCGCCCAGCGACGAGCACGCAGTTGGCGCCGATCGACATCGGCACTTCGTAGGCCTCGCTCATCGCGGCGGTATCGGCCATCGCCGGGTCGATCTCCACGACTGCGATGCCCTCCGCTCCGGGCCACGCAGCCAAGCCGGCAACGACCGGCGCGGCAAGGAGTTCGGGATGCTCGAGCGCGGGCAGTGAAACCAAGGAGCCGACCTGAGGGAGAGCCATGCGGCTCATCCTCTCAGGCCGGCTCCCGGGGTGGGGCAACCGCCGTCGGCTCACTCCTCGGGCAGCAGCACCCAGGCCACGAGGTAGGCGATCGCCAGCGATCCGAAGCCGATCAACGTGCCGACCGCGACCAGGACCCGGACGAGGGTGACGTCGAGGTTCGCGTAGGCCGCGATCCCGGAGCAGACGCCGCCTAGCATCCGGTCGTCACGGCGCCGCACCAGCCGCTTGGGGCTGGCCGGCTGGTAGTTGCCTTGCTGCTCGGGGGTGCTCATCGGATCTCCTGGTCGCTCACGGTCGGGTCGGTATCGGCGGCCTCCCACAGCGGTTCGGCCGCAAAGCTCGTTCCAGCATGCTCCGGGACCGAAACCGGTGCCGTACGGCGGTTGCTCATCGCCGCCGCGACCAGTCCGGCGCCACCCGCCAACACCCAGGGGAGCGGGATCAGCCAGCGGGTGTCGGACGACTCGACCAGGCCGGTCTGAAAAGCTGCCCACACGCTCACCAGGCCGATGAACAGCAGTCCGAAGACCAAGTGCGTCACGTGGGTGGGGTGCCAGCCGCTGCGCGCGGCGAAGCTGTCATCGGTGGGTTGGTAGTTGCTCATCGGGTCACCTCGATCGTTCCGACACCGATGCTGGTGATCAGTGTCACGGGCTTGGGCTGGTTGGCGGACGTGCCGTCGGTTCCTTCGATCCGGTCGAACCGGTGCGTGTCAGCGCCCTCGAAGGACTCCTTGAGGATCTGCACCGATCCGAATCCCTCGATGGTGGCGGTCGACAGCACCGTCATGCCTTCAGGAAGGATCACCTCGACCGCTCCCAGTTCTGTCGACACCTCGATCGTTCGGCCGGCCAACTCCTCGGGGTCGGCGACCTGGGACAGGTCGACTTGCACGAGGCCGGAGTCGAGGTGGTAGCTGTCGCGGACCTGGGCCGCGCTGACCGGGGCCACCGAGAGGGTTTCGGCCACAGCGCGCTCGCCTGCGGTGGTCACACCGAGCCCGAGGAGGCTGATCAGACCGAGCAGGATCACGCCACCGGCGCGGCCGTAGAAGGCACCGAGCACGAGCATCAGTCCGGAGATGGTCAACGCGAGTGCGGGGTAGGCCGAGGCGCTGATATCGGCACCCGCGGTGTCGATCATCCCGAGCACACCGAGGCCGAGCACCATGGCCGCCAAGGTGAAGCCGAACAGCAGCGGTCCCCGCTTCTTGGGGTTGGGCGCCTTCGGCATATAGCCCGGCAGCAACCGAGGGGGAGTCTGAGCCGGCGCAAGCGCAGCCGGAGCGGTGGGGTAGTCGACGGGAGCCACTGCGGTGTCGCCGTACGCCGGGGGCGCCGCCGCGAGGGCTTCGCCCGGCATGCTCGAGGCAACCGGGGCCGCAGCTCGCGAATCCCTGGTGCGAATCACGAGCCACACCACGAGGCCGATCACGAGGGCCGAACCGATGATGTCCAGATTGGGGCCGTCGGCGTTGCCCAGCACGAGCGCCAGCGCGGTGACCGCGCCGATCGTGGTGACGGCAACGGTGCGGCCGCGATCCTCCAGGGAGATGATGCCGCGATCGCGACCCTCCTCGGGCACCACCAGCCACAGCGCGAGGTAGGCCAGCAGGCCCACACCCAAGATGGCGGTCACCACGAAGAGCACCCGGAACAGGACCGGATCCACATCGAAGTGGCGTCCGAGGCCACCGGAGATACCGGCGACGTAGCGATCGGTCGAGCTGCGCCGGAGTCTTGCCACGTCACGCATCTCGGCGGAGGTGACCCGCGGCCCGGTGGGAGCTTGCGGAGGTGAAGTAGTCATGGCTCCAGCCTGAACCCACTGCGCTCCGCGCGCCATCGGGGGAACCCCTGAATCCGGGGTCGCGACCCCTGAGCCGACTCAGGGTCGAGCCGGGGTTTCACCGCATGGTTGGCGGCCCTCGACTGTGTGACGATTGAGGCGCTATGAACACACCTGGCAGCGCGCACGAACCGGGCACCCCTCAACCCAGCGCCGAACTCCCGTCCGCACCGACGGTCTCAGATCTCGACGGGCCGCGGCGGGTGACCCGCGCCAGCCAGGACCGCCTGATCGGCGGAGTTGCGGGCGGAGTGGCCGAGCATCTGAATCTGCCCGCGTTGTGGGTGCGGGCCGCCTTCGTGCTCACCACGATCGTCGGCGGCATCGGGCCGCTGACCTACGCCGGACTCTGGCTGGTGCTGCCCACCGACGAGCGGTTCCTGGTCGACACCCCCGGGGCCGAGGCCGCGCAGCGGTCGGGCAAGCGCCCCGGTCGGATCCGTCGACTTGCCGATGTCGGTCCAGGCGTCGCGCTGCTGGTCCTGGGCGTCGGTGTCTTGGTCCTCCTGCAGAACTGGCTGGGTGCCGGGCTGAGCTTCTGGGCGCTCGTCATCGGTGCCGTGGGTGTGGCGTTGATCTGGCGGCAGGCCGACGAGGCGCAGTCGACTCGCTGGCGCACCGAAGGGGGCATGGATCCGTTCCGGGCCATCATCGGCGACGGCAGCTGGCAAGCCTATGGCCGGCTGGCGGCGGGACTCACGCTGCTCCTGGTCAGCCTTGCGGTGGCGATCGCGTCGGGTGCCGGCTTGTCGGCGACGGCCAAGGCGTTGCCGGTGCTCGGACTCGGGCTGATCGGCGTGATGCTGCTCCTGGGCCCCTGGGTCTTCCGGCTCGCCGCCGACCTGACCGCCGAGCGGGCGGAGCGGATCCGCTCCCAGGAGCGCGCCGACCTGGCCGCGCATCTGCACGACTCGGTGTTGCAGACCCTCGCACTCATCCAGAAGAACAGCGCCGACGCGACCATGGTCGCCCGGCTGGCGCGATCCCAGGAGCGCGACCTCCGCTCCTGGTTGTACGGCGAGCAGCAGACGGCCGCGTCCGTTGTCGGCGCCCTGCGTGAAGCCGCTGCCACGATCGAGGACACCCACGGGGTCGATGTCGAAGTCGTAGCCGTCGGGGACCGGTCGATGGACCCCGCGCTGGTGCCCCTGGTGGCCGCCACTCGCGAGGCGATCACCAATGCCGCCAAACATGCCGGGGTTCCCCGCGTCGACGTCTTCGCCGAAGTCAGCCCCGGCGAGGTCGAGGTGTTCGTGCGGGACCGTGGAACCGGCTTCGACCCGGAACTCGTAGCCGCGGATCGGCACGGACTGCGCGACTCGATCCGGGCGCGGATGGAACGGCACGGCGGGGCGGCCGTCGTACGATCGGCACCCGGCGAAGGCACCGAGATCCGGCTGCGGATGCCGCTGGAGCGGGCAGACGTTGTGCCCACCGCCCAGCCGGCAGCTGCCGAGGCTTCCCCCGAGACCCAGACTCATTCCGAGGAGACACAGTGAGCAGTGAACCGATCCGGGTCGTCGTGGTCGACGACCATGCGATGTTCCGCACCGGGGTGAAGGCCGAACTCGCCGAAGCCGGCGCGGGCCGGGTCGACGTGGTTGCCGACGCCGAGGACGTCGACTCTGCGGTAGCCGCGATCACCGCTCAGCAACCCGACGTCGTGCTGCTCGACGTACACCTGCCCGGCGGCGGCGGAGTCGAGGTCATCCGGCGCACCTTGGCGAGTGCTCCGCACACCAAGTTCTTGGCACTCAGCGTCTCCGACGCCGCAGAGGACGTCATCGGCACCATTCGGGGGGGTGCGCGTGGCTATGTCACCAAGACCATCACCGGCCCCGAACTGGTCGATGCCATCGGGCGGGTGGGAGAGGGCGATGCCGTGTTCTCCCCACGACTGGCCGGCTTCGTGCTGGATGCGTTCGCGGGCTCGATCGACGTAGCAGCGGTCGATGAGGACCTTGATCGCCTCTCCGAACGCGAGCGGGAGGTGATGCGCCTGATCGCCCGCGGCTACGCCTACAAAGAGGTCGCCAAGGAGCTGTTCATCTCGGTCAAGACGGTGGAGACCCACATGTCGAGCGTGCTGCGTAAGTTGCAACTCTCCTCGCGCCACGAACTCACCAAGTGGGCCTCGGACCGCCGCCTGCTCTAGAGGATGCGCGTGAGTGCAACCCGTGGGGGTGGCGGCCGTTAGGCTCTGCGGCATGGAGCTGTTGATCGAAGGTTTGGCGGGCATCCACATGCTCGTGGCTGCGGGCATCATCGTGTCTTGGCTGGTGCACCGTTTTCAGGGAGCGAGCCTCACCCCGCTGGTGTGGGCGGCTCGGATCCAGTTGCTGCTGGGCATCGCCTTGGTCGGCTTGATCGAGGCGGGCACCGACGAGCAGCTCAACCACACCAAGATCGCGGTCAAGCTGATCGTCGCCCTGGCAGTGGTCGCCTGCGCCGAGATCGCCAACAGCAAGGCCCGCAAGGGCCAGCCGCGACCACAGCTGGTCGACGTGGCTGGCGTGTTGACCGTGGTCAACGTGCTGGTCGCCTTCCTGTGGCGCTGACCCGCGGCGCACTGGACGGATGAGCGCTGGACCGACGAGCAGCGAGCAGCTTCTCGACGGGCTCAATGAGCCGCAGCGTGCTGCGGTCATGCATGCCGGCACACCCCTGTTGGTGGTGGCCGGTGCCGGATCGGGCAAGACCCGGGTCCTGACCAGGCGGATCGCCTGGCTGATCAGCGAGCGGCATGCCCACCCGGGCTCGATCCTGGCGATCACCTTCACCAACAAGGCCGCCGGCGAGATGAAGCAACGAGTCGCCGATCTGGTCGGCAACCGGGCCAAGATCATGTGGGTCTCGACCTTCCACTCAGCCTGCGTGCGGATTCTGCGCAAGGAGATCGACAAGCTCGGCTTCAAATCGAACTTTTCGATCTACGACGCCGCCGACTCCAAGCGATTGATGACCCTGGTCGCACGCGATCTGGACCTGGACCCCAAGCAGCACCAACCCGGCGCGATCCTGCACTGGATCTCCAACCACAAGAACGAGCTGCGCGACCACGACGAAGCGGCCAAGGACGCGCGCAATCCCACCGAGCAGTCCTATGCCGCCGCCTACTCCGCCTATCAGCGCCGGCTGCGCGAGGCCAACGCGCTCGACTTCGACGATCTGATCATGTTCACCGTGCACTTGTTCGCGGGATTCCCCGAAGTGCGCGAGACCTACCGGCGCCGGTTCCGGCATGTGCTGGTCGATGAGTACCAAGACACCAACCACGCCCAGTACGCCCTGATCCACCAGCTCTGCGCCGACGAGTTCGACGATGCCGCGCTCAGCGACAGCACCCGTGGTGCGGAGTCGGCACCCGAGCGGGTGCCCCCGGCCGAGCTGATGGTGGTGGGCGACGCGGATCAGTCGATCTACGCGTTCCGTGGCGCCAACATCCGCAACATCCTCGACTTCGAGACCGACTTCCCCAACGCCACCTCGATCCTGTTGGAGCAGAACTACCGCTCCACCCAGACCATCCTCGATGCCGCCAACGCGGTGATCACCCACAACTCCGGGCGGCTGCCCAAGCGGCTGTGGTCGGAAGCCGGGGCCGGGGATCGCATCGTGGGCTATGTCGCCGACGACGAGCGCGATGAAGCCCGCTTCGTCTCCGACGAGATCGACCGGCTCACCGATGCCGGGAAGGCGCGCCCGGGGGAGGTCGCCGTCTTCTACCGAACCAACGCCCAGTCCCGGGTCTTCGAGGAGACCTTCATCCGCACGGGCATGGCCTACCGCGTCGTCGGCGGTGTCCGCTTCTACGAACGGCGCGAGATCCGTGATGCGCTCGGCTACCTGCGGATGCTGGTGAATCCGGCCGACGAAGTCTCGCTCCGCCGCGTGCTGAACACTCCCCGCCGCGGGATCGGCGAGCGAGCCGAAGCGATGGTGGCCGCGTTCGCCGAGCGCGAGCGGATCACCTTCTGGGAAGCGCTGCAACGGGCGGCCGAAGCCCCGGGCCTGGCGACTCGATCACTGCGCGCGGTGGAGGGTTTCGTCGCGCTGATCGAGGAGCTGCAACAGTTGGTCGAGGCGAGAGAGCGACCCGACGTCATCCTCGAGACGGTGCTCGACCGCAGTGGCTACCTCGCCGAGCTCGAGGCGTCCGACGACCCGCAAGACGCTCCCCGCGTCGACAACCTCGGTGAACTCGTCGCCGTAGCCCGGGAGTTCGCAGACGATCCGGTGGCCGGCCCATCGGCCGATCCTGCCGATGTCGATGCCGGAATCGTCGAGCCCGGGCTTGCCGACTTCCTGGAGCGAGTCGCTCTCGTGGCCGATTCCGACCAGATCCCCGACACACCCGACGGGGAAGACCAGGGCATGGTCACGTTGATGACCCTGCACACAGCCAAGGGCTTGGAGTTCCCGGTGGTCTTCCTGACCGGGATGGAGGACGGCGTCTTCCCGCATTCGCGCTCGCTGGGCGACCAACCCGAGTTGGAGGAAGAACGTCGGCTGGCCTACGTCGGGCTCACCCGCGCCGAACGGCGGCTCTACGTCTCGCGTGCGGTGATGCGTTCGGCCTGGGGTGCCCCGATGCACAATCCAGCCTCCCGGTTCCTCGATGAACTGCCCGTCGACCTGGTCGACTGGCAGCGCACGGCGGCCGACTCCATGCGATGGAACCGGCCCGATCTCACCGCCACCTCCCGGACGGCGATGGGTGCACTGAGTGCCGCCGGCCGCCGCAACTTCTCCGCGGCCGCGGCGCGAGCCGACGCCGCTGCCAAGGCCAAACCGGCCCGCGCAATGGTTTCTCTCGAGCCTGGTGATCGCGTCACCCACGACTCCTTCGGGCTCGGCACGGTGGTGACCGTCGAAGGTCATGACGAGAAGCAGGTGGCCTCGGTGGACTTCGGCTCTCAGGGCGTCAAACGACTGCTGTTGCGCTACGCCCCGGTGGAGAAGCTCTGAGCTGAGTCGTCGCAGGCCGCGCGGCGACCGGATGCGAGGCTGGTGAAGTGGCCTGATCTAACGATCAGGGGGTGACGCCGTGCGCCTGGAAGGCGGAGTAGGGGTCGACCGGGTCGCCGCCGCCCGGGCGGACCTCGAGGTGCAGGTGCGAGCCGGTCACATGGCCGGTGGCACCGACGTAGCCGATCAGCTGGCCCTGGCCCACCGTGTCTCCGACGGAGACGTTGAACGCGCTCTGATGGCAGAACCAGATCTCGGTGCCGTCGTCGAGCGTGATGATCGTGCGATTGCCGTAGGCGCCGGCGTAGCCCGCTGAAGTGACGGTGCCATGGGCGATGGCGTAGATCGAGTCACCGGTGTCGCCGTTGAAGTCGAGGCCGGTGTGCATGCTCGACCACAAGCCGTACTCGCCGAAGCGGGCCGTCAGCGAGTAGTGCTGCATCGGGAGCGTCCACAGGTTGAGCTCGATCCGCGCCGCCTGCTTGTCGGCCTTGGTGCCAACCTGCTCCAGTGCCTGGCTCCGCTCAGCGGCCAGCTGGTCGGCTTCGTTCTGCTGCTCCTGGTCGGCCGCCTGGTCGGCTTCCTGGCGGTTTCCGTCGCGGCTGACCGCGGCACGGCGCTCAGCGAGCAGACTGTTGGAGGACACGGCGCTGACCCCACCGAGGGCGCTGGCCGCGGTGATCTGGCTGGTCTGACTCGAGACCGACTTCTCCGCACCCGTGCCCGCGACCGTGATCGCGCCACCGGTGGAGACGGCCAATGCGGCCACGCCCAACAGCAGGGGTGCCGAAGGAAGAGCCTTGAACAGCGGCCCCCGAGAACCCGCGTGCTTGACCGCCTTGCGCTTGCCGCCAGCCGAGGAGGACCGGTTTGTCAGCGCTACGTCGGTCGAGGGGTCGACAGCTGCTGGCTCGTCGCGACGCGAGGCGCGTCGCGGAGCTCGATGGTTACCCATGCAGCAGTACCTGTCTTAGATCGGGGGTGAGACAGACCTCGACCATAACGGAAAGGTCACGGGTCGCGAAATCAAACAGGAGAAAATGTGGACGATTCGATGTGGATTCCCTCACTCTGACATCGGTGTCAGCTGCTGGTTCCGCAGGTTTGGAGCCAGAATTGCGAGCGGATCGGACCAGGAGAGGGTTGTCGGCAGGCGGTGGCTGGCGCCTGGTGCGGGAAGGATGAGGCGGGAAGGATGGGATCGTGGTGAACCCTGCGGAGTTCAGTTCCGACCGGTCGAGCGCGTCGAACACGGCGGGGCCTCTTCGCCTCCGAGTGGTGGTGGCCAAGCCCGGACTCGACGGACATGATCGCGGCGCCAAGATCGTGGCGCGGGCCCTGCGCGATGCTGGGCACGAGGTCATCTACACCGGGCTGCACCAGACTCCGGAGCAGATCGTGGACACCGCCATCCAAGAGGACGCCGATCTCGTCGGCTTGTCGGTGCTCTCGGGTGCGCACCTGACCCTCTTCCGACGCGTGTTGGAGGTCCTGGTTGAGCGAGGGGCCTCGGATATCACCGTCTTCGGAGGTGGGATCGTGCCCGACGAGGACCTGCCGATCCTGGCGGATATGGGAGTGGCGAAGGTCTTCACCCCAGGAGCGACGACCTCGGAGATCACCGGCTGGGTCGCGCAATGGTCCGCCGCTCGCAGGCTCAACTGAGCAACGGCTGCTGAGACCAGGGCGTGTTCGGCCCGACGTACGGCGGAGAAACGACCGCTCGGCGCAGCTATTGCGCCGCTCTTCTGGGTGTGACGCATTCGAAAGGTCCGAGACCGGCCCGACCCCGGCAAGGCCCACTACAGTGAGCCCGGGTTCGACGCGCAGCGTCGCGCGGCCGACCCCGGTGGATTCACCCCAACCGCACCCGCTTGCGCAGGCGTGCCGACGCATAAGGACTGATTCGTGGACCTGATGGAGTATCAGGCGAAGCAACTTTTCGCCAAGCATGGAGTGCCGGTCACGGTCGGCACAGTGATCACCGACCCGAGTGAAGCCGCCGCCGCTGCCGAGGCCGAAGGTGGCCGCGTCGTGGTGAAGGCCCAGGTGAAGACCGGTGGGCGCGGCAAGGCCGGTGGCGTGAAGCTCGCCCAGGATCCTCAGGATGCGGTGGCCAAGGCCGAGCAGATCCTCGGGATGGACATCAAGGGCCACACCGTCAACCGCGTGCTCATCGCCCCCGCAGCCGACATCGCCGAGGAGTACTACTTCTCCTTCCTGGTGGATCGGGCCGCGCGGCAATACCTCTGCATCGCTTCGGTCGAAGGCGGCGTCGAGATCGAGGTCACGGCGGTCGAGAAGCCCGAAGCGGTTGCCAAGGTCGGGATCGACCCGCTGGTCGGCGTCGACGAGGCCAAGGCCCGCGAGATCGTCGCGGCTACCGGCTTCCCCGCCGAGGTCGCCGACGAAGCGGTCGCGATGATCCTGAAGCTGTGGCAGGTCTTCGTTGCCGAGGACGCCACGCTCGTCGAGGTCAACCCGCTGGTCCGTCTCGCAGACGGATCCCTCGAGGCGCTGGACGGAAAGGTGTCTTTGGACGCCAACGCCGACTTCCGGCACGAGGACCACGCAGGCTTCGAGATCCGCGAGGAGGAGGACCCCCTCGAGCTCGCGGCCAAGGAGAAGGACCTCAACTACGTCAAGCTCGACGGCTCTGTCGGCATCATCGGCAACGGCGCGGGCTTGGTCATGTCGACCCTCGACGTCGTGGCCTACGCCGGTGAGAAGCACGGTGGCGTCAAGCCGGCCAACTTCCTCGACATCGGTGGTGGCGCCTCGGCCGAGGTGATGGCCGCGGGCCTCAACATCATCTTGGGTGACGCCCAGGTCAAGTCGGTCTTCGTCAACGTCTTCGGTGGCATCACGGCTTGCGACGCGGTCGCCAACGGCATCGTCCAGGCGCTGCAGATGCTCGGCGAGGAAGCCAACAAGCCCCTCGTCGTACGACTCGACGGCAACAACGTGGAGGAGGGCCGGCGCATCCTCGCCGAGGCCAACCACCCGCTGGTGACGATGGTCGACACGATGGACGGCGCCGCGGATCGCGCGGCCGAGCTGGCGAACGTCTGAGGGAGAACTGACATGGCAATTTTCTTGAACGAGAACTCGCGCGTCATCGTCCAGGGCATGACCGGCTCGGAGGGTATGAAGCACACCACCCGGATGCTCGCCTCGGGCACCAACGTCGTCGGTGGCGTCAACCCCCGCAAGGCCGGTGAGTCGGTCGACATCGAGGGCAAGGCGATCCCGGTCTACGGCTCGGTGGCCGACGCGATGGCGCAAACCGGCGCCGACGTGTCGGTGTTGTTCGTGCCGCCGGCGTTCACCAACGCCGCCGTGCGTGAAGCAGTCGATGCCTCCATGCCGCTGGCCGTGGTGATCACCGAAGGCGTCCCGGTGCACGACACCGCCGACTTCTTCGCCTACGCCCAGAGCAAGGGCACCCGGGTGATCGGCCCCAACTGCCCGGGTCTGATCTCGCCCGGAAAGTCCAACGCGGGCATCATCCCGGCCAACATCACCGGCCCCGGAAAGATCGGGCTGGTCTCGAAGTCGGGCACGTTGACCTACCAGATGATGTATGAGCTGTCGGACTTCGGCTTCACCACCGCGGTCGGCATCGGCGGTGATCCGATCATCGGCACCACCCACATCGACTGCCTGGAGGCTTTCGAGAACGACCCGGAGACCGAGGCGATCGTGATGATCGGCGAGATCGGCGGCGACGCCGAGGAGCGGGCCGCGGCCTACATCGCCGAGCACGTCTCCAAGCCGGTCGTCGGTTACGTCGCGGGCTTCACTGCCCCCGAGGGCAAGACCATGGGCCATGCCGGCGCCATCGTGTCGGGCTCCTCGGGGACCGCCCAGGCGAAGAAGGAGGCGCTGGAGGCCGTCGGCGTCCGGGTTGGGAAGACCCCGTCGGAGACCGCGCAACTGATGCGGCAGATCCTGTCCCGCTAGTCGGGGCTCCCCGTTCGCGGGTTTGCTTCACCCGAACTCCCGTGCCCGTGCGGCACGGGAGTTCGTGCTTTCCGGGCGCGCCGTACGGCGGACTATTGAGCCGGGGCGTCGAGGTGCTTGCGCGTAGCCGTGTGCAGCCGGATCAGGGCTCGCTCGGCCACCGTCAAGAACTGCTCATCTGTCCAGGTGGCCTCTCCGGTGGGGATGAAACCGACTTGGGCGACGCGGTTGCGGTCGCGTAGCACGGCGACGAGGAGGTTCACTCTGGCCTCGTCGGAGATCTCGGTGACCACCCGCCAGGCAGCCAGGCCGACCTTGTCCTCGGAGGTCTCGGCGAGCTTGGTGACCTGGATCCCGAGTTTGTCCTCCTCGCAGCTGCTCATCGCGGCGACGATGGCGTTCATCTTGTCGGTGGCCCGACGCACGTCGGGGGCAAGGCCGATCGACTCGGTCAGCCCGAACTCGCTTGGCAGGTTCGCGCCGGGCACCAGGAAGGTGCGCGTAAGGCTGCTGGTGAAGGGCCGCTTGATGAAGCTGGTGTTGTCACAGCGGGAGGCCGCCAGGTTGACAGTGGCGGTAGCGGGGGTGGTGCCCACCCAGGAACCGGCGACTTGACCGGGTTGCGGGAGATCGGCCGCGGTGAGCATGCCGAACGAGTTGGGTGCGGGTAGTGGCGTCTGGGTCCGGCTGACGGGGGGCGCCGCGCACCGTTCGGTGCCCGGCTCGCCGCACTGAGCGTTGATCGCGGCGGCCAGCAGTGCCGCGGCGGTGCGCGGGGAGACCGGGTGGGTGCCGGCGCGGGTGATCTGCAGGGTCGTGGTCACCTGCCCGGAGCGAGCCACGCCGATCTGGCTGATCGCGGGTCCCGACGCCCAGCGTCGTACGGTGAACTGCATCGCCTCGTCACCGACGCCGGTAAGTTCTCGCGTGGATTCCAGGTAGGCGCTAGGAGATGCGCAGTCGGCCAACCAGGCCAACACCCGGCCGTAGGCATTCTCGGCGCTCTCCTTGTCCGCGGAGAGCTCGGAGAACTGCACCACCGAAGTAGCGGCCCGGGTCTTCTTGGTTGGCTGGTCGCGGAACTGCCGGGCGAGAGCCGCCAGCCCGTCGGGATCGGCGTACCGCTCCGCCTGACAATCGAACAGGATGCCGTCGCCAGCGGTGTTCACGTGTGTGCGGGGTTGGGCCCAGGTGGCCTTGGGATTCAGCCGCCGGACTTGATCGTTGCTGAGCATCCGGCCCGGGGTGAGTCGCGGCTTGGGCGGCTCGGGATCGGCCACCTTGATGACTTGCGCGCGAACCGTGAGCTCCTCTTGGGTCAACCTGGGCGTGTGGTCACCACCCACGCTGACCAGGGTCCCGGCGACCAAGGTCGCGCTCAGCGCCGCCGCCGCACCGAGGACCGTATGACCACGCCTACGGGTGGCTCCGGAGCGACGGATGATCGATCCACGCGGCCAGCGACTTGCCGCCGCGATGTCGCCCAGCGGCGCCAGCAACAGGGGGAGCGCAGCCGATGAGGCCTCCCGATGAAGGGAGAACTGTGCGGTCGCGGTCTGGAGCTCCTGCTCGGCCGTGGCTTGAGGCAAGCCGACCTCGACCGCCAGTTCGGGCAGCGTGAGTGAGGACAGCTGGTTGAGCAGCAACACCTTCCGCTGCTGAACCGGCAGCTTCACCAGCGACTCGAGCGTCGCTGCGACTTCGGGATCGAGGCCCTTGACCCGCCGGAAGACGCGCGCGCTGGACAGGCGCAGCGCGTGGTTCCAGGCGATCGGGCGGACGTAGGCCTCCGGGTCGGGAAGGGCCGAGACCTTGCGCCAGTGATGCCAAGCCACGATGAAGGCGTGGCGGACGCCGCCTCGGGCCGAGGTGGGGTCCCCGGTGAGTGCCAAAGCCTGCGTCATCAACCGGTCGCGCGTGTCGCGATAGAACGCGTCGAAGGCGTCGGTGGCGGGAGTCTGAGAGCGCATGGCGACCACCACGGTACGCCGAGCCCGGCTGTCGCGGCACGTTGACGAACCGCTCAGGCAAGGTCATCGGGCAGGGTTCGATCCCGGTCCGGGACCTCGCTCGACGCGGCGTGCCTGACCCCACCGCGCACCGGATCGAGTCATGATGGATCGACCATGACGCTCCTGGTTCCCCAACGATCGCTGTCCACCGCTCACGCGCGCCCGCGGCGACCGCTGTGGCTATCCGCACTTCTGGCGGGGCTGCTGGCTGCATTGGGACCGCTCACCGTCTGTCTTGCCTGGGGAGTGATCGGCTGGTTCGTCACCGACGCCGGCGCCCACGGGCAGCCGTCCGACGGGTTGCGCGTCGGTGCGCTGGCCTGGCTGGCCGCTCATGGATCCGGGGTGGTCGTCGGTGGCGCCGCCATCACCGCGATGCCGCTGCTGTTGAGTTGGCTGAGTGCAGTGGTGGTGTGGCGCTCGGCGCATCGATGCGGGGAGAGCGTCGCCCCGTTCGGGCCCGATGCCGATGGCCTGGCCAACGGGGAGCGCGATTGGACCGTGCCTCTCTCTACCGGGATCTTCGCCGGTGCCTATGGGGCGGTGGCCTGGCTGACGCTCTCGCTCGCTGGGGTCGACCGGGTGGCCTCGGTCCCTGGGCTGATCCTGGGTGTATCGGCGATCGCGGCCGGCATCGGGGGCGCGGCGATCGCGGCCGGCTCCGGCCGAGCGGCCATTCTCGTGGCCCGGTTCCCCCTTGGCCTGCGCGCCGCGAGTTCGGTCGGAGGGCGCATCGCGCGCAACCTCGCGTGGGTCGCGCTCGCGGTTGTGGCCGCGTCGATGCTGTGGCACCTGGACGACGCCGCGACGATGGCCTCGGGGATCCGCGCCGACACCGGTGACAGCGTGCTCTTCTGGCTGGCCAACGGACTCCTGCTCCCCAATGCGGTCGGGATGGGTGCTGCTTACCTGCTCGGCCCAGGCTTCGCGGTCGGCGCGGGGACGTTGGTGAGCCCGAGTTCGGTGACGCTGGGGCCGCTTCCCCTGACGCCGTGGCTTGCGGCGCTGCCCCCCGAAGGCCCGAGCCCGGAGTGGGTGCGCGCGCTCATTGTGGTGCCGATGCTGATCGCGGCGGTCACCGCCGCCCGTGGCCATCTGCGTTATCCGACCGCGTCGCTTCTCGACGGTGCCTTGCGAGCCGTCGGGGCGGGCATGGTGGCCGCGGCGATGGTTGCCATCGGAGTGTGGTTGAGCGGTGGGGCTGTGGGCCCCGGCCGGATGCGTGTCTTCGGTGCCGAGAGCGCCGTCGTGTTGACCTACGGAGTCGCCGTACTCGGCATCGGTGCGTTGCTCGGTGGGCTGATCATGACCTGGTGGTGGCGCCGTACCTTGGCCCAGAACCACCCCGCCACGAACCACTGACGCACCCGTCGGCTCCTCCCAGACTCCCGCGCCCTTACTCGACCAATCCAGTCGTTGAATCGACCGATTGCAGGAGAAGAGACGCGGGAGCCGGGAGACGTGAGCGCCGAAAGGGTCAGCCGAAGAGGCGTCGCATCGGCGGCACGAACCGGATCAGCACGGTGTCGACGACCAGGAGAGCGATCATCGACAAGCCGAGCAGCGGGAAGAACACTCCCAGTGCTACGGCGATCACGACCACGCCGATCGCCTGCCCGCGGGTGGCGAAGGAGGTACGCCGGGGCGCGGCCATCGCGTTGGCCCGCTTGGGCCGCCGCTTGAACCACATCACCACGCTGCTCGCGATGGAGAGCAGCAGCGCGAGAGTCGCGACCATGGTCAGCATCTGATTCCAGAAGCCGAACTGCCGGCCCTCGTGAAGCACGATCCCCAGGTCACTGGCTCGTGCACCGACACCGAACTCCTCGAACTTGAAGTCGCGCAGGACTTCGGCGGTGTTCTGGTCGATATACATCTGCCGCTCCCCTTGAGCACCACGCTGCACGAAGGGCGAACCATCCGCGCTCAGCCAGATGGCGTAGCTCCCAGTCGCGTCACCGGGATAGGAGATCGGGAAGCCGCTCGGGATTCCCGCCTCCAGCGCCGACGCCACGACGGCATCGATGGGTGCCCCTTGGGTCGGGTCCCAGCTCAACGCGCCCTCGCCCGTTTGCACCGATTGCTCGGACCCATCGGCGGGCTGCTCGCCATCGGCGTGGTGACCTGCGTGAGGGTCGGAGCCGTCAGCCGCCTGGTCGGGCACGTAGCCCGGCTTGACGTCGGCGGGATCGATCTGGGGAGTGATCCCGGAGGGGAACAAGGGCAGGTTGTTGGAGATCCAGCCGCCCTTGGCGGTGCGTTGCAGGTCGTCACCGGTCTGGGAGGTGGCGCCGTCCCAGATTCCCTCCGGGTAGCTCGTTCCCGCCTTGGTCAGCACCTCGCCGTACTTGACCCCCCACAGCCCGGACCACATCAGGCCCGTGATCAAGAAGAACAGCGTGACGAAGGAGAACAGCACCCCCGTGACCGCGTGCACGTCACGCCAGGCCAACCGCTTGTTGGCCACGCCTCGCCGGATCCGGAAGGCCTGACGCCAGCCGCGTGTGCCGTCCCGGCGCCGCCGCGGCCAGAAGAGGTACGTGCCGGTCGCCAGCAGGACCACCGTCCAGGAGGCGGCCAGCTCGATAATGCGATCGCCGTACTTCCCCGGGTCGTCGTCGGGACCGGAGAGGAACGGCACCCGGCCGAAGAGCAGCGTGCCGTGCAGTTCGAGGGCGAGATTCGATAGGTCGGCCCCGTTGTCGCGGGTCCCGGTGACCTCGCCGGAGTAAGGATCCACGAAGACGGTCAGGCTCTTTCCGTCGGTCGTGTTGAGGCTGACGGTGGTCGCGTCGGTGGCTGTGTGCGGCGTGCCGAGCTCGAAGACGGACGCGCCGGGATACTTCGCGAGCGCGGCGTCGACTTGGTCTTGGTACGACACCACGCTGGTGCCTTGTTCTACCTTCATCGCGCCGCCGTACTGCAGGGCTTCCAACTGCGGACGGAAGAGGTAGATCAGGCCGCTGATGCACAACAGCACCAGGACGGGGATCGCGAAGACGCCGGCATAGAAGTGCCACCGCCAAAAGATCTTGTACAGCGTCGAATCCGACCGCTCGGTCGGCGGTTCAGCGGGGGGTTCGGCGACCGTTGCCGGGTCGCGCGGAATGGTGGTGCTCATGCAGAAGTGCTCCTCTGGTGAGGTCAGGAAGGAATTGGTGGCATAGGCCAACGCGCGGGCGCCCCGAGGGCCTCGCGTTCCGGCAGTGCTGTTTTCGGCAGCGCTGAATAGGCAGTGCTGATTTCGGCCCTGCCGTATCTCTCAGTGCTTGGTCAGCAGGCCTGAGGAGGTGCGCGGCCCCGGACGCAACGGGTCGCGAGAGAAGAGACGAAGACAAGCTGCCGGGCGAATCCCGGTGTCGGCGCCGGCGCTCGCCGCGCCGTCGGCCGCCGGCGGGTGCTCAGGATGCGCTCGGCAAGCCGCCGTACCGGCTGCACGATCAGCCGGGCCAGGTGGAAGGCGATCCAAGCGGTCGGGAGCTGAAGGAGCAGGCCGAGCAGGAAGGTCGGCTCGGCCCAAGCCAGCCACGGGACGTGGCCGGTGGCGGCCCATCGCTCGACGATCTCTTGAACCGCGAACGCCGTCGGCCCGATCACGAGGAAGGTGCGCAGCGGAAGCTGTCTCGCCGAACGCCCGCAAGCGAGCAGGAGTCCGTCTAGTAGTGCCGCCGCAGCCAGCACGAGCAAGAGCGCGACGACGAAAGACGGCATGCCTTCGAGATAGCCGTGGCCGGTCGCGCTCAGATGCGCAGAGGCATGCGAACCGTCGACCAGGAGGTAGGCGCCCTGGTGTGCGGTGATCTCCCCGACGAGGGCAAACGGCAGCCCCAGCACGTAGGCGAACACTCTGCGCACCGGCGAACTCGTGACAGCTTCGACGAGGAGCCACTACGGGCTCCCCACCAGCCAGGAAAGTCGGCGGGATTCCTGGCCCCGCCTGCGCTCGATGTGGGTTCGGAAGGCGGCCAGTGGCGCGACTCCCGCGCGCCATTAGGCTCGGGCGGGTGGCCATCTTTTCCGACCGATCCGCTCGCCTCGTCGTCTTGGTGTCCGGGTCCGGTACCAACCTGCAGGCGTTGATCGAGGCCGGCGCCGACCCGGCGTACGGCGCCACCATCGTCGCCGTGGGTGCGGACCGCGAGGGCATCGAGGGCCTGGCGCGCGCTGAGCGGGCAAGCATCCCCACCTTCGTGCGCGAGGTCGGCCAGTTCGAGACCCGGGAGGGCTGGGATCGAGCGCTGCGCGACGTGGTCTCCCGGTTCGAACCCGATCTGATCGTCTGTGCCGGATTCATGAAACTGCTCGGCCGGGAGTTCCTCTCCGCCTTTCCGAATCGGGTGCTCAACACCCATCCAGCGCTGTGCCCGGCATTCCCGGGGACCCACGGAGCTGCGGATGCGCTGGCCTACGGCGTGAAGGTCACGGGGTGCACCCTCTTCGTCGTGGACGAGGGCACCGACACCGGCCCGATCGTGGCCCAACGCGCGGTCGAGGTCGCCGCGGGGGACACCGTGGAATCACTGCACGAGCGGATCAAGGTGGCCGAGCGCGCGATGCTCACCGATTCGGTTGGCCGCCTGGCGCGCGAGGGTTTCAGCATCCGCGGTCGCACCGTCACGATCGGCCGCTAGCAGGTTAGGCTTGGGCCCACCACGACTGGCGCGGGTGGGTCTACCACCGGGGAGTGGGTGTCGCTCTCGGCGACGAGCAGGAGAACATCGCCCGCCTGGGTGCTCTCGAACCAGAACCGCGTCGTCACGCGGTCGGACAACGGGAGTCATGCAGATGGCCAGTTCAGAACCCTCAGAGACCGTAGCCGCCGTCGAGCGGCTCGATCGTATTCCGATCGGGCGAGCGCTCATCTCGGTCTACGACAAGACCGGGCTCGAGGAGCTCGCCCGAGCGCTGCACGATGCCGGCGTCGAGATCGTCTCCACGGGCGGTTCGGCCGCCCTGATCGACTCCCTCGGCATCCCGGTCACCAAGGTGGAGGACCTCACCGGATTCCCCGAATGCCTCGACGGCCGCGTGAAGACGCTGCATCCGCGGGTGCACGCGGGCATCCTGGCCGATCGCCGGCTGGAGTCGCATCGGCGGCAGTTGGCCGAGCTCGAGGTGGCCCCGTTCGACCTGGTCGTCTCCAATCTCTACCCCTTCACCCAGACCGTGGCGAGCGGCGCGTCGCCCGATGAGTGTGTCGAGCAGATCGACATCGGCGGACCCTCGATGGTCCGCGCCGCGGCGAAGAACCATCCGTCCGTGGCGATCGTGACCTCGCCCGAGCGGTACGCCGACGTGGTGGCCGCGCTCGGAGCCGGCGGCTTCACCCTCGCCGAGCGGCAGCGGCTTGCTGCCGAAGCATTCGTCCACACCGCGACCTACGACGTGCATGTCGCCTCCTGGATGGGCAACGTGCTTACCGATACCTCCGACGGCTCCGGCTTCCCGGCCTGGATGGGCGCGACCTGGGACCGCGCCGCAGTCCTGCGCTACGGCGAGAACCCCCATCAGAAGGCGGCGCTCTACCACGCCGGCTACGGCACCGGGTTGGCCCAGGCCGAGCAGCTGCACGGCAAGGAGATGTCCTACAACAACTACGTCGATGCCGACGCCGCGCATCGGGCCGCCTACGACCACGGCTCGGTCCCGACCGTCGCCATCATCAAGCACGCCAACCCCTGCGGCATCGCCGTGGGGCCCGACGTCGCCGAGGCCCATCGCAAGGCTCACGCGACCGATCCGGTGTCCGCCTTCGGCGGCGTGATCGCGACCAACACGCCGGTCAATCGTGCGATGGCCGAGCAGGTTGCCGAGGTCTTCACCGAAGTCGTCGTGGCGCCCGGCTTCGACGCCGACGCCTTGGAGATCCTGCAGGCCAAGAAGAACGTCCGGCTGCTCGTCTCGGCTCCGGCCGGTCTGCGTGGCGTGGAGACCCGGCCGATCTCCGGCGGCTTACTGATCCAGTCGCGCGATGCGATCGACGCCGCCGGGGAAGATGCCGAGGGCAGGCCCTACGGCGACGATCCGACGCATTGGCGCCTGGTGGCCGGCGACCCGGCCGATGCCGACACCCTGGCCGATCTGGAGTTCGCCTGGCGTGCGGTTCGGGCGGTCAAGTCCAACGCCATCTTGCTGGCCAGTGACGGAGCCGCCGTGGGCATCGGGATGGGCCAGGTCAACCGGGTGGATTCCTGCCGGTTGGCGGTGTCGCGCGCGGGCGAGGAGCGGGCTCGCGGCGCGGTCGCGGCCTCCGATGCCTTCTTCCCGTTCGCGGACGGACCGCAGATCTTGATCGACGCCGGGGTGCGGGCGATCGTGGCCCCGGGCGGCTCGGTGCGTGACGACGAGGTGATCGCAGCAGCTCAAGCGGCTGGCGTGACGACGTACTTCACCGGGACCCGACACTTCTTCCACTGACAGGGGCTGCCCGGTGCGAGTAGCGCTCCAGGTCACCTGCATCAACGACACCTTCTTCCCCGAGACGGGGAAGGCTGTGGTGAGCGTGCTGCGGCGCCTCGGCGTCGAGGTGGACTTCCCGGAGGCGCAAGCCTGCTGCGGGCAGCCGATGGTCAACACCGGCTACCTCGACGAGGCCATTCCGGTCGTGCGCAACTTCGTCGACGCCTTCGCGGGGTACGACGCGGTGGTGACGCCCTCGGGTTCGTGCGCCGGATCTGCGCGTCACCAGCACCGACTGGTCGCGAAGCGGGCCGGCGACGCGAAGCTGACTCGAGCCGTGGCCGAGGTCTCTGTGAAGGTCTATGAGCTTTCGGAGTTCCTCATCGACGTCCTCGGCGTCGAAGACGTGGGCGCCTACTTCCCGCACTCGGTGACCTACCACCCGACGTGTCACTCGCTGCGCATGCTGCGCGTGGCCGATCGCCCGACTCGGCTGCTGCGTGCCGTGCGCGGGCTGCGGTTGGTCGAGCTTCCCGCGGCCGATCAGTGCTGTGGCTTCGGCGGCACCTTCGCGGTGAAGAATCCTGAGGTCTCGGTGGCGATGGGCTCGGACAAGGTGCGCCACGTCAGGTCCACCGGCGCCGAGGTGCTGGTTGCCGGCGACAACTCGTGCCTGACCCACCTCGGCGGGTTGCTGTCTCGCCAGCAGGCGGGTGTCCGGGTCATGCACCTGGCCGAGATCCTGGCGAGTTCGGAGGGCGACACGTGAGCCGGACATTCGTCGGGATGCCCGCATTCCCCGTAGCCGCCCGCGCCTCGCTGGCCGATCCGCAACTGCGCGCCAACCTCGCTAAAGCGACCACGACGATCCGCACCAAGCGGGCGGGCGTCGTCGCCGAGGTCGATCACTGGGAGTCCTTGCGGCTGGCCGGGGCCGCGATCAAGGACAACACCCTGCGCGCGCTCGACCAGCATCTGCTGACCCTCGAGGCAGCCGCTGACCGAGCGCGGCGCGAGCGTCCACTGGGCGCGCGACGCGGCCGAGGCCTGCGCGATCGTCGCCGCGGTGGCCGAGTCCCACGGCGTCGACGAAGTGATCAAGGTCAAGTCGATGGCCACCCAGGAGATCGGCCTCAACGAGGCCCTCGCCGAGCGCGGCATCTCCGCGTGGGAGACCGACCTGGCCGAGCTCATCGTCCAACTGGGCGACGATCTGCCCTCCCACATCCTGGTGCCGGCCATCCATCGCAACCGGGCCGAGGTTCGGGAGATCTTCCTGCGCGAGATGGCCAAGGCCGGCAGACCGGCGCCGGAGGATCTGACCGACGAGCCGGCGCGCTTGGCCGAGGCGGCCAGGCTGCATCTGCGTGAGAAGTTCCTACGCGCCAAGGTCGCCGTCTCCGGAGCCAACTTCGCGGTCGCCGAGACCGGCACCTTGGTCGTGGTGGAGTCGGAGGGCAATGGCCGGATGTGCCTGACGCTGCCGGAGGTGTTGGTCTCGGTGGTCGGCATCGAGAAGGTGGTCCCGACCTGGGCCGATCTCGACGTCTTCCTGCAGACTCTGCCCCGCTCGTCGACCGGCGAGCGGATGAACCCCTATACCTCGACCTGGTCGGGGGTCACTCCCGGGGACGGCCCTGCCGAGGTGCATGTCGTGCTGTCTGGACAACGGCCGGACCCGCGCGCTCGCCGACGAGGTCGGACGCCAGGCGCTGCGGTGTATCCGCTGCTCGGCCTGCCTCAACGTCTGCCCGGTCTACGAGCGGACCGGCGGCCATGCCTATGGCTCGGTCTATCCCGGCCCCATCGGCGCGATCCTCAACCCGCTGCTGAAAGGCATCGGCGATGACCCTCAGGTGGACTCGCTGCCCTATGCCTCGTCCTTGTGCGGCGCCTGCTTCGACGCCTGCCCGGTCCGCATCGACATTCCCGAAGTGTTGGTGCACCTGCGCTCTCGGGTGGTCGACGCCAAGCGGGGCAAGGGAGTGCCCACCGCCGAAGCGATGGCGATGAAGGCTGCGGCAGCGCGCGCTCTCATCCGGGCACCGCCTGGGCACCGCCGCGCGCGTCGCCGGCATGCTGGGCCGGTTGCCGCGGCTACGGCCCACTGCCGAGGGAGGCCGTCGGCTGATCAAGCGGGTTCCGGGGCCTGGTGCCTCGGCATGGACCGACGCCCGCGACCTGCCGGTGCCGTCGTCGGAGTCTTTCCGTGCCTGGTGGCGGCGGACGGGCGGTGGCCGGTCATGAGTGCGCGCGACGACATCCTGACCGCCGTACGACGGGCCCTGGAGGGGGTCGACCCGGCACCGGTGGAGGTGCCCCGGGACTACCGTGTCGAACCCGTGACCGATCCCGATGGGCGGGCTGCCCTTGTGGGGAAGTTCGTGGAGCGGGTAGAGGAGTATCGCGCGGTTGTGGTCCGCTGTGCCCGCGCCGACGTGGAGGCGCAACTGGCGGCGGCCCTGCCGGCGGGTGCCGAGACGCTGGTGCCCGAAGGGTTCCCCTTCGCGGTTCCCGGCGCAGTGCGGGACCGAACCTTCAGCTCCGACCGGCTCGACCGGGTCGATGCCACCGTGACCTTGGCCTCGGTTGGCATCGCCGAAACCGGGACCATCGTGCTCACCCATGGCGAGGGACAAGGCCGGCGGGCGCTGACGCTGGTGCCCGATCTCCATGTGTGCGTGGTGTTCGCCGATCAGGTGGTCGACAGCGTCCCCGAGGCGATTGCGCAGCTGGACCCGGTGCGGCCGACGACCTGGATCAGCGGTCCGTCCGCGACCAGCGACATCGAACTGGAACGGGTCGAAGGCGTCCACGGACCGCGGCGGTTGCACGTTCTGGTCGTCGACTGACATCGGCGGTTCCGGTCAGCCGATATTCGTTTCCGTAGCGACTCGATCCGAGTTAATCTCTTGACGTCAAGATAAATGCCGGCCCGAAGGGACCTCATGCTCCGGCGCCTCTGGATAGCCATCACACCGATCTCGGTCCTCGAGCGCGACCTGGCGTTGCAGTGCGTGCTCTCCGCCTTTGCGACCGGCACCTTCATCACCGGCACGGCGGTCTACTTCACCCAGATCGTCGGGCTCACTGGGTCGCAGGTGGGTCTGGGCATGTCGATCTCGGCGGCCGTCACCTTGGTTGCTGCAACTGCCGATGGGACGCCTCGCCGATCGCGCGGGAGCGAAGTCGCTGTGGGTGCTGGCCAGCATGTTGGAGGCATTGCTCTACTTCGCCTGGCCGCTCATTGGCGGCCTGAGCGCCTTCATCGGCATTCTCAGCGTGCTCGCCGTGGTCGAGACCGCAGGCCGCAACGCCCGCAACGTCTACCGGATCGCGGCCTTCGACCGAGCCGACCGGGTCCGCGCCAATGCCTACATGCGTGCGGCCCGCAACGTGGGCTACACCCTGGGGGCCGGCACGAGCGGGGTTGCTCTCGGGCTGGGGCTTCGCGCGATCGCGTTGATTCCGCTGGTCACCGGGGTCCTGTTGCTGGCCAACGCGCTGATGATCGCGCTGATGCTGCCCGGCCTCGATCGGCACGCCCATATGGCGACTGTCGCCGAGACGGTGCACGCCGCCCCGGCCGCCTGGCGCAACACCGGATTCGTGGTGCTCGCCCTCTGCAACGGGGCGCTCGCCTCCAACCAGGTGCTGCTCAACGTCGTGGTGCCCTTGTGGTTGGTCGAGCGCACCGATGCCCCGCATTCGCTGCTGGCCTGGTTGTTCGGCACCAACACGGTGTTGGCGGTGCTGTTGCAGGTGCGCGCCTCACGAGTCGCCGACTCGGTGGCCGGGTCGCTGCGCGCCGTGCGCTGGTCCGGGATGGCCTTCATCGTCTCCTGCGCACTGCTGGCGGTCACCCACGACACGGTCGGCTGGGTCTCCATCGTCTTGGTCTGGGCAGGTCACGTGACGATCACCGGTGCGGAGCTATGGCAGTCGGCCGCGGATTGGGGCTTCACCTCCGAACTCTCCGATCACCGGCGGCTGGGCGATTATCAAGGGGTCTGGGGGATCGGCTACCAGGTCGAGTCGATCGTGTTCCCGGCGCTCTACACCTTCCTCGCCCTGCAGTGGGGTACGCCGGGATGGTTGGTCATCGCCGGGATCGGCGTCGCCGCGGCGGCGTTGGCGCACCCGGCGGCCCGAGCCGCCGGCCGGCACCTGGAGCGCGTGGGCGCCCCGATCGGGGTGTGACAGTGCCGGCCGACGGGCGAGGTGTGATTGCGGCTTCGGCGAGTTCGCCTAGGCCTTGCTGCCCGAGATGGTGGGCTGGCCGCTCTGCGAGCCGCTCTGCGTGCCCCCCGGTGCCTGGCCTCCCGGTGCCTGGCCTCCCGGTGCCTGGCCGCCGGCCGGAGGAGCGGGACGCTCGGTGATCGTCTTGAGGTCCTTGCTCACGTCGAGCATGACCTGGCTGCCGTCCTTGGTGGCGGCCACGTCGTAGGAGCCGTCGGGGTCGGCCATCGCCTCGGTCAGCGTGTAGCCCTCGGCCTTGACCGCCGCGGTCAGCTTGGTGAGCGCGGAGCCGGTCACTTCCTGGTGGTCGTGCGGAGCGGCCATGCCCTGGTGATCCTGGCCTTGTTGATCCCCGCCCGGCATACCGTGATCCCCGCCCGGCATACCGTGCTGGTCACCCTGCAGTCCGTTCTGGGCGCCGTCCGGGGCTGCGTTGGCCTGGCCGGAAGCGCCGCTGCTCGAAGAGATCGACGAGCGATTCGCGCCGTTGTCCTGGGCGGCGATGGCGGCGCCGCCGAAGGCGACGGCGCCGAGTGCGCCGATGCTGGCGATCCCGATGGCGATCTTGGTGCGGTTCATAAGACGGTCCTCTTCACGTGGGGGGAGGCGCTGGTCGCCTCCATGCCCTCGACGATGCGGGCCGAGGCTGTCAGCACCCTGTCGCGCCGCTAGGTGTTCGGCGTGCGAATCGCCTCAACCTCATGGGAGGGCGGACGGGGCAGCACCGTGGCTGGTCGACGTGGTTTGATCGTTCTCGTGACTGCGCAGACTCTCGACGGCACCGCTACCGCCAAGGCAATCAAGTCCGAACTCGCCACTCGCGTGGCCCGGCTCCGCGAGCAGGGAATCACCCCGGGCCTCGGCACCGTACTGGTCGGCGACGACCCTGGCTCGCGGTGGTATGTCAACGGAAAGCACAAGGACTGTGCCGAGGTCGGGATCGAGTCGATCCGGGTCGAGCTCCCCGAGGTGGCCAGTCAGGCGGAGATCGAAGAAGCGGTGGTGGGACTCAATCAGGACCCTGCATGCACCGGCTACATCGTGCAGCTGCCGTTGCCGCGGGGTCGCGATGAGAATCGGGTGCTCGGGTTGATCGATCCCGCCAAGGACGCCGACGGGCTGCACCCGACCAACCTGGGCTGGCTGGTGCTCGGCAACGAAGCGCCGCTTCCCTGCACCCCCTACGGCATCGTCGAGCTGCTGCGTCGCCACGACGTGCCGATCGCCGGCGCCGACGTTGTGGTCGTGGGGCGGGGCGTGACGGTTGGCCGCCCACTGGGTCTGCTGCTGACCCGTCGTAGCGAGAACGCCACCGTGACCTTGTGCCACACCGGCACCCGCGACCTGGCCCGCTACACCGAGAAGGCCGACATCGTCGTCGCCGCCGCGGGCGTACCCCACCTGATCACCGGCGACATGATCAAGGAGGGCGCGGCTCTGCTCGACGTGGGCGTTTCTCGCGTGGAGGGGAAGGTCACCGGCGATCTGCATCCCAGCGTCTGGGACAAGGCCGGCTGGGTCTCGCCCAACCCTGGCGGTGTCGGTCCGATGACGCGCGCCATGCTGCTGGCCAACGTGGTCACCATCGCGGAGAAGCAAGCCGCGGCTCGGGCCGATCAGTAGTCGACGGTCGATCCGAGGACGCCCATGAGCATCGCCCCCGACACAGCAGAGCCGGTCGATGAGGGGATCGGCTACGGCTCGGACCGATGGTGGCCACGCCGCCTCGGCGGGGTGTTCTTTCTCGCGCTGTTCGTCCTGACCATCGCCGGAGTCGTCGTGGTCGCGCTGGGCGAATGGCGCTGGGGGACTCGCCTGATCGGCTTGGCGCTGCTCGTTGCGGCCGGGACCCGCGCGCTGATCACCCCCGAGCGCGCCGGCATGCTCGCGGTTCGCCCGAAATACGTCGACGTGCCTGTCCTGATCGGACTGGGCGCCACGATCGTGGCCCTAAGCGTGTCGATCCCCGACCAGGGCTGATTGATCAGCCCCGATCGGGGATCGAACAAACTGCGTGTGGAGCCGGAGCTCAGATCAAGCCGAGCTCGGTGACCGCGGCGCGCTCGTCGGCCAGTTCGGCGACGGAGGCGTCGATCCGGGCGCGGGAGAACTCGTCGATCTCCAGACCCTGGACGATCTCCCAGTCGCCACCGGAGGTGGTCACCGGGAACGAGGAGATCAAGCCTTCCGGTACGCCGTAGGAGCCGTCGGAGCAGACCGCCATCGACACCCAGTCGCCGGCGGCGCTGCCCAGCAGCCAGTCACGAGCGGCATCGACGGTCGCGGAAGCGGCCGATGCGGCAGAAGAGGCGCCGCGGGCTTCGATGATCGCCGCGCCGCGCTTGGCCACGGTGGGGATGAACGTCGACTCGATCCAGTCCTGGTCGCCGACGACCTCGGCCGCGTTGCGCCCACCGATCTCGGCGTGGAACAGGTCGGGGTACTGGGTTGCCGAGTGGTTGCCCCAGATCGTCATCTTCTTGATGTCGCTGACGCTCGAGCCGGTCTTGGCAGCCACTTGCGAGATCGCACGATTGTGATCGAGCCGGGTCAGCGCGGAGAAGCGCTCCCGGGGGATGTCGGGGGCGTTGGTCATGGCGATCAGCGCGTTGGTGTTGGCGGGGTTGCCGGTGACGCCGATGCGGATGTCGTCGGCGGCGACCTTGTTGAGTGCCTTGCCCTGAGCGGTGAAGATCGCACCGTTGGCCGAGAGCAGATCGCCGCGCTCCATCCCGGCCGAGCGTGGCCGGGCGCCGACCAGCAGCGCCAGGTTGGCGCCGTCGAAGATCTTCTCCGGGTCGTCACCGATCTCTACACCGGCCAGCGTCGGGAACGCGCAGTCGTCGAGCTCCATGACGACACCCTCGAGCGCCTTGAGCGCGGGGGTGATCTCCAGCAGGCGCAGGGTGATCGGACGGTCCGGGCCGAGCAGAGAGCCGCTGGCGAGTCGGAAAAGCAGGCTGTAACCGATCTGACCAGCAGCGCCGGTTACGGCCACGTTGAGGGGAGAGGTCATGGTGACTCCTAGACGTTCGGTGATGGGTTGACGCTAGCAGCGGCGAACGCTCCGAAGGTCCTCGGTGCGTGGCTGGCGAGCGTGACCTTGAGCACCTGACAAAATGGGCCGCTATCTGTTGACGGCTGGAGGGAGAAGGGGCGTGCATCGGTGAGAACGGCTAGGCCGGCGGCAGCCTCGAGGAGACCCTTGCAAGGCATGGCGGCCGTCGTAATTGTGACCGCAGTGATGCTCGTGGCCGGGTGCGGTGCCGGATCCGCGCCGCAGAAGATCGGGCCGCAGGGAATCGACGAGCTGACCGTGCCGACGCCGTCCGCGGACCCGGCCGACTTCCGGCGCCATCCCAAGTCGCGATGGCTTCCGACGCGAGCCGGTGAAGTCGCCGGCGATGGCCAGGACGTGTTCACCCAGCGCCGGCTCCCCGACGAGGAAATAGCAGGCGTTGCGGTGACGCCCGTCGAAGTCAGTGCGGGGGAGAGCGGGCTGTTGCTGAGGTGGTACGCCGTGGACGAGCGAGGCAACGTGTGGCTGTTCGGGGAGCGTTCCTCGGGCATCTTCGGCGATCGCGACTGGCGTGCAGGGGCCGCCGGGGCGTTACCGGGGCTGCTGGTACCCGCCGAGCCTCGGCGAGGAGACGGCTTCTTGCGGGAGAAGGTGCCCGGAGGACCGCGGGACCGGGCCACCACGCTCCGGGTGGCCGGCACCGACCCGAGCTATGCGGAGCAGTGCCCGGGGTGCGTGGAGTTCGAGGTGCAGAGCCGGGACGGTCAGGTGTTTCGCGAGACCTACGCGTCCGGTTCCGGCTTGATCAAGCTATTCGCCCTCGAAGTCTGGCCGATGGTCGAATGAACCGACCTGAGGCCTGAGACCCGCACTTGTCGGTGCTGGTGACCGATTAGGGTAAGCACCGTGAGCGAGCAGCCCAGCACCCCTCAGGCCGACATCATCTACACCCACACCGACGAGGCGCCGCTGCTGGCGACGTACTCGTTCCTGCCGATCGTGCAGGCCTTCGCGCGTCAGGCCGGAGTGAGTGTCGAGACCCGCGACATTTCGCTGGCCGGTCGGATGATCGCGGCGTTCGCCGACCTGCTGCCCGCCGAGCAGCGCATCGGTGATGCCTTGGCCGAGCTCGGCGAGCTGGCCAAGTCGCCCGAGGCCAACATCATCAAGCTGCCCAACATCTCAGCCTCGATCCCGCAACTGAAGGCGGCCATCGCCGAGTTGCAGAGTCAGGGCTATGCCCTGCCCGACTACCCCGACGAGCCGGCCACCGATGCCGAACGTGACGCGCGCGGCCGCTACGACAAGGTGAAGGGCAGCGCGGTCAACCCGGTGCTGCGTGAGGGCAACTCCGATCGCCGGGCCCCCGGCTCGGTGAAGAACTTCGCTCGCCAGCACCCGCACTCGATGGGCGTGTGGAGCGCGGACTCGAAGACCAACGTGGCCACCATGGCCGCCGATGACTTCCGCAGCAACGAGTTGTCGGTCGTGATCGATACTCCCGGTGCGGTACGCATCGAGCACCACGCTGCCGACGGCGCGGTCACCGTGCTGCGTGAGTCGGTGCCGGTGCTGGCCGGAGAGATCGTCGACGGCACCGTCCTGCGGGTCGCGGCGTTGCGCGAGTTCCTGGCTGCCCAGGTGGCACGTGCGGCCGCGGAGGACGTGTTGTTCTCGGTGCACCTCAAGGCCACGATGATGAAGGTCTCCGACCCGATCATCTTCGGCCACGTGGTCGAGACCTTCCTTCCCGGCGTCTTCGCCGAGTACGGCGAGGTGCTTGCCGCCGCCGGGATCAGCGCCAACGACGGCTTGGGTGCAGTCCTCTCCGCCAGCGCCGAGCTTCCCGAAGGCGCCGACATCGCCGCCGCCGTACAAGCTGGCCTGGCTGCCGGCCCGCGCTTGGCGATGGTCGACTCCAACCGAGGCATCACCAACCTGCACGTGCCCTCCGACGTCATCGTGGACGCCTCGATGCCGGCCATGATCCGCACCTCGGGTCACATGTGGGGTCCCGACGGGCAGGAGCACGACACCCTCGCGGTGATCCCGGACTCCTCCTATGCGGGCATCTACCAGGTCGTGCTGGACGACTGCCGAGCCAACGGCGCCTTCGACCCGGCCACGATGGGCTCGGTGCCCAATGTCGGGTTGATGGCCCAGGCCGCCGAGGAGTACGGCTCGCATGACAAGACCTTCGAGATGGCCGCAGCCGGCGTCGTACGCGTGGTCGACGTCGCTACCGGCGCGGCGCTGATGGAGCACGAGGTCTCGGCCGGCGACATCTGGCGTGCCTGCCAGACCAAGGACATCCCGGTCCAGGACTGGGTCAAGCTAGCCGTCTCCCGGGCACGGATCAGCGGTGCCCCCGCGGTGTTCTGGCTCGACGAGACCCGGCCGCACGACGCCAACCTGATCGCCAAGGTCAACGCCTATCTGCCCGACCACGACACCGACGGCCTGGATCTGCGGATCCTCGCGCCGGAAGCGGCGATCGCCTTCTCCCTCGAGCGCATCCGGCGCGGCGAGGACACCATCTCGGTCACCGGCAACGTCTTGCGTGACTACCTCACCGATCTCTTCCCGATTCTCGAGCTCGGTACGTCGGCCAAGATGCTCTCGATCGTCCCGTTGATCAATGGGGGCGGCCTCTTCGAGACCGGCGCTGGTGGTTCGGCTCCCAAGCACGTCCAGCAGCTTGTCGCCGAGAACTATCTCCGCTGGGACAGCCTCGGCGAGTTCTTCGCCCTCGCCGCGAGCTTCGAGCACCTGGCGCAGCGCACCGGGAACTCCCGGGCGCAGGTCCTGGCCGACACCCTGGACCGCGCTACGGGCACGTTCCTGGCCGAGAACAAGTCGCCTGCGCGACGGGTGGGCCAGATCGACAACCGCGGCTCCCACTTCTACCTGGCGCTCTACTGGGCTCGCGAACTCGCCGCCCAGGGACAGGACGCGGAGCTCGCAGCGGCCTTCGCCGGCTTGGCGGCGGAGCTGGGTGAAGCCGAGCAGCAGATCAATGACGAACTCATCGGGGCTCAGGGCAAGCCGGTCGACATCGGTGGCTACTACCGTCCGGATGGCGCCAAGACCACCGCCGTGATGCGGCCGTCCGCGACTCTGGTGGCTGCGCTGGATCGCCTCGGCTGATCGGGAGCCGGCTGATCTGGGGGCTGGCTGATCGGGGGCTGGCGGTGTGGGGGCCTGAAAGATCACAACGCCGCCGCGGCGTGAGCCCCTCTCCGCAGAGGGCTCGGTGCCGCGACGGCGTTTCGCGCCGGTTCGGGGAAACCGGTGCGGTCTGTGTTACGCGGCTGGCCGCGAAGGAGTGTTGTTGCTCTCCGGTGCCGTAGTAGGCCGGGGAACGACCAGACGCAGCCGAGCCGACTGAGGCGCCGGCCGGGCCGAGGTGCGATTGGCGTTGAGGCGCATGTGAAACACGCTCCAAACAATCGCAACCACCAGGCTGAGGGCGAACCACCAGCCGAGAACGACGGCTGCACCTGCGACGAAGTCGCCGAGCTGCGAAACCACTTCTGACATATCGAATCTCCTAAGGACCAGGGCGATGGTCGGTGTCGAAAATCCTTCAACACCGGATTAGACGTGCCTGGGCGGCCCATGTGATGACGGATTATGGGAATTCATCAACTTTTACTGGGGACCTTTGGCGGCCCCTGACCATCCCTTGAGGTTTCAACTAGTGAGGTTGAGGTTGATCTGAGGGGTGAGCCGAGGCGCCGACCGGTCCGGGTTCTTGCGAGAATGCCCCTCATGTCGGAGATCGAAGTGACCATCGAGCCTGAGGCCGAGATCCACCAGGTGGCTGTCGGTGCCGCCCGGCCGCGCGTCCTGTCAGGCATCCAACCCACGGCGGACTCCTTCCACTTCGGCAACTACCTCGGTGCCGTCCGGCAGTGGGTCGACCTTCAGGCCGACTACCAACCCTTCTTCTTCATCGCCGATCTGCATGCGATCACGGTCGAGCAGAATCCCAAGGTCTTGCGCGAGCGCACCCTCAAGGCGGCCGCGCAATTGGTCGCGATGGGGCTCGACCCACAGGTCTCGGCGATCTTCGTGCAAAGCCAGGTGCCGGCCCACGCGCAGCTCGGCTGGGTGCTTCAGTGTCTGACCGGCTTCGGCGAGGCCCGCCGGATGACGCAGTTCAAGGACAAGTCGGCCAAGGGTGGCGAAGGTGCCGCATCCGTGGGCTTGTTCACCTACCCGATCCTCCAGGCGGCCGACATCCTTCTCTACCGACCGCATTTCGTCCCGGTGGGCGAGGATCAGCGCCAGCACCTGGAGCTCACCCGCGACCTGGCCCAGCGGTTCAACCACCGCTACAAGAAGACCTTCCGGCTTCCCGAGCCCTACATCCTCAAGTCGACGGCCAAGATCGCCGACCTGCAGGAGCCGACGGCGAAGATGTCGAAGTCCGCTTCCTCGCCGCAGGGCATCATCGAGATGCTCGACGACCCCTTGGTGAGCGCGAAGAAGATCCGTTCGGCGGTCACCGACTCCGAAGCCGAGATCCGCTTCGACCCCGACACCAAACCGGGCATCAGCAACTTGCTCACCATCTTCTCGGCGCTGACCGGCCGCAGCCTGAGCCAACTCGAGACCGATTACGCCGGGCAGGGGTACGGCGCGCTCAAGGGCGATCTGGCCGACGCCGTGGTCGAGTTCGTCACCCCGTTCCGCGAGCGGACCATGGAGTTGCTCGACGACAAGGCGCAGCTGACCGGGATCCTGCGCGACGGCGCGGATCGTGCCGGCGCAGTGGCCGAGCAGACCTTGCGCGATGTGATGGACCGGGTCGGCTTCCTGCCGCCGATCAGCCGGTAGGACGCGAGTCGCGCCAGCCGGGTGGTCTATGGCCGGGTGGTCTATGGCCGGGTGGTCTATGGCCGGTGGTCTATGGACAGGCGAGCGCGACGGCCTGGACAGCACTACGCTCTGCCTGTGCCAACGATCGGCGTCTCGCTGGGGCTTCCGGAGCCATGGGCTACCCGGCTTCAGCAATACCGGGCAAGCATCGGTGATGTGACGGCGTACAAGATCCCGACCCACATCACCTTGGTGCCGCCCACCCACGTGCCGATCGAGTCTCTGCCGACCGTTCATCGTCACCTCCTCAATGTCGCGAACGGGGCACGGTCCTTCCCCATCCGGCTGAAGGGCACGGGGACCTTCCGACCCATCTCTCCGGTGGTCTTCGTGGCGCTGGCCGAAGGCGGAACGGGGTGTGCGGAGTTGTCCTCGACGCTGCGTCGGGGCCCGCTGGAGATCCCCCTGGCCTTCCCCTTCCACCCCCATGTCACCGTGGCCCACCACTTGTCCGAGGAGACCATGGATCAAGCGCAGATGGAGCTGGCGGACTTCGAGTGCTCCTTCGGCTGCGACGCCTTCTCGCTCTACGTGCTGGACCCGGCCAAGGGCTGGGAAGCAGTTCGCGAATACCGGCTTGAAGCCCCAGCTCCAAGGGTGGCGATGTGAGATTCCCCCCAACACCGGGGGTCGAGTTCACAAACGCGGGTCCGACGTAGAAAACTGCTGAGAGAAGCCTTCAGAAACAAGTAGCCCACTAACCATCGGCCGCGCTCTCGCGCGGCCTGTAGCGCGGAGGTAGCAGATGGCGTCCCCAGACGCAGGCGTACGTGGCCCCACTCGGGCCCAGATCGAAGACAAGACCCTGCGGACCGATCGGTGGTGGCTCTACCCGCTCGCCACGTTCATCGGTTTCACGCTCTTCGTCATCTACTCGACGTGGCGAGCGTTCATGGCCCGGGACTTCTACTCCTCGCCGTACCTCTCGCCGTTCTACTCCCCGTGTCTGGCGACTGCCTGCCCTACCGAGGCCAGCGACTTCGGCCAGCCGTTCGGTGACTGGTGGAAGCTCTCGCCGGCGCTGATCATCTTGATCTTCCCGCTGGGCTTCCGGTTCACCTGCTACTACTACCGCAAGGCTTACTACCGCAGCTTCTGGCTCTCGCCGCCGGCTTGCGCCGTGGCCGAGCCGCACACCGCCTACACCGGTGAGACCCGGTTCCCGCTGATCCTGCAGAACATCCACCGCTACTTCTGGTACGCCGCGGTCGTGGTCGCCTGCATCTTGACCTTCGACGCCGTGCTCGCCTTCCGCAACGCCGATCACGAGTGGGGCCACATGGGCCTCGGCACCGTGATCATGTGGGTCAACGTCGCGCTGATCTGGCTCTACACGCTGTCGTGCCACTCCTGCCGCAACATCGTCGGCGGACGGCTGCGCCACTTCTCCAAGCACCCGGTGCGCTACAAGCTGTGGACGCTGGTCTCCAAGGTCAACCCGTACCACGCCAACTACGCCTGGGCTTCGTTGATCTCGGTAGCGCTCACCGACTTCTACATCTACCTGCTCGCGAACGGCACCATCACGGATCTGAGGTTCTTCTGATATGAGCGATCCCGACACCATCTTCGACGACCCGACCCATCCCGGTGCGGGTGCAGAGGGCCGGCACCCGATGACCGGCAACCTGATGAGCGAGGAGGCGGCCAACGGCTCGGGCATCGAGCGGCACTCCTACGACGTCATCGTGATCGGCGCCGGCGGCGCCGGCCTTCGCGCGGCCATCGCCGCCCATGACTCGGGTGCACGCACCGCGATCATCACCAAGTCGCTGCTGGGCAAGGCGCACACGGTCATGGCCGAGGGCGGCATTGCCGCGGCCATGGGCAACCGTTGGCCCGAGGACAACTGGCAGGTTCACTTCCGCGACACCATGCGCGGCGGCAAGATGCTCAACAACTGGCGGATGGCTCAGCTGCACGCCCAGGAGGCGCCCGAGCGGGTGCTCGAGCTCGAGGACTGGGGCGCGCTGTTCGACCGCACCGATGACGGGCTGATCAGCCAGCGCGACTTCGGCGGCCACCGCTACGCTCGCCTCGCCCACGTCGGTGACCGCACCGGCCTGGAGATGATCCGCACCTTGCAGCAGCGCGTCGTCGAACTCGGCATCGACGTGTTCATGGAGTGCACGATCACCGAGCTGTTCAAGAACCCCAGCTCCGATGGCCCGAGTCGCGTGGCGGGGGCGTTCGGCTACTGGCGCGAGACCGGCCGCTTCATCGTCTTCGACGCTCCGGCAGTCGTGCTCGCCACCGGCGGCATCGGCAAGTCCTTCAAGGTGACCTCCAACTCGTGGGAGTACACCGGCGACGGCCACGCCCTCGCGCTGCGTGCGGGCGCTCAGCTGATCAACATGGAGTTCATCCAGTTCCACCCCACCGGCATGGTCTGGCCGCCGTCGGTCAAGGGCATCCTGGTCACGGAGTCGGTGCGCGGTGATGGCGGCATCTTGAAGAACTCCGAAGGCAAGCGCTTCATGTTCGATTACATCCCCGAGTTCTTCAAGGCCGAGACGGCCGACAACGAAGCTGAGGCGGATCGCTGGTACGACGACAAGAAGAACAACCGGCGCCCACCGGAGTTGCTGCCGCGCGACGAGGTTGCCCGGGCCATCAACGCCGAGATCAAGGCGGGCCGGGGCTCCGAGCACGGCGGGATCTACCTCGACATTGCCTCGCGGCGTACCCCCGAGTTCATCCGCAAGCGGCTCCCCTCGATGTACCACCAGTTCAAGGAACTGGCCGACGTCGACATCACCAAGGAGCCGATGGAGATCGGCCCGACCTGCCACTACATCATGGGCGGCGTCGAGGTGAATGCCGATACCCAGGAGTCCAAGCAGGTGCCCGGCTTGTTCGCGGCGGGTGAGGTCTCCGGCGGCATGCACGGCTCCAACAGGCTGGGTGGCAACTCGCTGTCGGATCTGCTGGTCTTCGGCAAGCGTGCCGGCGATTTCGCCTCGGAGTACGTCGGCGGGCTCGGCGAGGACCGCACCTCGGTCTCCGAGGACGATGTCAAGGCCGCCCAGGCCTTCGCGTTGGCGCCCTTCGAGCTGGAAGGCGGGGAGAACCCCTACACCATCCAGCACGAGCTGCAGCAGAACATGAACGACCTGGTCGGCATCATCCGCGACGGCTCCGAGCTGGAGCAGTCGCTGGCCAAGATCGAGGAGTTCAAGGCCCGCGCCAAGAACCTCACCGTCGAGGGTCACCGGCAGTACAACCCCGGCTGGCACCTTTCCCTGGATCTGCGCAACATGCTGATCGTCAGCGAGTGCGTGGCGAAGGCGGCACTCGAGCGCGAGGAGTCGCGTGGTGGCCACACCCGCAACGACTTCCCCGGCCCGAGCCCTGAGTGGGGCAAGATCAACCTGGTCCTGAAGCTGAACGCCGAGGGCACCGGGGTCGAGCTGGCCCGCCAGGATCTGCCGGTCATGCCCGATGAGCTGAAGGCATTCTTCGACGCTCCTGCGTCGGCCCCGGCCAAGGAGGAGGGCAAGTGAGCTACGACCTCAAGCTCCGCGTCTGGCGCGGCGACCAGTCGGGCGGTGAGCTGCACAGCTTCAGCGTCCCGGTGGAGACCGGCGAAGTGGTGCTCGACGCAATTCATCGCTTGCAGGCCACCGAGGCCGGCGACCTCGCCGTTCGGTGGAACTGCAAGGCCGGCAAGTGCGGCTCCTGCTCGGCCGAGATCAACGGTCAGGCCGCGGCTGATGTGCATGACGCGGCTCTCCGACTTCGACCCGAGCGAGACCATCACGGTCACCCCGATGCAGCACCTTCCCGGTGATCCGCGATCTGGTGACCGACGTGTCGTTCAACTACGAGAAGGCCAAGCAGTTGCCGGCGTTCAAGCCGGGTCCGCGCGACGCCGACGGCAAGCGTCGGATGGCGCAGATGGACGTCGAGCGCGGCCAGGAGTTCCGCAAGTGCATCGAGTGCTTCCTGTGCCAGAACGCCTGCCACGTCGTGCGTGATCACGAGGAGAACAAGCTGAGCCTTCGCGGGTCCGCGCTTCTTCTTGCGGTACGCCGAACTGGACATGCACCCGCTGGACACCAACGACCGGCGCGAGCTTGCCCAGGGCGCGGCCGGCCTCGGCTACTGCAACATCACCAAGTGCTGCACCGAGGTCTGCCCCGAGCACATCAAGATCACCGACAACGCGATCATCCCGCTCAAGGAGCGGGTGGTCGACAAGAAGTACGACCCGTTGATCTGGCTCGGCAACAAGATCGGCATCCGCAACAAGGACAACGACGGCCGGACCGAGGCCTGACCAGCTCCCTGCGAACGGTTGCTTTCTGGGTAGTCCAGTGAGAAACGGTCGCTCCCCAAGCACGTGGGGCGACCGGATCTCACTGGACTATCTGCATTTCGGCCCCGGAGCGGAGGAACACTCCGGGTTTAGATTCGGTCCCTCGTTCGCGGGCTGAGAAGCTGTCCGACATGAACATCGCGACGGCCCCCGCTGACGAACATGTGGGTACCTTCACCCGCTCTGACCTCGTCGTATTGGGTGGTGGTGCCCTGCTGGTCGTGCTGGCCGGGGTAGCACACTACGGACACTGGTCCGGGACCATCGCTTTCGTCACCTCGGCTTTGGCCGTGGCGTTGCTGGCCTCGGTGGTGGGTCGCTCGGTCGAACAACTCGGCGACCGGTTCGGACCGAGCGCCACCGGTGTGCTGCAGTCCGCGCTGGGTAATCTGCCGGAACTCTTCATTGCCCTGTTTGCGCTCAAAGCCGGACTCGTCGGCGTCGTCCAGGCCGCGCTGATCGGTTCGATTCTGGCCAACCTTCTGCTGGTGCTGGGGTTGGCGTTCTTGGTGGGAGGTCTCAAACACGGCCCGCAGCAGTTGGGCTCCGAGCGCGCCCGCCAGATCATCGTGCTGATGGTGCTGTCTGTTTTCGCGATGCTCATCCCGTCGGTGACCGCTGCCGTGCACACTCCGGCCGAAGGCCATGAAGGTGCACTCAGCATGATCACCGCCATCGTGTTGCTGGCGCTCTTCATGCTGGTGCTGCCTGCTTCATTGCGTAAGGACGCGACCCAGAAGGCCGACAGCGAGCCGTCCATGCATACCGAGGCGCCCCGCTGGCCGCTGTGGTTGGCGCTGGCGCTGCTGGCGGGTTCGGCCGTTCTCGCCGCTTTCGTCTCCGACTGGTTCGTGGTCGCCCTCGAGCCCGCGATGGCCTCTTTCGGCATCTCCGAGGCGTTCGCCGGTCTTGTGATCGTGGCCATCGCAGGCAATGCCGTCGAAAATGTCGTGGGCATCCAGCTGGCTGCGGCCGGGCGCAGTGAATACGCCTTCTCGGTCGTCATCAACTCTCCTATGCAGATCGCCTTGGTCCTGGCGCCGCTCTTGGTGATCTTGTCCCAGGTCTTGGGCTTCGCCACCTTGACGCTGGTGTTCCCGCCGGTGCTGATAATCGCGGTCATCATTGCCGTCGTACTGGCTGCCTTCATCACCTTCGACGGCGAATCGACCTGGATCGAAGGTGCCGCACTGATCGGCCTCTATATCGTGATCGCGGCCGGCTTCTGGTGGGGCTGATTTCGGCCGACCGAGCTGGCTGGCCAGCGTGTCCCCTATCTGGGGGATGGGTGCGCGGGAACCACGCGCGTGGTCAGGGTGCTCAGCCGACCCGCGCGGTGACACACCGGGGGTGGGGCAGCCGTCCGGGCTAGGGTCGGGGGGTGGTTCTTACTCGGGTTGGCCGCGCGGCCTCCGCGTGCGCAGGACTCCTGCTCCTGCGCGAGGCGTGGCTGTGGTGGACCGACGGCAGGAACTTTCTGGCCGAGCTGACCGTGTCTGGAGAGGCTCCCGATCTCCCGGGAGGGCCGCCGAGCCTGCTCGAACTCGGGTTGGTGATCGCGCTCTTCGCGGTAGGTGTGCTCCACCTGCGTCGCTTGGCCTGGTCTGTTTTCGTCACCACCACCTTGTTGGTCCTCACCGCGGCGACTGTCTGGCTACGCCTCTGGTGGATCTTCCGTGACGGCTTCCAGTTGGCCTCGGTGACCAGTGCCGCACGGGTCTTCCTGCTCGAACCTGGCTGGGATTCGATGACGAAACGCTTCGATCTCGCGGTCTTGGTCTGTCTCCTGGCCGCGCTGAGCCTGTTGTACGCCGCCGCGCTCTCCCCGCGAGCGGCTGAGGACGACGACTGAGGTCATCGGTGCGCCCACGCCAGCCTCATTCGAGGTGATCGTCGTCTCGGTCAGGCACGGGGGTCTCCGCTCACGCGCGGTCAGCGCGGCGGCGTAGCATCCCGAGCGTGTCTGCACCGTCGCCGCTGAACCTGGCCGCACTCACCGAGGCTTATCACCAGGCGGTCCACGACCAAGATGTCGGCGCCGAGGTCGCCGCGTTGGAGAAGCTGACCGAGACCTACCCCGACACCGGCTGGGCGTGGTTCGACCTCGGCCTGCGGATGAAGTGGTTGCGGCAGTGGCCCGAGTGCGTCGACTCCAATCTGGAGGCGTTGGCGCGGTTGAGCGAACCGCGGCAGTCGGGCGAGGCATGGAACCTCGGCATCGCCGCGACCGCACTGGGCGAGTGGGGGTTGGCTCGGCAGGCGTGGGACGCCTACGGCGTGGACCTCGCGCCGGGTGAAGGCCCGATCGAGGCCGATTTCGGGCTCACGCCCATCAGGCTCAATCCCGAGCCCCGCTTCTACGAGCCGGAGCTCCTGCTCGACGGTGTTCGCTATTCCACTGAGGTGGTTTGGGCACGCAGGATCTGTCCCACACGCGCTCGCCTGGTGTCGGTGCCCCTGCCGGAGTCGGGCCACCGTTTTGGCGATGTGGTGCTCCACGACGGCGATGCGGTGGGTCAGCGACAGCTGGAGGATCAGGTCCGGCCGGTCTTCAACGAGATCATGCTGCTGCAGCCCTCGCCGTACCCCACCCTGGCCACCCAGGTGCCCAACGTCGGTGCCGATGGGTTGGCCGAACTCACCGCGCTGTTCGACCGAGCGGGCTATGCCGCGGAGTGCTGGACGGCCAACGTCCAGGTGCTTTGCAGGGCGTGCTCCGAGGGAAGTCCGGACGGCCATACCCATGACGAGCATGCCGCGGTCTCGGGACGGTTGGGCGATGCGGAGCTAGTCACGGTCGGCATCGGGGCCCCGCGCGAAGCCGCCGAGCGCTTGTTGGCCCAGTGGACCGTGGCTGGCTTGGGCCGCGACTTCGCCAAGCTCGACCAACTGCTCTGAGTGGGCCGCGCGGAGTAAGCCGCACAGCGCTCGCCGCACCGAAATGCACGCCGTTCGTGCCCGCAGCAGCGATACTCCCGCTGTGACTACCCCCACCCAAGAGCCCAGCCCGGCCGCGCGGACGGCGTACGGCGTGAACGCCGCCATCGCCTGGCTCGGCATCGTCTTGACCGCGTTCTTCTCCGGCCTCGACCTCTACAGTGAACCGCCGCCGGAGCCGGGGCTCTACGGCAATCACGCCGATGGTCTTGCCGGTGCGTTGCCGCGACTGTTCGACACCTTCAGCTACTTCACCATCTGGTCCAATCTGGTCGTGGCCATCTCGGCGACCCTCTTGTGGCGGCGGCCGTGGCGCGACACCACGGGGCGCCGGGTGCTGCGAATGGACGCGTTGTTGATGATCACCGTGACGGCGATCGTCTACCAGGTGCTCCTCGCCCCCACCACCGAAGTGATCGGCTGGTCGAACCTGACCGACCCGATCCTGCACGTGATCACCCCGCTGGTGACGGTCGTGGTCTGGGTGATTTCGGGGTCCTCGTGGGTGGGTCACCGGCAAGATGATCCCGGCCGCGCTGGTGGTCCCGGTGCTGTGGATCGTCTGGATGCTGATCCGCGGGGCGATCTCAGACGTTTACCCCTACGGCTTCGTCAACATCACCGAGTACGGCGTCGCTGCGGTCTCCAAGACGCTGGCGATGATCCTGGTCTTCGGCTTGATCGTCGCCACGATCTACTGGGGCATCGATGTCTGGCTACGTCGCCGAGCCCGCGCCAGCGCGCACTAGTTAGGCGACGTCCTGGACCCGGTCTGCGGGGTCCCGGCCGACCACCGCCTTGAGATGGTCGTCGATCAGCGCCGCACCCTGTCGGTCCCACCCTTGGGCTTGTGACCAGCTGAACGCGTTGATCGCCAGTTGGGCGCGTAATCCGGGGTCGGTAACGAGCTCGCTCACGGCAGCGGCCAGGCCCAGCGGATCGCGGCGATCGAAGTGCAGGCCGGTGTGCCGGTGTCGGACAAACTCCGCGGCGCCGCCGGTCGTCGGTACGACGACGGGAACGCCGCACGCCATGGCTGCCCGCACGTCGGGCGCGTCGGTGAGTTGACGGCCCGGATGAACCAGCACGTCCAGGCTGGCGAGAGCCGTGCCCAGATCTCCGGTGGTGGTGGGATCGGTGAGCGGCGCCGTGGTGAGGTTCGCCTTCAGCCAGGTCTTGCGGGGACCATGGCCGATGAGCACAGGTTGGGCGAAGGGGATCGTGCCAAGCGCGGCGAGGCGCTTGACGCCCAGGCTGCGCCGGAAGTCACCGGCGTACCCCACGGCCGCGCGGCCGTCCTTGGTCCAGGCCCGATGCAGAGCCGGGTCGCGCAGCCCAGGGTGGAAGGCGGTGAGATCGACGCCTGGGCGCCACACATGAGCGGCGATCCCTCGGTCCTCGAGCGCCTTGCTTACCCACCGGGAGGTCACGAGCAGCCGACTGGCGCGGGCGATCACCTGATCGACGTAGTAGTCCGGTAGGTAGCCGGGCAGCGGTCGCTGCTCGATCACCGTTGCGGGCAAGCCGACCCTCATTGTCTGCTTGAGTGCCTTCCGGCCGAATTCGTCGGGGCTGATCACCAGGGCGATATCGGCCTGGGAGTCGAGCAGGGCGGAACGCAGGAGCGTGCCTCGGCGGGTGATACCCGGAATCCGTTGAACGTCGGCGCTCCGGTAGGTCTCCACTCCCGGGCTGGCGGTGAGCACCGAGACTCTCTGCCCGGCAGCCAGCAGGACATCGGTCAACTGGCGCGCCAAGCGGGCTCGATGATCGAAGTCGGGGGCGAAGCTGTCGGCGACCAGGGCGACCTTGAGAGTGCTCACGCACCCAGGGTGGCCCGAGATTCTTGCGGCTGGCAGACGGACCATGACGGGCCAGCGACTGCGACGTGAACAGAAATGGAAAACCCGAGCCGTCGGTTCACGAACCCATGTGCTCCAGCGACTCGGTGATGCGGTGCTCAGGCAGCGGGTGGGGCGATCGGTTCCGGGGGGACGGCGTACAACGCCCTGGTGATGATGACCACCAGGGCAATGACGGGCAGCTCCGAGGCAGCGCTGATGAGGGCGGCCACGCATTCGAGCCGGGAGAGTTCGACCAGCAGGTCCAGGTAGTAGGGGTCGTCACCCGGCAGCGCGAAAAGCTCGGTGGCTTTCGTATTGGCCGCGCTCGAAAGCGCCGCTGCCGTTACATAGAGAACACCACAAAGCGACATCAGCCAGGTGAGGCTGCCGGGCGGCAGTTCCCGCTTTCGGAACGTGCCCTTGTAGGTGTCGTTGATGCCGGCGAAGGGTAAGTAGAGGTTTGCCATCGGGATGAACCACCCGCCCACGACCCACCAGTGCGGCTGTTTGGTGAGTGTCCGATCGCTGCGGTGTCCTGCATAGGACCACCAGATGAAGAGCGCAATGGCAATCAACCCGGCGATCAACGCACCGACTGAGGAGGTCACGGACAGACTGTCCAGAAGGTTGGCCTCGTCGATGTTGAAGCTGTCTGGTGTCGCCTCCACCTCAGCAGCCCACCGTTGCAGGCGAATGGCCTGCCATGCCTGTGCGAGTTCGAACAAGAAAGCCACGCTGAACAGGGCGATGACGGCGCCGGCCAAGGCTTTGAACGAGCTCGTCAGCGGCCGTGGTGGCTTTGCGGGTGCGGGCAATTGCGGCGGGCGCATCTGAGCGGTCCACTCCTGACCGTCCCAGAACCGCACGCGTCCGGTGCCCTGCGGATCGTCGTACCAGCCTGCGGGCGGTGGGGTTGGGGTGCTCACGGGCCGGGTCCTTCGCGGTTGTGCCGAGAAGCGCGGTGGGAATCTGGCGCGCCTGGTGCAGGCTATGTCACTCCTGGCTTTGACGGCCACGGGGTTGGGTGGGTCACAACGGGTGGTCGCGGTCGGGCGGTGCTCTTTATCCTTCGGTCCATGACAGACGTCGGCGAGTGGGAGCGCGCGGCGGCGGCCGTGCTTCGCAAGTCTGGTCGCCTCGGCGCCGATGACACCGACAGCGCGGTCTGGGACAAGCTCACCCGGCGAACCCTCGATGGGCTCTCTGTGCGGCCGCTCGGCATTCCCGGAAGGACCATCCCGGCCGTGCCTGCACCCCATCGGGAAAGCTCCCAGTGGGATGTCCGCGTCGCCTCGGCGGGTGGCGCCGACGCGCTGGCGGAGCTGGAGACCGGCGCCGCGTCCTTGTGGTTGCGGGTGCCCGCGGGTGCCGACGCCGGGTGGTACGACGCCGCGCTCGAGGGGGTTCTGCTCGATCTCGCCCCCGTGGTCCTCGACGGCGCGGACTCGGCAGCCGCTGCGCACTTCGTTTCGTGGCTGGGTTCCGCACCCACCCCCGCCGACGGCACGGGGCTCGGCCTCGATCCGTGGGGCGAGTGGCTGCGAGCCCGGCTGGCCGGGGCTTCCGCCCCGGTACCCGATCTGGCGGCGACGGCCGACCTGGCCATCACCGCAGCCAACGCGGGCATCCTCGCTCTCAGCGTTGACGGCACCGCGGTGCACGATGCGGGCGGCAGCGATGCGTGGGAGGTCGCGGTGACTCTGGCGGCGGGCGTCGGCTATCTCAGGGCCCTGACCGCTGCGGGGATGGGCATTGACCAGGCGCTGGGGACCCTCGAGTTCCGCTACGCCGTGACCGACGAGCAGTTCCCGGCGATCGCGAAGCTGCGAGCCGCGCGGCGTTGTTGGGCGCGCATCGCGGAGTTGTCCGGGGCACCGCATGCCGCCGTACAACGCCAGCACGCGGTCACCAGCCGCCCGATGATGACCCGCTACGACCCCTGGGTGAACTTGCTTCGCACCACCGTTGCGGCCTTCGCCGCGGGAGCCGGTGGCGCCGACGCGGTCACGGTGCTTCCCTACGACGCGGCGCTCGGGACTTCCGATGCCGGGGCGCGACGATGGGCCCGCAACATCTCCGCGTTGCTCATCTCCGAATCGCACATCGGGGCGGTCATCGATCCCGCAGCCGGCTCGTTCGCAGTGGAGGACCTCACCGACCAGCTCGCCGAAGCGGCCTGGACGCACTTCGGGGAGATCGAGCGCGCGGGCGGGCTCGCGAACGCCGCGGAGTTGCTCATCGACGCGGTGGCAGAGACCGGCGGGCAGCGGCAGCGGCTGGTCGCCAACCGACGCCTGCCCATCACCGGAGTCAGCGAGTTCCCGCTGCTCACCGAGCACCTCCCCGAGCGCGATGCCGACCCGACCTGGCCCCGGGTCAGCAGCTACGCCGGAGCCTTCGAAGCCCTGCGCGACCTTCCCGCGGAGCAATCGGTCTTCCTCGCGACGATGGGCCCGATCGCCGCGCACACCGCCCGGGCGACCTTCGCGGCCAACCTGTTCGCGGCTGGTGGGGTGGCGACCGATGCGGCTGGACCGACATCCACGGCCGCCGAACTGACCGCCGCCTACGCCGGGCACCCGGTCGTCTGCCTGGCCGGCTCCGACTCGGCGTACGCCGAGTGGGGGCACGAGGCCGTCGCAGGGCTGCGCGCCGCGGGTGCTCGTTGGGTGATCCTCGCCGGCAAGCCCGGAGAGGCGACCCTGGCCGCCGACTTGATCGACGACTCCTGCGCGCTCGGGCTCGACGCCCTCGCCTTCCTGCACCGCACCCGCGACCAACTGGCCGCCGGTTCCCACCAATCGGAGGTGGCTCGGTGAGCATCCCCGCATCGTTCGCCGGGCTGTCGCTGAGCGGCCCCCAGCCCCCCGCCGCCCCGGCCCCGCGGCGGACACCGTGGACCGCGCCCGAAGGCATCGAGATCGCGCCCGCCTACGGCCCGGCAGACATCGACGGCATCGACGGCCTCGACGTGAGCACCTTGCCCGGCCTGCCGCCGTTCCTGCGCGGGCCCTATCCGACGATGTACACCACCCAGCCGTGGACGGTGCGTCAGTACGCCGGCTTCTCCACTGCCGAGGAATCCAACGCGTTCTACCGCCGCAACCTGGCCGCCGGCCAGAAGGGGTTGTCGGTCGCCTTCGATCTGGCCACCCACCGTGGCTACGACTCCGACCACCCGCGGGTGCGTGGCGATGTCGGCATGGCCGGTGTCGCGATCGACTCGATCTACGACGCCCGCACACTCTTCGACGGCATCCCGCTGGATCAGATGAGCGTCTCGATGACCATGAACGGCGCGGTGCTGCCGGTGATGGCGCTCTACATCGTTGCTGCCGAGGAGCAGGGGGTGAAGCCCGAGCAGTTGGCCGGGACCATCCAGAACGACATCCTCAAGGAGTTCATGGTCCGCAACACCTATATCTATCCGCCGGTCCCGAGCATGCGGATCATCTCCGACATCTTCGGCTATACCGCAGCGAAGATGCCGAAGTTCAACTCCATCTCGATCTCCGGCTATCACATCCAGGAGGCCGGAGCGACCGCCGATCTGGAGCTTGCCTACACGCTGGCCGACGGCGTGGAATACCTCCGCGCCGGCATCGCCGCCGGGCTCGACATCGACTCGTTCGCGCCGCGGTTGAGCTTCTTCTTCGGCGTCGGGATGAACTTCTTCATGGAAGTCGCCAAGCTCCGCGCCGCCCGCGCGCTTTGGTGCCGGCTGGTGAGCGAGTTCGAGCCCAAGAACGCCAAGTCGCTCAGCCTGCGCACGCACTGCCAGACCTCCGGGTGGAGCCTCACCGCCCAAGACGTCTTCAACAACGTCGCGCGCACCTGCATCGAGGCAATGGCAGCCACCCAGGGCGGCACCCAGAGCCTGCACACCAACGCCCTCGACGAGGCGATCGCGTTGCCGACCGACTTCTCCGCACGGATCGCTCGCAACACCCAGTTGCTGCTTCAGCAGGAGAGCGGCACCACCCAGAGCATCGATCCGTGGGCGGGCTCCTACTACGTCGAGCGGCTCACCCACGACCTTGCCGAGCGCGCCTGGCAGCACCTCACCGAGGCCGAGGAAGCCGGCGGCATGGCCAAGGCCATCGAGGCAGGCATCCCCAAGCTGCGCATCGAGGAGGCCGCTGCGCGCACCCAGGCCCGCATCGACTCGGGCGCACAGGCCGTGATCGGCGTGAACACCTATCGGCTCGCGCACGAGGAGCCGCTGGACGTGCTCAAGGTCGACAACGACGAGGTCTATCGCGCTCAGCTCGCCAAGCTGGAGCGGTTGCGCGCCGAGCGCGACCCCGACGACGTACGCCGCAAGCTGGCCGCCTTGACCGCCGCCGCCGAGCGTGGGCCGATGAGTTCGGCGGGCGGCTCCCTCGACGGCAATCTGCTGGCGCTCTCGGTCGAAGCTGCCCGCGCCAAGGCCACCGTGGGGGAGATCTCCGAGGCGTTGGAGCAGGTCTACGGCCGCCACCGCGCGGTGATCCGTACCATCTCCGGGGTGTACCGAGCGGAGTTGACCGGCGCGGAGAGCGGCGCCGCCGAGCAGGTGCTCGAGCGCACCGCCGCCTTCGAGGCCGAGCACGGCCGGCGTCCCCGCATCCTGATCGCCAAGATGGGCCAGGACGGCCACGACCGCGGCCAGAAGGTGGTGGTCACGGCGTTTGCCGACCTCGGCTTCGACGTCGATGTGGGGCCGCTGTTCGCTACGCCCGAGGAGGTCGCCCAGCAGGCCGTCGATGCCGACGTGCACGTGGTGGGGGTCTCCTCCCTCGCGGCCGGGCATCTGACGCTGCTGCCCGCACTCAAGCGAGCCCTGGTCGAGCAGGGACGGCCCGATGTCTTGGTGGTCATCGGTGGCGTCATCCCGCCCGACGATGTGGCGACGTTGAAGCAGATGGGTGCCGCCGACGTGTTCTTGCCGGGCACGGTGATCGCCGACTCAGCACTGGCTCTGCTCGATCAGCTCGCCGCCGAGCCCGGCGTCGCCGGCTAGCCCGGCCGATGAATCTGCCCGACCCCACGGCCCTGGCTGCCGGCGTACGACGGGGGGAGCGGTCCGCGATCGCCCGCGCGATCACCCTGGTCGAGTCGACGCTGCCGTCGCACCGCGACTTGGCTCGCGAGCTACTCGCTTCCCTGCCTGGGGTCGAGCAGACGATCCGGGTCGGCATCTCCGGGGTTCCCGGAGTCGGGAAGTCCACTTTTATCGACACCCTCGGGCTGCAGCTGATCGAGCAGGGTCATCGCGTGGGTGTATTGGCGGTCGACCCGTCGTCGGTACGCACCGGCGGATCGGTCCTCGGCGACAAGACCCGGATGGCGCGACTCTCGGCGCAGACCGAGGCCTACATCCGGCCCTCCCCAACCGCGGGCACCCTCGGGGGTGTAGCTCGGGCAACCGCTCAGTCGATGCGCATCTTGGAAGCCGCCGGCTATGGAGTGGTCATCGTCGAGACAGTGGGGGTCGGACAGTCCGAGGTCACCGTGGCCGGGATGGTCGACACCTTCTGTTACCTGACCCTGGCGCGCACCGGCGATCAGCTGCAGGGCATCAAGAAGGGCATCGTCGAGATCGCCGACGTGGTCGCGGTCAACAAGGCCGACGGGGATCACGAAGCCGAAGCGCGCGTTGCCGCGCGTGATCTGGCGGGCGCTCTGCGCCTGGTCCGCGGTGCGGGGCAGGCGCCCCAGGTGGTGACCTGTTCGGGGTTGTCCGGCGCCGGCGTCGACGCGGTCTGGGCCGAAGTGTTGGCCCACCGCGAACGCCTCGGCGAAGCTGGGCTCGCCGGCCGGCGAGCCGAGCAACAACTCGCCTTCGCCTGGACTCTGGTCCGCGACACCTTGGAGTTCCGGCTGCGCTCCTCGGCCGGGGTGGCGGCTATCCGCGACGAGATCGCCGCGGCTGTGCGCTCGGGAGCCCTCGATCCGGTCGCGGCCGCCGACCGCCTCCTCGAAGCCTTCGACCACGCCTCCTCCGATCAACCCTGAAAGGGCCTTCCAGGTCAGGGGGGTCACCCGATGAACGCCCGGCCCGCGGTGATCTACCATGAAGCAAATGTCCTCCTCACCATCCCTGCCGCCTGCGCTCTCCGCCAAGCTCGAGGAGACCATCGACAAGCACCTCCCGGACCTGATCGATCTGCGCCGGGACCTCCACCGCCACCCCGAGCTCTCGTGGGGTGAGACCCGTACCACCGCGCTGGTGCGTGAGCGTCTCGAAGCGGCGGGCTACTCGATCCGGATGCTGCCGGCGACCGGGCTGATCGCCGACCTCGGTGACCGCGGTCCGCTCGTGGCGCTGCGCGCCGATCTTGACGCGCTTCCCGTGCAAGACCGCACCGAAGACCCGTGGGCGTCGCAGACCCCGGGCGTGGCGCATGCATGCGGGCACGATCTGCACACCACGGCACTCGTGGGTGCGGGCTTGGCGCTGGCGGGGCTCCACCAAGCCGATCTGCTGCCTGGTCGGATCCGGCTGCTCTTTCAGCCGGCTGAAGAGGTCATGCCGGGCGGCGCCCTGCAGGCCATCGGCCTGGGGGCACTCGACGAGGTGGGCCACATCTTCGGCTTGCACTGCGACCCCAGCCTCGACGTCGGCCACGTGGGTCTTCGCGAGGGCCCCATCACCGGTGCCGCCGACCGACTCGAGGTGCGGCTCAGCGGCGGCGGCGGGCACACCAGCCGACCCCATTTGACCCAGGATCTGGTCTTCGCGCTGGGCAAGGTGATCACCGAACTCCCCGCCATCTTGTCCCGGCGCCTCGATCCACGAGCGGGCGTCAGCGTGGTCTGGGGGATCGTCTCCTCAGGCGCCGCACACAACGTGATCCCGTCCTCGGGGCAGGTAGCCGGCACGGTTCGGATGCTGGATGCGGTCGCCTGGTCGGAGGCTGAGCACCTTGTGCGCGCGCTTGTCGACGACATCGTGGCGCCGTACGGCGTGCAGGCCGAGGTCGACTACACGCGTGGGGTTCCGCCGGTGGTCAACGAAGCCTCAGCGACCCAGCTGCTCGGGAACGCCGTGACCGGCGTTCTGGGCGATGACGGGCTGGTGACGACGCAGCAGAGCCTCGGTGGTGAGGACTTCGGTTGGTATGTCGAAAAGATCCCAGGCGCGATGGCCCGACTTGGCACTCGTAGCCCTGGTGGACCCACCTTCGACCTGCATCAAGGCGATCTTCGCGTCGACGAGCGGTCCCTCGGGATCGGCGCGCGTGTGCTCGCTCAAGCGGCCACTCTCGCGATGCTTCGCGGCTGACCGTCGAGGCCCCTTCCACGCGCTGAACGAGGGTTCATAACGGTTGCCTAACAAGGCACTCCGGCCCTACGCCTCGGGTGTCCCTAGGGCTATGGTGATCCGACCTGCGCCGAGCAAAGTAACGGCGCACCTGATCCCAGGAGGGCAACTTGCGTCGTTTGACCAAGCTTGCTGTCGTGGCCGTGGTGGCATCGATGTCACTGGTGGCTTGCGGCAATGACAGCGGAAGTAACGGTGGGTCCGGCACGGACGCCGCCGCCAGCAATGATGCGTGCAAGGACGCCAAGGGCGATGGCCCCAAGGTCGGCCTTGCCTACGACGTGGGCGGGCGTGGCGACCAGTCCTTCAACGACTCCGCCTATGAGGGCATGAAGAAGGCCATCGCCGAACTCGGTGCCACCTGCACCGAGGCCAAGGCAGCGACCGGCGAGAACGACGACACTCGCGCCGAGCGTCTCCGGACGCTGGCCGAGCAGGGCTACAACCCGGTGATCGCGGTCGGCTTCATCTACTCCCCGGCTGCTGCCACGGTCGCTCCGGAGTACCCGGACACCGAGTTCGCGGTCATCGACGGCTACAGCCAGTTCCTGGTGGAGAAGCCGCAGGCCAACATGGTCGACCTCACCTTCGCCGAGAACGAGGGCTCCTTCCTCGTCGGTGTCGCGGCGGCCAAGAAGTCCGAGGCCAAGCACGTCGGCTTCGTCGGTGGCACCCACGGTGACTTGATCAAGAAGTTCGAGGCGGGCTACGTCGCGGGCATCAAGGCGGTTGATCCGTCCATCAAGGTCGACGTCAAGTACCTCACCGAGGATCCCAACGACGGCGCCACCGGCTTCGAGAACCCGGCCGGCGGCAAGGTTGCTGCCGAGGGCATGTACGACGCGGGTGCCGACATCGTCTACCACGCCGCCGGCAAGTCCGGTCTGGGCGTCTTCGAGGCGGCCACCGAGGCGGACAAGTGGGCGATCGGTGTCGACTCCGACCAGTACAACTCGGTCTCCGATGACCAGAAGCCGCACATCTTGACCTCGATGCTCAAGCGCGTCGACACCGCGGTGTTCAACATCATCAAGTCGGTCGCCGATGGCACTCCGCCGTCGGGCAATGTCACCTATGACCTTGCTGCCGAGGGTGTGGGTTACTCCGCATCCGGTGGGTTCATCGACGACATCAAGGCCGACATCGACGGCTTCGCCGACAAGATCACGAGCGGCGAGATCAAGGTGCCCACGGCTCCCTGATAACGCCTAGCCGGACCGGGGGAAACCGCCCCGGAAGTCCCCGGCTTTGATCGATTCCAGGGCCCGGAGTCACGCGGTAGCGTGTGGCTCCGGGCCCGATCCATCCCATCGGGCTCATTCCAGGAGGAGACCAATGACGACAACTCTTGATGCCGGCAGGGGGGCCGCACCCGCAACGGGTGACGCGGTAACCGTGACCGGTGTCGGTAAACGATTCCCGGGCGTCATCGCCAACCACGACGTGACCTTCTCCGTGCCTGCCGGCACGATCCACGCCCTTGTGGGCGAGAACGGTGCCGGCAAGTCCACCCTGATGAAAATCCTCTACGGCGTTCAGAAGCCCGACGAGGGCACCGTGGCGGTCAACGGCGTGGTGCAGTCCTTCAACTCGCCCAGCGACGCGATCGCGCAAGGCGTCGGCATGGTGTTCCAGCACTTCATGCTCGCCGACAACCTGACCGTGCTGGAGAACGTCGTTCTCGGTGCGGAGAAGCTGCACGGGATCGGGTCGGCTGCGCGCGCCAAGATCCAGGAGATCTCCGACCAATACGGTTTCGGGCTCGACCCCGACGAACTGGTGGAGAGCCTCGGCGTCGGCGAGCGGCAGCGGGTGGAGATCCTCAAGGTGCTCTTCCGTGGCGCCAAGATCATCATCCTCGACGAGCCCACCGCCGTGCTGGTGCCCCAAGAGGTCGACGCCCTCTTCGACAACCTGCGTGTCCTCAAGGACGAGGGGCACACCCTCATCTTCATCTCCCACAAGCTCGACGAGGTGCTCTCAGTCGCCGACGACATCACCGTGATCCGTCGCGGAGCCACCGTGGCCACGGTGAAGCCGGCCGACATGACCGCCCGCAAACTCGCCGAACTCATGGTGGGCAGCGAGTTGCCCTCGCCATCGACGGAGGAGTCCACGGTCACCGAGACGGTGCGGTTGGAGGTGCGCGATCTACAGGTCGACGACGGTGATGGCCGCCCCGAGCTGCAAGACGTCTCCCTCACGATCCATGCCGGCGAAGTGCTCGGTATCGCCGGGGTCGAGGGCAACGGACAGACCGAGCTCGTCGAAGCCGTGATCGGGATGCGCAAGGCGGTCCACGGCACGGTCTTCCTCGACGGCAAGGAGATCACCCACTGGACCACGCTGCAGCGGCGTGAGTCGGGGATCGGCTACATCCCCGAGGATCGGCATCGTCACGGGCTGCTGCTCAACTCTCCGCTTTGGGAGAACCGGATCCTCGGTCACCAGACCCGCGAACCCAGCGTGAAGGGCCCGTGGCTCAACATCGGTGGCGCCCGCGACGACTCGACCCGCATCGTCGAGCAGTACGACGTCCGCACCCCGGGCATCGACACCAACGCTCGCGCGCTCTCCGGCGGCAACCAGCAGAAGTTCATCGTCGGGCGCGAGATGAGTGGCGATCCGGTGTTGCTGATCGCCTCTCATCCCACTCGCGGCGTCGATGTCGGCGCGCAAGCGCAGATCTGGGGTCACATCAAGGACGCGCGCCGCAATGGCCTCGCCGTACTCCTGATCTCTGCGGATCTCGACGAGCTCATCGGCTTGTCCGACACCATCCAGGTCATCTTGCGCGGGCGGTTGGTCGGTACCTTCGACCCGCAGACGGTGACTCCCCAAGAACTTGGCTCGGCGATGACCGGGGCCGGAGGTGAAGCATGAGTCTGGCAAAACGCATCGGCCTGAACCTGGCCGCACCCGTGCTCGCGATGGTGGTGGCGATGTTGATCGCCACGGTGATCCTGGTGGCCACGGGGGATGACGTCGGCGCCTTCTGGAGCACCATGCTCAGCTGGCCCGAGAACCGCAACCTGGTCAACATCCTCAACGCCACCGCGGTGCTCTACCTCTCCGGCGTGGCGGCCGCGATCGGGTTCAAGATGAACCTGTTCAACATCGGCGTCGAGGGTCAGTACCGCATCGGAGCCTTCTTCGCCGCGGCGTTTGCTGGCGCGGCCATCCTTCCCGGCGTCCTCAATACCGTGGTGGCGGTGCTGATCGCGATGGCGACCGGCGCCCTCTGGGCGGGCATCGCCGGCTTCTTGCGGGTCACCCGCGGGGTGAGCGAGGTCATCTCCACGATCATGCTCAACGCGATCGCCTCCGGCATCGTCGGTTTCCTGCTGCCCCGGTGGGGTGAGCAGACCGGCGTGTCGACCTCGACCAAGACGATTCCGGACAGTTCGCATGTCGGCAGCCTGGGACTGATCCCCGACGCGGGCAACGCCAAGATCTACGGGCTGGCGCTGCTGGCGATCGTGGTCGGTGTCGCTTACTCCGTCGTCTTGAACCGCACCCGCTTCGGCTTCGACCTCCGCGCGACCGGTCAGTCCGAAACCGCGGCTGTGGCCAGCGGCGTGAGCGTCAAGCGGATGATCATGATCTCGATGCTCATGTCCGGCGCTGTTGCCGGCCTGATCGGCATGCCGGTCCTCTTCGGCCAGGCGTTCAACTACGGCACTTCGTTCCAGACCGGCATCGGCTTTGCCGGCATCGCGGTGGCGCTGTTGGGCCGCAACCACCCGCTCGGCATCCTGGCCGGCGCGCTGATCTTCGCGTTCCTCAGTGAGCAGGGCAACCTGCTCAACATCCTGGCAGGCGTCTCCCCGGACATCGTGGGGGTCACTCAGGGTGTGATCGTGATGGCGGTGGTGATCGCCTACGAGGTCGTCCGGCGCTACCGGAACCGACTGGAACAGGCGGCCGTCGCCGAACAAGTTGTCGCCAAGACCGGTGAGGAGGCTCGCGGATGAACGCCACCGAGCAGATCTATGGGGACCTGAAGAACATGCAGGTAACGACACGCCGAGTGGGTATCCCGTGGTGGATCTACCTCATCGGCGGGCTCCTCCTCGTGTCCGTCGTGCGACTGATCAGCGGGGCCGACGACATGGCCTCCATCGGCACCTTGCGTGCCGCGCTGATCTCCGCCATTCCGATCGCCATGGCCGGCCTCGGCGGCGTCTGGTCCGAGCGGGCCGGCGTGGTCAACATCGGCCTGGAGGGCATGATGATCGCCGGTACCTTGGGCGCCGGCTACTTCGCCTACCACTACGGCTGGGCCGTGGGCGTCTTGGGCGCGATCGTGCTCGGCCTGCTCTTCGGCGCGCTGCACGCCCTGGCGACGGTGATCGTCGGCGTCGACCACATCGTCTCCGGCGTGGCGATCAACATCATCGCGTTGGGTATGGCGGGCTTCCTGGCGGAGAGCTTGTTCGCCGGCCTTCCCGGTGGCGGCCCGACCCAGTCACCGCCGTTGCCGAAGCCGCCCACGATCGACATCCCGGCGATCTACGAGCCGGCGACCAACCTGCAGGAGAAGGGCTGGCCGATCATCTCGGACCTGGCCTCGGTGGTGGGTGCGCTGACCCGCAACCTGTCGCTCCTGACGATCCTGGCGCTGCTGTTGATCGCCTTCACGGCGTGGCTGTTCTGGAAGACGACCTTCGGCTTGCGGCTGCGCTCGGTGGGTGAGTCCCCGGCGGCTGCCGAGTCGCTCGGCGTCAACGTGATCTGGTTCAAGTTCCTGGCGGTGACGATCTCCGGCGGAATCGCGGGTCTAGGTGGTGCCTACCTCGCCATGGTGGCCTCGCCCGGGTTCCAGCAGGGCATGACCGGTGGCCGCGGCTACATCGGCTTGGCCGCCATGCTCTTCGGCAACTGGCGGCCGGGTGGAATGCTGATGGGCTCGGGCCTCTTCGGCTACACCCAGGCCATGCAGTTGCGCGGCGGCGGGGAATCGCTGCACGCCATCTTGCTGATGATCGCCATCATCTTGATCGCGCTTGCCGCCTGGGGCTTCTACAAGGGCGCCACGCGTCGGGGGGCCATCAACCTGGTCATCGGTGCGGCGTTCCTGCTGTGGTACCTCACCACCGACGAGGTGCCCAAGGAGTTCACCGGCATGGCTCCCTACGTCACCACGCTGTTGGTGCTGGCGTTCTTCGCCCAGAAACTCAGGATGCCAGCGGCGGACGGACAGGTGTATCGCAAGGGGTCGGCCGGCTAGTGACCGCACCGACCCCCATGACCGGGGGCTTCGACTGGCCCGGGCTGCACGCCCGGGCCGTCGAGGCCGCCCGGCACGCCTACGCCCCCTATTCGGAGTTCCCGGTGGGGGCTGCGGCCCGGGTAGACGACGGCAGGTTCGTGGTCGGCTGCAATGTCGAGAACGCGGCCTACGGCGTCGGGCTGTGCGCCGAATGCGGCGTGGTCTCCCAACTCCACCTGACCGGTGGCGGGCGGCTGACCCACTTCGTCTGCGTCGACGCGCGCGGTGAGGTGATCATGCCGTGCGGCCGTTGCCGGCAACTGCTGTGGGAGAACGGCGGACCGTCGCTCGTCCTGATGACCGCGCGCGGCCCCATCCCGATGACCGAGGTTCTCCCCAACGCGTTCGGCCCCGACGACCTCACTGCCGTGACCGGTGAGGATCACCCCGAGAGCGCGGGGCGGTAGCCCGTGCGCCCGCTTACCGCCATCGACCTCACCGACCCCGCGTTGGTGGCCGACCCCTACCCCTACTTCACCGCCGAGCGCGCTCGGCACGGCGTCGCCTGGCATGACCAGCTCGGCATGTGGCTGGCCTTCTCGCACGCCGCTGTGAGCTCGATCCAGCGTGACCGGCGCTTCGGGCGGCTGTGGACTGACCGGCAGCCTGCCGAGCTCTGGGAGCCGTTCAACCTGCTGCACTCCACCCAGATGATGGAGAACGAACCACCCGAGCACAGCCGGCTGCGCCGTCCGGTCGCGGCCGCCTTCGCGCGCGGCCACGTCGAGCGGCTGCGTCCACGAGTGCGCGAGCTGGCCGCCCAACTTCTCGATGAGGTGGCGGGTGCCGACAGCTTCGACGTGATCGGGCAGTACGCCGAGCCGCTTCCCGTGCTGGTGATCGCCGAGCTGCTCGGCTTCCCAACAGCCGACACCGCGAAGCTGCGCGAGTGGTCCCAAGCCATCGTGCGGTGTTACGAACCGACCTCCGACGGGACGCTGCCGGGCAGCAGTGCAGCGCAGGTGCTCGATGCCGCCGGCCGTCGGGTTCGCGACGACGCGCTGGCCGCGGCTTCGGAGTTCTCCGGTCTGGTGCGGGAGCTGATCCGGGACCGTCGAGCCCACCCCCAGGACGACCTGATCTCCGATCTGGCGGCGACCGAGCTGTCCGAGCAGGAGATGGTCGCGGCCGTCGTGCTGTTGCTCAATGCGGGGCACGAGGCCTCGGTCAACGTCTTCGGCAACGGGCTGGTCTCGATGCTGCGGCGCTCGCTCCGGCCGGCCCCCGACGTACCGGTGACCGTGGAGGAGATGTTGCGCTTCGACTCGGCGCTGCAGCTCTTCGAGCGCACCGCGATGGAGGACGTCGAAGTGGGTGGAGTCACGGTTGCCAAGGGGGAGAAGATCGCGGTCTTGATCGGGTCGGCAAACCGCGACGGCGAGGTCTTCGCCGATCCGGACGAGTTTCTGGTCGACCGGGATCAGAACCCCCACCTTGCCTTCGGGGTCGGCGTGCACTTCTGCCTGGGGGCCCCCTTGGCGCGGATGGAGCTGGCCGAATCCGTAGGCGCGTTGTTCGAGCGCTTCGGGCAGCTGGAACTAGCCGGAGAACCGGTTTCACGGGGCACGTTCGTCCTGCGCGGCTATCACGAGGTCCGAGTCGCGGGGACTCACACATGAGGAGGAGTGGTCATGGCTGAAGCGGCACGACACGATGCGGTCGAGTGCATCCTCGCCAAACGGGACGGCGGTCGACTCAGCGACAGCCAGATCGACTGGGTGATCGACGCCTACACCCATGGGGTGGTGGCCGACGAGCAGATGTCGGCGTTGGCGATGGCGATCCTGCTCAACGGCATGGATCGCGAGGAGATCGCTCGCTGGACCGCCGCCATGATCGCGTCCGGGGAGCGGATGGACTTCTCCTCGCTTTCGCGGCCCACGGCGGACAAGCATTCGACCGGTGGAGTGGGCGACAAGATCACGCTCCCGCTGGCGCCGATAGTCGCGGCGTGCGGCGTCGCCGTACCCCAACTATCCGGACGGGGACTCGGCCACACCGGCGGCACGCTGGACAAGCTCGAGTCGATCCCGGGCTGGCGAGCCGCGCTCAGCAACGAGGAGATGTTGGCCCAGCTCGAGTCGGTCGGTGCGGTGATCTGCGCGGCCGGCGACGGGCTGGCGCCGGCCGACAAGAAGCTCTACGCGCTGCGTGATGTGACCGGCACGGTCGAGGCGATCCCGCTGATCGCATCGTCGATCATGAGCAAGAAGATCGCCGAGGGCACCGGCGCGCTGGTGCTGGACGTGAAGGTCGGCACCGGTGCGTTCATGAAGACCGAGGAGTCCGCGAGGGAACTCGCCGAGACCATGGTCCGGTTGGGAACCGACGCGGGCGTTCACACGGTCGCGCTCCTGACCGACATGGCCACCCCGCTGGGCTTGACCGCGGGCAATGCGATCGAGGTCGAGGAGTCTGTCGAGGTCTTGGCCGGCGGTGGTCCTGCCGATGTCGTCGAGCTGACCCTCGCCTTGGCCCGGGAGATGCTCGCGGGGGCCGGTCGCGGCGACATCGACCCGGCCGACAAGCTCGCCGACGGTTCGGCGATGGATGCGTGGAAGGCGATGATCCGGGCGCAGGACGGCGACCCCGATGCGGTGCTTCCGGTGGCGCGCGAGTCGCAGGTGGTGACCGCGCCGACCAGCGGCGTACTCACCCGGCTCGACGCCATGGCCGTGGGCTTGGCCGCGTGGCGGCTGGGTGCCGGGCGGGCGCGCAAGGAAGATCCCGTTCAAGCGGGGGCGGGTGTGCGCTGGCATGCCGAGCCGGGCGACGAGGTGCGCGCCGGACAGCCGCTCTTCACGCTGCTCACCGACGAGCCGGAGCGTTTCGACCGGGCGCTGGAGTCGCTCGAAGGTGGCTACGACATCGTCGCCGACGGGGTCGGCACCGCGGCGGCTGCGCGCAAACTGGTCATCGACCGGATCTCTTGATGCGCAGCTTCACCACCCTGGCCGAGATCGAAGCGGCGGGCGGGGAGGAGGTGGGGGTCAGCGACTGGTTGGTGATCGATCAGGAGCGCATCGACGCTTTTGCGACAGCGACCGGCGACTTCCAGTGGATCCATGTCGATCCGGAGCGCGCGGCGGCCGGGCCGTTCGGCGCGACCATCGCGCACGGCTACCTCACGCTCTCCCTGGTGCCGTTGCTGGGCAGCCAGATCCTCACTTTCGACAATCCCGAGCCGAAGCTCAACTACGGCGTCAACAAGGTCCGCTTCACCAGGCCGGTCCCGGTCGGATCCCGGTTGCGCGCGCGGGTGTCGATCGCGGAGGCGGCGGCCGTGCGGGCCGGCACGCAGGTCCTCCTCGACTACACCCTCGAGATCGATGCCCAGCCCGACCCGATCACCGTCTGCGTCGCCCAAACGGTGGTCCTGCTGCTCTCCTGACACCTCAGGTAGTCCAGCGCGCTCTTGTCGGGTCACTCGGGGTTTGGCCGACAAAAACGCGCTGGACTACCGTGGATCGATGTTGACGCGCGAGGACATCAGGTCCGCCCCGAAGGTGCTGTTGCACGACCATCTCGACGGGGGAGTGCGGCCGCAGACCGTCCTGGAGATATCTCAGGAGATCGGGCACCCGCTGCCGGCCGAGGACGCGGAATCGCTGGGCACCTGGTTCCAGCAGGCTTGTGATTCCGGCTCACTGGTGCGCTACCTGGAGACCTTCGACCCACACGGTCGCGGTGATGCAGACCTCCGACCACATTCGCCGGGTGGCCCGGGAGTGCGTTGAGGACCTGGCGGCCGACGGCGTGGTGTACGCCGAGGTGCGCTATGCCCCCGAGCAGCACCTCGAGCGGGGGCTGACGCTCGACGGAGGTGGTCGATGCAGTCGCGGCCGGCTTCGCCGACGGGCATGGCCGCCTCAGACACCCCGATCGTGGTGCGCCAGCTGCTCACCGCGATGCGACACCAGTCGCGCGCTCGCGGGAGATCGCCGAACTCGCCGTCGCCTACCGCGGCCGCGGGAGTCGTCGGCTTCGACATCGCCGGTGCCGAGGACGGTTTCCCGCCCACCCGGCACCTCGACGCCTTCGAATACCTCCAGCGGGAGAACTTCCGGTTCACCATCCACGCGGGCGAGGCCTTCGGCCTGCCGTCGATCTGGGAGGCGATCCAGTTCTGCGGTGCCGATCGGCTCGGGCACGGCGCCCGGATCGTCGACGACATCGCCACCGGCGTGGACGGCACCCCCGAGCTCGGGTTGCTGGCGGCCTACGTGCGCGACAAGCGGATCCCGCTGGAGATGTGCCCGGCCTCGAACGTGCAGACCGGCGCCGCCGCTTCGGTGGCCGAGCACCCGATCGGCCTGCTCACCGAACTCGGCTTCCGGGTCACGGTCAACACCGACAACCGGTTGATGAGCCAGACCTCGGTCACCTCCGAGTTCGCGGCCCTCGTCGACGCCTTCGGCTACGACGCCAAGCGGCTGCAGTGGTTCGCCATCAACGCGATGAAGTCATCGTTCCTGCCCTTCGACGAGCGACTGAAGATCATCGAGGAAGTGATCAAGCCCGGCTACGCGCCGCTGATCGCGGCGCGCAAGTAGCCCCAGCCCAGTAGATCAGCCCGGTAGATCAGCCCGCCCCGCCAGCTCGGTTCAGCCCGGCAGGACCACGGCCCACGGCGTCTGCCAGCGCCCGAGCCCCAGTCGGCCCTCGTGGAAGTTCGCGGCCGCGAACCGGCGTACGCCGCCGATGGCCGGATCGTAGGCGCCGAACTCGTCGCCTCGCCGGCCGGTGATCAGCACCACGTGCCGTGGCAACCAGTCGCTGCCGATCATCAGCGGCACCACTTCGCCCGCCGACAACGCTCGACCGATGGCGGCCAGCACGTGGTCCCGCCGGCTGGGGAGGACCCAGCGCGAGTGGTAGCGACCGCCCGTCCCGGAGCCGTGCGGCCCGCTCATCTGGGCAGCCAACGCCCACGGCGGGGTGCCGAGAGCACGCGGCCAGGGGAGCTGGAGATGACCGTTGAGGGTGATCGACTTGGTGCTCCGGCGGTGCATAGCGAGCGCTTCGCTGCGGAAGCGCTCGGGCGCGGGCACGCCTAGCTCGAAGCCGGTCTGGGGGTGGCGTCCGGTGGCGACGAGCTGGGCGTAGCTCGCGTCGTTCAACATCCGGGCCATCACCAGGCTCGCGGCGCCGCACGAGCGGCTGTCGGGCTGGCGGACGCCATGCAGGATCGCCTGCGATGTCCAGGCGCGGGCATCCACGGCTAGCCGTCCGCGGACGCGGTCGCGCGTAGCGAACTGACAGCGGCGAACCCCTGTTCGGGGGTCACCCGGCTGCAGCCGAGGGCTTCAGAGCGGGTGACGATGCGGCCCTGCCGTCGCATCAACTCGAACCCGCGCCGGACCAGCACCAGCGGCGGCTTGCGATGCTCCCGCAGATCGCGGACCAAGCGGCGCCAGAAGGTGACCGCGCGGTGCTGGGTGACGCAGTACGCCGCGGCGAGCAGGCCGCGACGGCGCAGCTCGGGCACGATCTCGTGGGCGAAGATCCCCTCGGCGAGGATCAAGGTGGCTTCACCCAGGTCCAGCGTGGTGGTGCCGCAGCGGCCGTCCCGAGCGATGTCGTAGACGGGCAACTCAGCAGCCCCGGTCGTGCAGAGCACCTCCAGGGCAGCGATCGCATCCTCGGCGATCCAGGACTCCGAGTCGTCCCAGTCGACCAACCCGGCGTTGGGGCCGGTGGCGATGCGGGGCAGCGTGGGGTCGCTGCCGTTCTTGTAGAAGTCGTCGAGATGCACCACCGGGAGTTCCAGCCGAGCGGCGAGCCGCGACTTCCCCGCCCCGGACGGACCCGCCAGGATCACCACTCGCGCACGCACCCGCTCATTATGGCGGTGCAGCCGTGGTATCACTTTGATACCGTGGCTGGATGGCGATGACTTTGCGGCTCACCGATGAGCAGACGGACCGACTGCGCGCGCTCGCTGCCGACGAGGGTGTTTCGATGCACGCAATGGTGCTCAAGGCACTCGACCGGTACGCCGAAAACAAGTCGCAGTTGCGGGAGCGCTTGTTGGCCGAGATCGTCAGCGAGAACGCAGACGTCCTTCGGCGCTTGGGATGAGCGGGATCGTCTTTCTGGACCTTGAGGATCTGCTCGCCTCAGCCGAGGCGTTCTTGGGTCAGCGACCTGAAGTGCGCGACTGGGGACTCCTCGAATCGGCGATCGCGCGACCACAGGCAAGCGTCTTCGGCCAGGACGCCTACCCCACCCTTCATCTCAAAGCTGCGGCGCTGCTCGCGTCCCTGGTCGGCAACCACGCCCTGATCGATGGCAACAAGCGGCTTGGATTCGTCGGCATGCTGCTGTTCTACGGCTACAACGGGTACCGCATGTCGGCGACCGACGATGAGAAGTACGACCTCGTGATGGCGGTGGCCGATGGCAGCTTGACCGACGTCGCGGAGATCGCAGCTCGCCTAGAACCCTTTATCGAGCCCCGCTGACCTCAGACCCCCAGCGGGTGCCAGACCGTCTTGATCTCCAAGAAGTCGGTCATCGCGGTGAGCGAGGGCTCGGCCGACCAGTCGGGCTCGCCGCCAGGCGCGCGACGGACCCGCTTGAGGTTGTCGGCAGCCGCGACTTCGAGGTCGCGCAGCAACTCCGAAGACCCACTCACCCCGCACAGATCGATCGCGTTGACGTCCATATGACTGGCCAGCCAGGGGCCGATCGAGGCCGCGTCGCCGGTGAGCAGGTTGACCACGCCACCGGGTACGTCGGAGGTGGCCAGGACCTCGGCCAGGTCGATCGCCGGCACCGGACGTGCATAAGAGCTGACCACGACCACGGTGTTGCCGCTGATGATCGCCGGCGCCACCACGCTGACCAGGCCGAGCAGGCTCGACTTCTGCGGCGCGAGCACCGCGATGACTCCGCACGGCTCGGGCGAGGAGAGGTTGAAGAACGGGCCGGCGACCGGGTTGGCGTTGCCGACCACCTGGGTCAGCTTGTCGGCCCACCCGGCGTACCAGACCAGTCGGTCGATCGCCGCGTCCACCTGCTGCTCGGCGGCCTTGGCCGAGACTCCCTCGCCGCGGCGTACCGAATCGACGAACTGGGCCCGCCGGCTCTCCAGGACCTCCGCGATCCGGTAGACGATCTGGGCGCGGTTGTAGGCGGTGCGTCCGGCCCAGCCGGACTGGGCCTTCCGGGCCGCCACGACCGCGTCGCGAGCGTCCTTGCGGGAGGCGAGTGCGGCATTGGCTACGAAGACGCCCTTGGCGTCGAGGACCTCGTAGGTGTAGCCCGACTCCGAGCGCGGGAACGCCCCGCCGATGTAGAGCTTGTAGGTCTTGCGTACGTCGACGCGCTCGGTGCTCACTTCTTGCCTCCCTCGTGCTGGGCCCCGTCACTGTGAGCGAGGTAGGCAGCCAGACCGTGCCGGCCACCCTCGCGCCCGTAGCCGGACTCTTTGTAGCCACCGAACGGGCTGGTGGGGTCGAACTGGTTGAAGGTGTTGGCCCACACCACGCCCGCGCGCAGGCGTTCGGCGGTCCACAGGATGCGCGAGCCCTTCTCGGTCCAGATGCCCGCGGACAAGCCGTACGGCGTGTTGTTGGCCTTCTCGACCGCTTCCGCGGGAGTGCGGAACGTCAGCACCGAGAGCACCGGGCCGAAGATCTCCTCGCGGGCGATCCGGTGGGCCTGGGAGACGCCGGTGAAGATGGTCGGCGGGAACCAGAAGCCCTTGGCCGGCAGGTCGCACGCAGTCGACCAACGGGCCGCGCCCTCGGAGTCGCCATGGTCGGAGAGTTCGCGGATGCGCTGTAGCTGCTCGGCGGAGTTGATCGCGCCGACGTCGGTGTTCTTGTCGAGCGGGTCGCCCAACCGCAGCGTCGACATGCGGCGCTTGAGCCGCTCCAGCACCTCGTCGTAGACGTTCTCCTGCACCAGCAGCCGCGAACCCGCGCAGCACACGTGGCCCTGGTTGAAGAAGATGCCGTCGACGATGCCCTCCACGGCCTGGTCGATGGGTGCGTCGTCGAAGACGATGTTGGCGGCCTTGCCGCCGAGTTCGAGGGTGGCCTTCTTCTCGGTGCCCGCGATCGTGCGTGCGATCGCCTTGCCGACCCCGGTGGAACCGGTGAAAGCCACTTTGTCGACATTGGGGTGGGCGACGAGCGCCTGGCCGGTCTCACCGGCACCGGTCACGATGTTGACGACGCCCGGCGGCAGATCGGCCTGCTGGCAGATCTCGGCGAACAGCAGCGCCGTCAACGGCGTGGTCTCGGCAGGTTTGAGCACCACGGTGTTGCCGCAGGCCAGCGCCGGGGCGACCTTCCAGGCCAACATCAGCAGCGGGAAGTTCCACGGGATCACCTGGGCCGCGACGCCGTGCGGGGTGGTGCCGTAGCCGGCGTACTCGAGCTTGTCGGCCCACCCGGCGTAGTAGAAGAAGTGCGCGGAGACCAGGGGTACGTCGACGTCGCGGGACTCGCGGATCGGCTTGCCGTTGTTCATCGACTCCAGCACCGCCAGCTCGCGGCTGCGTTCGGCGATGATCCGGGCGATCCGGTAGAGGTATTTGGCGCGCTCGGAGCCCGGCAGCTTCGACCAGACCTTGTCGTAGGCGCGGCGTGCGGCCTTGACCGCGGCGTCGACGTCGGCGGTGCTGGCCTCGGTGATCTCGGCGAGCACCTCCTCGTTGGCCGGGTTGATCGTCTTGAAGGTGTGCCCGTCGCGGGTGTCGACGAACTCCCCGTCGATGAACAGCCCGTAGGACGGTTGCAGCTTCACGATCGAGGTGGATTCGGGGGCGGGGGCGTAGGCGAAGCCCGCCTGGTTGCTGTCAGACAAGGGTGACTCCTCAGTCGAGGGTGAAGTAGTCGGGGCCGGAGTAGCGGCCGGTGAGCATCTTGGTGCGCTGCATGAGTAGGTCGTTGAGCAGGGTGGAGGCGCCGAAGCGGAACCAGTGCGGGTCCAGCCAGGCTTCGCCGACGGTCTCGTTGACCATCACGAGGTATTTGATCGCGTCCTTGGCGGTGCGGATGCCGCCAGCGGGCTTGACGCCCACCATCTGCCCGGTGGTGGCGTAGTAGTCGCGCACCGCCTCCAGCATGATCAAGGTCACCGGCAGCGTGGCCGCGGGCTGGATCTTGCCGGTGGAGGTCTTGATGAAGTGTGCGCCGGCCAACATCGCCAGCCAGGAGGCGCGACGTACGTTGTCGTAGGTCTGCAGCTCACCGGTCTCGAAGATCACCTTCAGATGGGCCTCGGTGCCGTCGGGTCGAGCGCACGCAGCGCGGACCGCGACGATCTCGTCGTAGACCTCCTTGTAGCGGCCCGAGAGGAAGGCGCCGCGATCGATCACCATGTCGATCTCGTCGGCACCGGCCTCGACGGCGTCCTTGGTGTCGGCAAGCTTGATATCGAGGGCCGCCCGGCCGCTCGGGAACGCCGTCGCGACCGCCGCGACCTGCACGCCGCTGGAGCCCAGCGTCTCCTTGGCGATGGCGACCATGTCGGGGTAGACGCAGACCGCGGCGGTGGGCGGGCAGGTCGGATCGGCGGGGTCGGGACGCATCGCCTTGGTGGCCAACGCGCGGACCTTGCCGGGGGTGTCCATGCCTTCCAGGGTGGTCAGATCGACCATCCGGATGGCTAGATCGAGGGCCCACTGCTTGCTGGCGGTCTTGATCGAGCGGGTGCCGAGCCGAGCGGCTCTCGCCTCGGCGCCGACCTGGTCGACGCCGGGGAGGCCGTGGAGGAATCGGCGGAGGGAAGCATCGGAATCGGTGATGTCCGCGGTCTGCTGGGTCACCCGGTCCAGCATAGGGGTCTAGGCCGGCGCTGCCCCTACTCTGGTGTCTCGGCGGGGGCCGCCGAGGGCGAGCAGGAGGTCGAAGCAGGATGAGCCAGGCAGCGGGTAGCGAGCCGGCCGCCGAGGTGGAGCAAATCCCCTCACGCGGGGACATCGCGGGGCCGGTTCTTGCGGCCATCTGTGCAGCGGTCTTCCTTGTGGCGGTGCTTGCGGACGGAATCCAAGACACCGACCTGCCCGTGCTGGCGGCAATACCGGTCCTCGGAGTCATGACGTGGGTGCTCTACCGACGCCCCAGGCTGGCGGTGCGGGGTGATGTGCTGCACCTGCGAGGTGCCTTCGAAGACATCTGGCTTCCACTTGCTGCGATCGAGCGACTCGAGATTCGCCGGGTCTTCGTCGCGCACACCGGAGCCGGTCGCTACATCTCGACCGCGCAGAGCCGACCGCTCCGGCAGGTGATGTTCCCTGGACAGCGGGCAGGGGACACCAAGCCCAGCGAGATCAGTGCGGCAGACTTCCTCGAGCAGAGGCTGACCCAGCTCGCCGCCGACGCCCGTGAGCGCGCCGGTGTGGCGATGATGTCGGAGGAACAACTCGCCTTGGCGCAGTCGGTGGTCAAGCGCCGTGCCTGGCCGGTGATCGCGCTCGCCTTGGGCACGTTGGCCCTCTTTGCGCTGAGCATCCTTTACGTCGTGGGCTGAGGTGCCCCAGCCCCGGCTCTAGAAGCCCAGGGCCGCCGATACGTCGGCAGCCAGAGCCTTGGTCATGGCGGCAGCGGTGGCCTTAGCCGCTTGCAGATCCTCCCCGGTCACCGGGACCGAGACCTCCAGGTAGCACTTGAGCTTCGGCTCGGTGCCGCTCGGCCGGACGATCACCCGCGACGAACCGCCCTCGCCGCGCATCAGGAAGCGGAGCCCGTCGGTGGGCGGCAGCTCGGGTGTGCCTTCTGCCAAGTCGACATAGTCGACCACCGGCAAGCCGCCCAGCGAGGCCGGCGGCGCGGTGCGCAACCGGGCCATCGCATCGGCGATCAGGGATAGGTCGGTCACCCGCACCGAGACCTGATCGGTTTGATGGACGCCATAGGTTCGCGCCAGATCGTCGAGCAGATCGCTCAGCGTGCGGCCGTCAGCCTTCGTGGCCGCTGCCAATTCGCTCAACAGCAGTAGCGCCGAAACGCCGTCCTTGTCCCTGACCCGCTGGGGGTCGACGCAATAGCCGAGTGCCTCTTCGTAACCGAACGCCAGTCCGGGCACCCGCGAGATCCACTTGAAGCCGGTGAGCGTCTCGGCCGAAGGCTGCCCATGGGCGGCGGCCAGCTTGGCGAGCAGTTGGGAGGAGACGATCGAGCAGGCGTAGGTGCCCTGTACGCCGCGATCGAGCAGGTGACTGGCGAGGAGCCAACCCACCTCGTCACCGCGCAGCATCCGCCACCCGTCGGCGGTCGGGATCGCGGCCGCGCAGCGGTCGGCGTCGGGATCGTTGGCGACCACCAGGTCCGCGTCGTGCTCGGCCGCGAGCGCCAGCGCCAGGTCCATCGCGCCGGGCTCCTCGGGATTCGGGAAGGCGACGGTGGGGAACAGCGGGTCGGGCTGCGCCTGCTCGGGTACGACGAGGGGCTCGGCGAACCCGGCCATCTCCAGTACCTCGAGCACCGAGCTCCCGCCCACTCCGTGCATCGGGGTGTAAACGATCCGCAAATCGCGAGGACCGTCGGTCGCCAGGTCGGCCACGGTGTCGAGATAGGTGTCGACGATGCTGTGGTCGAGCACGGTGCCGCCCGATCCGCGCGGGACCTCGGGAAGCGGCCCGACGGCAGCGATGTGCGCCGCGATCTGAGCGTCGGCGGGTGCGACGATCTGGCTCCCGTCGCCGAGGTAGACCTTGTAGCCGTTGTCCTGCGGCGGGTTGTGGCTCGCCGTGACCATCACACCGGCGGCACAGCCGAGCTCGCGGATCGAGAACGCCAGGAGCGGGGTCGGGAGCGGTGAAGGCATCAGGAACGCCTTGATGCCGGCGCCGGTCATGATCTCCGCGGTGTCCCGGGCGAAGACGTCGGAGTTCTTTCTGGCGTCGAAACCGATCACGACGCTGCCGCCCGGCCCGACCTGCTCGTTGAGGTAGGCCGCCAATCCGGCTGCCGCGCGGCCCACCACGACCCGGTTCATCCGGTTCGGTCCAGCCCCGAGCGCGCCTCGCAGTCCCGCCGTACCGAACTGCAGCATGCCCGCGAACCGATCCGCTAGGTCGGCGGTGGCGGCCGCGTCGGTTGCCCGTACGGCGCCGATGACGTCGGCGAGCTCGGCCCGGGTCTCGGGGTCGGGATCCTCGGCGAGCCAGGCCTCGGCCTGGGTCAACAGGGCACGGGTGGAGGCGTCGATCTCGGCGTTCATTGGTGCACGGTAGCGAAACCGACGCCGAGAGCCGCGCAGCCGGGTCTGCTCAGAGCGTGGTGGCGAGGGTTGACCGCACCGTTGCCGTGAACGCGTTGAGCTTGGCCGAGGACTGGGTGAGCAGCCAGTTGTTCATGTTGAGGTCGTCGCGGTTGAAGTAGGACGCCGCCCAGAGTCGATCGGTGCGAGCCGACATGTAGCCCCACGACGACGACCACCAGGCTGCCCCGCTGATGTTGGTGAAGTCGTCGGTCGCGCCGGTTTCGCCGATGCCGACCATGAGTTGATTGTGGCCGCGTGTGTCGAGCCAGGAGAGCACGTTGCCGAGCCGGGTGCTGTAGGTCTCCCCGGTCTTGTTGTGGTAGAGATCCAAGCCCATGAAGTGACACCGGGAGAGCACCTCCTCGGTCATCCACCACTCCGGCTCCATCCGACGATTGATCGGGCTGAAAGTCCATTCGCCCGCGATGGGTGCGGAGACGACGTTCTTCAAGCCGGTCTCGGCCTTCATCACGTCGTGGATGCGGCACCACGCCCGGGAGAACTGAGCAGGGTCGCCGGTCTTGTCGGTGTGCGGCTCGTGATTGAAGGTGACCACGACCGGCTTGGTGAGCCTGGAGTAGCGCTGCGCGCGAGCGCGGATGTCGGCGTCGTAGAGGCCGTCTCCGATCCTCTTCCAGTAGATCGCCGGATCACCAGGAGGTTTGAACGAGACCCACGGCATCCGCCCCGCGGCATGATCTGCGGCGATGTTGCGTGCCTCGCGGGTGGCGTCGGACCAGCGGTAGAACGTGCGTCGCAGACCGACCGGACCGGTCCGGGAGGTGATGTCGAAACCGTTACCGGCCAAGCCGATGTAGATCCTGCCGGGCTGGTGCCCCAGGAATCGGGGGGTGGTCGTGTCGGCGGCCGCAACCGCCGCGGACACCGGGTTGGCGTAGGCGAGCGCGGGGGCCACGACGGCAGCCGTCGCGGCGGTGCGCAGGAAGGAGCGCCGGGTCGTCCCGAAAGCAGTGGTGAGCTCCGAACCGGGTCGAGCGAGACCGGAGTCCCGTCCTGGATGGTGCCTGGATGTGTGCATGTGCCTGAGCGCCCTCTCCGGCCGTGCGGCCGTGGTTGCCGGGTTGGCTAGTTGCCTGGCTCAGCACGCTAGGCACTTCAAGAGGACCGTGGCCACCTCGACAGGGGTGTCCTGGGGGTGGTTAACCGAGCCTTAACTCGACGGTGACGGTGGGTTGAGTAGCGGCCCCGACCGGGCTAGACAAGGGCGCCGCGTTGCTAGATTCGAGGAACGATCCCCGCCAACAGCGCGCCCATCCGGGAGGCGGCGGCACGGCCGGCTTCGAGAACTTCCTCATGGTTGAGCGGGGCGTCGCTGATGCCTGCGGCGAGGTTGGTCACCAAGGAGATGCCGAGCACCTCCATGCCTGATTCGCGGGCCGCGATCGCCTCGAGCGTGGTGCTCATGCCGACCAGGTGGCCGCCGATGGCGCCGACCATCCGGATCTCCGCCGGGGTCTCGTAGTGCGGCCCGGGGAACTGGACATAGACCCCCTCGTCGAGGGTGGGCTCGACCTCGCGGCACAACGCGCGCAGCCGTGTGGAGTAGAGATCGGTGAGGTCGACGAAGTGCGCCCCCACGATGGGGGAGCGGCCGGTGAGGTTGATGTGGTCGGAGATGAGCACCGGGGTGCCGGGCTGCCAGGTCGGCTTCAGACCGCCGCAGCCATTGGTCAGCACGATGGTTGTGCAGCCGGCGGCCGCCGCGGTCCGGACGGGGTGCACGACGGCGGCGACTCCCTTGCCTTCGTAGAAGTGGGTGCGGGACAAGAAGACCAGCAGGTTGCGGTCGCCGCTGCGGATCGAGCGGATCTTTCCGGAGTGGCCGGCCACGGCTGCGGGGTTGAAGCCCGGCAGGTCGGTGGTGTTGATCTCGGCGGTGGCCTCGCCGAGCAGATCGGCGGCAGGAAGCCAGCCCGAGCCCAGCACCAGCGCCACGTCGTGGCGGGCGACGCCGGTCAGGTCGGCAAGGGCGGCGGCCGCTTCAGCGGCGAGTGCGGCGGATTCTTCGCGGGTCGGCTCGGTAAACAGCTGGGTCATTGCCGCACTGTAATGGTCCCGGGCGACGCTGCGGAGAGGCACTGGGCCACTGTCTTTGCCGGACGCGGACTTTCGCGCCAGCCTCAGAGGGCGGTAGAGCGGCAAGGGCGCAGTCGCAGCGCGGTCACGTAGTCGGCGGGGGCATCTGCGGCTTCAGCGGCATCGGCGAGTACGCCGAGCAGCGAGGCCGACGGCAATCCGCCTTCATAGGCATCCAGGACATAGGCCCAGACAAGCAGTTCTCCGGTCAGGGTCGAGACGCGCACCTTGGTCTTGAGGTAGAGGCCGGTGTCGGCCGATTCCCACTCGTCGAGTCGCGCTTCGTCCTCGGCAGTCACGTCGTAGACCGCGACGAATACCTGCTCGAGGGGGTCCTCCACGATGGTCGGCAAGGCGCCGTCCCAACCGTGCTCCTCCCCACCGAAGGTGAGCCGCCAGCCCAGCAGCCATCCCGTCGTACGCATCGGGGAGTGCGGGCAGCGCTCCATCATCCGAGCGGGATCGAGATTGCTCCCGTAGGCCGCGTAGTGGGTCATGGCAGCCAAGGCTAACCCCTTCCGGCCTGGTCTGGACGAGGGCCGGAACACCGGGTGTCCAACGGTGCCGCCGACAGCGGGGGAGCGGCTCTCGGGCCGTTAGGCTAGGCCCGTGACTCACTTCGACGTACTCGTGCTTGGTGCAGGTCCCGGTGGCTACGTCGCGGCGATTCGAGCCTCCCAGCTCGGACTCTCCGCCGCGGTCGTGGAGGAGAAGTACTGGGGAGGGGTCTGTCTCAACGTCGGGTGTATCCCGTCGAAGGCGCTGTTGAAGAACGCCGAGCTGGCCCACGTGCTCACCCATGAGAAGGCCAAGTTCGGCATCGAGGGCGACGCCCACATGTCCTTCGGGCCCACGCACGCCCGCAGCCGCGCGGTCTCGGCCGGGATCGTCAAGGGCGTCCACTTCTTGATGAAGAAGAACAAGATCACCGAGCTGAACGGCTGGGGCACGCTCCAGGGTTCGGTGGACGGCAAGCAGCAGATCGACGTCAAGGACGCCGACGGCAACGTGGTCAGCTACACCTGCGACAACCTGATCATCGCGGCGGGTGCGACCACCCGACTGATCCCGGGTACCTCGCTGTCCGAGCGTGTGGTCACCTACGAAGAGCAGATCCTCGACCCCGAACTTCCCGGGTCGATCATCATCGCCGGGTCCGGCGCTATCGGCGTCGAGTTCGCCTACGTGATGAAGAACTTCGGCGTCGACGTGACCATCGTGGAGTTCCTCGACCGGATGGTGCCCACCGAGGACGCCGATGTGTCCAAGGAACTGTTGCGGCATTACAAGAAGCTCGGCGTCAACGTGCTGCTGAGCACGAAGGTCGAGTCGATCGACGACAGCGGCGACAAGGTCCGGGTCACCGTCTCCCCGGCAGCCGGTGGCGAGTCGAAGGTGCTGGAGGCCGACAAGGTGCTGCAGGCGATCGGCTTCGCGCCGCGCCTGGACGGCTACGGCCTGGAGAACACCGGTGTCACGGTCACCGAGCGCGGCGCCATCGCGGTCGACGAAGTCGGCCGCACCAACGTGCCCGGCGTCTACGCCATCGGTGACGTCACCGGCAAGATGATGCTCGCCCACGTGGCCGAGGCGATGGGCATCGTCGCCGTCGAGACCATCGCGGGCGCCGAGACCATGCCGATCAACTTCGACATGATCCCGCGGGCCACCTACTGCCAGCCGCAGATCGGCTCGTTCGGCTACTCCGAGCAGCAGGCGCGCGACAAGGGGTACGACGTCAAGACGGCCACCTTCCCGTTCGCCGCCAACGGCAAGGCCCAGGGCCTCGGTGACGCGGTCGGCTTCGTCAAGGTGGTGGCCGACGCCGAGCACAACGAGATCCTCGGCGCCCACATGATCGGCCCCGATGTCACCGAGATGCTGCCGGTGTTGACCCTGGCCCAGCAGTGGGATCTGACGGCCGACGAGGTTGCCCGCAACGTCTTCGCGCACCCGACCCTGTCGGAGGCGGTCAAGGAAGCCGTGCACGGCATCGCCGGTCACATGATCAACCTCTGATTCCTTCCGAGTCCCTTCCGAGCAGGAGTCGCCCGCGTGGCCGAACTGAACCAGATCGTGATCGTCGGGGGCGGCCCCGGAGGCTATGAAGCGGCCCTGGTCGCGGCTCAACTCCATGCCCGGGTCACGGTGGTCGATTCCGATGGCATCGGCGGCTCCGCCGTACTCACCGACTGCGTGCCGTCCAAGACGCTGATCGCCACCGCCGAGGTGATGGCCGAACTCGAGGACGCCGCCGAGCTGGGCATGACCTACCGCGACTCCGAGGGCGACGCCGCGACCGCGATCGAGGTCGACCTGGCCGTGCTCAACGCTCGGGTCAAGAACCTGGCGAGCGACCAGTCCGACGACATCGCCGCGCGACTGAAGCGCGAGGGCGTGCGGGTGGTGCGCGGTCGGGGCCGGCTCGCCGGTCCGGGCGTGGTGATCGCGACCCTGCCCGACGGCAGCGAGGAGCGGCTGGAGGCCAGCGCGGTGTTGCTCGCCACCGGCGCCCGGCCGCGAGTGCTCCCCTCGGCCATGCCAGATGGCGATCGGATCCTGACCTGGGAGCAGGTCTACGACATGAAGGAGACGCCGACCCACTTGATCGTGGTCGGCTCGGGCGTGACGGGTGCGGAGTTCGCCTCGGCCTACCTCAACCTCGGCATCGAGGTCACCTTGGTCTCCTCGCGCGACCGGGTGCTGCCTGGCGAGGACGCCGACGCCGCGGAAGTGCTCGAAGGGGTGCTCACCCGGCGCGGCATGCACGTGCTCGGGGAGTCGCGGATGGAGTCGGTGACCCGGCACGGCGACGTGGTCGAAGTCCGGCTCACCGACGGTCGGGTGGTGGAGGGTTCGCACTGCATCTTGGCGCTCGGCTCGGTGCCCAACACCGAGGGCCTGGGTCTGGAGGAACTCGGCATCCGAGTCGATGACGGTGGCTTCATCAAGGTCGACCGGGTCTCGCGGACCTCGGCGCCCAACGTGTACGCCGCGGGCGACTGCACCGGCGTACTCATGCTCGCCTCGGTCGCGGCCATGCAGGGCCGGATCGCGATGTGGCACTACATGGGCGACGCGGTCGCGCCGCTGGACCTGCGCAAGGTCAGCTCCAACGTCTTCACCTCACCCGAGATCGCGACCGTCGGCTGGTCGCAGCGCGCCGTCGACGCGGGCGAGGTCATGGCAGAGACGGTGATGATGCCGCTCGCCACCAACGCACGGGCCAAGATGCAGGGCATCCATGACGGCTTCGTCAAGCTCTTCTGCCGCCCCGGCACCGGCTCGGTGATCGGTGGCGTCGTGGTCGCCCCGCGCGCCTCCGAACTGATCCACGTGGTCGCCCTGGCTGTTGCCGAGTCGATCACCGCCGACCAGCTCGCCCAGACCTTCACGGTCTACCCGTCGTTGAGCGGCTCCATCGCCGAAGCCGCCCGGCGCTTGCACCAGGTGGAGACCCGGCTCAACTGACCGCGGCCCGCACCTGTTGCATCACCAACGCGAACGCACGCCGCGCACGCTCCTCGTCGTGACCGTTCAGGTTGCCGAGCGGTGCGACCTGGACGCCCGGGACGCGGACCTCGGCGAAATGAGTGCCGGGCGACACCCACTGCTTGCCGGAGAGGCGCACAATGTCCCGGTCAACCGCGGGTGGCTCTGCTTGCAGGCGGCACCAGGATTCCTGCGGATCGGTGCCGACTGTCACTCGCACATAGAGCCGTTCGGCGCCGTGCGCGGTCAACCACGCTCCTAGAGCCGGGCTGCGGGCGAAGCCGTTCACGAACCCGTCGATCGACACATTCACACGGACGAGGTCGAGGGAGTCCACCCACAGTTGGAGGGGGAATGGCTCGTGCAAGGGCATGTGAAAGCGCACGGTCAACGGGCCTTCGATCTCGTAGGTGTCTGGCCAGCGGGGGTAGGGCTGGCCGGTGCGCGCCCGGTCAAGCACCTCGGCAATCGCCGGCGCATCGGCGGCCGTCTCCCGAAGGAGGTGCCAGATCCTTTCGGCCCGCGCGAGCTCACTGGTCGCCACCCGAAGATCCTGAGCTCCCAGCCCGGCGACCTCGTCGGATCGACCGGCGACAGCCAGCCGGGCCAGCAGGAACGGATCCCGGTAATCACGCCAGGCGAGATCGAACTCGTCCCCGAACTGATGCCAGTCGACGAAGTGCTCGTGCAGGAGCGACGGACGGTTCAGTGCTCGCACCGTGGAGAGCGCCGTCCGTAGCCCTGTAGGCGTCAGCTTCCGCTCCCCGCCCAGCACGAGTTCCAGGTAGCTGGTGAGCTTGGAGGTCATCCCTGCGGCCGTCCCGTTGCGCTCGGTCGCTTGCGGAGCGGGCTAGAAGCCGAAGTCGCCGCCGCCGAAGTCGCCGAAGCCGCCGCCACCGTCGAAGCCGCCGCCGAAGTCGCCGCCGCCGGAATCGCCACCCCAGTCGCCGCCCGCGTCACCACCCGCGTCGCCACCGGCGTCGCCGCCCGCGTCGCCGGAGTCGCCCGAGCCCGCGTCGTACCCCTGGTCGTAGCCGGAGTCGAAGCCCGCGTCGTAGCCGGAGTCGAAGTCGTTGACCATGCCGCCCATCCACGCGGTGTTGAGCATCGTCATCACGAAGAACGCCGGCATCATCGAGGCGTAGGCGTTGAAGTAGCCCATCGCGTAGGGCTGGTACGCCGGACCCGCGCGCCAGTAGGGCACCGACTGGTAGCCCTTCTCCACGGTGCGAATGTCGGGCTCGGCCCCGACCCGGACCCGCTCGGCGTCAGCCAGGCAGACCGGGATCTCGCGCGGTTGACCGCCTGCGGGAGCCCAGGAGACATCCTCGACCGACGGGCCGTGTTGGGGATTGAAGAAGCAGGGAGCGCGCCGGATCGGCAGCGGATCGCCGTTCTCCCGGGCCATGACGCACGCCATCGCGTAGCGACCGTCTTCCAGTGCGTGGGTGACGGTCGTGATCTGCTCAGCGGTCTGCGCCGTCTTGAGTCGCTCCTTGGCGGTCTCGTAGGCGTTGAGCGCGCGCTGGTAGTCCTGCCGCATCGCGGTGTCCATGGTGGTCGTCATGGTCTCGATGTGGAGGTTCTGTAGCTCCTCACCGAAGACGGTGACGTCCTCCTCGGTGAGCTTCTTGGCGCCGTCGAGCTCAAGCTGCCGGGTCTGCTGGGTCGCGCGGACCTGGCGGTTGCGGTTGGCGGAACTGATTGCGATCACAACGCCGATCGCGATGAGGAGGAGCAGGGCGAACGTCATGCGCACAGAGTAGCTAGCGACCGAAGAGTTGCCTGCGCGCGTCGCCTGGCTGGGGCATGAAGGTGGCTGCGAGCGTGGATCGAACACATGTTGGAATTAGTTATCCACACCTGGAATGAGGTGGGCCGACTCGATGTCGGTGGTCTGTGCTTGACTGGGGTCATGTCTTCGTTGATTGCCCCGGCCGGATGTCTCGCCTCAGGTCGCTGCCGACCGGGTGTTGGACGCGGCCGAGGTGATCGCCTTCACGCGACAGGCGAGGTCGGACGTCGCTGATGCGCAGGTGCGGGTGTTGCAGGGTGCGGCGGAGTGGGTGGTGCTTCATGCCGCCTGTCTGCCCGGCGAGGAGGAGGCGAGTGCACCGGACGCCGACGCGTCGCTCTCGCTGACCGGCGAGGGAGCGCCGGGGGTGCGGGAGACCGCGGTGGTGCAGTTCGGGGCGGCGATCGGGGTGTCCACGACCTCGGCCCGCAATCTCCTGGGCGACGCGGCCGAGCTGGTCTATCGGCTGCCCGAAATCTGGAGGCGGGTTCAGGCCGGTCAGATCGACACCTGGCGGGCCCGGCGGATCACTGACAACACGGGCGACTTGTCCTACGACGCCGCGCGCTGGGTGGATGAAGAGCTGGCTGCGGTGGCGCACTCGTGCGGCCCGTTGACGATCGAGCGGGTGGTCGCGGATGCGCGGGCGCGGTTCGAGGTGGGCGAGGTCCAAGACCTGGAGCTGGCCGAGGCCGAACACCTCGGGGTGCGGATCGACCCGGTCGTCGGGATCGGCGGCACGGTTGGCGTGGAGCTTCACCTGCAGGCCGCCGACGCGACCGATTTCGATCGCGCGGTGAGTCGGATGGCCGAGCACCTGGCGCGCGAGGGGGTGGAAGCTGACCTCGAGCTGCGCCGGGCCTGGGCCGTGGGCGAGATCGCTCGCGCTCATCTGGCAATGCCCTTGATGGGCGAGCGTGCCGACGGTGGCACCGTGACAACGGCTCCGCGACCGGCAATTCAGATCTACCTGCACTACCGGCCCGCCGAGGCGCACCCCGAGGCTGGACTGGCGACGCTGCAGGTTGGGAACCGTCGGGGCGGGCTAGTGACCGCCGACGCGCTGCAACGTTGGCTCGAAGCTCCTGGGGCTCGGGTGATCGTGAAACCGGTGATCGACCTCAACCAGGACGAATCGAGTGCCGGGCACCAGGTGCCCGACCGCATGGTCGAGCGGCTCTATCTGCGAGATCAGCACTGCGTCTTCCCCTGGTGCGCCCGTCGGGCGCGGCCCCCCACAGATCGGCAAGGCACCGACGCCGACCACATCACCCCATCCGGGATGGGTGGTACGACCGGGATGAGCAACCTTGCTCCGCTGTGTCGCCGGCATCACCGCCACAAGACACATTTCGGGTGGAGCTACACCCCGTTGCGTCCAGGACGTTACGTATGGACCGCTCCCGGAGGAGAGCGGTACCTCCGCGCCGGCGACGACACGGTCGCGCTCGGTGGAGCTCCTCCACCGACCCGGCGCGAACTTCCGTCCACCCGACCCGCCTGGCGCCACCGCCTGGTTGCCCTACCTGCTCCGGCGCCACCACCGCAGACCTCGCCTGCCAATGCGGCAGCGCGGGCGGCCCCACCCTTCTAGTGCCTACGACGGGTCAGCTACCCAGGACCAGCACCAGGTCGCCGCCTTCGACGGACTGGGTGCCGGTCAGGGCGATGCGCTCGACGGTGCCGGCGACGGGGGTGGTGATCGAGGCTTCCATCTTCATCGCCTCGATGGTCGCGACCACATCTCCAGCGGCTACCTCGTCGCCAACGGACACGGTCACGGTCACTGCGCCCTGGAACGGCGCGGCGATGTGGCCGGGACGGTTGGGATCGGCCTTCTCTGCGGCCGCCACCACAGTGGCGACCGAGCGGTCACGCACCGAGATCGGGCGGAGCTGCCCGTTGATGGTGGCCATCACGGAGCGGTAGCCGCGCTCGTCGGGCTCGCTGATCGCCTCCATGCCGAAGATGATCGTCTTGCCCTTGCCGAGGGTGACGATGTGCTCGCTGCCCGGGGCCAGGCCGTAGAGGTAGTCCAACGTCGGCAGCACCGAGATGTCACCGTACGTCGACCGAGCCTCGTTGAAGTCGCGCGTCGGGCCGGGGAAGAGCAACTCGTTGAGCATCCGCCGCCGAGCCGGCAATCCGGTCGCGGCGTCACCGGCCAACGCCGCCGACTGGTCCTCGGTCAAGGTGGGCAGCTCGCGTTTGGTCTGCCGGCCGGCCAGCGCCTTGGTGCGGAAGGGCTCGGGCCAGCCGCCGGGCGGATCGCCGAGCTCGCCGCTGAGGAAACCGATCACCGAGTCGGGGATGTCGAAGCGGCCCGGCTCCTCGGCGAACTCCTTCGGGTCCGCGCCCACAGCCACCAGATGCAGCGCCAGATCGCCGACCACCTTCGAGGACGGGGTCACCTTGACGATGTTGCCGAGGATGTCGTTGGCCGCGGCGTACATGTCTTCGATCTGCTCGAACTTCTCCCCGAGCCCGAGCGCGATCGCCTGCTGGCGCAGGTTGGAGAGCTGGCCGCCGGGGATCTCATGGGTGTAGACCCGCCCCGTTGGCGCGGGCAGCCCCGACTCGAAGGGTGCGTAGACCCGCCGGGTCGCCTCCCAGTAGGGCTCCAGCGAGCAGACCGCTTCCAAGGAGAGGCTGGTCTCGCGGTCGGAGTGGTCGGTCGCCGAGACCAACGCAGACAGCGCCGGCTGCGACGTCGTGCCCGCCATCGAGGCGGTCGCCGCGTCGACCGCGTCCACGCCCGCATCGATTGCCGCCAGCAGCGTGGCGAGCTGGCCACCCGGAGTGTCGTGGGTGTGCAGGTGCACCGGCAGGTCGAACCGCTCGCGCAGCGCGCTCACCAGCGTGCGCGCCGCAGGCGCGCGCAGGAGCCCGGCCATGTCCTTGATGGCGAGCACATGAGCGCCGGCGTCGACGATCTTCTCGGCCAGACGCAGGTAGTAGTCCAGCGTGTAGAGCTTCTCGCCGGGGTTGGAGAGGTCGCCGGTGTAGCAGAGTGCGACTTCGGCGACGGCCGTCCCGGTGCCCCGCACCGCGTCGATCGCCGGGCGCATCTGCGAGACATCGTTGAGAGCGTCGAAGATCCGGAAGACGTCGAGGCCGGTTGCGGCGGCTTCGTTGACGAAGGCGTCGGTGACCTCGGTGGGGTACGGCGTGTAGCCGACGGTGTTGCGCCCGCGCAGCAGCATCTGCAGGCAGATGTTGGGGACCGCCTCACGCAGTGCTGCCAGCCGGTCCCACGGGTCCTCGGCGAGGAAGCGCAATGCCACGTCGTAGGTCGCTCCACCCCACGCCTCCAGCGACCACAGCTGTGGCGTCAGGTGCGAGACGTGCCCGGCGACGGCGAGCAGATCGCGAGTGCGGACCCGGGTCGCGAGCAGGCTCTGATGAGCGTCGCGGAAGGTGGTGTCGGTGACCGCGACGAACTTGGCGGCGCGCAACTGCCGGGCGAACTCCTCGGGGCCGACCTCGAGCAGCAGCTGACGGGTGCCGGCCGGTGGCTTGCCGGACGGAAGCGTGGGCAGCTTGTCGCGGGGGTCGATGCTGATCGGGGCCGGGCCATGCGGCTGGTTCACGGTGACGTCGGCAAGGTAGTTCAGCAGCTTGGTGCCGCGGTCGCCGGACGCGCGCGCGGTGAGCAGTTGCGGGTGCGTCTCGATGAACGACGTGGTGATGTTGCCCGCCACGAAGTCGGGGTCGTCGAGGACGGCCTGCAGGAAGGCGATGTTGGTGGAGACGCCGCGGATGCGGAATTCAGCCACGGCTCGGCGAGCCCGCTCGACGGCCTTGTCGAAGGTGCGGCCGCGGCAGGTGAGCTTGGCCAGCATCGAGTCGAAGTGCGGGCTGATCTCGGCGCCGGTGTAGGTGGTGCCGCCGTCGAGGCGGATGCCCGCACCGCCGGGGGAGCGGTACGTCGTGATCTTGCCGGTGTCGGGCCGGAATCCGTTGGCGGGATCCTCGGTGGTGATCCGGCACTGCAGCGCGGCGCCGCGAAGCACGACCCGATCTTGAGACAAGCCGAGATCGGCCAGGGTCTCGCCCGAGGCGATGCGCAGTTGCGACTGCACCAGATCGACGTCGGTGACCTCCTCGGTCACGGTGTGCTCGACCTGGATACGGGGGTTCATCTCGATGAACACGTAGTTGCCGTGGGGATCGAGCAGGAACTCGACGGTGCCGGCGTTGCAGTAGCCGATCTCGCGGGCGAACCGCACCGCATCAGCGCAGATGCGATCGCGGAGCTCTGGGTCGAGGTTGGGAGCCGGGGCGATCTCGACGACCTTCTGATGGCGCCGCTGTACCGAGCAATCGCGTTCGAAGAGATGGATCACCTCACCGGTGGCATCGGCCAGGATCTGTACCTCGATGTGGCGCGGATCGACGACGGCCTGCTCGATGAAGACGGTCGGGTCGCCGAACGCGCCCTCCGCCTCGCGCATGCACGTCTCGATCGCCTCGCGCAGCGATTCGGGCTCATCGACGCGACGCATGCCACGGCCGCCGCCACCGGCGACCGCCTTGACGAACAGTGGGTAGGGCAGCGCCTGTGCGGCGGCGTACAACTCCTCGACGTCGGTGGAGGGATCGACACTGGCGAGCGTGGGTACGCCGGCAGCCTTGGCCGCCGCGATCGCGCGCGCCTTGTTGCCGGTGAGCTTGAGAATGTCGGCGCTCGGGCCGATGAAGGTGATGCCGGCCTCGGCGCACGCCTGAGCGAGGGCGGGGTTCTCCGAGAGGAAGCCGTAGCCGGGGTAGACCGCGTCGGCGCCAGCCTGCTTGGCGACCTCGACAATGGCCTGCGGGTCGAGGTAGGCGCGCACCGGGTGACCACGCTCGCCGATGAGGTAGGCCTCGTCGGCCTTCAGTCGGTGCTCGGACCAGCGATCCTCGTACGGGAAGACGGCGACGGTCTTCGCGCCCACCTCGTAGGAGGCTCGGAGCGCGCGGATCGCGATCTCACCGCGGTTGGCCACCAACACCTTGGAAAACATGCCGCTCAGGCTAGTCGTCGGCGGCCTCGCGCCCGGTGGCTAACCGACATGCGGTCGAGGCTCGGGAGCGCCCGGGATGGAGCCCGTCAACGCCGCCGCATGAGCCAGAGCGGCTTTCCCACGCCCTCGCCGGTGAGCGAGACCGCGGTGCCGCTGCGAGTCCAGGCGACGGCTTCGATGAAGTCGACGGCTGCGTCGAATGACACGACCTTCGGCGCGGAGGCGAAGGAGTCGTAGACCCAGATGCCGTTGTAGCCGCCGAGGAAGAAGCCCTTGCCTCCCGGCCTCCAATCGGCCGAGCTGAGTCCGCGGGGTGCTCCCGACATGACCTTGTTCATCACGTTGACTCTGGTCGCGCTCAGCACCTTGGGTGCGCGATAGATGGCGGCGCCCTTGTCGACCTTGCTCTTGGTTACGACGAAGACCCGGCCAGAGCGTGGCTGGACCATCAGGCCCTCGGCGTTGCGGGGGCCGTTGGGGTAGGCGAGCCGGAAGACGGTGGCCTTGACCCTGCGGCTGGAGATCACGCGGGGCTCCTTGACCCTGACCACCGAGATGGTCTGCCGATCCGCGCCGTTGTCGCCGATGTCGCCGAACCACAAGGTGTGATCGGGGCCGGCCGCCATGTCCTCCCAGTCGACGGCCTCGGGCACCCCGACCTGGAACTCGGCACGGACCCGGCAGGTCTTGCTCACCGCGAAGAATCGTGCGGAGTCGCCGGAGTCGTTGTGCACCCACCGCAGTTTGCGGGGGTACGTCGACCGAGACATGCCGCTGATCTCGTCGAGGCGAGCGTCGTTGATGGTGCAGCGCTTGGTGGCAGGCCGCCACTCAGCGGCGGATGCCGGGCTGGCGGTCGCGAGAGCGATCGTCAGCGCGATGAAAATGGTGGCAGCGGTAGTCGTACCCGAGACCGACCGTCGGAAGAGTGACATGCCCGATTCCCCTCGATCTGGCTTCTTGCCCGTTACCGGGCTCGGTCAGCGCAACCGGGACTTGGGGCCCGAGCCGGCCCACTGGTCACACCCCTACGGATACCAGGGTCGGCCGCCGTTTCCCAAAAGGTGCCGTGGGATCAGTGGTGGTGGTGACCGCGCATCTCGCCCTCGGGGATGGGGGCGACGCGATCGGACAGCAGCGGCTTCAGCGGGTCCCAGGCGGTGCCATGCTCTGCGTCGTAGCGGCGGCGAGCGATCGCCGACAAGGCCTCCAGGACGACGCGGTTGCCGAGGGCTGCGGTGATGTCGGCATGGTCATAGGGCGGCGAAACCTCGACGACGTCCACGCCGACCACCGGCAGCTCGAGGCAGATCCGGCGTACGGCGTCGAGCAGCTGCCGCGCGCTCAGTCCGCCCGGCTCCGGGGTGCCCGTGCCGGGGGCGTGCCCGGGGTCGCAGACGTCGATGTCGACGGACAAGAAGACGCCGTCGCAGTCATCGGTGGCGATGGTGAATGCCTCGTCGAGACACTCGGTGAACCCGCGGTGGGTGATCTCGGTCATCTCGAAGGAGCGCATCCGCTGCCCGGCCATCCAGTCCAGCGTCTCCGGGCCCGGCCAGTAGCCGCGCAGTCCGAGCTGCAGGAATCGGTCGCCGCGCACCGCGCCCGCCTCGATCAGCCGGCGCATCGGCTGCCCGTGACCCCACAGTGAGCCGAATTCGATGTCGCCGGTGTCGGCGTGCGCGTCGAAGTGGATCAGCGACACCCGGCCTTGGCCGAGCACGTCGGCGACGCCGGAGGCATCGGAGTAGGTGACCGAGTGGTCGCCGCCGAGGATCACCGGGATGGCGCCCGAGCGCGAGATGGTCGCGACCGCCTCGCGAATCTGGCCGAGCGACTTCTCGATGTCGCCGGAGTAGAGCTCGAGGTCGCCGACGTCGACGATCTTCAGGTCCTGAAGCGCGTCGGTGCGCAACGCCAGCGACGGCCGCGAGCCGTCGTGGGGGAGGTAGTCGGTGCCCCGGATCGCCTGGGGGCCGAAGCGCGCCCCGGATCGGTAGGACGTGCCGCCGTCGAAGGGGGCACCCAAGATGACCACGTCCGCGTCGGCGTACGACTCCGGTTCGTCGAGGTCCCCGGCGGGTACGCCGAGGAAGGTGAAGTCAGGACCGTAGAGGTTGCCGATGCGTGCCATGCGCACATCTTGCCCCGCGCAGTCGGCCCTGCCCACCCCGGCCACTCACATCGCGGGATCCAGTTATGTGTACGCCTCGGTACAGAGGGGTACACTCGTTGGGTGATGACGATGTCCTTCTCCCAGGCCCGAGCCGAACTGGCCGCCGTGCTCGATCGCGTCAGCGCCGGAGAGGAGATCACGATCACCCGTCACGGCGAACCCGTAGCAGTGCTGGTGCGACCCGATCGGCTGCGGCCGCGGGTCGACTGGGTTTTCGAGGAGGCATCGCGGTTCCGGGCCGAATTCGAGGCCGCCGAGCCCGCGCCAGGATCCGTTGGTGGCCTCGATGAGGATCGGGCCGCCGCGCTGCTGTCGGACCTGCGCACGGGGCGCGCTGCCCGCTGATGGACGCCTTCGACGCCGACGTGCTGATCTTTGCCGCTACGCCCGATCATGAGCCCGGTCGTGGGGTAAGAGCACTGCTCGACCAAGCGGCCGAATCAGGGCACCCCGCCGGGGTGGGCTCGGTGTTGTTGGTCTCGGAGGTTCTGATCAAGCCACGGCGGATGGGTTGGCACGCCGAAGAAGCACACCTGGCTGGCCTCCTGAAGCGGCTCGACCTGATTCCGGTGGATCGGCACCTGGTCGACGTGGCGACCGTGCTCGGCGTCCGCTACGGCCTTCGCACGGCTGACGCGGTCCATCTCGCCACGGCCGTCGTCGCTGGCGCGGATCGCTTCATCACCGGGAATCGCAAGGACTTCCCGCAGACGATCGACGTCGTCGAGATCGCCTACCCCGAGGAGCTCAGGAGTCCTTGAGTTCGCAGATGACGGCGCCGTTGCCCACCGTGGCGCCGATCTCGGCGGCCAAGCCGGTGACGACACCGGCCTTGTGGGCCTTCAGCGGCTGCTCCATCTTCATGGCCTCGAGTACGACGACCGTGTCGCCCTCGGCCACGGTGTCGCCCTCGGCGACCGCGACCTTGACGATGGTGCCCTGCATCGGGCTGGTCACCGCGTCGCCGCTGACCGCAGCCCCGGCCTTCTTGCCGGCCGACCGCTTCGGCTTCTTGGCCCCGCCCGTACCGCCACCGGCGACCGCGATGCCACCGAGTCCGCCGGGGAGCACGACTTCGAGGCGGCGGCCGCCGACCTCGACGGTCACTCGCTGCCGCTCCTCGGGCTCAGCGCCCTCGGCGGTGTCGCCTCCGTAGGGTGCGATCTGGTTGTCGAACTCGGTCTCGATCCAGTTGGTGAAGATTCCGAAGCCGTCCTCGGTGCCGACGAATGCCGGCTCGCTGACGATCACCCGGTGGAACGGCACCACCGTCGGCATCCCGTCCACCTCGAACTCGGCCAACGCTCGCCGCGAGCGCTCCAGCGCCTGGGTGCGGTCGCGACCGGTCACGACCAGCTTGGCGACCAGCGAGTCGAAGGAGCCCGGGATCGTCTCGCCGACGTCGTACCCACCGTCGACCCGGACGCCCGGCCCGCTCGGGGGCTTCCACACCGACAGCGTGCCCGGAGCGGGCATGAATCCGCGGCCGGCGTCCTCGGCGTTGATCCGGAACTCGATGGAGTGGCCGACCACTTCGGGATCGTCGTAGCCCAGTTCCTCACCAGCGGCGATCCGGAACATCTCGCGCACCAGATCCAGCCCGGTGACCTCTTCGGAGACCGGGTGCTCGACCTGGAGCCGAGTGTTGACCTCGAGGAAGGAGATGGTGCCGTCCTTGCCGACCAGGAACTCACACGTGCCCGCGCCGACGTAGCCGGCTTCCTTCAGGATCGCCTTGGAGGAGGCATAGAGCCGGTGCATCTGCTCGTCGCTGAGGTACGGCGCGGGCGCCTCCTCGACCAGCTTCTGGTGACGGCGCTGCAGGGAGCAGTCACGCGTGGAGACCACGACGACGTTGCCGTGCTGGTCGGCCAGGCACTGGGTCTCGACGTGCCGCGGGTGGTCGAGGTAGCGCTCCACGAAGCACTCGCCGCGCCCGAAGGCGGTAACCGCTTCTCGCACAGCGGAGTCATAGAGGTCGGGCACTTCTTCCAAGGTGCGGGCGACCTTGAGGCCGCGGCCACCGCCGCCGAACGCGGCCTTGATCGCGATCGGCAACCCATGGGTGCGGGCGAACTCGACGACCTCGGCGGCGTCCTCGACCGGATTCTCGGTGCCCTCGACCTGAGGGGCGCCCACCTTCTGGGCGATGTGTCGGGCCTGGACCTTGTCGCCGAGTTTCTCGATCGCGGCCGGCGGCGGGCCGATCCAGATCAGCCCGGCATCGATGACCGCCTGCGCGAAGGAGGCGTTCTCGGCGAGGAAGCCGTAGCCCGGGTGCACCGAGTCGGCACCGGAGCGCGCTGCGATGTCGAGGATCTTGGCGATGTCGAGGTAGGTCTCCGCGGGCGTGCTGCCGCCGAGGGCGTAGGCCTCGTCGGCCAGCCGAACGAATTGGGCGTCGCGATCCGGGTCGGCGTAGACCGCGACCGATCCGATCCCGGCGTCACGGCAGGCGCGCATCACCCGGACGGCGATCTCTCCTCGGTTGGCGACCAACACCTTCTGCAGCTTCGAGGCCACTCGGCTCGCTTCCTCTCACTCGGCGGCCGAAACGGGTCGGTCGCGAACTCTCTGTGCGCCCGCAGGCGCAAGCCCGGCTGCAATGTATCGCGCGGCGGTTGGTTAACCGTCATTAACCTGCCTGGGTATCGTGCACTCATGTCCTTGGAGCTGAGCCCGGAATACGTTGCCTTCCGCGCAGTCGTCCGCGAGTTCGCCGCCGCGGAGATCGCGCCGTACGCCGCAGCGTGGGATCGAGACCACCACTTCCCCATCGAGACCGTGCAGAAGATGGGGGAGTTGGGCCTCTTCGGGCTGACCGCGCCGGAGGAGTACGGCGGCGCGGGTGGCGACCTGACCAGCTTGTGCATCGCCATCGAGGAGATCGGCCGCGTCGATCAATCCCTCGGCATCACCTTGGAAGCCGCGGTGGGCTTGGGCATCAACCCGATCCTCACCTACGGCACCGATGCCCAGAAACAACAGTGGCTCCCCGATCTGGTGGCCGGCCGCCGGATCGCCGGCTTCGGCTTGACCGAACCCGAAGCAGGCTCCGATGCCGGGGCCACCCAGACCCGTGCCGACCTGGTCGACGGGGAGTGGGTGATCAACGGGGCCAAGCAGTTCATCACCAACTCCGGCTCCTCGATCACCTCGTTGGTGACGGTGACGGCGCGCACGGCTGCGACCACCGCCGACGGCAAGGCCGAGATCTCCACGATCATCGTGCCGACCGGCACCCCCGGCTTCACCGCGGGGCCGAGCTACGACAAGTTGGGCTGGCATGCCTCCGACACCCATCCGCTGACCTTCGCCGATGCCCGGGTTCCCGAGGAGAATCTGTTGGGGGATCGGGGCCGCGGTTTCGCCCAGTTCCTGGCCACCCTCGACGACGGCCGGGTCGCCATCGCGGCGCTGGCGGTCGGCTGCCTCCAGGCGATGGTCGACCTCACCACGGCGTACTCCTTGGAGCGGCGAAGCTTCGGCGCCCCAATTGGCCGAAAGCAAGGCGTGGCCTTCCAGATCGCCGACCTGGAAGTGATGCTCCGCGCGGCCCGCGCGCTCACCTATCAGGCGGCCGCCTTGAAGGACGCCCCGGGGAATGGTCGAGCCGGTGCTCCGAGCGCAGCCTTCAAGCAAGCCGCCGCCGTGGCCAAGCTCTACGCCACCGAGTCGGCGGTCACCGCGACCCGGATCGCGACCCAGGTCTTCGGCGGCTACGGCTTCATGGAGGAATACCCGGTCGCGCGGTTCTACCGCGATGCCAAGGTGCTCGAGATCGGCGAAGGCACCTCGGAGGTGCAGCGGATCGTGATCGCGCGCGGCTTGGGCCTGCCGGTCGAGTGAGGCGGACGCCGCAGTCTCGGATGTGGGCTGCCGAGGCTCAGCCGATCGACGAGCGGTAGATGTCGCGCACCTCGGTCGCGGTGAGTGCCCGCTTCCAGATGCCGACCTCGTCGATCCACCCGTCGTCCCAATACCGGGCGCTGGAGTCCCATCGGTCCCCGCGCGCGACCGACCAGTAGGCCACGCCGCCGGTGTATTGGAAACCACTGCGGATCGACGACGCGGCGGCGCCGGTGTTCGTGGTCGGGATGGCCTGCAGGACACCGTCGAGGTAGAGGCTCAACCCGGCGGTAGAGGACAAGACCCCCGTTGCCAGGTGCCAGTTGCCGTCGTCGTACCGGCCGGCGGTGGTCAGGTAATTGGCGGTGTTGGTCTGCACGCCGAAACTGACGCGGCCGTTCTGGGCCATCCACAACCTGCGGTCGCCCTGGGTGCCGATGGTGCCGTTGGAGGTGTTCTTCATGACGATCAGGGGGCCGGTCGTGTTGCCCGTGCTCCGTGTCTTGAACCACACCGACACGGTGAAGTCGTTCCATTGATTGGCGCCGGTGCCCCAGGCGTTGGGGCTGATCACCATGCCGGGCTGCAGGGCGCCGGGGTTGCTCGGGTTGAAGAGAACCGAGGTGCCCGTATCCCGGAACTGGCAGGCATGCGGCTGGGAGCGGACGTAGGTCCGGTTGGTGCCGTTGATGGTGCCGGCGACGCCCAGGTAGGTGCCGTTGTTGCTGCCGGTCGCGCTGGTCGCAGTGGTCCCGCTGGTCTCGTCGAGGTCGTAGTAGGCCCACGCGCCCGAGCCGGGCAGCGAACCGACCCGGTCGCACGCCAGCCACGGTGCCGCGCCGATCCCCTTGCCCGAGGCGGTGTCGAGCGTACGGACCTTAGGCGTGTCGCTGTAGTAGGCCAGCGAGGTGCGGGCGGGCGCCAGCGTGGCCCCGACCGCCGCCAGAGTCGCGATCCCGACCACCGATGCGGCGACGATTCCGGGTGCCGCGCCCATGCCCGACGTACGACGGGTGAGCAGCGGTCCGAAGGCGAGCGCCAAGCAGCTGGCGATCAGTGCCAGCGAGAGCCCGACGCCCCAGCGAGATCCGAGGAAACCGACGACGTACCCTGCCTTCGGCACCCGGGCGACCACCCGGTCGGCCGAGGAGACCTCGTAGGGCTGGTCGTCGATGCTCGCGTTGGCGTCACCCTTCAAGCGGAGGACCCGCACCTGCCCCCCGGCGGCGATCGAGGCGACCCGATGGGTGACGCGCACACCGTCGACGGTCGGCACGCTGACGATGTCGCCCACCTTCAAGTCGGCTGCGGGCACGGTGCGCGCGAATGCCAGATCGCCGGTGTTCAGTGCCGGTGACATCGATCCGCTCAGCAGCACCAGCGGCTTGACGCCGGTCACCGCGACGGCCAGCGTCCAGAGCGCGCAGACCGCGCCGAGCAGGGCGCCGAGGGTCAGAACCGCGGAGCGCAGCCGCGGCCAGAGAGTGTCGGAGATCCTCACAGCTGACCCTTCTGAGTGCCGCGGAAGACCATCGTCAGCACCCCTTGCGCGCCTTGCTTGCTCGCGTCGTTCCAGGTGGTCGCGGTGTTGTCCAGGGTGACGCGCACGCAGTAGGCACGCGAGGTGCCGACCGGGGTGTCCAGCTTGGTTCCGATGATCGTGGTCGGGGAGGCAGCCGATGCTCCCAAGGTGACCAGGGGACCGATGAGCTGGGTTCCGCTGCAACTCCCGGTCCGGTACGTCGTGGCGGAGACGTTGGTCGCGGGGTCACTGTTGGTGGCCGCGCCGCCGGAGTAGAACGCGAAGCGCAAGGCTGGTGCGAGGGCTCCGGTGGCGTAGGCGTCCATCCGGAGGTCGAAGGGGATATCCCCGGATCCGGTGTTGGAGGCGGTGACCATGAAGGCGCGAGACTCTCCGGGAAGCAGGTCGTCGACTCGGTAGCTGGCCTCGGACCAGGTGCCGTCGAGGTTGGCCAAGGTGGCGAGCTCACCGTTGACGACCACGTCCAGTTGACCCGCGGTGAAGGTGCCGCCCGTGCCGCGGGCGTGATCGCTCCAGTAGGCGAAGCTGCCGGTCGCTCCCAAGCCGAGGGCGAGGCCTAGCGCGGCGATGGCCCGCACCGCGTCGAGTCGCGAGACCCGGCGGCGCTTCGAGGTCGTCGTCGTGCGCTCGGAGACGTCAGAACGCCACATCTGCGGCCTCCTGCTCCTCGGTACGACGACTGCGGACCAGGGCGAGCCCGAGCCCCAGCGCCGCACTCCCGGCGAACAACACCCACAGACGCGGTCCGCCCGTGCTGGGCAACCCGCCTTGGCCGTGGTGCGCCCGGTCGGTCGGGTCCTGGCGCAACGACACCTCGAAGACGGCCCGCAGCGGCCGCAACTGGGTGGCGTTGGGGGAGGCGAACAAGAACCTCGCGTTCACGTCCACCCGGACCACCTGGCCGCGCGGGATACCGGCCTCGGTCAGGTCGGCGGAGGTGACCCCGTCGTTGAGGGTGAACCATGCGCCGCCGGCCACTCGGGCGCGCAGCGTGATGTCGTTGCCGGTGAAGAGTCGATCGCCGTTGCGGCTGCGAGCCACGATCGTCATCAGGGCTCGAGACGGCCCTTGGTTGCGGACGTAGAAGGAGCCGGTGTGCGCATCGCCGGGGACCCACCGCAACTGCGGGTCGAAGATCGGCTGGGCCAGAGCCGGGCCGAAGTTGACGCCGTCATTGCTCAAGCCGATCTCAGGGGCCGCCCATGCCGAGGATCCGAGCCCCAGGAAGAGGCAGGCCAGTACGAGGCAGATCAGTCGTTGCTTCACGTGCGGACCTCCTTCCTGGCTGCGGCATGCCGCGGTCGCGGCCGCCGGTCGCGCGCGGCGCCGGCGAACATGGAGGCGGCGTAGGCCACCAGCAGCCCGGCGACGACGTAGCCCGCCTGCTGTCGCTGGCTGGGCTCGATCATGGTGTTCAGGTAGCCGAGGTAGGGCACGGCGTACCAGAGCTTTCCGCGGATCTGGACCGGAGCCACCCAGTCGGGGTCGACCGCGTTGTTGGCGTCGCCCTGGGTCTGGAAGGCCGGCTGCCCGTCGGCTTGGGTCACGGTCACGACCCGGTGGGTCACGACCGCGGGTTCGCCGGACTTCAGTTGGTAGGTGATCACCGAGCCGACGCCGATGTCCTCGGCAGCGACCGGCTTGACCACCACCAGGGTTCCCGGGGGGTAATTCGGCTGCATCGAACCGGTCAACACGGTGTACGGCGTGGCCCCGCCGATCCTGGGGATCAGCACGGCGGCGGTGATTGCTGCGAGCGCACTGACGATGACCGTCCACGCAAGGCAGAGCCCGAGCCAGCGGAAAGCTCCGCCGGCCCGGGCTGCGCCCGCACCTGTACGAGTCATCGAGTGTTCAGCTCAGTAGCCGGTAGGTCGTTGTGGACCTGGGCTCAGTTGTGGACCTGGGTGAGGGCGATGTTGAAGTCGCTCAGCGTCCCGGCCAGCGCCTGGGTGGTGTTGCCCGAGGCGCCGAGGAAGGTCAGCGTGATCACTGCGTCCACGGTGTTCCCGTTGTTGGCCTCGGTGATCTCGCTGGGAACCGTGGCGCCGCCGATCTCGAAGGTCGAGTCCACGGTCAGGGCCGAGGCGAGGGCGCCGCTCAGGGTCGGGTTGGTGACCGCCAGGGAGGCTCGCAGATGCTCTCCGGTCGCGGTGATGTCGAAGGAGCAGGTCTTGGTCAGCACGTCGCCTGGGACGAGCAGGTCGCCGGCGGCGTAGACCTTGTCCGCGGTCACTTCGCTGCCGTCGAAGACCCAGTCGGCGGTCTGGCAATCGTTGTTGGCGATCTTCAGTTCGCCCGCGGTCACCGAAACGCCGGTGCCGGGGGCGGTGGCGTTCCAGTAGGCGAGGGTGCCGCCGCCGCCGAGAAGCAGGACGCCGGCGACCGCGGCCGCGAGCGCGCCCTTGGTGGACTTGTTCATGGGGGGACTCCTACAGGTGTTGGTGGGCGCGCTTGAGCGCCCGAACTCGTTGACTGCCGAGCCCGAGAAGTCATGACGCAGTAATCCCCCGGGACCGGTATAGACATCCTGTTTCGAAGTCGTTCTCCGCGCCGGGAAAGCCGCGCAATTCAGCCGGGTGGGCACTCGCGGGTGGCCCGTCTGGGTGATCGGCGGGTCCGTTCGTGGGATGTGTCCGTGGGTGTGGGTCGTGCGGGCAGAGGATTCGGCGCTCTTTTACACACGGGACTGATGGCTCTGGCGAAAATACCCCGGGGGGTATCTTCTGAATGCAGGTGAGTAAAGACCCGCTTCCCGTATCAGGAGGACACAATGACCAAGACTGGTTCCATTAGGCGATTCCGAATGTCTACCCGCCGCGGGTTGGCCGCAGGTGTGGCGGTCCTGGTCCTGGGGTTGGTCGCTGGGTGTTCGGCCTCGACCGATTCGACGAGTGCCGAACCCGTCGCGAGCAGCCCCGTCGCCAGCAGCCCCGTCGCCAGCAGCCCCGTCGCCGTACCCACCGAAGGCGCACCGGAGCCGGGCATCGCCGACGCGGCCGCCTGGGAGGCGCTCATGGGGGAGGACGGGGAGTACATGGCCGCCGCCATGTATGACGCGGTGATCGACAAGTTCGGGCCAGTCGAGCCCTACGTCTCGATTCTGAGCGCTGAAGAGCGGCATGCCGCCCGACTCGCCAGTTACTTGCGCAGCGCCGGTGTCGAGGTGCCGGCGAACCCCTATCTCGGCGCCGTGCCTGCTCCCGACAACCTGGTTTCCGCGGCGCAGGCGTGGGCGGAGGGCGAGAAGCTCAACATCGCGATGTACGACGAGCTCACCACTCAAGCCGCGGACGACGCTCAATTGACGATGATCTTCTCGCACCTGCGTGCGGCTTCGCAGGATGCGCATCTCCCGATGTTCGAGGCTGCTGCGGCCAATGGTGGGCAACTCGATCCCGAGGCAATGTCGGCTTTCCCGGCAGGCGGTGCGGGCATGGGTCACGGAGGAGGGCACGCGCACAGCGGAGGCTAGCGCCGGGCCGGCTCCCAGAGGTCGGTCCAGGAGTGCCCGAGTTCGGCCAAGAGCTCGCGCAGCAGCGGCAGGCTGACCCCGACCACGTTGTGGTGATCGCCCTCGATGCCCTTGACGAAGGCGCCGCCCAAGCCATCGATGGTGAAGGCGCCGGCTACCCACAGCGGTTCGCCGGTGGCGATGTAGGCCTGGCTCTCTTCCTCGCTGAAATCCGCGAAGTGCACCGTGGTGGAGGCGACGGCCGCCACCACGCGACCAGTCGCGAGGTCGGTCAGCGCATGCCCGGTGTGGAGCACGCCCGACCTCCCGGTCATCTCGCGATGCCGGGCCAGCGCATCCGCGGCGTCGCTCGGCTTCCCGAGGGCTTGTCCATCGAGTTCGAAGACCGAGTCGCACCCCAGCACCAGGTCTGCCCCCGCGGCGCGACCTGCCAGATCGGGCAGTCCGGCCACCGCGGCGCACTTCAACTCGGCGAGCTGTAGGGCGAGTTCGGCCGGCGGGAGCCCATCGACTTGGTCCTCATCGACGCCCGACACGATCACGACCGGCTCGACGCCCGCGCGCTGCAAGGTGGCCAGCCGCGCGGGTGACGCGGAGGCAAGGATCAGCCTCACAAGCGGGTCACTCACAAACGGGCCAATCACAAACGGGCCAGCGCGTCGCGCAGCGGGTCCAAGCCGAGCGAGCCGAGGTTGAGGGCGTCGGTGTGGAACTGCTTGAGATCGAACGCCGACCCGTGTCGCGCCTTCGCCTCGTCGCGAGCCTGTAGCCAGATCCGCTCCCCCACCTTGTACGACGGGGCCTGGCCCGGCCAGCCGAGGTACCGGTTGACCTCGAACACGATCGTCGGGTCATCCATCCGCCCGTGGATCCGCATGAACTCGAGTCCGAGCGCCGGGGTGAACCGCTCGCCGGGGTGGAAGCCGAACGGGTTGTCGGCCGGGATCTCCTTCTCCAGGTGCATCCCGATGTCGACGACCACTCGAGCCGCCCGGAAGGCTTGCCCGGCCAGCATCCCCAGCCGGTTCCCCGGATCAGCGAGGTAGCCGAGGTCGTCCATCAGTCGCTCGGCGTACAACGCCCAGCCCTCGCCATGCCCGCTCACCCAGCACATTAATCGCTGCCAGCGGTTGAGCAGCTCCGCACGGTAGGTCGTCTGCCCGACCTGGAGGTGATGACCGGGGACGCCCTCGTGGTAGACGGTGGTGACTTCGCGCCAGGTACTAAAGCTGTCGATCCCGTCCGGCACCGACCACCACATCCGCCCGGGGCGGGTGAAGTCCTCGGAAGGACCGGTGTAGTAGATGCCGCCGTCGTTGGTGGGCGCCAGGCAGCACTCGATCCGCCGGATCGGCTCGGGGATGTCGAAGTGCGTATCGGTCATGTCGGCGATGGTCGTGTCGGCTAGTTCTTGCATCCAGTCGCGGAAAGCCTCGCGTCCGGGGATGGTGCGTGCCGGGTCCGCATCCAGGGTCGCGATCGCTTCGTTGATCCGGTCGAGCCCAGAGGCCGTCGAGCCGGTATCGACGATCCGGCCGGAGGTGGCGACCATGTCATCGGTGAGCCGCTTGAGCTCTTCCCAACCCCAGGCGTAGGTCTCATCGAGGTCGATGGTGGCACCGAGGAAGCCGCGCGAGGCGAGCGCGTAGTGCTCGCGGCCACACGCTTCGTTCTGCCGGCCCAGGGGGACCATCTCCTCGGAGAGGAAGCGACCGAACTCCGCATAGGCCGCACTGGCCGCGGCGGCATGGCGGCTCAAGTCGCCGGCAAGCCCGCCGCTGCGCCCGGAGCCGCCCACAAGCCCGGCGAAGAAGTCGCCGCCCTGGCCCTCCTGGCCGGTCCACCGGCGCACCTGGGCGGCCACCTCGGCGTACTGGCGCGAGGCACTGACCCGACGGGCTGCGGCTTCCTCGCGCAACGTCTCGCGGTAGCCGGTGAGCGCTTCGGGGATGGCGGCCAGCCTGGCGTCGATGTTGGCCCAGTCCTGGTCGGTTTCGGTGGCCATCAAGTCGAAGGCCTCGCGAATCTCATGGATGCCGCTGCCGATCACCGACACCTCGCTTCGCGACATGCCGGCCTCGGCCTGCTCCACCGCAAGCCCCAGCCGCTCCAGGAAGGCAGCCTGGGCGACCGCCTCGCGCTCGTCGACCGGCTCCGCCGCACTGGCCGCAGCCAGGGCGTCGCGGGTGAGCTGCTCTCTGGCCCCGAACCCGTCGGGGGTCAGGTCGGGGAGCTTGTCCTCATAGCCGGCGATACCGAGATAGGTGGCCATCAGCGGCTCCAGGGCCGCCGACTCCTCCACGTAACGTTCGGAAATGGCATCGACTGGGCGCTCAGAAGTCACTGGGGGAGCCTACGCGCCGCGACTTACTTGGGTCAGCCCTGACTCCGCCTTGATGAGGAGTTGAGACGCGCGTACATACCGTCGCGGCACTGAAAGGAGTTCTGTATGCACATCACTGGATGGAAATCGATCCTCGGTTGGACCGGGGTGCTGGGGGCCAATCTCGGTCTGATTCTTGGCATGTCGCTCGGGTTCTCCGGGCCGGCACAAGCGGCGACCGCGGAAATCGTTCAGTTGCGCCCTCGCGTGGGACCCGGGCATCCCGCGAGCGACCGGCACTCTCAGTGCCACGGGTGTCCCTACCGACCTGGTGATCCATGGCGGGACCGGGATGACGGTGCGGACGATCTACTTCTTCACCGGGCCGATGACCCCTTCTGCCGCGCCAGCTCCCTATCGATCCACCCCGAAGGTCTTCGATGGGCATCTGTGGGCAGGCAGCACGATGAACCCGGTTCCCTACGTCGACTATGGAAATCAGATCGGCGCTGTAGCGATCTCGGCGAAGGCTGGCACCGTGACCACGTGGAAGGCCAACTTCTCGGTCTGGCCGACACCGCTGCCCAAGGCCCCCAACGCTGTGTGCACCACGCTGAGCGGATCAAGCTGAGCGGATCAAGCTGAGCTGAACAGGTCAGCGGGGCAGGCCGCTGGCGCGCCAGGCGCCAGGGCCTGCCCAACCGGTGGCACGTTGCATGCGGTGCGGTGCGGCCCAGTCGGAACGACGAGAGGCCGAGGTCGACTCCGGTGCCGCACCGAGCGAGGCAAAGACCGCCACGATCGCGGCGATCTCCTCGGGGGTGGCATCGGCGTTGACCACCCGCAGGATGGGGCTTTCCGCGGCGCTCACAGGGGAATGTTCCCGTGCTTCTTGGGCGGCAGCGAGGCCCGCTTGGTGCGCAGCAGCCGGAGGGCCTTGACGATCTCCGCGCGGGTCTCGTGCGGTGCGATCACGGCGTCGACGTAGCCGCGGTCGGCGGCCAGGTAGGGGTTGGCCAGAGTCGCGTCGTAGTCGGCGACCAGCTCGGCTCGCATCGCGTCGGCATTGTCCGAATGAGCGAGCTCCTTGCGGTAGAGAATGTTGACCGCGCCTTGTGCGCCCATCACCGCGATCTGGGCGGTCGGCCAGGCCAAGTTGATGTCGGCGCCCAGATGCTTGGACCCCATCACGACGTAGGCCCCGCCATAGCCCTTGCGGGTGATCACGGTGACCAGCGGCACGGTTGCTTCGGCGTAGGCGTAGATCAACTTGGCGCCGCGGCGGATGATGCCGTCCCACTCCTGGTCGGTTCCCGGGAGGAAGCCGGGCACGTCGACGAAGGTGAGTACCGGGATGTTGAAGGCGTCGCAGAAGCGAACGAAGCGGGCCGCCTTCTCCGAGGCGTCGATGTCGAGCGTCCCGGCGAACTGCATCGGGTTGTTGGCCACGATGCCGACCGAATGCCCTTCCAGCCGACCGAACCCGACCACGATGTTGGGCGCGAACATCGACTGGACCTCCAGGAAGTCCTCGTCGTCCAGGATGGCCGTGATGACGTCGTGCATGTCGTAAGGCTGGTTGGGGCTGTCGGGGATCAGCGTGTCCAGGGCTTGGTCCAACTCGCTGACGGCGAGGTCGGCAACTTCGTCGAAGCTGGGTGCCGGGTCGAGGTTGTTGGCGGGCAGGTAGGACAACAACGCCTTGACGTAGTCGATGGCGTCGTCTTCGTCGGTGCCCATGTAGTGAGCGTTGCCCGACTTGGTGTTGTGGGTGCGCGCGCCGCCGAGCTCCTCCATGGTGACGTCCTCGCCGGTCACTGTCTTGATGACGTCGGGACCGGTGATGAACATGTTGGAGGTGCCGTCGACCATGACCGTGAAGTCGGTGACCGCGGGGGAGTAGACGTGGCCGCCTGCACAGGAGCCCATGATCATCGAGATCTGCGGGATCACCCCGGAGGCATGCACATTGCGCTTGAAGATCTCACCGTAGAGGCCGAGGGAGACCACGCCCTCCTGGATCCGCGCACCCGCGCCCTCGTTGATGCCGACGATGGGGCAACCGGTCTTCATGGCCAGGTCCATGACCTTGGTGATCTTCTCGCCGTAGACCTCGCCCAATGACCCGCCGAAGACGGTGAAGTCCTGGGAGAAGACGCAGACCTGGCGGCCGTCGACCGTGCCGTAGCCAGTGACTACGCCATCGCCGTACGGACGCTTCTTGTCCAGGCCGAACGCCGAGGAGCGGTGCCTGGAGAACTCATCGAGCTCGACGAAACTGCCCTCGTCGAAGAGCTTCTCGATCCGCTCGCGGGCAGTCAGCCGGCCCTTCGAGTGCTGCTTCTCCTGGGCCTTCGCGGCTGGGGCTTCGACCGCCGCGTGGATGCGTGCCTCAAGGTCCGCGAGCTTGCCCGCGGTGGTCGAGAGGTCGGGGCCGGAGGCTGCGTCAGCCGGTTGCGTGCTCACTCGGGTCGTCTCCTTGAGGCGCTCGGGGTGCGGGTTGGCATCTGGGGTGTCAATCTACTGCCGTGAGCGAGGCTACTGTCGGCCCGGATTCGACCGCCCACCGGGCGGTCCTGACACTTGAGAGCGTGGCGCGCGCTCGCGCGGCCGATGAGAGTGGCTACGACGGCAGGATCGGCCGAGAGCTGCTCCTGCTGGACTCCGTCGACTCCACCAACCGGGTCGCCGCGGAGCAAGCCCGGTCGAGCGCCGCGGAGGGCTTGACGGTGGTCGCGCACACCCAGCACTCGGGCCGGGGCCGGCTCAGCCGACGCTGGGAGAGTCCGCCCGGCGCCGGGCTGACCCTCTCGGTCGTGCTGCGTCCGAACCTGGGGCCGGGCGAGTGGCCCTGGATCGGGTTGATGGCCGCGGTGGCCGTTGCCGAGACTCTTGATCTGGTCGGGCTGGGTGGGGTGGCAGTCAAATGGCCCAACGACGTGCTGGTCGATGGCCAGAAGATCGCCGGGCTGCTCAACGAGCGGGTCGAGACCCCCGAGGGTCCGGCCCTGGTGCTGGGGATCGGGCTCAACGTCGATCAGGTTGCCGAGGAACTGCCGGTGGCGACGGCAACCTCGATCCGGCTGGCCACGGGGGAGCGCTTCGAGCGGGCGGCGCTGCTCGTCGTACTGCTGGAACGGCTGGCCGAGGGCTACCGTCGGGCACAGCGACCTGAGGACCGGCGCGCGGCTTATCTCGACCGGTGCGCGACCATCGGGCAGCTCGTCAGGGTCGAACTCCCCACCGAGCCTGCATTGGTCGGCGAGGCCGTCGGCGTCGACGGTGCGGGGCGAGTGTTGATCGAGGTCGCCGGGCAGGTGCGCGCAATCTCTGCCGGGGATGTGGTGCACGTGCGGCCGGCACGGTGAGAGGATCGGCCCGTGGCGATCTCTCCTCAACAACTCGGTGACGGCGAACGCGTCATCGTCGATACCCGTACTCACCCCAAGGCGCTGGTCTGGCCATCCCTGGCGCTGCTGGTGATCCTGGCCGCCGCCGGTTGGCTGACCGGGATCGTCCCCGCCGGTATCGCGACCTGGATCCTCTGGGGCGTTGCGGCGGTCGCGATCATCTGGCTCTTCGTGGCGCCGCTACTGAGTTGGCTGAACTCGACCTACACCTTGACCTCGCGTCGACTGATCACCCGCAACGGTGTCCTGACGCGACGCGGTCACGACATCCCGCTGGCGCGCGTGAGCGACGTGGCCTTCGAGCACGGGTTGCTGGACCGGATGCTCGGCTGCGGGACGTTGATCATCAGCGACGCCAGCACCAACGGCACGGTGCGCTTGGTCGACATCCCCAAGGTCGAGGACGCGCAGCGGCAGATCAACGCGATCCTCGACGACCTCCACGGTCACCATGACGGAACCTGAGCCCGCTTCTGAGGATCTGACTGCTGAGGATCTGACTGCCGAGGATCTGATTGAGGCGATCTTGCGAGATCGGCCGATGTTCACCCCCGAGCAGGCGGTTGCCGACACCGGCGCCAGCCTCGAGCAAGCCCGCCGCTTGTGGCGGGCACTCGGGTTCGCCGAGTACGCCGGCGAGCAGCCCGTCTACACCCAAAGCGACGCGGTGGCGTTGCGCACGGTCATCGAGAGCACCCAGACCGGCGCCTTGGACTTCGATACCACCGTCGCGCTGACCCGGGCGTTGGGCCAGACGATGGCTCGGCTCGCGGACTGGCAGGTGGCCACCTTGGTGGGGCTCGAAGAGTTCGCCGTCCCCGGAGAAGGCGCGAACTCGCGATTGAGTGCCGCCGTACGCCTGATCGAAGAGGTGGAGCGCCCGTTCGAGGAGCTGATGCTCTATGCCTGGCGGCGCCATCTGGCGGCCGCCGTGGAGCGGGTCGAAGCGCTGGGCGCCGCCGAATCCTCCCTGCACACCACCACGCTCACCATCGGCTTCGCCGACATCGTCAGCTTCACCGCGCTGTCCAATCGGCTGGGTGAGGCCCGCACCGGCGACTTGATCGAGCAGTTCGAGAGCCGCTGCGCCGACGCCATCGCCCGCACCGGTGGCCGGATGATCAAGAGCATCGGGGACTCGGTGCTGTTCGTGCACGCCGATCCGGTGAGCGCGGTGGAAGCCGCCGAGGCCATCGTGGAGTTGATCGGCCGCGACCCGCTGATGCCGGATGTCCGGATCGGGATGGCGACGGGAGCGGTCACCATGCGCATGGGAGACGTGTTCGGACCGCCGGTCAACCTTGCCTCGCGACTGACCAGCGTGGCGCGCAGAAACCATGGGGAACTACA
>JBAOHF010000024.1:0-3082 GCA_037046605.1 Nocardioides sp.
TTCTGTGGCCTCGACACCAGCATCATCCGCCTTTGCGGGGCCCATACATCTCGATCGTCCCGGCCTCGCGTATCCTCAAGGGATGGTCTCCATCGACCGCGTGTATCAGCAGTTCGATCCAGTGGTTCCGCTCACCGAGCCGGAGGACCCGCGTTATGTCGATTGGCAGGCGGCGGTCACCGGTGGCAACACCCGTCGCCACGCCGGGGGATCGTCATCATCGTCGACGAGTTGGACCGCACCAGCGAGGCGGGCCGGGGGCAGAGCGAACGGGGGCTACACAAGCTGTTCATCGATGGCGCCGAGCCGCTGCGCGGGCTGGCCTGTCACTGTCTCTACACCTTGCCGATCGAGCTGGCCTACAGCCTGAGCGCCGGAATGGTACGAGACCGCATGGGTGGGGAGTTCGTCGCTATTCCCAACGTGCCGGTGATCGCAAGCGATGGCTCCGCCGATGTCAAGGGGATGAATGCCGCCCGCAGCATCGTCGAGGCGCGCGTACGGGCAGCGGGTGCTGGGATCGACGACGTCTTCGAGTCCGACGCCCTCGATCAGGTCCTTTCGGGCTCGGGAGGGCACCTCCGCTCGTTGTTTCGGCTCGTTCGGGGTCTGTGCGACGACAGCGAGCCCGAAGACCTTCCTTTCGCAGGCCAAGCCGCTACCCGGCAGCGTCGACGCCAGGGCAACGATCTGCGCCGGCTCGTCACGCCCGATCAGCTTCGGCTTCTCGAAGAGGTGGCGACCTCAGGGGAGCGCACCGCCGACGAGGACTGGTACGAACTGTTGTACCACCAGGTGTTGCTCAACTATCGCGACGAGTTGGACGAGGAGTGGTATCGGCCACATCCGCTGCTGAGCTTGCCGACATGACGCAGGTCGGGAAAGTCCGGGACGAGGTCGTGCCGGGAGACGCCGACGAGTTCGCCGCCGATCCGGAGTTGGTGGCGCTCATGCGAGCGTTGCGCTACGCCGACGGGTTCAGCCTGCTCATCGTCATCGCCGACCACGTCAGCCACGTCGATCGCGTCATCGACAGGCTGAGCCGGCAGTTCGGAGAGCCGCTGACCTACGACCTCTCGACCGACTCGGCCGATGACGTCGCTGAGGCGCCGGAAGCGCTCGGTGATCGCTCTTGGGTCTCGGTTCGAGGACTCGACCACCGGGTCACGCCGGCGGGAGCTGTGGATTCAACGCTGGGAGCGCTCAACCTCAACCGAGACCACCTCGCCGTCAACCTTGAGGCCCCCATGGTGGTGTGGTTGCCGCAGTGGGCGGTGCGGCCGATCGCCTCGGCTGCGCCCGACCTGTGGAGCGTTCGCTCGGGCACCTACGACCTGCGAGCCGCCACCTCCGACATCCGATCCACGGTCGACACCATGCGCAGCCAAAGGGAGTACCCCGCCGACGGTGCCGAGCGCACCCGACGCGCTGCCGTTGCCGAGTGGTTGGTCGTCGATCCCGACCACCCCGCCAAACTGCGGGCCGACACCCTGGTTGAACAAGCGCGAGGCGCGCTCGCCGGTGACAATCTCGACGCGGCGGCTGAGCGGTTCGGGGAGGCGTTGCCGATCTACCGGGACATTGGGGACCGGTTGGGTGAAGCCAACACCATTCGGTCGTTGGGGGACGTGGACCTCCGGCAGGGTCGTTATGGGGCGGCGGCTGAGCGGTTCGGGGAGGCGTTGCCGATCTACCGGGACATTGGGGACCGGTTGGGTGAAGCCAACACCATTCGGTCGTTGGGGGACGTGGACCTCCGGCAGGGTCGTTATGGGGCGGCGGCTGAGCGGTTCGGGGAGGCGTTGCCGATCTACCGGGACATTGGGGACCGGTTGGGTGAAGCCACCACCATTCGGTCGTTGGGGGACGTGGACCTCCGGCAGGGTCGTTATGGGGCGGCGGCTGAGCGGTTCGGGGAGGCGTTGCCGATCTACCGGGACATTGGGGACCGGTTGGGTGAAGCCACCACCATTGCGTCGTTGGGGGACGTGGACCTCCGGCAGGGTCGTTATGGGGCGGCGGCTGAGCGGTTCGGGGAGGCGTTGCCGATCTACCGGGACATTGGGGACCGGTTGGGTGAAGCCACCACCATTGCGTCGTTGGGGGACGTGGACCTCCGGCAGGGTCGTTATGGGGCGGCGGCTGAGCGGTTCGGGGAGGCGTTGCCGATCTACCGGGACATTGGGGACCGGTTGGGTGAAGCCAACACCATTCGGTCGTTGGGGGACGTGGACCTCCGGCAGGGTCGTTATGGGGCGGCGGCTGAGCGGTTCGGGGAGGCGTTGCCGATCTACCGGGACATTGGGGACCGGTTGGGTGAAGCCACCACCATTGCGTCGTTGGGGGACGTGGACCTCCGGCAGGGTCGTTATGGGGCGGCGGCTGAGCGGTTCGGGGAGGCGTTGCCGATCTACCGGGACATTGGGGACCGGTTGGGTGAAGCCACCACCATTGCGTCGTTGGGGGACGTGGACCTCCGGCAGGGTCGTTATGGGGCGGCGGCTGAGCGGTTCGGGGAGGCGTTGCCGATCTACCGGGACATTGGGGACCGGTTGGGTGAAGCCAACACCATTCGGTCGTTGGGGACCGTGGACCTCCGGCAGGGTCGTTATGGGGCGGCGGCTGAGCGGTTCGGGGAGGCGTTGCCGATCTACCGGGACATTGGGGACCGGTTGGGTGAAGCCACCACCATTGCGTCGTTGGGGGACGTGGACCTCCGGCAGGGTCGTTATGGGGCGGCGGCTGAGCGGTTCGGGGAGGCGTTGCCGATCTACCGGGACATTGGGGACCGGTTGGGTGAAGCCACCACCATTCGGTCGTTGGGGGACGTGGACCTCCGGCAGGGTCGTTATGGGGCGGCGGCTGAGCGGTCCGGGGAGGCGTTGCCGATCTACCGGGAGATCGGCGTCCGGGTGGGCGAGGCCATGGTGTCGGAGCGCCTGGCCGAGTTGTCCGAACGCTCTGGAAACCACGAGGACGCCGAACAGCGACGAGCGGACGCCGCCCGGGCACGCGCCGGCGCCGTTTGACGACCCGGAGTTCGCAGTTCCAACCAGACGGCAAGCCGGTGATCGGCGGGACC
>JBAOHF010000025.1:0-37098 GCA_037046605.1 Nocardioides sp.
GTGCGTCGTGAACGTTGCATGGCTCTCCTCGATTGCCTTGCCCCCTAATGAGGCGTGGTGCTCGTGAAGGATCACCAGCGCGGCAAGTCGAGTGGAGCGAGTTAGTTTGAGCTCTCGGGCAGGAGCGAGTTGGCCAGCGCGTCTAGGTCCTCGAAGGGCAGAGCGCGCAGCGACTGCCCGCTACCAAGGCCCCAGATCGAGTACCCGTCCTTGCTGTCCTGTGTCCCGTCGGTTCTCCAGGTACCGGTGGTGACTAGCTTGACCTTGACCCTGGTCGGGACGTCCTTGTGTGGCTCAATGGACAACAGCTTCCGCCGCGCCTCGGGCTCGATGATGAACGACGCTTTGGTGTCCACGCAGATTACGTCCACCCCTGACCACACAATAAAGTCCGGGAAGAACCAGACCGTCGGACCGAGGGTCACGAGCGGGATCTTGTAGCCCGTCTGCGACCTGTTCCGGGCCCAAGGCAACCCTGTCTCGTCGAGAGCGCGCGCGAACTTCAGCTCCAGGTCGTTGAGGCCGTCGTATCCCTCATGCAGCGAGTTCTTGAAGGTCTCCATGCTTGACGTCCGCACAAGCGTGCTGCCGATCTCGTACGGCCTCGGCTTCAGTTGCTTGATGACCGCATACCGGAGGTATTCGTCGACGGCCTCGGCAGCGTTGTCCGCGAGGCTCTGGTAGGCGCTGCTACCGACGCCCACTTTGGCGTCGAACTTCGCGCCGTCGGTGTCGATGACAGTTAGGGCCGGTCGGTAGCGCCGCGATACCTCACGCCGGAACACCCACCGGGCGTTAACCCGGTTGGACTGCTCGAACTGCACCCAGTCGGTGTCCGCTGCCTCGTTCGAACCGATCGCCTGCTGGACGGTGCGGCGCCGCCCTTCACCCTTCGTGTTCACGGTGTCGCCCGTGTAGTCGTGCACCTTGGCCAGGACCTTCTCCACGGGCTCGGCAGCGGCCCGGTTGTCGACCCCCGTCCGGGGGACCGTGCGGGTCTCCCTGGGCTCCAGGTTCTTAGGGTCTTCCGTACCCGGAGGGGAGGTGAGGATGCGGACCTCTGGGGCGTTTCCACCGAGGCCGTTCCTCACGTCCTCGACCACCTGAGAGAAGGCGTCGTTGCGATCGACGCGAACGTAGAAGTGCGCGGTGTTCAAGCGGTCCGCCTCGTAGTGCGTTGCGCCCGGCTGGCGCAGCACCCGCCCGATGATCTGGGCGATCTGCACCGTCGAGTCCATGCTCTTGTCGACGTAGGCGAAGTAGACGCTCGGGTCGTCCCAGCCCTCCTGGAGGGTCTGGTTGAAGATGATGTGCCGGTAGTCGCCGGCCACGAACTCCTCGTAGTCGTTGTCGCCGCCGGTGTATAGGTTGAAGTCCAGAGGCAGCGGGAAGTCCTTGTGCGTCTTGAGGTCGGCGTAAACCGCCACCTGGTCGGCGGGGAGGCCGCACTGCTCGGTGAGGTAGCGCCAGATGAGGATGGGAGGGGCCTGCCGTTGCTCAAACACCTGCTTCGGGTCGTCGCTCATGCCCGCGTCATCGGCGACCATGTTGGTGTTGCAGACGTAGATCGCCTTCGGCAGGAAGGCCAAGCCCTGGGCATCGGCGGCCGCCTCGGCCTCGCGCAGGTCGGCCAGCATCTCGCTCACCGTCTCCTGCATCGGTGCGTTCAGGCCGTCCAGGGCGATGATGCCCTTCACCAGACCCGAGGCCACAACCGTGGCCGAGGGGACGGTGGTGATGAGGTCCTCCGTGGCGTAGTCGCCCTGAGAGCGCAGGGGGTCTATCACCTCGGTTGAGAACTGAGCAGGGAACCGCAGCGTGGCGCTGGCGAGCAGGAAGACGGCCGGCTGCTGCTCCAGCAGCAGCGTTGTCTGCTGGTCGCTCAGGTTCTGGGCCTCGTCGTAGACCACGACCAGCGGGCGCCGCACTCCCTCGGCCGTCTCGCGGCCCTTCAGCGCCTCCCACCTCGTCGACTCGATGGTGTCGGTGTCGGCCGCGAAGATCTTCAGGTTGCTCTTCTCGCGGTCCCGCTGGTTGAAGGTGCCGACCGTGGCGAAGTAGAGCAGCGACTCCTTGGCGTTGGCCACGTCGTCGGGGTCGTACTCGCTGAGCAGCCGCACCGTGGTGTCTGGCAGCAAGTGCTTGTACTTCCCGCCGTCGGCCAGGTTGGCGTACGTCTGCTGCACGACCACCTTGCCCTTGGAGAGCCACAGAATGACCGGCGGCACCTCCATCATGGCAACGATCTCGCTCACCGCCTGGGCGAGGATCGCGGTCTTGCCCGATCCGGTGATCGACGAGAGGGCCTGGTAAAAGGGCACGTCGCGTCGCTTGGCCCCGCGGCCATAGGGGATCGGGTCACCGTGGTAGTCGATGAACCGGTCGGCGATCTGCGACGCCGCCTCCTGCTGGAACTGGAAGAGCTCGATGGTCACGGTCAGGACTCCTCGATAAAGGACTCGGTACGGACATCGAGGCCGAAGTCGGACAGGATGCGGTCAGGGATCTGATACCACACCACGTCGTCAGTGACGATCAGGTTGCGACGGCTGTACACGTGGTACGTCGGGGCCAGCCCGGCGGCGTCTGCCTCGTCGGTGATGGCCTCGTACACCTCCTCGGTCAGGTCGGTGTTCGACCCGGCGCCGTGCCAGACGAGGTAGATGCCCTCGTCGCTGGTATTACGAGCGACGAGATACTGGTAGGCCGCCTCCTCCGGCACCGGGATCAACACCGGGCTGCGCCGGCTGCCCGTCGAGGAGTGCGAGGCGATGACCGTGTCGATCATCTCGTCGCGCTCCATCATGAGCAGCGTCTTGGCGTCGACCTTCTTCTCCAGGGTCTTGAAGGTGAAGCCGCCGCCGAGGGCCGCGTGAGCCTTCTTGTCGGCCCACTTGCCCTCGATGACCCGCTTCAGCCGGTCAGCGGTCAGCGTCTTCGCGTACGAGTCGCCGTTCTCCGGACGCCCCTGCTCGACCAAGATGAAGCGCCGGTCGGCCCCTTGGTCGTGATTCAGCTTCAGCACCACGTGTCCGGTCGTGCCCGAGCCAGCGAACAGGTCCAGGACGGTGCCGTTGGGCGGACACCAGATCTGGATGATCTTGGTCATCAGCTTCATGGGCTTCACCGTCTCGAAGCCGTGCCCAGCTCCCACGATCGCCGTCAGTTCGTTAACGCCGGTCTGGCTGTGACCAGACTGTTCATGGTCCCAGGAGACACTGCCGAGCACCTCTGGGTCGTCCATGTCCTCGTCGGCCCAATAGGTCATCGGAACGCGGCCCTGCTTGACGTCCTCCAAGTACCTCTTGAGCTGCGGACGACCCGTACCCTTGACCCCGAAGTAGACTTGCGGCCACGGATGGCTTTCGAGACGGCTCGTCGCTACCTTTGCCGCCTCGGACAGCGATGTCGTCAACATCAGGGCCTTGACCATCCGCAACCCTCGTGCGTCGATCCCGATAACCGCCGCCCGTGTTTCGGAATCCTTCAAATCTCGAAGCTCGTAACTCACACCCCATCGCTCAAGAATGCGCTTAGTGTCGGCCTGAGGCAGGACCCAGCACCGTCCTGTCGGGGGATAGTGAACATCACCCGTGAAAGGAGATTGGATCCCGTAGACCATCCCCTGATGTGTGAGAGCCTTGGGGCCCGAGAAATTATCCGAGCGCCACAGCCGAGTGTCGCCGTCGCGGTTTCCGTACTTTGCATCCATCGAGTCGGTGCGCGGCTCTAGCCCGGTCTTCGCCAACTTCTCGTTCTTCGCATACACCAGGACGTACTCGGTAGCCGTCGAGACATGGCGATTGTCCGAACGCGGAGCGTAGCTCTTCTCCCAGTTGATGATCGCCAGCCGATTCTCCTCAAAGAAGATCTCATCGAGCATCTGGCCAAGGTGAAAGAGCTCTCGGTTGTCGATGCAGATCGCCAGAACTCCGCCCGGCTTGAGCATCGCCTTCATCATCTGGAGTCGGGGGTACATGAACTTCATCCACTTGGTGTGGCGTGCCGGATCGTCGCTGCCCACGAACTCGCCGAGGTCCGGGTCGTTGGGGTCCTTGTCCCACTTGTCGTTGTACCGGAAGTCGCCCCCTGTGTTGTAGGGCGGTTCCCCCGACTACTTGGGCGTGTTGCACATGAGCAAGAGAACACTTCTCGAGTTGCCTCGGAGGTGCTTCGTTCGGACGAATGGCCTCAGCCTTTCGTTGGAATCAGGTGAACTAGGCAGAGGCCTGTGCAGTTCCCTCAGCGCACGGAATCAGGGACGCCGCCCCCGCAGTGGTGCTTTGGCGGCCGGGGGTGGCGTCTCGCTAGGCGCGGCCTCGTGCCCGATCACAGGTTGATCGACTCCGTGCGCGTGGTCATCGACGAATCGCTCAGTGGCAGTCGGCAGTGGGCACGGGTTGCCGCGATCGGAGTGGCTCTCGTTGCGACCAGGCTACCAAGGGGAGGGCTCGGCCGCGGACTACTTCATCGCGGCGTATCAACGGCCCGCTTTCGCGCCGTGGTGGGTGCACTGGTGAAGAGCGGCGCGGCCAGCATCTCGTATTGTGCGAACAGCACCGCTTGGCGTTGTTCCTCCGTGCCGAAGGCTGACCCACCGAACGCGCTGTCGACTGCGGCGTCGAGCCGGTGGTGCGCATCAAGCGGCTCCCTTGACATGCCCTGCGGGTTGTAGAGCTGCGCTAGCGACGCTGCGGGCTTCAGGCCCCGGGCTTGTTGGACGTCTTGGCCTGCCAGGATGATTTCGGTCCTGAGGTCGTGGCTGATCGGCGGGCAGCGGGAAGTTGTTCCATGTGACGGTGCGCACCGCAAAGCGACAGGTCGCGACTTCGAGTCGTCCGCCGATTGTCTTGAGCCAGGTGATGAGCATCGAGGACGACAGGATCGCGAACTGTCAGGCCCGTCAGGGTCTAATGCACCTGGTAGACCTTGGCATGCTGAGGCAATGCGCCATCAGGGCTTAGACGGGCGACATGGCAGGTAGCCGCGGTGCTCGCCGGACTGACGCTCAGGGATGCAGACGAAGGGGGTGTCTTGGCAGCGATGCTCGAATTGTCGTGAAGAGGTGAGGGATTGTGGCGTAGTTCCGCGTTGGTCGATTCAGCTTTGGCTCCGCATGCGGCAAGGCACGGACCTTGGCGATCCTGATCCGTCGACGGAGTCGGGGAACGCGTCCAATGTCGTTGGGTGATCGCATGCCCTCCAAGCCACAGGCACCATCGCTTCTTCGCCGTGTAGCAGTTCGCGCAGATCCGACGTAGGGCACGCAGGTACTTGGCTCGCGATCGGATCCGCACTGGACAGCTGGCGAGGTCGGTCGGCCTGTGACTGATGAGGTGGCCTCCGTCCTTTGCCATCGATCCCAGGATCACTTCATCGAGCATCTGCGGCTGAGCGGCGTTCGATCCGAGGAGTCACGATAGCACGTTTGGCCCGTCGACCAGGTATGCGTTGATCGGTGCTGGCTGTGCTCACGATCGGCTCGACCACGCACTTGGGTGTACGCGTAGAGGAGGGGGGGTGTGCGGCTGCCGTCTTTGGTCGAAGCCGGTGATGACGCAGTGCACTGCAGCGGCACCGACAGCCTCGGAGGTCCACGCGAAGGTTTGGTGGGCGAACCTGAGGCGCCAGCCGGCGGCGAACAAGCTCGGAGAAGAGGCGGTGCGACCTGGTCGCCTTGGCTGACCGAGTTCGTTGATCACCAAGGCGAAACAGTCCGCGTTTGGTGCTCTCGAAGTACTGCTCAGGACTTGGGCGATGCCACGCCGGTCACGTAGTCCAGCCGCCCGAGGATCCTTGGTCCCCCACGACGAGTTGTAGGTCCTGCAACTGCTCCTTGCTCCTGCGTGTGCGGCCCCAGGAAGGGTGGGTTTCCTGCCACGATCGTGTCCTCGGTTGGTGGGCAGATGCTCGCCCAGTCGAGCCTGAGTGCGTTGCCGACCACGATGGTGGCCTGCTCCTGGATGGGGAGGCGGTCCGGAGCCCAGCCGAGGGAGGCGGTGAGCTTGAGGTCGCTTTGCCGGTCGGTGAGGAACATGGCGGTTTCGGCGATGCGGGCTGGCCACTCGTCGATCTCGATGCCGTAGAAGTGGTCGAGGGTGACCTTGAGGCCGACGTTGGCGAGCAGCATCTGCTCTTCCTCGGTCTTGTTCCCTTGCGAGATCTCGATCTCGCGGAGCCGTTCGAGGATCGCAAGCTCGAGGTCTCGGAGCTCGCGGTAGGCGACGATGATGAAGTTGCCGCAGCCGCAGGCGGGGTCCATGTAGCGGATGCGTCCGATCCTGCTGCTGGAGCTTGACCAGGCTGGTCGTCTGTCTCTTGAGGGTGAGGATGCTGTCGAACTCGGCCCGGAGCTCGTCGAGGAAGAGCGGGTTGAGGGTCTTGAGGATGTTCTCCTCGGAGGTGTAGTGCTCGCCGAGCTGGCGGCGGGTCTCGGCGTCGCGCACGGATTGGAACATGGAGCCGAAGATTGCCGGGCTGATGGTCTTCCAGTCGCGGTCGCACGCGTCGAGCACAGCGGCACGGAACTCGGGGTTGAGGACGGGCAGGGTGACTGCGCTCGGTGAAGATGCGCCCGTTGACGTATCGGAACCCCTCGAACTCAGCCCCGCGGTGGCGCCTTTCGATCCTTCGGGATGCGATGTCGAGGTAGGTGAAGAGGCTGGTGAGTTGGGCACCGATGTCTGTTCCGTCGGTGTGCGGTGTGTTCGAGGATGAAGTCTTGGAAGAGGTTCTCGCGCCACATCTCGGTGTCGTCGCCGAACATCAGGAACAGGATGCGGGCGAGGGTCACGGAGATCTCGTGGTCTCGGGCCTTGGGGTCCACGCTGGGTGGGGTAGGCCTTCTCCATGGCGGTGTAGAGGCGGGCCATGAGCTTTGAGGCGTGTTTGGTCTCGTTGTGTGCCTCGACATCGAAGGCCTGACGGACCTTGGCTAAGGACGGTGTTGGCGTCGAGGGTGACGTCGAAGGGGAGGCGGATGACGTCGAGCTTGTCGGCGAAGCGAGGGTCGGTGTCGCCGGTGCGGTGCCGGTGGCGGCTGAGCCGGGTGGTGGTGGTGTTGCCGGTGGCGCGGCGCACTGGCCAGCGCCAGACCTGTTCGTGCTCGTCGTGGAAGATGACAATGCGGTCGGTGCTGGTGCGGGCGAGGTGCCGGTCGAGTTCGGCCTCGAGCCTGGAGTCGGGGGCTTCTCGTCGACGACCCAGACGCGGATGCCCTTGTACTGGGAGACGTTGGTGGCGGTGATGTGCCGGCCGTCGTACTCGATGGTGACGGGGGCCTGGTCGGGGCGTGACCAGTTGAGGTCGTGCAGGAACAGCTTCTGGTATTCGTGCTGCTCGGCGCGTTCGATGAGTGGGCTGTTCATGTGTCTTGGACTCCTAGCGAGCAGACGATCTTGACGGTGTCGTGGTCGGTGCTGCCGATGACGAGCCTGTCTTCGTCGTGTAGCTGGTTGATCAGGTCGGCGAGGTCGTCGGGGCTGTACTTGTGTCGGCGGGCTTGGGTCAGGCGCATGGCGGCGTGCTCGGTGAGGGGTTGGGCGTGCAGGGCGTCGAGAGCGGCTGTGGCCTTGATGCCGGTGGTGGTGCCGCCGAGGCGCTGCCAGGCCCATTTGCGGATGCCCTTGAGGTTGCCGGCGGCGATGGTCTCGGTCTTGAGGGTTCCTTGGACGAGGGTCGTCTCGCGCTGGAAGTGGTCGGCGCGCAGCGGTGCGGTGGGGGTGTCGGGGTCGGCGCGGAAGACGTGGAGTGCTTCGAGGGGGGTGAGGATCCGCTCTCCGAGGCTGTCGCTGGTGGCGAAGGCGTCGACGCCGGAGGCGGTGGCGACGTAGCAGGTGACGCTGCCGTGTTCGTTGAGGCGCTGGCTGCGGGTGGAGTGGACCATGTCCTGCATGCGCAGGACCTTCTCGGTGATGGCGGGGAACTGGTCTTGCGCGGTGGACCACACCAGCCAGGCCTCGCTGACCGAGTCGGCTTCGGCTTCGTCGTCGGTGTCGTCGTCGGTGACGCGGCCTTTGTAGAAGTCGTCGAGGATCTTGATCTCGCGGTCCCCGCCGAAGAACTTCTCGTCCGAGCCGAAGGCTTCGGCGGCGGCTCCGAGGCGGTCTTTGATGCGTTGTCGTAGCCGGATCTGCTGCTCGATCTTCTCGTGGGTGATCAGGTAGAGGTGGACGGTGTCGGACTTCTGTCCGATGCGGTCCACGCGGCCGGCCCGTTGGATGATGCGGATGATGGCCCAGGGCAGGTCGTAGTTGACGATGATGTGGCTGTCTTGAAGGTTCTGACCTTCGGAGAGGACGTCGGTGGCGATCAGGACGTCGATCGGGTCCTCGACAGCGTCGACGTCGTCCTCGGTTTGGCTGGGCAGCTTGTTCGACAGTGGCGAGAAGCGGCGGGCCAGGCCTGCGGGATTGTCGGTGTCGCCGGTGGCCAGGCCCACGTTGGATACGCCGGCGTCGGTGAGTGCTGCCGCGATGTAGCTAGCGGTGTCGCTGTACTCGGTGAAGATCAGTACCTTCTCGCCGGCGTGGTCGTTGCTGAGCAGGTCGACCAGGGCGTTCATCTTGGAGTCGCGGGTGGAGTCCCAGTTCCCGAAGCGGTCCAGCAGGCTGGTGATGGTGGCGTTGTCCTTGGCGAGGTCCTTGCGCAGGGACGACTTGAAGACGGTCGTGTTGACCCACTTGGTCTTCGCGGGCAGGGACCGGGTGAGGCTCTCGTAGCGGGTGGCGACGCTGCCGTGCAGGTCGCTGTCGCCTTCGATGTCCTCGTCGCTGACGGTGATCTGCTTGTCGGTGAACGCGCCGAGCGGGATCGGCAAGTTGTGGTCGATGGCGTGGATGAACAGCTCGTTGCGGGCTCGCTGCCGCTGCAGCGAGAGGATGAAGGAGTGCCCTGAGGAGGAGAGCCGTTTGAAGAGGCTGATCCGCACGAAGCCGCTGACGTTGCCGCGCCCGGATCGGATGTCGTCGAGGTTCTTGGTGTCGGCGGGCGTGTGGTGAGCCTTGGGGTTGTCGTAGTCGGCGAGGCGGTAGCGCGGGAGGATCAGGTCTCGGATGGCGTCGAGGGTGCTGTCGTCTTCCATCAGCGCGGCCGGGTCGTCGGGACTGAATCGGTGGCTGAGTGGGGTCGCGACGCGGGTGGGGAAGTGGAACTTCTCGCCGTTGGCGAACTGGAGGTACTCACGTTCCTCGGCGATGCCGTCGGCGCCGATGACGGTCTCCTTCTTGGCGGTGCGCTTGATGAAGGAGCGGGTCCGTCGGACCAGGTGGTCGCTCATCAGCCGCTTCCAGTCCTCGGGTTCCTCGGACTTGCGGAACGCGGTGAGGGTGTTGATCTTCCCGTCGACCTTGGCGGCGAGAGCCTGGTCGCGGCGCAGCGCCTCGGCGGGCACGATGCCGAGGTCGTCGTCGTCGTCGATGTAGAGGCCGATCTGGTTGGCGACGTCGGTGAAGGCGAGGTTGTAGGGGGTGGCGGTCAGCAGCAGCACCTTGGAGCTGTTGGCGCGGATGTACTGGTGGATGGCGTCGTAGGCGATGGTGGCGTTGTTGCGAAGGTTGTGCGACTCGTCGCAGATGACGAGGTTGAACCGTTTGAGCTCGGGCAGGACCTTGTCCGCCATCGAGTACGGGATGACTCGGCCGTTGATGTCGTAGGCCTCGAGGTGCTCTTCCCACATCGGTTGCAGGTTCTTGGGGCACAGCACGAGGGTGGAGTAGTCCTCAGCGGCCTGCAGCATCAGCGCAGTGGCAACGGCGGTGAGGGTCTTGCCGAGGCCGACGACGTCGCCGAGCATGGTTCCCCCGCGGCGGACGATGCGCCGTGAGAGGGTGCGCACCGCGCTCTCCTGGTAGTCCAGGAGCAGGTCGCTCATCGACTTCGGCAGGACGTAACCCATGCCGTCGCGGGCGTCCTGGGAGAGGGAGTGGCAGACCTTGAGGTAGACCTCGAACGGCGTCGGTTGGGTCTCGTCCGCCCAGGACTGCTCGATCAGGTCGATGATGTCGGCGGTGATGTCGAGGGAGAACCGGTCGTTCCAGCGTTCCTCGAACCAGGTCGGCGAGTTTGGCAGTTGGCGTCGGAGCTCCTGGACGTCAATGTTCAGCTCAAGGTTGCGGTGCAGGCCGGCGCCGGTCAGGTTCGATGACCCCACGTAGGCCCAGCGAGGCACCGTGGCTTCTTGGTCGGGTGCGTGGAAGATGTAGGTCTTGCCGTGCAGGGGCTTCTCGGTGAAGACCTTCATCGCGACTGTGCCTTCGTGCAGCTGCCGCTTCAGGGTTTGCAGGGTCGCTTGCCCTTCGGTGGTGGCCAGGCCGCGCATCAGCTGGTTCCGCAGGTGCGAGACGAGCTGGTCCCGGCGTGCCAAGGCCCGCTCACGGTCGTGAATGTCATCGCCGTACTCGGGAGGCTGCACCTGGTCTTGGAGCAGGTCGAGCAGCTGCTGGGAGTCCGATGGCGCAACCATGCCCACCAGTACCCGCGCGGTCGCTCGGGTCCCGACCGGCGCTGGTTTGCGGTCGAGGATGTCGGCCATGTTGGACCAGCCGCGCAGGTCGATGTAGCCGGTGGCCACGTCGACGGTGTCGAAGTCGGTGAGGGAGTCCCGCAGCGCAGGCCCGAGCCGGGTCGCGTCGGTGATGTTGTCGTAGATGTTGGGCACGTTGGGTCCTCAGGCGTCGGGGTTCGGGGTCGTCGGGGACAGGGCGCAGCCGGCCGCGTCCGTCGGGGCTGGGTGGTTGTCGGATGTGTTCGAGCGCGTCGACGGCGATGTGCCGCTGCAAGAGGGAGATGGTGGCTTTGTCTTGCCGCAGCTCCTGGCGCAGGCGCGTGTTCTCCTGACGCAGATGCTCGACCTGCTCTTTGAGCCGGGCTACCGGTTCGGGGTCTTGGCCGTGGCGGTCGACGCGGGCACGGAACTCTTCCTGTAGGTCGGTGTGGCGGTGGGTGAGGACCCAGCGTTTGACGCCGGCCTCGTCGGCGAGGGTCTTGATGGTGAGTTTGCCGTCGGATCGGATCGGCGCGCCGTCCAGCAGACGGGCCATGGCGTCACGGATCGCGGCGCGCTGCGTGTCCGGGTCAGACATCAGTGCCTGCCAGCTGGTGAGCGTCGATGATGGCTTGATGGCGTTCGACTCGCCGGGCCAGTCGCGGCTTGAGCGGATCGGGGGTCGCCGGTGCTGCGATCTCCTCGATGGAGCAGCTCCACCTCACCGCGCAGAGCCTCGATGTGGGTACCGGTGCGGGCGATGTTCGCGCACCGGCTGTCGCACGATGTCAGGTCGGGCGTTGCGATGGCGCTGGGAGCGGGGGTGTCTCGACGGCACAGGGCCTTGGTGGGGTCGAAGCAGCAGGCGAGGACCTGTCCGGGGCTGTCGTAGATGCGCAGGGCGGGGTTGCGCGCCATGTCGGCTGCTTGCCGTGCGCTCAGGGTCACCCCGGCGTAGTGGGTGCGGTACTGCTCGACCGCGCCGCGGTAGCGGGATGCGGCCGGGCCGCTGATGGTGGAGTGATCCTGCAGGGTGGCAGCGGCGGTGGTGAGGGTGTCGCTGAGGGCGAGGGCCTCCTCCATGGGGAACAGGTCACGCATGCCGGTGGAGGCGCGGGCTCCGTAGCCGTCGGTGGTGGCTGCATGGAGGTGGCCGTACTGGATCCCGAGGGCAACCCGCCCGCGAGGGCGGCGGTAGATGAACCAGGCGAGGGTTCGCCGCAGACGGCGCAAGCTGACCGCGCCGTCAGGGTCGTCGGGGATGACCTCGTGGTGCAGACCCAGCGCGGCGGCTCGGGTGTTGGCCCACCCGATGAGCGTCTCGATCGCGACACCGCGGGAGTTGGAGGGTGGCGGTGTGGCCGCCACTAGTGTCTGTCGGTGGCGACGGAACAGGCTTGCGGGGAAGAGCAGTGAGCACTGGTGTAGCTGCTCCATCGCGGTGATCGCGTCGGCGACGGGCTTGATCGCGACCCAAGGGTGCTCTCGTTCGAGCCCTTCGGGCACGGCCCTGCCGTCAACGACCGCGGACTTGAAGGTGCGTCCTCGGACGGTGTAGCCGCCGCGGGTGCCGGGGGTGCAGCAGCCTCGTCGAAGGGCCAGGACCTCATCGGCGCGCATCCCGGTCAGGTAGCTGGTGACGATGAGGGCGGCGGTGCTGAGCAGCTGCCGTGACCGTGCGGCATGGGCAGCCGTTTCGGCGTCGACCCATGCGAGCTCCCCGGGTTCCTCGTGGTCCGGGCTGGGGTGGTCGGTGATGGCATGACGGGCGATCAGGACGGGTGCGTCCTCGAGGATGCGCAGGCACCAGATCAGCAGCGCTGACATGGTGGCGGGGTGGATGGGCGGGGTCTTGTTCTCCGGTGACCACTGGTTGGGGCCGAGGATCTCGGCGACCCCGTCACGCTCCCAGAACGGCTGGATGATCCGCGCCTGGGGGCGCAGGTAGGGGGCGTAGAGCCAGAGCCTGGTGACGGCGAAGAGGCGCCGGCCTCGGGTCGGCTGGGTGACGGGTGCGCCCTGCACGGCTCGTGAATAGTCGCGCAAGTCTTCCTCTCCCAGGTCGCAGAGCTGTCGCGTTCCGCGGTCGGCGAGCCAGTCCATGAAGGGCCGTAGGTCCTCCCAGAGGGCCTTGACGCTGGTGGGGCTGAGCCGGGTGCGTGTCGAGACTGGTCGTTCCAGCGCGCCGAGGGGGGTGTCCTGGGTCAGCACGAGGTAGAGGAAGTGCCGCAGGTCGTCGCGGACCGGTTCGGGCGCCCGGGAGAAGTCGACGGTCAGCCACCGGGCGGTGGGCCTGCCCGACAGAGACGTCAGGTCCCAGACCGGGTCCGCATAGGCGCAGCCGGCGGCAACGACCGTCGCGGGCCCAGGGACGGTCACTGGCAGCAGCACCGGGCCGGTGGGCGCCTGGATGCCCCGGTGTGCAGCGGCGTCGGTGGTCATGCGTCGAGCTCTCGTCGCAGAAGACGTTCGACCATGTCTCGATCCTGATCGGTGGCGGTGGCCGCAGCGCGGTCAAGCTCCTGGAAGCCACTCGCCTGATGCAGGACGTCGGCGAGCCGCCCGCGGTGAGCGGCGTAGTCGCGGCTGAACCGTTCCGGGGAGACCGTCGCGAGGTTGTCCAGGGCCTTGGCCAAGGTCGCGAGCCGAGGAAGGTGGGATGGGGTGGCCACCGCATTGGGGCAGGCCAGGCACATCAGGAACGAGGCTGTGCAGGACGTGCCGGGTGGCGAGAACGGAGAGTGCAGATGATCGACGCACGCCCCGGTCGCGGTGTCCAGACGGCCGGTGCTCAGAGCCTGTCGTGTCTTCTCCGGAAGGCCAAGCTCGGCTGGGTTGGAGGCGAACCTCATGGCCATGGTGTGCTTGGCGTGGTCGACGGCGTCCTGCTGTCCGTCCAGGACGACATCACCGATCATCGCCGCGGTGAGCGCATCGGGGGTGCGGTAGATGTCCTCGCTGACCGCGTCGGTGTTCTGACTCGCCTTGCGGTTGACGACCTGCTCGGTCAGACGTAGTCGGGCCATGGAGACCGCGAGAGGGGAGCCGTCCTCCCCCAACAGCTGGTGCCGGGTGGTCCAGTCGTGCGCGATGCCCCCGTTGGTGAACCCGTCGGTGACGAAGACCTTCGTCGGGTGTGAGGTGGCGCAGTGCGCGGCGGCAGCGATGAGCAGCTGCTCGGTCGGGTGGCCCTGCTCCCGTAGCGCCGCGCGGGCGGTGTCGGTCATGGACGTGATCAGCTCGAGGCTGCGCGCGCCCGGTCCGGCATGTGAGTGGGTGAAGTGCCGCAGGGAACGCCGCCGCGGCTTGTCCAGATGGGTGATCAGGACCCTGCCGCCCTCACTGTCCTCGCCGGCGAGCTCCGGCACAGTCAAAGAGGTGAGCGTCGAGGCGTTGTAGCCCCGGTCGCAGACCAGCAGAACCATGGCCGAGAAGATCTCCAGCTTGTTCGGGAACAACGCATTGGCTGTGCGCGACGTCCGGGTGCCCCAGAAGTGCGCTGATCGAGGAGGCCGGACGGCGGTAGCCGCTCCTGACGTGGAGGCGGCCGCTGGGGTACAGCCGGTCCAGGACCTCTCCTGCCGAGCAGTGGCGGCCGTCGATGAAGACGGTGCCCTCGACGCTGCACTGCTTCCCGTCCCAATACTCCTGCAGGAGTTGCGTGTTGCGCCGAACTCGAGCCTCGGTGGCGCGCACGTCAGCCAGGGCGACGGAACGGATCCTGGCGAACTCCGCCGGCGTGTAGGAACCGTAGAGGCGGCGTTTGGGTTTGCTCACGCGGTGAGCCATGGCGCGTACCGTCAGGGCGGGCAGGCTAGGGCAATGGCGCAGCAGGGTGCGCATGATGTTGATCGCCCCGGGCCAGCGGTGCCTGGCCTCGGTCGACCCGCGCCAGGTCCACCAGTGCTCCGCAGTGAAGTCAGCGACCGTCTCGATCCTGATGCCCAAAGGCTCGAGCTGGCGGAGGAAGTGGCGAATGTTGCCGTGCGCGGTGCGCAGCGAGCTCGGTGACTGCCATGGGCCGCGGGGGCTGCTGCACTCGACGAACGCATCAATGAGCTCATCCCGCGTCGTGCCATGGGCAGGGAGGTCCGAGAAGTCGAAGGGCCCGTGTGAACGGCCGCTCCCATCGACGACCGTGACGGCGAGACCGTCGGCGCCGAGCACGGATCGACGTCGGTACCCCGGCTCGGGAAAGACCGCGCGAGGGCTCATCGCGTGTCTCCGAGGTTGACCGTTCCGCTGCGCGCGAGGTGCTCGGTCACGGTCGTGGAGAACGCCAGGTCTTCGTGCACCGAGTCGTCGTTCAAGAACAGCTCCACCTGAAGCCCACTCACCGGTTCGAGGTAGATCTCGCGAGTGGTCTCGGGGCTTCGATGCCCGAGCAGTGTTTGCACCAGCACCCAGGGGTCCCCGAACAGGAGCCGGTACTCCCGCCGTTCCTCCGGCGTCAGACCCATCCGCCGGTCGAAGGCATGCGTCAAGGTCAGGAGCATCCGTAATGCGAAGGAGTGGCGCAACATGTGCGGATGGCACGTCACCGGCACGCCCAAGGTCAGGCACCGCCGCGAAGCCCGAGCGAAGACTCGCTCCCAAGAGTCCGGCTCCATCGCCAGCCCCGACTCGCCAAGGAAGACCATCGCAGGCTCCCACCCGCGCCCCGACTCGATGAACAGTCTCAGCCGATCGCGCACAGGAAGATCGCCCACAAGAACCGCGCGTTGCTGGCCGCCGCGGGCCTCATCCTCGACGAGGAGCCGCTGGCCGTGCCTCTCCTTCACCAGGAGTCGATTGCCGATGTCGTAGCGCCCAGCCTGGCGGGCGCGCTCGACGGCCAGTGCGCGACTCGACACCAAATACGCTTCGATGCCAGATCGGGCCGACCGGCTGAGCCAGAAATCGCGGCCGCGGCGCATCTTGGCCACCGCTGGACCCACGCGCCCGCGCAGATAGCGACCACCGGAGTCCAACGCTGGAAGCTCCATCGTCAACAGCGAGCCGGCCTCCCGCAGTCGCAGCCCGCTGCTCCACAACAGGTCGGCGAACGCGACGTTCCGGCCCTCGTTCCGCCCCCGCCAGCCTCGGTCGGATCCGCCCTCGCCGGACCCCCCGCCAAGGCCGACGTCACGCCACTGTTCGTAGGCCTTGGGCATCAACCACTTGACCCGGTTACTGCGCGCCTCCCGGTGTGACCGCAGAGCGGTCTCCGCAACCGCCGAGCCCGCGACCCCGTTCGCTGTCAGCGCTCCACGGTGCTGTTGCCACACGTAGAACCGCTGGCACGCAGCCCACTCCCGGGCGAACTTGCTTGCCGAGACTCGCCGCGGATTCCGCTCATCGCGTCGACGCCAGAACTCGTAGTCCAACGCGTCGTCGACAGAAGCCGAGCGCCAAGCCCTTCCCTGACCCTCCAGAAAGCTGAGGAAGATGCGGAGGTCTTTGGCATACGACAGCTGGGTTTGTTCCGACAGCAAACCAAAACTCGAGGAGAAGAAGTACGCCAGGACGTCAACGTCAGCCTCGCCATCGGGACGGAGCAGGAACGGCTGACCCGGGCTGAGCCCCAGCGACACCTCCCGAGCGCGGACAGCCTCCTCCCCGAGACCCCCTGACCCCGTCGACACGCCGCTAGGCAGCGACCGACCCAACCTCCACATCGACGTGGACCCCCTCGCTGGCACAACCACAACCTAGCCTGTAACACCACAACTGTCCGGGGAAGGGCGGATCGAGAAAGGCAGCCGACACGGTTCCTTGGTGGGTGAACAGCATGGCCTCGAGGGCGTGGAAGTTCTCGGCGTTGATGACGACGTGGTGCGGCTTGTCTCCTCCTCGGCGCACGGCTCCGGTGGAGCGCAGCCCGGGGTAGATCGGGTCGCGGAAGTCGGCGATGACCACGAGCTCGTCCAGTGGTGCGTCCCGCTCGTCATTACCGTCGAGATCCAGCAGGTGTGCCTGGTGCCCCGTCTTGGTCTTGGTGATGGTCTGAACTCGCCAAGTGCGGGCGTCCTCATGAGGTCCGCTCTGACCGCGGGGGGCGATGAGCCGGACCTTGTCCCCAGCCCTGACCGTCCGGCCGTACAGCTCGACGGTCTCTGGCTTGTGCTTCTCGAAGTTCAGACCGAACTCGCGCCGGCGGGCGAGGGTGCTGATCTGGGCGCGAAGTTCGGCCGCGAGCGACCTGTCAACCCGCTCTACGCGGTCCAGCAGGTTGTTGAGGTCGTTGGCCATGGGGTGGTGAGCTCCCGTTGTGGTGGGTGGGTTCTGCCCATGACCTTACGACCCGTCTCAGGTCGGATCCGGCGAGGCTGGCTCGTGGGTCGCCAGGACGTGCGCCAATGACCGTGCCAGTGCGTTCATCCGTCGATGGTCCAAGGTGTCGGGGATATCGCCTCGGCGGTGGTACCGGCTGTTTCGCAGGGGCGCGGTGCCGGTGATGAGGATGGAGGGCACTTGGGCCCGCCAGAACGGTGCGTGGTCGCTGCGGTCGAGATCCATCAGCAGGGGGTTCACCCACCGAGTGAACCGCTGCCCGGGTCCGTTCCACCGGCGATCGAGCAGGCCGAGCAGGTCGAGCTCTTGGTCGGCGGCGGTCGTGACCAGATCCTCGAGGAGGCCTTCGCAGTCGCCTCGGTGAACGGCGGCCAGGAAGTCGCCGCGACCCTCCCGCGCGCGGATGGATCGTGCGAGGTAAAGGGAACAGCATCCCGAACCCGACCGGTAGGCGCTGAGCACCTGGCCGGTCGTCGAAGTAGCCGACCGACTCAAGACAGATCACCCGAGCAGGTCGCGGACCCACTGTGACCAGGTGTCGAGACCCGAGCTGACCGAGCTCTTCGAGGTCGACCAGGGCGATGGTGACGTCGTGACGTCCCCGGCGCAGGAGGCGTGCCACCTGCAAAGGCCACCGCCACGCCCGAGGCGTTGTCGTCAGCGCCGGGGCTGACCCGGACGGTGTCGAGGTGTGCAATCAGAAGAGTCCCGCCGGCCTGGTTGCGTGTCGCGTGGCTCTCGCGAGCAGGTTGACCCCGCTCGACTTTGCCCGAGGGTCGCATCGGGAGCACTGCGTCCGGCTTGCCGTCGTCGGGGATGCGAAACCGGTTCGGGGCGACGAAGGGCTGCTCGGTGACGTTCCAGCCAGCGTCGATGAGCTGTTGGGCGCAGTAGGTCCGAGCGCGCTCCAGGCTTCCGGCTAGCGCCCGGTGGCGTGGTTGAGACGCGAGATATGCGACATCGCCTCGGAGCCTGTGCCCGTCATCCGTCACGGGTCTCGTAGTCCCGCGGGTCCAGGCCGAGGTGGGCCATGACGTCCCACAGCTCGGCGTCGGCAGCGTTGGGCTGGCCGAACTCGCGCAGGACCTCGGATCGGTGCCTGGCGATCGCGCCGATGAGTGCGGCGATGACCCGACGGGACTGCGGCGGGTGAGCGGTTGCGTGCTCGCCGGCCCATCCCAGGGCACCGTCGCGGTCACGGCCACGGTCGATCCGCTTCCAGCTCATCTCGCACTGCTGCTTGAACTTCTCGGCGCGCTTGGTCCCGGCCTCGTCGAGGCCACCGCCCTCGAGCGCGTCCTCGGTGGTGTCCAGGAACTGCTCGAGCACGTTGTAGGTGCGGTCGGCCAGCTGGTCGTCCTCGCGCAGGACCTTCCAGAACCTGTCCCACAGCCGCCGGCCCTGGACGTCCTGGTCTCGAGGAACCAGCTGCGCCTGGATCAGTTCGGCGAAGGCCAGGTCGTCGAGGTCGTTGAGTGCCTGGGCGGTGAACCCGGTCGGGATGGTCGGCGGCTTGCGCAGACGGCTCCACGGGCTGTCGATGAGCGCCATCGTGTTGTGCCAGCTCTTTTCAGGGTCGGGTAAAGGACTGCTCCGAGTCTCGCCTACCCACAGGGTGGTCGTCACGCGGCCTGCCCCTTGGCCTTGGCGCGCTCCTGGGCTCGCGCCTGCGCGTTGGCGGTCTTGCACTCCCCGCAGCGGCAGCCGCGCCGGCGGTACCAGAAGTAGCTGCCCTCGCCGATCGGGTGCAGCGCGCCGTCGGTGAGCTCGCGGCGGGCGAGGTCCTGAAGCCAGTCGGCGGTGTCGACGTCGTCCTGGTCGAGCTGACGCATGATCTCGCGGTCGTTGGTGGTGGTCCCGGCCCAGTAGCCCTGCTCCTGCCCGGCCAGAGCCCACAGCAGGCAGCTCTGGCGGCCCGGGCAACGTCGGCACAGGGCGGCCATCATGTCGGGGACGACGCGCCGTTCCCGGTCCGGCACCCACTCCATCGGGGTGGGGAAGGTCGCGCATCGGGCGGCCTCGACGGGGAAGGTCTGCGGTGAAGACGACACGGAGGCCGCGCCACCGTGGTGACGAGCCTCCGGGTCAGTCTGCTTATCTGAACCAGTGGCTCGAGGGTGGGCGTCGCCTCTGTCTGGGGTAGTTCCGACGGGCCGAAGGCGCCGCCCGCGGGCGTAGTGGCCTCGCCCAAGCAGCACCCTACGAACCCTTCGACCGTCAGGTGCGACGAAGCGGGACTGGCTGACCATCAGCATTGGGCAGCAACCTGCTGCCCAATTGCATGGGGTGCGAGGTGGAGCGGCCCCGTGGCTGGCGCGACCATCGAGAGGAGCGGCCTTGCATGCGCCGACCTCATCACGCGAGCTCCTCGTTGATCCACTCGGACATAGTCGTGAGGACCACGTCGCCTGTGTAGACAGTGCCGAGTTGGCTGTCGTATCGGCTCGTGAGCCACTTTGAGTTGTCGTCAGTGAGGTTGTTGTTGAAGTCGGAGCCGATCCACATCGGTGGCGCTGCCCACCCGCGGCCTGCCTTGTGCGCTAGGTGCGCTGCCCGGTTGACGACGTCGCCCATGTAGACGACGTCGTTCAATCCGCTGCCGTTGTAGCCGGCTTTGATCATGAGGACTCGGCCCCAGTCGACGCCGATGCCGAAGCTGAGCTCGTCATAGCCCCGCTTCGTGAGGTGCTTGTTGAGCAGTTTTCGCAGCGTGTTGGCGCGGCAGGCGACGGTGAAGACGTCGTCGATGTCGCGCGTGTACGGCGTGTTGTAGGTGGCCCAGACGCAGTCGCCCACGATGTTGACTTCTCGCACGTCAGGGTCGCTGTTGAGTGTGGCGACCATCTCGGAGATGAATGCTCGGTACAGTTTCGCCAGGGGTGGGCGCTTGTATTTCGTGGTCAGGGCAGATGAGTCGCGGATGTCGACGAAGATGGCCGAGCACCGTCCGTAGAAGCCGTTCGTGTAGGTCAGTCGATCCCGATCCGGCAGGGCATCTGTCTCCTCGAACTGGCCGACCGGCTGATCGAGGATTTCGGCGATTCTTGCGGAGCTGCTGATGTGGCTGTACGACTTGTAGTTGCCGTCCATCTTCCTACCCCCTCGAAGCCAGCCGGCTCGTCGTGATGGTGATTCGTCCCTCGGTCGTCACGGGGACCACCACCAGGTGGATCCGTAGATGCGGTAGCCCAGGTCACGGGTGCCGAGGTCCTGCCATCTGTCCTGACCGTTCTTGAGGCTGAACTTGGCCTCCTTGTTGAGCCGGTTGTAGACGGCTGCGGTGACGTAGCTGGGGTAGGTCGGGGCGAGGGCGGCCATCTTGGCCGCGTTGTTGGCGGCGTTGCTGACCCAGACGAGGTCGTTGCTGCCGCGGACGCCGGCACGGATGACGTGGATCTCGGAGGTGTCGACGCCGACTCTGTGCTCCAGCGCGTAGTTCTTGCTGGGGTACTGGGCCTCTATCGCTGGCTGGATGAGTTGCTTTGCCGCCCAGTTGATCCTGAGCGCGGTCTTCGCGGCATTCGTGTTCTTGCTGTCTCCGAGGAAGACGCCCATCACGCGGTCGCCGTCGAAGGCAGTGATGGTCCCGGTGTGGTGGCGGATGAGCCGGGATGCGGTGTAGAGGAACGACTTGTAGATCTCTGCGGGGAAGTGCCACTTGTTGTCGCGCACCATTTGGGTCGATTTGGCGAGGTCCGCGTACAGAACCGTGGCGTCGAGCGTCACGGCGACGTTGCTGAGGGCCACATCATCGGTGTCCGGGACGACTCGCCCATCGCGCTTCGTCCACTGCTCGCGAAGGGTCTTGCCGACGAAGTCCTCGAGGTCGGTCCGTATCGTCATGATGTGGTCCTTGCTGATCAGGTGAGCGCTGCGATGGCGGCGCCCACCGCGAACAGGATGAGTGCGATCCCCAGCGCAAGAAGGCTCCAACTGCTGTAGAGGTACTTCTGACGAGCGACGGTGGCATTGGCCCAGACCTGGTTGGCCAGTTGCTTGCTCAAGGCCTGATCGTCGCCGAGCAGTTCCTGCAGATCGTGGTGGTGAGCATCGGCGTCCTTCTTGTACTTGCGCGCGACGTGCTCGTAGTAGATGAGCGAGGTCGGTTCCCCGACGGCGAGTCGCGGCACGATCACGTACAGGGCCAGCCCCGCCGCAACGAGAAGCGCGGCGAGGCCGAGGATGACAAACCACATCCCGGCGCCGGACAGGTGCGTCTGGTCGCCCATGAGCGCATTGGCCGCCAGCCCGCCGAGAATTCCCGATCCGGCGAGGGCTCCGGCCGCCTTAGTGTCGGCAAACCGGAGCCAGTCATTCGTGTGCTCCAGCACTTTCCACAGGTCGGCAGTCATGCTGCTTCATCCTCAGCGCAGGGGCTGTCGTCATCAGCCCTGCCGGACTCGTCGTGTGGACCGTGCCAGTCGATGACGTGGTCGAGGTGGAACGCGATCTTCGCGCCGTGCTCGAGATAGACGAACATGGGGTCGTTGGATAACCGCCCGACGCACCGCTCGCCGTGCCGTTCGAGGATCTCGACCCACATACGCTCGCCCGGGAGCCCGCGGACAACCCACATCAACTTCACGAAGTCTCCAGGCTCGAGGGCCGTCTTCTCCTCCGGGTCGGGGATCCAGAACGTGGTCGGGTTGGTGCGGTTCCGCTCGACTCCCGACTCAAGGGTGGCGCGGTGCCAGACGAGGCGGCTAAACCACCATGAGACGACCGGGAAGATGGCCTCGCGGGTGGCCACCTCGAACTGCTCGACCACCCAGAAGGGACGTTCCCGGCGGGGCACCACGTAGAGCTCGGCGAGCAGCTCCTGGCGTCGCGGGTCGTCGCGGTCGTAGACGCGAACGATGAGGTTGAGGATGAAGCCGGGAAGGAAGCCGAACCCGAGCAAGGCGATTACGAGAGCTCCCCATAGGGAGCTCGCTTCGGTCAGTCGCGAGATCATGCCAACCCCGCCCTCATTGCACCGAAACGTGGGTCTCGTTGGGCCCGCCGGATGACGGCGCCCAGCTCGGCGCGGCCGTCGTCGGTGAGGGTGTAGTAGCGGCGGGGTGGCCGCTTGCCGGAGATGTCCGTCGGCGACTCCCAGTGGTCCTCGACCCAGCCTTGCTGGAGCATGCGGTCAAGCTGGGGGTAGAGCACCCCGGAGCGCACCCCGGACCGCTTCGTCAGGGCGTATCCCCACAGGCGGCCACCCCCTTGGTCGTCCATGTCCATTTCGAGTATCGCCGCCGCCACGAGGGTGAGTGAGTGCGTCAACTTCATAGGTCGAAACCTACATAGGTAGCGGTGCTGGATCGTGGAGCGACACGCTGGCATCGATGGCTTTGCCGGCGCGCAGCTGCCTCGGGATTCATGCCGCACGCTGCGTGGACTTGGCTCGCTCGAGCGAGCGGACGTGGGCGTTGGCGCTCTTGCATTCACCGCAGCGGCAGCCGCGTCGGCGGTACCAGAAGTAGCTGCCCTCCCCGGGTGCGTGCAGGGCACCGTCGGTGAGCTCGCGCCGGGCCAGGTCTTGGAGCCAGTCGGCGGTGTCGATGTCGTCCTTGCCGAGCTGACGCATGGTTTCGCGGTCGTTGCTGGTGGTGCCGCCCCAGTAGCCGTGCTCGTGTCCGGTCAGGGCCCGGCGCAGGCACGCTTCCCGCAGCGGGCAGCGGCGACACAGCGCGGCGAGCAGATCGGGTATGAGCCGAGCTTCGCGGTCGGGCACCCAGTCCACCGGGACGGAGGCGTGGGCGCAGTTCGCCTGTGTCTCATTGGGGTCCTGGGTCCGGGGGTCACCCCCGGCATTGTTCGGGGGTGCCGCCGGGTCAGCCAGCATGCTCGCAGTGCTGGTCATGGTAGCCCCGCCTCAGGTGAGGAAGGTGCAACAGCCTGTTGCACGTTCTGCTCGTTGGTGGTGCGGGGTCTCTTGGGGAGGCCGAGCAGGACCGGCTCGTCGGGGTCGGCGAGTTGTTGCTGCATCTGTGCGAGTTTGTGCTGGGCGCCGGTGAGGCTGATCTGAAGGCCTTCGACCTCGCCGAGCCAGCCCTGATCTTTGGCTTCGGTGATCCGGTCTTTGAGGTTGGAGGTGATCTCGAGGAGTCGGTCCAGCTGGGCGGGGTCGGGTCGCAGCAGGGCGCATCGGACGCAGGCGTGCTCGTGGTGGCAGTTCGTGCCGTAGGCGCGGCCACAGGAGCCGAGGCTGACCTTCCTGGTGACGAAGTGGGCCTCAAACTCCGCCCACTCGGCGGGTGTTGGTTCCCGGTACTCCTCGCTCGGCCGTACTCGGCGGCGCTGCGCGATGAAGGTGCGGTGGTGACGGATGACGTCCTGCGGGTAGACGGCGGCGTACCCCTGGGTGGTCGCGAGGGACTTGTGGCCCATCAAGACTTGGACGATGTGTGGGGGCAGCCCCGAGGAGAGCGCGTCGGTGGCGAAGATCCGGCGCAGGTCATGGGGGGTGAAGTGCGCGGCGCGTCCCGTGGACGAGTTTTCCACCTTCTCGGCGACCACGTGGATGTGCTTGGCGATCGTGTTCGGGCTGATCACCTTGTGTTCCAGGCCGTGACGCTTGACGAACAGATGCGGCAGCGCCGGCCCGAGGGTCTTCTCATGCGGGTCCCAGCGTTGGGTGAGCGGGATGTCCTGGCTGCCGTCGCGGACTCTGCTGACGACCTGGGCGAGTGCGTGGACAAGCTCGGGCCCGGCGAGGATGAGCCGTTCCGTGTCGGTCTTGCTGGGCACGATGTGGATCAGCGGGATCGTTTCCCCGGTGCTGGGGATCGTGTAGGGCTGGATGGCCAGGTGGGTGAGCTCGAGGAGTTCCTCGTGGCGGACCCCCGTGTGGCGAAGGGTTTCGATGATTGCCCAGGACCAAAACGCGAAGTCTTCCTGGAAGGTCACGTTCACCTCGGCGCCGACCTCATCGCGGATCCGCAGCGGCGAGGTGGTCGTAGCCTGCCGCACCGTCCACGTCTTCCCGTCGACCTCGATGACGCCGCCGTCGCCCGCGGCCTGGGCCGCTGCGAGAGCGGCGGCGGAGGCGTGCCGGTCGGCCTCAGCTTGCGCGACGAGTTGGGGCAGGAGCGGGGCCAGTTCCCGGGTGCGCTGATGGCCGCGGGCCTTCCACTCGCGGCGGACCTTGGCGTACCCCTTCAGGTCCCGCGCGTAGATCGGCGAGGGCGCGGCCCAGGCGGCCCAGTAGGCGTCCTGCAGGGCCCATTGGGCGACGTCGAGGTAGAACCCGCGGACGGTGAACATGATCGGGTAGGGGTCGATGCGCGGCGTCCCGTCCTCGTTGAACCGGATCCGCTGCTTCCACGCCTCGGCCTGCACGCGGGTGATGGCGAAGCTGGCCTGGTCGGGATGGTGATCGAGCACGTCCCGCCAGAACAACTTGACCAGATTCCGGGCGACTCCCTTGCGTGAGGGGTAGTCCAGTCCGGCGGTCCGGTGCTTGAGGTACTCGACCAGGACCTCACCCAGCTCACCATCGACGCCGTAGCCAGCGACCATCTCCTCACAGGTCAACTGTCCTCGTCGCCGGCGTCGCGGCGGCAGCGTCGCCGACGGGTGGGAGATCCAGCCGAGGTGGTGCAGTGCCCGCCATAACGTGCCGAGGCCGCTGCGTCCGGCGTCGGCGCCCGGGCACAGCTCAGTGAAGTCGAGCAGGTCCTGCGCGTCCAGCTCCCGAAGGTGCTGGCCGGTGAAGGCCTGCAGCTGCGCCGCTAGCCGCAGGCTGACCGCGGCTCGCCGTGGGTGGTTCTCGTGGTCGAGCAGGACCTGGTGCAGGGTGGCGCCATCTTTCGGGTCGCGCATCGTGGTGACGTCGGTGAGGCGCATCGAGCTGCCGCGCATCCAGGGGTAGCTGGGGCGGATGACGTCCAGGACGATCAATCCCAGGGCAGCCCCGATCAGGCCGCGCTGTCGGCTGTCGCTTTCCCCAGGCAGGACCACGTGCAGCCAGTAGCGGCCGTCCAGGGACTGCTCGAATGCCCGCCAGCGTTGTGCCCAGCCGTCCCCAGGCAAAGTGGCCAGGTGCGTCAACAGGTCGTGAGCGCCGAGGTGGCGTCGTGACTTGTTCGCTGGCTTGACGCCGGCAACACGGTCGACGATCTTCTCGATGTGCTCGTCCTGGTGGGCGGCCGTTCGCGTCGGCTCGACCGGGGTGGGGGCGGGTGTCGTCAGAGGCTCGTCGGCCAGGTCGTGGGCCCGTTGGCGGTGGATCGAGAAGGTGCTCATCGCTGCCCCTCGAACAGGGTGCTCAGCTCGTCGGCGTCGTAACCCTCGGTGGCCGGAACCTCGCCCGCCGGTTTCCTGGACAGTGCTGACCGGTGATGCGCGATGACCTCGTCCATCCGCGGCTTGGTGTAGATCGTCGTCGTCGCCAACGAGGCGTGACCAAGTAGCTCCTGCACCTCGTGCAACGGCATACCACCATCGAGGGCGCGGACCGCGAACGTGTGCCTCAGGTCATGGCTGGTCCAGTTCGACCCGAGCAGGCCATTGATCTTGTTCAGCACGGCGCGGAACGCGCCGTAGGTCATCGGCCGGCGCGGCTCCCGCAACGTCACCCATACCGGGTCGCTCCCCGTGACCGTCCCGCGCTCGAGCTCGTAGAGCCGCAGCCACACGAAGGCGTCCGGGGAGGCCGGCACCCATCGCAGCTCGCCACCCTTGCTCGTGATGCAGATCAACTGGTCGCCGTAGTTGATCATTTCGCCGGTCAACCCGAGCACCTCCGAGGCGCGGGCACCACTGGAGACGTAGAACGTCACCAGTGCCCGGTCACGGTTCGACCCCAGGCGTCGGAAGAACTGGTTGAACTGAGCATCCGGGATCGACCGAGGAACCCGGCTCGGCTCCTTCTGACGCAGAGACCCTCGGCGCGTATGCCGAAAGTCCTCCTCGGGGTTGTGTCCGGCATGCCGCCGCTGCCCCGCGCCGGGCACCGGGTTCACCAAGGGCCCGCAACCCAGTTCCAGCTGAAACGAGAAGAACTCCGACACCGCCGTCAGCGTGTGGTTGATCGTCTTGGGCGAGTACCGGTCGGTCGGGTACGGCTTACCGGTCACGATGTTCACCCGCCCTCGGGGCTGCTCGGGGCGCTTGTTGCCGGAGAACTTGGCGGCCTGCTTGGCCCACAGCACGAAGTCGCGCACCTCCACCTCGGTGGCGCGCTGCCAGGTCACCTCGACCGCCCACAGGAAGCGCATGAACCGCAGAACCGACAGGGCGTACGCCCTGATCGTGTGAACCGAGCAGTCACGGGCGGTGAGCTGCAGCAACCAGTCGGTCACGGCGACAAGCTCGTCACCATCGGGCCCTTGAACCACGAAACCCGGCATCCGGTCGACCGCGGCGATCCGCCCAAGCTCACGGACAGCCAGTGCCTCGACCTCGCGGAAGGGGCGACGCTCAGTAGGGCTTTCCATGCCCTTCAGCATCGCCACGAGCAGGGCACCCCAGAGGCGTAGACACGCCGTTATCGGGTGCGAGTAGTACGGATAGTTGTTCATGCTGCGCAACCGGATCATCGCTGCGCTGACCGCCGGCACGATCGTGGTCGAGGCCGGTCTGCGCTCCGGCTCGCTCAATACCGCGCGACATGCGGCGACGATCGGTCGACCGGTGGGGGTGGTCCCGGGCCCGGTGACCTCGATGCTGTCGGCGGGATGCCATCAGGCAGTGCGCGACGGGGTGGCAACGCTCGTCACCGACGTCGCCGAGGTGCTCGATCTCGTCGGACGGATGGGCCAGGACGCTGCGGTGCGTCCCTGTGCACCGGCGGCGCCTCAGGACCTGTTGAGTCCTGCCGATCAAGTGGTGTGGGCGGCGCTGCCCATCCGGGCGGCGACATCGGTCGACGCCCTCGTCTTCGCCACCGGTGTGGCCCCTGGTGCGCTGATGGCGGCACTGACCAGGTTGGAGCTGGCCGGCCTGGCGGCACGGGTGGGAGCAGACTGGCGGCGCCGGGCGTCGTGAGGCGACCACGACACCCCTGGGTCGCACTGGCACCACCCGAGAGCGGACCTGGCCGTGTGTCAGGGTGGTTAGGTGACCTCTGTGGACGGTGTGCTCGATTCGGCCTGGTGGCTGTCCGATTTCCGGACCCATCTGGCCTCGGAACGGGGGCTGTCGGCGCACACCTGTCGCGCTTACGGCTCGGACGTCGCGGCCCTGGCGAGCTTCCTCGGCGGTGCTCGCGACGTCCGCACGCCCTGCCGAGACAGGACCTCGCCGACCTGCGGGCGTGGCTAGCGACCCTCGTCGCGGACCGGCAGTCGCGCCACGGTGGCTCGGCGGGCGGCAGCAATACGCACGTTTTTCGGCTGGGCGGCTCGGACCGGCCGGGTCGCGACCGACCCCGCACTTGCGCCTCGTGGCGCCGCGCCGGCATGCCACCCTTCCGGCCGTCCTCCGCGCGGACGAGGCGACCGCGCTCATGGATGCCGCCGGCGCAGCAGCCGATGCACGGCGACCCGCTCGCCGCTCGGGACCGGGCCTGCCTCGAACTGCTCTACGCCACCGGCATCCGGGTGAGCGAGCTTGGTGGGATGCGATGTCGATGACGTCGACCTCGATCGCCAGGTGGTGCGCGTGTTGGGCAAGGGCGGCAAAGAGCGGGTCGTGCCGTTCGGCGCCCCAGCGGCCCGAGCGGTCACGGGCTGGCTGGCGGTGCGACCGGCCCTGATCACGCCGGAGCAGCGGGCACGCACTCTTCCTCGGCCGGCGGGGGCGCCGCGCCGACGCCCGCCAGATCCGCTGCGGCCGTCCACCGGCTGCTCAGCCAGGTGCCGAATGCCCCCGACCTCGGCCCGCACGGGTTGCGGCACAGCGCTGCCACCCATCTCCTGGACGGCGGAGCGGACCTGCGGGTCGTCCAGGAACTGCTCGGGCACGCCAGTCTCACGACCACCCAGCTCTACACGCACGTGTCACCCGAACGGCTGCGCCGCTCCTACGAACAGGCCCATCCACGAGCCTGAGCGGTGCCGCGAACTCGACCACCATGGCCGCCGGTCTGACACCATGGATCGACCCCGATCCCGCCCATGAAGAGGCAGTGCCACCCGTGTCCGTCACCTCCCCGCCGCAGCGGCGCGCCGACGTGCGCGCGCGCGTCACGGGAGCCGGAGATGCACGCAGACGCGCCGGACGCTGCGGCACGGCAAGCAGCGCTCATCGTCGGCGGATGCACCGACTGCGCCGGTCGGTCTTCGTGGCGATCACTGCCCTGTTGTTCGGCACAGTCGTCGCTCGGGTGACCCAGGACCCGGCGGTCGCGCTGCCTCGACCGGCGGTCGTGACCAGCTCCCGCGTCGTGGCCCTCGAACCCGACGGCCACGCTCCGCTGGTGGTGCTGCCGGAGCCGACGCCACGAGGGCTCCCGGGCCCTGCGCCGAGCTGCCGCGCACAGCGAGTCCGATGCGTCCAGCTCCGCAGGGCGGGCCACCCGCACCGTCGACGACATGCGGCTGCTGCGGACGCGACACCTCGGCTGCAGCGACGCTCGGCCGCCCACCACCGGCCTCGCCCGGCGACGCGGAAGAGGGGGTGGCCGAACCCGTCGTGACGCCCGGGTGCCACCGTGGTCGAGGTGCCGCAGTCCGCTGCAGGAACGCTCCATCTCGTCGGCACTCCTCGGAGCTTCCGGCGCGCAGCACGGGTCGGACAGTCCGATTTCGCGATCGAGATCGAGGACGGGCTCACCATCCCCGATGGCGAGTTCGCCGCCGCCGTGGCGCGAGTGCTCGTCGACGCCCGGGGCTGGCAGGCCGCCGACGGCGTGCATTTCGTCGCGGTGTCTCCGGCGGAGGTGGCTGCTGGGACCCACACCGATGTCCGGGTCGTGCTTGCCACCCCCACACTCACGGCCAAGCTCTGCGCGCCCCTGGACACGGCCATGGCGCAGGTGTCGTGCTGGAACGGCTCACGCGCTGTGCTCAATCTGCAGCGATGGCTGCGTGGCGCGGCAACCTATGGCCAGGACTTGGAGTCCTACCGCACCTACCTGGTCAACCACGAAGTCGGGCATGGTCTCGGCCATCGGCACGCCCAATGCCCCACTGCGGGCTCGCCCGCGCCCATCATGGTGCAGCAGACCAAGAGTCTCGACGGCTGCACGGCCTGGCCCTGGCCAACCCGTCCGTGACAGCTGTCCCCCGAAAGCCGTGACCGGCAGCAACACCACCCGGCCTTGGAGCCAGGCCAGCGGATCGAGATAGGTCTGCCCGCGCAGCACCCCCCAGTGCAGACATGGCGACCCGAGACAGTGTCCGGTCGCCGCGGCGACCCGGCCCACCTCGTCTCCAGCAGCCACCGAGGCGCCGACCGGCAGGAGGGCCTGCACGGGTTCCAGCGTGCTGCGCAGCCCGCTGGAATGCGCGATGACGACCACCGGGCGACCGGCCACCATCCCGGCGAAGCTCACCGTGCCGGCCGCCGGAGCCGAGATCTGGCTCCCCTCCGCCACCGACAGGTCGACGCCGCGGTGGCCGGCACCCCAGCGCGACAGAGGCGGGTCGAAACGGCGGCTCACGACGTGCGGCGCCGGCACTGGCCAGACCCGATCAGCCGCAGGCGCACCGACCCGCGATGCCGTGCTGCGCGAGAACATCGTGGCCGCGTCTGCAGACTGGACTGGGATGGCGAACGACACCATCCCGAGCATCAGCAGAGGGATGCCGCTCAGCCACCTGGAGAAAGAGTTCACCCGACCACTTCAGGCGATCACGTCAGCCAGCGCCAGCTGCGCGCACTGCACCTGTGGACGACGTGACAGCGCGACCAAGGCTGGGGATGACCCGAACGCTGGGGACAACCTGCGGCGAGCGTCCACGATCCGCTGGCGCACGGCCAGGTGGTCAGCCCCGGCCGAGGGTCGCCAACCGCGTCGGCTGCCTCGGCGAGCACCTCGTCGCGTTTGCAGAAGGCGAAGCGCACCAACGTGCGACCCGCGTCGGGATCGTCGTGGAACACCGACACGGGGATTCCGACGACGCCGACCCGCTCGGGCAGCTCGCGACAGAAGGCCATCGCATCGTGCGCACCCAACGCCGCCGCATCGGCCACGACGAAGTAGGTCCCGCTCGGGTGGCTGATCGGCAGACCGGCCGCCCGCAGCCCGCTCGCACAGCAGGTCCCGCTTGCGTTCCAGCGAACGCGCCAACCCGGCATACACCTCGTCTCCGAGCCCGAGCGCCGTCGCGACGGCCGGCTGGAAGGGTCCCGACGCGACATAGGTGAGGAACTGCTTCGCCGACCGGGCCGCACGCCACCCCGGCCCGCGGTCCGACCGACCCAGCCGACCTTCCACCCGGTGGCCGAGAAGGTCTTGCCCGCCGACGAGATCGTCAGCGTCCGATCCCACATCCCCGGCAGCGAGGCCACCGGCACATGCTCCAGCCCGTCGAACACGATGTGCTCGTAGACCTCGTCGGTCACCACCCATGCATCGAATTCCCTTGCCAGAGAACAGATCAGCTCCAACTCTGGGCGCGTGAAGACCTTGCCGGTCGGGTTGTGCGGCGTGTTGAGCAGCACCAGCCGAGTGCGCTCCGAGAAGGCCGCCCGCAGCGAGGCCTCGTCCACGGCGAAATCGGGAAAGCGCAGCACCGACGTCCGTGCGGGTGGCCCCGGCCAGGGCGATCGTCGCGGCATACGAGTCGTAGTAGGGCTCGAAGGTGACCACCTCGTCGCCCGGCTCGCACAGCCCGAGGATGACCGCGGCGATGGCCTCGGTCGCCCCGGCGGTCACGAGCACCTCGCCGCCCGGGTCGACGGTGAGCTCCGTAGAACCGCTGCTGATGCCCGGCGATGGCCTCCAGCAGCTCCGGCACCCCGGGCCCGGGCGGGTACTGGTTGCGGCCCCCGCGGATCGCCGCAACCGCCGCGTCGAGCAGCTCGGGCGGTCCGTCGACATCCGGGAAGCCCTGCCCGAGGTTGATCGCGCCGGTCCGCACGGCCAAGCGCCGACATCTCGGCGAAGATCGTCGTCCCGAAGGGGGCCAGGGCCCGGTTCCCGACCGGTCGGTGCGGCTGCGGCGATGTCATGGATAACACGGTATGCCGCGTGCTCCCCATTGCGCCCTGCACCGCGGCAGGATGGGCCTTCGTGCCGTCTCGCCTCGCTCTGCGCATGCCGCGTCGCCTTCCCACCGACGACCCCGTATGCCGGTGTCGACCCTGCGGTGGTCCGGCGGTCACTCGCCGATGCCGCGCCCGCAGTGTTCTGGACCGACCGTCCACACCGCCCTCCGCGCCGCCCGGTGCTCGCCGACGGCGGTGGCTCGACATTGGGCCGGGACCACGTTGACCTCGCGATCGTCGGGGGAGGGTTCACCGGGCTGTGGGCGGCGCTGCAGGCCCTGGAGGACAACCGGGCTGCGAGCGTGGTCGTGCTCGAGGCTTCTCGGCTGGCCGACGGCGCCTCGGGCCGCAATGGTGGTTTCGTCTCGCCGTCGCTGACCCATGGGGTCGCGCAGGGCGAGGCCCTCTGGCCCGACGAGCTCGAGACTCTGGAGCGGGCTCGGCGCCGCCAACCTCGCGGCGATCGAGTCGACCCTCGCGGCCTACGAGATCGACGCCGACTGGCACCGCCCCGGCGAACTCGTCCTGGCGATGACCGCCCACCAGGAGTCGACCGTGCGCACGGCATACGGACTGCATCTGGCCCACGACAAGCCGGTCGAGTTGCTCGACGCGGCCGCGGTGCGGGCCCGGGTCAACTCGCCCCTCTACCGGCTCGGGATGTACGACCCGGGGGTGGGCCTGGTCGACCCCGCCCGTCTGGTGTGGGGGTTGGCCGGGGCGGTCGAGCGCCTCGGTGGCCGCATCTACGAGGGCAGTCCGGTGCTCGGCCTGACGCGCGAGGGAGCGGGCGTGCGGGTGAGCACGAGCTCGGGCTCGGTGCTGGCTCGCCACGCGCTGGTGGCGACGAACGCCTTCCCCGGGCCGCTGCGCCGGTTGCGCAACTACATCCTCCCGGTCTACGACCACGTGCTCATGAGTGAGCCGCTGTCGCCCGAGCAACTCGCCGCCGTCGGCTGGGCGGGTCGCGAGGGCCTCACCGACGCGGGCAACCAGTTCCACTACTACCGCCGCACCCTCGACGACCGGATCCTCATGGGGGGATTCGACGCGAACTACCATTTCGGCGGCCGAATCGACCCCCGACTGGAGCAGACGGCATCGCATGATCTGCTCGCGCGGCACTTCTTCGCGATCTTTCCGCAGCTGGTCGGCCTCCGATTCACCCACCGGTGGGCCGGCATCATCGACACGACCTCGCGGTTCACCCCGTTCTTCGGGCGAGCCCTGGGTGGCCGAGTCGCGTATGCCGTCGGATACACCGGACTGGGGGTCGGCTCCTCCCGGTTCGGTGCGCGGGTGGCCCTGGACCTGTTGTCCGGCCACGATTCGCAGCTCACCCGGCTGGCGATGGTGCGGCACAAGCCGGTCCCGTTCCCGCCCGAACCCGTCCGGTATGCCGGGGTGCGGGTCACTCGCGCCGCGCTCGCCGCCGAGGACCGCACCGGCCATCGAGGCCGTTGGTTGGGGATGCTCGACCGCCTGGGGGTCGGCTTCGACAGCTGACCGGTCCCTCGCTGGAGCCGTCCGGCCATGCCCGGCCCCGATTATGGGTCGTGCCGGCTCAGGTCGTAGGATGGCCGATGGCCTCCGGGCCATATTTCGCGCGTTCCGTCCGGCATCAGCCGGGGCGCACCACGGCAGTCCGACTGAGGCACTTTCGGTGTCGGCCGTCGGCGGGGTGAGTTCGAACGCCAGGCAGGTATGCCGTGCCTACCGGTCCGCACCGGGAAGCGCCGCTCGCGACCCGAGCGAACGGCATACCGACGTAACTGACAACCTCACATCAAGGAGGACACGGCAATGGCCGTCGTCACCATGCGCCAGCTCCTGGAGAGCGGCGTGCACTTCGGGCACCAGACCCGTCGGTGGAACCCGAAGATGAAGCGCTTCATCATGACCGAGCGCAATGGCATCTACATCATCGACCTGCAGCAGTCGCTGACCTACATCAACAACGCCTACGAGTTCGTCAAGGAGACGGTCGCCCACGGCGGCACCATCCTGTTCGTCGGCACCAAGAAGCAGGCGCAGGAGCCGGTCGCCGACCAGGCCACCCGGGTCGGGATGCCCTATGTCAACCACCGCTGGCTCGGCGGCATGCTCACCAACTTCAGCACCATCTCCAAGCGCCTCTCGCGGCTGAAGGAGCTCGAGGAGATCAACTTCGACGACGTGGCCGGTTCCGGTCACACCAAGAAGGAACTCCTCATCCTCAAGCGCGAGCTCGACAAGCTGGAGAAGACCCTCGGCGGCATCCGGTCGATGACCCGCGTGCCCTCGGCGATCTGGGTCGTCGACACCAAGAAGGAACACCTGGCCGTCGACGAGGCCCGCAAGCTGGGCCTGCCGGTCATCGCGATCCTCGACACCAACTGCGACCCCGACGAGGTCGACTACAAGATCCCGGGCAACGACGACGCGATCCGTTCGGTCACCCTGCTGACCCGGGTCATCGCCGACGCCGTCGCCGAGGGCCTGGTGGCCCGCTCGCAGGCGCGCTCCGGCGAGGCCGCCGAGGGCGTCGCCGTCGAGGAGCCGCTGGCCGAGTGGGAGCGCGAGCTCTACGCCGAGGCCGCCGCCGCTGAGGCCCGCGTTGAGGTCACCGCCGCCGAGGCGCCTGCGGCCGAGGCTGCTGCCGCTGAGGTCCCGGCCGAGGCCGACCCGACCGCCGTTGCGCAGGCCGAGGTCGTCGTCGACGGCGCCGAGGCAGCAGGTCGTGCAGGACCAGGCCTGACCCGTCGCGGAGTCAGCCCCGACCGCGCCACACCGACCACCGCTCGTGGCGGTGCACCTCGGTCCGCCGAGGTGCACCTCACCACGGACCACACCCGTCACCACCCAGCATCGAAACGACAGCGAGAGAGCAACGACATGGCGAATTTCACCGCCGCTGACATCAAGGCCCTGCGCGAGCAGACCGCCGCCGGAATGATGGACGTCAAGCGCGCCCTCGAAGAGGCCGAAGGCGACATGGCCAAGGCCGCCGAGATCCTGCGCATCAAGGGCCTCAAGGGCGTCACCAAGCGCGAGGGCCGCTCGGCCTCCAACGGCCTGGTGGCCGCACAGGCCGGCAACGGCGTCGGCACCCTCGTCGAGGTCAACTGCGAGACCGACTTCGTCGCCAAGGGCGAGCGGTTCATCGCCCTGGCCGACCAGATCCTGGCCCAGGCTGTGGCCCTCGAGGCCACCGACGCCGACACCGTGCTCGGCAGCACGCTGGCCGACGGCCGCACCGTCCAGGCAGCTGCTCGAAGAGGGCAACGCCGCGACCGGCGAGAAGCTCGTCGTCCGCCGGGTGGCCCGGGTCACCGGCGAGCACGTCGTGGCCTACCTGCACCGCACCAGCAAGGACCTGCCCCCGCAGATCGGCGTGCTCGTCGCGACGACCGGTGGCGACGAGTCCGTGGCCCACGATGTGGCGATGCATGTCGCGGCGTTCTCGCCGACCGTGCTGCAGCCGCGAGGACGTCCCGGCCGACACGGTCGACAACGAGCGTCGCATCGCCGAGGCCACCGCCCGTGAGGAGGGCAAGCCCGAGGCCGCGCTGCCGCGGATCATCGAAGGCCGGGTCAACGGCTACTTCAAGGAGAACGTCCTGCTCGAGCAGGCCTTCGCCAAGGACCAGAAGAAGTCGGTGGCCCAGGTGCTCAAGGAGGCCGGGGCCGAGGCCACCGGCTTCGCCCGGTTCCGCGTCGGCAACTGAGCCCCGAGCGGGCAACCACCCACACGAAGCATCGCAGGTATGCCGTCCGCCCACCTCGGGCGGGCGGCATGCTGCTGTCCGGGTCCAGGCCCTCGGTGTGACAAGATCGATTCACCGCCCATCGCAGCCTCGAAGGATTCGCCATGACCGACGCCGCCCCCGCACCTGGCCCCACGGCATACCGTCGGGTGCTCTTGAAGCTCTCCGGTGAGGTGTTCGGCGGTGGGCGCACCGGCGTCGATCCCGACGTCGTGCGGGGGATCGCCTCGCCAGATCGCCGCAGCGGTCAAGAGCGGGGTGCAGGTGGCCGTCGTCGTCGGCGGCGGCAACTTCTTCCGCGGCGCGGAGCTGCAGCAGAAGGGCATGGACCGGGCGCGTGCCGACTACATGGGCATGCTCGGCACGGTGATGAACTGCCTGGCGCTGCAGGACTTCCTCGAGAAGCAGGGCGTCCCCACCCGGGTTCAGACCGCGATCACGATGTCCCAGGTCGCCGAGGCCTACATCCCGCTGCGGGCGATCCGGCACCTGGAGAAGGGCCGGGTCGTCATCTTCGGTGCCGGCGCCGGTATGCCGTTCTTCTCCACCGACACGGTGAGCGCCCAGCGCGCCCTGGAGACCCACTGCGACCGGTTGCTCATCGCCAAGAGCGGCGTCGACGGTGTCTACACCGCCGATCCGAAGAAGGACCCCACCGCCACCAAGATCGACCAGCTCACCTTCGCCGAGGCGCTGGCGCGCGGGCTGCAGATCATGGATGCGGCGGCGTTCGCGCTGTGCTCGGAGAACACGCTGCCCATGCTCGTCTTCGGGATGGAGGGCGAGGGGAATATCACCCGGGCGCTGCAAGGTGAGAGGATCGGGACACTCGTCACCGCCGGCTGAGCGCGTGGCCCCCTGATGCAAGGAGCGCTGGACCCCCGATGATCGATGAGACGCTCTTCGAGGCCGAAGAGAAGATGGAGAAGGCCGTCGAGGTCGCCAAGGAGGACTTCGCCGGCATCCGCACCGGTCGGGCCCACCCGGGCATGTTCAACAAGCTGCTCGTCGACTACTACGGTGCGCCGACGCCGATGCAGCAGCTGGCCTCGTTCCAGACGCCCGAGGCGCGCACCATTCTCATCAAGCCGTTCGACCAGAGTTCGTTGCGGGCCGTCGAGAAGGCCATCCGCGACTCCGACCTCGGGGTCAATCCCAGCAACGACGGCCACGTCATTCGCTGTGTGCTGCCCGGTGCTCACCGAGGACCGCCGCCGCGAATACATCAAACTGGCGCACCACAAGGCCGAAGAGGCCCGAGTCGCGATCCGCAACATCCGGCGCAAGGCCAAGACCGATTTCGAGCACGCCATCAAGGAAGGCGAGATCGGCGAGGACGAGGGTCAGCGCGCCGAGAAGGAGCTCGAAGCGCTCACCAAGAAGTACGTCGAGACCTGTCGACACCCTGCTCAAGGGCAAGGAAGCCGAGCTGCTCGAGATCTGAGCGGGGCGGCGACGACCCGCCCGACCTGACCATCCCCCGACCTCGCCCAGGAGCCGCCCGATGAGCCTCGACTCCCCGGCGCCGGCGTCCTCCGGCGTGGCGGCCGAGCGCCCCTCCCGAGCGGGGCGCAACCTTCCCGTCGCGATCGGCGTCGGCGTCGGCCTCGGGCGCGCTGGTCATCGCCTGCCTGTTCTGGCGCAAGGAGCTCTTCCTCGTCCTGGCAACGGTGCTCGGTGAGCTACGGCACCTGGGAGATCGTCTCGGCGATGCGCGCTCGGGGGCGCGCCGTGCCGGCACTGCCCGCAGTGCTGGGATGCGTCGCCCAGATGGTCGCGGCCTACTTCGGCGGCACGGCGGCGCTCGCGGTGGCCTTCCTGCTCACCGGAGCCCTGGTCGTCATGTGGCGCGGCGCCGAAGGGCGTGGAGCGCGCGGCAGCCGATGTCACCGGCGGGTTCCTCGTGGCGGCATACCCGGCGCTGCTCGGGGGCATCGCCATGCTCATGCTCGCGGCGGCCGACGGAGCCTGGCGCGCCTTCACCTTCGTCGCTGTGACGGTCGCGAGCGACGTCGGCGGGTATGCCGTGGGGGTGCTCTTCGGCAAGCACCCGATTGCGCCCGCGATCAGCCCGAAGAAGTCCTGGGAGGGTTTCGCGGGATCGGTGCTGCTGTGCATGATCGCCGGTGCGATGTGTGTGGTGCTGGGGACTGCACGGCCCGTGGTGGGCCGGGGTGATCCTCGGTGCGCTCATGGCACCCGCGGCCACCATCGGCGACTTCGCCGAGTCGGCGATCAAGCGCGATCTGGGCGTGAAGGACATGTCCTCGCTGCTGCCCGGTCATGGCGGCCTCATGGACCGGCTCGATTCCCTCGTCGTCGCCGCCCCGGTGGCCTGGGTCGTCATGGCCTTGCTCGTGCCCGAGGTGCGCGGGTGACGTCCGACCCGCCCACCAGCGGGGGTGGCCGGCCGCGCCCGGGGCAACTCACCTTCCAGGCGCCGGAACGCACCGGCAACCGGATGCCGCCCACTGCACCTGGCCGACCTCGCCCCGGCCGAGCGCAAGGCGGCGG
>JBAOHF010000026.1:0-158970 GCA_037046605.1 Nocardioides sp.
ATGTCCTACCTAAACCATCCGTATTGCTCCGCACATGGCTCCGTGGTGGTTCCCCTCCAACGACCACCCGCGCGACCGAGCCAAGATCCGGGTCCGCGCGAGCGTCCCGCGCGGCTTGGAAGCCGTGTCCAACGGGTTGCTGCGCTCCAAGAAGCGGGTGGGCGATCGCACGGCCTGGGTGTGGAGTGCCGATGAGCCGATGGTGCCCTATCTAGCCTTCCTGGCCGTGGGCGATTTCTCGCTCAAGACCGAGACCGTAGGCGGCCGGAAGTCCACGCGTGCGGTGTCAAAGCGGCTCTCGGCCGCCCGCCTCCGCAAGGGGCACGCCTGGTTGGCCAAGGAGACCCAGGTCATCGACTGGATGAACTCCCAGGTCGGCAGCTATCCCTTCTCCGCCAGCGGCGGGCTGATCACTTCGCTGCCGGTCTACTTCGCCTTGGAGAACCAGACTCGGCCCACGTATGCGTCCTGGGGGATCGGCGACACGAGTTTGTTGGTGCATGAGTTGGCCCACCAGTGGTTCGGCGACTCGGTGTCGGTGAATCGGTGGCGCGACATCTGGCTCAACGAAGGCTTCGCGACCTACTACGAAGCGCTGTGGCGCGAACAGCATGGCGGCAGCTCCGCGCTCGAATGGGCTCGGCTCGCCTACGACTCCCACCCTGCGGGCACTGCCTTCTGGCGAGTGTCCGTCGGCGATCCGGGAGCGGCGCGGATCTTCGACGATGCGGTCTACGATCGTGGCGCGATGACGCTGGTGGCGTTGCGAGAGCGGATCGGCGACAGCACGTTCTCCGATCTCATGCGCACGTGGTACGCCGAGCGCGCAGGCGGTCCGGCCACGACCGAGCAGTTCATCGCCCTCGCCGAGCTGAAGTTCGGTCAGCAGCTGGACGGGTTGTTCGACGACTGGCTCTACAGCACCCATCGGCCCCCTCGTCCCTGAGCCGCAGGCGGCTCAGCGCATGACCTGAGGTGACGGACTCAAGCCGAGGGTGCGGTGCGCAGCCGCACCGACAAACAGGTGACGCAGCCCTCGAGCTTCTCGAACTCGGAGATGTCGACCGCGACCACGTCGATGCCGGCGGACTCGAAGATCTCGCGGGACTTCGGGGCGCTGGTGGCCATCAGCACGCGAGTCGGCCCGAGCACGACGACGTGGGCTCCGGGTTCCTCCGGCACCGGCCAGAAGCGGTCCCAGATCGACGGGTTCTCCACCAGCGGGGGATAGCCGATCACGGTGCCGTCGGGCAGCGCGGTCACCGCGGACTTGAGGTGGAGCACGGTGCTGACCGGAACCGTGCGCACCGTGGCCCCGAGCGGCTGCAACGCCTTGCGCAACTGAGCCGCCCCCATCGGGTTGGTGCGGCCACCGAGGCCCACCCACACCTGGTCGCCGTGCTTGAGCACGTCGCCGCCGTCGAGGGTTCCCGGTGCCTGGATGGCGGCGGTGCGGTAGCCGAGTTCGGCGAGGGTGCCGGCGGTGCCCGCCACTTCGGGTTTGCGCTCGTCCGCGCCTGGGCGCGTGAGCACCGCGAGATCGCCGTACATCACCACGGTGTCCTCGACGAAAGCGCTGTCGGGGAGTTCGGGCGCCTCCGGGACCTCGATGATCCGCCAGCCATCCTGGGCGAGCGCGGCGACATAACCTTCCCACTGATGGTGGGCGAGGTCGAGGTCCACCGGGCTGCGCTCGATGTGGGTGACCAGCCCATCGGCCATCAGGGGGCTGGGTCGGCGTACCAACGCGGTCGGCTGATGGTCGGGTAGGAAGTCGCTCACGGAAGGATTGTCACCCACGCGCGGCCCCGGGCGACCACGGCGTTCTCCGCAGACGTGATCCGCACCTCGAAGCGCTCGCGCCCTTCGTGCCGGCGATCCTTGGCGACCGGGAAACTCGCCCACACCTCCGTCGCCCCGGCAGGAATGGTGACGGTGCGGGTGCGCAGTGCGAAGTCGCTGGATCCGGCCGTGCCCGGACTGCTCTGCAGCGTCACGGTGACGTCGTTGCCGCTGGAGCGGCCGAGCCAGACGCGCACCTTGGCCAGCGCCCACTGTCGCGTTGCGGGTTCGCGGACGACCGCCGGAGCCACCGCGACCGAGGGCGGCTTGCGGGCATCGCGGATTCCGACGGTGACCAATTGGCTCGCCAGCACGAGTCCTTCGGCTTGGTCGAGTTCGACGGCGAACTGCTCGTCCGCTTCTGGAACCTCGTCCGGTGTGACCGCCAGCTGCACGGTCTTCTCGTTCTCTCCTGCGGCGAACCTCACCGTGCGGGTGAGGGCCTCGAAGTCGCCGGCGCCGGCAGATCCGCCGGTTGCGCGCACCCGCACCGACGCAGGACCGGATGCCGGATGGCTGAGCCGGATCCTGACCGAGGCGTGCGTGCCCTCCCGTGCCGGCAGGCTGGTGACGCGCGCGGTGGGCGGGGGCACGTCGGAGGTGCCGCGACGGGTGAGGTCGGTGAAGCAGTAGCCCCGGTCGCGGGCGACCTCGACCACCCGTCGTACGGCGCCGATCGAGGCGGGGGAGTTTGTGACTCCGTCGTGCTGCAGCACGATGTTGGTGCCGTTGGGGTGCAGTCGGGCCAGGATTCGGTCGGCGATCTGCCGGGCGTTCCCGCCGGCCCAATCGGCGGAGTCGACCGTCCACAGCACCGGCACATACCCGCTGTCGCGGATGGTCTGCTCGATGCGGCGGTTGATCGAGCCGTACGGCGGGCGCATCAAATGGGTCGGTGTCACTCCGGCCTTGACCAGCGCTCGCTGGGTGTTTCGCAAGGTGAGCCGCACCCCTGCCAGCGTCTGGGTGCGCATGTCTTGGTGTCGGTAGCTGTGGTTGGCCACTTGGAATCCGTGCCTAGCGACGAGTCGCACGGTCTCGGGAGAAGCCTGCACCCGCTGGCCGACCATGAAGAAGGTCGCCGGGACGTCGAGTTCGGTCAGGATCCGCACCAGGCGGGCCGTGCGGACCGGGTCCGGGCCATCGTCGAAGGTGAGTGAGATCCATCCTCGGCGACACGAGATCCGGCGAGCCGCCGTCGAGTCGGCTGTGCCGACCGCATCGGAGGTCTGAGCATCCGGCTGCTGACCGCCTGGATCTGCGGCACCGAAGGCGGGTGCCGTGCTCGCCACCAGGGCCGCGAGCGAGAGCCCAGCAAGGAGGGCACGCCAGCGACGGGGGCGGGAAGTGGGCATGCGAACAAGGATGCCCAGCCCCGAGTCCTGCGGCACGCCGCAACGCCGGGAAGTATCCATGCGGGCCGGACTTTCAGAGCGGATTGGCAGCAAATGGCTCGCGCCGGCTCAGCGGACACCCCATGAATAGCTCTGCTTGTGCAGCTTCAGATAGACGAATGTCTCGGTCGAATGCACACCCGGGATGCTGCGGATCTGGCGGCTGAGGATCTCCATCAGTTGCTCGTCGCTCTCGCAGACAACCTCGGCCAGGATGTCGAAGGACCCCGCCGTGATGACGACGTAATCCACCTCCGGCATCGCCGCCAACGCGTCGGCGGCGGCCTCGAGGTCGCCGGACAACTTGATCCCGATCAGCGCCTGGCGGGCGAAGCCCAACTGCATCGGGTCGGTCACCCCGACGATCTGGATTACCCCGGAGTCGGTGAGCCGTTGCACCCGCTGCCGGACCGCCGCCTCGGACAAGCCGACCACCTGACCGATGGCGGCATACGACTTGCGCCCATCGGCTTGGAGTTCCTCGATGATCTGCTTGGAGATGTCGTCGATGGATCCCTGCCCTTGAGATCTGCCCCCGCTCCGCCCGTTCATGGGGGAATGTTCCCGAACATCGCGCGGGCGGGTCAACAGGTCGTTCGGGCCGTATTGAACGGCGGATTCAGTGCCGTGCGGGCCAGGAGACGACGAGATCAACACCTGCGGGCTCTTTGATGCGTCTGGAAACGATTGCCCCCTATTAGGCTGCCCACCATGGTTTCTCCCGCACAGGTCACCCGATCCCTGGTCGATGCCGAGCCCTCGGTGCTGTGGCTCGACGACCCCTCCCGGCCCGAGGCCGGCGATCCGTTGCGCACCACGCTCACCACCGATCTCGCGGTGGTCGGTGGCGGTTACACCGGACTGTGGACCGCGCTCCTGGCCAAGGAACGCAACCCCGAGCGCGAGGTGGTGGTGCTCGAGACCGGCACCTGCGGCTGGCAAGCAAGTGGCCGCAACGGCGGCTTCGTCGCGGCGAGCCTCACCCACGGGTTCGCCAACGGGCAGGAGCGGTGGCCGGAGGAGCTTGCCACCCTCGACCGCATGGGCGCGGAGAATCTGGAGCAGATCGGCGAGACGATCGCCCGCTGGAAGATCGATTGCAACTGGGAGCGCACCGGCGAACTCGACGTCGCCACCCGGCCGCACGAGGTCGAGGGTCTGTTGGAGTACGGCGAGGCGATGCAGGCTGCCGGTCACCGGGTCAGCCTGCTCGACCAGGACGCCGTGCGCGCGGAGGTGGCCTCTCCGGCGTACCTCGCCGGGATCATGGACCACGACGGTGTCGCAATGGTCGAGCCGGCCCGGCTGGCCTGGGGCTTGCGCCGAGCGTGCCTGGAGTCGGGGGTGCGCATCTATGAGCACTCCCAGGTGCTGGACCTGGAGAACGACGGCCGCACGATGGTGCTGACCACCGAACACGGCAAGGTGCTGGCACGCCGCGTCGCCCTGGCGACCAACGCATTTTCGCCGCTGCTGGCGAGGCTCAAGCTGATGACGGTGCCGGTCTACGACTACGTGTTGGCCACCGAGCCGCTCAGCCCCGAGCAGCGCGCCTCGATCGGCTGGAAGGGCCGTCAGGGGATCGGCGACAGCGGCAACATGTTCCACTACTACCGGTTGACCCACGACGACCGGATCGCCTGGGGTGGGTATGACGCGGTCTACCACTACGGCTCCAAGATCGATCCCGATCTGGAGCAGTCCGGTTCCACCCACCGCACCTTGGCGAAGCACTTCTTCGAGACGTTCCCGCAACTGGAGGGTCTGAGGTTCACCCATCGCTGGGCTGGAGTGATCGACACCTGCACCCGATTCGCCGCCTTCTGGGGGACCGCCTATGAGGGCCGGGTCGCCTACGTGCAGGGGTACACCGGCCTCGGCGTGGGTGCGACCCGCTTCGGTGCCCAGGTGATGCTGGATCTCCTCGACGGTGAGGACACCGAGCGCACCCGGTTGCGGATGGTGCGCGAGAAGCCGCTGCCGTTCCCGCCGGAGCCGATGCGGTACGCCGGCATCACGATGACCCGCTGGTCCCTGGATCGCGCCGATCAGCGTGACGGCAAGCGCAACTTGTGGCTGCGGGCGCTCGACAAGATGGGGTTGGGCTTCGATTCGTGAGCGGTTGACTCGCGGACCTGACGGTGTGCCGAACCATCGAACGTGATTGGATCCTGAGCCATGGGTGTGACTGAGCTGATCGTCCTCGCTGTTGCTCTGGCGGTCGTTTTCGGCGGGCTTCTCGTCGGCTTCCTCGTGCGGGGTCGCTCGAAGGCCCCGGCGGTCCCTCCGGGAGCCGCGACCGACGTGATCGCTCCGCGGCGCGAGCCCGATGCCGTCCAGGAGCCGGAGACCCCTGGGACGACGGCCACCCTCGATCGCCCCGAAAGCACCGCGTCCCGGCTGCAGCGCCTGCGCGCCCGGCTCGCCGGATCGCAGGGTGGGTTGGGTCGCGGGTTGCTCTCGCTGCTCTCGCGCGACCGGCTCGACGAAGACACCTGGGAGTCGATCGAAGACACCCTGCTGACCGCCGATATCGGCGTCGCACCGACCCAGCAGGTGGTCGACAATCTGCGCACCCGGCTTCGGGTCGAGGGGGGCGCTGCCCCCGATGCGCGCGCTGTGCTCCGCGAGGAACTGGTCGCGCTTGTGGACCCCGCCATTGACCGCCGCATCCAGATCACCGGTGCCGATGGCGCGCCCGGCGTGGTGCTGGTCGTTGGGGTCAACGGCTCCGGCAAGACCACCACGGTCGGCAAGATCGCCCGGATCCTGGTAGCCGAGGAGAAGTCGGTCGTTCTCGGCGCCGCCGACACCTTCCGCGCCGCTGCGGTCGAGCAGTTGGCAACCTGGGGTGAGCGCGTCGGTGTCGAGGTGGTCCGGGGAGCCGAGGGCGGAGATCCGGCCAGCGTTGCCTTCGAGGCGGTCAAGGAGGGGATCGATCGCGGCGTCGACGTCGTGGTCATCGATACCGCCGGGCGGCTGCAGAACAAGGCCGGTCTGATGGACGAGCTGAGCAAGGTCAAGCGCGTCATCGAGAAGCAAGCCCCCGTCACCGAGGTACTGCTGGTCCTCGATGCGACCACCGGTCAGAACGGCTTGATCCAGGCACGAGTCTTCTCCGAGGTGGTCAACGTCTCCGGGATCGTGCTGACCAAGCTCGACGGCTCGGCCAAGGGTGGCATCGTGGTCGCGGTTCAGCGCGAACTGGGTGTCCCGGTGAAGTTGGTCGGCCTCGGTGAAGGCCCCGACGACCTGGCGCCGTTCGATGCCGAAGCCTTCGTCGACGCCCTGTTGAGCTGATCGGTGGCGGCCGTTGACCCGCGGCAAGTTGGCGCCGCGTCCCCGGTGGTGCTCGACGGTGGCTTGGCCACCCGTCTGGAGGCGCGCGGTCACGATCTGAGCAGCGACCTGTGGTCGGCGCGGGTGCTGCTGGAACAACCGGGTGAAGTGCGCGCGGCACACGAGGACTACTTCGCGGCCGGTGCCCAGGTGGCCACGACAGCGTCCTACCAACTGTCCGCCGAAGGCCTCTCCGCTCTGGGTCAACGGGAGCGGTTCGGCGAACTGCTGGCCCGCTCGGTGCGGCTGGCGCGCGAGGCCGCGGAGCCGTACGACGGCCTGGTCGCCGCCTCGGTGGGTCCGTACGGCGCGATGCTGGCCGATGGTCAGGAGTACACCGCCGCCTATGCCCTCGGCTCAGGTGCCGCCGAAGTGCGGGCACTCCGTGCCTGGCATCGTCCCCGGCTGGAGCGGCTGGCTGCCGCAGGCCCGGATCTGCTGGCGATGGAGACCATTCCCTGTCTGGCCGAGGTGGAGGCGCTGCTGAGCGAGGTTGCCGAGCTCGGGGTGCCGTGCTGGCTGGCGCTCACTGCCGACGGTGATCGCACCCGTCGTGGCGAACCGCTCGCCGAAGCCTTTGCGATGGCTGGCGAGGTCGACGCGGTCGTGGCCGTGGGCGTCAACTGCTGCTCGCCGTGGGGTTTGGATCCGGTCCTGGCCGAAGCCGTCGCCGTCGCCGGGAAACCGGCCGTGGTCTACCCCAACTCCGGGGAGGAGTGGCTGGGCGAGGAGCGCCAGTGGTCGGGAGCGGGCCGCTTCGACGCCGAGGCGGCTCGAGGCTGGGTCGACTCGGGTGCCCGCTGGGTCGGCGGCTGCTGCCGCGTCGGACCGGAGCAGATCGCCGAGATCGCCGCCGGGCTCAGCTGATCGTCAGGCCGCCGTCGACGGGCAGCGTCTGGCCGGTGATGTAGCCCGACGCCGGGGAGGCGAGGAACACCACGGTGGCCGCCAATTCGCGGGGGTCGCCGCCGCGGCCGGCCGGGACCCGCAGGTTGACCAGGTCGAGGTAGCCCTCGGGCAGGGTGTCGGTCATCTCCGAGGGGAAGAAGCCGGGGGCGATCGCGTTGACCCGGATCCCCTTGCGACCGGTCCATTGAACGGCCAAGTCGCGGGTTAGGCCGAGCAGGCCCGCCTTGCTGGCGGAGTAGGCGGCTTGGGGGAGTCCGGTCGAGGTGATCGCGAGCACCGAGGAGATGTTGATGATGCTCGATCCCGGTTTCATCACCCGGCCGCAGGCCTGAGCCATCCAGTAGGCCCCGTTGAGGTTGATGTCGATCACCCCGCGGAACTCCTCGGGCGTCTCACGGGTCGCGGGGACCGCCGTACCGACGCCCGCGTTGTTGACCAGGATGTCGACGTGCCCGAACTCCGCCATCGCGGCGTCCACCAACCGCTGGCACTGGTCGGGGTCCGCGACGTCGGTGGCGACCGCGTGCACCCGACGGCCCAACGCGCGGACCCGCTCGGCGGTCTCGGCCAGGCGATCGGTACGACGGGCACCGAGGACCAAGTCGGCCCCAGCCTCGGCAAGGCCGATCGCGAAGGCCACGCCAAGGCCGCTGGAAGCCCCCGTGACCACGGCCACCTTGCCGCTCAGATCGAACAAGGCGGGGACCGGAACGGTGGCGGCGTCGGACGGCTCGGGGTTCGTCATAGCGGCAACCTACGCCACGGTTTCCGCCCGCTCCGGGACAACCCTGGTCGAGCCCTGAACCTGGCTGTTTGGGATTGTCGTGGGGATGCCGATCGTTAGAGTCGTCAGTGCGGCAGGGTGCCGCATCCAGGAGGAAAGAGAAGATGAGTCAGTCCCAGCCCCCGATGCCCGAGTACAGCCCTGAATACGGTGGCGTCCAGCCGCAGATTTCCCCGGCCGAGGAGCGCCAGTGGGGCATGATCTCCCACGCGATCCCGGCGGCCGCGGTGGTGCTGAGCGCCGGCACTCTCGGATTCGTCGCGTCGTTGGTCGTCTACCTGATCTACAAGGACAAGGGCCCCTTCGTGAAGGCTCACGCGGCCAACTCGCTCAACGTGCAGATCTCGATGCTGATCTGGTGGTTCGTGGCCGGCATCGTGACCCTGTTCTCCCTCGGCCTTCTGTTCCCGATCCTGTTCGTGCCGCCGATCTGGGCGCTGGTGCTGCACGTGATGGGCGCGCTCAAGGCCAACGAAGGCCAGTGGTGGCAGCCGCCGCTGACCTTCAAGCTGGTCGGCTGACATCCGTCATCGACTGCACGCCCAGCAAACCCCGTCGAGCCTCGGCGGGGTTTGCGCGTAGAATGCCGTGCATGTCGTACGACCCCCAGCAGGTGCTGCTTCTTCGTCAGCCGCGTTGACCTCCCAGTCACCGCGGTCGCCCCTCCCTGCGAGGGGCTTTTTCATGTACGAAGACCACACCGGCTTCCGGGTTGTCCCAGATGACAGACGATGGGACGACACAGGATGGGCCGACACACGATGGGCCGACAGACGATGAGCCGAAAGAACGGGCACCAGCAGTGAGCGAGCAGCAGACAGATCAGCGGGCAGATCAGCGGGCCGAGGGCTACGACGTCGCGGCCACCCAGGCGAAGTGGCTGCCGCGGTGGCAGCAGCTGGATCCGTTCCGGGCCGATGACGACTCGCCGCGGGAGAAGCGCTACGCGCTGACGATGTTCCCCTACCCGAGCGGTGATCTGCACATGGGTCACGCCGAGGTGATGGCGATCCACGACGTGGTCGCGCGCTACTGGTGGATGAAGGGTTATGAGGTCCTGAACCCGATGGGTTGGGACTCCTTCGGACTGCCCGCGGAGAACGCCGCGATCAAGAACGACGCCCACCCGGCCGACTACACCTACGCCAACATCGACACCCAAGCCGCCTCCTTCCAGAACTACGCCTGTGCTTTCGATTGGACCCGCCGGCTGCACACCTCCGACCCGGAGTACTACCGCTGGACGCAGTGGCTGTTCCTGAAGTTCCGCGAGCGGGGCCTGGCCTACCGCGAAGAACTCCGCGGTCAACTGGTGCCCGCAGGACCAGACGGTGCTGGCCAACGAGCAGGTCGTCGACGGATTCTGCGAGCGCTGCGGCGCCGAGGTGACCAAGCGCGAGCTGACCCAGTGGTACTTCAAGATCACCGACTACGCCCAGGAACTGCTGGACTGCCTGGAGGACCTGGAGGCCAGTTGGCCCGACCGGGTGGTCACCGCTGCAGCGCAACTGGATCGGGCGCTCCACCGGTGCGCACGTCGACTTCACGCTGCACCTGGCCGACGGCAGCGATCGAGAGCTGCCGGTGTACACCACGCGGCCCGACACCTTGTTCGGCGCCACGTTCATGGTGGTCGCGGCCGATGCGCCGCTGGCCGGTGAGATCTGCGCGCCCGAGCAGCGCGCGGCGTACGACGCCTATCTGGCCGAGGTGCGCAAGGCCTCCGACATCGACCGACTGGCTACCGACCGGCCCAAGACCGGCGTCAACCTGGGCGTGACCGCGACCAACCCGGTCAACGGCGAACGGATACCGGTGTGGGCTTCGGACTATGTGTTGGCCGACTACGGCACCGGCGCGATCATGGCCGTGCCCGCACACGACCAGCGAGACCTGGACTTCGCCAAGGCCTTCGAACTGCCGGTGCGGATGGTCGTCGACACCGGGGAGGCGAATCCGGCGGAGACCTTCGTCGCGACCGCCGGCAACGGCACCTACGTCAACTCCAGCTACCTGGACGGGCTGACCGACAAGGCGGCCGGCATCACCTCGATCATCGAGCGGTTGGAGGAGTCCGGCGCCGGCCGCGGCGCGGTCAACTTCCGGCTGCGCGACTGGCTGGTCAGCCGGCAGCGCTACTGGGGCGTGCCGATCCCGGTCATCCACTGCGGCGCGTGCGGCGAGGTCGGCGTACCCGAGGATCAGCTGCCGGTGACCCTGCCCGCGCTGAAGGGCGCGGATCTGAAGCCCAAGGGCGTCTCGCCGCTGGCGGCGGCTACCGACTGGGTCAACACGACCTGCCCGCAGTGCGGCGGCCCGGCCACCCGCGACACCGACACGATGGACACCTTCGTGGACTCCTCGTGGTACATGTTCCGCTACTGCTCGCCGGGCGACGACACCCAGGTCTTCGACTCGGCCAAGGTCAACGCCTGGATGCCGTGCGACATCTACGTCGGCGGCGTCGAGCATGCGGTGCTGCACCTGCTGTACGGCCGATTCTTCACCAAGGTGCTGGCCGATATGGGGCTGATCGACTTCCGCGAGCCATGGGCCGCGCAGCTGAACCAGGGCGTGGTGATCAACCACGGCAAGAAGATGTCGAAGTCGCTGGGCAACGGCGTCAACCTGGGCGCGCAGTTGGACGAGTTCGGCGTCGACGCGGTGCGGCTGACCTTGGTGTTCGCGGGTCCGCCCGAGGACAACATCGACTGGGCCGACGTCTCTCCCGCTGGTTCGCTGCGCTTCCTGCAGCGCGCCTGGCGGCTGAGCGGCGACGTCACCTCGGCACCCGGCACCGACCCGGCGACAGGTGATCTGGCGCTGCGCAAGGTCACCCACAAGACCGTGCACGATGCCGATGCGCTGTTGCAGGGGCACCGCTTCAACGTCGTCGTCGCCCGGGTGATGGAGCTGGTCAATGCGACCCGCAAGGCCATCGACTCCGGATGCGGCCCGGCCGATCCGGCGGTGCGCGAAGCCGTCGAGGTGGTGGCGATCGTGCTGTCGCTGGTCGCCCCCTACACCGCCGAGGAGATGTGGGAGCGGCTGGGCAACCAGGCTCCGGTCGCCAAGATGGCTTGGCCGACGGTCGATCCGTCGCTGCTGATCGAGGACTCGGTCACCGCGGTGGTGCAGATCCGGGGCAAGGTGCGGGCGCGGCTGGAGGTTTCCCCGACGATCACCGACGCCGAGCTGGAGGCGGTCGCAATGGCCGATCCCGCCGTACAACGGGCCCTTGAGGGTGCGGAGATCCGCAAGGTGATCGTGCGGGCGCCCAAGCTGGTCAACGTCGTCATCTAGTGGCGTAACCTTCGGCCATGGCCGTCGCCCTCGTCACCGACTCCACGGCGAGCCTTCCCGCGGAGTGGCTCCAGGACCACGACATCAGCGTGGTCCCCTTGCAGGTGATTGTCGGTGCAGACGTCTTCGACGAGGGGGACCCGCGAGGGGCCACCCCGGCACTCGTGGCCGAGGCCTTGGCCGCGTTCAAGCCGGTGAGCACCTCACGGCCGACCCCCGCGGCGTTTCTCGAGACATACGAGCGTGCGGCGGAGGCAGGCGCCAGAGAGATCGTCTCGGTGCATCTGTCCGCTCAGATGAGCGGGACCTTCGAGTCCGCGGTGTTGGCCGCGCGCAGTGCGCCGATCCCGGTGAGATGTGTGGACAGCAAACAGGTGGGCATCGGCATCGGGTACGCCGTGTTGGCTGCCGCCGCGGCGCGCGAGGCGGGTGGTGACGCCGAGGTCATGGCGGCTGCGGCGCGCAACCGTGCCGAGGCCACCTCGTCGTTCTTCTATGTCGACACCTTGGAATACCTGCGCCGGGGCGGCCGCGTCGGCGCGGCTGCGGCCCTGGTGGGGGGCGCGTTGGCAGTCAAGCCGCTGATGGGCATCGTGGACGGGTCGGTCACCTCGTTGGAGAAGGTGCGCACCTCCTCGCGCGCTCTCGGCAGGCTCGCCGACCTGACCGTGGCCGCGGCTGGGGAGGGCCCGGTCGACGTCGGCGTGGCTCACCTCGCGAACCCGGTTGCCGCCGAGGAGCTCGCGGGCCGGTTGTCCGCTCGCCTGGCCGGGCAATTGGAGGGGCGCGAGGTGCATTGTGGCGAGGTGGGGGCGGTGTTGGGCGCCCATGTCGGTCCCGGCATGGTCGCCGCCTGCGTCGCCCCGATCCTCGACTGATATCCCGGGCTCGGCGACGGTCTGGGTTTTCCACAGGTCCTCCCGGCTCACCCGCGGCGAGCCGGTGCGCTCTGCTTGGGTCGGGGGATGGCTTCCAAGAACTCTGCTTCGGCCCATGACGAGGCCGTCCGGCGCCGGCTGGCGTTGCTGGCGGCGGAGCTGGCCGCGGTGCGTCCACCGACGACTTCGCTGCCCGCCCAGGACTCCGCGGAGTTGGTCTCCGATGCCCCGCAGGCTTGGCAGGCCGACGTGGGCGCTGCGGCTCAGCCCGAAGGCCGACCCTGGCCGGAGGCGCCCAGCGCTGACCCTCGCTGGCTGGCCGCGATGGAACCCCTGCCTATCGTTCCGCCCGCCAGCGCGGCGCCGCCTCGGCTGCCGGGACGTCATGCCGAGCGGCTGCATGCCAGGCAGCCGCTCGGCAGCCCACAACCGGGGAGTTCCGGCCGCTGGGACGGCTTCGGTGGCCGGATGGCAAGCGTCGGGAGTCGGGCGTTCGCCTTCTCGCCGCTGCACACCGCGGTCATTGCGCTGGTCGTCGCTGCCGGCTTGGCCGTCGGTGCTTGGTGGATGTTCCGCGCGGCGCCGGAGGAGGCCACGCTGGTCGGCGAGCTCGGCCCGTCACTGGCGACCGGCGACCCGTCCGACTCGGCCGCGGCGCCGAGCATCGGCGCCACCCTGGCCGCGTCCGACGCCGGGCTGGTGACGGGCGTGGGCGGCCGGCCAGCTAGTTGGTCCGGCGCGGATGCGAGCACCGTTGTGGTGGATGTCGCGGGAAAGGTACGCCGACCCGGCATCGCGGTCTTGCCCAAGGGCGCCCGCGTCGTCGACGCGCTCGAAGCGGCCGGTGGCGCCCGTCGTGGAGTCGATCTGACCTCGCTCAATCTGGCCAGGGTCTTGGTGGACGGGGAGCAGATCCTGGTCGGGATGTCCGGTGCGCCTGGGGTGGCGGCGGAGTCGGCCGTCTCGGAGGTGCCGGGATCGGGCGCCTTGGTCAACCTCAACACCGCCGATCAAGCCGCGTTGGAGGAGCTGCCCGGGGTGGGTCCGGTCACCGCGGCCGCGATCATCTCCTGGCGCGAGGCCCATCAGGGGTTCGGAGCGGTCGAGGAGTTGGTCGAGGTCGACGGCGTGGGTGAAGCGACTCTGGCTCGGCTGGCACCGCTGGTCACCCTCTGAGCCACGCCATCGACTGCGTGTCGCGCGCTGAGCACGGGGACCTGTCCGCGTGAGGGCCGAGCCGCCGGATGCGCCAGGGCCGTCAGGTACCGCAGAGCCCGATGACGAACCTCAGGAGCCGCTCGATCTGCGGATGCCCGCGATCGCCGGCACCGCGTGGCTGGCAGCCCTGGGTGCGACCGCGGGTCCCGGCTGGGTCGCGGCGCTGCTGGCGATGGTGGGCTTGGTCGCCTGGCGTTCTCCCACCCGGCGCTGGATCGCCCTGGCCTGCGCGACCGCCGCGCTCGGCGCGGCCAGCTTGACCGCGCTGACGCTCTACCGAATCCACCAGACGCCGGTGGACTCGTTGGCAGCCGATCACGCATCGGTGGTCGTCGTGGGAAGGATCGCCTCCGATCCACGTCTCACCGAAGGACGGTTCGGTGCCTCCGAGCGCTATCTCCTGCGGATAGCAGCCTTGACCAGCCGAGGTCACGGCTACCGACTCGCCACCCCCGTGCTTGTCATCGGACCGAGCTCCGGCCAGGGACGACCAACGCTCGGTGCCGAGGTCCGAATGACCGGCTTGTTGCGTCCTGCCACCGACCCGTCGGTCGCCGCGGTGTTGATGCGCCGAGGCCAAGCCGAGGTGATCAATCCGCCGGACGTGTGGTGGCGGGGAGCCGAGCGGGTGCGGGCCTCGTTGCGGGAGAGCGTGAGTGACCGCTCACCGGATGCGGCTGCCCTCATTCCCGCGCTGGTCGTCGGGGACGACGCGTCGGTGTCTCCGGAGTTGTCGGCCGCCTTCCGCACCACCGGGCTCACCCATCTGCTCGCGGTCTCCGGCACCAACCTGACGCTGCTCGTCGGCTTCCTGCTGCTCGTCGCGCGCTGGGCCGGAGTGCGCGGTCGCGGCCTCTATGCGGTGAGTGTCGTCGGGATCCTGGGCTTCCTGCTCCTCGCCCGGGCCGAACCCAGCGTCCTGCGCGCTGCCGCCATGGGCGCGGTCGGCTTGATCGCGCTGGGGCAGCGTGGACGTGCCCGTGGCGGGCGGGCGCTCGGGGTCGGCGTACTGGTGCTGTTGCTGCTCGACCCGCTGATCGCCCGTTCCCTCGGTTTCGCGTTGTCGGTGACGGCCACGGCAGGCATCGTCTACGCGGCACCGCCACTCATCGACGCGCTGCGGTGCTGGCTGCCTCGCTGGGTCGCCGAAGCCGTCGCTGTGCCAACGGCCGCGCAACTGGCCTGCACTCCACTGGTCGCCGCGATCTCGGGGCAGGTGAGCCTGGCAGCCATCGGTGCCAACCTGGCTGCCGGACCGGCCGTTGGGCCCGCGACCGTGCTCGGGCTCGGTGCCGGTTTGGCAGGACTCCTGAGCGAGGGGCTGGGGCACCTGATCGGACGACTTGCCGCCGCGGCGGCCTCGTGGATCATCTGGATCGCCCACACCGGTGCCGGGCTGCCGCATGCCTGGATGGGGTGGTCTCAGGGGGCTTGGGCGATCGGCGGGCTCGCCGCCGCGAGCCTTGCGATGTTGGTGGTCCTCCCGTCGCTGGTACGCCGCAGATGGTTGGCGGTGACCCTGACGATCCTGCTCGTCCTGGCGATCACGGTCCGCCCGCCGACACCGCAGTGGCCCCCGTCGGGTTGGGTGATGGTGGCATGCGACGTCGGGCAAGGCGATGCGCTGGTGCTGAACGCGGGCGGTCATGCTGCGGTCGTGGTCGATGCCGGGCCCGATCCCGCAGCCATCGACCGGTGCCTCGGCCGGCTGCAGGTCAGCAGCGTGCCGCTGATCGTGCTCTCCCACTTCCACGCAGACCATGTCGACGGGTTGAGCGGCGTGCTCTCGGGCCGACGAACCGGCGCGATCGCGGTGACCTCGCTGGCGGTGCCTGCCGATCGCGCCCGGGGAGTGGCTTCCGGGGCCGATGCCTCCGGGGCTCGCGAGGCCGTGGTCGCTGCTGGGGCGAAGCTCACCGTGGGGGAGGTGCGGTTGGAAGCGGTCTGGCCCTCGTGGGTACCCGCCACCACCGAGGACGACGGCAGCGGTCCCAACAACGCAAGCGTCGTGCTGCTCGCCAGAGTCCGCGGCGTGACGCTCCTCCTGTGCGGCGACGTCGAACCGCTGGCCCAGTCCGCTCTCGCGCGGCAACTCACCGGACTGCAGGTCGACGTGCTCAAAGTGCCTCATCACGGCAGTCGCTATCAGGACTTCGACTTCCTCGGCGGGCTCGGTGCCCGGGTGGGCGTGATCAGCGTCGGGGCAGGAAATGATTACGGCCATCCGGCCGACGAAACGCTGGCGGCACTGTCCGCGGCGGGCCTGCAGGTCCGCCGTACCGACCAGGACGGTGACATCGCGATCGCCGTCCAAGACGGCCGGTTGGTCACCATCACCCGCGACTTCGAGAAGCTGCCGGTCGGCCACGCCTACCCCTGACCGGCGGGCGTGCGCGTTCGGGCTGCGTCGGTGAGGTGTGGCAGGCTGCCCGCATGACTCGCCCCTCCGCCCAGGACGTGCTGGGGAAGGTGCTGTTGCTGACCGGCAAGGAGGAGTACCTCGCCCAGCGCACCATCGAAGCGGTCAAGTCCGCTGTGCGGCACTACGACGCCGACGTGGAGCTCTCCGACGTTCCGGCGGCCACCCTCGTGCCCGGCTCCATGGGCGAGCTGACCGCCCCCTCGCTCTTCTCATCCACACGTTGCGTGATCATCCGGGAACTGGAGAACCTGCAAGACGACTCGCACGACGCGATCATCGAGTTCGCCACCTCGCCGGTCATCGAAGTCGCCCTGGTGCTGGTGCACGGCGGCGGCGCTCGGGGCAGCGGCCTGCTCAACAAGCTGCGCAAACTGCCCGCCGTGATCGAGCAGAAGACCGCCGAGGTGCGGCCTTCGGAGCTACCGGGTTTCGTAGCTGGAGAGTTCCGGGCTCGCGGCGGCGGCATCGAGCCGGAAGCGGCCAGCTACCTGGTCCAGGCAGTGGGTCAAGACCTGCGGGCACTTGCCGGTGCGGTCGATCAACTGGTGAGCGACTTCGGGACCACCCGACTCGGGGTCGCCGAGGTCAAGCGCTACTTCGGCGGGCGAGCCGAAGCCAAGTCCTTTGCCGTGGCCGATGCCGCCTTCTCCGGACGCCGGGCTCAGGCACTGGAAGAGTTGCGCTGGGCTATTGAGGGGGGCACCCCGCCGGTGCTGATCACCTCCGCCTGTGCTGGCAACGCCCGCAGCATCGCTCGCTACCTCGGCGCTCCCCGTGGCATGCGTGAAGCCGATTTGGCGCGCGAGCTCGGGGTCCCGCCGTGGAAGGTCCGATCGGTCAGGGATCAGTCTCGAGCCTGGGACGCGCAGGGGATCGGATCGGCCATCCGTGCGGTGGCCGAAGCCGATGCCGGGATCAAGGGCGCCGAGAGCGACGCCGAGTTCACCTTGGAGAGATTGGTTCTGCGGGTCTGCGCACTCCGCGGCGGGTGAACGCTCCCGAACGCATGGTCCCGAAATGCACAAGACCCGCCACGAGGGCGGGTCTTGTCAGGTATTGAGTGCCGATCAGGCGTCGGCTCCGCTGAGCGCGTGCGAACGCTTGGCGATCGACGACTTGCGGTTGGCGGCCTGGTTGGCGTGGATGACGCCCTTCGAGGCAGCCTTGTCGAGCTTCTTGCAGGCATCGCGGCCGAGCTCGATGGCGCGCTCAACCTCGCCCGCATCCGCAGCCTCGCGGAACTTGCGGACGGCCGTCTTCAGGTCAGACTTGACGGACTTGTTGCGCAGCCGACGCTTCTCGTTCTGCTTGATCCGCTTGATCTGGGACTTGATGTTTGCCACTGCACGCCTTCAGGTCGTTCGGTTTCGGTCAGGAAGTCTTGAGGCTCACCGGCAACGCCATGAGCACACGCAAGCGCCGACTCTACCAATCTCGGTGGGTTCGGCCCAATCGACGCCGGTGCTCCCGATCGATCCTGGGAGCGCCTCCGTCGTCGGCTCAACTCTTCCAGCCGCGGCGCTCGGCGAGCCAATCCGCGATGACTTCGCCTTGCCACCGCTGGCCCTCTCGCAGGTACGGCGAGGAGGGTGGCACCGGCTGGGTGGCCGAGAAGAGGAAGTAGCCGAGGATCAGCGCCAGCAGTCGGTCGATGTGTTCGGCGGGTACGTCGCGTAACAACCGTCGCTCGCCGATGACTGACTCCACATCCAGCCCGTCACCGCGTGGGCCGATCAACAACACCACCGAGTCGATCCAGTGCGCGCCGCGGGTGGGCCAGTTCCAGTCACAGAAGATCGCGTTCCCGTCAGCAGTCAGCAGGATGTTGTCGTCGCGAATATCGGTGTGCACGAGCGTCTCGCCCCCGCAGCACTCCGCGAAGCCGACGGCCAGGCCGTGTGCCTGGGCGCTGAAAGGGAAGTCCGGCATCACGCTCGGGATCCGTTCCCACAGCGCCGGCCAGTCGGCCACGTCGTCGATGAAGGCACTCAACTCCATCGGGGGAGGCGTCAGCAGGTCGGCGCAGGTCTCCAACGCATCGAGGGCCTCGTCCAGGTCGGCGGGAAGCCACGGCCGCGCCGGTGCCCTGCCCGCGACGTACTCGATGCCGAGCACCACCCACCCGTCGACCTCTTCACTCCACAGCAGCCTGGTCGCCGGTAACGAGGACGGTGGGTCGATTAATGGCTCGAGTGCCTGGAGTTTGCGTGCCTCTTCCCGGTAGGCCTCCGCGAAGGGACGCTGAGCCTGCACGGAGGCAGCCTTTACGAACGTCTTGCCGCCGCTGTCGTCGGTCAGGACAGACGCGAAGCCAGGTGTGAAGCCGGAGTCCTGGGAGGCCGCATGGACGACGGCCGCTCCGATCCGCGATTCGATCCACTCCCGGACGGTGGTCGGCAGATGCGGCCAGGTCAGGCGCCGGGCCGTCCGCCCATGCGGGAGAGGCGAGCGTGAGACAGGCATCTGCCCACCGTAGTCGTCATAGGCGGCGTCTCGTGGCGACGACCGCCCTGCCGCGACTCACGCGGCGGCGACGACTCGACTCACGATCCAGGCGTGTTTGCCGACCTGGCGGATTCGGGTGAAGCCGAGGTCCTCGAAGAGCTCGACCGTGGCGGTGAAGAGGAACCGGCCGTGTGCCACCCGGCCGTCGGTGACCTCCGAGATCGCCTCGACCCGGCCGCCACCCTGCGCGGCGATCTGGGCGAGGGCGCCTTCGAGCGCGGCGCGGGCGATTCCAGCACCTCGGTGACTCTTGTCGACGAAGATGCAGCCGATCCGGAAGTCTGGCACCGGTGGGGGATCGGTGAGGTAGGCCCGGCGGTGTTTGATGCCGGGCAACTCTTGCGGCGGCCCCCATTGGCACCAGCCCTGGGCGACGCCCGCCTCGTCGAGAACGAGGGCAGCATGTGCTTGGCCGCTGCGGACCAGTCGCTCCTTCTCGGTGCGGTAGTCCAAGGCGAGCTTCTGGTCGAGATGCCAGCCGATGCACCAGCAGCCGCCGTAGATGCCGTTGTTGCGCTCTACGAGTTCAGCGAATTCGGGCCAGGTCTCCGCCCCGAGTTCCACGGTCATCAGGCTCACGCGGCCATGCTCGCCGATGGGAGCGGTCGGCGCCAGTCGCGCTCTGGTGCCAGGCGATCCACTCGGCGCGGCCACCGGTTCGGCGCCGAAGGAGGGGCGTGGAAGAATGGCGAGAACCCGCCGTCACCATCGGTGATCCCCATTCCTCGCGCGAAAGTCGTCAGCCCGCCGTGTCCAAGTCAGTCGCACGCCCACCGCAGCCGGGCGCCACCGACCCCGCGATCATCCGCAACTTCTGCATCATCGCGCACATCGATCACGGCAAGTCCACGCTGGCCGACCGGATGCTCCAGCTCACCGGAGTCGTGGACGAGCGCAGCGCCGCGGGCGCAGTACCTCGACCGGATGGATATCGAGCGCGAGCGCGGCATCACCATCAAGTCCCAGGCCGTCCGAATGCCCTGGACGGTCCAAGAGGGCAACGCCGAAGGCGCCGAGCCGGGGACCTACATCCTCAACATGATCGACACCCCCGGCCACGTCGACTTCACCTACGAGGTGTCCCGCTCGCTGGAAGCGTGCGAGGCCGCGATCCTGCTCGTCGATGCGGCGCAGGGGATCGAGGCGCAGACGCTGGCCAACCTCTATCTCGCCATCGGTGCCGACCTGCACATCATCCCGGTGCTCAACAAGATCGACCTGCCCTGCGGCCAACCCGGAGAAGTACGCCGCGGAGCTCGCCGGCATCATCGGCTGCGACCCCGCCGACGTGCTCAAGGTGAGCGCCAAGACGGGCGTCGGCGTCGCCGAGGTGCTCAACGAGATCGTCAAGCAGACCCCGGCCCCGGTCGGCGACCCGACCGCGCCAGCCGCGGGCGCTGATCTTCGACTCCGTCTACGACACCTACCGCGGCGTGGTCACCTACGTACGCGTCGTCGACGGCCACCTGTCGCACCGCGACCGGATCAAGATGATGTCGACCAGCGCCGTCCACGAGATGCTCGAGGTCGGCGTGATCAGCCCCGAGCCGGTCAAGGCATCGCAGGATCGGCGTCGGCGAGGTCGGCTACCTCATCACCGGCGTGAAGGACGTGCGCCAGTCGCGCGTCGGCGACACCGTCACCAGCCAGTACGACGGCGCCACCCAAGCCCTCGGTGGCTACAAGCACCCCAACCCGATGGTCTTCGCCGGCCTCTATCCCATCGACGGCGACGACTACCCGGCGCTGCGCGACGCGCTCGACAAGCTCCAGCTCAACGACGCCGCGCTGGCCTACGAGCCGGAGACCTCCGGCGCGCTCGGCTTCGGCTTCCGCTGCGGCTTCCTGGGGCTGTTGCACATGGAGATCGTGCGCGAGCGACTGGAGCGTGAGTTCGGCCTCGACCTGATCTCGACCGCGCCCAACGTGGTCTACGAGGTCACCATGGAGGACGGCACCGAGCACGAAGTCACCAACCCTTCGGAGTACCCCGCCGGCAAGATCGCGGAGGTGCGTGAGCCGATCGTCAAGGCGACGATCCTGGCTCCGAGCGACTACATCGGCACGATCATGGAGCTGTGCCAGAACAAGCGCGGCCAGCTCCAGGGCATGGACTACCTCTCCGAGGACCGCGTCGAGATGCGCTACGTCCTGCCGCTCGCCGAGATCGTCTTCGACTTCTTCGACCAGCTCAAGTCCCGCACCAAGGGCTATGCCTCCCTCGACTACGAAACCGAGCGGCGACCAGATCGCCGAGCTGGTCAAGGTCGACATCCTGCTGCACGGCGACCCGGTGGACGCCTTCAGCGCGATCGTGCACAAGGACGCTGCCTACGCCTACGGGGTGATGCTGGCTGGAAAGCTCAAGGAGCTGATCCCGAGGCAGCAGTTCGAGGTGCCGATCCAAGCGGCCATCGGCTCCCGCGTGATCGCCCGCGAGACCGTCCGCGCGCTGCGCAAGGACGTGCTCGCCAAGTGCTACGGCGGCGACATCACGCGGCAAGCGCAAGCTGCTGGAGAAGCAGAAGGAAGGCAAGAAGCGGATGAAGATGGTCGGCCGCGTCGAGGTGCCCCAGGAGGCCTTCATCGCCGCGCTCTCGACCACCAACCCCGCGGAGAAGACCAAGAAGTGACCGCGGCCGCGGAGCGGGTGCCGACGACGGAGCAGATTGCTGCCGCCGCGGCAAAGATCCGCCCATGGGTGCGGCGTACGCCGGTGCTCGACGTGGCCGTCGACACCCCCGCTGGACCGGTCGACCTGGTGCTCAAGCTGGAGTCGCTGCAGCACGCGGGCACCTTCAAGCCGCGGGGAGCTTTCTGGTCGGTCCTCTCACTGAGCGCGCCCCCGCAGAGACTGGTCGCGGCCTCCGGCGGGAATCACGGCTTGGCCGTGGCCCACGTTGGTGCTGCCCTCGGGATCCTGGCCCAGATCTTCGTGCCCACCATCGCCAGTCCGGTGAAGGTGAGTGCCATCGAGGCCCTCGGTGCCGAGGTTGTCCAGGTGGGCGCGCACTACGCCGAGGCATTGGCTGCTTCCCGGGAGGCGGCCGCCGGTGAGGGAGTGCTGGCCGTGCACGCCTACGACGCGGAGACCACGGTCGCCGGCCAGGGCACCCTCGGCCTGGAGCTCGCCGAACAGATCGATGACCTCGATACCGTCCTTGTCGCGGTCGGTGGCGGCGGGTTGATCTCCGGGGTGCGGTTGGCACTGCCTGGCCGCGTGCGCGTCGTCGCCGTCGAGACCGACGGTTGTGCGACCTATGCGACCGCCCTTGGCGCGGGCGAGCCGGTGACCATATCGCCCTCGGGCATTGCGGCCGATGCCCTCGGCGCGGCGCGGATCGGCGACATCGCCTGGCAGGTGTTGCCCGATCAGGGAGTGCCCGCCGTCACGGTGAGCGACGACGAGGTGCGCGCGGCCCGCCAGTGGCTGTGGGACCGGCTGCGGCTGGTCGCCGAACCTGCCGGGGCGACCGCGCTGGCCGCCGTACTCGCGGGGCACTACCAGCCACCATCGGGCGAGCGCGTCGCCGTCGTGGTGTGCGGCGCCAACACCGACCCGAGCGACCTCTAGGAACTGCTCGCGCGGCAGCCACCTGACCGAGTGTGCGTAAAAGCACCATTCCGGCCGCCTAACTGGTGCTGTGACGCACACTCAACGTGCGCGTCCGTGACCCTGCCTGGGTGAGCGTGGGTTTGGCCGTCGCCCAAGGCGGTTGCCGACGGGCGCGCGGACTATCCGGCCCGCTCCACCGCGCGCCGCATCATCGCAGCCAGCACCGGTCCGTGGAATCGAGAGACCGGCAACCAATAGACCCTGCCCCGCCACCCGTGTAGGTGTACGACGGTCGTTGCGACCATGCGCCCCTGTTCGCAGCGGAGCCCGAACGCGGAAATCGAGATGCCGGTCCTTGGCCAGAACGAGCGCCTCGCCGTCACGCACTTCGCGCACCCGGAACGGGTTCTCCGCCGGCTTGGCCGGGAGCCCCAGCAAGGGCACCAGCGCTGACCGGAGCGTGAACAGCCGTCCCACCCACTCCGGCAGGTCATCGATGCTGAAGATCTCGTCGACCCACGCTGCCGGGTCCGTTGGCGCGCCGGCCGGGAGCGCGACCGCGAACGCGTCGACGTGATCGACCCGGTCCACCAGCGACGGTGCCGCGCTGTGGGGCGCCGAGCTCATGACAAGGCCCCCGGTCCGGGCTTGGGCGCCGGATCGTCGGTCGTCTGAGTCCGATGGACCAGGGGCATCACCGTGAGTCCCTGCACCGCGACGGTGAAGAGCACGATGACGAAGGTCGGCACGAGCAGCACGTCACGGTAAGGAGACTCCGGGAGCCCCAGAGCCAGTCCGATCGCGATGCCACCGCGCAGGCCCGCCCAGGTCAACAGTCGAGTGGTTCCGGTGCCGAAACCCTCGGCCCGTTTGATCCAGATCATTGGTGCCCACAAGCTGGCGAAGCGCGCCAGCAGCGCGACGGCGATCAAGACCAGGCTCGCCCCGACCATCCCCGCGGAGGGCTCGATCAGCATCAGATCCAGTCCCAAGAAGGCGAACAGGATGACGTTGAGGACCTCGTCGATCACTTCCCAGAAGCCCTCGACCAGTTCGCGGGTCTCGGGTGAGAAAACCTCGTCCTTGAAGTAGGACATGATCAGCCCGGCCATCACCATGGCGATCGGCCCACTCACACCGAGCCGGAAGGCCAGCGCGTATCCGCAGGCGACCATGGCGATGGTGAGCAGGACCTCGGTCGAATGGGCCTCGATCGATCGGGTGAGAGCGACGCCGAGGAAGCCGACGAGCGAGCCGAGCAGCAAGCCACCGCCGGCTTCTTGGAAGAACAAGCCCAGGGCTCCCAGAAGGCTCGGGTCCACGTGGTGCCCCCCACCAACGCCGGCCAACGCGCCGATGACCAGGAAGATCACGATGCCCACGCCGTCGTTGAACAGGCTCTCGCCGGCGATCAACGTGCGGAGCCGGTCAGGCACCGGCTCGCGCTTGAGCATGTCCAGTACGGCGACCGGATCGGTGGGGCTGATCATCGCTCCGAAGAGCAGGGCGTAGAGGAGCGGCACATCGAAGCCGAACAGCCGGAAGACGACGTACGCCGCGGCGCCGATCAGTGCCGTACTCACCAGGGTGCTGAAGACCGCGAGCACGCCGATGCTCGCCTTCTGCCGCACCACCTGGCGCGCGTCGAGGCCCAGCGCCCCGGCGAAGAGCAACAGGCTCAAGATGCCGCTCAGGAAGAACTCCGGGAAGTCCAGCCGCTCGAGGAGGGAGGAAGCTCCCAATCGAGGTGCCACCACACCGAACTGGTCGAGCACCAACAGCACGGTCGCCGACGCGGCCCCGGCAAGCGCCACGCCCACGGTCGAGGGCAGTCGCAAGGTGCGCTCGTTGATCCAGGTGAAGAAGGCACTCATCCCGAGGAGGACAGCCACGGCATCCAGCACGGGCTCAGCCTACGGGTCACCCGCTCGGCGTTAGGGTGGGCCGGTGGCTGAGCTGACACGCTGGGAGATGTCGACGACCCCTCGAGGCTATGGCGCCCGGTTCGCCGAACTCCTGCTGGCGGGAGAGGACATCGAGGGCGAGGCCAGGCTGGCCGACGCGCTGTTGCCGCGCGGCGCACGAGTCCTCGACGCGGGCTGCGGGATGGGCCGCATCGCTGCGGCGCTTCAGCGGCGCGGCCATCACGTGGTGGCGGCCGACCTCGACCACGAGCTGCTCGCCCAGGCCGCCAAGACCTATCCCGAGCTCACCCTCGTCCAGGAGCGGGTCGAGACCTTGTCCGCACCAGCGCTAGCGGCAGCGGGGCACCCCAGCGCCTACGACCTGGTCGTGTGCGTCGGCAACGTGATGATCCTGGGTGTGCCCGGCAGCGAGCGCGACATGCTCGCCGCCATGCGTGATCTGCTCGCACCCGATGGCCGGATCCTGGTCGGTTTCCACACCTTCGTGGCGTTGGAGCACGCGCGTGAATACGACGTGGAGGAGTTCGCGCTGGACTGTGCCGCGGTCGGGTTGGCGGTCGAGGCGCGCTTCGGAGGCTATGACCTGCGACGGTTCGATCCCGCCGGCGATTACGCCGTACACATCCTCAGCCGCGCCGACGACCACGAGAGGTGACGATCATGTCCGCATCGATTCGCTCGCTCAACATAGGAGTCCCCGAACCCGCTGCGTGGGCAGCCCTACAGCGGACCGCCATCCGCAAGAGCGTGGTTGCCGGACCGCTTCGAGTGACCCGCCTCGGCCTGGAAGGCGACCAGGTCGCCGACCTGCGCCATCACGGTGGCGAGGACAAGGCGCTGTATGCCTTCGCGCGCGAGGACCTGGACTTCTGGGAAGGCGTGCTCGGTCGTCCGATAGGGGATGGGCAGTTCGGGGAGAACCTCACCACCACTGGCATCGATGTGAACGAGGCTCTGGTGGGCGAGCGCTGGCGCGTCGGCACCGCGTTGGTCGAGGTGTCCGAACCCCGCATTCCGTGCTCGGACTTCAAGAACTGGATGGGTGCAAGCGGCTACGACCCCACCGCATGGGTCAAGCGGTTCACCGCCGAGGGCCGGCCCGGCCCCTACCTCCGGGTGGTCGAGGAAGGCATCGTCGCTGCCGGAGACCCACTCGTCGTCGAGCATCGGCCTGCTCACGGGGTCACCCTCACTGCCTATTTCCAAGCGTGTACGACGAGAAAGTCCGAGCTCGCAGCGGTGGAAGCCGCCATCGCGGCTGGCTGACCGGCCCCGAGGCCGAAGCAGCGAGCGGATGCTCGAGACGGGTGATCAACGGCATCGTCATCAAATTGTTCTCGCCTTTGCGACCAAAGCCTCTCCCCGATGGCTTCGGTCATCGCTTAGGTTGGGCACAAGCTACGCGCCAGTACGGCACGCCGCACCACACAGGAGACCCATGACCAGTTCAGTTGAGTCGCGCTATTTCGACACGAGTTTCGTTGAGACCATGCCAGCCAACGTGGCCTCGCAGTTCCTGGATCGGGTGGAGGCCTCGGCTTCCCACGAAGCCTTCCGCTATCCCGTAGGGGACGCCTGGGAGTCGGTCACCTGGCGCGAGGCCGGCGAGCGGGTCAAGCGTCTGGCGGCCGGGCTGATGGCACAGGGCATCAAGCCCGAGGAGCGGGTGGGCATCGCCTCCGGCACGCGCTACGAGTGGATCCTGGCAGACCTCGCGGTGATGTGCGCGGGTGCCGCCACGACCACCGTCTATCCCAGCACCATGGCCGAGGACGTCGCCTACATCCTCAGCGATTCCGGCACCCGGCTGGTCTTCGCCGAGGACGACGCGCAGATCGAGAAGTTGCGCGAGCATCGTGGCGAACTCGGCGATGTGATGCGGGTGGTCACCTTCGACGGCACCCCTGACGGCGACTGGGTGATCTCGCTGGCCGACCTCGAGTCGGCCGGCGCGGCGTACCTCGCCTCCCACCCCGACGTGATCGAGAAGCAGGCGGCCAGCATCAAGCCGACCCAGCTGGCCACCTTGATCTACACCTCCGGCACCACGGGACGCCCCAAGGGGGTCCGGCTGACCCACCGTGCCTGGGTCTACGAAGGCGAGGCAATCCGCGCCCAGGACATCTTGTCCGAGGACGATCTGCAGTTCTTGTGGCTGCCGCTCGCGCACTCCTTCGGCAAGGTCTTGATGTCCACTCAGATGGCGTGTGGCTTCGCCACTGCGGTGGATGGCCGGGTCGACAAGATCATCGACAACCTGGCCGTGGTGAAGCCGACCTTCATGGGCGCTGCTCCGCGCATCTTCGAGAAGGCGCACGCGCGCATTGTGACGACCACCGCCGCCGAGGGCGGGGCCAAGGAGAAGTTGCTCAACAAGGCATTCGAGGTCGGCCGCAAGGTCGAGGCTCATCGGCGCGAGGGCAAGAAGGTGCCCTTCCTCCTGCAAGTGCAGCACGGCATCTTCGACACCTTGGTCTTCAGCAAGATCCGGGATCGGTTCGGTGGCCGGGTGCGCTTCTTCATCTCCGGCGCGGCGGCTCTCAACAAGGACATCGCCGAGTGGTTCGGTGCGGCAGGCATCAAGATCCTGGAGGGCTACGGCCTCACCGAGTCCGCTGCCGGCTCCTTCGTCAACCACCCCGACCGCAACAAGTTCGGCACGGTGGGCCCGGTCTTCCCCGGTAGCCAGGTGAAGCTCGGCGATGGCGATGAGATCTTGATCAAGGGCCCTGGTGTCATGGAGGGCTACCACAACCTCCCCGAGGAGACCGCGAAGACCCTCACCGAGGACGGCTGGCTGCGCACGGGTGACAAGGGATCGATCGACGAGGACGGCAACCTGCGGATCACCGGCCGGATCAAAGAGCTCTTCAAGACCTCCGGCGGAAAGTACATCGCCCCTCCGGCGATCGAGTCCAAGTTCAAGGCGATCTGCCCCTACGCCAGCCAGTTCATGGTCTTCGGCAACGAGCGCAACTACGTCGTGGCCTTGGTGACCCTTGACCCCGACGCCATGGTCAGCTGGGCCGCGGAGAACGACATGGCAGGCAAGTCCTACGCCGAGATCGTCGGCTCCCAGCAGGTACGCGACATGGTCCAGGGCTATGTCGAGGAGCTCAACTCCCAACTCAATCGCTGGGAGACGATCAAGAAGTGGGAGCTGCTCGACCACGACCTGAGCGTCGAATCCGGCGAGCTGACCCCCTCGATGAAGGTCAAGCGCAACGTCGTGGAAGAGAACTACAAGGACGTGATCGACGGCTTCTACGCCAGCTGATCCGCCTCGTCTTTGTCGATGGCCCGCACGGTTCTTCGTGCGGGCCATCGGCTTGCCAGTCGCCAGTGACGAGTGGGCAGAGCCGGAGCTCGATCTCACCGAGGGCGAGGTGCCATCGGGTTGATGGTTGGATAGCACCGTGTCTCCGCACCCTCCCCCCGGGGATGCAGCGCCGCTCGACGGCGGACTGCCAGCCGGGGCCCTCTCCGACGTCTCCGAGCGTGGTTTCGGGATCTACGTCCACATCCCCTTCTGCGCGCGACGCTGCGGATACTGCGATTTCAACACCTACACCCCGCGGGAGCTGAACGACCCCGATGGCGGCCTCCAGGCGGCCTACGCCGAGGCGGCCATCGAGGAGATCCGGTTGGCCCGGCGCGTCTTGGGTGTCGCGGACCTGCCGGTCACCTCGGTCTTCTTCGGTGGGGGCACGCCGACCATGCTGCGACCCGCGGAGCTGGGCGCGATCTTGGCCGCGATCTCCGCGGAGTTCGGTTTGACCCCGCGCGCCGAGATCACTACTGAGGCGAACCCTGACGGGGTGGCGCTTTGGGACCTGGAGGAGTTGCGGGGAGTCGGGTTCAACCGGATCTCCTTCGGCATGCAGTCCGCGGTCGACCGGGTGCTGGCCGTGCTCGATCGGACCCACGACCCGCTCCGCGTCCCCGCTGTCGTCCAATGGGCGCGTCAAGCCGGATTCGAGCAGGTCAACCTCGACTTGATCTACGGCTCGCCGGGGGAGACTCGGGCCGACTGGCGGACCACGCTGGACGCCGCCCTCGCGACGCAGCCGACTCACGTCTCGGCGTACTCCCTGATCGTGGAGTCGGGTACGGCGCTTGCCCGCAAGGTCCGTTCCGGCCAGCTCCCCGCGCCCGATGAGGACGATCTGGCCGACAAGTACCTCCTGGCCGACGAGATGCTTACCGCGGCGGGGCTCGGCTGGTACGAACTGTCCAACTGGGCGCGCGACGAGGAGAGCCAGTGCCGGCACAATCAGCTCTACTGGACCGGCGCGAACTGGTGGGGGATCGGCGCCGGGGCGCATTCGCATGTCGGTGGGGTTCGTTGGTGGAATCACAAGCTGCCGGCTCAGTACATCGAGCGGGCCAGTGCGAGGCAGAGCCCGGCACAGGCCCGGGAGGTGCTGGATCCGGATGCCCGCCGGATGGAGCGAGTGATGTTGGAGCTGCGGCTGCGCGACGGTCTCGACGCGATGGTGCTGGACCGCAAGGGTCTGGCAGCGGTGCCTGCACTAGTCGAACGAGGGCTGGTGACGACGGGCGACGAACGGTTGTTCCTCACGCGCCGCGGCCGGTTGTTGGCCGACGCCGTCGTGCGTGAACTGGTGTCCTGAGCGCCCAGCGGCCCGGTTCACTCAGCGGTCACGAAGTCGATCAGTTCTTCGACCCGGCCCAGCAGTTCCGGTTCGAGATCCGCGTAGGTGCTGACCCTGCCGAGGATGTGTTGCCAAGCACGGGCGATGTCGGTTTGGGTCTCGTGCGGCCAGCCGAGGTTTCGGCAGACGCCCTTCTTCCACTCCTCATCGCGTCCGATCACCGGCCAGGCGTCCAGCCCGAGCCGGGCTGGCTTGACGGCCTGCCACACATCGACGAACGGGTGCCCGACGATGAGCACATGGGCGCCCAACTCAGAGCGCTCGATCTGTTCGGCGATGCGATGTTCCTTCGAACCCGGGACCAGGTGATCGACCAGCACCCCGACGCGCTGATCGGGACCAGGCCCGAAACTGGCGAGAGCTTCGGCTAGGTCGTCGACTCCGCCGAGGTATTCGACCACCACGCCTTCGATGCGCAGATCGTCACCCCAGACCTTCTCGACGAGTTCGGCGTCGTGCCTGCCTTCGACGAAGATCCGGCTGGCCCGCGCGACCCGGGCTCGATGCCCCGGCACCGCGATCGATCCAGAAGCGGTCCGCGCATTGGGTACGACGGGGCTGGACGCCGACGGCCCCGGCGGAGTGAGGATGATCGGGCGACCGTCGAGCAGGAACCCGGCGCCGAAGCAGAAGCTCCGGCGGCGCAGCCGACGGTCCTCGAGGATGAAGGTGCCGAGGTCGCGGTCGATGACGACGATTTCGCCGCACCAGCCGGTCTCGACGTCCTCCACTACCAGCCCCAGGGCGCACGCGGTCTCGACGGCGCGCCCGTTGGGCGGCTGTCGCCAGTCACCGGCGAGAACGTCTGATCCGTAGCGGTCGGCCACCTCTCCAGGTTAGGTGAGCGGCAAGTCCCCTCAAGTGGTGACGCGCCGTGCTCGGAATCGTGCTCGATCTCGAAGCCGTCGCTCACACCAACGGGAGCTGGGGGCGCTCTCCGGCCGGCGGCGCGGGTGCGTGCGCCAACTCCAGTGAGTCGCGGGCGTCCTCGACTCGGGCGCGATCCACCGGGACGCCGAACCTTGCGATCACCGGGGCATCGGGCCGGATCAGCGTCAGGGCCAGGTCCAAGGCGCCCGGCCAGCCAGACCGCCCCGACGCGGAGGAGAGGCTTGCGGGGGAGTCTGCTTGGGGAAGCAACTCCCCGAGCACAACCACCGGGCTGTCGGAGACGGTCACGATCAGCGCATCGTCTCCGGCCGCCGGACCGGGGTGAATCAGCACCACTTGACGATCCCCGAGTTCGAGGACTCGCACCGAAGAGAGCGTGTGCACGTCGTAGGGAGAATCCGGAAGCGTTGCCGCCTCGTGGGTGTGGATCGCGAACCCAGGTACAGCCTCAGCGAGCAGCGCCAAGGCTTCGAGACGAAGTCTCGAGCCGCTGGTCGCCACCACCGAAAGCGCGGCGATCTCCTGCCCGGCCGAGGCATCCTCGAGCGCGCGAGCGATCTCGCCGACTCGTGCGGACTCCGGGGGTGGGTCCACCAGGACCCATCCTGCGGCGCCGCCGATCAGGACACTGTTGCCTTCGGGGCCGTCTGTCGCAGGATCGGGAGGCGAGAGCAGCCAGATCCGCTCACCGACCTCAACCCAGCCTGCGCGTGCGAGAAGTGTTGGATCCACCGGACTCAAGGAGTCACCCGACGAGCCGCAACAGGTGAGCCCCACCATGACACCGACATGGATCCACCCTAGTAGGCTTGGCACTCGAAGATGTTGAGTGCCAGGGTTTGAGTGCCAGGTTGACGAGAGTCAGCCAGCAGGTTCCGCACCCGTCCGGAGGAGGTGACATGGTCGAGGAACGTCGGTTGGCCGTGTTGCGGGCGATCATCGAGGATTACGTCTCCACCGAAGAGCCGGTCGGCTCTCGCGCGCTCGTCGAGCGGCATCGCCTGGGGGTCTCGCCGGCCACGGTTCGCAACGACATGGCCCTGCTCGAAGAAGAGGGTTTCATCACCCAACCGCACACCAGCGCCGGCCGGATCCCCACCGACAAGGGATACCGGATGTTCGTCGATGGGCTGACCACCCTCAAGCCGCTCAGCTCCGCGGAGAAGCGCGCCATCACGACGTTCATGGACGGAGCGGTCGACCTCGACGATGTCGTCTCCCGCAGCGTGCGGCTGCTGGCGCAACTGACCCGCCAGGTCGCCGTGGTGCAATACCCCACTCTCTCCTCCTCGACCGTGCGGCACGTCGAGCTCGTCGGGCTGGAGGGTGGCCGGATCCTGGTGGTGTTGATCCTCAGCACCGGCCGGGTCGAACAGCGGCTGGTGGAGCTCGGCGGCGCGATGGACGATGAGGCGCTGACGGCCACGCGGCAACAGCTGGTCCGCGCCACCGTCGGGCGCCGGATCTCCGAGGCAGTCGCGCAGCTTGCCGACTACGCAGACCAGCTCGGGCCCGAAGATCCGATCCGGCAGCTCGTCGCGTCCTTGCTGGAAGCAATGTCGGATCACCGCTCCGACCACAAGGTCGCGGTCAGCGGTGCCGCCAACCTGGCCAGATTCGGCGACAACTTCGAGCACGAGGTCCGGCCGCTGCTAGAAGCGTTGGAAGAGCACGTGGTGCTGCTCAAACTGCTTGGCGATGTCGAGCCCGGCAGCATCACCGTCCGTATCGGACACGAGCATCCGTACCACGAGCTCGCATCGACGAGCGTGGTGGCGGCCGGCTACGGGCCTAACGACCAAACCCTCGCCAGCCTCGGCGTGATGGGCCCGACCCGGATGGACTACCCCGGCAGCATGATCGCGGTCCGGGCAGTGGCTCGCTACATCTCCCGAATCCTCGACCAGGCTTGACCAGAAGACGGGCTTGACCAGAAGACAGGCATGACCAGAAGACAGGCATGAGCAGACCTACAGGCATGAGCAGACAAACGAGCATGACCAGACAGATGGGCCGGGCGTGAATCAGGACCTCTACGAAGTGCTCGGCGTCGCCCGCGGGGCCGACGAGACCGAGATCAAGAAGGCCTACCGCCGACTGGCGCGGCAACTCCACCCTGATGTGAACCCGGATCCGGAGAGCCAGGAGCGGTTCAAAGAGGTCACCCTCGCCTACGAAGTGTTGTCCGACCCGCAGAAGCGTGCGGCCTACGACCGTGGGGGCGACCCGTTCGGCGGCATGAGCGGCGGCTTCGGGCAAGGTGCCGGGTTCAGTTTCACCGACATCATGGACGCCTTCTTCGGCGGCGCGGCCGGTGGTGCCAATCGTGGCCCTCGACCGCGCGTGCGCCGCGGTCAGGACGCTCTGGTGCGCATGGAGGTCGATCTTGCGGAGGCGGCCTTCGGGGTAGCCCGCGAACTCAAGGTGGACACGGCGGTCACGTGCGGTAGCTGTCATGGCGACGGCTGCACCCCCGGCACGGGCGTGCGTGCCTGTGAGACCTGCCGTGGCGCCGGCGAAGTGGCTCACCTGCAGCGCTCCTTCCTCGGTGAGGTCCGGACGCTGCGACCCTGCGCGGCCTGCCGCGGCTTCGGCTCGATCATCACCGACCCCTGCCGCGAGTGCGCCGGAGATGGACGGGTCCGTTCCCGGCGCACGATGACGGTGAAGATCCCGGCGGGAGTCGACTCGGGCACCCGGGTGCAGTTGGCCGAGCAAGGCGAGGTCGGCCCGGGGGGCGGCCCTCCCGGTGACCTCTACGTCGAGATTCTGATTGCCCCGCACCCGACGTTCTCCCGCATGGGCACGACGCTGCAGACGGTCGTCAAGGTCCCGATGACTGCCGCAGCTCTCGGCACCCACATCATGCTGCCCACCTTGGAGGCGGACCTCCCCGAGGACGCCGAGGTGACCGCCCGCGAGATCGATCTTGAGATCAAGCCGGGAACCCAGTCGGGCACCGAAACCATCCTGCGCGGACACGGGGTTCCAGGTCTACGTGGGCACGGTCGCGGAGACCTGGTGGTGACGGTTCTTGTCGAGACGCCCAGCCGGCTCGATGCGCGCCAGGAGGAACTCCTGCGCGAACTGGCCGCCCTGCGCAACGAGGAGAACCCCAGCGGTACCGGTTCGTCGAGCGCCAAGGGCGTGTTCGGGCGACTGCGCGATGCCTTCAACCAGCACTGATCCGCGAGTCCGGCGAACCGCCGGATCGGCAGGCCGCAGATGAGCCTTCCGGTTCATTTCCTCCCCGAGTTGGGCCGGCCACGCGTGGGTGAGCGCCTCGCCCTCTCCGGCGAGGAGGCCCACCACGCGGTCGCCGTGCGTCGGCTCCGGGTCGGTGAGGCGCTGGTGATCACCGACGGTCTCGGTGGCCGGGCGGTCTGTCGGGTGGTGTCGGCGGAACGCCGCGCCTTGTCCGCTGTCTGTGAAGCCTTCGACGTCGAGCCCGAGCCCACTCCGCACGTGACCGTGATCCAGGCTCTGGCCAAGGGCGACCGCGCTGATCTGGCGGTGGAACTCGCCACCGAACTCGGTGCCGCGCGAATCGTGCCGTGGGCGGCCAGCCGCAGTGTCAGCGTCTGGCGCGGGGACCGTGCCGCCAAGGGTGTCGAGAAGTGGCGGGCGACCGCGCGGGAAGCGGCCAAGCAGTCTCGACGCAGCTGGTTCCCTGAGGTGAGCGACCTCGCGTCCACCGCAGCTGCGTGCGGCCTGCTCGCCGAGTGCGTCGCTGCCGGGGGAGCCGCCTTCGCCCTGCATGAGGAGGCCACCGTGGCGCTGGCGGCCCAGCCGGTGCCCACCCGAGCCGTGGTGATCGTTGGCCCCGAGGGTGGCATCAGCACCGACGAGCTGGCGAGGTTCGTCGAGGCGGGCGCCACGCCGGTGCTACTGGGGCCGGAAGTGCTGCGTACGTCGACGGCAGGGGCCGCCGCATTGGTGGCGCTGCAGTCGCGGACAACTCGCTGGGGCGGTAGCCCCGCCCAGTGATCTATCGGTCCAGTGATCTACCGGCCCAGTGATCTACCGGCCCAGTGATCCACCGGTCCAGCCGCGCCCGTCAGCAGCTCTGACAGACTGCCCCGGTGAGCACCCAAGAGAGTCGTGCATCAGGAGCCCGGCAACCCGATTGTCTGTTCTGCCGCATCGTGGCGGGGGAGATCCCCGCGGAGATCATCCACGACGGCCCGTTGGTCCTCGGTTTCCGAGATATCGGCCCACAGGCGCCCACTCACGTCCTGTTCGTCCCGAAGTCTCATCTGCCGAATGCGGCCGAGTTGGCCCTGACTGAACCGGCCACCGTGGCCGCGCTTGTCTCCGCCGCAGCACAGGTCGCCGAAGCCGAAGGGCTGGAGGCGGGCTACCGGCTGGTCTTCAACACCGGCGCTGACGCCGGTCAGACGGTCTTCCACGCTCACTTGCATCTGCTCGGGGGGCGCTCGCTGACCTGGCCGCCTGGCTGAGGCAGAGAAACAAACAGGGCGCCCGCCGAAGCGGACGCCCTGTTTTGCTTGAGCTGACTACTGCTGGCCCACCTTCGGCGGGTCGGTGTGCTGACCCGGCGCGCCGACTCCCGCGCCGATCGCGGTGAACAACACGCCGTGAGCGAGCTCGGCGCCGCCGGCCGAAACCACCAACTTGGCCTGGTAGAAGCCGTCGGGGGCGCCCTTGGCGGTGGCGACTGTCACCGGCACCGTGGCCGAGGCGCCGGCCGCCAGCGAGATCGTCGTCGACGAGACCGAGTAGGTCACGCCGTCGGCTGCATCGTCGGCGACGCTGACCGTGAACGACTTGGTCGAGCCGCTGGTGTTGGTCAACGTGATCGACTTCGACAGGCTCTTGCCCGAACCGGCCGGGATCGAACCGTAGGACAAGCTGACCGGATCCAAGGTGACCTTGGCCCCGATTGCGTTGACCGCGTCGGCAAGGCCGGCGCCCACGATCAGCCCGTCATTGGTGATCTCGCCCGTGGTCGGGTGCATCAGCACTCCGGTCGTGGCGGTGTTCACCACAGCGGAGCGGACCTGAGCCGCCGACCAATCCGGATGGGCCTGTCGCACCAGCGCCGCGATGCCCGCGAGATGCGGGGTGGCCATCGAGGTGCCGTTGAAGAAGGCCCAGCACGGCGGGGTGCCGCAAGCCCAAGCCGGCTGCGCGCTGAGCACCTGGGCGCCCGGCGCAACCACATCGGGCTTGACCAGCAGGTTGCCCGGGACCGGGCCCTGGCTGGAGAAGTTGGCCATCAGGTTGGTGATCTCCGGGAAGGTCTTGTAGACCGGCTGGGCATGCAGCGTGGCGGACTGTCCGTCCATCGCCTTCAGCTCGAGGCCGTCGTCGAGGGAAACGAAGACGCCCGGGATGTCGACGACGATGCCCGAGTTGGCCATCAAGGTGAGCCCACCAGGTGCCCGGTCCACCACGACCGTGGCGACCGCGCCGGCCGCCGCGGTGTTGGCCATCTTCTCGCCGAACGTGCAGTCGCCACGGCCGATCACCGCGATCGTGCCGGACAGATCGGGGAGCGGCTGGCCGTTGCAGGCCAGCGACAAGCCGTGCGGGTAGGCCGAGGCCGCGTCGGGGACGACCGTCAGCGGTGCGGTGATGTCTGAGGTGATCGGCGCAAACTCACCGACGACCATGTCGTACTCGCTGCCGCCGACACTCAACTGGTTGACCATCGTGTGGCCCACCGAGCTCGCACCTGCGGTGAGACCGCGTGCCGCGGCGCCGGGGTAGTGGACGGTCCAGTAGCCCGGACCCTCGTTGCCGGCCGCCACCGCGGTGACCAGGTTGGCCTGATCGAGATTGTCGACGGCGCTCATCAGCAGCTTGGAGCCGTTCTGCATGGAGCCGCCCAGGCTCATGTTGATGACGTCCATGCCGTCCTTGTAGGCGTCCTGCATGCCTTCGAGGATGTCCTCGCTGCGGCCACCCTCGGAGAGCAGCACCTTGTAGGCGCCCAACTGGGCGCGGGGTGCGACGCCGGACGGAGCGTAGGGGATGGTCAGCCCGTCGATGACCGCCGTGGTGTCAGCGTTGCAGGCGATCGTGCCTGCGACGTGGGTACCGTGCCCGTTGCGGTCGGTGTTGTCCTCACCCTGCTTGTTGACCGTGTTGCCGTAGACGCGTGCCACGATCACCTTGTTGTTGGTGAAGCGCTTGTCACCCAACTGGGTGGTGGCGGGGTAGCCGGCGTCGTTGAAGCACGGGTGGGTGATGTCGATGCCCGTGTCCAGGACGCCCACCTTGATGCCCTTGCCGGCATTGGTGGAACCGCCCACGGACTGCCAGGCCTGCACGCCGCGGATCAACGCAAGCTGCGGATCCTCGGCAAGCGGCTGGAAGATGCCTTCGTTCTCGACGTAGGTCACGCCGGGGCCTGCCTTGAGGGCGTCCAGCGAAGTCCCGTTGAGCTTGATGCCCAAGCCGTTGAGCGCCAGATCGAACTCCTTGGTGACCTGGGCCTTCGGGTATTTGGACTGCAGCCACTTCTTGAAGGTGTTGCGCTCCGCGGTGAGTCGGGCTTGCTCGGACTTGACCGTCGAGTTGGAGAAGTTGATCTTCTTCCCCTTCGTCGGCTTGGTCCGGGGCGAGGTCGACAGCGGTGCGCCGGTCAGCGTGACCAAGGCGTAGGCCGTATCGATCTGTGCCTTGGCTTGGCCCCAGGGGGCCGAATCATGGGCAGGAGCCGCGGTGGCCGGCAGGGCCAGCGGCACAGTGAGTGCCAGCGCAGTAGCGCCAGCGGCGGCCAAGACGGTGAGTCTTGAGGTCCTTGTGGGACGCATGGGTCTTTCCCCCTTGTGTGGGCGAACACGAGATATCGGCAGCGTAGCGGGGAATGCTTGCGCCGAGCGGGGGTGGAAGCCGCAAGATTTCACCTGTCTATACGTGATGCCGAAGTTTCTGCTCGGCGTGGCTGCGTACACTCAACCCGTGAATTCACCGGAGCCGACCCTCGATCAGCGCTGCTCAACCCGCTCCGCGGCCGCGCTCAGCCTGCGCGCGTGGTGCGCCGCCCTGGCCGTTGGGTTGCTCGTCCTCACCGGTTGTGGCGCAACCTCGTCGCACAACCACACCCAGGGTGCCTCCGATGAACACAGCGACGGAGCGATCGACGACCACTCCGACGACTACGCCAAGGCGGTTCCGGAGAAGCCTCTGCGAGCGGGCGAGGAACGACTGACGCTCACCATGCCCGATGAGTACACCCCGTCGGCGCCAACCGGGGTCGGCACTGACGACTACCGTTGTTTCCTGCTCGACCCCGAGCTGACTGAGCCGGTCTACCTCACCGGGACCCATGTGCTTCCTGGTAACCCGCAGGTCGTGCACCACGTGATCCTGTTCCGCGTGCCCCCCGAGAAGGTGGCCCTGGCCGAGAAGGTCGATTCGTTCGAGACCGGCCCTGGCTGGACCTGTTTCGGCGACACCAAACTGGGTGAGGGCCCGCAACTGGACGACGCTCCGTGGATCGGGGCGTGGGCTCCGGGCGCAACCGAGTCCGTCCAGGCCAAGGGCTACGGCGTTCGGCTCGAGCCCGGCTCGCGGGTGATCATGCAGGTCCACTACAACTTGCTCGAGGGAGCCGAGCCCGATGTCTCCTCGGCCAGCCTGCGCGTCACCAAACCGGGAGTGAAGCTGACACCCATCCGGACGATGTTGATGCCCGCGCCAGTGGAGCTGCCCTGCCGCCCCGGCCATACCGATTCGCCCCTGTGTGATCGCAACGCCGCCGTCGCCGACGTGAAGGCGCGCTTCGGCGAGGGACCCGGCGCCACGGGCGACCTGCTCCACCTCCTGTGCAACTCCAAGCCGACCCCCGGGCCCGAGCAGTCGTGTGTGCGCACGATCGGCAAGCCCACCAAGATCCTTGCCGTCGCGGGTCACATGCACCTGCTCGGGAAGTCGATCAAGGTCGTGGTCAACCCAGGCACAGATCGGGAGCGCACGATCATGGACATCCCGATGTGGGACTTCGACAACCAAGCCGCGCACCGGATCAAGCCGGTCGTCCTGCAGCCCTTCGACACGATCAAGGTGACGTGCAGGCACTCCCAGGACATGCGCGACAAGCTGCCGTCCTTCGAGGGCCAGCCGGACCGCTACGTCGTGTGGGGCGAGGGCACCATCGACGAGATGTGCCTCGCGATCCTGCAGACCACAGACGCCTGAGTCTCCCTCGGTCCCGGCACATCGCGACCTCAGCCTCCGACCGCCGGGGGGCCGGATGGGAATGCGGTGGGTGGTCGCTGTCTGCCTCGATAGAATGGCCGCCTCATGACAGACACTCCTTCTCGGCTGGGTGCCCAACACGGCGCCACCCAGCTCGACAACCAGGTCCCGGTCACCCGGCACACCGTGGTCATCCCACCCAGCCTCAACATGGTCAGTCTGCTCGGGGCGGGTGATGAGCACCTCAGCCTCATCGAGGACAACCTCGATGCCGAGCTGCACGTGCGTGGCAACCGGATCACCTTGCGTGGCCCTGCGCACGAGGTCGCGTTGGGGGAGCGGCTGCTCGACGAGTTGGTCGCGATCATCCGCACCGGACAAGGGCTGGGTGCCGAGACCGTCGACCGGGTGATCTCGATGCTGCGCGCCGAGACCCAGGAGCGGCCCGCCGACGTACTGTCCATGAATATCCTGAGCAACCGCGGCCGCACGATCCGACCCAAGACGCTCAACCAGAAACGCTATGTCGATGCGATCGACAAACACACGATCACCTTCGGCATCGGACCGGCCGGCACCGGCAAGACCTATCTGGCGATGGCCAAGGCGGTGCAGGCGCTGCAGGCCAAGCAGGTCAACCGGATCATCTTGACCCGTCCGGCCGTCGAGGCGGGCGAGCGGCTGGGCTTCTTGCCGGGCACGTTGAGCGAGAAGATCGACCCCTACCTGCGCCCCCTCTACGACGCGCTGCACGACATGCTCGACCCGGAGACGATCCCGAAATTGCTCGCCGCCGGCACGATCGAGGTCGCACCGCTCGCCTACATGCGCGGGCGCACCCTCAACGACTCCTTCATCATCCTCGACGAGGCGCAGAACACTTCGCCCGAGCAGATGAAGATGTTCCTGACCCGTCTGGGCTTCGGTTCCAAGATCGTGGTGACCGGTGACGTCACCCAGGTGGATCTTCCGTCCGGGCATGAAGTCCGGGCTCAAGGTTGTCGAGACGATCTTGGAAGGCGTCGAGGATCATCTCCTTCAATCGCCTGACCAGCCACGATGTGGTCCGGCACCGGCTGGTCGGCAAGATCGTCGCCGCCTACGACGAGTACGACGCGATCCGCGAGGCCGCAGATGCTGCCCGCGCCACGACCAGGGAGCCCCGCCGGTGACCATTGAACTGCTGGATGAGTCCGGCCGTGACCTCGATCTGCGCGAGCTGGCTGTCCTGGCCCGCTTCACCATGGACAAGATGCGCGTGCATCCGCAAGCCGAGTTGTGCATCAAGGCGGTCGACGAGGCCACCATCGCCGAACTCAACGAGCGCTGGATGGAGAAGTCCGGCCCCACCGACGTGCTCGCCTTCCCGATGGACGAGCTGCCGCCCCGGGCTGATCACCGAAGAGCCGGAGGAAGGCGTGCTGGGCGACCTGGTGCTCTGCCCCGACGTCGCCGAGCGCCAGGGGATCGAGGCCGGGCACGGGTTCACCGCCGAACTCGAGCTGCTCACCGTCCACGGCATCTTGCACCTGCTCGGCTACGACCACGCCGAGCCCGAAGAGCATCGGGAGATGTTCGGCCTCCAGGACGAGCTCCTGGCCGCCTGGCGCTCTCGCGCCGCCTCGGACGACTGAGACCGGGAGTCCACACCTCATGACTCAGGTCCTGCTGGCGGCGGTCCTCGTGCTGCTCGCCGGCGTCTTCTCCGCTGCCGACGCCGCGTTGGCGCCGTTCAGCCGCGCGCGTGCCGACGAACTCGCGGCCGAAGGCCGTGCCGGGGCGCGGCAGCTGCGCCACCTGCTGTTGAACACACCTCGCTACGTCAACACGATGTTGTTCCTGCAGACTCTTTTCGAGACCGCCGCGGTGGTGCTGATCACCCTGCTGGTGGCCGAGCATTGGCCGGGCCGGTGGTGGCTGGTGGTGCTCACCGCGGTCGGCGTGATGGTGCTGGTGTCGTTCGTGATCGTGGGCGTGGCCCCGCGAACCCTCGGCAAGATCCACTCCGAGCGGGTGGCGCTGCTGATGGCCGGTCCGGCCGTGCTGCTGACCCGGGTCCTGGGACCGCTGCCCCGATTGCTGATCGCGCTGGGCAACGCGATCACGCCCGGCCGCGGGATCCGCGGCGGGCCGTTCTCGACCGAAACCGAACTGCGCGAACTGGTCGACATCGCCGAGGCCACTTCGGTCATCGAGGCCGAGGAGCGCCGGATGATCCACTCGGTCTTCGACCTTGGTGACACCTTGACCCGCGAGGTGATGGTGCCGCGCAACGACGTGGTCTACATCGAGCGTTACAAGAACCTGCGGCAGACCATGTCGTTGTTCCTGCGCAGCGGCTACTCACGCGTGCCCGTCATCGAGGAGAACCTCGACGAGGTGGTCGGTTTCGCCTATCTCAAGGACGTCGCGCAGCGTGACTTCGACAAGCCCGACGTGGAGACCACCCAGCGGATCGAGGAGCTGATGCGGCCGGCGTACTTCGTCCCCGACAGCTTGCCGGTCGACGATCTGCTGCGCGACATGCAGGCTCGCCGCCAGCACGTCGCGGTGGTGGTCGATGAATACGGCGGCACGTCCGGCTTGGTCACCATCGAGGACATCCTCGAGGAGATCGTGGGCGAGATCGCCGATGAGTACGACGAGGGCGAGGAAGAAGTGGAGATCCTCGAGGAGGGCGTCGTCCGCGTCCCCTCCCGGTTCCCGCTCGGTGACCTGGACGAACTGCTGGGCGTCGACTTGGAGGACGAGGACGTCGACAGCGTCGGCGGCCTGATCACCAAGCTGCTCGGCAAGGTGCCGATCGCCGGCGCTTCGGTGGAGGCGGAGGGTCTCCGGTTCACGGCTGAGGGCGTCACCGGCCGCCGTAATCGGATCGGCAGCGTGGTGGTGCGTCGATTGGAGCCGGACCCGGCCACCGAAGAGGACGAGGACTGAGGAGCATCCCATGGACAACCCGTTGAGTGCGGAAGACACCAAGCTGATCACCTTGGCCCGAGCAACCCGAGCTCGCGTGGGGGCCGATCAGGGGGCCGCCGTGCGCGATCGTGACGGCCGCACGTATGCCGCGGCAACTGTCGAGCTGCCGTCCCTGCGATTGAGCGCCGTTCAGGTCTGTGTGGCGATGGCTTACGCCTCGGGCTCCTCCGGGCTGGAGGCCGCAGTAGCGCTCGGCACCCACGGCGATTCGGCGGAGGGCGAACTCGCCGAGGCCGACCTGGCGGTGCTGCGTGACTTCGCCGGGGGAGAGTGCCTGGTGCACCTGGCCGACCCCAAGGGCACCGTCATCACCTCGCAGACTCTGTAACCCAGCTCGACTGCCGAGCGGCAGTTTCGCCGACCTGGTTGCACACCCGCCGAGTGGTGGCAGGCTTGTCCGCATGAGGTCTCGCACGTGAGCCCGTTAAGCCCCAGGTGGCGCGTGGGCCGGTCATCAGAGGCGGTGACGGTGGGCTGGCCGGCGCATCGGTCGGGTGTTGAACGGCTGCACGCCAGCTATGCGGCGATCCCTCCGGGCGCGCAGGTGAGGCTGGCGAAGCGGACCTCCAATCTCTTCCGGCCCCGCGACTCGGCTGATAGCGGTCTCGACGTGTCCGGCTTGGGCGGGGTGATTGAGGTCGATCCCGAGAACCGGACCGCCGAGGTCGCCGGCATGTGCACCTACGAGCGCCTGGTCGATGCCACCTTGCCGCACGGATTGATCCCGCTCGTGGTCCCACAGTTGCGCACCATCACCCTCGGCGGCGCCGTGACCGGGCTGGGCATCGAGTCGACCAGCTTCCGCAACGGGTTGCCGCACGAGTCGGTGCTGGAAATGGATGTGCTCACCGGGGACGGCCAGATCGTGACCGCCACCCCCGACGGCCCGCACCGCCACTTGTTCGCCGGCTTCGCCAACTCCTACGGCTCGTTGGGGTACGCCGTCCGGCTGAAGATCGAGCTCGAGCCGATCGCGTCGGTGGTCTCCCTGCGGCACCTGCGTTTCACCGACCTGGACGAGGCGATGGGCAGCCTTGGGGAGATCGTCGAGGCCGGCAGCCACGAGGGGGTCCGGGTGGACGGGTTGGACGGGGTGATGTTCGCCCCCGATCACGTGGTCCTGACTCTGGCGACTTGGGGTGCGGAGCCCGGCTTCCCGGTGATGAGGCCCAGTGACTACACCGGGCAGCAGATCTACTACCGCTCGCTGCAGGAGCGAGACACCGATCTCCTCACGGCCTACGACTACCTCTGGCGGTGGGACACCGACTGGTTCTGGTGCTCGCGGGCCTTCGGGGCCCAGCATCCCGTCGTACGCCGGGTGTGGCCGCGCCGGTGGCGTCGCTCCGATGTCTACCACCGCCTTGTCGGCTGGGACCGCCGCTATGGCATCGCCGACCGGCTCGACGCTCGCGCCGGGCGACCCTTGCGCGAACGCGTCATCCAAGACGTCGAACTGCCGCTGGATCGAGTGGCCGAGTTCCTGGGGTGGTTCGACCAGGAGATCGCGATGAGCCCGGTCTGGCTCTGCCCGCTGCGCGTGCGGGCGTCGGCCGATCCGGGCGTGCGACCGTGGCCGATCTATCCGCTCGAAGCCGGGGTCACCTACGTCAACGTCGGGTTCTGGGGCACCGTCGCGGTCGGGCCGGACGCGCCGGAAGGCCCGCGCAATCGGGCCATCGAGCAGCAGGTGAGCGAGCTCGGCGGTCACAAGTCGCTCTACTCCGAGGCGTTCTACGATCGGGAGACCTTCGACACGCTCTACAACGGGGCCGAGCTGGCTCGGCTCAAGGATCGCTACGACCCTGACGGAAGGCTGGTGAGCCTCTATGACAAGGCAGTCCGCAATCGCTGACCGGTGCCGTGGGTGGTGCCCGGAGACCCGAGCGGGGAGGACCCGATGACCGACCGGGCCATCGCGCCGGCGCTGGAGGCGTTGACCGAGAACGGGTTCCCGGTTGGCTTCACGGCGTACGACGGCTCCTCCGCGGGGCCGACCGGGAGCGAGTTCACCCTCGACCTGCGCACCGAACGTGGACTCGCCTATCTGCTCACCGCGCCCGGCGACCTAGGTCTCGCGCGGGCTTATGTCACCGGCGATCTGGTCATTGAGGGTGCGCACCCGGGGGATCCTTACCCGGCGCTGGAGCATCTGCTCGATCGCCTCCGGTTCCGGCGACCAACAGCGGCCGAGGTGGTCACGATCGTCCGTGTCGCCGGGCTGGGGCAGCTCCGTCCGCCCGCCCCGCCGCCGCAGGAGCGCACGCCTCGGTGGCGGCGCACGATCGACGGTGTCCGCCACTCGATGGGGCGCGACGCGGCCGCGATCTCCCACCACTACGACGTTTCCAACGCCTTCTACGAACTGGTGCTCGGCCCGTCGATGACCTACACCTGCGCGGTCTACCCCGATGCCCAGGCGAGCCTGGAGCAGGCTCAGTTCGAGAAGTACGACCTGATCTGCCGCAAGCTCGAGCTCAAGCCCGGGCAGCGCCTGCTCGACGTGGGCTGCGGCTGGGGCGGGATGGTGCGGCACGCCGCTCGCGAGTACGGCGTGAAGGTGCTCGGGGTCACGCTCAGCGCCAAGCAGGCAGGCTGGGCACAAGCCGCGATCGAACGCGAGGGCCTGACGAGGTTGGCTACGGTCCGCCACAGCGACTACCGCGATGTGGTGGAGTCCAGCTTCGACGCGGTGAGCTCGATCGGGCTCACCGAACACATCGGCGTGCGCAACTATCCGGAGTACTTCTCCTTCCTGCGCGAGCGGCTCGTCCCCGAGGGCCGGCTGCTCAACCACTGCATCACCCGACCGCACAATGGGCGCCTGGAGACGGGGCCGTTCATCGACCGTTACGTCTTTCCCGACGGCGAGCTGATCGGCAGCGGCCGGATCATTGCCGACGCCCAGGATGCGGGCTTCGAGGTGCAGCACAGCGAGAACCTGCGGGCCCACTATGCGATGACGCTTCGGGACTGGTGCCGCAACCTGGTGGCGAACTGGGATGCCTGTGTGGGTGAGGTCGGTGAGGCCACTGCCCGGGTGTGGGGGCTCTACCTGGCCGGATCCCGGCTCGGCTTTGAGCGCAACACGGTGCAGTTGCACCATGTGTTGGGCACGGTGACCGACCCGCAGGGAAGCTCCGGCTACCCGCTGCGTCCCGTCTTCGAAAGGGCAACAGAGGCGTCAGACCGGTAGCGTTGACCGGTGACTTCCCGAGCCCAGCAGTTCCCGGCACAAGTGATCGATTGGGAACCGCTCTCGGCGCATCTGGCTCGGCTGACGCTGCGGGCCGAGGGGTTCGTCTCCACGGGGATGCCCGACGAATGGGTTGGCCTGGTGGTTCCGGGGCAGTTCCAGAGCCGCTATTACACCGTGCGCTCGTGCACCGCGGGGGAGGTGCCGCAACTGGCCTTCGACATCGTGCTGCACGAGCAAGGGCTGGTCACCGAGTGGGCCGACCGGCAGCTGCGCGATGCGACCGAGCCAGAGGTCATGGTGAGCGAGCCGAAGGGGTCCTTTGCGCCGCCACCGGATGCTTGCTGGGTCGTGATGGTGGGCGACCTGACCGCGTTGCCGGCGATGGCGCGCGTCTTGGAGGAGTGGGCGCCGGCGCATCCCGAGGTCGCCGTACATGCCTGGGCCGAGAGCGCGGACCGGCCCGAGGGCTACTTCCCCGACGGCGCGGACGTCACCTGGGTGACGCCGCCGACCGATGACCGCTCCAGCGCGTTGGCGGACATCGTGGAGGGCCTGAGCTGGCCTGAGGGCCCGGGCTACTTCTGGATGGCAGGGGAGTCGGCGCAGATGCGCGCGATTCGTAAGCACCTGATGACGAACCGCCCCGAGTTGGCCAACGACGTGATGGGCTACTGGCGGTCGGTAGGTCGCCGCCAGCCTCGAGCCGTCGACCCGGCACCGATCTGGCGAGCCGGCAAGGCCGCCGGGAAGTCCGACGCAGAGATCTGGGCGGCCTACGACGCCGCTCGCGAGGCTGAGGAGGCCCAAGGGTGAGCAAGCAGGATCCGACAGGTGGCGCGTCCGAGTTCGTCAGTGGGTTCGCGTGTTTCGTCGGGCGGCCCAACGCGGGCAAGTCGACGCTGACCAACGCGCTGGTCGGGCAGAAGGTCGCGATCACCAGCTCGCGGCCGCAGACCACCCGCACCGTCGTACGCGGCATCGTGCACCGGCCCGACGGCCAGCTCATCCTGGTCGACACCCCCGGGTTGCACCGTCCGCGCACCTTGCTCGGGCAGCGGCTCAACGATCTGGTTCGTACGACGTGGGCCGAGGTCGACGTCGTGGCGATCTGCTTCCCCAGCGACGAGAAGATCGGGCCCGGTGACAGGTTCATCGCCTCCGAGGTGGCCAAGGTCCGGCACACGGTGAAGTTCGCGGTCGCTACCAAGACCGATCTGGTCACGCCGGAGCGACTGGCCGAGCATCTGCTCGCGATCGACGCGCTCGGCAAGGAGATCGGCTCGGAGTTCACCGAGATCGTGCCGGTCTCCGCGGTCGCGGGCGACCAGGTCGAACTGTTGACCGAACTGCTGCTCAAGCAGTTGCCTCCCGGTCCGCCGCTCTACCCGGACGGGGAGCTCAGCGACACCCCCGAAGAGTCGTTGGTCGCGGAGCTGATCCGCGAGGCCGCCTTGGAGGGCGTGCGCGACGAACTCCCGCACTCGATCGCGGTCGTCGTCGAAGAGATGGGGATGCGCTCGGGCCGCCCGAAGGACCGGCCGCTGCTCGATGTGCTCGCCTACCTCTACCTGGAGCGGGATTCCCAGAAGGGCATCATCATCGGCCACCGCGGCGCCCGACTCCGTGAGATCGGCACCACCGCCCGCCAGCAGATCGAAGCCATCCTCGGCACTCCGGTCTACCTCGACCTGCAGGTCAAGATCGCCAAGGACTGGCAGCGCGACCCCAAGAAGCTGCGCCGCCTCGGCTTCTGACTTCCCTTCAGCGACTCAGACGTCGAGGTCCTCGGCGATCAAGTCCTGGCCGTCGGCGGTCTCCGGGTCGTCCTCGTTGATCGCTTCGACGGCTTCGGTGGGTTCGCCCGGGCCGGGAGGACGTGGGTCGAGGTGAACCCCAGCGATCATGCAGCGCACCGAGCCACCGGCCAGTTCGATGGTCGGGATGTCGATGGTGAGGATCTCGCAGGTCTCCTCGATCGCGGCAACCTGATCCGGTCGCAAGCTGCGACGGGCTCGGCCCGACATCGCGAGCAGCCGGCGCCGGCCTCCGGACTCGGTGCGGCCGGAGAGTTCGACCGCGTTGCCGGCGAATTCGCGCACCTGCTCCTCGGTGAGCTCGACCAGGGTGCGACCGGTGACGCAGAGTCGCTCGCGCACCTGCTCGCGGCGTACCTCATCGGGGATCATCTGCAGCGCGAACAGGGCGACATGAGTGCCGACGCAGCCCATCACGTTGGTGTGATAGACCGGCACGCCGTCGGAGTCGACGGCATCGAAGGCCATCGGCTCGAAGCCGAAATCCGCGCAGAAGCGCTCCAGCACGTGCGTGTCCGCGCGGTGACTGCGTGCGGTGTAGGCGACCCGCGAGATGTTGTCGAGCACCATCGCCCCGGTGCCTTCGAGGAAGATGCCGTCCGGCTCGAGCCCGGAGTAATCCACGATCGTTTGCACCCGGTAGCGCGACTTCAAGAACTCCAGCACGTCCGCGCGACGCTCATGTCGCCGGTTGGAGGCATACATCGGATAGACCGCGATCATGCCGCCGGCATGGGTGGACAGCCAGTTGTTGGGAAACACGCTGTCGGGCCGCGAATGGTCCTCATCGGCGAAGACGTGCACTCGGACTCCGGCGGCACGCAAGGTGCGCGCGACCGCATCCATCTCGGCCAGCGCGCGAGCGTGGGTGTCTTCGGCTGACTGTCCCTCGGGCACGTCGGCCTGGAAGGCGTTGTCGGCGGCGGTGACCGGGTTGGGCAGGAACCGTTCGGCGCGGATCAAGATCACGGCGGAGGGTGCCTGGGTACTCATGACAGCAGTATCCAGTGCGCCGGTCAGCTGCCGTCGCTCGGCGCCCAGCACACGCCGTAGGTTCGGCCTTGACCCCACTGCTCGGGGGTGGGCCACTCATAACCCCAGCGGAAGTCCAGGGCGTCGTCGGCTTCGGCCCGAGCGATCTCCTCGCAGCCCGCTCCGGCCTTGCGGACCGGCTCGATCCCGGGGTAGTTCCTACCGGGAAACGCGACCACCGAGAGCGCCGACCACGTGTGCTCGGAAGAACAGATCACTCGACCGAACCGCTTGTCATCGGGCGCGGCGGTGCCGCAGAGACCGTAGATGCCGCGCCACTCGCCCTTCATCGCTCCCCGGAGCGGTCCGCGCAGCGGTGCCAGCTGGCCGTCGCGTGCCACCGCGACGAGATCGCAGCGCAACCAGGTCGCTCCGAGGTCGGATTGCGCCACGGTGGGGGTGAACCACACCGGCTTGAGCATGCTCAGGCGCAGATCCTCCGCCGTGCCGCCGAGGTACGGGGCGAGCTTCTTGGGGCAGACCTGGGCGAGCTGTGCCTGCACCCGGCTGGAATCCACGGCCAGCAGATGGCCTTGAGCGAGGGTGTCGAGGTCGCCGACGAAGAACGTGCGTGCGGTCACACCCCGCCGCTGGCACGGCACCGCTTTGCGCGTGGTGGTGGGAGCGACGGCTTCGTCGAAGAGCAGGCGGTAGCACTGGCCACGACGCGGCGCCGGATCAAGTGCTGGCGGCGTGGCACTTGCCGAAGTGCCGGCCGACGACGCGGTCTGGCTGGTCGAGGGCGCCGCGGAACCGCCGTCTTCGGCGCTGGTGCAGCCAGCCGCGGCCGCGAGCACGAGCGTGGTGAGCAGCAGCCCCAGCCAGGGCTGGAGTCCTCGGCGGGAGTACGCCGCGGTCACCGGTTGGTCTTCGCCCAGCACACCGACCTCCTGTTACCGCCCTCCCAGGCGCCCTTGCCGAACCAGGTGTAGCCGAACTCGAAGTCGTCCGGATAGCCCAGCCACGCCTTCACCGAGGAGGCACAGAAGTCCTCGGTGCGGGCCACCACTTCAGTGTCGCCGAGATAGTCGGCGGTCGGCTCGCCCAGCTTGATCGTCGTGACCGCACGCCAGTCGTGGGCACGGGTGCAGGGCACCTTCGAGCCCTCACTGACCGATGGCCCGTCCACGCACGCCAGCCAGCGTTCCCGAGCGCGGTCGTCGGCGAGCAAGCCTTCGGTGTCCTCGGGAAGCGCAGCGAGGTCTTGGCTCAGCGGAGCGCGCGGGCCGCCGATCACGTCGCATCCGAACCAGCGCGCGCCGTCCGACCATGCCTTCCTGCTCGGCCAGAAGACCCTCCAGGTCACCAGCGAGCGCATCGCGGTGCTGAGATCGGTGCCCAGATGATCGGGGAAGACCGCTCCACACGTGGTGGCTGCCGCAGCCTCCGCCGCGCGGCTGCGGTAGGAGGTTTCCGCGAGCGCCGAAGCAAGGGCCCCGGCGTAGTAGGTCTGGGCGTCGTGCTCGGAGGAGCAGGACACCTCAGGGGCGGTCACTGCTTCGGCGTCGACCTTCTCCACCCGGTGACACACCCCGGTCTTCGGCAGGGCGGTGTCGTCGCCACTCGAGCCGGTGCCGCCTGCCGTGCATCCGGAGAGGAGCGTGCCGGCAGCTATCGATGCGGTTATGGCCGCTCGCAGCACGCGACGTCGACGGCCTGTCAAGCTCGATCCCTGCCGGGGTGGATGGGGCAGGGGGAAGGTCACCAGCCGATGCTAACCAGGCTCGGCGCTTGCGCTATGGTGAGTCCGTTATGTCGGTCATGTGCGCCCTTCTCCTTCGGTGCCGTAGCGAGGTCTGAGGACCGGACCCCTCGCTGCGGAGTCGAGTCGCGCGCCGGTCGCCTCCAGGCCACTTCTTGGCCGACCATCTCTCCAGCGAGGAACCATGACCAACCTGCGCAACACGCTGAACACCTCGGGTTTGACTAACGCCACCAACTCCCAGAAGCCCAGCGGGATGCCCTTCGAGCGCTACCGCGCCTTCCCGCCGATCGACCTGCCGGACCGGGTCTGGCCGACCCGCACGATCACCAAGGCGCCGCGCTGGCTCTCCACCGATCTGCGCGACGGAAACCAGGCGCTGATCGACCCGATGACCCCGGCTCGCAAGCTCAAGATGTTCGATCTGCTGGTCCGGATGGGCTACAAGGAGATCGAGATCGGCTTCCCGAGCGCCAGCCAGACCGACTTCGACTTCGTCCGGGCGCTGATCGAGGGCGACAAGATCCCCGACGACGTCCAGGTCTCGGTGTTGACCCAAGCCCGCGAGGACCTCATCGAGCGCACCGTGCAGTCGCTGGTGGGCGCCGACCGCGCAACCATTCACATGTACAACGCGACCGCGCCGCTCTTCCGGCGCGTGGTGTTCGGCGTCGACCGTGACGAGTGCCGGGCGATCGCCACCCGCGGCACCGAACTGGTGATGAAGTACGCCGAGGAGCACCTGGGCGGGGTCGAGTTCGGCTACCAGTACTCCCCGGAGATCTTCACCGGCACCGAGCTCGAGTTCGCCGTGGAGGTTTGTGAGGCGGTCAGCGACGTGTGGCAACCCGAGGACGGCCGAGAGATCATCCTCAACCTGCCGGCGACCGTGGAGATGGCCACTCCGAATGTCTACGCCGACCAGATCGAGTGGTTCTCCCGCAACCTGAGCCGGCGCGCGTTCTCGGCGATCAGCCTGCACCCGCACAACGACCGCGGCACGGCGGTGGCGGCCACAGAGCTGGCCGTGATGGCCGGAGCCGACCGGGTCGAAGGCTGCTTGTTCGGGCATGGTGAGCGCACCGGCAACGTCTGCCTGGTCACCTTGGGCATGAATCTCTTCAGCCAGGGGATCGACCCGCAGATCGACTTCGCCATCGACGGCGGCATCGACGAGATCCGACGGACGGTGGAGTACTGCACCCAGTTGCCGGTCCATCCGCGGCATCCCTACGCGGGCGATCTGGTCTACACGGCCTTCTCCGGCTCACACCAGGATGCGATCAAGAAGGGTCTGGAAGACCTCGACCGTCAGGCCGCGGCCAGCGGTACGCCGGTCGGCGAGCTGCCCTGGGAGGCGCCGTACCTCCCGATCGACCCGCACGACGTGGGCCGCACCTACGAAGCAGTGATCCGGGTCAACAGCCAGTCCGGCAAGGGCGGAGTGGCCTACATCCTCAAGGCCGACCACAAGCTCGACCTGCCCCGTCGGGCGCAGATCGAATTCAGCCGGGTGATCCAGCGGCACTCCGACGAAGAGGGCGGCGAGGTCACCCCCGAGGAGATCTGGCGGATCTTCCGCGAGGAGTACCTCGAGCGCGAGACCCCGCTGAAGCTGAACTCGGTGCACACCTCCTCGGCCGCGGGTGAACGTGACTCGTTGTCGGTCAACGTCTACATCGATGGCGTCGCGCGAATGCTCGAAGGCTCGGGCAACGGCCCGATCGCAGCCTTTGTCAGCGCGCTGAACGACTTGGCCGCCCAGATGCGCGCGGACGGGGTGCCGGGCTGGGAGGACCGTGAGGAGATCCGGGTCCTCGACTACACCGAGCACGCGCTTTCCGCGGGCGGCGACGCGATCGCGGCTGCCTATGTCGAGTGTGCGGTCGGTGACCAGATCCTGTGGGGCGTGGGACTGGATCCCAACATCGTGACCGCATCACTCAAGGCCGTGATCAGCGCGCTCAACCGCGCCTGACGCACACCGGGGTCTCCGCACCGCGGGGACCCCGGCTCGCCGAACGCCGGTCAGGATTCGGTTGCGCGGTTGGTGATCGGTGCCCGCGCCGTAGGCATCGCGGCGGCCATCCCCAGCGTCGTGAGCACCCCGAGTCCTGCGGAGCCGATCAGTGCCCACCACAGTCGTGCCTGGCCATGCGCCAACAGCCAGGCGAAGGTGAGTGGGGCGATCATCGTTGTCAGCGTCCAGATCAGCTGGACCAGGGAGAGATAGCGCCCGCGTAGTTGTGGGTCGCTGACTTCGACCGCAAGCGCGGTAAGGATCGGTCCGCCGGCGATCTCGGCGACGGTGTACACAACTCCGCCGAGCACCAACAGCACGGCGGCTTCGCCCACCGATACCCAACCTGCGCCCAGGAAGATCGCGAAGGAGGCGGCGAAGGCGAGATGCGACACCGTGATCACCCGCCACCGCACGAAGCCAGTCAGTGCGGCGACGGTGGGGGACTGGCCGAAGCCGACCAGTAGGCAGTTGATCACGAAGACGGCCGAAGCGACCGGACCCGGCACCCCCAGCTGGTCGACGGCGTAGACGGGGATGGCGAAGTTGAGCACGTTCATCGCCAGGGAGTAGCCGAACTGTGAGGCGAGCAGCCAGCGGAACGGTCGATCCGCGAGTACGACGCGCCACGCACCCGCAGCCGGTCTCGCATGGGCGGGCCTGGAGTCGGGCACCGTAAGGAGCAACGCGAAGGCGACCAGGAAACTCGCCGCGTTGACCGTCACGGTGGCATCGAAGGCCAGGCGGGTGTCCAAGGCGAGGACGACACCGGAGAGCAGCCCCCCGAGCGCGAAGCTGAGATTGCGCAGCGCCCCCACGAAGCCGAACCACTTCTCGCGCTCGCCGGGTGCCGCGATCACCGCCAAGATGTTGCCGTAGGAGCCCCAGAAGCCGGTCCGCCCCAAGGTGAGCACGGTCGTCCAGACGACGAGCGGCCAGAAACTATCGGCCAACAGATAGCCCGCCATCCCGGCTGCCTGGAGCAGGTTTCCGGCAAGCAACACTCGTTTGGCGCCGAGCCGGTCGACCACCGAGCCGATGAGCGGGCCGGCAGGTAGCGCGATCAGGTTGGCCGCGGTCACCGCGGCCCCGATCTGGACCAGCCTGAGTTCGGTGGTCGCCAGGAAGTACAAGAAGGTCAGCGGCATGAACAAGCCCGAGCCGAGGGCGTCGATCACGATCGCCGCGATGAACCGGCGATGCCTGCCGACAGCAGGGATGCCGAAACGCTCACGCAGCCGCCGGGTCGGCGGGTCATCGACGGGTGCGGGCATGACCGTCATCCTTGCGCACCCGTCGTGGTGTCACGGTTATGCTCCCTGGATGTTGGTAAGCGCACGCGTGGGCCAGTTCTTCGTCGGCGACGACGTCCGCGACCGACTGGAATACACCGAGTTCGGCTCGGGCCCCCACTGGGTCGTTCTCTTGCACGGGCAGATGCTGCCCCGCCGGATGCATGAGCCACTCGCGATGGCGATGGCCTCCGAAGGATTCCACGTGGTCACCCTCGATCTCCTCGGACACGGCGGCTCGGATCGCCCGGCAGATCCGCACGTCTATTCGATGGCGGCGTTCGCCGAGCAGGTGATCGCGTTGCTCGACCACCTTGGCGCCGAGGAAGTTGTCCTCGGCGGCACATCGTTGGGCGCCAACGTGAGTTTGGAGACCGCGGTAGCCGCGCCGGACCGGGTCAAGGGGCTGCTCCTGGAGATGCCGGTGCTCAACAACGCGCTGGATGCGGTGATGATCGCCTTCGGGCCGTTGCTCTTCGCCGCGAAGTTCCTGCCGATCTCGGTGAACGCCACCCGGAAGGTCAGCCGGACGCTGCCGCGCGACTGGTTGCCGTTCTGGCTCGGGATCGGAGCCGATGCCCTCGACCAGCGTGCCGACAGCATGGCCGCGCTGATGCATGGAGTCTTCTTCGGTCGGGTAGCCCCGCATGCCGCCCAGCGCCGCAAGATCCAAGCCCCGGCCCTGGTGGTCGGCCATCCCCGCGATCCCATTCATCCCGCGGCCGATGCCGCGATGCTGGCCGACGAACTGCCCCACGGGCGCTTCGTCCGGGCCAGCGGCTTGATGGAGTGGCGGCTGCGGCCAGAGCGGCTGACCGCGATCGCAGTCGAGTTCGCTCGCGACTGCTGGGACTCACCGGCGGCAAGCAGCGCCACCGGCGGCTGAACCCGGCACAATGGCCGGGTGTCCCTCTACCGTGACGAGGCGGTCGTGCTGCGCACCCACAAACTGGGTGAAGCCGACCGGATCATCACGCTGCTGACCCGCCATCACGGCAAGGTGCGCGCGGTCGCCCGCGGCGTGCGCAAGACCACCTCGCGCTGGGGTTCTCGGCTCGAGCCCTGCACCCACGTCGACCTCCAGTTGGCCGAAGGGCGCACCCTCGACGTGATCACCCAAGCGGACACGTTGACCTCCTTCGCCTCCCTCGGCGGCGACTACGACCGGTTCACCGCGGCCACCGCGATGCTCGAGACTGCCGATCGGCTGGTTGCCGAGGACAAGGAGCCGGCCACCCAGCAGTTCTTGTTGCTGGTCGGCGGACTGCGCGCGATCGTCAGCCGGCACCGCCCTCCCGGCCCCCTCCTGGATTCCTATCTGCTGCGGTCGCTGTCGGTGGCCGGCTACGCCCCGTCTTTCGACGCCTGCGCCCGTTGTGGGGTGGCTGGGCCGCATGGCTGGTTCAGCCCGGCCGCCGGCGGCATCCTCTGCGAGACCTGCCGCATCCCTGGTGCGGCGGTGGTCGGGTTCGGCGCTGTCGGGGTGCTGGGCGCGCTCCTGGCCGGCGAGTGGCCGGTGGTCGACACAGCCAGCCCCAAGGAGCTACGCGAGGCGAGCGGGCTGGTGTCGGCGTTCGTCGCTTGGCATGTGGACCGTGGGTTGCGGTCGCTCGCCTACGTGGAGCGCTGAGCCGTGCGGGTGGCGTTCACCGCCGAGGTATTCGAGTGGCGCGGTCCGGCGCCCTACCACTTCGTCCGAGTGCCCGACGACCATGCGGAGTCGATCGCCGAGGTCGCCTCGGCGGTCACCTACGGATGGGGGATGATCCCGGTCACCGTCCGGGTCGGCGAGACCGCGATGACCACGGCGCTGTGGCCCAAGGCCGGGAGCTACTACGTTCCGCTGAAGGATGCGCTGCGACGGGCCGAGGGGGTCACTCTCGGCGAGCAGATCGACGTGGAGCTCGAGATCGACGTCTGAGCCTGTCTCGGGCCCGACTAGGCTCGCGCTCGTGCCAGCGCCCAATCCGCCGAAGCCGCACCCGTCCGGGGCGGTGCCGCCAGCGATCCCCAGTGCGCTGGTTCCCCGACACGTGGCGATCGTGATGGACGGCAACGGCCGCTGGGCCAAAGCAGCGCGGGTTGCCGCGCACGATGGGTCACGAACGCGGCGAGCATTCACTGTTCGACGTCGTGGAGGGTGCCATCGAGGTGGGCGTCAAGGCGATCTCCGCCTACGCGTTCTCCACCGAGAACTGGTCGCGCAGTCACCAGACGAGGTGCGGTTTCTGATGGGCTTCAACCGCGACGTGATCCGCCGTCGCCGCGATGAGATGCACGACCTCGGCGTGCAGGGTCCGCTGGGCGGGCCGTACCCCGCGTCTGTGGCGGTCGGTGATCAAGGAACTGCGGGCCGCCGAGGAGCTGACCCGGCACAACGATGTGCTGACCTTGACGATGTGCGTCAACTACGGCGGCCGGGCCGAGCTCGCCGACGCCGCCAAGGTCGCTCGCCAGTCGACGTCGCCGGCCGGACGAGCTCGGACCCCGACAAGGTCGACGAGAAGGTACGTTCGCGCGGTATCTCTACGTGCCGGAGATCTAGCCGATGCCGACCTCGTCTGGCGGACCTCGGGGGAGCAGCGGCTGTCCAACTTCATGCTCTGGCAGGCCGCCTACTCCGAGCTGGTCTTCACCGATGTCTTGTGGCCCGATGTCGACCGACGGCACCTGTGGGCGGCCATCGAGCAGTACGCTAGGCGCGATCGCCGTTGGGGATCGGCATGAGTTTTCGGTCACTCAACTGAACTATTTTCAATCAAAGCTTTGCAAAGTCGACGCTCATGGCTTTAGGTAACCCTGGAGCCGGGTCAACCGACGGCGCAGAAGGCGCCTGCCCCCGGTATGGAGGATTTGTGGACGAGTCCCCTCACGCGCGTTCAGAGCACGTGACGTATGAACGAGACACCCACACCAAGTGGGGTCACAAGAACCCTGGCGGCTTGTGGTGGATGGCGTTGCTCGCCGTCCCGCTGCTGCTTGCTGCCCTAGCAAGTGTCGTCTCCGGCCCCGGGGTGGAGTCGCGCCTCGGTGATGCTTCGGCGACGGCTCTGAGCGGTGCCGGACTCGATCCGGCGGCGTTCTCCGTCGACTTCTCCGGACGGGATGCGACGCTGCGTCTTGCCGATGGAAGCGCCGCGAGCGCCGCCGACCTCGACGCGGCCAAGGCGGCAATCGCCGGCGTTGACGGTGTGCGAGTTGTCGACGTGGATCCCGCTGCCCTGGCTGAGGTCGATGGTGACGGCGAGGCCACCGAAGAGCCGGCAGCAGAAGAGACCACCGAGCCTGCGGAGTCGCCGAGCCCGGAGGAGACCTCCGAACCGGCTGCCGCCTGCGCGCCTGGCGATGCCCAGGCCCGCATCGATGAGGTGATCGGCGAGGATCGTCTGCAGTTCGGCGAGAAGTCCGATGAGGTCACCGGTACCGCGATCGACGAGGTCAACGCGGTTGCCGCGATCCTCACCGAGTGCACCGACCTCCAGGTCACCGTCACCGGCAACACCGATCCCAACGGTGCCGCCGGAACGTTGTCGACGCGTCGTGCGAAGGCCGTCAAGGCTGCGCTGGCTGCTGCCGGTGTGGACAAGGGCCGGATCAGCGCGGTCGCCAACCGGGACTCGGTTCCGATCGGCGACAACGCCACCCAGACGGGTCGCGATCTCAACCGCTACGCCAACATCGAAGTGAATTGAGGGAAGCGATGACATGGTTTTTCGGACAACTGTGGTTCCTGATCCTGATCGGGTTCCTGGTCGGATCTCTGATCGCCTGGGCGATCGCCAAGCTGATGCTTCCGCACGTCGACGAGCTGGAGTCCCTGGCTCGCGAGGCGGCCGCACAAGAAGGAGCGGGTCGATGAGCTGGATGTTCGGTGAGCACTGGCCGTGGGTGCTTCTCGCGGCCGTGCTGGGTGCGGCCATCACGTTGTTCCTGATGCTGCGCAAGATCTCGTGGGAGACCCTCACGGCTCGTCGTACCGTGACCGAGGTGGGCGCCGACGTGGCCACCCCGGCCGTGGCTGCCGATCTGGATGCTGATGCCGATGTCGACCTGCCCTCGGCAGATCTCGACGGTGCCCGGGTCGGCTTGGCCGACGCGGACCTGAACCTCGACGCGGATCTGCCGTCCGTGGACGCGGATCTCCCGTCGGTGGATGCCGATCTGCCTTCGGTGGATGGGGAGCTTCCCTCGGTGGATGCCGAGCTGCCTTCGGTGGATGCGGATTTGCCGTCCGTGGATGCCGAGCTGCCTTCGGTTGACGCGGATCTGCCTTCGGTCGATGCCGACCTTCCGTCGGTCGACGTGCCCGAGGTCTCGGGCGCCGAGATTGCCGGTGGTGTGGGTCTGGCCGGTGTCGCGGCTGCTGTCTCGGGTGACTCCGATAAGATCGAGCTCGGCAAGTACGCCGGTTCTGCTGCTGCTCGTGCGGATCGGTCGATGCCGGCTGGTTACCCGATCAAGGGCAACGAGGATTCGATGCTGTATCACACCGAGGAGTCGCCGTACTACGGGCGGACGATTGCGGAGGTGTGGTTCGACACCGAGGCGAACGCTGAGGCTGGCGGGTTCACTCGTTGGGATCGTCGCGAGCGCAAGGCGAAGGTTGCTCCGTTGGCGGAGGTTGTGGAGCCGGGCAAGTACGCCGGTTCTGCTGCTGCTCGTGCGGATCGGTCGATGCCGGCTGGTTACCCGATCAAGGGCAACGAGGATTCGATGCTGTATCACACCGAGGAGTCGCCGTACTACGGGCGGACGATTGCGGAGGTGTGGTTCGACACCGAGGCGAACGCTGAGGCTGGCGGGTTCACCCGTTGGGATCGTCGCGAGCGCAAGGCGAAGGTTGCTCCGTTGGCGGAGGTTGTGGAGCCGGGCAAGTACGCCGGTTCTGCTGCTGCTCGTGCGGATCGGTCGATGCCGGCTGGTTACCCGATCAAGGGCAACGAGGATTCGATGCTGTATCACACCGAGGAGTCGCCGTACTACGGGCGGACGATTGCGGAGGTGTGGTTCGACACCGAGGCGAACGCCGAGGCTGGCGGGTTCACCCGTTGGGATCGTCGCGAGCGCAAGGCCAAGGTCGCCGGCTTCGCCGACCTGCCGGCCGAGTCTAGCTTCGGTCCGGGTTCGGCCGAGCCGAACGCCGACGGATCCGCGCCGCACGCGTCCTTCACCATCAAGGGCAACGCCGACTCGATGCTCTACCACCCGAGCGACTCGCCCTACTTCGCCCGCACCAAGGCCGAAGTGTGGTTCAACTCCGAAGAAGCCGCCGAGGCGGCCGGATTCACGCACTGGGACCGCAACTGATCGTGGTCCTTCGCTGAACCAGCGAAAGCAACTGAGGCCGGGCGGCCACAAACCGCCCGGCCTCAGCGTATTTGGCAGGTCAGCGCATGCGGCAGGTTAGGAGCAGTCGCGACAGACGCCGAAGATCTCCAGTGAGTGGCTGATCTCGCTGAAGCCGTGCTCGGTGGCGATCGCGTGGGTCCACTTCTCCACGGTCGGACCAGCGACCTCCACCGTCGACCCGCAACGGCGGCACACCAGATGGTGGTGATGGGTTTCCGAGCATCGGCGGTAGATCGCCTCCCCGTCCTCGGTGCGCAGCACGTCGACCTCGCCGGCGTCGGCGAGCAACTGCAACGTCCGGTAGACGGTGGCCAAGCCCACCGAATCGCCACGCTGTCCGATCAGGTCGTGAATCTCCTGAGCGGACCGGAAGTCCTCGACCGCGGCCAGGGCCGCAATCACCGCCCGGCGTTGCCGGGTCGGCCGGACCGACGCGCTGTCGGGCCCGTCAGTGCTCGTCATAGTGACCTCCGTGGGGGGCGTGGCGATGACCGTCGTGCAGGTAGTCGATGTGATCTCCGTGGGGGACCGCGAGGTGTCCGCAGTCCTCACCGTGAACGTGGGTATGTTCCCCAGCCGCCTCGTGCTCCGACGGCACCGGGACCACCGGGAACGGGGCCAGCCGCGCATTTCGCCGGCGTACCACTGCGCCGATCGGCCACATCACGGCGAAGACCGCGAGGGCCAACAACACGATGGCGGGGCCTGGGGCGACCTGGGCCTCGAAGCGCACCGACAGGTACGCCGCGATCAGCAAGCCCCCCAAGGCGCTCCCGGCGCCGATGACCATGGCGTTGGTCAAGGTTCCGCGGAAGCTTCGGGTGAGCTGTTGGGAGGCGGCCACGGGGACCACCATCATGGCCGAGACGAGGAGCAGGCCCACGGTGCGCATGGCCACGGTGACCGTCACGGCCGCGAGGACGGCGACCAGCAGGTTGTAGGCGCGCACCCGCAACCCGGCCACTTGAGCGAACTCGGGATCGAGGGCCACGGCATACAACTGGGGGCTGAGCCCGAGCGCGATCACCAAGGTGACCACGGCGAGTGCGATCGTGGCGAACAAGTCGGCCCGAGAGACGGTCAGGATCGAGCCGAAGAGGTATTGCTGGAGGCGCGCCGGGGCTTGGTCGCCCAGCCCGGTGAGGAGTACGCCGGCCGCGATGCCGCCGTAGAACAGCAGCGCGAGCGCCAGGTCGCCGCTGGCCTGGCCGCGCTCACGAATGAGCTCGAGGATCAAGGCTCCGGCAATGGCCACGATGATCGCGGTCCAGGTCGGCGAAGCTCCGGTGAGCAGACCGATGGCCACACCGGTGACCGCGACATGGCCGAGGCCGTCGCCGATCAAGGCCAATCGGCGTTGGACGAGGTAGGTGCCCACCGCGGGAGCCGCGAGCCCGGTGACCAAGGCGGCCAGTAGGGCCCGCTGCATGAAGCCGAAACCGAGGAGCTCAAGCATTGGAGTTGCCTCCGTTGGGGGTGCGGTCGAGGGGAGAGGCGACGTGTGGCTGGTGATCGGTCTGGATGGTCGGTCGGTGGTGGTGGGTGTGCAACTCCGGCCATGGCGGCAACCCCTGCTGCTCGCCGTACGACGGCCCGTGCGCGTCGGCCTCGGCCAGCGGTGCGCCGTCGTAGGCGATCCGGCCGTCGCGCATGATGACCATCCGATCCACCAGATCGGTGAGTGGCCCCAGTTCGTGGGCGACCAGCACGATTGTGGCGCCGCGTTGCTTGAGCCGGCGCAGCACCTCGGCCAGTGCTTCTTGAGATCGCAGATCGACCCCCGCCGTGGGCTCGTCGAGGAAGAGCAGTTCCGGATCGCTGGCCAGGGCGCGCGCGATGAGTGCGCGCTGTTGCTGCCCCCCGGAGAGGGTGGACACCCCGTCCCGCTCACGACCTTTCAGACCGACGGCGGCGATGGCGGCCGCGACCGCTTCGCGATCCACGGCCCGGGCAGGCTGCCAGGGCCGGCGTCGGCTGAGCCTGCCCGAAGCCACCACCTCGGCAACCGTCGCGGGTACGCCGCCGCTCGCGCTCGTGCGCTGCGGTACGAAGCCGATTCGGTGCCAGTCACGGAACTGGGCCAGCGGGATTCCGAAGAGCCGCACCTCGCCGCTGGTGACCGGCCGAAGCCCGGTCATCGCGCGAACCAGCGTCGACTTGCCCGAGCCGTTGGCTCCCAAGAGCGCGACGAACTCCCCGGGCTCGATGCTGACGTCGAGGTGACGCAGGATCGGCCGGCCGTCGATGGCGACCCCGCCGTCGGCCACGCTGACCGCAGCCACCGCTCCGACAGGGTGGAGGGGGTCAGGTGCGGGGGATCTGGTCAGCATTGGTTCGCCTTTCGCAGTGCGGCCAGGTTGGCGCGCATCAAGGTGAAGTAGTCCTGATCGGCGGTGGTGTCGCTCAACCCTTCGATGGGGTCGAGGACTGCCGTGGTCACGCCGGCTTCATCGGCCAGCGTGCGCGCCAGCGCGTCGCTGGCGAGCACCTCGCTGAAGACGGTGGTGACCCCGGTGCTGGCGATCTCGTCGCGCAGTCGAGCGAGATCGCCGGCGGTGGGTTCGTTCTCGGGGGAGAGCCCGGCGATGGAGACGATGTCGAGACCGTAGCGGCCCAGGTAGCTGAAGGCGTCGTGGCTGACCACAACCGTCTGCCGCGCGCAGTGGGACAGCCCGGCCGCGAACTCCTGGTCGATCGCCTCCAGGTCACTGCGCAGGTGCGAGGAGTTGGTGCGGTAGGTCGATGCCTTATCGGGGTCGAGGTCGCTCAACTCGGCGGCAACGGAGTCGCCGAGGTCGGCCATCAGCAGCGGGTCCAGCCAGAAGTGCGGATCGGTCTGCTCCTGACTCGCCCCGGACGCGTCCGCGGCGAGTGGATGGAGCGACACCACCTTTCCGACGTCGAGCACCGTGCCTTCGGCGTACTGCGCCGCCGCGGCGTCCACCGGCGGCTGGAAGCCGCTCAGGAGCACCACCAGATCGGCTTGCGCGATCTGGCCGACCTGGCCGATGGACGGCTCCAGGTCGTGGGGTTCGCGCCCGGGCGTGGTCAGGTTGGTCACGGCCGCGTTGCCCCCGGCAACCTGGCTGGCCACGAAGGCGAGCGGGTAGAAGGCGGCGGCGACCTCGACGTCGTCTTGGGCAGGCCCTACAGCCTGGCACGACGTGGTCAGGAGAAGCCCGGTCAGGAGGGGAGCCGCAAGGCGCGCCAGTCGGGGGACCGTCAACCGCTGCATGAGAATCATTCTCATTCAATTGAGAATGATTGTCAATCCGCCGACTCGGGAGCCCACGCCCGCGCCACTAGACTGCTGCCGTGATCGTGGTGACCCGCTATCGAGTGAACGACCAGGACTCCAGCGAAGGCGGAGTGATCGAACATGCCCAGGGCTTCGGCGAGCGGTTGAGCGCCGTGGCGGCCATCTTCGCCGGCAAACCGGGCTTCCTCGATGCCACGGTTGCTCGCAATGTCGATGAGCCCGACCTGTGGACGCTGGTCACCCGCTGGCGCAATGTCGGCAGCTATCGCCGAGCGCTGTCGGCGTACGACGTGAAGCTGCACGCGGTCCCGCTGCTCTCCCAGGCGCTCGACGAACCGAGTGCCTATGAGGTGTACACCGGCGAGTCCGAACTCAACCGAGCCGAGCTTCGGTCGTTAGACTGACCCCTCGCCGCCCGTCAGCCAGTCGGGCACGCCCGATTGAGGGCACCAACAAGATAGGAACATCGTGGCCAAGCCGCCAGCCTCCGTCCTGGACAAAGTCATCACCCTGTGCAAGTCCCGCGGGTTCGTCTATCCCTGCGGCGATATCTACGGAGGCACCCGCTCCGCCTGGGACTACGGTCCGCTCGGCGTGGAGCTGAAGGAGAACGTCAAGCGGCAGTGGTGGAAGGCGATGGTCACCGGCCGCGACGACGTCGTCGGCCTCGACTCCAGCGTGATCCTTCCCACCCGCACCTGGGAGGCCAGCGGCCACGTCGGCACCTTCACCGATCCGCTGACCGAGTGCTTGTCGTGCCACAAGCGCTATCGCGCCGATCAGATGGCCGAGGAGTACGCCGAGAAGAAGGGCTTGCCCGACCCCGACGCGGTCAGCCTCACCGAGTTGGCCTGCCCCAACTGCGGCACCCGTGGCAACTGGACCGAGCCGCGCGCCTTCAACATGATGCTCAAGACCTACCTCGGGGTGATCGAGGACGAGTCCGGCCTGCACTACCTCCGGCCGGAGACCGCGCAGGGCATCTTCTTGAACTTCCAGAACGTGGTGACCACGAGCCGGCGCAAGCCGCCCTTCGGCATTGCCCAGATGGGCAAGAGCTTCCGCAACGAGATCACGCCCGGCAATTTCATCTTCCGGACCCGCGAGTTCGAGCAGATGGAGATGGAGTTCTTCGTCAAGCCGGGCGAGGATGCGGACTGGCACCAGCACTGGATCGACTTCCGTCGGCAGTGGTACGTCGACCTCGGCATCGCCGCGGACAACCTGCGGCTCTACGAACACCCGCAGGAGAAGCTCAGCCACTACTCCACGCGCACTGTCGACATCGAATACCGCTTCGGCTTCGGCGGCAGCGAATGGGGTGAGCTCGAGGGCATCGCCAACCGCACCGACTTCGATCTCAAGCAGCACAGCGAGTTCTCCGGCAAGGACCTGTCCTACTTCGACCAAGCCACCAACGAGCGTTACGTGCCCTACGTCATCGAGCCGGCGGCCGGGCCCAACCGGGCGATGATGGCGTTCCTGATCGATGCTTATACCGAGGACGAAGCGCCCAATACCAAGGGCGGCGTCGACACCCGCACGGTTCTTCGGCTCGATCCGCGTCTAGCCCCGGTGAAGGTGGCCGTGCTGCCGCTCTCGCGCAATGCCGACCTGTCTCCTAAGGCCAAGGACGTCGCTGCCGAACTTCGTCGCAACTGGAACGTGGACTTCGACGATGCCGGAGCGATCGGCCGCCGCTACCGGCGTCAGGACGAGATCGGCACGCCGTACTGCCTGACCGTGGACTTCGACACTCTCGAGGATCACGCGGTGACGATTCGCGAGCGCGACACGATGAAGCAGGAGCGGGTCGCCCTCGACCAGGTGTCGGCCTGGCTGGGTGCCCGTCTTGTCGGCTGCTGATCGCGAACCGGGCGTGTCGAAGGTCCGGTTCGCCCACCGATGGTCGGGCAGAATGGCCGCTGTGATGACCTCTGGCCACCGAGCGCGACGTGCTGTCGTGGGTTCGAGTCTGTGGTCGCGGCGCACCTCGGGGTGGGGTGCGCTCATCGCGCCGTTGCTCGCTGTGGCCTTGCTGGCCAGCGCGTGCAGCGCGACCAGCACGCCCGACGAGTCCACTTCGTCGGCGCCCTCGACCGAGCCGCTGCCCACCATCCCGCCATCGGAGCCCCCGGAACCGGAGCCGTATTTGCCGGTGCCCGCATCGGTGACCTTGACCCAGCCGGGCTGGGCCTTGCGGATCGGGGAGAAGGCCACCGTCGCGTGGAAGCTGCCTGCCCCGAAGAAGTCGAAGAAGGGGAAGAAGGCCACCAAGGCCAAGTCCCGGCGGCCGATCGCGGTTGTCGACCTCAAGGTCACTGCCGTGGAAGCGGTCAGCCTCAAGGAGTTCGCTGGCTGGGATCTCAACAAGGCCGCCCGAGCATCCAATCCGTTCTTCGTGCGCGCGACGCTGAAGAATGTCGGTCGCACCAATCTGAGCGGGGTGAGGATGCCGCTCTACATCGTCGATGACACCAACACGCTGATCCAGATGTCGACCTTCGAGGGCGACTTCAAACCGTGTCCGAGCACGCATCTGCCGGCAGGCTTCAAGCGGGGGGCGAAGACGCGGGTGTGCCTGGTCTTCATGGCGCCGAACGGCGGCCGGCTGACCGCGGTGAGTTTCCGACCGATGCCCACCTTCGTGCCGATCACCTGGACCGGCGAGATCGGCCGCTACGAGGGCAAGAAGAGCAAGAAGAAGAAGTGATCCTCAAGGAGTCCGCGGGTGTGGTCGAGGATTTCCGCCCTGGGCCACTGCGGTTGGGGCGGCTGACTCTGCCGGTTCCGGTGGTGCTGGCGCCGATGGCGGGCATCACCAACGCCGCCTATCGGCGGTTGTGCGCCGAGCAGGGTGCTGGGCTCTACGTCTGCGAGATGATCACCTCGCGCGGCTTGGTCGAGGGCGACACCACGACGACCAAGATGCTGGTCTTCGACGAAGCTGAGGAGATTCGGTCGGTCCAGCTCTACGGCACCGACCCGCGCTACGTCGGCAAGGCGACCGCGATCTTGTGTGAGGAATACGGGGTCGACCACGTCGACCTCAACTTCGGCTGTCCGGTCCCCAAGGTCACCCGCAAGGGCGGCGGCGGGGCATTGCCGTGGAAGCGCGGGTTGCTGGCCCAGATCGTGCGCGCGGCGGTCGCGGCCGCCACGCCGTACGACGTGCCGGTCACCGTCAAGACCCGCAAGGGCCTCGATGCCGACCACCTCACCTACGTCGATGCCGGTCGGATCGCGCAAGCCGAGGGTGCCGCCGCGATCACCCTGCACGGGCGCACCGTCGATCAGGCCTACTCCGGTGAGGCCGACTGGGAGTCGATCGCGAATCTGGTCACCCTGGTGGATATCCCCGTGCTGGGGAACGGGGACATCTGGGAGGCGCGCGACGCGGTGGCGATGATGCGGCAGACGGGCTGCGCCGGTGTGGTGATCGGTCGCGGCTGCCTCGGAAGGCCGTGGCTGTTCGGCGACCTGGCGGCCGCGTTCTCCGCGCTTGCCGAGACCGGGCAGCTGCCCGACCGCGATCGGCTGCGACTGCCGACGCTCGGCGAGGTCGCCGCGATGATGCGCCGCCATGCGGAGCTGTTGTGCGAGCACATGGGGGAGGAGCGGGGCTGCAAGGAGTTCCGCAAGCACGTCTCGTGGTATCTCAAGGGCTTCCCGGCTGGAGGTGACCTACGACGCGACCTGGCACTTGTCTCGACCCTGGCCGAGCTCGATGCGCTGCTCGCCCTCTTGGAGCCCTCCGCGCCCTTCCCGGTTTCGGAGCTGGGGGCGCCTCGCGGACGCCAGGGATCGCCTCGTTCGCGGGTCGTATTGCCCGAAGGGTGGCTCGATGACCAAGACGGTACGAAAATTGTCTTGTTGGAAGACGCTAACGAGGCAACGGGTGGGTGAGCGTCTCCGCGGCACCGTTTGGGTCATGAATTTGTAGGTAGTCGCTAGGTGTGAGTCGAAACACCCCGGATACATGTCTAGGCAGTTGTGACTCTTTCGTGACCTTGTGGTTGACTCGTTGATCAGGTCGCCCTGGTGGCGACCGTGTCGTGTCACCAAGAGCAAAGGACCTAGCGCTGTGGCCAATCACCGCCACAAGCGGGAAGCCAATGCCCGCCGTCGACTGCCCAAGGCAGTCCTCTTCGCCGCACCGACGGCCGCGGTCGTCACCGCGGGCGCCGTCAGTCTCGGCGTACTCAATCTCGATCCTGCAGCGCTCGATGTCGCCCCTGCCGCGGCTCGGGCGGCCCACTCCGATCTCGGCGATCGCGAGGCTCTGAGCCGTAGCGGCAGCCGTTTGGAGGCGGCCGCCGCGCGCGCTATGCAGAAGGACACCCTCGAGTCCATCCGGACCCTCAATGATCGCGAAGCCACCAGGGCCGCGATCAAGGGTGCCGACACCAAGTTGTGGACGACTGAGAAGCTGAACCTCTGGGCGGACCCGGAGAAGGGTGCCAAGAAGATCGGCGAACTCAAGTCGGGCGTCAAGGTGCTGGTCACCGGGCGCACCGACGGCGACCGCTCCGAAGTTGTGTGGCGCGGCAAGTCCCGATGGGTGAGCACGGAATTTCTCAGTGAGACCGAGCCGATTCCCGGCATCGGTGGCTCCTGCACCAACGGCACTTCCGTGTCCGGTGGCGTCAGTTCCAACATCGTCAAGGTCCACCAGGCCGTGTGCGCAGCCTTCCCCGAGATCTCGGTCTACGGCACGCTGCGCGGCGGCGGTGGTGACCATCCCCGTGGCAAGGCCGTCGACATCATGGTCAGCGGCGAGCGCGGCTGGCAGGTCGCCGAGTTCGTCCGGGCCAACTACGCGGCCCTCGGCGTCAGCTACGTGATCTACTCCCAGCACATCTGGTCCGTCGAACGAGGCGGCGAAGGCTGGCGAGGCATGTCGAACCGGGGTTCGGCTACGGCCAACCACTACGACCACGTGCACGTCTCGACCTACTGATTCGGCCTGCTCGCGGGACCCGAGCCTCCGGGCTGAGGTGGGCCTGTCTGCCCAGTTGGGGGTGCGGCCACCTAGATTGAGCAGCGATGAACCACACCGCCACGACCGCAATCCAAGCGAGCGCCAGCTGGGACTCGACCGCCGCCGATCAGTCCTACGACGACGCCGCGCGCGAGCGTTGGGTGCCCGAGCCGCCCAAGCGCGTGGCTGCCCCCGAACGGACGCCGTTCGAGCGCGACCGTGCCCGGGTGGTGCACGCTGCCGCAAGTCGGCGGCTCGCTGCCAAGACCCAAGTCGTGGGGCCTCAAAGCGACGACTTTGTCCGTAACCGGCTCACCCACAGCCTCGAAGTGGCCCAGGTAGCGCGTGATCTGGCCCGGGCGCTGGGGTGCCAACCCGACATCGCCGAGACCGCGGCACTCGCGCACGACCTCGGACACCCGCCGTTCGGCCATAACGGCGAGCGGGTGCTGGCCGAGTTGGCGACCGGCAGCGGCGGGTTCGAGGGGAATGCCCAGACGCTGAGGCTGCTGACCCGATTGGAGGCCAAGACCTTCACCTCCGACGGGCGGTCCGCCGGCCTCAATCTCACCAGGGCCACCCTGGATGCCTGCACGAAGTACCCCTGGCTTCACAGCGACGCCGAGCGGCCCGGTGGAGTGCACAGCGACGGCTCCCCGAGGCTCGTGGTCAAGTTCGGTGTCTACGCCGACGATCTGGACGTCTTCGCGTGGCTGCGGCCACCAGGGGTCGGACGTCGTCAATGCGTCGAGGCGCAGGTGATGGACTTGGCCGACGACGTCGCCTACTCCGTGCACGATGTCGAGGACGGGGTGGTCGCCGGGAAGATCGATCTGGCCAGCGTGGCCCTGGAGCCGACGCCTGTCTGGGACACCGTTCGGGCGTGGTATCTCCCCGACGCCACCGACGCCGAACTCGACGAGGCCTTGCGCGGGCTCGCGGCGATCGATGGCTGGCCCACCCGTCCCTATGACGGATCGAGGCGCTCCCTGGCGGCATTGAAGAACCTCACCTCCGACGTGATCGGGCGATTCTGCGGGGCGGTGCAGACCGCCACCCGCGCGGCGACCGATGGGCCGATCGCGCGCTACCACGCCGACTTGGTGATCCCGGCCGACACCCACCTCGAGATCGCCGTACTCAAGGGCATCGCCGCCCACTACGTCATGGCCACCGACGAGCGGGTGGCGGTGATGGCCCGCCAGCGCGAGTTGATCGCGGCACTCGTGGACGCGCTGACCAAGCGACCCGAAGCCCTGGAGCGGCCGTTCTACGACGACTGGAGCGCCGCCGCCGACGAGGCTGCCCGGTTCCGGGTCGTCGTGGACCAGGTGGCCTCGCTCACCGATGCCAGCGCCGTGACCTGGCATGCCCGGCTGATTGGAGGCACCTCGTGAGCGAATCGGCGGCAGCTCGCCCTCTCGTCTGGCTGCCCTTCCCCGTTGATCGCTTGCCGGAGGCCCCGGCGGGTCTGCGCTATGCCGAGGTCGTGCCCGATCGCGTCCACGGAGTGCCTGCGTTGGCGGAGGAGGTGGAGTTCTACGTCCTGCCCTATCGGTTCGACCCCTACGACGTGGAACTCATCGCCGCGTTGCCGAAGCTGCGGGTGGTGCAGACCCAGACTGCGGGGGTCGACCACGTCCGGAAACACCTTCCCGAAGGTGTGCTGCTCTGTAATGGCCGGGGCATCCACGATGCGTCGACCGCGGAGCTTGCCGTGGGCTTGATGATCGCTGCCCAACGGGGTTTCCCCGACTTTGTGCGTGCTCAAGACGAGGGGGAGTGGACCTATCAGTTCCGGCCGTCCCTTGCCGACCGGAAGGTCCTGATCGTGGGCTACGGCCAGATCGGTGCCGCCATCGAGGCACGCTTGGCGCCCTTCGAGGTGGAGGTGACCCGGGTGGCCCGCTCGGCTCGCCCCGGGGTGCACGCGTTCACCGACCTACCCGACTTGCTGCCCCACGCCGAGATCGTGGTGCTGATCGTCCCCGACACCCCGCAGACCAGGGGACTGGTCGATGCGAAGTTCCTCGCGGCGTTGCCCGACGACGCATTGGTCGTCAACGTCGCCCGCGGACCCGTCGTAGTCACCGACGACCTGGTCGCTGCCCTCCGATCCGGCCGGATCCGCGCCGCGCTGGACGTCACCGATCCGGAGCCGTTGCCACCTGATCATCCGCTCTGGACCGCGCCCGGCGTGCTGATCAGTCCGCACGTGGGCGGTGCGAGCTCGGCCATGGAGCCGCGGTCCTTCCGACTCGTCGCCCAGCAGCTCCAGCGGTTTGCGAACGGCGAGCCGCTCGCCAACGTGATGACCGGCGCCTACTAGCTGTCCGGGGATCCCCCTTCCCTGCTCGACCTTGCACGGGTACGCCGCAACTCGCGCGCATAGGCCAGATCGTCCTGGCGCCACCGCTCCACTCGCTCCACGCGCTTGGTGGCGCGCAGCGGCAACTGCAGCCGCGAGTCGGCTTCCAGACCGTCTCGCAGCTGCCGAACCCGCTCCAACTCGGCATCGACCTCGGCCCCGATCAGCAAAGCCAGGTTGCTGACGAAAAGGAAGAGCAGCGCCACGATCACGCCGGCCACGGAGCCGTAGGTGCGGTTGTAGTCCGCGAAACGGGCGACGTAGAAGCTCAACCCCGCCGATGCGACCAGCCAGACGAGTACGGCGACCGCAGCGCCCACTGATAGCCCACTCTTCCGCGAGTGGCGGACGTTGGGCGTGGCCCAGTAGAGCACCGCCGTCAGGATCGCGGCGACGATGCCGAAGGCCGGCCACTTCGCCACGCTCCACACCCACTGCGCTTGCGAGCCCAGCCCCAAGGCCTCGCCGATCGAGCGAGCAAGCCCTCCTGAGATGGTCAATAGGGTGAGCAGGGCCGCGACCAGCAAGATCAGCACCAGGGTGACCGCGAACATTGCCGGACGGAGCTTCCAGATCGGCCGGCCTTCGGGCACCTCGAGGATGCGGTTCATCGCCCGCGAAAAGGCATTGACGTAGCCCGAGGCGGTCCAGAGGCTCAATGCCACGCTTCCCAAGAGCGCCCAACCGCTGACCTCGACCCCGGAGAAGTCGCGCAGGATCGCCTCGATCCGCGGCATCCGCTGCGGATCGACGAGCGGCTCGATCACGCTCAGGGCCGCGGTGACGGCGCTTTCAGCTTCGCCGATCACGCTTAGTAACGTCAGCATGGCCAGGACCGCGGGAAAGATCGAGATGATCGCGTAGAACGTCAGCCCGGCCGCAAGGTCGATGCACTGGTCGCCGATGAACTTGCGCCAGCCCCGGCGCGCGACGTACCGCCACAGCGGCTGGGCGGACCGCGCGGCAGTTGTCAGGGCGGCCTCGGCCCCATTCTCGGCGAGTGGGCGGTCCCGGTCGGTGCTCACCTCCCCAGCCTCACGCATTCCGGCGAATCCGGCTATGTCCGTCCGACCGGCCCGTGGCACGCATCCACAGATCGATGCGCAGGCAGCTAACGCTCCGATCCGGGCCGCGGGGGCCGCGCACGTCTCCGCGACCGTAGACTCGCGTCCGTGGCCGGCCGGATTCGCGAAGACGACATCGCTGAGGTCCGCGAAAAGGCGCGGATCGACGACGTCGTCTCCGAGTACGTCACGCTGCGCCGCGCGGGTGGCGGGTCCTTCAAGGGCTTGTGCCCCTTCCACGACGAGAAGTCGCCGTCGTTCCACGTCACCCCGGCGCGCAGCGTCTGGCACTGCTTCGGCTGTGGCGAGGGCGGCGACGTGATCGCGTTCGTGCAGAAGATCGACGGTTTGACCTTCACCGAGACCGTCGAGCGCCTCGCCGACAAGTACGGCGTCCAGTTGCGGCGCGAGGACGCCGAGCCCGGGCAGTCACGCCCACAGGGACCGCCGCGGCGACGCCTGGTGGAGGCCCACAAGCTGGCCCAGGCCTTCTACGCCGAGCAGCTCGGCTCGGCCGATGCCTTGGTCGCGCGTCAGTTCCTGCACCAGCGAGGATTCGACCAGGCCGCGGCCGAACAGTTCGGCGTGGGCTTCAGTCCGCGCGACGGCGACGCACTGCTGCGTCACCTGCGTGCCAGCGGCTTCAGCCAGGACGAACTCGTCACGGCGGGGTTGGTCGGCACCAGTCGATACGACCGCTTCCGGGGTCGGCTGATGTGGCCGATCCGCGATGCCACCGGCGACACCATCGGGTTCGGCGCGCGCCGGCTCTTCGACGACGACCGGATCGACGCGAAGTACCTCAACACCTCCGAGACCCCGATCTACAAGAAGAGTCAGGTGCTCTACGGGCTGGATCTCGCCCGGCGGGAGATTGCGCGGTCCTCCCAGGCGGTACTCGTGGAGGGCTATACCGACGTGATGGCCTGCCATCTGGCCGGGGTCGGCACGGCCGTGGCGACGTGTGGAACCGCCTTCGGCGACGAGCACGCCCGGGTGTTGCGGCGCTTCCTCAACGATCATGAGGAGTTCCGCGGGGAGGTCATCTTCACCTTCGACGGCGACGCGGCCGGGCAGAAGGCGGCTCTACGCGCTTTTGCGGGCGACCAGAACTTCGTCTCCCAGACCTATGTCGCCATCGAGCCGAGCGGCTTGGATCCCTGCGATCTGCGGATCGAGCAAGGGGATGGGGCCGTGCGTGAACTCGTGGCCCGGCGGGTGCCGCTGTATCGCTTCGTGCTGGCCAATACGGTGCAGCGCTACGACCTCGACCGAGCCGATGGCCGGATCGATGCGCTGCGTGAGGGAGCACGGCTGGTGGCCAGCGTGCGAGACCGCGCCAAGGTCGATGCGTTCGCCCGCGAGCTGGCTCAACTGGTCGGGGTGGATATCGAGGAGGCTCGTGCGGAGGTACGCCGAGCCGAACGACGCGGGCCGCGCCCGTCGTCGACTGGGGCCGGCCGCGCCGCTGAGCCAGTCGAGGAGCAACCTAAACCGCGCGCCGCCTACCCGAGCCTGTCCGATCCGCGTTTCTCCATCGAGCGGGAGACGCTGAAGCTGCTGGTGCAGTTCCCCACCTCGGTTGGCGGGGTGATCCGCGATGTCGGCAGCAACGACTTCGTGCACCCGATCTACCGGGCGGTCTGGGATGTCATTGCCGCCCTCGGTGGGATCAGTGCCGGTGTCGACGACCCGCAGTGGGTCGCGCATCTGCTCGCCAAGGCGCCCGCACCGGAGGTGGCCGCCGCGATCTCCGCACTGAGTGTGGAGTCGGTCTTGCGCGAGCAAGAACCCGATCCGGCGTACGTCGCGCAGCATGTCTATCGGCTCCAGGAGCTGACCGTGCAGCGGCGCATCGCCGAAGTGAAGTCCAAGCTGCAGCGCACCAACCCGGTGGAGCACCAAGCCGATTACAACCGGATGTTCGGGGAGCTGATCGCCTTGGAGCAGCGTCGCCACTCGTTGCGCGAACAGGTGGTGGGGCAGCAGTAGCCGCCGGATCGGTCGGCCGCCCCGCACCACGTCGGGGCAATTTCACCGGACCCGCGACGGCTTGCTAACCTATCGCCCGCCAGTGTTCGCAGCGCGAACGCGATCCCCTGTAGCTCAACTGGCAGAGCATTCGACTGTTAATCGAAGGGTTGTTGGTTCGAGTCCAACCGGGGGAGCCACAGCAATGACCCTCTGATCTGCGGGTGCGCTGGCTTCAAGGCGTTTCAGTTAGCGTTGCAGAGGCTGTGCATCGTTCGCGGATGCAGCAACGACTCGCCTCTCGTGTGGTCATGACGCGACACGGCGACTGACCCGCGCTCTCATGGCGCTGTCGGGGTCGAGTGTGCGGGTCACCCCAGCAGGGGTAGCTCAAGGTCATAGGCGAGGACCACGGCGCGCGCTAGTTGGACCTCCTGTTCGGCGCTGAGGTAGCCGACGGTGCGGCCGAGCAGGTTCACCGGGACGGTGATGACGTTGTCGAGGGCGACCACGCAGTCGTGGTCCAGCCCGTTGTCGGGTCCGACCCGGACCTCGCTGGACAGGCCCTTGATGGTGGTGGTGATGGGTGCGACGGTCACCTTCGTCATCGCTGCCCGCGCCGCCTCCCGGGTCAACACGAGGGCCGGTCGGGTCTTGTCGAGCCGGACCAGGCAGATCTCGCGCACCGATCAGTCCTCGACCTCGAGGTGGGTGGTGCTCCACTGCACCAGGTCGTCCAGGCCATCGGCCGAGCCGTGCTCGCGCAGGACTTGGGCATCATGCTCGGCGGCCTGTCGCCGCATCTCGCGCTCCACCGCCGACGCGACCAGCGTGGCACGACTGGACGCCTTGCCGGTCGCCACCGCGTGGTCCAGGAACGCCACCATCTCGTCGGGGAGGCGAACGGCGATCTGAGTGCTCATGCCACCTATGGTACGCCGCTGCATCCCATATTGGGATGCAGTCGACACATGCCGGTCTGCAGAAAGTGCCTAGAAAGCGGGTGAGTGGAGCAAGCCAGACCCGAGTTCAGGTGCGATCCTGGGAGGGGTCTCGATCCTGTGCCCACCAAGGTTGCCGGGTCGCACGCGCAGTGGTCATGGGGTTGCTCGGCCTGATCGCCCTCGGGGTGGTCGGGGGGTTGGTCGCACTGTGGCCGAGCGAGCACTTGCGGACAAGTCCGGCGAGGCGCTGCTCGAGCAGGCGCCAGAACTGAACTTCCATGGGCTGCTGCTCTGTGCCCTTGTCGTGGCGGGACTCGGCATCCTCAACGATGTGACCATCACCCAGGCGTCGGCGGTCTGGGAGTTGCGTAGCCACGCCCCTGAGACCACCCGCCGCAGCATCTATGCCAGCGCCATGCGGATCGGCCGTGACCACATCGCGTCGAGCATCTACACGATTGTCTTCGCCTACTCGGGAGGAGCCCTGGCTCTGCTGCTCTTGCTCCAGATCTATGCCCGTCCGTGGGGCGACGTGCTCGCGACGGAGAGCTTCGCTCAGGAGATCGTGGTCACCCTGACGACTGCAGTTGGTCTCGTGCTCGCAGTGCCGCTCACCACCGCAGTAGCGTGCTTGACCGTGGCTGGTGGCGAGAGCCCTCCGCCGGTGCCGACAACTCCTGCCAGCCGCCCGGGCAAGCGTCGCCGGACCTGACGACTGCGCCGTTCAACTGCTCACCGTGCCGCCGCCGCGGCCTTGGCCGAGGTAGGCTCCCCGGCGGGGCGGTAGCTCAGTCGGTTAGAGCAGAGGACTCATAATCCTTGGGTCGTGGGTTCGAGCCCCACCCGCCCCACTCGCCTGACCTGCGGAAACGTGGGTCAGGGTGCTGTCATTCAGCGGAACAGAGGTCCACGTCCCCCAGTTCGTCCCCCAGTCGCTCAGCGCGTCCCCCATCACGCGCCGCCCATCGCCGTGGCGAAGACGCTCACGGCCTGGCCCTGAAGACCTGGGATGACGTGCCCGTAGGTGTCCAGCGTGATCTGGACCGTGGCGTGGCCCAGCCGCTCAGAGACCACCTTCACCGGCACGCCGTTGGCCAGCAGGATCGTGGCGTGGGTGTGCCGGAGCCCGTGGAAGGTGATCCGGGGGAGACCGGAGACCTTCACCAGCCGGTCGAACACGGTGGAGGCCGTGTCCGGGTGGAAGACCGCCCCGTCCTCACGGGTGAAGACCAGGCCGTGAGCTGGCCACGCGCCGCCCATCGCTAGCTGGTCCTGGGCCTGCTGGGCCTTCCAGGAGCGGAGGAGCGCCACCGTGTCCTGGTCCAGGTCCACCCGCCGCCCCTTGCCGGACTTGGGCTCCCCGTGGACCAGCTTCATGCCGCCCTGGGCCGGATCGTCTATGGCCGTGATGGTGTGCCGGACGGCCAGGTGGGCCGCCTCCAGGTCCACGTCCTGCCACCGGAGCCCGACGACCTCACCACGTCTCATGCCCGTGAAGGCGGCCAGCCGGACCAGCGGGTAGAAGCGCGGCTCCGTCGTCCTCGCCAGCTCCAGGAAGGTCCCGAGCTGGTCAGCGGTCCAGTAGCGCAGCTCCAGCCCACCGGAGCGTCCCTGCTTGGGCCTGGCGTTCCTGGGCAGGTCCCTGGCGGGGTTCGTGCTCCTCAGCCGGGCTTCCACGGCGTCACCCAGGGACCGGGAGACGGTGGCGTGGATGCGGGCCACGGTGTTCTCCGCCAGCGGCTTCCCCTTCACGCCCTCCAGGCGGAGCCGCCCGTAGAACGCGGCCAGGTCAGCGCCCGTGAGCCGGTCCAGCCGGAGGTCTCCGAGCTGAGGGACCAGGTAGACCCGGACGTGGCGCGCGTAGCCCGCCAGCGTGGTCTCCCGGACCTGGTTGGTGAGGCTGGGGAGCCAGCGCTGGGTCAGGTACTCGCCGTAGGTCATGGGCTCCGCCGAGGGCTGCCAGGTGCCATGGTCCTGGGAGTGCAGCGCGTCCCGGAGCGCCTTCCTGGCCGCCGTCTTCGTCTTGTGACCGGTCAGCCAGCGCTCCCGCCGCTTCCCGTCCTGGTAGAACCGAACCACCGGGTAGTGCTTGCCGTGCCGCTCCTTGATGACCCCGCTGGGTCCGCGCCCTGTGCTCACTTCGTCTTCCTCTCTCGGGAACGGCCCACGCCGTCCAGCAGGCCAGCTCCGGTCTCCCGGTCCCAGGCCCGCGTCCTGTCGATCATCTTTCGGTAGGTGTCCTTGCTCAGCCCCGGCTCCGCTGCCTCCAGGGCCTGGATCATGGGCTGGCGCTTCTCCCAGGCGGTCCTCATCACCTGAGCCCGCTTTCTCCAGAGCGCGTCATCCCGGCGCTGTCCAGGAGCTGCCGCTGATGGGGCCTCCCAGCCGGGCACCTGACGCCGAGCACGCCGCCCGACCTCTCCGGGGGTCTTGGCCAGCTTCTTGGCCTGCTTGGCCCTGGCAGCCCGCTTGTCCCGGACCATGCGCTCCACTTCCCGGACGATGGTGGAGGTCACCGGGGCCTGGCCGCCGGAGTCGAGGGAGAGCCCGACCGCCTCCACGCGCCCGCCCACGTAGCCCCAGGTCACGCTGACCCGCCACTCCCTGCCGGAGCTGTCGGCCCACGGGAAGTCGCTAGTTCCCGCCGGTCCGCTGGTCTGCCTTTCAGTCCGCATGTAGTCAGTATGCGGTCAGGTACGTGTCTGGGCAAGATGCGTACCGAAAGTAGTCAAGCTTCGTCCGTTGTCCGCATGTAGTCAGGATGCGTACGTTCAAGCTGTGACCGAGACAACCGACGACCTCCTGACGCTCAGCCGCCTCCGGGCGCTGGTCAAGTCGGGGACGGCCAAGGCCGTCAGGAGCGCGGCAGGTCTCTCCATCGCGGAGATGGCCCGAGCCGCCGACGTGAGCGAGCGGAGCATCTACCGCTGGGAGCGAGCACAGAGCGTTCCCCATGGCCCCGCCGCGCTCCGCTACGCCCGCCTCCTGGATCGCCTCATGGGGAGGGCAGCATGAGCGCCGCCGCCCCCACCGTGGACCAGCTCCGCGCCGTCACCACGGTCTCCGTCCGAGAGGGCGGGGCCTTCATCGGCCTGAGCCCGGCGTCCGCCTACCGGGCAGCCGCAGACGGGAGCCTCCCCACCATCCGCGTGGGCAAGACCCTCCGCGTTCCCACTCCGCGACTCCTTGCCCTGGTGGGCCTGGCGTACGAAGTGGAGCCCGAACCGTTCAGCGGAACGGAGGGCGTCGGATGAGCGGCTACCGATTCACCGTGGAGCGGGCGGTCCTGGCCTCCGACCTGCCGCCCCATCTGCGGCTGACGATGCTGGTCCTCTGCACCCACCTGGGCAAGGGGGCTACCTGCTGGCCCAGCCGGGACACGGTGGCCCGAGAGGTCGGCGTCAGGGCGTCCCAGGTCAGCAAGAACGTGACCGCTCTGGAGGCAGCCGGGTGGGTGCTGGTCAAGCGGGGCAACAAGAACCGGGGGACCTCCCGCTACACGCTTCTGGTTCCCGGCTCAGTGTGCGCTCCAGCCGACACTGAGGACGCCGCTCAGGGTGCGGCTCAGGACATCTCAGGGTGCGCTCCAGCGCCGCTCAATGTGCGCTCCAGCCGACACGGAACAGACCAGGAACAGACCAGGGATCACCCACCCCCCAACCCCCTCCCGGAGCCGGAAGGGGGAGCCCCGGTCCGCCAGCGTCGACGCCGCTCCCGCTTCCGCGACACCCACGAAGACCACTGGGCCAACGGAGGCACCTTCGACGGCCCGACCCTCACCAGCACTAGCCCGACCTCCAGGAGGACGCCATGAGCAACGACCAGCGACGCCGAGAGCACCACGCTCCCCAGCGCCGGGAGCCAGACCCCGACTACAGCCAGACCAGCCTCACGCTGGAGGCCGTCGAGCTGGACAACGGCTGGGACATGGCCGAGACCGTCAACCCGGACGGCACCGTCAGCCTCTGGCTGCTGAGCCCCGGAGGAGACACCGCCCCTGCCGGATGCGCCTGCCAGGACTGTGCGCCCCATGAGCGCCTGGGCGTGAAGTGCCTCCCGACCATCTGCGGAGCCCCCTGCAAGACCAAGGGCGGCCAGCCCTGCCAGACCAGGACCCGCCTGGGAGAGCACTGCACCGCCCACCGACACCAGACCAGTGGCTGAGCCGACGACCTGACCCACAAACCAGCGGATTCCCAGCGGAGCCCGTGACCCACTGAAGGAGAGACCCCATGCCACTGCCCAACATCGTCGCCCACGGCGTCCTGGGAGCAGACCCAGAGCTGAAGTACGCCAACAACGGCAACGCCTACACCCGGCTCCGGATCGCCTGCACCGAGCGCCGCAAAGGCCAGGACGGCCAGTGGTACGACGCCGGGACCACCTGGCTGGACGTGACCATCTTCGGAGCCCAGGCAGAACCCGCCGCCCAGGAGCTGGCCAAGGGCTCCCGCGTCCTCGTCACCGGACGCCTGGAACAGCGAGAGCACAACGGCAAGACCTACTACGGGCTCCGCGCCGACCACATCGCCCGCGACCTCCAGCCCAAGCCCGCCGAACGCACCCAGGGAAGCCAGACACCCAGCCAGGCATGGGGAGCCCAGCCCACCCTGCCCAACGACCCATGGGCCACCCCCAGCACCACCACCGACGAGCCCCCGTTCTGAGCCAGGAGCACCCCCGCATGACCCACAAGCGAGTAGGCCCGGTCCGTCTGGCCGCGCCGCCGCCCGCTGCCGGAGAGACCCCGTGCGCGAAGACAGAGGACTACCGATCCGCTGGAGCCCCTGTTTCCGCAGGTCAGAGCCGGTACGTCCCCCAGTCGTCCCCCTGCCAGGAGGCCCCGTGACTGACAGCCCCACGTACTCCGGTGGCCAGCTCCGGCCCACCCATGAGCGCCAGCACCCGGACTTCACCACGGGCAACCTGGTGGCGCTCAGGCACGGCGCATGGAGTGACCGCCTGGTCAGGCCCAGGGCGCTGGAGATAGCCCGTGCCCTGGCCGATGAGGGCGCGTTCCCCGCCTACCTGGCTGAGCCCCGCTACCGGCCTGCCGTCATGGCCTACGCCACCACGTTGGCCCGTATTGAGCGCCTGGAGACCTGGCTGGAGGACCAGGCCGCTGAGGGCGTGCCCATGGAGCTGGAGCAGGACGGCCAGGTGAAGGCCGCCACGGGGCTCCTGATGGCGCTGGAGCGGGCAGCGGACAAGCACCGGGACCGGCTGGGCCTGTCTCCGTTGGCAGCGGCCAGGCTGGGCCGGGACGTGGCCGCCACCCAGGTGTCCGTGACCGCCGCTCTGGAGCAGCGCCGCCGTGAGGCTGAGGCCCAGGAGCGGGGTGGGTCCGATGAGTGACCTGCTGGACTCTCTGGAGCGTGACGACGGGCTCCCGCTGTTCGCCCGCGTGGTGGGCTTCCCGCTGATGGGCTGGCAGGAGCGGGGCCTGGGCCTGGAGACATACCTGACGGTGATCGTGGGTGCCCGTCAGGTGGGCAAGTCGCGGGCGCTGGCGGTCCTGGCGTCGTGGTGGGCGCTGAGGAGGCCGGGCCAGACGGTGCTGATCGTGTCCAACGGGGAGCTGGGTGCCCGGCGGCTGCTGGGCCAGGTGCGGGACGTGCTGGCGTCTCCGGCGCTCCGTGCGGACGTGCTGGAGGAGGCCGTGGGGTCGGTGGTCCTGGTGAACGGCTCTCGGATCATCGCGTTGCCGAAGTCGTCGGCCATCCGTGGTCATTCGGTGGACCTGCTGTTGTGCGATGAGGCGGCGGAGATGGATGACGCGACCCTGGAGGGCTCCGCGATTCCGACGACGACGGCCCGCGTCTCCCAGGGTGCCCGCGTGGTGCTGGCGGGGACGCCGTGGCAGGCGTCGGGCGGCTTCTACCGCTACGCGATGGCCGGGGAGCAGGGCCTGGACCCCACGGTGAGGACGTTCCGCTGGCGGATCGCGGACGCGCTGACCGATGTGGGCGGCTGGGTGTCGCGCCAGTGGCTGGCTCAGCGGAAGCTGGCGACCCCTCAGCTCCAGTTCCGGGCGGAGTACGAGTGCGAGTTCATCGACGGCGGGGCGGGCTACTTCAGCCGGGATGACCTGGTGGCGGCTGCCGCGCCGTATGAGCTGCTGGAGCCGGAGGACGCGCCGGGCGGCAACGTGGTGATGGGCCTGGACTGGGGCCGCCGGGTGGACTCGCACGCCATCGCGCTGCTGGCCGTGGCCGACGACTACGACCGCAACGAGCTGGCTCCGCTGTTCCTGCCCTGGTACGAGACCTCTCAGCGGGGCTACGCGGACCAGGTGGACCTGGTGGCCACGATCGCGGGAGGGGGCCGACTGTTCAGGGGAAGGGCGACCCTGCCGGGGCCGACGCGGGGCCGCACGGTCACCAACGGCCCGGTGGGCTACGACGTGGCGACGATCTACTCCGAGACCAACGGCGTGGGCGGTCCGGCCACGGAGGCCCTGGAGGACCGGGTGGGCTGGCGCGTGGTGCCGGTCTCGACCACCCAGGAGTCCAAGGAACGCGACTTCGGGCGGCTGCTGTCGCTGGTCATCTCCGGCCAGATGGTCCTCCCCGATCACCCGAAGCTCCTCCGTGAGCTGTCGGCGCTGGAGGCCACTCCCACCGAGACGGGACGGCTGAGGATCGCGGCTGCCGGGACCGGCCACGACGACCTGGCCATGGCCATCAGCTTCACGATGCGGGCTCTCGACACCGGCACGTTCGTCGGCACGGCAACCAGCCGCCGCACGGGCGAGCTGATGGAGGTCCCGATGGTCACCACGCCGTCCGGCCTGGTGATCCCCAAGAACCCTCAGCCCCGACGTGACGGGCTGACCAACACGCGCAGCGTCTTGCGCGTCCAGTGAGAGGAAGCACGACCATGGCTGAGAAGACCTACCCGCACCTGGAGGGCTGGGAGGAGTACGCCCAGGCTGTTCAGGCGTACGGCGAGCTGATCGCGGAGAGCCGGGCCATCGGTGCCCGTCTGGCTGACCTGCCCAAGCTCCAGAGGCAGGCCAGGGACGCCGACGACACCGCCCAGGCCACCGCGATGAGGGCCGGGGAGAAGGACCCTGGCCGCAAGCGCTCCGACGCCCTGAAGGCGGAGACCGAGAAGGCCCAGACCCGGCTCCGGGTGCTCTCCCAGGCCATCGAGCAGCAGACCGCCGAGCTGGACCGGCTGCTGGCCGCCGACGAGGCCCGAGACGTGGCCATGGCGACCACGGAGGCCGCCCGCCAGCGCTACGCCGACGCCCTGGAGGCCCTGCTGGCCGCCCGTGAGGACTTCTGGGCCGCCAAGCGGACCCAGAGCTGGCTGACCGGCGAGCTGACCAAGGCCATGTGGAACGCCCCGCCGCCCCGGCTGGCCATCGGACTGCTGCCCAACGGGGCCATGGTCTCCATGAACGGCACCGGCACCGCTGGCGGGCTGACCGGCAACGGCGAGCCCCTGGACCCCGCGCCGGTCTTCCAGGCCATGCGGGAGGAGTACGCGCCCCAGGAGCCCCAGGCCGCTCAGACCGGGCGCTGGCGGACCCGGCAGGTGGTCACTGACCAGGGCGTCCCCGAGGGCATGTCCACCGAGTGGGTCCCGGACGGTGCGGCATGAGCGGCATCAACGCGGCCATCCGGGGCCGCGACCCCCAGGAGGACCTGCTGGGCGACCTGATGACCAAGGTGGCCGCCGGAGAGGGCACCGAGGAGGACGCCCAGGTCCTGGAGGATGCGCTGATCTTCGCCCAGGCGGAGGCCAGGCGCTTCCGGAACCCGGAGGCCGCCGTGAGGGCTCTGGACAGGTCCGCCATTCAGCGGAATGAGGCGGGTATCCCCACCAACCTGGGGGAGCTGGTCACCGAGCTTCGTCGTGCTCACCCGGAGCTGGTCAAGCCCGGAGCCCGCGCCGACGCGGGAGCTGGCCGCAACGCCTCCCCGGAGGCCAGCGGACACGGTGAGCTGACCGGCTACATCCGTCGCCAGGCAGGCCACTACTGAGCATGGCTGAGCCCGCCTGCGCCACCGCCTCAGACCCCGATGCCTGGTTCGCCTCACCAGCGGACCAGGCCCGGCGGGCCTACGCCCTGGCCCACTGCCGGGGCTGCCCGGTCCGGGAGCGCTGCCTGGAGCTGGCGCTGGCCTCCAGCGAGGAGTGGAGCCGGTACGGCATCTGGGGCGGGGTCACGGCAGAGGAGCGGCTGGCCGGGGCTGTCGGTGGTGCCGCGTAGCGTCGTAGGCGCGTGGCCACTGCCTCTCCGCGCACTCCTGGCCCCCGGCTCCGTGCAAGCTGGGGGCCAGGACGCGGAGCAATCAGTCGTCGTCCTCGACCAGCTCGCCCTCCCACGCTTCGCGGCCCTCATGGATGGCAAACGCCGCGATGACAAAGCCCGCCAGCGGGTCGAGCCAAGGGGCTCCGGTGAGGGCGTACAGGCCGAGCCCCAGCAGCGTGGAGACACTGAGCAGCACGCAAATCTTGGTCTCGGCGGCGTCGGCCAGGATGAGCTGGTCTCCGCCGAGCTGTTCACCTACTCGCCGCTTGGCCCGTGCCAGAACCGGCATCACGATGACCGACGCCACCAGCAGGACCAGGCCCACCGTGGACTGATCGGGACTCTCTCCGCCGATGAGGGAGCGGGTGCCTTCAATCACCACGTAGGTGGCCAGGACGAAGAACGTCACCGCGACCGCCTTAAGCGCTCGCCGCTCCTTGGCCTCGTCGGCCTCTCCGTGCTTCAGTCGGGCGGCCAGCCGCAGTCCCACCAGCACGGAGGCCGCAGACTCGATCCCGGAGTCGAGCCCGAATCCCACCAGCGACACCAGGCCAGCCATCAGGCCGACCGTGATGGCCACCGCGCCTTCCACCACGTTGTAGGCCACGGTGAACTGAGCCAGCCGCAGCCCCCGCCGCGTCAGGCGCTCGGTCTCGGCGTCGGTGATCGTCGTGGAGCCCGGCGTCTTCGGTGCGGGACTGGTCATCGGGCATCCTCCGTGCCTGCGGTTCCGTAGGTCGGGCAGAGGGCGACGGCATCGCCGGTCAGGCTCAGCAAGCGCTCAGCAGCCGCCAGGAGGTCCAGCAGGGCATCCGGGTGAGTGAGGGAGAAGACCGAGGCGCGGCCCTCCGGGCGGGAGACCACCAGACCGCAATCCCGCAGGCAGGCTAGATGGCGAGAGACGGTGCTCTGAGCAAGTCCCAGGTGTGCGGTCAGCTCCACCACGCGATGCTCCCCAAGGGCCAGGTGCTGAAGAATGGCCAGTCGGGAGGGATCGCTGAAGCCGTGGAACAGACACGACGCGGCGGTCAGCGCCTGTCTCTCTGGGAGCGAAGGGACGGGCGGCATCTGATTCATCGTCATTCCGCGATGATAGCCGAAACCACGACCGTCGCGTCCCGGGCCGCCGGAGCGCAAGGGTTAGGCCACTGGGTGCCCAGAGCCGACGCGCTCCATGGTGCTCAGCCGGTCCAGGTGGCCGGGGAAGCTGACCAGCTCTAGCTCCCCGGTCACCCGGCCCACCAAGGCCGCCAGCTCGCCCACGATGGCCGCCGCGTCGTCACCGTCCACCAGGTGCTCCCGAGCGCCGTACGGCACCTGGAACGCCTCAGCGTCGGCCCAGCCCCACTCAGCGATGTGGAACGTCAGCTCTGGCCAGGCCGCGCTCCAGCTCGCCCTCAGCTCCTGGTCCACGATCTGCCGGGCCTGCTCCCAGGTCACCATGACGGCCTCCTCTCCTGGGGAATCGTCCCCCAGTTCGTCCCCCAACCGTCTGAGACGGGCTGAGAATCTGGGGGACCGGAGAGGCTGAGAAAGCCCGGAATCACGCTCAGTTGAGCCAGATTGAGACCGGGTGAGAAGGCCACTCCTTCACTCATAATCCTTGGGTCGCGGGTTCGAGCCCCGCCCGCCCTACGCAACGGTTGTGTGCCTTCGGCTGATGGCGGACGTTTGGCCTTCGGCTGAGGCACGACAGTGTTTCGGCTGATGGGCGACACTGACTTCGGTTGATACCGGACACTCCCGAGGATGCGGGAGTTCAGTGTGGCTGAGCAGAGGTATCAGGCCGTGCTGGCTGTGATCAGCGACGGTGAAACGGTTACGGATGTGGCGGCCCGGTTCGGGGTTCGTCGGCAGACCGTGCATGGCTGGCGTCGTCGGGACCAGAAGTGGAAGCGGTGGGAACGCAGGACACCGATGGAGCTGTGGCAGATGGACACCGTGGGAGGTTTCGTCCTGGCCGACGGCACCAAGGCCAAGGCGTTGATCGGTGTCGATGACCACTCGAGGTTTTGCATTAGCGCGTTCTTGATGGTCGCCCTACGCAACGGATCTCGTTGGATCCGACCCCTGAAATGTTCAGAGCCGGCGGAAGACTCGGAACGAGTCTCCCGCCGGCTCTGATCGCTCTAGCTGCGTTGCCTACTGCAGGTCGAAGAACGCGGAGCGTCCCACGTTGATCTGGTCGACCCGGGTGCCGTCATGGCCCAGGAGCAGGCCCCGCGGAATCGTCCGCAGGAAGTTGACCCCGTTGCTGGAGTTGTTGGAGCCCGGATTCCACGGAAGGGCGGTGCCATTAGAGGGATCCAGCGCGGCAAGGTGGTAGCGCGCGATGGTCATCGGCTGGAACACCGAGCCCGAGATCGACGTGCAGGAGTACTGGTTGCCCAAGGCGCCAGGCCAGTACAACCCGGGAGTCGAGGAGAGCGGGCTCTCGGTCCAGCAGAAGTGGCCACCGACGTAGACCGCCGCGTCGGAGACGGCCAAACCGTAGTTGGAGTCGAAGTTCTGCGTGACCCACAGCGGCGACACCAAATCGCTACCCGCCACCGGAAGCGCGACGACAGTGTCGTGCAGGGGCGGGAAGTTGCCGACGATGTTGGTGAACACGATCATCGAACCGTCGGGCGACATGTCGCCCTCGACGATGCCGACGAAGTCCTTGCGGCCGTTGTTCTGAGCGAGATCCCACAAGTTGGTGCGCCATCCGCTCACGACCGGCACGGTGCTGCTGATGTCGATCTTCGCGGCGCCCCAGCGGGTCAGCCCACCGACCAAGTCGCCACGGTGAATCACCATCAGCGTGCCGCCATCTGGGGTGACCCGCACTGCCCGGACGATCGGGCCGCTCAGTGAGCCGCACCATCCGTCAACACGGCAGCCGCTGGCACGCGAACCAGTGACCGGGACGTCGAAGTTCGTGTTCACCGCACCGGTTGTCGAGCTGACCTCGGCCAAGCGGGAGCGAGTGATGCCGTTGACGGCACCGAACTGGCCGCCGATGAAGAGCCGGTCACCCGATCGGGCGATGGTCTTGACCTCGGCACTGGCATTGGCCTTGAACCCAGTGATGAGCTGGCCAGTCGCCAAGTCCAACTTGGCCAGCCGCGCCCGGCTGACGCCGTTGACCTTCTTGAACTTGCCGCCCAGGAACACGGTTCCCGGAGTATCGCCGGCCTCGACCACGGACACGGTGCCGTCGAGGGTCGGTGCGAACGTCGACAGGAGCTCGCCAGTGTTGATGTTGAACGCGACCACGTTGGACCGCGCGACCACGCTGCCGTCAGGCAGCGTTACCGAGGTGAACTCGCCTCCGTAGACGATGTAATCGCCCACTTGATCGCCGCCGTTTACGGCTCCCGTGGTGATCCTGGGCCAGAGACGCTTCGGCTGCTCCGGCACGACAGTGCCGTGCACCGGCATGGGCTCGACGGCCCCGGCGCTGGTCACAGGTGCGAGTAGCGCCACCGAAGACGCGAAGAGCGCTGCAGAGAGCGCGACGAAAATTGACTTTCTCATGTGGTTAACCCCCCTGTGTGTCCTGGTGGTCCCCACCACCAGGCGACGCCGATCCCCATCGGCGTCGCGCCAGTTTTCCATACCCGAGCGCCGGAAAGCACAGAAACGGAGAAACCGGTCCAGCCCAATTTCGAAGCCCGATATCGAAGCGGCGGTGCCTGGTGACGTACGGCAGACTTAGGCGGGTCGTCCACGGGTATCACCGAAACGAGGCCCACCACATGTGCCTCCCCGGGGGCCATCGGGAGAGAAGGAGCAGGGTGACCATGCAGGCACTGGAGGATCTGGAGTGGCGGGGTTTGGTTGCCCAGTCGACCGATCGAGCCGCACTCGCCCTTGACCTGGCCACCAAGAGTGTCCGCTTCTATGTCGGGTTCGACCCGACCGCCCCGAGCCTGCACATGGGCAACCTGGTACAGCTCGTCACCGCCCGCCGCTTGCAACTGGCTGGCCACACGCCGTACCTCTTGGTCGGCGGCGCAACGGGCATGATCGGCGACCCTCGCGACAGCGGCGAGCGGACTCTCAACTCCGCCGAGACCGTGGTGGAGTGGACCGAGCGCCTGCGGGCGCAGGTGAGCCGATTTGTGTCTTTCGAAGGTGACAACGCGGCGCGCATCGTCAGCAACTACGACTGGACCAAGGATCTGTCGGTCCTGGACTTCCTGCGTGACATCGGCAAGCACTTCCCGGTGAACCGGATGTTGGCGCGAGAAACGGTCAAGCGGCGGCTCGAAGCGGGCATCAGCTACACCGAATTCTCTTATGTCCTCTTGCAATCGATGGACTACCTCCACCTGTACCGCAGCGAAGGGGTGACCCTTCAGCACGGAGCCACCGATCAGTGGGGCAACATCACCGCAGGTGCCGAGCTGATCAGGCGCGTGACCGGCGGCACGGCGCATGCGTTCGTCACGCCGCTGATCACCAAGTCCGATGGCACTAAGTACGGCAAGACCGAGGGCGGCGCCTTGTGGCTGGACCGCGACATGTTCTCGCCCTACGACTTCTACCAGTTCTGGCTCAATGTCGAAGACGCGAAGGTGGCGGAGTTGCTCCGGATCTTCACCTTCCTGACGCACGAGGAGATCGTCGAGCTGGAGCGGCAGACCGCTGAAGAGGCATGGAAGCGGGCAGGTCATCGCGCCCTCGCCCGGGAGATCACCACTTTGGTCCATGGGGCCGCCGAGACCGCCCACATCGAGGCCGCCGCGGCGGCCCTGTTCGGGGGCGCGGACCTTCGCACGCTGGATCCCGGCACGCTCGGCGCCGCACTGAGTTCGGCGGGCACCGCACACCTCTCGCTGGCAGACGCACCCTCCATCGTCGACGCACTTGTCGCAACGGGGCTTGCCAAGTCCAACAACGAGGCGCGACGCATGATCGGGGAGGGCGGCGCCTACCTCAACAACGACCGGGTCACCGACCCGGAGCGCGCGCTCACCGCGGCTGACGTGATCGCGGATCGATGGCTGGTGCTGCGCCGCGGCAAGAAGCAGATGGCCGGAATCGACGTCTCCGAGCCGGCGACGAGCGCGCCCTGAAGGCCCGACTGAGCGTGGAACCCAGGCCGCCCAGGGCCGGTGCCTCCCGGACGTCGTGTCGATTTGGTGTCTGGTTCAACCTCGCGTAATGTTCCACTCGTCGCCGGGTGCGGCGGGGAGCAAGGCCCAAAGGGCAGGGTTCCCGGCCCCGGGTGGACCAGCCCTCATTAGGACCCGCCAAAAGCGGGCGATGATGTTGCGCGTGTGATGTTTGAGATCTCAACAGTGTGCTTTTTGATTGTCGATGAATTTTTTTTGCATGCCCTGTTGATGGCCTTTTGGTTGTTGATGGTGGTTTTTTTGATGATTCTGGCAAATGTGACGCTTTGCGTTGTTTTGTTGGGGTTGGCTCTTTTTTTCGATGGAGAGTTTGATCCTGGCTCAGGACGAACGCTGGCGGCGTGCTTAACACATGCAAGTCGAGCGGAAAGGCCCACTTGTGGGTACTCGAGCGGCGAACGGGTGAGTATCACGTGAGTAATCTGCCCTTCACTTCGGGATAGCCTTGGGAAACTGAGATTAATACCGGATATGATTTCTGCCTGCATGGGTGGGGGTTGAAAGTTTTTTCGGTGGAGGATGTGCTCGCGGCCTATCAGCTTGATGGTGGGGTAATGGCCTACCATGGCTTTGACGGGTAGCCGGCCTGAGAGGGTGTTCGGCCACACTGGGACTGAGACACGGCCCAGACTCCTACGGGAGGCAGCAGTGGGGAATATTGGACAATGGGCGGAAGCCTGATCCAGCAACGCCGCGTGAGGGATGACGGCCTTCGGGTTGTAAACCTCTTTCAGTAGGGACGAATGTAGACGGTACCTACAGAAGAAGCACCGGCCAACTACGTGCCAGCAGCCGCGGTAATACGTAGGGTGCGAGCGTTGTCCGGAATTATTGGGCGTAAAGGGCTCGTAGGCGGTTTGTCGCGTCATGAGTGAAATCCGGGTGCTTAACGCCTGGCTGGCTTGTGATACGGGCAGACTGGAGGTATGTAGGGGAGAACGGAATTCCTGGTGTAGCGGTGAAATGCGCAGATATCAGGAGGAACACCGGTGGCGAAGGCGGTTCTCTGGGCATTACCTGACGCTGAGGAGCGAAAGTGTGGGGAGCGAACAGGATTAGATACCCTGGTAGTCCACACTGTAAACGTTGGGCGCTAGGTGTGGGACCCTTTCCACGGGTTCTGTGCCGTAGCTAACGCATTAAGCGCCCCGCCTGGGGAGTACGGCCGCAAGGCTAAAACTCAAAGGAATTGACGGGGGCCCGCACAAGCGGCGGAGCATGCGGATTAATTCGATGCAACGCGAAGAACCTTACCTGGGTTTGACATACAGAGTTAACTTCTAGAGATAGAAGGTCCGTAAGGGTTCTGTACAGGTGGTGCATGGCTGTCGTCAGCTCGTGTCGTGAGATGTTGGGTTAAGTCCCGCAACGAGCGCAACCCTTGTCCTATGTTGCCAGCACGCCCTTTGGGGTGGTGGGGACTCATGGGAGACTGCCGGGGTCAACTCGGAGGAAGGTGGGGATGAGGTCAAGTCATCATGCCCCTTATGTCCAGGGCTTCACGCATGCTACAATGGCCGGTACAGAGGGCTGCGATCCTGTGAGGGTGAGCGAATCCCTTAAAGCCGGTCTCAGTTCGGATTGGGGTCTGCAACTCGACCCCATGAAGTCGGAGTCGCTAGTAATCGCAGATCAGCAACGCTGCGGTGAATACGTTCCCGGGCCTTGTACACACCGCCCGTCACGTCACGAAAGTCGGCAACACCCGAAGCTCATGGCCTAACCGGTTTTCCGGAGGGAGTGGTCGAAGGTGGGGTTGGCGATTGGGACGAAGTCGTAACAAGGTAGCCGTACCGGAAGGTGCGGCTGGATCACCTCCTTTCTAAGGAGTTCCTGTTATCAGGGGTTTTTCCTTGGTTGCTGCTGCTGTCCGTGTTTGCTCGCCCGTGTGTGGTGGGGATGCGGTGGTGGTGGCTGTGGAACGTCGATAATCAAGTTCTGGTGCTGTTTGTGTGCCTGTCTGTTGTGTGCTGTCCCTGTTGTGGGGGTGGTGTGTGGTGGGTGGGTGTGTGGGTGGTGTCGGGGGTGCACTGTTGGGTTCTGGAGCATCACATGGTGTCTCTTGCTGCTGTTGCCCTTGTGGGGTGGTGGTGGTGGGGGGTGGGTGTGGTGGTCTGGTGTGTTCCTGTTGCTGGTTGGCCTTCTTTGGGGGGTTGGCTGGTGGTGGGGGTGGTGGTTTTTTGTTGGATAGTGGACGCGAGCATCTTTGTGGCTTGCTGTTGCCTGCTGTGTGCTTCTGTTTGTGCTGCCTTGTGGTGGTGTGGGTGGGGGTGTGTGGTGGGTGTGGCAAGTGTTCAAGGGCGCATGGTGGATGCCTTGGCATCAAGAGCCGATGAAGGACGTTGGAGCCTGCGAAAAGCCCTGGGGAGTTGGCAACCGAGCTGTGATCCGGGGATGTCCGAATGGGGAAACCTGGCTGGAGTCATGTCCAGTCACCTGTATCTGAATTCATAGGGTACTGGAGGGAACGCCGGGAAGTGAAACATCTCAGTACCGGTAGGAAGAGAAAACAAAAGTGATTCCGTGAGTAGTGGCGAGCGAAAGCGGAAGAGGCTAAACCGTATGCATGTGATACCTGACAGGGGTTGTGTGTGCGGTGTTGTGGGAGCATGCTGTATCGGTCTGTCAGCCGGTAGCGAAGTAAGAAAACATTGCTGGAGTTGAAGTCCGTTGGAAAGCGGCGCCGTAGAGGGTGATAGCCCCGTAGGTGGTTGGTGGTGTCTTTGTTGTGTGTTTCCCGAGTAGCATGGGACTCCTGAAATCCTGTGTGAATCTGGCGGGACCACCCGTTAAGCCTAAATACTTCTTGATGACCGATAGCGGACAAGTACCGTGAGGGAAAGGTGAAAAGTACCCCTGGCGGGGAGTGAAATAGTACCTGAAACCGTGCGCCTACAATCCGTCAGAGCCTCTTTGTGGGGTGATGGCGTGCCTTTTGAAGAATGAGCCTGCGAGTTTGTGTTGTGTTGCGAGGTTAACCCGTGTGGGGGAGCCGTAGCGAAAGCGAGTCTGAATAGGGCGTCGAGTAGCATGATCAAGACCCGAAGCGAAGTGATCTATCCATGGGCAGGTTGAAGCGACGGTAAGACGTCGTGGAGGACCGAACCCACCTAGGTTGAAAACTGGGGGGATGACCTGTGGATAGGGGTGAAAGGCCAATCAAACTTCGTGATAGCTGGTTCTCCCCGAAATGCATTTAGGTGCAGCGTTGCGTGTTTCTTGCCGGAGGTAGAGCACTGGATAGCCGATGGGCCCGACCAGGTTACTGACGTTAGCCAAACTCCGAATGCCGGTAAGTGAGAGCGCAGCAGTGAGACAGTGGGGGATAAGCTCCATTGTCGAGAGGGAAACAGCCCAGACCATCAGCTAAGGCCCCTAAGCGGTGACTAAGTGGAAAAGGATGTGGAGTCGCAGTGACAACCAGGAGGTTGGCTTGGAAGCAGCCATCCTTGAAAGAGTGCGTAATAGCTCACTGGTCAAGTGGTTCCGCGCCGATAATGTAGCGGGGCTCAAGTCATCCGCCGAAGCTATGGCATTCATACGTTAGCTAAGCCGTTTGTGGTTCAGGTGTATGGATGGGTAGGGGAGCGTCGTGTCAGTGGTGAAGCCGCACTGTGAGGTAGTGGTGGAATTGACACGAGTGAGAATGCAGGCATGAGTAGCGAATCGGGAGTGAGAAACTCCCGCGCCGATTGATCAAGGGTTCCAGGGTCAAGCTAATCTGCCCTGGGTAAGTCGGGACCTAAGGCGAGGCCGACAGGCGTAGTCGATGGATAACGGGTTGATATTCCCGTACCGGCAATGTAACGACAAGTGGCGAGGTATCGGATGCTAACCACCCGAGCTTAACGCTTTCCATCCTTCGGGGTGGGGGTGTTGGGTGAGCGTGGGACCCTCTGGTGTAGTAGTCAAGTGATGGGGTGACGCAGGAAGGTAGCCTATCCGTGGCGATGGTTGTCCACGGCTAAGGATGTAGCCCGTGGCCTAGGTAAATCCGGGTCACATGTGGGTGAGATCTGATGGGGAGCCGTTTTGGTGAAGTAGGTGATCCTATGCTGTCAAGAAAAACCTCTAGCGAGTTACGCGCCGCCCGTACCCCAAACCGACTCAGGTGATCAGGTAGAGAATACCGAGGCGATCGAGTGAACCATGGTTAAGGAACTCGGCAAAATGCCCCCGTAACTTCGGGAGAAGGGGGGCCGGATCCGTGAACACCCTTGCGGTGGGAAGCGGTGATGGCCGCAGAGACCAGGCCCAAGCGACTGTTTACTAAAAACACAGGTCCGTGCGAAGTTGTAAGACGATGTATACGGACTGACTCCTGCCCGGTGCTGGAAGGTTAAGAGGAACTGTCAGACCCCTTGTGGGTTGAAGCGGTGAATTTAAGCCCCAGTAAACGGCGGTGGTAACTATAACCATCCTAAGGTAGCGAAATTCCTTGTCGGGTAAGTTCCGACCTGCACGAATGGAGTAACGACTTGGGCGCTGTCTCAACCGTGGACTCGGCGAAATTGCAGTACGAGTAAAGATGCTCGTTACGCGCGGCAGGACGGAAAGACCCCGGGACCTTTACTATAGTTTGGTATTGGTGTTTGGTTCGGCTTGTGTAGGATAGGTGGGAGACTGTGAAGCATGCACGCTAGTGTGTGTGGAGTCGGCGTTGAAATACCACTCTGGTCGTACTAGATATCTAACCTAGGTCCATGATCTGGATCAGGGACAGTGCCTGATGGGTAGTTTAACTGGGGCGGTTGCCTCCTAAAATGTAACGGAGGCGCTCAAAGGTTCCCTCAGCCTGGTTGGCAATCAGGTGTTGAGTGTAAGTGCACAAGGGAGCTTGACTGTGAGACAGACATGTCGAGCAGGGACGAAAGTCGGAACTAGTGATCCGGCCACGGCATGTGGAAGCGTGGTCGCTCAACGGATAAAAGGTACCCCGGGGATAACAGGCTGATCTTCCCCAAGAGTCCATATCGACGGGATGGTTTGGCACCTCGATGTCGGCTCGTCGCATCCTGGGGCTGGAGTAGGTCCCAAGGGTTGGGCTGTTCGCCCATTAAAGCGGCACGCGAGCTGGGTTTAGAACGTCGTGAGACAGTTCGGTCCCTATCCGCCGCGCGCGTTGGAAACTTGAGAAAAGCTGTCCCTAGTACGAGAGGACCGGGATGGACGAACCTCTGGTGTGCCAGTTGTCCCGCCAGGGGCATGGCTGGTTAGCTACGTTCGGACGTGATAACCGCTGAACGCATCTAAGCGGGAAGCACATTTCAAGACAAGGTTTCCCACCCCCTTTGAGGGGTTAAGGCCCCCACCAGACTAGTGGGTTGATAGGCCGGAGGTGTACAGCAGCAATGCCCAGCCGACCGGTACTAATAGGCCGAAGGCTTGCCACCCACCACACACCCACACCCACAACACTGGTTGTTGTGGAAACCATGGGCGTGTACCGGGTACCAAGACACACGTAACCGTCAAGCCACAACACTCGCGTCCACAACCACACCACCCCACCCACCCCCACACACCCGGGGGCCAGGGACATATGGGGTAACACACCACATAAAAGCCAACCCCACCCACAACCAACCGGGGGGGTTCATAAAGTTACGGCGGCCATAGCGACAGGGAAACACCCGGAACCATCCCGAACCCGGAAGTTAAGCCTGCCAGCGCCGATGGTACTGCGACCGACAGGACGTGGGAGAGTAGGACGCCGCCGAACATACATCACCCGAAGGGGGCCGCGGTCATGCGCGGCCCCTTCGGCTGTGTCCGACGTAGAGCAGCCAGACTGGCGCTCCGTTGGATAGCATTTCAAGATCTACAAAAGGAGAGCGAGCATGAACGACAAGGGATCAGGCGACAAGCGACCGCGCCGGCAAGGCAGCAGCGGTGGCTCGGATTCCCGTGGCTCGCGCTCCGGCGGTGACTCTCGCGGCTCACGCGCCGGTGGGGATTCCCGAGGAGGGGGTTCCGGCGGTGACTCCCGTGGCTCGCGCTCGGGCGGCGACGCTCGTGGGTCGCGCTCCGGCGGTGACTCGCGCGGCTCGCGCCCCGGTGGGGATTCCCGTGGAGGTGGTTCTGGTGGTGACTCCCGTGGTTCGCGTCCCCGGTGGTGGTGACTCCCGTGGTTCGCGCCCCGGTGGTGACTCCCGCGGCGCGCGCTCGGGCGGTGAGTCGCGTGGTTCCTGGGGCTCCAGTGCTGGTGACAAGCCACGCGGCAAGAGTGAGTACGGAGCATCTCGTGGTTCTGGCACCTCGCGGGACGGCCGCCGTGATGAGCGCAGTGACGACCGCAGGGGGCCGCAGCGCGAGGAGCGCTCGGGTGCGCCGCGCGGTGAACGCGGCGAGGATCGACGTCGCGATGACCGGCGTGGCTCTGGTCGAGACGGGGGCAGCTCTTCGCGCGACCGACGTGACGATCGGGGACGCCGCGATGATCGCCGAGATGATCGCTCAGGCCGGGGCGGTGTCGACCGCGGTGACCGGGAGCGCCGTACAGAGGCCGAACAAGCCATCTACGATGGCCCGCCGTTGCCGGACAGCATCACCGGTGAAGAGCTCGACCGAGCTGTCTCCCAGCAGTTGCGAGGGCTTCCCGACCGGCTGGCGCAGCGCGTCGCTCGTCACCTGGCCGCTGCCGGGGATTTGATCGACACCGACCCTGAGGTCGCCTACCAGCACGCGCTCGCCGCTCGAGCGCGAGCGAGCCGCCTGGCGGTGGTTCGCGAAGCGGTCGGCGAGACGGCTTATGCAGCCGGGCACTACACGGAGGCGCTGGCTGAGCTCCGCGCTGCCAAGCGCATGAACGGTGCCACCGCGTACCTGCCGATCATGGCTGATTGTCACCGCGCGCTGGGACACCCGGAGCAGGCGCTGAAGTTAGCGCGCAGCGAAGGCGTGGCCAACTTCAGCCCGGAGGCGAAGGCTGAGATGACAATTGTCGAGGCCGGCGCGCGCGCGGACATGGGCCAGCTCGATGCGGCACTGCGGACACTCGAACTGTCGCCGCTCACCTCGGCCACCCGGGCACCGTGGGTGGTGCGCCTTCGCTACGCGTACGCCGACACCTTGGAGAAGGCTGGCCGCACCAGCGATGCGTTGGCTTGGTTCCACCGAGCTCATGCCATCGACGCCTATGAAGTGACCGACGCCGAGGATCGGGCCGCGGCGCTCGAAGCGGCCGCGGGGGACTAACCCGGGAGGTCCCGAGGGCAGGCAGCGACTGCTCACCCTCGAGAACGAGTGGACGCACGGCGCACCATCAGTCACAATAGTGACCACAATTACACACGTGTGATCCGCAGATCCTGTGTCACCTGCCTCGAGCCGCTGGGGAAGGCGTAGCTCGCGCCTGAGCAGGGACAGGAGTCTGACGTGACCACTTCTTCAGCGACCGAAACTCGTGGTGTCTTCTACGTGCACTCGGCCCTGACAGCGCTGTGCCCCCATGTCGAATGGGCTTTGGGCACCGTGCTGAATACGCGTGTGCAGCTGGAGTGGACCCCACAGCCCGCCCAGAGCCGCACCTACCGCGCGGAGTATTCCTTCGTCGGCACCGTTGGAGCCGCGGCCTCGATCGTGTCCCAGCTGCGTGGCTGGGAGCATCTTCGCTTCGAGGTCACCGAGGAGGGCACCAGCATGAGTGAGGGAGCGCGGTACTCCTACACCCCTGACCTCGGTGTCTTCCACGCGGTCACCGGCCTACACGGCGACATCATGATCCCCGAGGATCGGCTGAAGGCGGCGGTAGTGAAGGCCGCGTTGGGAGAAACCACCCTGCTCGGTGAGATGGACAAGCTGCTCGGCAAGCCGTGGGATGACGAGTTGGAGCCGTTCCGCCAGGCAGGCGAAGGTGCCCCGGTGCGGTGGTTGCACCAAGTCGTCTGAGGCGACGCCCCCTGGGGTCAGACGCTGGCGAAGACCAGCGCCACGTTGTGGCCACCGAATCCGAAGGAATTGTTCAGCGCGGCGATCTGACCCGCCGGAAGTTCCCGGTTTGAGGTCGCGAGATCTAGCCCGACGTCTTCGGCATCCTCGAGGTTGATTGTGGCCGGAACGATGCGGTCCCGGAGGGCCAAGATCGTGGCCACGGACTCCAGCGCCCCTGCCGCCCCGAGCAAGTGGCCGGTCATCGACTTGGTCGAGGTGACGACCGCTCCGGAGACGGCATCGCCCAGAGCAGCGCGGATCGCCTTGGCTTCGGCCACGTCGCCCTGAGGAGTCGAGGTGGCGTGCGCATTGATGTGCCGGACATCGGCAGCGGTGAGCTCGGCATTGACGAGCGCCTGACGCATGGCTCGAGTGGCCCCGGCGCCAGCGGGATCCGGCTGTGCGATGTCATGGGAGTCGGCGGTTACCGCGGCTCCCGCCGCTTCGGCGTACACCCGGGCACCGCGTGCTGCGGCGTGTTCCGCGCTTTCGAGTACGACGGCGGCCGCGCCCTCACCAAGCACGAACCCGTCGCGCCCGGTGTCCCACGGACGGGAGGCGGCGGTCGGATCGTCGTTGCGCTTGGACAGCGCCATCATCTGGCCGAAGGCGGCCATCGGCAGCGGGTGCACCGCGGCTTCGGTGCCACCGCAGACCACGACGTCGGCGCGACCCAGACGGATCAGGTCGATGCCGAGCGCGATTGCCTCGTTGCCCGAGGCGCAAGCCGAAACGGGGGTGTGCACGCCCGCCTTGGCGCCGATCGCCAAGCCGATGCTGGCGGCCGGGCCGTTGGGCATCAGCATGGGGATCGCCAGGGGAGAGACCCGACGTGGGCCCTTCTCCAGCAGTGCGTCGTAGTTGGACAGCAGCGTGGTCACGCCGCCGATACCGGAGGCCATGGCGACGCCGAGGCGCTCGGGCTCCACGGCTCCCTCAGTGTCCAGACCGCTATCAGCCCAGGCTTCGAGCGCCGCGACCATCGCCAGTTGACCGGAGCGGTCCATCCGGCGGGCCTTGACCCGATCCAGGACCTCGCTCGGGTCGACGGCGACCTCGGCCGCGATCTGGACGGCCAACTGCTCGGCCCAAGGGTGTTCGATGCGGGCGACGCCCGACTTGCCGGCGAGCAACGCCTCCCAGGTCGAGCCGACGTCACCCCCGACCGGGGAGGTTGCTCCAAGGCCGGTAACGACCACGCGGGTGCGCGACATTGATGTTTCCTCTCGGTCGGGGGTGCGGAGGGCTCAGCCCTGGGCGTTCTCGATGAAGGCGACGGCGTCGCCCACAGTGCGGAGGTTCTTGACCTCATCGTCGGGGATGGAGACGCCGAACTTCTCTTCGGCGGCCACCACGACCTCGACCATGGACAGCGAGTCGACGTCGAGGTCGTCAATGAACGACTTGTCGAGCTGGACATCCTCGGTGGGGACGCCCGCGACCTCGTTGACGATCTCGGCGAGGTCGGCGCGGATTTCTTCGGTGGTTGCCATCTGGCGTTTCTCCTTCTGGGTTGGGTGTGTGAAGACGAATGAAGATCAGGGAACGGTGACGACCTGGGCAGCGTAGGCCAGACCGGCGCCGAAGGCGATGAACAGCGCACGATCGCCGGACTTGGCCTCACCCTCGGCGATCATCCGGTCCAAAGCCAGCGGGATCGAGGCTGCCGAGGTGTTGCCTTGGTCGGCGATGTCTCGGGCGATCTTGACGCTGTCGGGCAGCTTCATAGCCCTGGCCATGGCGTCGATGATGCGCATGTTGGCCTGATGCGGCACGAACACATCGAGATCCTCGGCAGTGATGCCGGCGCGGTCTAGTGCCTCCTGGGCGACCTTGGCCATGGCGAAGGATGCCCAGCGGAAGACCGGGTTACCCTGCATGATCAGGTGGGGCATCCGGCCACTGCCGGGCTCGTCGGGAGTGCCGACCACATCGCGCCAGTCTTCACGCTGCCGGATCAAGTCGAACTGTTCGCCATCGGAGCCCCAGACAACCGGACCGATGCCGGAAGCCTCCGACGGGCCGATCACCACGGCGCCGGCTCCGTCAGCAAAGATGAACGCCGTACCGCGGTCATGCAGGTCGGTCAGGTCGGAGAGCCGCTCGACACCGATCACCAAGGCGTACTCGGCGCTCCCGGCCTTGACCAGATCCGAGCCCATCGCCACGCCGTAGCAGAACCCTGCACACGCGGCGGAGATGTCGAAAGCGGCCGCTTGCCGGGTGCCAAGTTCGTGCGCGATCGCCGTTGCGACGGCGGGAGTCTGCAACATGTGGCTAACGGTTGCCACGATGACGCAACCGATCTGGTCGGCGCTGATCCCTGCCTGCTCGAGCGCGCCGTTGGCGGCCCGGACACTCATCAGCTGGATGGTCTCGTGGGGTGCCGCCCACCGGCGGGTCTTGATACCGGAACGCTGTTGGATCCACTCGTCACTGGAGTCGATGGCATCGACGATCTCAGCGTTGGAGACCAGGGTCTCGGGACGGTAGGAGCCGACGCCCAGGATCGATGTCTGCCGGATGCTGGTCGCAGTGGTCATGAGGCACCCCCGTGTTCGGCGCAGAAGGCCCGCGCATCGTCGAGTTGGTCAGGCGTCTTCAAGGCAAACGTAGCCACGCCCCTGAGTGCGCGGCGAGCGATGCCGGTCAGGGTGCCTCCGGGGGCGAGTTCGAGCAGGCCGGTCGCCCCAGCCTCCGACATCGCGCTCATGCATAGATCCCAGCGCACCGGATTGGCCACCTGGCCCACCAAGCGGGCCACCAGTTCGGAGCCCGAGGTGACCGCGCCGCCATCGGCATTGGAGAGCACCGGCTGGCGCGGGTCTGCCACGGCGAGGGTCGCCGCCAATTCCTCCAGCGCAGGTACGGCGGGGGCCATGTGCGCGGTGTGGAACGCGCCGGCGACGCTCAACGGGATCAGCCGCGCCTTGGCGGGCGGATTCTCGTTGAGGGCCTGCAGTTGTGCCAACGTGCCAGCGGCCACGATCTGGCCAGGACCGTTGTCGTTGGCCGGCGTGATGCCGAGCTCGTCGAGGGTCGCGAGAATCTCCTCGCGGTCGCCCCCGAGGATTGCGGTCATCCCGGTGGCTGGGGACGCGGCGGCCGCGGCCATGCCCCGGCCGCGCAGCGAAACGAAGGTGAACGCGTCTCGATCGGACAAACTGCCGCAGAGAGCGGCAACGGCGACCTCACCCACGCTGTGCCCGGCCCAGAGGCCCACCGGCAGCGTCTCGGGAGCACCAAGCGCAGTCGCCGAAGCCACTGCGGCGGCGACCAGCAACGGCTGCGCGACCGCGGTGTCGCGGATCGTCTCCGCATCGCCGGTAGTGCCCAGGGCCACTAGGTCGAGGCCGGTCGCCTCGGAGGCCGAGGCGAGGACGGCTGCCGCCGCGGGAATCTCGGCCCATGGGGCCAGGAAGCCTGGGGTTTGAGCACCCTGCCCGGGTGCGGCTATGACGAGCACACGCTCACTGTGCCGAAATCGACCCGGCAATGGGCTTCCGCGACACACCAAAGTTCTCAACTGAAATTGTATGGATCCTACAACTCTGGCTGTTCGATCCCATCGGGGTGCCGGGCCCGCCCGGACTGCCTGCCGAGCACGAGGGCGATCCGATAGGCGAAGGCGTGGCGTGGGTTCGTGGGGGAGAGGCCGGTCAGTTCGGTCGCCTTGCGGAGCCGGTAACGCACCGTGTTGGGATGCACGAACAGGCTGCGTGCGGCGGCTTCAATAGAGTCACCGACCTCGAAGAAGGTGGTCAGTGTCTCCACCAACGTCGCCTTCTCGTCGGCGAGGCGCACAAAGACCTCGTCGACCAGATAGCGGCGCGCGTGTCCGTCACCGGCCAGCGCTCGCTCGGGAAGCAGTTCATCGGAGTGAACAGGCCGCGGGGCGTCCGGCCAGCCCGAGACCGCCCGAAACCCGGCCTGCGCTCCGCGGGCGCTCAAGTGGGCGCTGGCCAGGTCTGGGGTTAGCGGACCCAACACGACCGGGCCGGGTGCGAAGTGATCGGCGATCGCCACTCCGGCTGCCTGGGCGTCGGTGACCGAGCCCAGAACCACGACCAAGCGGTCACCTTGGGCGGCGCACAATGCGTCCGCGCGCACCTGCGCCGCGCTGCGTCGTACGTCGTCGAAAAGGTCCGCGTCTGAACGCTCCGGGCGCGAAGACGGCAGAAATCCGAGCGCGATCAGCACTCCCGAGGTGGCATTCCACCCCAGGGCGCTGGCCCGTGACAGCACGGTCTCGTCATGGTCGGCACGCAACACTGAGTCGACCACCAGGGCTTCGAGCCGGGCGTCCCAGGCGCCGCGCGCTTCAGCCGCTCGGGCGTAGACCTCCGCGGTGGCGAAGGCCACCTCACGGGCATAGCGCAGTACGGCGCCCCGCACGTCGGCCACCGAGGCTTCCGGCACCGTGTGCTCGATGTTCTCCTCGACGACGTCGATGCCCAGGCGAACCAGATCGACGGTCTGCTGCAAGGTGATGGTGCCGGTCAGGGCTCGCGGCGCGGCTCCGAAGACCGAGGCTGCCAGCGCGGTGTCGGCTCCGGCGGGATCGACCGAACTCGAGCGATACCACCCCACGAAGCCGCGAATGCCCGCCTGCACGATCAGTCCCACCCAGCTGCGCTCCGCGGCCCCGAGCTCGCGGAACCACGGCATCTGCGCGTCCATCCGCGTCATCGCGGTGGTGCTGAGGGTGCCGACCGCGCGCTGCAAGGCTTCAGCAGCTTCCATGCGGTCGGGGGAGGGCACGGATGCAGGTTAATCGGTGGCCGACCGAGACGCACCTGATTCTGTGGAAATCTGACAGTCGTGGCGCCCTGTTCATCTAGGGATGCGGAGTGAAATGCTTGAATCCGATAGGTCAGCGACCGTCTGGCGTCGACCGTGAGGAGGCGCACGTATGGACACCGCGTACGCGGAATCGGTGCAGGCACCGCAGCGAGAGGTGCGGTTCGTCACCGTGCACGGACACCGGCGGGCCTACATCCAGGCCGGCTCCGGACCCGCCCTGCTGCTGCTTCATGGGCTCGGCTGCGACCACAGCACCTGGGCTGCGGTCTTCGACGACCTAGCCCGAGATTTCACCGTGATCGCCCCCGACCTTCTGGGCCACGGTGCCTCGGACAAACCGCGCGCCGACTACAGCGTGGGCGGCTACGCCAACGGCATGCGCGATCTGCTTGCCGTCCTCGGCATCGACCGAGTGACGTTGGTGGGGCACAGCCTCGGCGGCGGAGTGGCCATGCAGTTCGGCTATCAATACCCGCACCTGGTGGAGCGGATGATCTTGGTCGGTCCCGGGGGCTTCGGCGCCGAGGTCACCCCGTTGTTGCGTCTGGTCGCCACGCCGGGATTCCCCCAAGCCATGTCAGTGCTGACGCTGCCGGGCTTGCGTCACCTGGGGGTCGCCGGGCTGGAGACCCTGGCCAAGCTGCCCACCAAGCACACCCGCGACCTCGATCAGGTCGCGGCGATCTTCGACTCCTTCAAGGACCCAGCCACGCGAGCAGCCATCGCCCACGTGGTGCGAGCAGTCGTCGACTGGCAGGGGCAGGTCATCAGCGTCGCCGACCGGGCCTACCTATCCGACGGCTTTCCGACCTGCATCATCTGGGGTTCGGAGGACGCGGTGATTCCCGCGAGCCACGCCGACGCCGCCGCGGACGTGTTGCCGCACGCGCGGGTCGAGGTGATCGGCAACTCCGGCCACTTCCCGCATCTGGATCACCCGGAGCGGTTCGCCAAAGTCGTGCGCGACTTCGTCCGGCACACTCCCGCCGCTCGTTTCGACGCCGACCACTGGACCCAGACGCTGCGAAATGCAGCGACCGGAGCGGCTGGTGCCGCTCCGGTCGCGTCGCTGTTGGCCTGAGACTGGGGAGCCGTCTCGCTGGGGGGTCCGATCCGATAGAGCGGGCCTGGTCTCAGGCGTCGCCGCCGGCCTGGATCGCACCTCGCACTGCGGTGGGATCATCGATCCGGTAGCGCGCCACGGCCTTGGCCACATCCTCGCGGGAGACCCGTCCCTCCTCGGCTAGTGCCTGGAGCGCCTGGACGACCACCGACTCGGCGTCGATGTTGAAGTAGCGCCGCGCTGCCGGGCGGGTGTCGGCGAAGCCGAAACCGTCGGCTCCGAGCACGTGATAGGCCTGAGGCACCCACTTGGCGATCTGCAACGGCACCGCGCGCATGTAGTCGCTGACCGCGACCACCGGACCGGGCGCACCCTCGAGTCGCTCGGACACGAACGCGCGCCGCGCCGGCTCGGTCGGGTGCAGCAGGTTCCAACGCTCGGCTGCCACCGCGTCACGGGCGAGCTCGTTCCAGGAAGTCACCGACCAGACGTCGGCGGCGATGCCCCAGTCCTGCTGCAGCAGGTCGCGCGCCTTCAGTACCCACGGCAGGCCCACACCACTCGCCATCAGCTGTACGCGCGGGGTGCCGTCGTCGTAGCCCTCCGGCGGGGCTGCGAAGTGGTAGATGCCCTTGAGCAGACCCGCCACATCGAGGTTCTCCGGCTCGGCCGGCTGAACGATCGGTTCGTTGTAGACGGTGAGGTAGTAGATGACGTCCTCGCCGTGCGGGTGCTGCTCGCTGCTGCCGTACATCCGGCGCAGGCCGTCCTGCACGATGTGCGCCACCTCGAAAGCGGTCGCCGGGTCGTAGTGCACGACCGCCGGGTTGGTCGCCGCGATGAGCGGGGAGTGACCGTCGGCGTGCTGGAGGCCCTCGCCGGTCAGCGTGGTCCGTCCGGCGGTGGCGCCGATCAGGAAGCCGCGGGCTAGTTGGTCGGCCATCGCCCAGATCGAGTCGGCGGTCCGCTGGAAGCCGAACATCGAGTAGAAGATGTAGACCGGGATCATCGGCTCGGCATGCGTGGCGTACGCCGATCCGGCGGCGATCGCCGACGCCATGGAGCCCGCCTCGGAGATGCCTTCGTGCAGCATCTGGCCGCTGACCGATTCCTTGTAGGACATCAGCAGGGCGCGGTCGACGGCTTCGTAGTTCTGGCCGTGCGGGTTGTAGATCTTCGCCGTCGGGAACATCGAGTCCATGCCGAAGGTGCGGTACTCGTCGGGGGCGATCGGCACGATCCGGTGACCGATCACCGGATCGCGCATCAGGTCCTTGAGCAGGCGCACGAACGCCATCGTGGTGGCGATGGCCTGGACGCCGGAGCCAGCCTTCAGCTCGGCGTACACCTCGTCACCCGGGAGTGTCAGCGGTCGGGCGCGCAACACGCGCTTCGGCGCGGGGCCGCCCAGTATGCGACGGCGTTCGACCATGTACTGGATGACCTTGTCGTCCATTCCCGGGTGGTAGAACGGCGCGTCGTTGCCATCGATGTACTCATCGGTGATCGGCAACCGAAGCCGATCGCGGAACGCCTTGAGGTTGTCCTTGGAGAGCTTCTTCATCTGGTGGGTGGCGTTCTTGCCCTCCAGGGCCTCGATCGTCCACCCCTTCACCGTGTGCGCGAGGATCACGGTCGGCTGGCCGGCGTGGTCAACCGCCGCCTTGAAGGCCGAGTAGACCTTCCGGTAGTCGTGTCCGCCGCGCGGCAGCTGCTCGATCTCCTCGTCGGTCAGATCCTTGACCATGTCCCGCAGGCGGGCGTCGGTGCCGAAGAAGTTCTCCCGGATGTAGGCGCCGCTTTCCACCGAGTAGGTCTGGAAGGTGCCGTCGGGAGTGCGGTTCATCTGGTTGACGAGCACACCGTCGACGTCCTTGGCGAGCAGGGAGTCCCACTCTTTGCCCCACACGACCTTGATGACGTTCCAGCCGGCGCCCCGGAAGATCGCCTCCAGCTCCTGCATGATCTTGCCGTTGCCGCGGACCGGGCCATCGAGCTGCTGGAGGTTGCAGTTGATGACGAAGGTGAGGTTGTCGAGCTCCTCGCGCGCGGCCAGGCTGATCGCGCCCAGCGACTCGGGCTCGCCCATCTCGCCGTCACCGAGGAAGCACCACACCCGCTGTTGGCTGGTGTCCTTGATGCCACGGTGGTGCAGGTAGCGGTTGAAGCGGGCCTGGTAGATCGAGTTGATCGCCGACAAGCCCATCGAGACGGTGGGGTACTCCCAGAAGTCCGGCATCAGCCGCGGGTGCGGGTAGGACGACAGACCGTTGCCGGCGCCGTGCTGCACTTCTTGGCGGAACGCCCCCAGCTGTTCGGCGCTGAGTCGCCCCATCAAGAAGGCGCGCGAGTAGATGCCGGGAGCGGCATGGCCCTGGATGAAGATCTGGTCGCCGCCACCGGGATGGTCGTGCCCGCGGAAGAAGTAGTTGTAGCCGACCTCATAGAGCGTGGCCGCCGACTGGTACGTCGCGATGTGGCCGCCGACCTCCAGCCCCTTGCGGTTGGCAGCCGAGACCATCACGGCGGCATTCCAACGGACCAGCCGCCGGATCTCGCGCTCCATGTCCTCATCGCCGGGGAACCACGGCTCCCGCTCCGGCGGGATCGTGTTGATGTAGTCGGTGCTGCGCAGAGCCGGCACCCCGATGTTGCGCTCGCGCGCTCGTTCGAGCAGCCGGAGCAGCACGTAGCGGGCGCGGTCGCGGCCTCGCTCGTCCACCAAGGCGGTCAACGACTCGAGCCACTCATGGGTCTCGTCGGGGTCGATATCGGGCAGTTGGGTCGGCATCCCCTCGTGGATTACCCGAGGTGCGGCCGACGCAGTTGAGTCCTGTGCTGGGTTCGCCACGTAGATCATCGTTGCACCTTCGCGGGCCGCTTCCCACAGTCGGCCAGTAGCTGAGCATCGAATCCCCACTGGAGGCGGAGGGTTGCGCGTCGGCAGGGCGATCAGATGGACTACGGGCATGACGCAGGAAACGCCGGCACCTGCGAGACCGGGCGCGACGCGCCTCGGCTTCTCGCGCGGGATGGTGGTGCAGGAACTCAACTGGGACAACGACGTCGACGACCAGCTACGCGTCGCGATCGAAAATGAGATCGACGCGGACCTTGTCGACGGTGACTACGGCAACGTCGTAGACGCCGTGCTGCTGTGGTGGCGCCTCGATGACGGGGATCTGGTGGACGGACTGGTCGACGGTCTCACCGATCTGGTCAGCGGCGGGGTCATCTGGGTGCTCACGCCCAAGGTCGGGCGTCCTGGGGCGGTGGAAGCGGCAGATCTCACCGAGGCCGCGAAGGTCGCCGGGCTAGCCCAGACCACCACTGCCTCGGTGAGCGCCGATTGGGTCGCTTCCAAATTGGTGGCACCGAAGTCGCTGTGAGTCACCCCGCCTGAGAGAGTTACCTCGTGGCGGACTCTTCGGTGCTGAGTGTGGGTCGATGCTGAGCGTGGGCGACCGGGCGCCGGACTTCTCCCTGCGCGACCAGTTCGGGCAGGACGTGACGCTGTCGTCCTTCCTCGGACGCAAGGCTGTCGCGCTGATCTTCTATCCCTTCGCCTTCTCGGGCGTCTGCACAGGTGAGATGGCAGGCATCCAGGCGCGACTCAGCGACCTGCTCACCTTCGATACCGAGGTGCTGGGGATCTCGTGCGACCCGGTGTACTCCCTGCGGGTCTTCTCCGATCGGGACGGGCTGAACTTCCCGCTGCTCTCCGACTTCTGGCCCCATGGCGCGGTGAGTGCGTCGTACGGCGTGTTCGACGCCGAACTCGGCTGCCCCGCTCGTGCGTCGTTCGTGATCGACAAAGGCGGCGTAGTGCGCTGGACGCTGGTCAACGACATGTCGCGAGGCCGTGACCTGGAGGCCCATTTGGCCGCGCTTCGGTCTGTCATCTGACCAAGTTGGAGCGTGTTCCGTGGCTTGGAGTCGGTTCGACAACCGAATCCGGACAGATTTTGCGGTCTTTTTTTCACGAATCCGCTGACATCGGGGAGTTGATTGAGTAATCTACTGCTTGTCGCGCTGCTGGTGACCCGAGACGCCAGCAGCGCGACCTTGCATTTCAGGGGGTGCCGGTCGGCCTACGGGTCGTCCACCGAGGTCCCCGATCCTTTGAGCGTCCGTGAGCCTGGGTAGGCTGTGCGCGCCCAGCGTGGCGATCGGGGCGTATAGCTCAGCGGTAGAGCACTGGTCTTACAAACCAGCGGTCACAGGTTCGATCCCTGTTGCGCCCACCACCTCCCCACGATCCTGCGGGATCCGGTCGACTCATCAGCGGCCTCGCTGGCGGTCGGGCCGGCTCGCGGCGCTAGATTGCGTGGCTGTGGCTGAACCTCTGAGCGTTGGTGGCGTGGTCGGCTGGCTCGAGGAGCAATTCCCCCCGGAGTCTGCCGAGTCCTGGGATGCGGTGGGCTGGGTGAGCGGTGATCCGAGCCGCCCCGCCCGACGGATCCTGCTGGCGGTTGACCCGACCGCCGAGGTGGCCGAGGAGGCCGTCGACTTCGGCGCCGACCTGCTCGTGGTCCACCACCCGTTGTTCCTCAAACCGGTTCACGGGTTCGCGCAGACCACTCCCAAGGGACGCACCGTGGACACCCTGCAGCGCGCCGGTTGTGCGCTCTACACCGCGCACACCAACGCCGACCGCGCGTCGGGAGGGGTCTCCGATGCGCTTGCCCATGCCCTCGGTCTTTCCCAGGTCCGCCCCTTGGTCCCAGCGGCGCCGGGTTCCGGCGCGGGCATGGGACGCATTGGTGTGGTGGCCGAGTGCAGCCTGGAGGAGTGGGTCGGGCGGGTCGCTCGAGCGCTCCCGGTGACCGCCGGCGCGATCCGCTACGCCGGGGATCCAGCGGCCGTGGTGCGCACGGTGGCGGTTACCGGGGGAGCAGGAGACTTCCTGCTCGATGCCGTGGTGGACAGCGAGGCCGATGTCTATGTGACCAGTGACCTGCGTCATCACCCCGCACTGGAGTTCCGGGAGAAGCGTGGGCAGGCACTCCTCGACGTACCCCACTGGGCGGCCGAATGGACCTGGCTCCCGGTGTTGGCCGCGCAACTGCGGAGCCGACTTGCAGATACGGTTGTCGTCCAGGTCAGCGAACGGGTCACCGACCCGTGGACCGGGCACGCGATCCAGATGGAGGAAGACCACTGAAAGCCGATCCCTTCGCCCAGTTGAAGTTGCTGGACCTCCAGTCCCTCGACACCCGAGCCGATCAACTGCGCCACCAGCGGGCCACCCTGCCCGAGCACCAAGAACTCATCGAGTTGGCCGCGCGCCACCGAGAGTTGGACAACCAGGCGCGCGACGCGGCGATCGTTGTCGAAGACCTCGCCGTGGAGCAGGCCAAGGTCGATGCCGACGTGGAGTCTGTCAAAACCCGCCGGCAGCGGGACCAGGAGCGGATGGACGCCGGGACGGTCACCAATCCCAAGGACCTCGAGCGCATGCAGCACGAGGTTGAGTCGCTCCAGAAGCGAATCTCGGATCTGGAGGACGAGGAACTCGAGGTGATGGAGCGGCTGGAGGCGGCCCAGCAGGAGGCCGCCAAGCGCACCGCCGAGCGCGACGAAGTAGCAGCGCGTGGCCGTGCAGCCACCGAGAGCCGCGACCGGCAGATCGCCGAGATCGATGCGGAGTTGGCCACCCTCCAACCGAACCGGGACGAGATGGCCGGGGAGTTGCCGGCCGATCTCCTCGACCTGTACGAGCGGATCCGCTCCACCCGAGACGGGATCGGTGCCGCAGAACTGCGCGCCCGACAGTGCGGCGGATGCCGACTCACGCTGGACAACGCCGAACTGGGCGTGATCCGAGCGGCCGCCGTCGATGCCGTGGTGCGCTGTGAGGAGTGCCAGCGGATCATGGTGCGCACCGCCGAGTCGGGTCTCTAGGCGCCGCAAGGCACTCCCCGTGTCCGGTGATGCCGAGACCTCGGTCGGTCATAGTGGCTGGTCGGCGCGTTCCGCGTCCCCGATCCGGGTGCTGATCGCGCGGCACGGTGCCACGCCGCTGAGTCACGAGAAACGCTTCTCCGGAAGCGGCGCGGATCCCGCACTGGATGACATCGGACGAGCCCAAGTCGACGCTCTGAGTGCCCTCTTGGGCTCGGTCGGCACCGTCGATCGGAGCTTCACCTCGCCGCTCCTGCGCGCACGGCAGACCGCCTTCATCCTGGCCCAGCGGCATGGGTTCGAGCCCGTGGTAGCCCCCGCCCTGCGCGAACTCGACTTCGGGGACTGGGAGGGTCTCACGTTCGCCGAGGCCGCCGAGCGTGACCCGCAGGGGATCGCCCGCTGGGCCGCCGATGCGGAGGAACCCACGGGCGGGGCCGAGGCGATGGCTGACGTCGGCCATCGGGTGACGGCGTGGCTGGACGCCACGCTCTGCGAAACCGACCCCGGCAGCACCGTGTTGCTCGTCACACACGTGACCCCGATCAAGTGCCTGGTCGCCTCCGCGCTAGGGGCGCCGTGGGAGGCGCTCTTCCGGATGGAGCTCGCTCCTGCGTCGCTGAGCGAGATCGCCTACGTTCACCGCGACGGCGAGTGGGTCGCCTCGCTGCGGGGGTTCAACCGCATCGGGTGACGGCGGGTCCAGGTTCAGCCGTGAAGCTCGGTCACCACCACGTCGAGGCGGGTGCCGCTCGACTGGGCCGAGGCCTCCACCTGCCACCCGAGGTCGCGCAGTTGTGCGGCGAGTTCGTCGGGCGTCGAGGGCTGTCCGCCGTCTTCCATCAGGGCGCGCACCAGCCGTCCTTTGGTGGCCTTGTTGAAGTGGCTCACAACCGAACGCCTCCCGTCGTACTCATGCAGCACCCGCACCGAGGCCAACCACGGGCCCAAGGTGCGGGGCGGCCGCCAGAAGCTGGCGTACGTCGAGGAGCGCAGGTCCACGAGCAATCCATCTCCCAGGTTCTCCAGTAGCGCCCCCCCGAGCGACTCGCGCCATACGCCCGCGACAGAGCCGAGGCCCGGCAACGAAACGTCGCCGGAGAGCCGGTAGGCCGGAATCCGGTCGGTGGGGCGCAGGATTCCGAAGACCGAGGAGGTGATCAAGACCCGCCGGGTCGCACGGCGACGCGCCTCGGGGGACAGCGAATCGAAATCGAGGGCGTCGAAGAGGACACCGGTGTAGATGCTGTCGGCGCGAGCGGTCGGTGCGGCGCGCAGTTCGGCGTTGTGGTCGACCTCGCCGATCAGCCGGGCACCCAGACCTAGGATGTCTGCGGCATCCGGCAGCTGGCAGGTCTGGACCAGTGCGTCGATGATGCGTTCCCGAGCTGCTGTCAGCGTAGGGAAGGACAGCCGTGAGAGGTCCAAGGTCTGTCCGCGACGGGGGCGGCTCTTGGCCTCCGACGGCGGCAGCAGGATCAGCACCATGGCAGGGTAATCGGACGACGCTCTCTACGGGAGACGCACCGGTGATGAAGATCGTTCGGATCGAGGAAGGGCGCGAGCACACATGAGGCAGCAGAACCGGTTCGTCGGGGTGGCGACGGTCGCGTCCGCGCTCACCCATCGGGTGCATGGAGGCGACCATGCCGCGTCGTGAGATGAAGCTTCGGTTGTCGGCCGAGGAGGAATTGAGCGCCGACGTCGCTGCTGGGATGCGGTCCATTCAGAGCGAACTTCACGTTTCCCCGGACTTTCCCGCTGACGTCGAGGCCACGGCCGCGGCTGCCGGAACGGCACCGCGCCTTCCAGCCGCCGACCGCACCGATCTCGCCTTGGTGACGATCGACCCGCCGACCTCCCGAGACCTGGACCAGGCGCTGCACATCGCGCGCACCGAACACGGTTATCTCGTCAGCTACGCGATCGCCGACGTGGCCGCGTTCGTATCCTCTGGCGACGCGGTCGACCTCGAGGCGCACAAGCGTGGAGAGTCGTTGTACGGCGCGGGTAGCAAGATCCCGCTGCACCCCTACGTCCTCTCCGAGGGTGCGGCTTCCCTGTTGCCCGATGAGACCCGCCCGGCCCTGCTGTGGGAGATCGAACTGGACCATCAGGGGCGGCTGGCCTGGGAGGCAGGCGGCGCGCTCGCCGAGGGAGTCCGGGTGCGGCGGGCGCTGGTGCGCTCGCGGGAGAAGCTCGACTACGCCGGGGTCCAACAGCAGTTGGACTCGGGCACCGGCTCGGAGAGCCTGACGCTGCTGCGCGAAGTCGGGCAACTGCGCGAGGCGTGCGAACGCGCTCGCGGGGGCGTGTCCCTTCCCCGGGCGGAGCAGGAGGTGGTCAGTGAGGGCGGAGTGTGGCGGCTGGAGTTCCGCCGACCGCTCCCGGTCGAGGGCTGGAATGCCCAGATCTCCCTCCTTACCGGGTTCAGCGGCGCCGCTTTGATGATCGCCGGGGGTGTGGGTCTGCTGCGGGTCTTGCCGGCGCCCGCCGAACGAGATGTCGAGGCGCTGCGGCGGATCGCCGTGGGTCTCGGGTTGGACTGGCCCAAGGAGCAGTCTTACGCCGACTTCGTGCGTGGGCTCGACCCCGGCCAGCCGCACGAGGCGGCGATGGTCACCGCCTCGACGCGCCTCCTTCGGGGGTCGGGCTACCTCGCCTTCACCGACGGGGTGCCCGAGGATCATCTGCACTCCGCGCTGGCCGCGCCTTACGCCCATCTCACCGCGCCGCTGCGGCGGCTCGTGGACCGCTACGCCAGCGAGATCGCCCTCGCGCACTCCGCCGGCACGCCCGTCCCGGAATGGGTACTGCAGGCGCTCCCCGACCTCCCGCAGACGATGCGTGAGGCGGCCCGACGCGCTTCCAGCTATGAGCGCGCCGTCGTCGACCTGGTCGAGGCGGGGCTGCTGCGCCGACGCGTGGGGGAGACCTTCTCGGCGGTCATCGTGGCGGTGGAGGAGCGCGATCCGACCCGCGGCATGATCTCGTTGCGCGAGCCCGCGGTCGAAGCACCCATCGGCGCCGAGGTCCCGTTGACCTTGGGTGCCGTGGTCGAGGTCCGGCTGACCCTCGCCGATGTCACCAAGCGGGCGGTGGCCTTCCGGCTGGCGTGAGCAAACCCCGAGGAACAGGTTGTGCGGACGGGCCGACCTGTAGGCCGGGTCCTGTCTTCGGGGGCCTTGCGGCCCACCGATGGGCGACCATCCATCTAGGGCGACCGTTGCCGGCCGCCTCCAGCGGTCTACCCGCGGACTCGGGCGGGCAGCCCTCGAACGTCCGCGCGCCAGGCGAGCCTGGCTTCTTGACCTTGCTCCAGGTGGGGTTTGCCGAGCCGAACCGGTTTCCCGATCCGCTGGTGGTCTCTTACGCCACCGTTTCACCCTTACCCGGCCGACGCGAGCGTCGGTCGGGCGGTCTGTTCTCTGTGGCACTGTCCCGCGGGTTACCCCGGGTGGGCGTTACCCACCACCCTGCCCTGTGGAGCCCGGACCTTCCTCGGACTCTCGCCCGAAGACGACAGCCCGCGGTCGCCCGGTCGGCCCATCCGCACCCACAGGATAGGCCCACCGCGGGTCAGGGGTTAGTCAGGATCTCCGCGCCGTCCTCGGTGACCAGCAACGTGTGCTCGAACTGGGCGCTGCGGCGCAGGTCGGCGGTGACCACGGTCCAGTTGTCCGGCCACATGGTCCACTCATGGGTACCGAGGTTGAGCATCGGCTCGATGGTGAACGTCATGCCCGGCAGGATCGTCTGGTCGTAGCGGGGTTCGTCGTAGTGCGGGATCACCAAGCCGCTGTGGAAGTGGGTGCCGATCCCGTGGCCGGTGAAGTCTCGGACCACGCCGTACCCGAAGCGCCGTGCATAGGACTCGATGACCCGCCCGATGGCCGAGATGGTGCGCCCCGGCTTCACCGCGCGAATCGCCCGGTCCAGGCTCTCGCGGGTCCGTTCGACCAAGAGCCGAGACTCCTCATCGACATCCCCGGCCAGGAAGGTGGCGTTGGTATCCCCGTGGACGCCGCCGAGGTAGGCCGTTACGTCGACGTTGACGATGTCGCCGTCCTGGATCACCCGGCTGTCCGGGATGCCGTGGCAGATCACCTCGTTGACGCTCGTGCACAGCGACTTCGGGAAGCCTCGGTAGCCGAGGGTGCTGGGGTAGGCGCCGTGATCGCAGAGGAACTCGTGGCCGATCCGGTCCAGTTCGTCGGTCGTGATTCCGGGGGCAATCGCGGCGCCGACGAGTTCGCGCGCTTGTGCCGCCAACCGCCCGGCAACGCGCATCCGCGCGATGGTGTCCTCGTCCTTGACCTCGCTGCCGGTGAACGGCGCGGGGTGCGGCCGGTCGACGTACTCGGGACGAACGATGTGGGCGGGCACCGCGCGCCGCGCAGAGACGATGCCGGGAGAGACGGGGGTTGTGCTGATCACTGTTGGAGTCTAGGTGTCTGACCGGTGGGCCCAGCTACTGTCGGGCCATGAGCGGCACTGACGACCAACTCCAGTTCTGGTACTGCATCAAGCATCACGCCGTGGAGATGCCGGGCTCGATGTGCCCGGTGATCGACCGGCTCGGCCCCTACGCCACCGCCGACGAGGCGGCCAACGCCCTCGCCAAGGCCCAGCAGCGCAACCAGGAATGGGACAGCGACCCCAACTGGGACGACTGACCACGGGGAGCCGCTCGGCGCGACGGCCGGGCGCCACCGCTGGCGCGGCAGCACCCGGCCATGGGTGCGAAACTCCTGAGGGCTGAAGCCGGGAAGGACTACTTCTTCCCGGACTTCTTGTCTCCCGACTTCTTCGACTTCTTGCCCGGCGACTTGGCCTTCGCGGTGGCCAGGGCAGCTGTGTCCTTGGCTGCCTTTGCGCCCTTCTTGGCCGTATCGGCGGCGACTGCAGCGGTATCTGTTACCAGCTTCTGGCCGGCGTCCAACTGCTTCATCGCATTGGCGACGGCCTCCTGGGCGGCCTTGGCGGCAAGCTTGCGTGCCTGCTTCATCGCCTTGCCGGACTCGGCGATGCTCTTCTGCCCATAGGCTTTGATGGCCTCGATGGCGGCCACCTGAGCGACCGCACCGGCGACCCGCTCGGAGATCTCCTGCGCCACCTCGCGGGCGACCCGGTCGGCGGTCTCGCGAGCGGCTTCGGCCGCAGCGGCGGCCTGTGCGGCGGCACGTGTGGCGGCGGCAGTAGCCGTCGCTGAAGCTCCGGCAGCTGGCTTCGGGGCGGCGGGCTTCGCCGGGGCAGCTGTCTCGGCTGCCGCAGTCTTGGTTGCGGGGGCCTTCTTCGCGGGGGCCCGCTTTGCGGGAGCCTTCTTCGCTGCCGCCTTTGCCGGTGCCAACTTGGCGGGGGCCTTCTTCGCGGTCGCCTTTGCCGGCGCCTTCTTGGCGGGTGCCTTCTTGGCCGGTGCTGCCGAGGTGTTCTCGGCGCTTGCTTCCGGGGTGCTTTCCGTCATGGGGTCTCCTCCTGGTGGTGTCCTTGGTCCGATCCTGTCCTGACCTCGGGGCGCTGCGGTAGGGGCGGAAGCCCTGAACCTCGGGCAGCCCTCCAAGTCGGTGCTTCAGGTCGGCCGGTTGCGGTCAAAAGGTGTGTTCGTCTCCTGGGAAGGTGCCGGCGCGTACGTCGGCGGCATAGGCCGCGGCTGCGTCGTGGAGGACCTGGTGGAGGTCGGCGTACTGCTTGACGAACTTGGCCATCCGCCCGGTCCGGAGTCCGAAGGCGTCCTGCCACACCAGTACCTGCCCGTCGCAGCCGGCGCCGGCGCCGATCCCGATGGTGGGCACCGAGACCGCAGCCGTCACTCGTTCGGCCACCTCGCCGGGCACCATCTCCATGAGCACGGCAAACGCACCGGCAGCCTCCATGGCGCGGGCCTCCTCGACGACGCGGTCGCCTGCGTCACCGCGCCCTTGCACGCGGTAGCCGCCCAGGTTGTGCTCGGACTGGGGAGTGAACCCGATGTGTGCCATTACGGGGATGCCGCCGTCGGTGAGGAGTTTCACCTGCTCGAGCATGGGAAAGCCGCCCTCGAGTTTCACCGCGTGCGCGCCGCCCTCCTTCATGAACCGCACCGCGGTGTGGAAGGCCTGCTCGGCGCTGGCCTGGTAGGACCCGAACGGCAGATCGGCGACGACCAAGGCCCTCCGAACACTGCGGGTGACCGCGCGCACCATCGGGATCAGTTCGTCGACGGTGATGGGCAGCGAGGTTTCGTTGCCGAGCACGTTGTTGGACGCGCTGTCGCCGACCAGCAGGATGTCGATGCCGGCCTCGTCGAAGGTCGCCGCGGCGTACTGCTCGTAGGCGGTCAGCATCGAGATCTTCTCGCCCCGTTGCTTCATCTCGCGCAGGTGGTGCGTCCGAATCCGGCGTACGACGGGGGAGGTGGCGGCCTCGGCAGGCGCTGTGGGCGCCTTCCGATCCTGGGGGCCCGTGCCATAGGGGGCTGTCTCTTCGGACAAGGGATCTCCTCTCACGACTGAGTGACTCCGAATGCGCGACGAACGATCCGTCCCTTGAGACTCACTGGCACCAGCCTAGATGTCTCGGGTCGAGAGGGGGGACTAGCCGCGTTTCACCGCCAGATTTCTGCTCGACAGGTTTATGCTTCGCCCGAATTTCTGACAAGATGGCGGACATGGATGCCCTCCGGGTCGGGGCCGGTGCTCCGCCCGACCAGGGGCACACGGCCGCCACGATGAACTCGCGCGTAGACGGGACCGAATTGGCAACGCCCAAGTCCGCCTACTCGCTGCTCTCACGGGCACAAGAGGTCGCCGATCAACTGGTCGCCGAGGCGCGAGCCGAAGCCGCCGAGCTGACCGAGCAAGTGCGCCTGGATCGGGCTGAAGTGGCGCGCCTGCGGCAGGAGGCCGAGGCGCTCCATCTGGAGGCCCAGCGGGCCCATGAACACGCGCAGACTCGGATGACCAGTGCCGCCGAGCACGGCAAGGGGTTGATCAGGGACGCGGGCGAGCAGGCGTCGTTCCTGATGCAGCGCGCCGGCCAGGATCGCGATCAGATGCTGGGCGATGCGCGCACCGCCGCCGAGGCCGAGCGGATCTCGGCACGGCAGGAGCGCGAGCTCGCCGAGCAGCAGGCGCGCGAGATGATCGAATCGGCGCAGGCCGAGGCCACACGGATTCACGCGGAGCTGGTCGCCGAGCGGCAGCGTGTCGAGCAGGAGTTGACCGCCTTGTCCGAGGCGGCGCGGCACGAGGCGGAGCGGTCGTCGCAGATCCTGCTGAGCGAGGCGCAGACTCGCGCCAACGACTTGACCAGCAAGGCCGACGCGGACGCGAAGACCCTGTTGGAAACAGCGCGGGCCGAGGCGGCGGCGCTGCGCCAAGAGGCCGACGACTATCGCCAGGCCAGCGTCGAGCATGCCGACAAGCTCGTCTCAGAGGCCGAGGGCGAGTCGTCCAAGAAATTGGCTGCCGCCGCTGAGCACACGGCGTGGGCTGGTCAGACGGTGACCAACCTGCTCACCGCCGCGGGCCGGGAGACCGAGCGTCTCAAGCTGGAACAGCACCGACGCAACGCCGAATACATGGCCGTGCGGCGGCGTCAGATTCAGTCGTTGATCGCTTCTTCGGCCCAGACACTGCGCAACCGCTCCGCAGAGGTGGGCCAGCGCAATCTCGAGGCCGAGGAGCAGGCTCGCAAAGCCCTTGCCGAAGCGCAGGCCGAGGCCGAGCGGATCCGCGCTGTGGCTGAGGAGGAGGCGGCCGGACATCGTGCCGCGGCCCAGGCCCATCGCGACGACATCGAGTCGGCACTGGAGATGCGCAGCCAGCAGACCGAGGCCGGCGCCGCCGCCTTGCGCGAGCAGGTGGCTGCCGAGGTATTGCGCGCCCAGCGTGAGGCCCAGGAGTTGCTCGGCTCGGCTCGCGAGGAGGCTCGCGCGCTGGTCGTTGAGGCGACCCGGGATCGCGAACAGGCGGCCCTCGATGCCGAGGCAATGCTGGCCGATGCCAAGGCCGAACTCGTTGCCCTTCAGGGCCGCCATGCTCAAATTGTCCAAGAACTGGGGGGCCTCTCGGGCGTGATCGCTGCGCTGGCCGTCCCCGACCCGGTGTATTCGGAGAATCCGGAGCACCATGCAGATCCGGCCGCAGAGCGGTCACAGCCAACACCTGAGAGAGATGACCATGTCGACTGATTCCCAGACAAGCTCCTCCTTCCGACTCGTCCGCCGGGGATACGAGCCCATCGATGTGGACCGGCGCATTGCCGAGCTCCTCAACCATTCCGGCGGCCTGCAGCAGCAGGTGGTGAGCCTGACGTCGAAGGTTCGCGAACTCGAGGCGACCGCTGCCTACCACGAGGCCGAGCTGGCCACGGCTCCCGCTCCCGTGCCGACCTTCGGCGACCTGGGCGCTCGGGTCGGCAAGATCCTCGAACTTGCCGAGGAGGAGGCCGCCGACATCCGGCTGGCGGCCAAGAACGACTTCGAGGCGCGCCTGCAGGAGGCCGAGACGGCCGCCGAGCGGGTGCGCCGTGAGGCTGACGAATACGCCAACTCCCGCCGCCAGGCCGTCGAGGCCGAGGCAGCCAGCCTGATGCAGGAGGCCCGTCGCAAGGCCGAGCAGATGCACGATGAGACCGAGCGGGATTCTTCGGCTCGTCGTGCCGAGGCCGACGCGGTCTTCGAGGATCAGCAGGCCAAGGCCGCCCAGGCGGCAGCCGACTTCGAGACCACCTTGGCCGACCGCCGCAAGCGGGTCGAGCAGGAGTTCGCGGCGCAGTTCGACACCGCGCGCAACCAGCTTGCCGAGGCGCAGGAGCACCTGGAGAAGACTCGCGGTGAGGCGCAGCGGATCCGCAGCGACGCCGAACTCGGTGCCAAGCGCGTGGTGGAGGACGCCGAGAAGAGCGCTTCGGACATCGTCGCCCAGGCCCGCGCCCACGCCGACCGCATCAAGGCCGAGTCGGATCGGGAACTGGTGGCTGCAACCCAGCGACGCGACAGCATCAACGTGCAGCTGACCAACGTGCGGCAGATGCTCGCGACCCTGACCAATGTCGCCCCAGCGGATCTGGTGCTGCGCACCGGTGGCCTGGTCGGCGACGCGGAAGCCGTTGCCGCGGACGCCTCGGGTGAGGTCGATGAGGTCGTCGAGGCTGCCGAAGCCGATGTCGACGAGGCCGCCGACGTGGTCGAGGCCGTCGACGCGCAGGACGACGAGGCCGCGGAAGGCTGATCCGCCTCTCGGATGAGAGGATGCGGAGGTGGATTTCACCTCCGTCTACGCCCACGGGTTCGCTCGGGTAGCCGCCTGCACGGTGCCGGTCGCGATCGCCGATCCGGCCACCAACTCCGCCCGCATCCTCGAGCAGGCTCGCCTGTGTCATGACGACGCGGTCGCGCTAGCGGTGTTCCCGGAGCTGTCCCTGTGCGGTTACGCCATCGACGACCTGGTCATGCAGGACACCTTGCTCGACTCGGTGCTGGAGGGATTGGCGAGCATCGTCGAAGGGTCGCGAGACCTGCTGCCGGTATTGGTCGTTGGTGCGCCGCTGGTGCACGGCAACCGCATTCTCAACTGCGCAGTGGTGATTCATCGCGGTGTGGTCCTGGGCGTGGCGCCGAAGTCGTACCTGCCGACCTACCGGGAGTTCTACGAACGTCGCCACTTCGGCCCAGGGGACGACCGGCGCTGGGAAAGCCTGCACTTGCTGGGTCAGGACGTGCCCCTCGGTCCCGACTTGATCTTCACCGCGGAGGACCTTCCGGGCTTCGCCGTGCACGTCGAGGTGTGCGAGGACATGTGGGTGCCTATCCCGCCTTCCGCGGAAGCCGCGCTCGCCGGCGCTACGGTGCTGGCCAACCTCTCCGGCTCACCGATCACGGTGGCGCGGGCCGAGGATCGCCGCCTCCTGGTGCGCTCGGCCAGCGCCAGGTGCAACGCTGCCTATCTCTACGCCGCGGCCGGGCAGGGCGAGTCCACCACCGACCTCTCCTGGGACGGGCAGACCCTGATCTACGAAGCCGGCGACTTGCTCGCTGAGACCGACCGCTTTCCGGACGGCCCCCGCCGCGCGATCGCCGATGTCGACTTGGATCGGCTCCGACAGGAGCGGCTGCGCCAAGGCACCCACGACGACAATCGGCGTACCCACGCCGACCGTGTCGATGCCTTCCGTGTGATCGGCTTCGAGCTCTCACCGCCAGCCGGCGATGTGGGGCTGCATCGCAAGGTCGATCGGTTCCCCTTCGTGCCCGACGACGCCGCCCGGCTGGCGCAGGACTGCTACGAGGCCTACAACATCCAGGTCTCCGGCTTGGAGCAGCGGATGACAGCTATCGGGCAGCCCAAGATCGTGATCGGGGTGTCCGGCGGCTTGGACTCGACCCATGCCCTCATCGTCGCGGCCAAGGCGATGGACAGATTGGGCCGGCCACGCACCGACATCCACGCCTTCACGATGCCCGGCTTCGCAACCGGGCACGAGACCAAGGACCGGGCCACCCGTCTCGGTACGTCGCTGGGCGTCACCTTCGCCGAGATCGACATCCGCCCCGCCGCGCAGCAACTGCTCACCGACCTCGACCACCCGGCCGCCGCCGGGGAGCCGGTCTACGACGTGACCTACGAGAACGTTCAGGCCGGCTTGCGCACCGACTACCTCTTCCGGCTCGCCAACCACCGGGGCGGCATCGTGCTCGGCACCGGAGACCTCTCCGAACTCGCTCTCGGCTGGTGCACCTACGGTGTGGGCGACCAGATGTCGCACTACAACGTCAATGCCGGCGTGCCCAAGACCTTGATCCAACACCTCATCCGCTGGGTGATCAGCACCGATCAGTTCGATCCCGCCACCGGTGAGGTGCTGACAGAGATTCTGGGGCAGGAGATCACCCCGGAGTTGATCCCGACCCAGGAGGGCGTCAAACCGCAGGCGACCGAAGATTCCGTCGGCCCCTACGCGCTGCAGGACTTCACGCTCTACCACGTGGTGCGCCGCGGCTATCGGCCTTCCAAGATCGCCTTCCTCGCTTGGCACGCCTGGCGTGACGCCGCAGCAGGGGAGTGGCCGCCGGGCTTCGCCGAGGACGGCCGGGCAGCCTATGACCTGCCCACGATCCGCAAGTGGCTGGTCGTCTTCGTCAAGCGCTTCTTCTCCAGCCAGTTCAAGCGCTCGGCGCTGCCCAACGGCCCCAAGGTCTCCGCCGGCGGAACGATGTCCCCACGCGGCGACTGGCGGATGCCGTCGGATGCGTCCGCGGCGGCCTGGCTGGCCGAGATCGACCGCGCCGTCCCTACCGAGGAGCCAGCATGAGGATCCGCATCGACCAGGCACCGATCCCGGGCGTAACGCTGACCTGCAAGAGCCTCACGGTCGCCGATCGCGACGAGGTCGTCCGGCACGTGGGCCGGATGTTCGACCGGGTCTATGCGGCTTACGGTGCCGCCGGCACACCGGCGGGAACGCCGATGGCGTGGTACGACGGCGGCGACGGGGGCGACGGCGGGGGCGAGCGCGAGGGGGGCCAGATGACCTTCGGCGCCGGCCTGGACACTCCGCTGGCCGAACCCGCCGCCTTCGGCCTGACCAACGTCACCTTGGCGGGCAGCCCCCGCGGTTGGTCGGCCACCTACCGTGGGCCGCTATCGGGGATCCTGGATGCGTGGCAGGAGCTCCGCGATCAGATCGCGGCCGCCGGTGACACTCCCACCGGCATCTTCCGCGAGGTCTACCTCGAGCCCTCCCGGGACTTCGCCGCCGACTGGGTGATCGAGCTCCAACAGCCGGTGCGCTGACACCCCCGAGGCCGTAACCGCGCCGAAACATCGCTGAGGCAGACTGCCTGTATGGGTAAGCAGGAGGACTTTGTCCTGAGGGCGTTGGAGGAGCGCGATGTGCGCTTCGTGCGACTCTGGTTCACCGATGTCCTGGGGTTCTTGAAGTCGGTTGCAGTGGCCCCCGCCGAGCTCGAAGGTGCCTTCGAAGAGGGCATCGGCTTCGACGGCTCGGCCATCGAGGGGTTCGCGCGCATCTACGAGTCCGACATGCTCGCGAAGCCCGACCCGGCCACCTTCCAGGTGCTCCCTTGGCGCACCGAGGGACCGGCCACCGCGCGGATGTTCTGCGACATCGTGATGCCCGATCAGAGCCCGTCCTACGCCGATCCGCGGTTCGTGCTGAAGCGCACGCTGACCCGTGCGGCCGAGAAGGGGTTCACGTTCTACACCCACCCCGAGATCGAGTTCTACCTCTTCAAAGGCGAGCCCGAGCCGGGAGCCGCGCCCGTCCCGGTGGACCGCAGCGGCTACTTCGACCACACCGCCCAGCACTACGGCGCCGACTTCCGTCGTTCGGCGATCACCATGCTCGAATCCATGGGGATCTCGGTGGAGTTCAGCCATCACGAGGGCGGCCCCGGCCAGAACGAGATCGACCTCCGCTATGCCGACGCCCTGACGACGGCCGACAACATCATGACCTTCCGCACAGTGGTGCGTGAGGTGGCGCTGAGTCAGGGGATCTGGGCGAGCTTCATGCCCAAGCCCTTTACCGACCACCCGGGTTCGGGCATGCACACGCACGTGAGCCTCTTCGAAGGCGACCGCAATGCCTTCTTCGAGGGAGGCGCCGAATATCAACTGTCCGGCACCGGGCGAGCCTTCATCGCCGGCATCCTGCACCCATGCCGCCGAGATCACCGCAGTCACCAATCAGTGGGTCAACTCCTACAAGCGCCTGCAAGGTGGTGGCGAGGCCCCGCCGTACATCTGCTGGGGCCATAACAACCGCTCCGCGATGGTGCGGGTGCCGATGTACAAGCCCAACAAGGGCCAGTCCACACGCATCGAACTACGCACCATCGACGCCGCCTGCAACCCCTACCTCGCATTCGCGGTGGTGCTCGCGGCCGGCATGAAGGGCATCGAGGAGGGTTACGAACTGCCGCGCGAGGCCGAGGACGACGTCTGGGCGCTCAGCGAGCGAGAGCGTAAGGCTCTCGGCATCGATCCGCTGCCGCGCAGCCTCTACGAAGCGACCCGGGTGGCGGAGGAGAGCGAACTGCTCGCAGACACCCTCGGCGAGCACGTGTTCGACTTCTTCCTGCGTAACAAGCGGGCGGAGTGGAATTCCTACAGCCGCGAGGTCACGCAGTTCGAGCGGGACACTATGCTCCCGGTCTTGTGAGCTACGACGCCTCGAACCGCCGCGAAGTCATCTACGGCCCCGCGCGGGCACGTCAGATCCGAGCGATCGCCTTGGCGGTGCTCTTCCAGGCGATCCTGCTCGCTTTGTGGGCGATCTTCATCCTGGTCAAGTTCCGCAACAACGACGACACGGGCATCGTGCACGTGCGCAGCTACCTCAGCCTCTTCGTGCTTCCGGTAACTCTCGCGCAAGTGGTGCTGGCCGGCCTGACCGTGAGATTTGCCGCTCGGCGCAACGCCACCTTGCGCCTGCTCGGCACCTTCCTGGGTGGGCTACTGGTCTTCGAAGCTGTCTCCTTCCGGGGCATGCCGTTGGTGGGCATCTTGATCACTGCCGCTGGCCTGGTGCTTGTCGGTCTGTCGCTGTGGCCGGACAAGACCGCCGACGAACCCCTGGGTGGCGCCGGTGGCACCGCCGCGGTCGACTAGCGAGGAGCCGACGGTGAGCACTCAACGGATCCTGGTCGTCGAGCACGAGCCGGACGATCCGCCCGCTCAGTTCGGCAGTTGGCTGGAGGAACGCGGCCTAGCCCTGCACGTGGTGCAGGCATGGGACGATCAACCGCTTCCGGAGACATTGGCCGGATATGCGGGGTTCCTGGTGATGGGCGGCTGGATGAGTGCCCATCACGACGAGGAGGTGCGCTGGCTGAGCGGGGTCAAGCAGTTGATCCGCGAGGCAGCGAGCGACGGCGTACCCACGCTGGGAATCTGCTTGGGTCACCAGGTGGCCGCGGTTGCGCTCGGCGGCCATGTGGGCCGCAATCCCGCGGGCCGACAGTTCGGCTTGGTGGAGGTGGGCTTCGCTGCCGCGGCGGCCGACGACCCGATGTTCGGCCGCGTGGTGTCCGGGGCGGTGGCGCAGCCGCGAGGCATTCACTGGAACGACGACGTGGTCGGCGAGCTGCCACCCGGCGCCACCTTGCTCGCGACCGCGCCCGGTGGGGAGATCCAGATCGCCCGGCACGCGCCGAGCATCTGGGGGGTGCAGTTCCACCCGGAGGTCGACGAACCGCTCGTACGACGGTGGGCTCAGACCGTCGACCTGGTTGTCGATGAGGGCCTCGAGCTCGACGAGGAGACCGAGCAGCGGCTCGCAGAGATCGCCGAGGCCCAGCCGAGTCTCGTCGGCACCTGGCGGCACCTCGCGAACTCCTTCGCGGACCTGATCAACCGACAATGACCCGCGATCTCGCCGTCACCTCCAAGGGGAACCTGATCCGACTGGGCTTCTTGGACACGACGCGAGCGCAGACGCTGCTCGCCGAGCTGGGCGAGACCGTGGCCCCGCTCGTTCCGCTGCTCGGTCGCACTGCCGACCCCGATCAGGCCCTCGGCCTCCTGGCGGAGCTCGCCGCCTCGCTGGAGGCCGGCGGCGCCAACAGGTCGGCGTTCCTGGACAGCGTCTCCGGCGACGAAGGCACGGCCATGCGCCTGCTGTGCGTGCTGGGCGCCAGCCAAGCGTTGGGCGAACACCTGGTGCGCCACCCCGAGCAGTGGCGGGAGCTCGCCGATCCGGAGCTCGGATCGACCCGGCCCCCCGCCTACGTCGTCCGGGCAGCGATGTTGCGGGCAGTCGGAGCAGAGCCGGCCGATCCGTCGCCTCGATCCACTCTCGACGAGGCCGCTGCCACCGACGCCTTGCGCGTGGAATACCGACGCTGGCTGACCCGCTTGGCCGCCCGCGACCTCTCCCACCATCTGGGCCTGGAAGACGTCGCCGCCGAGCTCTCCGATCTAGCTGGGGCCACTTTGGAGGCCGCGCTGGCGGTGGCCCGCTCGAGGATCGGCGAGCCGGCCGACACGACCCGCCTCGCGGTGATCGCCATGGGCAAGTGCGGTGGCCACGAACTCAACTACGTCAGTGATGTCGACGTGGTCTTCGCCTACGAGCCGGTTGAGGGGGTCGCGGATTCGGTCGCCCAACGCGCGGCCAGCCAACTGGCGGCCGCGCTGATGCAGATCTGCTCGGTGCACACCGCGGAGGGCACGATCTGGCCGGTCGACGCCGCGCTCCGTCCCGAGGGCAAAGCCGGACCACTCGTGCGGACGGTCGCCAGCCATGTCGGCTACTACGAGCGCTGGGCCAAGACCTGGGAGTTCCAGGCGCTGTTGAAGGCCCGTCCGGTGGCGGGGGACACCGAGCTGGGCGCCGCCTATCTGGAGGCGATCGCGCCGTTCGTCTGGTCCGCGGCCGGGCGCGAGGGCTTCGTCGAGGACGTCCAGGCGATGCGCCGACGGGTGCTCGACAACATTCCCACGGCCGAGGCCGCCCGACAGTTGAAGCTGGGCAGCGGTGGGTTGCGCGATGTCGAGTTCGCGGTGCAGCTGCTGCAGCTGGTGCACGGTCGCACCGATGAAACCGTGCGGTCGCCGGCCACCCTTACGGCGTTGGCCGAGCTGACCCGCGGCGGCTACGTCGGCCGCGAGGACGGCGAGGCGCTGCACCGGGCTTATGCCTACCTACGCACCCTGGAGCACCGCATCCAACTGCGTCGGCTGCGGCGTACCCACGTCGTACCCGATGACGAGGAGGAGTTGCGCCGTCTGGGCCGTTCCCTCGGCCATCTGAAGGACCCGGTGCAGGCCCTGGAGCGCGAATGGGAAGGCCATCGGCGCGAGGTCCGGCGGCTGCACGAGAAGCTGTTCTATCGCCCGTTGCTGGCGGCTGTCGCCCAATTGCCGGGGGATGAGTCCACGTTGTCGCCGGCGGCTGCCAAGGAGCGACTGGTCGCTCTCGGGTACGCCGATCCTGACGCGGCTCTGCGACACCTCGAAGCACTCACCAGCGGGTTGTCGCGCACCGCCTCGATCCAACGGACGCTCGTGCCGGTCATGTTGGGCTGGTTTGCCGACGCACCGGACCCGGATGGGGGCTTGTTCGGCTTCCGCCGGATCAGCGAGTCGCTCGGATCCACGCCGTGGTACCTCAAGATGCTGCGCGATGAGGGCCAAGTCGCCCAGCGCCTGGCGCGCGTCCTGGCCGCCTCCCGCTACGCCACCGATCTGCTCGAACGCGAGCCCCAGGGTGTGCGGCTCCTGGGCGAAGAGCTCGCCCTCCCACGGTCGGAGGTGCTGGCGACCGAGATGCGCTCGCTGTCGATTCGCCAAACCGACGCCGAGGTTGCGGTCCGCCAGATCCGCGGCGTACGCCGGCGCGAACTGCTGCGGACCGCGGTCGCCGACCTGATGGGCGAGGCCGATGTGGCCGAGATCGGCGTCGCGCTGTCGCGGATCACCGATGCCACCCTGGAGGCGACCTTGGAGGTCGCGGGCCGGGCAGTGCTCGCGGCGCGAGGACTCGACGAGGCGCCCACGCGACTGGCGATCGTCGCGATGGGCCGCTACGGGGGGTTCGAGCTGTCCTACGGCAGCGATGCCGACGTGTTGTTCGTGCACGAGCCGGTGGCTGGCGCCGACGCGCATGCAGCGTCGAGTTACGCGATGGCCGTTGCCAACGAGTTGCGTCGACTCCTTCAGCTTCCCGGCACCGACCCTGCCCTCGAGGTGGACGCCGACTTGCGCCCCGAGGGCCGCCAGGGACCGCTGGTGCGCACCTTGGATTCCTATCGGGCCTACTACGCCGGGTGGTCGGCGGTGTGGGAGTCCCAGGCATTGCTGCGCGCCGATGCCGCGGTTGGGGATCCGGGCCTTCGGGAACGGTTCACCCAGATGGTGGACCCCCTGCGTTATCCCGAGCAGGGTCTGAGCGGCGCCGAACTGGCCGAGGTACTTCGGATCAAGGCGCGGGTGGACACCGAGCGACTGCCTCGGGGCGCCGATCCCAAGACCCACTTGAAACTGGGGCGTGGCGGATTGGCCGATGTGGAGTGGACCGTGCAACTGCTGCAACTGCAGCACGCTGCGGCGTACTCCACGCTGCGCACACCGCGCACCCTGGAGGCACTGTCCGCCGCAGCCGAGGCAGGCTTGATCGCGCCAGAGGATGCAGAGGCATTGTCGAACTCTTGGCGCTTGGTCAGCAGGCTGCGCAACGCAACCACGTTGGTCCGGGGTAGACCCTCCGACCAGCTCTCGAGCGAGCCTCGCGAACGCGCCGCGGTGGCATCGCTGCTCGGCTATGCCACTGGCGACTCCGAGCGGATGGTCAACGACTACCTCCGCACCACCCGTCAAGCGCATCAGGTGGTCGAGCGGGTCTTCTGGGGCGCCTGAGACCTCCAGGCTGCGGGAAATCCCGCTCTGGTCGGAAAATGGTGACACGCTGCGTGCCGGGTCGTCTATCGCGACTGGGTGGGGTCTGGCAGTATGCACCGCGTGAACGTCTGCTCGGCACCGGCGAGTCAAGCCTTGCGCTGGCTCCGTGCTGTGCTGCTCGGCGGCGTCACCGTGCTGACCGGCACCGTCGCCCACGCGACCGCCGGGGGCCTGCTCCCGTCGGCCGTGTCAATGGCCACGCTGATGGGCTGCAGCGTCCTGCTCTCGGCTGCCGTCCTGGGACGCGCTGCTTCGATCGGCCTCCTGGTCGGCTTCGTCGCCGGTGGGCAGACCGTGATCCACGTCGTCTTGTCGGTGATGTCCGGTCATGCCGACGAGCCGGCGCAGCCGATCGTGTGGACTGCCGATGGACTTTCCTCGACTGCGGGGGCGATGGTGGCCGACCTCGGCGCGCACGCGCCGATGATGATGGCCCATTTCGTCGCGGCAACCGGCGTCGCGCTGTGGCTCGCGGTGGGAGAGCGGGCCTTGTGGAGCGTCCTGCACTCTGTGGCAGTCATCGTGCTGCGACCGTTGCTCCTCGCCCTGCTCGCCTTGCGGCGCCTGCCCGCGATGGCTCCTCTCGGCCGGGTTTCGGTTCTTCCGGACACCCCTGGTTTCCCGGCACATCTGCCGGCCCTGGCTCGCAGCGTCGTCAGACGCGGCCCGCCGCTCGTTCTCGCTGCCTGATCGCGCCCCCCGACATTTTCGGGCCGCTCAGGCATTCGTCTGAGTCACTCACCTCCAATTCCCGGGTGAATCGTCTTCGGCATCCATCTCTGACCCGAGATGCACGTCGCTGTCGACCCGGTGCGGAGTAGCCCTTTCTGGTGACAACAGATGTGCGATGGGGAGAGCGCGGGGCGACCCCTATCGCCGGATTCGTTCTGCGGCGGATCCACTCATGAAGCTCGTCGCCGAATCCCCATCCGGCGGCTGGCTCGATCTCTCGGTCCGTTCCTGGTTGAACGGTCGGGGGATCCAGCCCCGACCAGAGGCCCCTGAGTATGCCGGCTCAGGGGCCTCTGTGCTGCCCGGGGTGGCTGGCGGTGCTCATGTCCTTGGCGGCGTCAGGCTCAGCTTGCGCTGGTGGGCCAGGTAGTTGGATCGGTGCGCCAATAGCTGCCGCCGTCCCTCGCCATGAAGCCCATCTCCACCAAGTAACGGCGGAGTGCGGCGCAGTCCTCGTGGCGCCGCAGCAACGTGCGATTGACCTCGGTCTCGGGGTAGCGAACACCCTCCTCGAAGTCCTGCACCAGCCAGGCCAGGAATGCCAGTCGCTTGATGTGCTTGGTGGGGATCGTCAGGATCCGCCCCTCCTTGGAGACGAAACGCCGCAGCGTCTGCTCATCCATCATCCCGAGAACGCTAGTCGCCTCAGCTGCCCCCGGCAGCTCCATTTCCTGGCTGGGCGTGCGTCGCCGCCTTCAAGCCGCGAGCCCCCATGATCGTCAGGGTGGGGACCATTCCGCGCTTGCGATAGAAGGCGAGCGACTCGTCGTTGCCGACGACCACGCTGAGCCGCAGGTCATCCACGCCGGTTCTGGCCAAGCGGTCTTCGACGGCATCGAGGAGCAGCGTGCCCAGCCCGTGACCTCGCTCCTCGGGGAGCACTGCCAGGGACTCGACCTCCGCGATCCGGGCACCGCTAACCCACGTGTCGTCGTATCCCGGGCGAAGATAGACCATGGCGTACCCGACCGGCTTGCCTCCCCGCCGTACCAGATAGATGAAGCCCTCATCCGTCGCCAGATGGTGGAGGTAGACACTTCGGCGCCGTCCCCACGTCTCGCCGCGGTCGATCACCGGAAGCGGCACCTGCATCACCGCGCGATGGTGTTCGAAGAGCGAGAGCCACAGCGGCTCCAGGCTGTCGACCAGCTCGACGCCACCGACTTCCACGGTCACGCCGAGCGCGTCGGCCCGTGCGGTGATCGGGTGAGCAAACTCCTCAGACAGCATGCATGCGAGTGTAGGTAGGCCAGGATGGCGAGATGAGACGGGATGGTGACTCGGTGGTGCGATCCAGGCTTCGATCCACTCGCCGATCAGCAGGGCGATCAACGGTCGTGCTGGCGGTTGGTGCGACGTTGGCCGCTCTGCTCGTGAGCTGCTCGCAGTCTCGCTCCTCCTCCGATCCGGCGCCGACCCCGACGGCTGGGCAACACCAGGAATCGTGCCTCCTGATTGCGACGCGTGCTTCGAAGACAGGCACGGAGGTGACCGCGCTCGTCGATGACGGCTGGGTCTTCGGGCACGGCCCAGGGGATGAGCCGGACGTCTGCATGCTGCGGGAGTCCGACGGCAAGCACGATCCGGTCCTCTCCGTGAGCATGGTCGAGGAGTCGATGGCCGCGTTCGAGACGGAGAATGTCGGCCAGTGGCTCGACACGACCGGCGACGAGCAGATCTTCTTCCACGAGCTGACCACGGATGTGGAGATGTACGGCGGGCTGTCGGGCGACCGATTGGTCTACGAGGCCGCCGGTGACGGCACTCCTTTCCGCAGGTTCGTGCAGCAAAGTGGAGACGTCCGCACTGACTGTGCGGCTCCGCGGGGTGTGCGATGCGAGCGGGATCTGGCCGGTTTCATCGCCTCGTTGCGCCTTGAGGCGGGCGTGCGATTCCGTCCTCCCGGCTCCGAGGCGGTGCGGCCGCCGCCCGGCTTCACCGAGTCGCACTGCACCGTGAAAGCCGCTTCGGGGCGGGTGTTGCAGGTCTCGATCTACCTGCCGTCGTGGTGGCGTCCGCTCGTGCCGCTAACCGATCCCCATGGGGTCACGAGTTGTCGCTCGCGGGCGGGCTCGGGCCGCGCGTCGGTCGTCGAGGTCATGCTGACCTCGGAGTCGCTTCAAGACTTCCGTGCGTCTCTTGATCAGTTCTCGGTCGAGGTGGATCAGGAGTCCATCATGTTCACCTCGCGCTATCTGGCCGGGCGGCCGGGCTACGCCTTCAGCTTCGCAGTCGGATCCGGGCCGGCACGCTATCGCTTGTATGCCGTGCAGGTCGACGATCTGCGGCTGACCTGCCGGGCCCCGGCTGGCGGCCGCGGGTGCGGTCCGATCCGGCGTACGTCATGGGACACGCTGCGCCTGCCCGAGGGCTCCTGACCGATCCCGGCACAAGGATCGCCGGGGCTCAGGCGTGGTGACCGTTGTGGTGCTCCGGATGGTGGAATCGATGGGTGAGCGCGTGGCCCTTGCCTTTGTCGATCAGCGCGCGATTGACGGGGAACGCCGCCGCGAAAGCGGCGACTTGGGCCAGCGCCATCGAGACCAGAAGAGCGGGCTCGTCAGACCGGCATCCATGGCCCCGGAGATCACCACCATCACCAGGTTGTCCACGATCTCCATCACGAGGATCTAGAGAGTGTCAGCGGCGAAGACGATGCCGAGCGCGGCTGCGAAACCGAGCCCGGCACGCACCAGCGGGGCGGTGGAGAGTGCGTAACCGCGTGAGGACATGACGCTCCATCCGCAGCTCGGCGTTCTCAGCACGCAGCCGATTGAGCTCTTCGACGTCGTCCTTCGACAACCCCCGGGTGCCCTCAGCAGCCTCGCGCGCACGGGCCACCTAGTTACCCAATGTGCCCTCGTTCACACCGAGGTCACGCGCGACCTGCGCAATCGCGCCGCTGGTGGCGCGCTCGCCAGCGCGGGGTCTGCTTGGACATATCATGGTTACGTCGAGGATGGGGACAGTAGGGCAGACGCGATCACGAAAACAGCTCTTCGAGCTGGTGGCTCTATAGCAGTGGGGGCAGCTGTAACTATCGCGCTAGGGCCATTTGCAGGAGCCATTGCAGGCGCGGCCGTCGATGCGGGCCTCGGCGTCTTCCTCGAAACTAAAAGCGGGGGTGCGGTCGCTTCTTTCACCCAAGACGTAGCCTCCGACCTAGTCGGTGTATTCGACGGACTTTGGTCATGACCAGTAGAAAGGGAGAGTCTAATCAAAAGGAGCTCACGGCTCAGCAAGAATGAGCAGCGCAAAAGGATCGCGAGAAGGGACGATCGAAGACGTTTCCTTGTCACCTATGGTGGCCTATACCCGGTTCAGCTGTCGATCAAACGGCTCGTGACTGGACTCCCGATTCTGGCCTTTCTATTCTTCGGTCTTTGGTATTTATGCTACATACAATCCGCGAGTATGTGGACCTACTCACTCATGCTTCTCGCCACCCTTGGCGGCCTCCTTGCGGGATTAGTATTAGATCGATCATCGCGAACATCCGACGCTCCCAGCCCAGCCGCCTACGCGGTCGCAGTCTTTGTAATCCTATTGCTCGCAATTTTTATGATTGGAATTAGGGCGGAGAATTTGAGAATCTACTTTTTTGCTCTTGCCTGCGGTTGGTTTCAACTCGGGGTCATCCTCTGTGCGTTCGCGGCACCTTGTGGTCGAAGAATATGGAACGCGCTTTGAGCGGCCTATAACAATGCCGCGCGAGTCTTGGAGTCGGAAGACATCTCTGTCTCGCCGGACTGGCGATCCGTGCCGGTCGGGTGGGGCGTAGCGCGCCCCCTGTCCGCCGCCGCGGCGCGCAGTGCGACTATCAACCCACTGACTTGAGGAACCGTTATGCCAGCCGCCGCTGGTTGGGTTGGTGGCGGTAGCTGGTTCCTCGGGATACGCCGATTGCGCGGGCGATTTGGGTGACGGTGAGTCCTTGGTTGGTGAGGGTGTTGATGGCTTGTTGGCGTTCTGGGGTGATGAGGGTGTGGCGGCCGCCGAGGCGGCCTTGGGAGCGTGCGGCGGCTAGGCCGGCTTTGGTGCGGTCGCGGATGAGGTCGCGTTCGAGTGCGGCGAAGACGGTGAAGATGAACTGCCCGGTTGGAGTGGTGGTGTCGAGGTTCTCATGCAGGGTGATGATCCCGATGTGACGTGCGCGTAGTCCTTCGGCGGTTCACGCACCAGCCCTCGGCGCGGCCAGGGCGGTGGCCCCACCGCGAATGCTTCCCGGCGAAGCGGCGTAGCCACTCCCTCAGCGCCTGATCCGGGTCTGCCGGCGTCTGCGCCGGTGGAGTGTGACGCTGGGTGGATCGGGGCTGCCCGACCACCCGACAGGCGAACCGCTCACTCAGCCCCAGCACCCGCTGGAGATGGTGCACGGCCGCCCGTCGGCGGGCCGGACCTACAATTCCCCTTCGCGATCTCCCGCAACGCGTCCTTCTCCAACTCGGCCTCGGCCAGCAGCCGCTTGAGCCGGGCATTCTCCTTCTCCAGTTCCTTCAGGCGCTTGGCGTCCTCGGCCTTCAGACCCCCGAACTGGTCGCGCCACCGGAAGTGCGTCTGCTTGCTGACCCCAAGCTGCCGGGCAACATCGGCGCCACCAGCCAGCGGCCGATCGGCCTCGGTCAGCTTCCGGACCCCGGGACGGATCCGACCCAGTGGCCGATGGCGAGTTGCGTTATATGCCGTTGGCCCACCCGTTCCTGCTTCGTCGGCCGGGGTCGATCGTCGTTTCCTACAGCCGCAACAGCAGCGATCTCGGCGCGGTGTTGGACGATCCGTTCCTGTATCGGCCGAAGTTCATTCGGGTCCCAGTGCCGCAGTGACCGAGCGGCGGGTCCTGCCCGAGGGCGTCAGTCCAGACAGAACTCGTTGCCCTCGACGTCTCGCATCACGATGCACGACTCGTTGTATTGGTCGGCATACAAGATCTCGACCTGGGTGGCCCCCAGCGCGACCAATCGTTCGGACTCGACTTCGAGGGCGGCAAGGCGTTCCGCGCCGACCAGGCCGGTGCCGACACGTACGTCGATATGGACGCGGTTCTTGGCGACCTTGCCCTCCGGGACGCGCTGGAAGAAGAGCCTTGGGCCGACACCGGTCGGGTCCTCGCATGCCCACCATGACCCCTGGGTCTCGGGTGGAAGCGTCGCGTCCAGTTGCTGCCAGGAATCGAAGCCGGGGGGTGGCGGCGGGTATTCGTAGCCCAGAACCTCGCACCAGAAACGAGCGACCTTCTCGGGCTCGGCGCAGTCGAAGGTGACCTGGACCTTCCTCAGGTTTGCCATCGGGCCACTGTAGCGAGGCGGGGCGGATGAGAGGGGCGAGCTGAAGAAGATGGAAACGAACACTTGTGCGAATTAGATTGGTCTGCTAGCGTCAATGTAGAGGTAAGTACTCCCCGGGCCAGTCTCTTTGGCTGCGCCTTCCCGGTGAGGAACACTCTCAGTCGCGAGGGTAAGTAATAGCCGCCTCGGCCTCCAAGAGCGACGACAAGCACTGTTCTTCATGCATGTTCTTGTTGTCTGCACTTCGGAAGGAGGTCGTGCAGATGCCACACCCGATCATCGCCGCGGCCGATTCGCTGGCCGAGGTGCTCAAAGACGTCAGCACCGTGAATCCCACCTTCATGACCGTGGAGGAGAAGGCCTCGGCGTTGCGCGAGCTCGTGCGGGTCGAGTCTCAATTGGTCGAGCTCCGGTTGCGGGTGATGGCTGCGGCAGAGGACGTCGTTGCCCAGACGGGTTCACGCGATATCGCCTCCTGGATGGCGGCGCAGACGCGCACTCGCTATGAGGATGCGCGGCGTGACGCTTGGCTCGCCGACGGAATCGATCGGGTCTACAGCGAGCTGGCCGCGGGTTTACGTGAGGGGGCAGTCAATCCCGCTCAAGGCGCGATCGTTGCCCGGGCTCTCGATGCACTGCCCGCCGACGCGGACGCCGACACTCGATCCTTGGCGGAGCGGACCTTGGTCGGCTTTTGCGCTGACTTCGGACCGCGGGAGTTGACCCGCCTCGGGCGGCGCGTCCTCGAAGTGATCGCCCCAGAGATGGCGGACGCTGCGGAGGCCCGGCGTCTAGCCGCGCTCGAGGCGGATGCCTCTCATCAGGCCAAGCTCAGCCTGCGCCGCAATGGTGACGGCACCACCCGGCTCAGCGGTCAGATCCCTGACTTGGCGGCCACCAGGCTGGCGCACTACCTGGAGGCGTTCACCAACCCGCGCAAGCCGCCGGTCGTGGCCTCGGATGCCCAGGTTTCGGCGGCGGAGCAGGGAGATCCGTTCCTCCGATTGCCCTATCCACGCAGGCTCGGGGACGCATTCGTTGCTTTCCTCGAAGCCGTCGACACCCACCGGCTGCCGATTCACGCCGGCGACGCGACCACCTTGCTGGTGACGGTCAGCCTAGACTCCCTGCGCGCCGAACTGGCGAGCGCTCAGGTCCTCACCGGCGGCCACATCCCTGGAGATGCCGAGGCGGCCGACGCGATCAGTGGCGGCGAGGCCCGCCGGCTCGCCTGCATGAGCGGAATCATCCCGGTGGTCCTCGGTGGACCATCCGAGCCACTCGACCTCGGCCGCACTCGTCGGCTCTTCTCGACGGCCCAGCGCAAGGCATTGCTGCTGCGCGACGGCACCTGCCGTGCGGAGGGCTGCTCAATCCCGGGCACGTGGACAGAGGCCCACCATCCCGACCCGTGGAGTCGCGGCGGCACGACGGACCTCGCCAATGCTCTGCTGCTATGCCGGCACCACCATCGGCGCGCCCACGACCCGGCGTACTCATCCCGGCGCGGACCCGATGGCCGGCTCAGCTTCCACCGGAGGTGCTGACTTGCGGGGAGCACTCGGTCGGCATCGGCGACTGTGACCGGGTCGGCGATTGGGTGATCATCCGGTGGCACTTCGTACGATTCCCGCATGTCTGAAACCGGTGGAAGCGGCAGCGCGCCCGCACAGTCCCTGACTGACCGCTTCGAGTTGTTCGTCGCGCTGCTGCTCGGCGCCGCGGCGATCGGCGCCGCGCTGGCGACGTACCAAGAGTCGCTGTGGGGCGGCAAGAGCGTGGAGGCGTACGGCGAATCCAGCGTCATGAGCACGGCCGCGAACAGCACCTTCAGCGACGAACTCACCACCTACATGACCGACAGCCAGGTCGACATCGAGGCCAAGAAGGCGATCTGGACGGGCCTCGAAACCTCCGATGAGGTCGAGGCGGAACGCTCGTTCGAACTGGCCAGCTACCTCTACCTCTACCGCCTGAGCGACGTGGCCTATGCCGAGCTCGGCTTGCCCGCCACGGTCCGTCACTCGGCAGATGCGGGGGAGGCCGACGCCCTGATCTCACCCTCCGACCTCGAAGCCGCTCTCGAAGTGGACCTCGAGGAGAGCTACGACGAGGAAGTCTTCTCCGCAAGCGCCGAGGAGTTCGACGACGCCGACGTGAAGTTCGCCGAGGGACGGAAGGCCAACGCCACCGGCGACGGCTTCTCACTAGCGTCGGTCATCTTCTCGATCTCGCTGTTCTTCGCCGGCCTGACTCTGGTCTTCAAGTCCCGCATGCGATGGGTCTGTCTGATCTCCGGCGCGGTGATCTTCGCCCTCGGCTGCCTCGCCCTCGCACTCAAGCCTTGGACCAGCTGACCTCTGAGCGGACGTGATCCGCGCGCATCTGCCTAGCGCGGGCCCTTCGCGCGGTCGTCAGCGCGTGCGAGGCCAGGTCCAGGCGGCGCGGAGGATGAAGGCCAGCAGGGCTAGTTCGAGGACAACGCCGAGGCCGTAGAAGTACACCCAGTCCTCACCGACCGCGTTGAACGCGGAGACGGGGATGTAGAGCGCGGCCACCACGAGGTTGACCATGCGGCTGGCCCGCGCGGGTAGCGCCATCGAGAGCACGATCATGAACGTCGGGATCGCGATGAGGGCGAGCCCGGCGACGACGAAGGTCTGGTTGAGGGTGAACTCCCAGACCACCCCGGAGCGGATGTCGTCGATGTAGCCGGGCGTGTACAAGCCGAGGTAGTCGACGTAGATGTAGAGGAACATGAAGCTCGTCCACGCTGCGGCCAGGGTGGCCCGGACCGGCATCGGCGGATCATGCAGCTCGGTCTGGCTGGGGCGAGTGATCGGGGTGTCGGTCATCGAAGTACTCACTGTCGTTCCTTTCGGGAGAGCCGTTCGGGCTCTTGGTTCGTGTGACCCCAACGCTCGCGAATTGCCGGTCCGAGGGCATCGGCATCGAGGCCGGACCTTCCTCGTTCTTTGGGAGGAGACGAGTCCCGTTCCTTTGGGCGGTCCGCACGACCCTCGACGATGCCTAGGGTTGGCGCTGTGATTACCGACGTTCTCCGGTCGCTCTGGGCCGAGCCTCGCGCCGCCGATCCTCCCGCCCGCGTCCCGCGCGACTGGCTGCTCGTCGGAGTGCTGATGATCGCGGCGCTATGCGAGGGGCTCCTCCTCGACGACGTCAGCTGGCGGGCGATGGCGACGATCGTTGCGGTCGGCCTCGCGCCCGCGCTGCTGTGGCGTCGGACCCACCCGTTGACCTGCGTGGTGGTGGCGTTCGGCGCGGCAACGGCGTTGACGCTGGCGGGTTGGGTGGCTGGTGTCAACGGCGTCGGTTTGGGCACGATGGTCTACGTCCTGGTCTTCGTCTACGCGCTGGTCCGCTGGGGCTCAGGGCGGGAGATTGTGATCGGACTGGCGGTGGTGCTGGTCGCTGCCGCGGTCGGCACGATCGTGGATTACGCGAGCGCAGCCGAGGTGCTCGGTGGGTTCGCGTTGTTCGGGGCGGCGGCGGCCAGTGGAGCGGCGTACCGCTATCGCGCGGAGAGTCGTCGCCGGGCCGCGGACCAGATCCGCGGCCAGGAGCGGGTCGCGCTGGCCCGCGAGTTGCACGACATCGTTGCCCATCATGTTTCGGCGATCGCAGTGCAGGCGCAGGCCGGCCGAGCGATGGCCGGACAGCGACCCGAAGCGGGGCTCGAGGCGCTTGCGGTGATCGAGCGGGAGGCGTCACGCACGCTCACCGAGATGCGGGCGATGGTGCGGGTACTCCGTGACGGCGCGTCAACGGAGTACGCCCCGCAACCTGGCGTCGCCGACCTGCGCTCGCTGGCCCGTAGCGGTCCGGAGCCCGTCGTCGAGGTCGACGTACCAGCCGACCTCCCCGAACTCTCCCCCCAAGTCGACGCCGCGATCTATCGGCTGGCACAAGAGGCGTTGACGAACTCCCTACGTTACGCTCGCAATGCTTCGCGGGTGCACATCCAGGTCAGTCAACGCGAGGGAAGCCTGCGGCTGCGCGTGGCCGATGATGGGCACGGAAGTACGCCGCGGGCGACGAGTTACGGCTTCGGATTGGTTGGGATGGCTGAGCGGGTCGAGCTGCTCGGTGGCACACTGCATGCCGGGCCCGGTCCCGATCGTGGCTGGATTGTCGAAGCCGAACTGCCGACGGAGGTACGCCGATGACCGTGCGGGTGCTCGTGGCCGACGACCAGGATCTCGTGCGCACCGGACTCGTCATGATCCTCGATGCCCAGCCCGACATCGAGGTCGTCGGGCAAGCCGCGAACGGCCTCGCTGCCGTCGAACTGGCCCGCCAGCTCCGCCCCGATGTGTGCCTGGTGGACATCCGGATGCCCGGCCTCGACGGGATCGAGGTGACCGAACTGCTTGCCGGCCGTGGTGTCCCAGACCCGATCCCGGTGGTGGTGATCACGACCTTCGACCTCGATGAGTACGTCCACGGCGCTCTGCGCGCGGGCGCCCGCGGGTTCCTGTTGAAGGACGCCGGTCCCGACCTGCTGGCTCAAGCCGTGCATGCCGCTGCCGCCGGTGATGCACTGATCGCGCCGAACGTCACCCGACGACTACTTGCCACGCTGGCTGCGCAGAACCCCGCGCCTCGGCGTACCCAACCGATCGAACCACTCACCTCCCGCGAGGAGGAGGTGCTCGCCCTGGTCGCCCGCGGCCACACCAACGCCGAGATCGCGGCGGACCTCTTCATCGGCATCACAACCGTCAAGACCCACGTCGCGAGCCTGCTCACCAAACTCGGCGCCCGCAACCGCGTCGAGATCGCGATGTTCGCCTACGAGACCGGGCGCGCGGGGGAGTAGGTCGCGCGGCCTCAGCCGCCGAGGGTGTTCCGGGCGTCTGCCAGCATGCGAGCACCGAGCGGCACTGAGTGGTGTCGGAGCAGAGCGCTAGCAGCATGCTCATGCGCCTCTCGACTCAAAGCGGGACGCCGCGCTGGACAGCTACGTTTGCCATCATGCAGGTGAGATTCGAGCGGACGGGGCACCGTCGGTACGCGGTAGCCGTGCTCCGCAGCCGACACGGTGACCTCCGCATGGACCCGGCACCAGGCTACTCCGACCTGATCCCTCACGACCTCGTTCACTGGGTCGCGGAAGAGGTGTTCAAGCTAAGGGACGGGATCTTCGGCCAGCTCGCTGCGGGCGGCAATGCGGGGACTTTCGTTCCGACCGAGGAATTACGCACCAAGGCGTGGGCGCGCCAAGTCGAGCGGCGCAACAGGTCCACAGGAGCTGAGATGGGGCGCTCCGAGGCGCTCGCTGCCCAGATCTACCCGCGGTGGCTGCGCCATCGCGGCCACATGCCTGGGAGCCACTATGTTCAGCAAGATCCTCCGCCGACTGACCTCAGCGCCGCCGAGCTCGAGCGAGCATTCGAGCGCCTTGATTCACTGTCAGTTGCGTGGCGTTCTGTCCGTGTCGGAGAGGCGATGACAGTCGACTGGCCATGGCCCGAGCGCGCTTGAGCGCAAGCCGTCTAGCCAACTGTGACATCAGGTCGAAACCCACTGCGTAACCGATTCCTCACCGGGAAACCCGGACGGAGTGGTCGGAAGTGGGTTCAGCCCCAATCCGATCTGCTGAGATACGCCGGCATCAGCCCAGGAACGCAGTCACCCCGGCACCGCACGGGTGCGGAACCGGGGTGACTCTGTGACACGTACGTAGATCGGGACTTCGTGCATCTGGCTCGATCGGTGTTTGCGCAGGTCAGCGCAAGGTTTCCGGCTCTCAGAGCCGGGGTCTGTGAGATGTCTGTACTTATGACGACATCTTGCGGGGCTCGGCCTTCGGCACACCTCGCTGCGCTCGGCGTACCTCCGGGCTCACTCCTCAGATGTCGTAGTACAACTCGAACTCGTGCGGATGCGGCCGCAGGGCGACCGGCTGGATCTCGGCGGTGCGCTTGTAGTCGATCCAGGTCTCGATCAGGTCGGGGGTGAAGACGCCACCCTCGAGCAGGAAGTCGTGATCGCCCTCGAGGTTGTTCATGACCGCGTCGAGGGAGCCCGGCACCTGCGGGATGTTGGCGTGCTCGTCCGGCGGGAGCTCGTAGAGGTCCTTGTCGACGGGCTCGTGCGGCTCGATCTTGTTCTTGATGCCGTCGATGCCGGCCAGCAACATCGCCGAGAAGGCGAGGTAGGGGTTGGCCGAGGGATCGGGGCAGCGGAACTCGATGCGCTTGGCCTTCGGGTTCGAGCCGGTGATCGGGATCCGGACGCAGGCGGAGCGGTTGCGCTGGCTGTAGACCAGGTTCACCGGAGCCTCGAAGCCCGGCACCAGACGGTGGTAGGAGTTCACCGTCGGGTTGGTGAATGCGAGCAGCGACGGCGCGTGCTTGAGGATGCCGCCGATGTAGTAGCGCGCCATGTCCGACAAGCCGGCGTAACCGGTCTCGTCGTAGAACAACGGCACGCCTTCCTTCCAGATGGAGGAGTGGCAGTGCATGCCCGAGCCGTTGTCACCGAAGATCGGCTTCGGCATGAAGGTCGCGGTCTTGCCGTTGCGCCAGGCGACGTTCTTGACCAGGTACTTGAACTTCATGACGTCATCGGCAGCCTTGAGCAAGGTGTCGAAGCGCCAGTTGATCTCGGCCTGGCCGGCGGTGCCGACCTCGTGGTGGGCGCGCTCGACGAGCAGCCCGGCCTTCTCCATCTCGATCACGATCTCGTCGCGGAGATCGCCGAAGTGGTCGTACGGCGCCACCGGGAAGTAGCCGCCCTTGTACTTCACCTTGTAGCCGCGGTTGTTGACCTCGGAGCCGGTGTTCCAGGCGCCCGCCTCGGAATCGATGTGGTAGAAACCGGCGTTCTGCTTGGTCTCGAAGCGCACCGAGTCGAAGACGTAGAACTCGGCCTCGGGAGCGAAGTAGGCGGTGTCGCCGATGCCGGTCGAGGCGAGGTAGGCCTGAGCCTTCTTCGCGATGTTGCGCGGATCGCGGGAGTAGGCCTCACCGGTGAGCGGGTCGTGGATGAAGAAGTTGACGACCAGGGTCTTGGACGCGCGGAAGGGATCCAGGTACGCCGTGGTCGGATCCGGGAACAGCGACATGTCGGACTCGTGAATGGCCTGGAAGCCGCGCACCGAGGATCCGTCGAAGTTGAGGCCGTCGTCGAAGACCGACTGGTTGAACGACGAAACCGGCACGGTGAAGTGCTGCATCACACCGGGCAGGTCGCAGAAGCGCACGTCGACCATCTCGACGCCTTCGTCCTTGATGTACTTGAGCAGCTCGTCGCTATTAGCGAACATTCGTCCTCCTTGGCGGCGCATTCGCCAGCGCGGCCGTGATTCGGGGCGGGTGGAACACGTGGCCAGCGACGCTGCTGACCCCACGATGGCCTTCACGCTAGGGGGAGGCAGTTTCCCGGTGGTGTCTGGTTTGTTTCGAGCGTGTAACACGTCATCTGCGCTTGATCGGGCGGCGCGTCTTAGGGTGTCCCGGTGACCTCAGCCACTTCCGGATCCCGCGCGCCTGCCGACGTACCCAGGACTGCTTCCTGGCCTCGCCGCACCCTCGCGCTGGCCTTGGACTGGGTGGCGAGCACGCTGGTGACGGTGCTCATCCTCGGCCCCGCCGACTGGCTGGGCGGCCGCGGTTCAGGCTTCGTGACGATGGCCGTTTTCGCCGTCGAGTCGAGCGTTTTGCTGGCGCTGACCGGGGGAACGTTCGGCAAGCTGCTCACCGGAATCCGGGTCACCGACGTGACGACAGGTCGGCCGCCCAGCCTGCTGAGGGCGCTGCTCCGCCAGATCTTGGTCTGCCTTGCCTTCCCGCCGCTGATCTTCAAGAGCGACGGCCGCGGTCTGCACGATCTTGCGGCTCACACACACAGCAGCGTCCTAGGGCGTTAGCTAACAAGCGATTCCGCCCACGTACGTCGGCGGCCCCGGCTAGTGTCTGGGCAAGCTCCCCGTACGAAAGGCCTCCCATGCGCCGCACTCGAATCGCCCTGGCAGCCACTGCCGTCCCCCTCGCGTTGCTCCTCGCCGGGTGTTCCGGAGGCAGTGACACGACAGCCACCGACACCAGTTCGTCCTCATCCGAGTCCGGCTCTGCCGACGACACAGGGGCCGACGACACAGGGGCCGACGACTCGGGCACAGAGGACTCGGGCACAGAGGACTCGGGGTCAGAAGACTCCAACGCCGACGAAGCCTCCGCCGGTGACAGCCTCACGGCCGAGGAACTCGCCGCGATCCTGCAGGACGGCAATACCAACGACGAACCCATGTCGTACACGATGAGCATCAAATCCGCGGAGTTAAAGCAGGACACGGTGATGAAGGGATCGATGGATCCCGGGGCCGATCCGATCAAGATGCAGTTCTCGATGCAGATCGCCACGCGGAAGATCGAGATGCGGATCGTGGACAACGCCCTCTACATGAGCATGGCGCCCAAGCAGTGGGTGAAGACGGCCTACGACCCCAAGGAAATGGCCGATCAGGACCCGACCGCCCAGATGGAGAGCTTCGCCGAGGGCGTGTCTTCGGCCACGTTCGTGGGGGAGGAAACTCTCGACGGCGAGACCGTGAAGCACTACACCGCCAAGTTGGACCCCAAGTCATCGGCGGGGTCCGAACTCGGCGGCAAGGCCACGATGAACCTCTTCCTCGACGATGAGGGTCGGGTCACCTTGATGAAGCTCGACTCCAAATCAGCCGAGATGGTCTTCGACTTCTACGACTTCGGCAAGCCGGTCAACGTCGAGGCGCCGCCGGCGAGCCAGGTGTTGTCGCAGTAGGTCAGCGGCCGCGCATGCCGCGGCGCGCGCCCTTCATGCTGGTCGGCATCGGGCCCTTGGGCATCGGCACCGCGCCGCGCACGGCGTCGATGGCCTTGAGCTTGCTCAAGATCTCGGTCATCTGCTTGGGCTCGATCGCCCGGGGAAAACCCTGGACGGCCTTCACCAGCTTCGGGATCGGCACCTCGCCCTCGCCGCTGCCCACGATCACCTCGTGCACCGGGACATCGGCGAGCACCCGCTCGTGACGCTTGCGTTCGTTGGCAAGCAGCGCCCTGACGCGCGAGCTGCTTGAGCCTTCGCCGACCAACACGATGCCAGGTCGGCCGATCACCCGATGGACCATGTCCTGGTTCTTGTTGAGGCCGACCGCGGGCTGCACCTTCCAGCTCTTGCGCAGCATCTGGAGTGCCCCGGCGGCGGCCCCGAGGGTGCCCTCCATCTGGGCGTACATCGCGCGCTGGGCGCGACGGCCGAAGACGATCAGCGCCGCCAGGATGCCCAGCATCACCGACGTGATCACCAGCATGATCCACCAGAACACACCCGAGCCGGGCATGAACCAGAAAATGCCGAAGCCGACCAGCGAACCCACCAGGAAGGACCCGAGGATCCACAGCCCGAGCGCACGGTCGGTGCGCTTGGCCATCTGGTAGGTCTGGACGAACTGCTGCCAACGCTTGGGCTCGGCCGGAACGGCTGGATCCGCGGGAGCGGACTTGAACGGATTGCGCATCGAAGCCTTCAGGAGGTGAGAGAAACGGATTCGGTGGTGGTCGCACCGGTGCGTGCGGCCATGGCCTGACGGTACAACCGACCGGCACGGTACGACGAACGCACGAGCGGCCCGGAAAGCACCCCGGCGAAGCCGATCCGGGTTGCTTCCTCGGCCAACTCGTCGAACTCCTCGGGGGTGACCCAACGCTCGATCGGGTGGTGCCGCAGCGAGGGCCGGAGGTATTGGGTGATGGTGACCAACTCACAACCTGCCTCGTGCAGGTCGACCAGAGCCTGGGAGATCTCCTCGCGGGTCTCGCCCATGCCGAGAATCAGGTTGGACTTGGTGACCAGTCCGAAGGCCCGAGCCTGGGTGATGCACGTCGAGGGAGCGGTCGTAGTGGAAGGCCGGCCGGATCCGCTTGAAGATCCGGGGCACCGTCTCCAGATTGTGGGCGAGCACCTCGGGCCGGGCCTCGAAGACCTCGGCCAGTTGGTCGGGTCTGCCGTTGAAGTCGGGGATGAGGTTCTCCACGCCGCAGCCGGGGTTGAGTTCGTGGATGGCGCGCACCGTCTCGGCGTACAACCAGGCGCCGCCGTCGGGCAGATCGTCGCGCGCGACACCGGTAATGGTGGCGTAGCGCAAGCCCATCGTCTGCACCGACTCGGCCACCCGGCGGGGCTCGTCACGATCGAGTGCTTCCGGCTTGCCGGTGTCGATCTGGCAGAAGTCGCAGCGGCGCGTGCACTGGTCGCCGCCGATGAGGAAGGTCGCCTCGCGGTCTTCCCAGCATTCGAAGATGTTGGGGCAGCCGGCTTCCTGGCACACGGTGTGCAGTCCTTCGGACTTCACCAGCCCTTGGAGCTCTCGATACTCCGGGCCCATCTTCGCCTTGGTCTTGATCCACGACGGCTTGCGTTCGATCGGGGTCTGGGCGTTGCGCACCTCCAGCCGCAGCAGTTTGCGGCCATCGGGGGAGGGAGTCGTCACAAGGGACCATCCTACGGCGGCGCCGGTGAGGTCCCCGGGCTGCCCGCGAGGCGAACTCAGCCGCCCGGCGTCAGAAGTGGAATCTGTGGTGTCTTCGTCGCCGCGTGACTCCGCGACGGGTCGGGCCGGGGCTCGTAGTCGGGCGTGGGGGTGTACGCGCGCCAGGAGAGCAGGTCGAGCACGTGCCGGGTGACCGGCTCGATGACGTCGGCCACGGTGATCTGTCGCCCGGTCTCCTTGCTCAACGAGGTGACGGCGGCATCGTCGATGCCACACGGGACGAACCGGTCGTACCAGCCGAGGTCCACATCGCAGTTGAGCGCGAACCCGTGCATGGTCACTCGTCGGCTCATTCGGATCCCGAGAGCGGCGATCTTGCGTTCGGGCCCCCGCTCGTCGGCTCGCAGCCACACGCCGCTGCGTCCAGGCACCCGTGCGGTGCTGACGCCGAACTCGGCGCAGACCGCGATCAGTGCCTCTTCCAGCCGACGGACGTAGTCGACCACTCGGACGTGTTCGGCCGGCCGGACGATCGGGTAGCCGACAAGTTGGCCGGGGCCGTGGAATGTGATCTTGCCGCCGCGGTCGACGTCGATAACCTCCGCGCCGCCCGGATCGACGGGCCGCTCATGCGGCAACGTCATCTTCCCAGCAGTGAAGACCGCGGGGTGTTCGAGGAGCAGCAGCGTGTCCGGCGACTCACCCGCCACGACCCGCGCATGCACCTGGCGCTGGAGTTCCCACGCGGTGAGGTAGTCGACCCGATCGTCACCAATCCCGACAATTTCCACCTGGGTCATGGCCCCTACCCTACGCGGCGAACGGCTGGGGCATCCGATGAGAGAGGATGACTGCCGTGGCAAGCAAACGGCGCTGGATTTGGCCCCTTATCGGTGTGATCGCGTGGCTGGCGATCGGTGGCCCGTTGGGGTCGTTCTCCGGGAAATTGGCCTCGGTCCAGGAGAACGACAACGCGGCCTACCTGCCGCGCAGCGCCGAATCGACCAAGGTCATCGACCATCTCGTCCAGTTCCAGGACAAGCAGACGATTCCGATCACCGTGGTGGCCACCTTCCCCGACCGGCTCACCGAGGCTGACCTCGACGCCATCGGCTCGTTGGGCGAGGAGTTGGCGGCGGTCAAGTTCGTCGACTCGGTTAGCGATCCGATCCCGTCGGTGGACGGCAAGGCCGCGCAGTTGGTGTTGCAGACTTCCGCGGCTGACGGCGACGACGTGATGGAGACCGTCGCCGACGTACGCGCGATCGTCGCCGACAGGGAAGTGGGCAAGGAGCGCTACGTGGGCGGAGTCGGCGGCATCCTGGCCGATTTCGTCGAAGGGTTCGGCGCCATCGACGGCATCCTGCTCGTGGTGGCCCTCGGCGTCGTGTTCGTCATCTTGCTGGTGGTCTACCGAGCCCTGATCCTGCCGTTCGTCGTGCTCTTCTCCGCCGTTCTCGCGCTGGGCATCTCCTCCGCCGCGATCTACTTCTGCGCCAAGGCTGACCTGATCACGGTCAGCGGTCAGAGCCAAGGCATCCTCTTCATTCTCGCTGTCGGTGCGGCCACCGACTATTCGCTGCTGCTCGTCGCCCGCTTCCGGGAGGAGCTGCGCGACCACGAGTCGCCCTACGACGCGATGAAGGTGGCCTATCGAGCCTCGATCGAGCCGATCGCTGCGTCCGCGCTGACCGTGATCCTCGGCTTGTTGTGCTTGCTGCTCTCCGACCTCGCCAGCATCTCCGGCCTCGGCCCGGTGGGCGCGTTCGGCATCGCTGGGGCGGCGCTCACCTCGCTCGGCTTCCTGCCGTTGGTGTTGGTGTTGCTCGGCCGGGTGGCCTATTGGCCGATTCGGCCGAAGTTCGGCTCCGAGCACACCGACACCCGCGGCTTGTGGGGCAAGCTGGCGAGGTTGATCTCGCGCAGGACCTTCGGGGTGTGGGCGATCACCGGCGCGACCCTGCTCACCTTCGCCGGGATGTCGCTACTGCTCAACGAGGAGCCGATCCCGCAGACCGATGTCTTCTTGACCGAGGTGGAGTCGGTCAAGGCGCAGGACTTGATCTCCGCGCATTTCGCGTCCGACAGTTCGGCGCCTTTGCAGATCGTGGTTCCCGAGGAGGTGCTCGATCAGGCTCAGGCGCGGATCGAGGAATTCCCGGGCATTTCCAAGACCGGACCCAACGTGTTCGTGCCGCCGGTCTACGCAATCCCCGCGGATCCGGCCGACTTCACCGGCCCGCCCAAGGTGGTCGACGGCAATGTCATCCTTTTCGCCACCTTGGGGGTCTCGGCCGACTCCGAATCGGCCAACGATGTGGTGCGCGGACTACGGTCCGACCTCGACTCGATCAGCCCGGACATCCTGGTGGGCGGAAATACCGCGGTGAATCTCGACGTGCGCACCACCACCGATCACGACCGCACGATTGTGATTCCGGCCATCTTGCTGATGATCTTCGTGGTGCTGGCGTTGCTGCTGCGGGCGCTGGTCGCGCCGTTGGTGCTGTTGGTGGCCAACGTGCTGTCCTTCTTCGCGACCATGGGCATCTCGGCGTTCATCTTCTCCAGCGTCTTCGACTTCCCGGCGTCCGACCCCAGCACGTTGCTGATCGGGTTCGTCTTCCTGGTGGCCCTGGGCGTCGACTACTCGATCTTCTTGATGACCCGGGTACGTGAGGAGACGATCCGGCAAGGCACCCACCCGGGCATCCTCAAGGGCCTGTCGGCGACCGGCGGCGTCATCACCTCGGCGGGTGTCGTCTTGGCGGCGACGTTCGCCGCGTTGTCGGTGATCCCGTTCCTGTTCTTGGTGCAGCTGGCCTTCATCGTGTCCTTCGGCGTGTTGCTCGATGCCCTGGTGGTGCGGTCGTTGCTTGTTCCCGCACTGAGCTACGACCTGGGCCGGCTGATCTGGTGGCCGAGCAAGTTGTACGCCGAGCAGGACCACGCCGACGCCGAGACCGAAGCGATGGTCCGCGGAGAGGCCTGACCAGGTCCTGCTCCGGCCCGACGGCCTGCCTGTGGATAAGTTCTGCGAGCGGGGCGGGATGCTCGCCACAGTGGGCCCATGCCTCCGTTACGTGTGCGCCTGGTGCTGGCGATAGTGGCCGCTCTGGCGGTCGGCTCGATCTGGTGGCTGGTCCCGCGCGGGGCCGCCGGCGACCCCCAGCCCGGTCCCCAGCCGTCCCAGGAAGCGCGTGCCCTAGCCATCCTCCGTGCTTGGGACGACGCTCGTGCGGCCGCCTACGCATCCGGCGACCTGGTCGCGCTGAAAGCCCTCTACATTCCCGGGTCGGCGGTCGGACGGCGCGATCAGCGGGTGCTGCGCGACTACCGGGCGCGGGGCTTGCGGGTGGAAGGGATGCAGACCCAGATCCTGGAGCTGCGGATCCTCCACACCAGCGAGGACCGGCTCGAGCTCGCGGTCACCGATCGGCTGGCGGGCGCAGTCGCGGTGGGGGAATCGGGCCGGTGGCGACTACCCCGCGACGTCGCCTCCGCCCAGCGGGTCGTCCTGGTGAGGGCTCGCGGTCAGTGGCTCGTGGCGAGCGTCGACGTTGTCGAGTCTCAGTCGCCCAGTGCTGTTGCGAGCACTTCGGCCACGGTCGGGTCGGAGAACCGGTAGCCCGCGTCCAAGAGCACCTGGGGCCGCACGTTGAGTGAACCCAACAGCTCCGGCGCCATCTTGCCGGCCGCCGGTCTCAACAGCGCTGCGGGCATCGTCAGGAAGCGCGGCCGGTGGACCAGCCGAGCCAGCGTGTCGGTGAACTCCTTATTGGTGGGCTGACGCTCGCAGCAGAGGTTCACCGGGCCAGAAACCGCCGCACTGGCCAGGAAGACCGTCGCGCCGACCCAGTCGCGCAGGCTGATCATCGGCATCCGTTGTCTGCCGTCCCCCAACTGTGCCCCTAGACCTGCCTTGAACGCGGGTAGGAGCAGTTTGAGGGGGGCCGACCGCCGGTCGATCACGGGTGCGGTGCGCAGGATGCAGACGCGCGATCCCGCCTCGACGGCCGGTCGTGCGGCTGCCTGCCATTGGCGGGTCACGTCGGTCAGCAGCGCATCGCCGCGGGAGTCGGAGCCCTCGGTGAGCAGTTCGTCACCGCGGTCGCCGTAGAAGCTGATGCCGTTGCCCGCCAAGTACGCCGGGCGCCCACCTGCCCGCGCGATCGCACGGGCAAGCACGTCGGTGCTGCGAACCCTGCTCTCCCGCAGATTGCGAGCCCAAGCCGCTGAATGTGGGTTCCCCGCAGTGGGGGAGCCTGCCAGGTTGATCACCACATCGGCCGCATCGACCTGATCCTGGTCGAGGACGCCCGCTGCGGGATCCCATGTCGATTCCCGTGGTGTCCGTGCCGGTCGGCGTACGAGTTGATGAACCTCGGCGCCGTCGGCGACCAGACGCGCTCGCAGGTGGGTCCCGAGGAATCCGGACCCACCCGCGAGCAGCACGCGCACGACCGACTCCTACAGCTCGAAACCGGGGTTCTCGAGCCGATCCTTGACGTCGACCAGGAACCGCGCGGCGTCGGCGCCGTCGACCAGGCGGTGATCGTAGGTCAGCGACAGGTAGACCATCTGGCGCACGGCGATGGTCTCGCCGATCTTCGGATCGTCGATCACCACCGGGCGCTTGACGATGATCCCGGTGCCCATGATCGCGACCTGCGGCTGGTTGATGATCGGGGTGTCGAACAAGGCGCCCCGGCTGCCGGTGTTGGTCAGCGTGAAGGTGCCGCCGGAGAGATCATCGGGCGTGATTTTGTTGGTGCGGGTGCGCTCGGCGAGGTCGGCGATCTTGCGGGCAAGGCCAGCGATCGACAAGTCGCCGGCGTCCTTGATCACCGGGGTCAGCAGACCACGCTCGGTATCAACCGCGATCGAGAGGTTCTCCCGGTCGAAGTAGGTGACCTCGCCCTTCTCGGTGTCGATCGCGGCGTTGAGCGACGGATGGGTCTTCAACGCATCGATCGCTGCCTTGGCGAAGAACGGCATGAAGGAGAGCTTCACGCCCTCCGTGGCGGCGAAGTCGTCCTTGATCGCGTCGCGCAGACGGGCCACCGAGGTCATGTCGACCTCGACCACCGAGGTGAGCTGGGCCGAGGTCTGCAGCGACTCCACCATGCGCGCGGCGATCACCTTGCGCAGCCGCGACAACGGCTCGGTCTTTCCGCGCAGCGGGCTCGGGGCGGCGGGCTTGGCCAGGGCAACCGCAGGTGCCGCGGCCACAGGGGCAGCCGGAACCGCAACCGGCGGCGGGGTCGCGGCAGCGGCAAGCTCGGCGTCGCGCTTGGCCTTGGCTGCGTCGAGCACGTCCTGCTTGCGGATCCGGCCACCGACGCCGGTGCCGGTGAGCGCCGCGAGGTCGACGCCGTGCTGAGCAGCCAGCTTGCGAACCAGCGGGGTGACGTAGGTTCCGCTGGCCGTCTCCGAAAGTGCTGCTTCCTCCTGAACCGGTTCTGGTGTGGTGACGGGTTCGGGTGCGGCGACCGCTTCGGGTGCAGCGACCGCTTCGGGTGCAGCGACGGGTTCGGGTGCGGCGACCGGTTCGGGTTCCGGAGTGGGCTCAGGTGCCGGAGCGGCCGGCTCAGGTGCGGCGACCGGAGCGGGTGCGGCGACCGGCTCAGGTGCCGGGGCGGCGGGTGCCGGGGCAGCGGCGCCGGAGCTGTCACCGATCACAGCGAGGACACCGCCAACCGCGACCGTCTCGTCCTCCGCGACCCGGATCTCCAACAAGGTGCCGGCGACCGGGGAGGGGATCTCGGTGTCGACCTTGTCGGTGGAGACCTCGAGTAGCGACTCGTCGACGGCGACCGAGTCACCGACGTTCTTCAGCCAACGGGTGATGGTGCCTTCGGTCACCGACTCGCCCAATGCCGGGAGGGTCACTTCGGTTGCGCCCGCCCCAGCGCTCGGAGCAGGGGTAATCGGCGCCGCGACGACCGGCTCCGGCTCCGGCTCGGGCTCCGGCTCGGCAGCGACCGGCTCGGGCTCGGGCTCGGCGGCGACCGGGTCCGGCTCGGCAGCAACGGGCTCGGGCTCCGGCTCGGCGGCTGGTGCGGCCGGCTCGGCAGGTGCGGGCGCGCTGCCGGCCTCGGAGGGGTCTCCGATGACGGCCAGGACACCGCCGACGGCGACGGTCTCGTCCTCGGACGCACGGATCTCCAACAAGGTGCCGGCAACCGGCGAGGGGATCTCGGTATCGACCTTGTCGGTGGACACCTCCAGGAGTGCCTCGTCGACCGCGACCGTGTCACCCACGTTCTTGAGCCAGCGGGTAATCGTGCCCTCGGTCACGGACTCACCCAATGCGGGGAGGCTGACTTCAGTTGCCATGTGCATTCCCTCTTCGTTGATATGCGGCTACCGGCTCCGGTGTCGGAGCCCGTGGTCTTCGGTTGTCCTGCGGTCCTGCTCGAGTTTCGTCGTAAGACGCGGGCTAGGCATGCGCGTGCAGTGCCTTGCCCGCCAAGGCGAGGTGGGCCTCTCCTAAAGCTTCGTTCTGGGTGGGGTGGGCATGGATCAGTGCGGCGACGTCGTCGGGATGTGCTTCCCAGCCCACGATCAGTTGTGCCTCTCCGATGAGTTCGCCCACACGCTCGCCCACCAGGTGGATGCCGACCACTGGCCCGTCCACCCGGCGCACCAGGAGAGCGTGGCCCTGCGTGCGCAGGATCTGGCTCTTTCCGTTGCCCCCCAAATCGTAGGTCAGAGTGAGCACGGCGTCGGCGCCGTATCGTTCCTCAGCCTGCTGCGAGGTGAGCCCGACCGATGCCACTTCGGGAACGCAGTAGGTCACCCGCGGCACCAGTTCGTCGCGAACCGGCGCCGGAGACTGCCCGGCAATGACCTCCGCGACGACGATGCCTTGCGCGAATCCGCGGTGTGCCAGTTGCAGCCCGGGCACGATGTCGCCGACGGCGAAGAGCCCTTCTACGCCGGTGCGGCCGAGTGGATCGGTGAGCACGAACCCTCGATCGAGTATGACTCCTTGCTCGGCCAAGCCGATCCCGTCGGTGCGCGGTGCCCGCCCAGTCGCGATCAGCACCGTGTCTGCCAGCAACTCGCCGCCATCGCTCAGTCGCAGGCGTACGTCGGTCGGCCCCGTGCCGCTCGCCTCGGCGTCCACACGGTCGACTCCGGCGACGGTGATCCCGGTCTTCATGGCGATGCCGCGTTTGCGGAAGGAGCGCTCCAAGACCTTGCTCGAGGCGGGCTCCTCGGTGGGCAGCAACCGGGGCAAGGCCTCGATGACGGTCACCTCCGCCCCGAGGCTGCGCCACATGCTCGCGAACTCGCAGCCGATCACGCCACCGCCGATCACCACCGCGCGTACCGGAATCCGGGCGAGTGCGACCGCATCGTCGGAGGTGAGCATCTGTTCACCGTCAACCTCGATGCCGGGGATCAGCCGCGGAACCGAGCCGGTAGCGACGACCACCGCGCCACCGGTCAACTCCACAGGCGCGATCTCGGGGTCGGCGGACTCGACGAGCACCGATCGAGGCCCGCTCAGTCTTCCTCGCCCGTGGACCACGGTGATGCCGCGACCCTTGATCAACCCGGTCAAGCCTTTGAAGAGGCGGTCCACGACACCATCGCGATAAGCCCTCACGGCAGGAACGTCGACACCGGTCAAGGCGGCAAGGACGCCGAAGGCGCCGGAGTGCGTGACGGCGTCCGCGACTTCGGCGCTGTGCAGCAGCGCCTTGGTCGGAATGCAGCCGCGGTGCAGGCAGGTGCCGCCGAGCTTGTCCTCTTCGACCAGTGCCACCCGCAGGCCGAGTTGAGCCGCGCGCAAAGCGCAGGCATACCCGCCCGAACCGGCGCCCAGCACCACGACATCGAAGGCGGTCGCTGCCTCGGGGTCACTCACCGACACGGACGGCTGACCGGCGTTATCAACCACGAGCCTTCCCTCCGTCGTCGGTGCGCCCGGCCTAGCGCAGGCACCCTGTCATCCTGTCACCAGGCGCACCACGGGCACCACCGAGGCGCGGAAAACCCGGGGAGATGCCCAACCACGCGGCAGACTGAGCGTCATGGGTTTGTTCGATCGACTCCGTGGATCCGGTGGACACCGCATGAGGCGCCCCGCCAAAGACGCGGAGCGCACCGGTTCAACCACGGTGCGCGCGTCCAGTCAGGCCGATGAGGAGCACCTACGCCAGTTCGTCACCACACGCCGTGGCGTGGAGGGATTCGTCGAGCCGCGCACCGCGGTCAGCGATGTCACGCTGTTGTTGGTTGCCCACGACGGGGAATGGACCAGGCGCCGGGTGCCGTCGGTGAGTTGGGCGCACACGTTCGCCAACGCCCATCAGGTGCCGTCCTACGACGCGGCGGTGGTGGGGATTCCGCAGCGGATGCGCGACTACAACCGGCGGATGAAGGAGCGCGGGCTCAGCTGACGGAGTCGGCCCCTGGGTCGTCCGTTCGCACCTTCGGCTCCGGTTGAACCGCTCGAGGTATCGGTTCCCTCGACTCGGCCCCAGGCCGAGGCCGTTTCAGCCAGCGCCACCAGGGTGGGCACCGAGAATCCAGTACCGCCCGCCACGATGTGCCCGCTCGGCCCACCCGAATGGAAGGCCGGTCCGGCGATGTCGAGATGCGCCCAGGGCAGACCGTCCACGAAGTTCTCCAGGAAGGCGGCCGCAAAGAGCCCGCCGCCGTAGCGGATCCAATCGTGTTGGATGACGTCCGCCACCGTGTCGCGCCGCAGCCGGTCGTACATCTCCTCGGGGATCGGCAGCGGCCACATCTGTTCGCCGGCCTGCTCGGCCGCGGCGAGCACTTGATCTGCGAGCGCCTCATTGTTGCCCAGCACGCCGCCGACCCGATCTCCGAGCGCCATCACCATGTGTCCGGTCAGAGTGGCGACGTCGATGATCGCGTCCGGGCCGGCCTCGACAGCGCGGACCAGGGCATCGGCCAGGATCAGCCGGCCTTCGGCGTCGGTGTTGGTCACCTCGACGGTCTGGCCGCCGTAGATCGTGAGTACGTCGCCTGGACGGTAGGCCGAGCCGTCGACCATGTTCTCGGCCATCGGGAGGTAGGCCGAGATGCGCACCGGGAGTTCGAGCCGGGCGATCGCAAGGGTGGCCGCTGCCACCGCAGCAGCACCGGCCATGTCGCACTTCATCGTCTTCATCGAGCCGGCCGGTTTGATGGTGAGGCCGCCGGAATCGAAGGTGATCCCTTTCCCGACGAAGGCCAGGTGCGGCGGATCGTCGACGCCCGCTGGTCGGTAGTCGAGTTCGACCAGCCGTGGCGGCGCGGCTGATGCGCGACCGACGCCGAGGATGCCGCCGCAGCCGAGCTCGGATAGCGAGGTCTCGTCGTGCACGACAAGCGTCACAGTGGGGATCTGCTGTCCTGCGCTCAGTTCGGCGTGCGCGTCGGCGACCGCGTCCGCGAAGGCTGGCGGTGTCAGATCCCCGGGAGGGGTGTTGACCAGGTCGCGGGTCGCGATCACCGCGTCGAGCAGGATGTGGGTCCGGTCGAGGGTCTGGAGCAAATCCGCCGACCGCGCGTTCGGTGTGAGCACGGCGACGGTGGCCGGACGCTCCGGGGGCGGGCTGGACTTGTAGCCGTGGAAGCCGTAGCCGCCAAGCGACCAGCCCTCGACGATCGCGGCGACCTCGTCCGGCGTCGTACACGGAAGCGCGAGCGCAACGCTCGCCGCGTTCTTGACGCTCCGGGCGGCGTTGCCGGCGGCCTTGCGCAAGCTTTCCCGGGTTGCCTTGGCACCTAGTCCGGCCAAGATCAGCACTGGTGCGGCAAGCGTCCCACCAGTGGGCACCACCGTTATCTCACCGGCCTTGCCGGTGCACCCGAGAGCCGCCAACATCGGCCGGAACCGGCGTCCGTACGCCGCCACCACGTCCTCGGCTCCGGGCGCGGCCTCGGCTTGCTTCGCCCCGCTCACCATGCCGATCACGACGACGTCGCTGCGGGTCTTGGCGGGACTCGCGGCCCGGAGGGTTAGACGTGGAGGAGCTGGTCGTTCGGAGGTGGCTGCCACCGCTGCAGGATAGCCGCGCCGGTTGATCCGTAGGGGCGTCCCGGGGAGACAACCGCTGGGGTAAGTTGACGCCCATGGCTCATGGCTCCGACGCATCGACCCCCACTGCCGGCGACCTGCTCCAGTCGCCACTACACGACCGTCATGCGGCACTCGGTGCCAAGTTCGCCGAGTTCGGCGGCTGGTCGATGCCGTTGGAGTACCCCACCGGCGTCATCAAGGAGCACACCGCGGTGCGTGAGGCGGCGGGGATCTTCGACGCCAGTCACCTGGGCAAGCTGCTCGTCCGGGGTCCGGGCGCGGCGGACTTCGTCAACGCCACCCTCTCCAACGACTTGCGCCGGATCGGTCACGGCCAGGCCCAGTACACCTTGTGCTGTGACGCCGAGACCGGCGGCATCGTCGATGACCTGATCGCCTACTGGCACACCGACGATCGGGTGCTGCTGGTGCCCAACGCGGCGAACTCCGCCGAGGTCTGCCGCCGGCTCCAAGCCGAGGCGCCTGAGGGCATCGAGGTGGTCAATCACCACCGCGACTACGCAGTGATGGCGGTCCAGGGGCCGAAGTCCGATGAGGTGCTGACGGCCGTCGGCCTGCCCGCCGGGCACGACTACATGAGCTTCGTCGAGGCCGAATTCGAGGGCTCAGGAGTGGTGGTCTGCCGCACTGGCTACACCGGCGAGCGCGGTTACGAGCTGATCGTCGGCTCCGACAAGGCCGGGGCCGTCTGGGACGCGATCATGACCGCGGGGGCCGAGTTCGGTCTGCTCCCGTGCGGCTTGGCCTCACGCGACACACTGCGCACCGAGATGGGCTACCCGCTGCATGGGCAGGACATCACCCCGGAGACCACCCCCAACCAGGGACGCGTGGGCTGGGCGGTCGGCTGGACCAAGGACCGCTTCTGGGGCAAGGACGCGATCGTCGCCGAGAAGGAAGCCGGCGTGAAGCGCGTGCTGCGCGGGCTGATCGCGACCGGGCGTGGCATCCCTCGGCCTGGGATGGGGGTCACGTTGGTGGCCGACATCCCGATCGCCGACATCACCTCCGGCACGTTCTCCCCGACCCTGAAGAAGGGCATCGGTCTCGCGCTGATCCCGAGCTACGTCAACGCCGAGGCAGAGGTGGGCGTCGACGTTCGCGGTCGCCGGGAGATCTTCCAGCTCGTGAAGCTCCCGTTCGTGCCCGCCTCGGTGCGCGAGGACTGACCTCGACGTGGTCAATGTGCCCGATCTGCCCCCGACCTTCGGCGCCTCCGTGTCGCCGGCTGAGAAGCCGTGGCGGTGGCGTCTGGAGGACGCGTCCGGAAGCACCGTCGAACTGGGCGGCGACTACGACCTCACGTTCCACAATCAAGCCGACGCGGAGAGTTGGGTCGGCGAGATCTGGGCCGAACTCGCAGACCTCGGAGTCGACGCGGTGACCTTGTTCGAGGTCGATCGCCGGGTCTACGGCCCGATGAGCCTGCATTCGTGATCGGTCCGGCCTGAACGACTGAGGCGGAACGGCAAGCTGTCAGCCGAAGGGCTGATCCTTGGCGATAACGGTAAGGCCGTCCTCCACGTGGAAGCCGCGGGCCTTGTCGGCCTCCTGATCCACGCCGATGTGAGCGCCGGCGGGGATCTCGACGTTCTTGTCGATGATCGCCTTGCGAATGATCGCTCCCTGGCCGATCCGGACCCCGTTGAGCAGCACCGAGTCGGATACGTCCGCGCCGGCTTGGACGTAGGCGCGCGGGGAGAGCACCGATCTGTTCACCCGGCCTCCGCTGACCACGACACCGGGGGACAGGATCGAGTTGTGCGAGGAGACTCCGGCGCCGGAGTCGCCCTCGACCAGCTTGGCCGGCGGCTCCGGACCGTAGTTGGTGTAGATCGGCCACTCCATGTTGTAGAGGTTGAAGACCGGCAGCGGAGAGATCAGGTCCATGTGGGCGGCGTAGTAGGAGCCCAGCGTCCCGACGTCGCGCCAGTAACCGCGATCGCGCTCGGTCGACCCCGGAACGTCGTTGTCCCGGTAGTCGTAGACGGCCGCCTGCTCCCGGCGTACGAACGAAGGCACGATGTCGCCACCCATGTCGTGCTTGGAGGTGAGGTCCTCCGCGTCGCGGGCAAGTGCTTCGACGAGCGCGGCCGCGTCGAAGACGTAGTTGCCCATCGAGGCGAGCACCTCGTCGGGATTGTCGGGCAAGCCGGTGGCGTCGGTCGGCTTCTCCAAGAACTCCCGGATCTTGCTGGGATCGTCGGGGTCCACATCGATGACGCCGAATTGGTCGGCCAGCGAGATCGGCTGCCGGATCGCGGCCACGGTGCAGGCGGCGCCGGACTCCACATGCGCGGCCACCATCTGGGAGAAGTCCATCCGGTAGACGTGGTCGGCACCGACGACGACGACGATGTCGGGTTGTTCGTCGCGGATCAGGTTCATCGACTGGAAGATCGCATCGGCGCTGCCGAGATACCAGTGCTTGCCGACGCGCTGCTGGGCCGGCATCGGCGCGACGTAGTTGCCCAGCAGCGTGGACATCCGCCACGTCTGGGTGACGTGCTTGTCCAGTGAGTGGCTCTTGTACTGGGTGAGTACGACGACCTTGAGGTAGCCGGAGTTGACCACGTTGGACAACGCATAGTCGATCAGCCGGTAGATGCCACCGAATGGCACCGCCGGCTTGGCTCGATCCCGGGTAAGCGGCATCAGGCGCTTGCCCTCACCGCCCGCGAGCACGATCGCCAACACCTTGCGCCTGCCGCTGCCCCTAGTGACCTGCATGCGTTGACCCTAGTGGGGCTGCCCATTGTCCGGGAGGGGGTGTCTCGCGAGCTGCGGTGGGCTAGCGTCGCGCTCGTGAATGCGCTGCGCGTGGACGTGATGACCAAGGAGTACCCGCCGGAGATCTACGGGGGTGCGGGGGTGCACGTGACCGAGCTGGTCAGGGCGTTGCGGCGGCTGGCCGGGGTCGATGCGCGGGTGCATTGCTTCGGAGCGCCGCGAGGCGAGTCCGGCACCCGGGCGTACGCCGATCTGACCGAGCTCGCTGGGTCCAATGCGGCCCTGAAGACACTCGGGGTGGACTTGGCCATGGCTGGTGCCTGCAGCGGCGCCGACGTCGTACACAGCCACACGTGGTACGCCAACATGGCCGGGCACTGGGCCAGCCTGCTCTTCGACATCCCCCACGTCATCACCGCGCACAGCCTCGAGCCGATGCGCCCGTGGAAGGCCGAGCAGTTGGGCGGCGGTTACGCGTTGTCTTCGTGGGCCGAACGCACGGCCTACGAGGCGGCAGCGGGAGTGATCGCCGTGAGCGCAGCCATGCGAGACGATGTGCTCCGGTCCTACCCGACGGTCGATCCGGACCGGGTGCATGTCGTGCACAACGGGATCGACATCGACGACTGGTCGCCCATCGACGACCCTGATCGAGCCCGCGAGCTCGGGCTCGACCCCGACCGCCCCTCAGTCATCTTCGTCGGCCGGATCACCCGACAGAAGGGATTGCCGCTGTTCCTGCGCGCCGCTGCCGAACTGCCGCCGGAGGTGCAGTTGGTCCTGTGTGCCGGGGCTCCCGACACCCCCGAGATCATGGCCGAGGTGAGCGGCTTGGTCGGCGACCTGTCGACCTCGCGCGAAGGAGTGGTGTGGATCGATCGGATGCTGCCGCGCCGTGACGTGGTGACGCTGCTGACCGCGGCGACCGTCTTCGCCTGCCCGTCGATCTACGAACCGCTCGGCATCGTCAACCTCGAGGCGATGGCATGTGAGACCGCGGTGGTCGCCACCGCCACCGGGGGCATCCCCGAGGTTGTCGTGGACGGCGAGACCGGCTGGCTGGTGCCGATCGAGCAAGCCCAGGACGGCACCGGCACACCGCTCGACCCCGAGCGCTACATCGCCGATCTGGGTGCGGCTCTCACCGATGCCGTGTCCGACCCGGAACGCGCCCGCGCCCGCGGCCAGGCCGGTCGGAGGCGGGCAGCGCAGTCCTTCAGCTGGGCAGCCATCGCCGAGGAGACCACCCGGATCTATCGCGAGGTACGCCGGTGAGCCAGGCAGCAGTGCGCTGCCGACTCAGCCAGGTCAATGTCTTCTCCACCGAGCCGTTGCTCGGCAACCCGGTGGCGGTCGTGCATGCCGAGCAGGCCGAAAGCGAGCTCGACGACGCCACCATGGCGGCCTTCTCCTGCTGGACCAACCTCTCGGAGGTGACCTTCCTCCTACCCCCCACCGACCCTGCGGCCGACTATCGGGTACGGATCTGGTGCCGTGATCGAGAGTTGCCGTTCGCTGGGCACCCCACTCTGGGAACCGCCCACGCCTGGCTGGAGGCGGGCGGGCGACCAGCGGCTCCCCAACACGTCGTCCAAGAGTGCGGGGCCGGCCTGGTCACCGTCCGGACGGGCTCACAGTTGGCCTTCGCCGCGCCGCCGCTGCTGCGCAGCGGACCGCCGAGCCCGGCCGAACTCGTCGCTGCCACCGCCGCGCTCCGCATCGATCCCGAGCGGGTGCTGAGGGCCGAGTGGATCGACAACGGACCGGGGTGGCTGGGGCTGTGGCTGGCAGATGCCGAGGAGGTGTTGGCCATCGAACCGGACTTCCACGCGATGGCCGGGATGGACCTCGGGGTGGCCGCCCCCTGGAGTGCGCGAGAGGCGGCGGCGCGAGGTGCCGACATCGAGGTGCGCGGCTTCGACGGCGTCGTCGGTGAGGATCCGGTGACCGGCAGTCTCAATGCTTCTCTGGGGCAGTGGCTGACCCGGCTCGAGCTCCTGCCGGACGCCTATGTCGCGGCTCAGGGCACGCGACTAGGCCGCCGCGGCCGGATCTCGGTCACCCGTGACGGCGCGGACGTCTGGGTGGGCGGCGACACCGTCACCGTGGTCGCCGGCGAAGTCACGCTGAGCGGTGCCAGCGTTCGATCGTGAAGCCGGCCCGAGCCTCGGTCGAGCCCAGTACCCACTCGTCGGTGAAGTCGGGATAACGGACATCGCCCTCGGGCTGGAGGGAGATCCGGGAGAGCAGTTGTTCGTCCGCGATCGGTAGGAACTCGGCGTACACCTGCGCCCCGCCGACCACGAAGATCGGCGTCGGCATCGAGTCCGCACCGGCTGACTCCGCCGTCAGCGCGGCCGCCAGGCTCAGCGCTTCGTCGGAGCTGTGCGCCACGAGCACTCCCGGTGCGGCCCAGGTCGGGTCGCGGGTGATCACGATCGTGGTGCGCCCGGGCAACGGCCGGCCGATCGACTCGAAGGTCGCCCGCCCCATGATCATCACCCCACCCATGGTGGTGGCCTTGAAGTGGGCGAAGTCCTCGGGAAGGTGCCAAGGGATGCGGCCGTGATCCCCGATCACGCCGTTGTCGGCCACGGCGGCCACCAAGACGATGCGAGGCCGGGTGGATCCGGCCCCGCCCAGTGGTGCGGTCATACCGCGATCGGGGCCTTGATACCCGGATGTGGGTCGTAGCCGACGATCTCGATGTCGTCGAGGTCGAAATCGTCGAGGTCGGCGATCTGCGGGTTTAGCCGCAGCGTCGGCAACGGCCGGGGCTCGCGACCGAGCTGCAGTCGCGCCTGGTCGAGGTGGTTGAGGTAGAGGTGGGCGTCGCCGAGGGTGTGCACGAAGTCGCCGACCTCCAAGTCGCAAACCTGCGCCAGCAGATGAGTCAGCAACGCATACGAGGCGATGTTGAACGGCACTCCCAAGAAGATGTCGGCGCTGCGCTGGTAGAGCTGGCAGGACAACCGCCCACGGCCGCCTGGATCGGAGGGCGGGGCGACATAGAACTGGAAGAAGGCGTGGCAGGGAGCTAGTGCCATCTGCGGGATGTCGGCGACGTTCCAAGCCGACACGATGTGCCGCCGGCTGTCGGGGTCGGACGTGAGGGAGTCGATCAGCCCGGCGATCTGGTCGAGGTGACGCCCGTCGGGAGCCGGCCACGATCGCCACTGGTAGCCGTAGACCGGCCCAAGATCGCCGTTCGTGTCGGCCCATTCGTCCCAGATCGTGATGCCGCGCTCCTGCAGCCAACCGACATTGGTGTCTCCGCGCAGGAACCACAGCAACTCACCGAAGACCGAGCGGGTGTGGATCCGTTTGGTGGTCAGCAGCGGGAAGCCTTCGGTCAGGTCGTAGCGGGTCTGATGCCCGAAGACACTGCGCGTGCCGGTGCCGGTGCGATCGCCCTTCTCCACCCCGTTGTCGAGCACGTGCTTGAGGAGATCGAGGTAGGGCTGCATCCCACTGAGATTACTCGTCACCGGCCAGTACGACGTGCGGCCCGCCGTCGCGCACGATCCGAGTGGCCACCACGCCGGGCCGTCCGACCACCCTGACCCGGCCGTCCGGACCTCGGCGGAACACCAGGCGCACCATCAGCCCGTCATCCACGCCGGGCGCGATCGTGGCTTGGTCGGCAAGCAGATTGCCGAGACCGAAGACCACCCAGGTGCCGTTGATCCGCTCGATCGGCTGGACCACGTGGGCGTGATGTCCGTAGATGGCGGTGATGTCGGGGGAGCGGGTCAACCGCTCGGCGAGGGCACGCTGTTCGGCGCTCGGGGCGGACTGGTATTCCTGACCCCAGTGCAGGGCCACGAGCACCGCGTCCGCGCCCGCCCGTCGCGCTCGAGCCGCGTCAGCAAGGATGCGCCGCTCGTCGATGAGATTGACCGACCAAGGGCGCCGGCCATCAATGGGCAGTCCGTTGGTGCCATAGGTGTAGGCAAGCCAGGCGAGGGTCATGCCGCGGGCGGTGAACGTCGTGATGCGATCGGACTCGGTTCGTGATCGGGCCGTTCCGGTGTGACCGAGCCCAGCCGCATCGAGGGCATCGAGGGTGCGGTTCACTCCGGCGGTGCCTTGGTCCACGCTGTGGTTGGAGGCGGTCGTGCAGGCGTCGTACCCGGTCTGACTCAGCGCTTCGGCGATCTGAGGAGGAGCGCTGAACCGGGGATAGGTCGAGAAGGGACCATCGGCCGGGGCGAGCGGGGTCTCCAGATGGCACAACGCCAGGTCCACGTGCGAGACGACGGGTCGAAGCTCGGCGAGTTGTGGCCCGAAGTCGAATCCCTCGGCGGTGCGCGCCGCCTCCCACACGGTGTTGTGGATCAACACGTCGCCCGACACCAGCACGCGCAAGGGCCGGTCGGTGCGCGGCTTGAGGGGATTCGCCCCGTGCTCAGCGACGGTCGTGGCGAACCCCGGTGGTGCCGGTGGTCGCTGCCGGCCGGAGGCCGCCGTGGGCCCGGGACGCTCCGATCGGGCGGCCACCACGGACGGACCAGCCACCGCAGATGGGAGCAGCGCGAGGGTCAGCACAGCGGCGAGCCACACCTGACGGGGGCGCCGCCCTGCTGGTGCCATCTCGCCTCGATTTCCGTGTCTCCCCTGCCGTGCCCCCGGTTCGGTGGCTGCCTTCGGACGATAACCTGACGCCCATGAGTCCGAGCCACCAAGAGGCCCCCTTCGGCACCGTGCTCACCGCTATGGCGACCGCGTTCACCCCCGACGGTGCAGTGGATCCCGAGGGCACCGCCCGGATCGCCAGCTACCTCGTCGACAACGGCCACGACGGCGTCGTGGTGTCGGGCACGACCGGTGAGTCACCGACCACGTCGGTCGAGGAAGACGGCGTCATCCTGCGCGCCGTGCTCGAGGCTGTAGGCGACCGAGCCCACGTCATCGCCGGTGTCGGCACCAACTCGACTGCGCACTCGGTGGCGTTGGCCGAGCAAGCCTCGACCCTGGGCGCTGCCGGCATCCTGCTGGTGACGCCCTATTACAACAAGCCGTCCCAGGCCGGGGTGTTGCAGCACTTCCGCGCGGTCACCGAGGCTGGGGATCTCCCGGTCATGCTCTACGACGTGCCTGGACGCACCGGGCTGGCCATCGCCCCCGAGACCTACGCACGCGTCGCCGAAGACAGCCGCGTCGTCGCCGTCAAGGACGCGGTCGGCGACTTCGCTCGCGGCACCCGGATCATGCTGGAGACCGGGCTGGCGGTCTACTCCGGCGACGACCATGCCAACCTCGGCTGGCTGGCCCACGGGGCGAGCGGATTCGTGTCAGTGGCCGGGCATGCCTGCGGTCGCGAGTTGGCCACCATGGCCGCCCAGTGGCGTGCCGGTGACCACGCCGCGGCACTGGCGACGTATCGTTCGTTGATGCCCGCGATGGACGCGATCATGGGGGTCCCCAACTATGGGGCCACCACCGCCAAGGGCGTTTTGCAGCTTCTCGGAGTCCTCGACAACCGCCGCGTGCGGGGGCCCCTCCTGGCTTTGGACGATGCCGAGTACGACGCCCTCGCCGCAGGGTTGCGAGCCTCCGGGCTGCTGTAGCAGGCGGGCGGCGCCCGCTGCCTCCCCGCGGGGGAGGCGCGGCCGAACGTGAAGAAACTGGCCCGAAGTCACGGGCCTGGGATAAGGAGAGTGGTGGCTGGTGAGCCATCCGCACCTGGAACTGTCCGAACCTCGACCGCTGCCCACCGGCGGCCTGCGGGTGATGCCGCTGGGCGGCCTGGGCGAGATCGGTCGCAACATGACCGTCTTCGAGTACGACGGCCGGCTGCTCATCGTCGACTGCGGCGTGCTGTTCCCCGAGGAACATCACCCCGGCGTCGACTTGATCCTGCCCGACTTCGAACCCATTCGGGATCGGCTCGACGAGGTCGACGCGTTGGTGCTGACCCACGGCCACGAGGACCATATCGGCGCCACGCCGTACCTCTTGCGCGAGCGCAACGACATCCCGCTGATCGGTTCCAAGCTCACCTTGGCACTGCTCGACTCCAAGCTTCGGGAGCACCGGATCAAGGACACCGTGCACCGTCCGGTCAAGGAGGGTGACCGGATCAGCGTCGGCCCGTTCGACCTGGAGTTCGTGGCCGTCAACCACTCGATCCCCGACGCCCTGGCCGTTGCGATCCGCACGGGTGCCGGGATGGTGCTGCATACCGGCGACTTCAAGATGGATCAGCTGCCGCTGGACGGCCGGATCACCGACCTTCGGGCCTTCGCGCGCCTCGGTGAAGAGGGCGTGGACCTGTTCCTGACCGACTCCACCAACGCCGAATACCCGGGGTTCACCACGCTGGAGGCCGACATCGCGCCGGTCATCGACCGGGTCTTTCACGCCAGCAAGCAGCGCATCATCGTGGCCTGCTTCGCTTCTCACATCCACCGCGTCCAGCAGGTCCTCGACGCTGCGGTGGCCCACGGCCGCAAGGTCGGCTACGTCGGCCGTTCGATGGTCCGCAACATGACCATCGCGCAGGATCTCGGCTATCTGCGGGTCCCGCCGGGTGTGATGTTGGACGCCAAGGACCTGGCCGACCTACCGCCCGAACAGCAGGTCGCTGATCTCCACGGGCTCGCAGGGCGAGCCGCTGTCCGCGCTTGTCGCGGATCGCCAACCGCAACCACAACTTCGTGCACATCGAAGAGGGCGACACCGTCATCTTGGCCTCCTCGCTGATCCCGGGTAACGAGAACGCCGTCTACCGGGTGATCAACGGTTTGACCCGCTGCGGCGCCAACGGGTGGTGCACAAGGGCAACGCGCTGGTGCACGTCAGCGGGCACGCGAGCGCGGGCGAACTGCTCTACTGCTACAACGTGGTCCGCCCGCGCAACGTGATGCCGGTCCACGGTGAGTGCGCGGCACCTGCGCGCCAACGCCGATCTGGCCGTTGCCACGGGAGTGCCTCGGGACCGAGTGATCCTGGCCGAGGACGGCGTGGTGGTCGATCTGGTCGAGGGGAAGGCGTCGATCGCGGGGAGGGTGCCGTGCGGCTATGTGTTCGTCGACGGTTCCTCGGTCGGCGACATCACCGAGAGCAGCCTGAAGGACCGTCGAATCCTGGGTGAGGAGGGCTTCATCTCGGTGATCGTCGTGGTCGACCTGGTGACCGGGAAGGTCGCTGCCGGCCCAGAGATCCACGCTCGCGGTTTCGCCGAGGACGACGCTGCCTTCTCCGAGATCAAGCCTGAGATCGTCGACGCATTGGACCGCCTGCTCGCCGAAGGCGTCGATGACGTCTATCAGCTGCAGCAGGCCGTGCGCCGCTTGGTCGGGCGCTGGGTCAGCAACACCCACCGGCGCCGCCCGATGATCATTCCGGTGGTCATCGAAGCGTAAGGTCGACGGCTTGGTCC
>JBAOHF010000027.1:0-57704 GCA_037046605.1 Nocardioides sp.
CCCGAGATCACGTACGCGACCCCGAGCCCCGCGAGCAGGACCCACCCCGCAGCGCCCCGGCGCAACTGGCGATGCTCCAAGTAGTCAGAACTGACCTGCTCGTAGTCGACTCCACGCACTCGACGTCGTTCAGTGCTCATGCGGCTCCCTGTCCTCACCGGTACGGCACCTCGCGCTACGCGCGCAAAGGGGCGACGACCATGCCTTTACCAAACCTGGCGATGAAGGGTGACGCGCGCCACACGCACGTGTCAACCCCCGGAGACTTGCGGCCGAGGGGCCCTGCACTTCGGCCTAAAGGATCGCCACCAAACCATTGACATGGCGAGGACCGCACTGCTTCCATGGTCGCAATGGACCGCAGTCAGGCCAAGCCGGCCGCGAGCGGTCCTCGGGACCTCATCGACTGCAACACGGCGAGGCGGGCCCGTCAGCGCAGGGGAAGCCCGAGATGGCGGATAGTTCGGGCATCTTGCAAGGACCGGCACCGCTCGTGTCCTGAGACTAAAACTGGAGCTGAACTCGGTTTGCTAGAACTCATCATTGGCGTGCTTACCGACCATTAGTCGTTGACGCTCGTTCTTGTACCTGAAACACTCTTGGATCGAACACGGTGGGAACGCGTCGCGTTCGGACCCCCCAATGGTGTGTTACTCGGCCATTGCTTGACGGACAAGCGACGCAGGCGTGCTTACGAAAGGGATGGCTTAGTGACACAGCGAAACGCGCGGCTCTTGAGCGCAGACGAACTCGTAGCCCGTATTGAGGCGGACCTGATCGACACGGTGATCGTGGCGTTCACGGACATGCAGGGACGGCTCCTGGGCAAACGCTTCCACGGTCGGTACTTCGTGGATGTGGTTGCAAAGCATGGCACCGAGGGGTGTAACTACCTACTCAGTGTAGACGTTGATATGAACACGGTCGAGGGATACGCCATGAGCTCGTGGGAGAAGGGCTACGGAGACATGGAGTTCACCCTCGACTTCGACACAATCCGCGTTCTTAATCATCTGCCAAAGACCGCGATCATCCAGTGCGACCTAACGTGGCTCGACGAGAGTCCCGTGATCCAGTCGCCACGCACGATCCTCAAAGCGCAGGTTGAGAAGGCAACGCAAGCCGGCTACGTCGCCAAAGCGGGTACCGAGCTGGAGTTCATCGTCTTCGATACAACCTACGAAGAGGCCTGGTCGTCGAACTACCGGGATCTGACACCTTCTAACCAGTACAACGTGGACTATTCGATCCTCGGCACTTCTCGCGTCGAGCCACTCCTACGCGACATCCGTAACACGATGTACGCGGCGGGCATGGATGTTGAATGCGCGAAGGGGGAATGCAACTTCGGTCAACATGAGATCGGCTTCTTGTACGACGATGTTGTTGCTACCGCCGACAACCACTCGGTATACAAGACCGCCGCCAAGGAGATCGCCGCGCAGCACGGCCAGGCGCTGACGTTTATGGCTAAGTATAACGAGCGTGAAGGCAACTCCTGCCACATCCACCTGTCGCTGCGTGGCCTGGAGGACGAGATCGTGTTCTGGCGCGACGGCGCCCGCACACCGCTGTACGACCAATTCATCGCGGGGGTCCTGACGATGATGCGAGACTTTACGTTGCTGTACGCGCCGAACATCAATTCATACAAACGTTTCGCCGACGGTTCTTTCGCCCCGACCACCGTTGCGTGGGGACTCGACAACCGCTCCTGCGCGATCCGGTTGGTGGGGAAGGGAGCGGGGGCGCGGCTGGAGAACCGCGTGCCTGGCGGTGATGCGAACCCATACCTAGCTCTTGCGGCGATGCTGGGCGCTGGCCTCTACGGCATCGAGCACAAGTTGGAACTCGAGCCGGAGTTGACCGGAAACGCGTACACCTCCGACAAGCCAAAGGTCCCGAACACCCTGCGTGAAGCGCGCGACGCCTTCACCACGTCGGCGGCCGCCAGGCAGATTCTCGGCGACGAAGTTGTCGATCACTACACCACCATGGCCGACGTCGAACTCAAGGCCTTTGAAGCGTCCGTCACCGACTGGGAGCTGCGTCGCAGCTTCGAACGCATGTAAGGGAGCCCCCGTGAGCAACACATATACCGTCGTCAACCCTGCGACTGAACAGGCCGTCGCAGATGTGCAAATGGCCGACCTCGCGGCCGTTGATGCCGTAATAGACCGAGCGGCCGCAGCCCTGCCAGCCTGGCGGGCCATCACGCCTGGGGAGCGCGCCACTCTGCTGCGTCGATTTGCTTCGGTTGTCGATGCGCACGTGGAGGAACTTGCCGAACTCGAAGTACGCAATTCCGGCCACACGTGGGGCAACGCGGTGTGGGAAGCGGGCAACGTCCGCGACGTGCTCAACTACTACTCGGCGAGTCCAGAACGTCTGACTGGACACCAGATTCCCGTGGGTGGTGGTGTCGACATAACTTTCCACGAGCCGCTTGGTGTCGTCGGCATCATCGTGCCGTGGAATTTCCCGATGCCTATCGCGGCCTGGGGTTTCGGTCCTGCGCTGGCGGCCGGCAACACCGTCGTCCTTAAACCGGCCGAGCTGACTCCGCTGACCGCCATCCGTCTGGGTGAGTTGGCGCTGATGGCCGGCCTGCCTGAGGGCGTTCTTACGATCGTGCCCGGACGAGGATCGATTGTGGGTGAGCGGTTCGTGACCCACCCGACCGTTCGGAAGGTATGCTTCACCGGCTCGACGGGGGTCGGTAAACGCATCATGGCTGGCTGCGCCGACCAAGTGAAGCGCGTGACGCTCGAGCTTGGCGGTAAGAGCGCCAACATCGTGTTTGCGGACGCCGACCTAGCTAAGGCCGCGGCAGCTGCGCCGTCCGCAGTGTTCGACAATGCTGGGCAGGATTGCTGCGCCCGCTCTCGCATCCTTGTGGAGCGCTCCGCCTACGACGAGTTCGTATCGCTGCTCGAACCGGCCGTGCAGGGCGTCAAGGTACTCGACCCCTCTGATCGCTCCAGCGAAATGGGCCCCCTCATTTCGGCGGCACAGAAGGCCACCGTGCAGGGCTACGTCGACGACGTTGAGGTAGCTTTTTCCGGCTCGCGCCCCGACGGCCCCGGGTTTTGGTTCGCACCGACGGTCGTCTTGACGGACGATCCAAGCAAGCGCATCTGGCGCGATGAGGTGTTCGGTCCGGTCGTGGCGGTGATGCCCTTTGACGACGAGGCGCAGGCAGTTCAACTTGCCAACGACACTGAGTTTGGTTTGTCCGGGTCGATATTCACGCGGGACGTCGGTCGGGCGCTGCGAGTATCGCGCGCCGTCGAGGCCGGAAACCTGAGCATCAACTCTCATTCGGCCGTGCGCTACTGGACACCGTTCGGCGGGTTCAAGCAATCCGGTCTGGGCCGCGAGCTCGGTCCCGACGCGCCCCACTCGTTCACTGAGGTCAAGAACGTCTTCATTAGTAACGAGTAGTTGGGCCCCACCGGCGAGCGGAAGTTGGCGTTCGCCCCTCACGTAACCGTCTCCCCATTATTGGATGATCATCGAAAAGGAAGTGGAAGTCATGGCAGGACGCATCGAAGGCAAGGTCGCCGTCGTTACCGGGGGTTGCTCCGGCATCGGCCTTGCGGTCGTGCAGAGGTTCGCTGCAGAGGGCGCGAAGGTGGTCATCGGCGACGTCGACGACGTAAAGGGGCCCACGATCGCTGAGCAGGTCGGCGGCACCTACGTGCACGTGGACGTTACAGACAAGCGGCAAGTCGACGCACTGTTCGAGACGGCGTTCACCACCTACGGATCGGTGGACATCGCGTTTAACAACGCCGGGATCTCGCCGCCGGAGGACGCCTCGATCCTCGATACCGAACTGGAGGCGTGGAAGCGGGTCCAGGAGGTTAATCTGACCAGCGTTTACCTGTGCTGCAAGGCGGCGCTGCCCTACATGCTCGAGCAGAAAAGCGGCTCCATCATCAACACCGCCTCGTTCGTCGCCGTGATGGGTGCGGCTACGTCGCAGATCTCGTACTCGGCGTCGAAGGGCGGTGTGCTGTCGATGTCGCGCGAATTGGGTGTCCAATTCGCTCGCGAGGGCGTGAGAGTTAACGCGCTGTGTCCAGGACCGGTCAACACGCCCTTGCTGCAGGAACTGTTCGCAACGGACCCGGAGCGTGCCCAGCGCCGACTGGTACACGTTCCGCTCGGCCGGTTTGCTGAGCCCGCGGAGATGGCCAATGCTGTTTTGTTCTTGGCTTCCGACGAGTCAAGCTTTATCACCGCCTCTACCTTCTTGGTGGACGGCGGCATTTCAGGTGCCTACGTTACCCCTGTGTGATGCACCCGGTCATCGGCATATCTGCCGCTCGTGAAACCTCGCAATGGGGGGTGTGGGACGAAGTAGCGGACGTTCTGCCCGCAAGCTATTCGCAGTCTGTGGAACGGGCTGGCGGGGCGCCAGTGCTGCTCCCGCCGAGCGCCCCGCGGGTAGCCGCATCGGTGGTACGTCGGCTGGACGGGCTCGTGATCGCCGGGGGCCCCGACGTGCAGCCGGTGAGGTACGGGGAACGGCCGCACGAGCGGACTATTGGCTGGCGCGAGGACCGTGACGCGTGGGAGCTCGCCCTCCTCGACGAAGCCGCCAGGATCAACCTGCCCGTGCTAGGCATCTGCCGAGGCATGCAACTCATGGCGGTGCACGCTGGGGGAGTGCTTGAACAGCATGTGCCTGACCGCGTCGGCTCACAGCAGCACTCGCCGGGTGGGAACTCGTACGGCGACATCGCGGTTGACATCGTTGTCGCCAGCCGACTGGCTCGAGCTATAGGGGCGCGGGGCGCCGTGAGGTGTCACCACCATCAAGCGGTCAGCGCCCATCCGGGCTTCGAACCAGTCGCCTGGGCCGCCGACGGAACCCTGGAGGCGATGGAGGACCCGCAACACCCGTTCCGGCTTGCAGTGCAATGGCACCCGGAGACCCAGAAGGACGCGGGCTTGTTCAGGGCATTGGTCGCAGCCGCGGCGGCGGCTCCTTGATCGGCGTCCTGGTCGCGGTGCGTTCACTCGTCCAGCGAACCAGCTTGACGGGCGCCACGCGCCCTCCTCGCTCCACGGCTCGGCTGGTAGACGTTCGGTTTGCGGCTCAGACGATGGACGATGCTGCGGGAGCGCCGCCCTGCCACGTGAGACCTGCGTTAAGTATTTCCGGGAGCATTGGCGAGCGATGGCACCAAGGTCGCGACTATGGTGACCGAAATGAATGAGGAGTCCGCCAACGAAGCCCTGCTCCGACCGGTGCGGTCGGGCAATGTCTTTGAAGAGACCGTCAACCGGCTGTTGCAGCTGGTGTGGCTTGGCGTGTACGAGCCCGGTGACGCCCTGCCGCCCGAGCGGGAGCTCGCAAGTAAACTGGGAGTGAGCAGGGACACCGTCCGGCAGGCGATCAAGTCACTATCGGACGCGGAATACTTCACCACCAAGCGCGGACGGTACGGAGGGACGTTTTTCGCAGACACGGTGCCGAGGCGCCACTCGACGGTGTCGAGACGTGTGTGGACGCCAGCGGACATTGCTGACCTGCTCGGCATGCGTGAAGTCCTCGAGGTTGGGGCCATCCGGTTGGCTTCGAGGCGAACCCTGACGGCTGTGGAGCGCGACGTGCTGTGGATGCGTCTCAGTGAGGTTGAGCAGGCCGGACCCGACGATTATCGAAGGCTGGACGCTCGCCTGCACCTGACTTTCGCCGAACTGGCAGGGGTACGAACCTTGACCCCACTGTTGGCCGACAACCGTATGGCGCTCAACGAACTGCTCGATCAGATACCGCTGCTCGGCCCCAACATTGCGCACTCCAACCACCAGCACCGTGCCGCCGCGATGGCCGTGCTGACAGGCGACGAGTCAGGCGCAGCCGGAGCAATGCAGGAACACCTGTCGGGGACGGCGGCCCTTCTCCATGGGTTCCTGGACGGGGCGCCGACGCGCCAGGGCAACGGGGATCGCGACGCGACCGATCTTGTTGAGACCGGTCCCCATGGGCCGCCCGGGCTCTCCTCCTAACGCACCCTGTCGACGTGTCCTTGCAGCTTGACCCACCAGGGTCGCGATACTTTCGCTGAGCTCCATCCCGTGGTCCGTTGACATCACTCGGTGCCACGACTACGTTCTAGACTTAGATAACTGAAGACTATTCGCCGCTTGAACCACAGCGGGAGAGTCCTTCCTCTACTCGAGGGGGGCGCCGAAGGAGCAACTCTCTCCGAGAATCTCTCAGGCCCCGTTACCGCTGTCGTGAGGCGAACTCTGGAAAGTCAGGACTAGTGTCCTGCACCCACGGTGCAAGTTGCCCACTCGGCAGCGAAGCTCTCAGGTTTTCCGATGACAGAGCGGGGAGGCCACCCACCAGGTGTCGCATTCGCGGCCCTAGGACCAGGAGCCTCTGCTATGACATCGTTGAGTGCAGACGACTACGACCGCGGTTTTGTTGGTCGTCACATCGGTATTGACGCCGAAAGTCGCGCCAAAATGCTCGCCGAGATCGGTTTTCCGGATCTGGACAGCTTGATCGACACGGCTGTCCCTGGGAAGATCCGCACCACCACCGGTCTTCGTCTGCCGGAACCAGCCACGGAGGCCGAAGCGGCCGGAGAACTGGCGACCCTTGCGGGAAGCAATGTCGTTTCGGTGCCAATGATCGGCCTCGGCTATTACCCATCGCTTACCCCAGCGGTGATCCGGCGCAACGTGCTTGAGGATCCGGCCTGGTACACGGCCTACACCCCTTACCAACCCGAAGTCAGCCAAGGCCGACTTGAGGCGCTGCTGAACTTCCAGACGATGGTCGGCGATCTGACGGGTCTGCCCATGTCCAATGCCTCCCTTTTGGACGAGTCCACTGCAGTGGCGGAGGCCGTTATGGTCATGCGCCGCGGATCGACGTCAAAGTCCAGCAAGGTGCTGGTCGACACGGACACGTTGCCGCAAACCCTCGACATCCTTCGGGCACGCGCCACGGCAGTTGGAGTGGAGGTCGTCGAAGTCGACGTTACCCAGCCGCTGCCGAAGGATGACTTCTTCGGCCTTGTTCTCTCCTATCCCGGCGCCTCCGGAGCGGTGCGTGACCACCGGCACCTCGTGCGCAGCGCGCAGGACCGCGGCGCCCTAGTCACCATAGCCGCCGACCTTTTGGCCCTGACCATGTTTCTCTCGCCGGGAGAGTGCGGCGCCGATATTGCGGTCGGATCAACCCAGCGCTTCGGGGTGCCGTTGTTCTACGGTGGCCCTCACGCCGGCTACATCGCGGTGCGTGACGGGCTGCAACGTCACCTTCCCGGACGGTTGGTAGGTGTCTCTCGGGACAGCGACGGGAAGCCCGCGTACCGCCTGTCGCTGCAAACGCGAGAGCAGCACATCCGTCGCGACAAGGCGACCTCCAACATCTGCACCGCCCAAGTGCTGCTGGCCGTCGTAGCTTCCATGTACGCGGTCTACCACGGCCCTGTCGGGCTGAGACGAATCGCGGAACGGGTCCACGCCCATGCCAACGCCATCGAAAGCGGGCTCCGAGAAGTTGGTATCCCGGTCGTACATGGCGCTTACTTCGATACCTTGCTGGTGCGCGTCCCGGGCCATGCCGACGAGGTGCTCGCGGCCGCGGCCGCTAAGGGCCTGCGGCTGCGGGGGGTGGATTCCGACCACGTCGGAGTCAGTTGCTCCGAGATCACCACCAGCTCACACGTGGACCTGGTACTTGAGGCGTTCAGCACGCTTGAGCAGGTCGACGTGATGGATCAGGGAAAACCCGATGCCATGCCCTCGACGCTGCGGCGCGAGAGTCCGTTCCTAACTCATCAGGTTTTCCACAGCTATCGTTCAGAGACCGAGATGCTGCGGTACCTACGTCGCCTTTCGGCTCGCGACTTTGCGCTGGACCGAGGCATGATTCCGCTGGGTTCATGCACTATGAAACTGAACGCGACGACCGAGATGGAGCCGATAAGCCTGCCCGGCTTCGCGAACTTGCATCCGTTCGCCCCCGCCGAGGACGCCCCCGGATACATCGAGCTTGTGCGCCAATTGGAGGGGTGGTTGGCCGAAATTACCGGTTATGCCGCGGTGTCAATTCAGCCCAACGCCGGCTCGCAGGGGGAGTTAGCGGGACTTTTGGCCATTAGGGGTTGGCACCGGGATCGCGGAGACGAGCAGCGAGATGTCTGCTTGATCCCTTCTAGCGCGCACGGGACGAATGCGGCGTCCGCGGTCTTGGCGGGGATGCGAGTCGTTGTTGTGGGTTCTCACGACGATGGCACGATCGACTTGGGGGAGCTGGAGAAAAAGTGTATCGAGCACACCGACAACCTGGCCGCCATCATGGTGACCTACCCGTCGACGCATGGTGTCTACGAGGACAGCATCACCCAGCTCTGCGACGTCGTGCACGCGCATGGGGGACAGGTGTACGTGGATGGGGCAAATCTCAACGCCCTACTTGGTATCGCCAAGCCCGGCGAGTTCGGAGGCGACGTCTCCCACCTGAACCTGCATAAGACTTTTTGCATCCCCCATGGTGGAGGGGGACCCGGGGTCGGGCCGGTCGCGGTAGCGGAACACCTAGTTCCGTATCTGCCGACCCACCCCTTACATCCAGACGCCGATCGTCGCGGGAACCACGGAAGCATAAGCGCTGCTCCCTACGGGTCAGCCGGGATCCTTCCCATCCCGTGGGCGTACATCCGGATGATGGGTGGTTCCGGCTTAACCGAGTGCAGCCACGTTGCCGTGCTGAACGCGAACTATGTCGCCCATCGACTGGCGTCACACTTCCCAATTCTGTTCACCGGCGAAGATGGGTTGGTCGCACACGAGTGCATCGTCGACATCCGACCCGCCACTGCGAAGACCGGGGTCACCGTCGAGGATGTCGCCAAACGGCTCATCGACTACGGCTTCCACGCCCCCACGATGTCTTTCCCGGTCGCGGGCACGCTGATGATCGAGCCGACCGAGTCTGAGAGCCTCGCGGAGATCGACCGGTTCTGTGATGCGATGATCGCAATTGCAGCCGAGATAAAGCAGGTAGCCGCGGGCACTTGGTCGGTGGAGGAGAGTCCGCTGCGCCACGCGCCCCACACCTTGGCGGATCTCGTGGGTCAATGGGGGCGCTCGTACCCGCGAACAGTCGGCGCGTTCCCGGCCGGTGTGGATCCCGACAAGTACTGGCCCCCCGTGGGGCGCATCGAGAACGCGCATGGTGACAGGAACCTCGTCTGCTCTTGCCCGCCCCCTGAAGCGTTTGCCGCTGTGGGACCACAGGGAGCTTCGGCATGACGTCGCCTCTAGCGGCAAGGACCACACCGCTGCATGACATTCATCGGCAACTCGGCGCGACGCTTACAGACTTCGCCGGCTGGTCTATGCCGCTGAAGTACACGTCTGAAGTCGCAGAACACCACGCGGTCCGACGCGCGGCGGGGATGTTCGATCTGTCCCACATGGGTGAACTCGAGTTGAGTGGCCCCGAGGCCGGAGCCGCCCTCGACTACGCCTTGGTCAGTATGCCGTCACGGATGCAGGTTGGTCAGGCCCGCTACTCCATGCTGGTTTCCGCCAACGGCGGCATCCTCGACGACCTCATCGTGTACCGACTCACTCAAGAGAAGTTCATGGTTGTGGCCAATGCCGCCAATGTGCGAAGGGTGTACGAGGAACTGTTGGCACGGGCAAGCGGTTACACGAGCGAGGTTCGCGACGCCTCCGCGGAGTGGGGCCTGATCGCGGTCCAGGGGCCCTCGTCGGCGCTGATTGTCGCCGAGGCGACCGGGGATGACGTGTCGGGTCTCACCTATTACTCGGTCGCTGGAGCCAGGGTGGGCAAGCATGATGTGCTGCTGGCCCGTACCGGGTATACCGGCGAGGACGGCTTCGAGGTGTACTGCGCGGCGGACGCCGCCGTTGAGGTCTGGTCGGAGTTCGCCGTTCTGGGCAGCCCGCATGGGCTGGTTCCCGCTGGACTTGCGTGCCGTGACTCTCTTCGGCTCGAGGCGGGTATGCCACTTTATGGTCAGGAGCTGACCTCTCAATTAAGTCCGTTTGACGTCGGTCTCGGCAAGGTGGTCGTGCACGACAAGCCCGGCGGCAGTGTCGGTGCTGCGGCGCTCTTAGAAGCCCGTGACGTCGACCGTGCTCGTCGTCTGATCGGTCTGGCTAGTGTCGGTAGGCGCGCACCGCGAGCCGGACATGCCGTGCTCCGGCCCGGCACCGGTGAGCGAATTGGGACCGTTACCAGCGGTGTACCGTCCCCGACCCTCGGGCATGCGGTCGCCATGGCGATCGTCGACGCAGATGACGTAGAACCAGGCACCAAGCTTGAAATTGACGTCCGCGGGCGGACCGAGCAGGTCGAAGTGGTCAAGCTTCCGTTCTACCGACGCGATCGCTGATGCGCGTGTCATGGCACGAACCCCCTCGGGCAGACAACTACTAGCTTGCAGGAGATTCCTATGACCATCCCAACTGACCTCAGCTACACCGATCAGCACGAGTGGCTCAGGTTCGACGGCGACAACGCGCGCGTCGGAGTGACCGCTTACGCATCCGAAGCTCTCGGCGACGTCGTGTTCATCGAACTCCCGGCCATCGGCAGCAAACTTTCTGCTGGCGAGCCTTGCGGCGAGCTTGAATCCACGAAGTCCGTCAGCGATCTCTTTGCTCCTGCTAACGGGGAAGTTGTCGAGATCAACCAGGCGGTCGTAGACAACCCGCAACTGCTTAACGACGACCCGTTTGGTACCGGATGGCTTTTCGTCATGCGCTTAGAGGGCGAAGCCCCGCTGCTGGACGCCACGGCCTACGCCAAACTTACGACCGAGGGCTGAGATGACCATGCTTAACGAGTCTTTGTCGTCCTACGACCCGGAAGTTCACGCCGCGATCCGAGCGGAACTAGACCGTCAGCAGTCCACCCTGGAACTCATCGCAAGCGAGAATTTCGCACCCGTTGCGGTGATGGAGGCTCAGGGGTCGGTCCTGACGAACAAGTACGCGGAAGGCTACCCCGGACGGCGTTACTACGGGGGATGCGAGCACGTCGACACCATCGAGCAGCTCGCCATCTCGAGAGTAAAGGAGCTGTTTGGCGCGGAGCACGCCAACGTTCAGCCCCATTCTGGCGCCCAGGCTAACGCCGCCGCCATGGCCGCCCTGCTCCAGCCGGGTGACACCATCCTCGGTCTGGACCTGGCACATGGCGGACACCTCACTCACGGCATGCGCCTCAACTTCTCAGGCAAGCTGTACAACGTCGCGGCCTATCACGTCGACGACACCACCTACCGCGTGAACATGGAGGAAGTACAGCGATTGGCGGTCGAACATCGGCCGAAACTGATCGTAGCCGGTTGGTCGGCCTACCCGCGCCACCTGGACTTTGCCCATTTCCGCAAGATCGCCGATGAGGTGGATGCGTACCTCATGGTCGACATGGCCCACTTCGCCGGCCTCGTCGCGGCTGGCCAGCATCCCAACCCCACGCCTTTTGCTGATGTCGTGACCACCACCACCCACAAGACGCTGGGCGGGCCCCGCGGTGGTGTCATTCTCACGAATCATGCGGATCTGGCAAAGAAACTCAACAGCGCCGTATTCCCCGGCCAACAAGGTGGGCCTCTTGAGCACGTGATCGCGGCGAAGGCCGTGGGTTTCAAAATGGCCGCGTCGCCAGAGTTCCGCGACCGACAGATCCGCACCCTGCTGGGTGCAAGCATCATTGCCGATCGGCTGGCTGCTCCAGGCATGGCAGAGGCTGGGGTGTCGGTGCTCACAGGAGGCACCGAGGTCCACCTGGTGCTTGTAGACCTTCGTGAGTCGGAGCTCAACGGTCAGGAGGCCGAGAACCGGCTCCATTCGATTGGACTCACTGTGAACCGGAACGCCGTGCCATTCGATCCCCGCCCGCCGATGGTCACCTCGGGGTTGCGTATCGGCACCCCGGCGCTCGCTACGCGGGGGTTCACGGAGCAGGACTTCGCGGAGGTCGGTGACATCATCGCCGAGTCGCTGGTGCCAGCGTTCGACGACAAGGTGGCGAACCGGTTACGTGACCGTGTAATCAACCTAGCGGCCGCTCGACCGCTGTACCCGGAGCTCTAGGATGACTAGCGCAACTATGAACCTCCCGCCGGAGGGGCGTAAGTTGCTGCGGCTCGAGGTACGCAACTCCGGGACGCCGATCGAGCGCAAGCCGGAGTGGATCAAGACCCGGGCCAAGATGGGTCCCGAATACACGGCGCTCCAGAGCCTGGTGAAGTCCGAGGGCCTGCACACCGTCTGCCAGTCCGCCGGGCTGCCCCAACATCTTCGAGTGCTGGGAGGACAAGGAGGCCACCTTCCTCATCGGTGGCGACCAGTGCACCCGCCGCTGCGACTTCTGCCAGATCGACACCGGCAAGCCGCAGCCGCTCGACCGCGACGAGCCCCGCCGCGTCGCCGAGTCCGTGCAGAAGATGGAGCTGAAGCTACGCCACCATCACCGGTGTCGCCCGCGACGACCTGCCCGACGGCGGCGCCTGGCTGTACGCCGAGACGGTCCGCGCGATCCACGAGCTCAACCCCGGCACCGGCGTGGAGAACCTCATCCCCGACTTCAACGGCGAGCCCCACCTGCTGCGCGAGGTCTTCGAGTCCCGCCCCGAGGTGCTCGCGCACAACGTCGAGACCGTGCCGCGCATCTTCAAGCGCATCCGTCCGGCGTTCCGCTACGAGCGCTCGCTCGACGTCATCACCCAGGCCCGCGACTTCGGACTGGTGACCAAGTCCAACCTCATCCTGGGCATGGGCGAGACCCGCGAGGAGGTCAGCCAGGCGCTGCGCGACCTGTACGAGGCGGGGTGCGAGTTGATCACCATCACGCAGTACCTCCGCCCCTCGCTGCGCCACCACCCGGTCGAGCGGTGGGTGAAGCCCGAGGAGTTCGTGGAGCTCAAGGACGAGGCCGACCAGATCGGGTTCTCCGGCGCACTGTCGGGTCCGCTGGTCCGTTCGTCCTATCGTGCGGGTCGCCTGTACAACTTGGCCATGAACCGGAGGAACGATCGATGACACTCAGTGCGTTCGACCTCTTTTCCATCGGAATCGGACCTTCGTCCTCACACACGGTCGGCCCTATGCGCGCCGCCAAACGTTTCGTCGATGATCTTGTGGCCACGGGGACGTTGGGTGACGTCAGGCGAGTACGGGCCCAGTTGTTTGGTTCTCTCGGGGCCACTGGTCGCGGCCACGGCTCGCCTAAGGCCGTCATCCTGGGTTTGGAGGGTGAAGACCCGGCCGAGGTGGACACAGATACTGTTGATGCCCGAGTCGCCCGCAACAACGCCGACGGGGTGATCACGCTTGCCGGCACGCACAAGGTCGGTTTCAATTCCAAGACAGACTTGGTGCTGCACCGACGCAAGTCACTGCCTGCGCATCCCAACGGAATGACCTTCGAGGCCTACGACGCTGGCGGGTCCATCGTGGCCGAACGCTCGTACTACTCCGTGGGCGGCGGCTTCGTCGTCGACGAAAGCGCAACAGGCGCCGACCGCGTGGTGCCAGATTCGACCCCCGTCCGCTTTCCCTTCACCACCGGCCGGGAGCTCCTGTCCATCTGCGCCCGTGAGGGTCTGAGCATCAGCGACGTGATGCTGGCCAACGAGCTGGCGTGGCGCACCGAGGCGCAGATCCGACAGGCCGGCGCCACCGTGGCCTCACTGCACTTCCGCGACGAGAACCACCGTCCGACCGCCGACCTCGGTATCGCGCGGCGCACGGTCCAGCTCGTCCAGGAGCAGTCCTCGATCCTCGTCCAGGTCTCCTCTGGCGTGTCGACAGAGGCATCGTTCGACGAACGGCTCGCGCTCATGGAGCTACGGCCCCAGATGGCGACCCTCAGTCCCTGCAGCATGTCCTTCGGCGCCGGCGAGTTCCGCAACCCGCCCGAGTTCGTGCGGCGGCTGGCTGGCCGCATGCAGGAGCTCGGCATCAAGCCCGAACTCGAGATCTACGACACCGGACACGTTCCCGCCGCCCTCAAGCTCCAAGAGGACGGCCTCATCGAGGGGCCGCTGCAGTTCGGGATCGTGCTGGGCGTTCCAGGCGGCATGGCCGCAACCGCAGCCAACCTCACCCACATCGTCAGCACCCTCCCCACCGACGCCGTCTGGCAGGCGATCGCCGTCGGTCGCGCCAACTTCGAGATGGCTGCTGTCGCGATCGCCATGGGTGGAAACGTCCGCACCGGCCTCGAGGACAACATCTACCTCTCTCGCGGAGAGCTGTCGCCCGGAAACCGGCCACTCATCGAGCGGATGGCGAACATCGCCGCCGCGGTCGGTCGACCCGTCGCCACGATCGACGAGACCATCACACGGCTCGGACTCACACCCCGCACCACCACGGCCGCATGAGCGCCGCCCACAGGACACTTCAGAACGTCGGGGTGATCGGTGGCGGCCTGATGGGATCGGGCATCGCCGAGGTTTCCGCGCGAGCCGGGCAGGACGTCGTGGTCGTCGAGTCCAGCGAGGACGCCGCCAAGGCGGCGCTGGCAAGGCTCGAGAAGTCGCTGCAGCGAGCGGCCGCCAAGGGCAAGATCGACTCCGTCGAGGAGGTGCTCGGCCGGGTCCGGGTGGTCACCGACCTCGACGCCCTCGCCGACCGCGACGTCGTGGTCGAGGCGATCGTGGAGGACGAGGCCGCGAAGGTCGCCCTCTTCAAGCAGCTCGACGCCGTCGTCGAGGCACCCGACGCGATCCTGGCCTCCAACACGTCCTCGATCCCGATCATGAAGCTGGGCGTGGTCACCTCCCGACCGACGCAGGTCATCGGCGTGCACTTCTTCAACCCGGTGCCGGTGCTCCAGCTCGTCGAGCTGGTGCCGTCGCTGCTCACCTCGCCCGACACGACCGAGCGCTCGCGGGCGTGGGTGCAAGACGGCCTCGGCAAGCAGGCGATCGACTGCCAGGACCGGGCCGGCTTCGTGGTCAACGCGCTGCTGATCCCGTTCATCCTCTCCGCGATCCGGATGTTCGAGTCCGGCTTCGCCTCCGCCGAGGACATCGACCGCGGCCTGGTCCTCGGCGCCGCCCACCCCCAGGGACCGCTCGCGCTCGCCGACCTGATCGGCCTCGACACCACCAAGGCCGTCGCGGAGTCGCTCTACGAGGAGTTCAAGGAGCCGCTGTACGCCGCCCCGCCGCTGCTCGCGCGGATGGTCGACGCCGGCCTGCTCGGCCGCAAGACCGGCCGCGGCTTCCACACCTACGACTGATCGGCAGAAGGGACTAACAGCATGGACAAGGTGGTGGCCTCGGCCGCTGAGGCGGTCGCGGACATTCCGGACGGTGCGACGCTGTCGGTGGGGGGTTTCGGCTTGTGCGGGATCCCGTCGGTGCTGATCGCGGCGCTGCTGGAGGCGGGGACGAGGGACCTGGAGGTGGTGTCGAACAACTGCGGCGTCGACGACTGGGGGCTGGGGCTGCTGCTCGGTGAGCGGCGGATCCGGCGGATGATCTCGTCCTACGTGGGGGAGAACAAGGAGTTCGCGCGGCAGTACCTCTCCGGTGAGCTGGAGGTGGAGCTGACGCCGCAGGGCACGTTGGCGGAGCGGATGCGGGCGGGTGGGTCGGGGATTCCGGCGTTCTTCACCGCGACCGGGGTCGGCACCCAGGTCGCCGACGGCGGGCTGCCGTGGCGCTACGACGACGCCGGCAACGTGACCGTGTCGTCCCCGCCGAAGCAGACCCAGGTCTTCGCGACCGCGGAGGGGGAGAAGGAGTTCGTGCTCGAGCACGCGATCGTCGCGGACTTCGGGCTGGTGCGGGCCTGGAGGGGCGACCGGCACGGCAACCTCGTCTACCGCGACTCCGCGCGCAACTTCAACCCGCTGGCCGCGATGTGCGGACGGCTCTCGATCGCGGAGGTCGAGGAGCTCGTCGAGCCGGGCGAGCTGGACCCCAACGAGGTCCACACGCCGGGGGTGTTCGTGCAGCGGGTGGTGCCACTGACGGCGGAGCAGGCGGCGGACAAGCGGATCGAGAAGAGGACGGTGCGAGCACGATGAGGGTCGATGACGGTGGACTGGCGGGCCTTGTCGCGTGTGCTGATCGTGTCGGGATGAGCCCGACCGAATGGCTCCACGTCTGCGAGCAGGGCGGCACGGTCGCGCCGCCGACTCCGGAGGAGTGGCGCGAAGCCCTTCTGAGCACGCTGGAGGAACCGGTATGAGCTGGACGCGTGAGGAGATGGCCGCCCGGGCGGCCGCAGAGCTGCACGACGGGTCGTACGTCAACCTCGGGATCGGGCTGCCGACGCTGGTGCCCAACTACGTCGGCGGCGACGTCGAGCTGGTGCTGCAGTCGGAGAACGGGATCCTGGGCGTGGGCGCCTACCCCGTCGACGGTGAGGAGGACGCCGACCTGATCAACGCCGGCAAGGAGACCGTCACCTTGCGACGCGGGGCGTCGTTCTTCGACTCCGCCACGAGCTTCGGGATGATCCGCGGCGGCAAGATCGACGCCGCGATCCTGGGCGCGATGCAGGTCTCGAAGACCGGCGACATCGCGAACTGGATGATCCCCGGCAAGATGGTCAAGGGCATGGGCGGCGCGATGGACCTGGTCCACGGCGCCAAGCACGTGATCGTGCTCATGGAGCACGTCGCCAAGGACGGCTCCTACAAGATCGTCGAGGAGTGCTCGCTGCCCTACACCGGCCGCGGCGTGGTGCAGCGGATCATCACCGACCTCTGCGTCCTCGACGTCACCCTCGACGGACTCCGGCTCGTCGAGCTCGCTCCCGGGGTCACCGAGGACGAGGTCCGCGCAAAGACCGAGCCTCCCATTCTGGAGGCGTCGTGACCTATCCGCGGGCAACCCATCACACCGGTCGGCGGCTGATCTACGCCACCGCACGTTTCGCCGAGACCGCCCATCGTCGCCGGAGAGATCGTCAAAGAACCGACATCTGAGGTCCACGCCAAGGAGCCGGGCACGACTCTGACCCTCTGCGGAGTGTCGGCGGCGAACTGGTTCAAGTTCTGGGACCGACCGTTTCAAGGTGTCGTTAGCCCGCGTTGCCCCGAGTGTGTTGCGACGTTGATGCGCACCTAGCTCAGGTAGCCCGGTCGCCTCTCCATGGTTCAGCGGGCCGAGAGGCGGACGCCATCTCGGCAGAGCCGCCCGAGAAGCGGCATGTGAGTGGCGACGGGCAATCCCAGCCCGAGCAGGCTGAGGAAGAATGCCAACAGTGGCGCGATGAACAGGCCTAGTGCAGCGAAGGCGAGCTTCTCGCCGTAGAACTTGGCGAGAGACATGCGCAGGAGCGCCAGCTCCCGCGCCGGAGTGCGAACCCACAGTTCGGACGGCAACACGCGCAGCGCCCAGAGGCCGAGGCGTTCCTTGCCCGAACCGGCCGCTGTCGCCGCAGCTGGCGGGCGGGCCCGGTGGGGCGCGAGCCGGTCGAGTGCGTCGGCAAGATCCGGTTCGGCAGGCAGGAGACGTACGACGAGCAGGCTGATGCCGAGTCCCACGAGGCCGCCGGACAGGACCAAGAGGTATGGACGATGACTCGTAAAGCCGCCCTCAAGCTGTCGTTTGCGCCGGACGACTACCTCGCGACGTGGCAGCTCCCGACCGCCGCGGGCGGGACGGTCGAGGCGCATGGGGCGCTGACCGTCGAAGCCGAGAAGCCACCGAAGGGCACGGCTCACGGCGACTTCCACGATGCGCTTGAGCACATGGCTCCCGGCGTCACCGGGTTCCCGCAGCACGTCGACGCGCCCGTCGTGACGGGCAGGCTGTCGAACGGCGCGAACGTCATCCTCATCAACGCTCGCGTGACCTACTGGGTGTCCGACCAGGCGATCATCAACGCGGCGGCCGCAATCATCACCCTCGCTGACGTGGCGTCCGAGGGGGCGCTCTTTAAGCAGTGCGAGGTGCAGATCGGTGGACTCGATGCCATCGCCGGTGTCCCGCCGATCAAGAACACCAAGTTCCCGAAGGGGATCGCGGGGACGTGGGCGGCCGAACTGGATCCGAAGGACTTCCGGCAGGAGTGGAATGACACGGACGCCACGGTCGGCCTGACGTACTTCGGCTCGTTCCGTTCGTTCGATCCCTACGCCTTCGGCATGGGCTTCAGCCCGGTGGCGTGGTGCAGGCTCGAGCAGCCGGTGCCGCTTCGCAAGCTTCTCGACGACTGGGTGACGCCGCTGCGCCGGGTGGTCTCGATCGCCACCGGCCGCGCCGAAGAGGTCACCTACCTGAGCGTCTACCCCGGCTCCGAGGATGGGCCGGAGCACAAGGGCCAGCTGTTCGGCCTAGGGATTACGCAGGAGCCGTTCGAGTCCTCGCGTGACGAGATCGAGAAGATCAACTCACCCTTGCGACTCAAGGCAGATGGCGTCTCGCTGCTCCAGTTGGTGCGAACCTGGCAGAAGCTTGAGTCAGATCACCACCCGCTGGTGGAGACCTACGGGGCGATGCTGCACGCGCGCGACCAACATCCGCGCTCGCGCTTCCTCCTGCTCCTTCAGGCAATCGAAGGCGCCCACGGGTACGAAACGAAAGTCTCGTATGCCAGACGTCAGAAGAAGCACACCGAAGATCGCGACGAGGTCATCGCGCTGGCGAAGGGTTCGCTCGACGCCAAGCAGCTGAAGTTTCTGGAGCGCAACATCAGCAAACGGCCGCCAGGTGGGCTTGAACCGGCGATCAACTGGCTGGCGAGGAGGCTCCCGGACGACGTGAAGGCGCAGTTGGAGGCAACGCCGCTGGTTACTGCGACCAAGGCGGCGCCAGTCAACGCCCGGAACGCCGCCGATGCGCTCCGGATCATCCGCAACGATCTTGCCCACGGCACGAAGGGGTACGACGCCTACGAGCTGCAGCAGGTCGTCGCGGTGCTGGAGCGAATGGTGCGTGCCCACGCGCTAGAACTGCTCGGTTGCCCCGACGAGGTAGTTAGCCGGGTTCTTACGGCCTCGTGAAGGCGGCTGCGGCAGGCCGCGGTGAGTAGGTGACGCCCGCGTCTCTGCAGCTTTACCGCCTCCGGCCTTCCGCGACGACCAGGTCAGGCTGGTCCCTTGCCCGCAGCGCCCGGAAACCTGCGGTTGCGCTGGTGCAGGGCCGTGTCCGCGTTCCTTTGTGATCGTCGGACCTCGCCTGACGCGAGGGCTCGGATTGGGCTCGCTTTGATTCGCAAAGGCAAGCAGCGGGGTGCCGTCGTCACCCGACGTCGCAAACGGCATAGCTGCAGGTCAGGCTCCCATTCCGCCTCATCGGCGCAGCCGACCACAAAGGATCGCATTCACGCTCACCACGATCCGTGTCTTCCCGATGACGCACCACGTCTGATGTTTCGCGCTATCGGTTGGCCGAGGGGTGACGTCTTCCCGTCGGGCGGCTGTCGTTGATCCCGCAATTGCTGCTCCGACCTGGCTGGCGATGACCTTCCCGTCAACTCCCGCGCTGTACTCCGAGATGCTCGCCGAGGACCGCTGGCTCCGGCTGGTCGGGTTCTGCGAATGCTGTGTCGCACCGGGATGACCGCGACCAGCTCGTCGGGGGAGTGGGCGGCGAGTGTCATACCCCGTAGGTGTGCGCGTCGCTCCCGAAAGTTAGAGCCCGAGATGCGTCAACAGTTCACGCGGCGTGAGAACGGCGACTCCGAGATTCTGAGCGGAGTGAAGGTCATCGTCGCCACTGGTGATGGCTTCCGCGCTCGCTCCGAGGGCGAGGGCGACGAGGTAGTCATCCTGCGGGTCGCGGATGACCGAAGGTGGCTCCGTGATGTCCGAGTGCCACTCACCGAGCTGGCGCATCTGGTCCTCGAATGCGGCTCCGGCACCAGGCTTGACGTACTTCGCGAGCTTTGGGCGACCGAGGACGTCGACGACCTCATCGACCAGGTGCTGGGTGACGACGGGCACGATCACGCCGCCGTCGATGAGACTCAGGATGGGGCCGAGCGCACCAGACGGTGTGATGGTGGCCGAGACGAACACATTCGGGTCGATGACGACCCGGTGCGGGGGAGCACCCCTCACGCGGAGGTGCGTTCCGCCCGGGCTGCTGCGAGCTCAGAGTTGGCGAGAGCCATCGCGTCGTCCTCAGAGATCTCCTCGCCAGTGCGGAAGGCCGCCAGTGTTTCCGCCAAACGACCGCCGCCGAGACCCCGGCGAATCGCCGCCGCGAGCACCTCGCTGCGCGACCTGCCCGACTCTGCCGCCTGGGCGTCGAGCAGCTCGATCAGGTCGTCATCGACGTTGACCGGGAGAACTGTCATCGGGCACCTCCAACGATTGCTTCATCGGGTTGGCCACCAGTCTATCCGCGCTGCACGGTCAGGGTCGGAGTCTGCGGTCGTTTGCGACCAACAGCGACTGCTGACAGCAGGGCGCACTTTGGGTGCACATTGATTCGCAAAGGCCCGCAACCGGACACGCCAAAAACAGGGCAGAAGTTCGCCATCGTGGCAGGGCAGCGGCCGCATTCCGCCCCTCGAACGCAGCCACGCGCAAAGACTCGCAATCACGCATAACGTCGCCGGTGTTATTCCCGATGACGCAACCTGTCGAATGCGTCGCTCCGCTGGAGGAGCCCCGTCCCTGACCTGCGCCGATCCAACACGGGGTCGACGGTCGCACGCGCGTTGGCCTCGGACGGGCCGCCGAAGTACCAGCGGCCGGCGGAGGCGACGTCGTTCACGCCCGGTCGAGCCAGCGGTGCGGCAGCTGCTGGTGCTGTCGCCTGCGGCAGGTTCGTAGTCCTGATTGCGGATCGCGTCCTGATCGCGGGCCGGTCGTCTCTGACTACCGCCGACGTCCGCTCAGTGGTTGTATCCGTTGATGCCTTCTTCCGAGGAGATCACTACCCACCACGCCCAGGGCGAGGTGATCTACGTCGGAGCCCACGAGACCGATTACACGCTTCGGATCGAGGAGCCCGATGCCCGGTGGCCGGAGATCTACTCCGCCGTCGAAAGCCGGATCCGGGTGGCCCTAGGTGATGGCGTTATCGAGATCCAACACATCGGCTCCACCGCCGTGCCCGGACTACCGGCCAAGCCGATCATCGATGTCGACCTCACGGTCGCAGATCCGACCGATGAGCCGGCGTACGTCCCTGCCCTTGAGCGGCTCGGGTACGTCCACTGGCTCACTGAGCCCGACTGGCACCAGCACCGACTGCTCAAGCAACTCGACGAGCCGCGGGTGCATCTGCATGTCTTTGGGCCCGGCTGCCCCGAGGTCGTCCGCCATCGGATGTTCCGGGACTGGCTGATCGCCCATCCCGAGGATCGCGGCAGGTACGCAGCCGCCAAGCGCGACGCCGCCGCACAGATGGCAGCCACGGGCGACGACCACGGAGCCCTCGGTTTCGGCATGCGCTACAACGAGATCAAGGAACCCGTCGTGCGCGAGATCTACGCCCGGATGTTCCGGGCTGCTGGGCTCCTCGATTGAGGGCCCGTGCCGGTCATGCGCCATGCCAGCGAGGTCGTCGCCGAATGTGCCTCTGCCCGTGGAGTAAGACCCAATCAGGCTGGCCTAGCTACCTCCGCATCTACGACCTGTTCGGGCTCAGCGTCGATAGCGCCACCCGCTACCTGAAGACCATGGAGCACCCCGATCTCAGTCGAGGATGACCGGGGACCGCGAACGTAGCCTCTGGCGAGGTGCTCGAAGGTTGACGCGGGGCGCGCCAAACCCACACGTTGTGGGCTCCGGGATATTCGCTGGACGCTTCATTCCCGCAGTGGGAACATCCGCGGGGCGCGGGCCTTGGCCGGAATCGGTCGTCGGCCGCTCAACCCAAGCGAACGGAGACCTCGGGACATGCTGCCGGAACTCGACAGACAGTTGGACACGCACGAAGCTGCTCTCCTTCGTGCCGTGCTCGGCGCCCTCGCCGACAACGTCCAGGCCGCGCTGGGGCACAACCTGATCGGCGTCTACCTGAAAGGGTCGTTCGCGCTCGGCGCCGGCGATGTCCATGCCGATGTGGACTTCCTTGTCGTTACGAATCGGGAGCTCGAGTCCGATGTGGAGTCGAAGATCCGGGACATCCACCGGCAAATGCCCACCAGGGCAGAGCACTGGGCTCACGTCTTGGAGGGCTCTTACGCCACCATCGATCAACTTCGCGAGCGCGCAAACCCCAACGACCCCTGGCTCTACGTCGACAACGGCCAGACGGAAATGGAGCCGTCGACCCACGACAACACCGAAACCTTCCGCTGGATACTCAAGAACCGCGGGTTGGTCATCACGGGCCCACCCGCTGACTCGCTCTTGCCACAGGTCCCGACCCAAGCGCTCCGCGACGAGGCCGCCGCGCTCGCCGTCCAGCGTCACCACTACGCGTTGGCGGACCCTCAATACCTGGAAAACGGCTGGGGTCAGCCGCACGAGGTTCTCACGAATTGCCGCATGCTCTACAGCGCGAGCACTGGACAGGTCGCCAGCAAGAACGGCGCAGCACGCTGGTGCATTGGGGTGCTGCCCACAGAGTGGCGCGAGCTGATCGAGGCCGCGATCGCCGATCGACCCAACCCTTGGGAACGGGTTCAGAAGCAGGCCGACTCTCGCTTGACGACCCTCACCCGTCGCTTCATCGAAGATATGAAGACGCGCATCGCCGCAGCCGCGACCGGGCCTCTCCTCGACGGTGCCGTCGAGCCAGTTGAACCCGCCGTCGACGGTGAACGACCTAGAGGCATTTGACAAGCATCCTCGCGAGCCGCTGACCACGAGCAGCCACAGATCCTGTCTCGGATAGCGTCCATCAGCATGGTGGACGCTCGGGCAATGACTCAGGACGACATCGAGTGGGCAGTCGATGTCCTTGCAGAGCGCCGCGCGGCGCTCGTCCCGCATGCGCCCCTGTACTGGCGCCCGGCCGAGGACGCCCGGGAACGGCACCGCGACTTCCTCGCCTACGTCATCGGCGAGGGTCAAGGCTTTGGGTTCTCACGTTGACGGGACCAGAGCCGCACTCGTGCCGGCGCCGCCCATCTACGATCCGGGCGGCCCCATCCTCTTCCTGCACGATGTCCGCGACCTCACCGCGATCGCCCACTCGCGTAAGGAGGCCAAACGCTGCGGGTCCGCACTGGTCGTGGTGGACCAGCCGGTCGGCAAAGGTGACCTCGCTCAGGCCCTCGCCAAGGAAGGCTTCACCAGACACTGCGACTTCTTCTCTAGTCCCACCAATCCCGCACGCCGCGTCTCGGCCGAAGCTGGCGACCCCGAACAAGTTCTGCGAACCTGAGGATCCACCGGCGCTCGGAGCGGTGAGAGTGCTCAGGTTCGGGGCAAAACCGTCAATATTCATGCGAACTTCTAAAGAGCTCCCGCCATGCGTCCGGTGGTGTCGAAGAGCTCGAGCTCGGCGGCGCGCATCTGCTGCTGGACGACGAAGGAGCGGTTCTTGCTCCGCCACGGTCCCTGGCCGGTGCCGAGCGGGGGAGGGGGATTAGTGACTGCTCGGTGCCAGTAAGCCCCAGCGCCGCCGACGTGCCCCGAGCTGGCCAGCTTCCTGGCGGTAGACGATGCGGGGCCCAATGTCTGCCGGATCCTGATCTTGGTCCAACTCGAGGTGACCCTTCAGGACACTTCGGTTGAGCGGGCTCGCATGAGCCGGGTGCCGGTTGCAACCAGCCATACCAGCCAGGATGCGTACCCAGGCATCCCGAGGAAGAGCGCGGGGGAGCCGTCGGCGATCGCCAGGCAGGCGCCGCCGGCGACGATGAGCAGGCAACCCCCCACTAGACCGAGCATGCGCTGCCACGAACGCGTGAGCCCGCCGGCGTGTGCTGACAGAGCAGCCCCGATAAACGTCGTGCCGAGCGCGGGCATCGCGAGCGCGAAGGCCGCTGCGTGCAGCTGCCAGGTCAGGGTGAAGAGGGGAGTCGGCTCAGTGAGGTCGGTGGTGGCGAGCACGGTTCCGATCCAGAGCACCGCGTAGAGTGCGTAGACCGCCGAGAGCGTCGCTCCCGCCGCCAGGGCGAGCCGCGACCACACGGCACCGCGGCTTTGGCCTTGGGCGACCAACCCGTGCAGACCGCTGAGGAATCCGAGCAGCAGCGGCAGGTTGAGGGCCTCCAGGCCCACCGCGATCGCTACTGCTGTTCGGTGCTCGGCATGGAAGGCGAACACGTCCGCAATCGGGTCGCCGTACCCGGGCGCTCCGGCCCAGATCACCACGGCGTTTTGGAGGACCATCGACGCGGCTAGGGCCAGCGCCGTTGCGCCCACAAGTGGAGCTCCGAGCCGGCCATCGGCTGGGGTGTCGACTGCTTCGGTCTGGCTGGACATGAGGCCTTCTCTCCGTTCGCGGGTGGCGGCAGGCGGGTCCCGGTGACTGCGCCCGTGCACTGTACGACCTGGGTACGCCGCGCGAGCACGCGGAGGCAGTCCACCGTCACATGGAGCCCGCCCTGCGGGAGGAGAAACGTGGTGAGATTTGCCCGACGCCCCCTGGGAGCGGGGCCCGGATCGTGATATCTTGATGTCAAGATACTTCTTCGTTTGGAGGCGCACGCATGAGTGAGAACAGCTTCGGGGCCAAGGACACGTTGAGCGTCGGTGAGAAGGCCTACTCCTTCTTCCGCATCGACGCGGTGAGCGGTGACGGCGTCGCCGATGATTCGGTGGCCACCTTGCCGTTCTCCTTGAAGGTGCTGTTGGAGAATCTCCTGCGCACCGAGGACGGCGCCAACATCACGGCCGCCGATATCCGCGCGCTTGCCGGGTGGGACGAGACCGCCGAGCCCGACAAGGAGATCCAGTTCACCCCGGCTCGGGTGATCATGCAGGACTTCACCGGCGTCCCCTGCGTGGTCGACCTCGCCACCATGCGCGAGGCGATGGCCGATCTCGGAGGCGACCCCAGCAAGATCAACCCGCTCGCGCCCGCCGAGATGGTGATCGACCACTCCGTCATCGCCGATGTCTTCGGCAGCCCTGAGGCATTCGCCCGCAACGTGGAGATCGAGTACGAGCGCAACCGCGAGCGCTACCAGTTCCTGCGCTGGGGCCAGGGAGCCTTCGACGACTTCAAGGTCGTCCCTCCGGGCACCGGCATCGTCCACCAGGTCAACATCGAGCACCTGGCGCGCGTGGTCTTCACCCGTGAGGTGGGCGGCGAACTCACGGCCTACCCCGACACCTGCGTCGGCACCGACTCCCACACCACGATGGTCAACGGCATCGGCGTGGTCGGCTGGGGTGTGGGCGGTATCGAGGCCGAAGCCGCGATGCTGGGTCAGCCCGTTTCGATGCTGATCCCGCGCGTCGTGGGCTTCAAGCTGTCCGGCGAATTGCCCGAAGGATCGACTGCCACCGATCTGGTGCTCACGATCACCGAGATGCTGCGCAAGCACGGCGTGGTCGGCAAGTTCGTTGAGTTCTATGGAGCCGGCGTCACCGCGCTTCCGCTAGCCAACCGCGCGACTATCGGCAACATGAGCCCCGAGTTCGGCTCCACGATCGCGGTCTTCCCGATCGACGAGCAGACCATCAACTACCTGCGCCTCACCGGGCCGCAGCGATGAGCAGCTGGCTCTGGTGGAGGCTTACTCGAAGGCCAACGGGTTGTGGCATGACCCCAACCACGAGCCCCGCTACTCCGAGCGCCTCGAGCTTGACCTCTCCACCGTGGTGCCGAGCCTCGCCGGCCCGAAGCGTCCTCAGGACCGAGTGGAGCTGTCGAACGCGGCGGAGGCATTCGCGACCGAGATCAAGAACTACACCAGCGACGTCAACGCAACGGCCCCGGTGACCGCTTGCGGACGGAACAACTTTTGACTTGAAGCATGGCGCTGTCACGATCGCTGCCATCACCTCGTGCACCAACACGTCCAACCCGAGCGTGATGATCGGCGCCGCCCTGCTCGCTAAGAAGGCAGTCGAGAAGGGCCTCACTGCGAAGCCGTGGGTGAAGACCACGCTCTCGCCAGGCTCCAAGGTGGTCTCCGACTACTACGACCAGCGCTGGCCTCACGCCCTACCTCGACAAGTTGGGCTTCAACCTCGTGGGCTATGGCTGCGCGACGTGCATCGGCAACTCCGGTCCGCTGATTCCCGAGGTTTCCGCGGCGATCAACGAGGCGGACCTCGCGGTCACCTCGGTGCTGTCGGGCAACCGCAACTTCGAGGGTCGGATCAGCCCCGACATCAAGATGAACTACCTGGCTTCGCCGCCGCTTGGTCGTTGCCTACGCGATTGCCGGGTCCATGACCGTCGATCTCTTCACCGATCCTCTCGGCCAGGACCAAGACGGCAACGACGTGTTCCTGAAGGACATCTGGCCGACTCCCGGCCGAGATCGAAGAGGTGATCGGCAAGTCCGATCTCCTCCGACACCTTCAAGACCGAATACGCCGATGTCTTCTCAGGTGACGAGCGTTGGCGCTCACTGCGCTACCCCGGCGGGCGACACGTTTTCTTGGGACGCAACGTCGACCTACGTGCGCAAGCCTCCGTACTTCGACTCCATGCCTCAGTCCCCGGCTCCAGTCAGCGACATCTCGGGGGCCAGGGTGTTGCTCAAGCTGGGCGATTCGGTCACGACCGACCACATCAGCCCTGCCGGGGCGATCAAAGCAGATAGCCCTGCTGGTCGTTACTTGGCCGAGAATGGCGTTGAGCGGCGCGACTTCAACTCCTACGGCTCACGCCGAGGCAACCACGAAGTCATGATCCGGGGAACCTTCGCCAACATCCGGCTGCGCAACCAGCTGGCACCGGGCACCGAAGGCGGCGTCACCCGCGACTTCACCGCCGGCGGCGAAGTCACCTCGGTCTACGACGCCTCGGTCAACTACCAGGCAGCCGGCACGCCGCTGATGGTGCTGGCAGGCAAGGAGTACGGCTCCGGCTCCTCGCGCGACTGGGCCGCCAAGGGCACCGCGCTGCTCGGGGTGAAGGCGGTGATCGCGGAGTCCTACGAGCGGATCCACCGGTCGAACCTGATCGGCATGGGTGTCCTGCCGCTGCAGTACCCCGCCGGGGAGACCGCCGACTCGCTGGGTCTGACCGGCGAGGAGAGCTTCTCGATCAGCGGTGTCACCGTGCTGAACGACGGGACCACCCCGCGGACGGTGTCGGTTGTGGCCACAGCCCCCGACGGCACCGAGACGGCCTTCGACGCGGTCGTGCGTATCGACACCCCCGGCGAGGCGAACTACTACCGCAACGGCGGCATCATGCAGTTCGTGCTGCGCAACCTGCTGCGCGGCTGACGTCGACCATCTCGGCCCCGGGTCCGGATCGCTTCGATCCGGCCCGGGGCCGAGCCGATCTCTGGGTCCGGCCACCGGGCCGGCCAAGGCCGGCGCGGCGTTGGGGGCCCCGACCGAACTCGTGGCGAGTACCCCAAAGACCTGCCGGGTGGGGTAGAACAGTCGCATGAGTGACGGCCCCATCCGCGTGTACCTGCTCGACGATCACGAGGTGGTCCGTCGCGGCCTGCGCGATCTGCTTGAGGACGAGGAAGACATCGTCGTGGTGGGGGAGTCCGGGACAGCCAAGGAGGCTGCCGCCCGCATTCCTGCCCTGCGCCCCGACGTGGCGGTGCTCGATGGGCGGCTCCCCGACGGCAGTGGCATCGACGTGTGCCGCAGCATCCGCTCGGTCGATCCGACGATCAAGGCGCTGATCCTGACCAGCTACGACGACGACGAGGCGCTGTTCGCGGCGATCCTCGCCGGCGCCTCGGGCTACGTGCTCAAGCAGATCCACGGAAACGACCTGGTGGAGGGAATCCGCAAGGTGGCCAGCGGCGCCTCACTGCTGGATCCTGCGCTCGTCGCCCGGGTGATGGACCGGGTGCGCAACGGGCCGAAGCAGCCTGAAGAGCTGGCCAGCCTGACCGAGCAGGAACGCCGCATTCTGGCGCTGATCGCCGACGGCATGACCAACCGGCAGATCGGTGAGGAACTGATGCTGGCGGAGAAGACCGTGAAGAACTACGTCTCCTCGATCCTGGCCAAGCTCGGCTTGGAGCGTCGCACCCAGGCTGCCGTGCTTGCCTCCAAGCTGATGCGCTGAGCGCTGGCTTCTACCGAATACTGCGGGTGACTTCCCACGCCGATTCGGTGATGGCGAAACCGACGCTCTGATAGACCCGGCACGCGACGTAGGTCGGGTCGGCGACCATCACCAGCGTTGAGGCGCCGAACTCGGTCAGCGCCACGGTGCCGGCGTAGTGCACCAGCGACCCGGCCAAGCCTCGGCCGCGAAACTCCGGATGGGTCTCCACGGACTGGTAGCGAGCCAACCCACCCTCGATCGGGATCACGCCGAGCTCGGAGACCAGCCGGCCGTCGATGAACGCGCCGAACCATGAGCCCCCGGCCCGTTCGGCGATGACCCGATCGCCAGCCGCCTTGGCCGTGGCGAACCTGCGGTGCGCCTCGGGCTCGTGATCGGTGTTGACCGCGCAGGTCAGCTCGACCCGCTGGAGCCAGTCGTCGTCGGTCTCGAATCGCCGCAGGGTGGCGATCGACTGCGGATGCGGCGGCGGGTTGACCGAACCTGTGGACAGCGCCACGATCCGTTCGACCGTCAGCCCGGCCTCGGCGAACGGTGCCACATCGCCCGCGGTGGTGTGCTGGCCGTCGATCCCGATGGCGAGATGGTCGGCTTCCGGGAACTCCGCCTCGAACCGTGCGATCGCCTCGGCGGGGGACCAGTCGGCGCTGTCCAGGATGACGCAGTTCCCCCACCAGTACGTCGGGTTGGTCGGGGTTCGCACGACCACGTGGTCACCGCGATCCTCGATCTCGCTGCCGCCGAGCCGCAATAGGGCCAGGTCGGTCCGGAACGCCAATGAGGTCACGTGCACGGCCACACCGTAGGCGCTAGCGGCGAATCATCGGAAGAACCCGATCCCGACACTCAGGCGAGCAACTCCCGCGCCAGCCGCTCGTGGAAGGCGACCGACAAGGCCAAGTCGTCCACGTGGACCCGTTCGTCGGCGTTGTGGTAGCCGGCGTCCAGGACCTCCGCCGGGGTGGTGCGGAACGGATTGAAACCGTAGGCCGCCACGTCGCCGGCAGCGCGGAGGAAGGAGGAATCGGTGAAGCCGGTGCAGATCAGTGGCAGCAACCCGGCGTCCGGATCCAGTGCGGCCATCACCCGGGTGATCGCCTCGGGCAGGAGCCCCGCAGCGGGCGAGGCGCTGCCCGGGACGAGTTCCTCGGGCAGTTCCAGGTCATAGGGGAGCTGGTTGCCCAACACCGCGGCGACCTCGGCGAGGACGTGCTCGGTCGTGGTCCCGGGCAGGATCCGGCAGTCGAGGTCGGCGCTGGCCCGGGCGGGCATCACATTGCGGGCCAGCGAGCCGGTGAGCATGGTCGGCGCCATCGTGGTGCCGATCAGCGGTGGCAGTCCGTGCAGCAACGCCGGATGCAGGGCAGCCGCCCGCTCCACGGCGTGGAGCAGCTCGGCAGGGTCTGTGGGAGCTTCGCCCAACAGCGCGGTCAAGGTCGGTTCCAGCCACGCCACCCCGGCAGCGTCGGGCTTGGCCGCACCCGGGCCGATCAACCCGAGCAATTCCGCCAACAGCGGCACGGCGTTGCGGCCCAAGGTGGGCATCGACGCATGCCCGGCTTCGCCGCGAGCCACGACTCGCACCGGCTGGGTGCCCTTTTCGCCGATGGACAAGGTCAGCATCGCCCGGCCATCGGCGAGCTCCAGCCGTTGGCCGCCGCCTTCGTTGACGGCGTACGTCGGTCGCAGGTCGGGCCGCTCGGCCAGCAGCCAGCGCATCCCGACGTCGCCAGCTCCGTCCTCCTCGTCGGCGACCATGATCAACCACAAGTCGCCGCGAGGGCGGAACCCGGCGCGAGCCAACCGGGCCATCGCCACGGCTCGCGCCGCCACCTCGTTCTTCATATCCACCGCACCTCGGCCGAAGAGGTAACCGGCGTCGTCGATCTCGGCGGCGAAGGGCGGATGGGTCCAGTCGCGCGGGTCGGCTGGTACGACGTCGAGGTGGCCCACCAGGGCCAGCGATGCGGCACCCGGTTCGCGACCGGGGATCCTCGCCACGAGATTCGCACGGCTCGGGTCTCGGGCGACCAGTTCGACCTCGACGCCGGCGGGCGACAGGTAGTCGGCAAGCACTTCCGCGACTTCGGTCTCGTTGCCGTTGGTGCTGTCCACCCGGATCAGCGATCGGGTGAGTTCGACGACCTCCTCGGGCTGGTCGATCCAGGGTGTCATCGGTGCACGCCCAGCTTGTCCAGCACCCAGGCGTAGATCTCGGCTTCGTATTCGAGATGACCGAAGCGACCAGAAGGCCCGGTGTGCGAACCCGCGCCGGTCTCGACCCGGAAGACGCACTGCGGTGCCCAGTCCGGATCCGAGGCGCGCAGGGCCGCCGTCCACTTGGCGGGCTCACGGACCATCACTCGCGGGTCGTGCACGGCTCCGGTCACCAGCAAGGGCGGCCGGCCCCCGGCCGGGGGCAGATTCTGATACGGGTCGTAGGCGCTCATCCAAGCGCGTTGCTCCGGGATGCGCGGGTCGCCCCACTCTTCCCATTCGGTGATCGTCAACGGGGTGTTCGGGTCGGACATCGAGGTGACCACGTCGACGAACGGCACCTCGGCAACCACCGCTGCCCAACGGTCGGGGCGCTGGGAGAACACCGCGCCTTGGAGGAGCCCGCCGGCGCTGAGACCTCGCGTCGCGATCCGGGAGGGATCGACCAAGCCGTCCAGCGCCAAGCCGTCGGCTACGGCGATGTGATCGTCGAAGGTGTGCTGCTTGGCGGCCATCTTGCCGTCGAGATACCACCGGCGCCCGCCCTCGCCGCCACCGCGGATATGGGCAAAGACGTAGACGACCCCGCGGTCGAGCAGGCTCGGCAAGGCCGGCTCCCACTCCGGTTCGAAGACGGCTTCATAAGCGCCATACCCGTAGAGCAGGCAGGGTGCGGTGCCGTCCAGCGGGGTGTCTCGATGGCGGTAGAGGGTGGCCGGCACCAGGGTGCCGTCGGGGGAGGGGAAGGTATGTCGCGACACCAGATAACGCGAGGGGTCGTAGCCCGGAGCCGGTTCGGTCCAGACAACCGTTTCGCGACCGGTGGCCAGGTCGATCTCCTTGACATCGGCGGGGTGGGTGCGTGCTTCGTCGAGTACGGCGATGGCTGGCGCGTCGTACTGCGGGGTCGCCGAGAGGTAGACATCGCTGCCGACGTGGACGCTCGCGACCCGGACCCCGGGGGTATCGGTGTCCAGGTCGTTGTGTGGCAGCACCAGAAGCTGATGACGTCCGTCTGCTCGGATCGAGGCGACCACCCCATCTGCGAAGGCATCCACGCGATAGAGGCGCTGGTCGGACCGCTCGCGGCGCAGTTGCCGCCACGCCACGAACCCCTGGCCCTCGGTGGGCGGGAGCGGGGCGGCCATCAGCCGCCCCTCGACGGTGGCTTCGTCGGTGACGATGAGGAGGTCGGTGCCCGGATGCCCGAGCCGGTGCTCGGCGTGATAGCGCACCCCGTGCCGGCGCCCGCCGATCGAACGCGGCGGCGCACTCGGGTTCGCGGGGTCGATCCACCAACATTCACTCGTGCTGTTGGACTCGCTCCACGCGATGATCCCTTGGCCGCTGCGGCACGAGCGCACGTTGATCTCGAAGGCTTCGTCGGGCTCCTCCAAGATCAGCTCGTCTTCGGCGTCCGGCCGTCCGAGGTGATGGAGCCACACCTGGAAGGGCCGGTAGGCATCGTCGTGGACGGTGTAGAGGAAGGCCCGTGAGTCGGCTGTCCAGGCGCCGCCGTAATAGCAGCGGGGGATCACTTCGCTGAGCTCCTGACCTGTCTCCACGTCGAGGAAGCGCAACTGGAACACCTCGTCGCCCTCGTTGTCCAACGCGAAGGCGAGCCGGGTCTCATCGGGGCTCAGTTGGGCATACGCCCAATCCAGATAGTCACCGGTCGCATGGCTTTGGAAGTCGAGGAGAATCCGCATTTCGTCGTCTCCCGCAGCGTGCGGCTGACGAATCAGTTGCGGATAGTCCCTTCCCGCGGGGTAATCGGTGTAGTAAGAAAACCTCGTACGCCGAACTCCGGCGGACCTCATGGCTGCCGGCACTCGAGCGGTCGCCTCGGCACGAATGACCGATACCAGGGGGACGAGATGGGCAACCGAAGCGTCGTAGGCAGCCCGTTCGGCCGCAAGATGGTCGGCGAACTCCTGCGAGGAGGAGTCATGCATCCAGGCAAAGGGGTCCGGCCCCAGGTCGGCGGAGATCACGGGCCACAACCTAACCGGTCGCGATGGCGGATCGCCGTCGCGCTAGCCACCATCTGCCTTGGCTTGAGCACCGTCACCGCGCCGAGCAATGCAAGCGCGGCCGAAGATCCGGTGCGCTTCACGGTCGCGCTCACCAACGAGGCCGACTCGTTCAACCCCTTCCTGGGCATCGAGGCAGCATCCTTCGAGATGTGGGCGCTCACCTACGACTACCTCATCTCCTACTCGATGGAGGACATGTCGGTGCAGCCCTCCCTGGCGGAGAGTTGGGAAACCTCCGCGGACGGGCTCACCTGGACCTTCAAGATCCGCGACGGCGTGATGTGGTCCGACGGCAAGCCGCTGACCGCCTCCGACGTGGCATTCACCTACAACCGGATTCTCGACGGCGGGCCGGAAGCGGCCACCTGGGGCAGCTACCTGACCTCCGTGGACACCATCACCGCCCCGGACCCGACGACTCTGGTACTCGCCCTGAGCAAGCCCAACTCCGTCTTGCCGCTGCTGCCGATCCCGATCGTCCCGGAGCATGTCTGGAGCGCGATCTCCCAGAAGGAGGTCAAGAGCTACGCCAACGAGCCCAGCGAGGGTCAGCCGGTCGTCGGCTCCGGCCCCTTCCGGCTCGTGGAGGGCACCGCAGGCGGCTCGCAATACCGCTTCGAGGCCAATCCGGACTATTGGAAGGGCGCCCCCCACATCGACGAGGTCGTCTTCCGGGTCTTCAAGTCCGAGGACACCGCGGTCCAGGCGCTGATCAAGGGCGAGGTCGACTTCGTCGAGAACATCAACGCGGTCCAGGTCAAGGCGCTGCAAGGGCGCGACGGCATCGAGGCGATCAACGGTGCCTCGCCGGGCTTCGACGAGATCGCCTTCAACACCGGGGCAGTGGATGTCGAGACGGGCAAGCCCATTGGTGACGGCAATCCGGCGGTCGCCGATCCGGCTTTCCGGCACGCGCTAGGATTCGCCCTCGATCTGGACCTGATCAACGAGAAGGTCTACCAGGGCGCCGGAATCCCGGGCGACGTGATCATTCCGCCGTCCTACCCGAGCTACCGCTACGAAGTGCCTGCCGACCAGGCATTCAGCTTCGATCTGCAGAAGGCGGGTGAGCTGCTCGACGCGGCCGGCTACACCCAGGGTGCCGATGGCTTGCGCACCATGCCGGACGGCTCGGCGCTGGGCACTTTGCGGCTCTATGCCCGCTCGGAGTCGAAGACCTCGCTAGGCGTGATGAACTTCTTCCAGGAGTGGCTGGGCGAACTCGGGATCGATGCCGAGGTGCGTAGCTTCGAGTCCTCCAAGCTGACCGATCTGATTCTTGAGGGGAACTTCGACGCCTTCGAGTGGGGTTGGTACGTCGAGCCCGATCCGGATTCGATGCTGTCCTACATGACCTGCGGTCAGCTGGGGAACTGGTCGGACTCCTGGTACTGCAACGAGGAGTACGACGCCCTCTACGACGCGCAGCACGCCGAGCTCGACGACGCGGCCAGGGTGGAGCAGGTCCGGCAGATGCAGGCGATGCTGTTCGAAGACTCGCCGTACCTCGTGACCAGCTACAACACGATCGGCGAGGCCGTGCGCAGCGACCGATTCGCGTGCCTGCGACCGCAGCCCGACCCGGGGGGCATCTGGTTGATGCAATACGGCGTCTACAACTACCTCAACATGCGGCCGGCTGCCGAAGCCGGTGACTGTGACGGGCAAGCGGGCGTGACCAAGGCCAGCGGAGACACGAAGGCGGCCGACGGAGATTCCGGCGGTGGCAACGGCGTACTCATCGGCGGGGGCATCCTTCTCGCCGTAGCGGCCGCTGCCGGGGGATACCTCGCAAGCCGACGCCGATCCGGTGCCGAGGACCGCGAGTGACGCTGGCCGACGCCCCACCGACCGATGCCGTTGGAGCCTCATCGGGCTACCTGCGCTACGTCGGCCGCAAGGGTCTCGGTGCGCTGGGAAGCCTCGCCTTCGTGGTGGTGCTCAACTTCTTCCTGTTCCGGGTGCTGCCCGGCGACCCGGCCCGGACCTTGGGCCGTGGCCGGTTCAGCACTCCGGAACAACTGGAGGAGTTCAACCGCACCTATGGACTCGACCAGCCCCTGCCTCAGCAGTTCCTGACGTTTCTGAAGAACACGTTCACCGGAGACCTCGGCGTATCGCTTCGCTATCGGGTGCCGGTGAGTGACCTGCTGATCGACCGGATGTGGCCGACCCTGGTGTTGGTCGGCACCTCCACGCTGCTGGCGACGGTGATCGGCATCTGGGTGGGCATCCGTCAGGGGTGGCGACGGGGGAGCACCTTCGACAAGACCTCCGACGTAGCCGCGCTCACCCTCTACTCGATGCCCGAGTGGTGGCTCGGCCTGCTGCTCGTCGCGGTGTTCGGGGTGGGCTTCGGCCCGATCCCCGGCATGTTCCCGATCGGGGGGCTGAACTCCGTCGATGCCGACCCCTGGAGCCTGTCCGGGGTGCTGGACACGGCCTGGCACCTGGCGCTTCCGGTGCTCACCCTCACTTTGGCCTACGTCGCGGGCAACTCGCTGATCATGCGCTCATCCCTGCTCGAGGAGATCGGCGAGGACTATCTGACCACCGCCCGAGCCAAGGGGCTGCGCGACGCCGAGGTGCGTGATCGGCACGCGGTCCCCAATGCCCTGCTGCCGACCACCGCCCAGATCGCGCTGAACATCGGCTTCGTGGTTACTGGCGCGACCACGGTCGAGACGGTCTTCTCGATCCCCGGCCTGGGCCTGCTCGCGACCGAGGCATTGTCGGTCCCCGACTATTGGGTGCTCCAGGGGGCCTTCCTGGTCGCTTCGGCCGGGGTGATCCTGGCCAACTTCGCGGCCAATCTGGTCTACGGCCTGCTCGATCCGCGAGTGCGCACATGAGCGCCCTCACCCCGGCGGCCATCGCCCGCGCCAGGCGCCGCCAGGCATGGCGTGCCGGCTGGGCCGAGCTGACAGCCAGCAGGTCGGGAGTGATCGGCCTGGTCCTGATGGGTGGGTTCCTGCTGATTGCGCTTGCGGCGCCACTGCTTGCCGACGCGGACGGCCTGTCGGTCACCCGAGCCACCGGCGGAGTGTTGGAGCCGCCCAACGGGGACTACTGGCTCGGCACCGATGAGAACGGGCGCTCGGTGCTGACCTTGTTGATCTGGGGTTCCCGGATTTCGCTGTTCGTCGGCCTCCTGGCCACGGTCATCTCGATGGTGATCGGCACGCTGATCGGGTTGGCGAGCGGCTACCTCGAGGGGTGGCCGGCGGCGTTGCTCTTCCGCGTGACCGAATGGTTCCTGGTGATTCCGTTCTTGCCGTTGGCGGTCGTCCTGGCCAGCATCCTGGGTGGGTCACTGGTCACCGTCGCCTTCGTCATCGGGGTCACCTCCTGGCCGGCGACGGCTCTGTTGATCCGTTCCCAGACGCTCAGCATCAAGGAGCGCCCCTACCTCGAACGCGCGGCGGTCCTGGGGGCAGGACGCTGGCACCAGATCCGGCGGCACATCCTGCCCAACGTGATGCCGATGGTCTTCGCCAACACGACGCTCACCGCCGCCGTGGCAATCCTGTCGGAGACCACCTTGAGCTTCCTCGGGTTGGGCGACCCGACCCGGATCTCGTGGGGCTCGATGCTGGAGTCGGCCTTCTCCGTGGGTGCGATCACCACCGGCTCCTGGTGGTACTTCGTCCCACCGGGCGTGTGCGTGGTCCTCGTGGTCTTGTCCTTCACCTTGGTCGGTCGTGCGACCGAAGAAGTGTTCAATCCGCGCTTGCGAGGACGGAAATGAGTGGCCCGCAGTGAGTGAGATGGCGTGAGTGAGATGGCGACGCAAGCAGCATCGGACGTGCCCGACGAGACGGCGCCGAGCCCGGTGCTCGAGTTCGACGACGTCCGGGTGACCTACGCGGGTCCGGTTCCCGCCGTACGCGGGGTCACGCTGTCGCTTGCGCCTGGCGAGATCCTCGGCATCGCCGGCGAGTCCGGATGCGGCAAGTCGACGCTTGCCAGCACGGTCCTGCGGCTACAGCCGGCGAGCGCCTCGGTTACCGGAGAGATCCGGTTCCAGGGACAGAACGTGGCAGCCATGAAGTGGAGCGAGGTTCGCGCGATGCGCTGGGCCGGCGCCTCGATGATCTTCCAGGGTGCCTTGCATGCGCTCAATCCGGTGCGTCGGGTGGGTGACCAGATCGCCGAGGCGATCCGCACACACGACCGGTCGATCAGCGATGCGGATCTCACCGCCCGCGTCGGCGGGTTGCTGGAGGAGGTCGGGCTGCCGCGCACCCGCGCCCGGCAATATCCGCACGAGCTCTCCGGAGGGCAACGCCAGCGGGTGATGATCGCGATGGCACTGGCTTGCGGACCGGAGCTGATCATCGCCGACGAGCCGACCACCGCGCTCGACGTGATGGTCCAAGAACAAGTGCTTAGCCTGCTACGCGAGCTGGTGCGGGAACGCTCGCTCAGCCTGGTTTTCATCAGCCACGACCTGTCCGTCCTGGGTAGCCTCTGCGACCGCATCGCGGTGATGTACGCCGGCAAGGTCGTCGAACTCGGCACGGCTGAGCAGATCTTCGGCGCTCCGCGGCACCCGTATGCCGGGGCGCTGTCGGCCGCGTTCCCACGTATCGGGGACCGTGCTGCCCGCTATGCTCCCGCGGGCCTGCCCGGAGACCCGCCTGACGTCACCGACCTGCCACCAGGCTGCGCTTTCGCGCCGCGCTGTGCTCGGCGGGTCGAGGAGTGTGACGGGGCGGAGCCGGAGCTTCGACCACTGGACGGGGTCGAGGTCGCCTGCCTCAGGCCTCTCGAGCGCACGGGAGGGGAGTCTCGATGACCACGCTGGAGGCCAAGGAGGTCTCGGTGGTCTTCACGAATCGCCGAGGCACGCGCGCGACCGCGCTCGACACCGCGAACCTGTCGGTGGCCGCGGGCGAGATCGTCGCTCTGGTCGGTGAGTCCGGTTCGGGCAAGACCACCTTGGCGCGCACCATGCTCGGGTTGCAGCCCGCCACCTCCGGGGAGGTGCTGCTCGACGGCCGGCCGCTGGGCCGGACCCATCGGGAGCTAGCGGGATACCGGCGCCGGGTCCAGATGGTGCTTCAGGATCCGGCCGGAGCGCTGAATCCGCGGCACACGGTCTACGAATCCGTGGCCGAGGGACTCCGGCTGCACGGCCTGGTGACCGCAGAACACCCGGAGACCGAGCTCGTAGCCGAGGCGCTCGCTTCGGCCGGGCTACGGCCCCCGGAGACCTTCTTCCTGCGCTACCCGCACGAGTTGTCCGGAGGCCAGCGCCAGCGCGTGTTGATCGCGGGAGCTCTTGCCCTTCAGCCGGAGTTGCTGGTCGCCGACGAGCCGGTCTCCTCGCTGGACGCCTCCATCAGGGGGGAGATCCTGGCGCTGTTGTTGCGGCTGCGTGAGGAGCGCGGACTCGGCGTACTCGTGGTGACCCACGACCTCGGCCTGGCCTGGAACATCGCCGACCGGATCGCGGTGATGTACCTCGGTCGGATCGTGGAGTCCGGGCCGACAGAGGAGGTGCTGGCCGCGCCGAAGCACCCCTATACCCGTGCTCTGCTTTCGGTGGTCCCCGAGTCCGAGGGGGTCGAACCCATCGTGCTTACCGGCGAGATTCCCGACCCGACCCGGATCCCGACCGGGTGTCGTTTCCACCCGCGTTGCCCGGAATTGAATGGTGATTCAAATTCGGTGACGAAGGTGGCAGAATCCTGCCGCACGGTCGCCCCGGCCGTGCTCACCGCGTCGGCTGCCACTTGGAGCGCCGCGTGTCACTTGCAGGAGGCAGCATGGAACACACCGACTTCGTCGTCGTCGGGCTCGGAGCCCTCGGCTCCGGAGCCGCCTACGAGCTGACCCGCCGCGGCCATCGCGTCGTGGGCCTCGAACAGTTCGAACTCGGCCACGACAAGGGCGCCTCCCACGATTCTTCGCGGATCCTGCGGCACAGCTATCACACGCCCAACTACGTCGCGATGACCAAGCTGGCCTACGAGGACTGGGCCGCCTTGGAAGCCGCCGCGGGCGACACCTTCGTCACCGTCTGCGGTGGGTTGGACATCTTTCCCGAGGGCGGGATCATCCCGATCGACGACTACACCGCCGCCCTCGATGCCGAGGGCATCGACTACGAACTGCTGTCGGCCGAGCAGGTCAGTGAGCGGTTCCCGCAGTTCTCGGTACCCGAGGGAAGCGTCACCCTCTTCCAAGAGCGCGGAGCGATCGTCCCGGCGGCACGGGGCGTGGCCGCGATGCAGCGAGTGGCTCGCGATGGTGGCGCTCGACTGATCGACAACGCCGCTGTCAGCGCCATCGAAGCCGTGGAGGACGGGTACGTCGTCACCTCGGCGGCGGGCACCTTCCACTGCCGATCGGTCGTGGTGGCTGCCGACGCCTGGACCAATGCGCTGATCGAACCCCTCGGCACCACCGTGCCCCTGACGGTGACCGAGGAGCAGGTGACCTATTTCGAGCCGGCCGACGCAACGACGTACCAGCCTGAGCGGATGCCGATCTGGATCTGGATGGACGAGCCCTGCTACTACGGCTTCCCGTGCTACGGCGAGCAGACGGTCAAGGCGGCTCAGGATGTCGGCGGACCGATCGTCACCCTCGACACCCGCGCTTGGGGGCCCAACCCGGAGATGGAGCAGCGACTGGCCGACCACATGGGCGCGATGCTGCCCGGCTCCGGGCCGGTTCAGCGTTCGGTGCGCTGCCAGTACACCTTGACCCACGACCGGGACTTCGTCATCGACAGCGTGCCCGGTCATCCCGGTGTCGTGGTCGGACTAGGTGCGGCCCACGGCTACAAGTTCGCGCCGACCTTCGGTCGCCTGCTGGCCGACCTGGCCGAGTCGGGGCGATCCGACTTCGATCTGTCCGCCTACACCTTCGATCGACCGGCGATCACCGATCCGGACTTCCCGCCCAACTGGATGGTCTGAGGCCAGTGCGGGATCCAGGTCAGCGGGCCAGATCGCTGGCGAGGATCGCGTGCAGGTGTTCGTCGTAGACCGTGCCGTCGCCGTACTTGTAGGACTGCCGAAGGTGCCCCTCCAGGGTCATTCCCGCCTTCACCGCCACCCGACATGACGCTTGGTTCGGCACGGCGTGGAAGAGCAGCAATCGGTTTCCCGCCCATTCGGTGAAGACGAAATCGGCGGCTGCCAGCAGCGCGCGCGCCGCCAGCCCGCGACCGCGCGCTGCCGGGGCGATCCAGTAGCCACACTCGACCGCACGCACCGGCTCCTCGAAGTGGAACAGGTTCAGTGCCCCGAGCAGCACGCCCCCGGGCCAGCCGCGGATCGCCCAACTCAGGGAGTCCTCGCTGGTCGTGCGCGTCTGGATCAAGGTGCGGGCATCATCGAGGGTAGTGACCGGCATCGGGTTCCAGCGGCGGATCAAGGGATCCTTCGCGGTCTGCAGCAGCGCCGCGGCATCCTCCTCGACGCTCCACCGGCTGAGCAGGCCGCCGGAGAACTCGACTTCGGCCAGATCGTCGAGCCGGGGCGGCCACGGCATGCTCTCGGCAGGGCTGGTCATCGCGGCACCGATTCCTTCCACGTACGACGAGAGACCTCGATGCCGTCGCGAGCGGCCGTGGTCTCGATCCGCACGTGATAGCCGGTCGCCTCCACCTCGATGCGCACCGTCGAGACCACCTCAACCACAGCCTCCGGCCAGCCGAGTTCGAAGCTGGTGGTCGCCTCGGCCCATTGCCGGAAGGTGACCCGGTCCACCCCGACCAGACCCTCGTAACGTTCGGTGGACCGGCCGCCGTAGGGCGTTTCGTAAGTGGACTCAGACAAGGTCCGGGCGAGGGTGTGCTTGGCGATGACGTCGTCGGTGATCTGCCAGGCCCTGCCGACCGCGGATTCCGACGTGGTGGCGTCACCGGGAGGCAGCTCGGGCACAGGGAACCCGTCTTGGGGCTCCACCAGCCCTGGCCAGGTGAGTTCGCCCTCCAGGACGGTCAAAGTGACCGGCGCCGGCGGAGCAATGGTGTTGGGCCAGTCCGAGCCGGCCACCGAAAGCCGCAGCCGATGACCGGGCAGCAGTTGGTAGGCGGTCGCATCCAGTTCAAGGGTCACGTCGTAGACCTCGCCAGGCACGAGGGGTTGTGCCTGCCCGTGCACGGAGTCGCGGAACCGGAGGTCTCGCGTGGCCCGAGCAATGAGTGCGGAAGTGCCGTCGGGGAAGACGTCGCACAGTTTCACCGACAGGCTGGCCTCGGGTTGATCGGCACTGAGTCGAAGCCGCACCGAAGCATGACCCACCAGGGCCGAGGCGGGAGCGGGGAAGTCCCAAGTCAGGGACCGGGCGTCATCGAGGCGCTGGTCGGTCGACAGTCCCCACGGCAGGTGGCCCGCGCAATCGATCCAGGCCGCCGTACCGACATCGGGTTGCACGGTGAGGACGCGGGGGCCGCCCAGGGGGAGCCGCTCCGGCTCGGTGGGTGGCACCGAGGGCAGGCTCAGCCAGTAGCCCTCGTGCAGGTCAAGGTCGGCGGCCGGGCGGGTGGAGGTGCGCACGAAGACATCGGCCACGCGCGGCGGCTCTCCCGTGCCTCGAAGCCAGTAGTCGAACCAAGCCACCAGTTCGGCTTCCTCGTCGACCCGGGGGCCGGGAAAGGCCGTGGTGGTGCAGGCGTGCGCCCAGGGCCCGGCCAGGAGCCGGTGCGGGGTGCCCTGCTCGGCCAGGCGGGCCAGGGTGCGGAAGGAGTTGTTGCGGTAGCCGTCGGCCCACCCGGCGATGATCATGGTGGGGATCTCGATGCGCTGGTACCCCTGGTGAGTCCCGTCCAGCCGCACCGAGCCGTGGTTCCAGTAGCCGCCGTGGCGCTGCTGCCGGGTCCAGGTCAGCAGCCACGGTTGGTGGCTCTCCAGTCGCCGCTCCCACTCGACGTCCCAGCCCTCGCCCCAGATCGCGGGCACCGGCGGCAGCACGTTCATCGCGGTCATGTAGTGGCAGTAGTCGACCTTGTCCAACAGCTTGAAGGCCGCGCCCCGCCAGTGCACGTCGTCGGTCCAGCGGTCGTCGGTGGCATAGATGGCGCAGATGGCCTTCAGCGCGGGTGGCTGCTCGCAGGCCATCTGCAACGAGTTGAAGCCGGAGTACGACGTCCCGAACATGCCGACCTGCCCGTCGCACCAGTCCTGGGCAGCCAGCCAGGCGATCACGATCGCCAAGTCCCTTTGTTCGGCCGGTTGGTATTCGTCCAGCGCGTCGCCGGCTGATGATCCGGTGCCGCGCACGTCGACCCGGCACACGGCGTACCCGTGATGGTCGCGCAGCGAGCGGTAGGAGTCGGCGTAGGACGAGGTCTGGTCGTCCTTGCGATAGGGCAGCGCCTCGAGCAGGCACGGTTGCGGACCTAACGCGGGGTCGGGGAGGAAGAGCGTGGCGGCCAGCCACACCCCGTCGCCGACGTCGATGCGCACCTCGCGCTCGCTCACGACGGTGATCCCTGCTCGATCACGCCCCGCAGCAGCGCCATTACCTCGGGGGTGTGGATCGACAGTGACTGGTTGTCGTCACGGCCGGTGACATCGGGTGCGGAGAACATGGAATTGAGTACCGCCTCTTCGGTTGATTCGACGACCGCGGAGAAGAGCGGGTCCAAGGCCCGGCCAGAGACCAGCGCGACGGGTTCCGGGGTGCCGTTGCGGGCATACCGAGCGGTGGTGCTGAAGGCCATGAAGATCTCGCCACTGCCGTGATGAGCCACCGAACCGGATCTGGCCAGACCGAGCCCGACCCGACGAGCCAGGCGGGCGCATCCCGCGCCATCAACGGGTGCGTCGGTGACCACGATGCCGATACAGGAACCCGCGGGCTGCCCGCGCCCGACCTCGGCCGGAGGGAGCAGTCGACCCAGGGGCACTCCCGCGACGATGCTTTCGGAGCGGACGCCGAAGTTGGTCATCAGCAACACCGCGACGGTGTGGCCCTCGGCGGTGATTCGAGAGGCAGTGCCGATGCCGCCCTTGAAGTCGAAGCAACTCATTCCCGTGCCGGATCCGACTGCGCCCTCATCGGGGGGAGCAGCCTGTCCGCGTGAATCCATCGCCTGTTTCCAGGCGGCGAGCACGTCGTCGTACTCCACCTGCATCCGGCGGGCGTCGTTGAGGTAGGAGTCGTCGCACTCGGCGACCACCGGGATGATGAAGTCCACGGCCGCGGCCGGGTCGGTGATCTCCAGGGCGATCCGGCAAGCCGCGTCATAGACCCGGCCGAGCTGCAATGTGGAGGTCAGGTAGACCGGCGTCTCGGCCATGCCCCATTCGGCGGCGGTGATGAACCCGGTGCACTCGCCGGCGCCGTTGAGTACGGCGCCACCTGCCGCCACCGGTCGGGTGAAGGCATCCTCGGCCAGCACCAGGCAGGTCACGCCGGTCCGGGCCCTGCCGCGACCCTCCGGCGGTGCGGGCTCGTCGCGCCAGACGGTCGCATGTCCGAGGCCCACCCCGGACACGTCGAGAACCGAATTCGTGGGTCCGGTGGGCAGAGAGCCGATGACGATGCCGAGGTCTCGGGCGCGAGGCATAGAGGCATCCAAGCACCTTCGAGCCGTGCACCGTGAGAGGGAACTGTCGGGCGAGGGTGGAATGCTGCCGCCATGAACATTCCGGTGGTCTGGGACCCGCGCACCCGCTTGCACGAGCCGGAGCGGGAGGTCTGGGTAGGGGTGCCGACGACGGGCACGGAAGTCCCCGCCCGGGTGGACGCGATCTTGAGCGCGCTGGAGCATCGCGAACTCGTGGCCGCCACCTCCCATCCGCTCGAGCGGCTCGCGACGGTCCACGAGCCGGCGCTTCTCGACTTCCTGTCCGGGATCTACCCAGCATGGGCGGCCGGGCCCTATGAGGAGTTGGTCGGTCAGGACCGGGTCGTGCCCTACGTCTTCCCGACCCCGGCTCTGACCGCGGGGATGGAGCCCACCGAGGCGGTGGCCACGCACGGCCGAGCCGGCGAGTTCTGCTACGACACGATGACTTTGCTGGGCGAGCACTCCTGGACCGCGATCCGGGCGGCCGCCGACTGCGCACTGACCGCAGCTGACATCGTGGCCGCGGGTACGGCGCGCGCGGCGTACGCCCTGGCTAGACCTCCCGGGCACCACGTGACCCCGGCGGGGTATGGCGGCTCCTGCTACCTCAACAACGCGGCGCTGGCCGCCCAGGCGTTGCGCGAGGCCGGGCACGCCACCGTCGCTGTGGTGGACCTCGATGCCCATCACGGCAACGGGACCCAGGCGATCTTCTGGACGCGGGGCGACGTGCGCTACGGCTCACTGCACGTCGATCCGGCAGCAGGCTGGTTTCCGCACTTCTTCGGTCACGCCCACGAGTCGGGTGCCGGGCCGGGCGAAGGAGCGAACCTCAACCTGCCGCTGGCACCCGGCACATCCGACGCCGTCTGGCTCGCTGGAGTGGAGCGCCTCGCGGCCTTCGCCGAGAGCGCTGATGCGTTGGTGGTCTCGCTCGGTGTCGATGCCGCAGCCGAGGACCCCGAGAGCCCCCTCGAGATCACCGACCGGGGCTACCGCCGCGCCGGTGAACTGCTCGGCGCGCTCGGCCGGCCAGCGGTGATCGTGCAGGAAGGTGGCTACCACTTGCCGTCGCTCGGCGGGCTCGTCGCCGCCTACCTCGCGGGACATGAGGCCGGGACATGAGGCCGGGACATGAAGCCGGGACATGAGGCCGGGACATGACTGAGTCGCGGTTGGTCATCCGCGACGCGACCACCGCTGATCGGGCTGGGATCGAGGCTGTGGAAGCAGCCGCGTTCGGCGCCGAAGGCGAGCTGATCGTGACGTTGTTGCGCGAGCTCGAGCGTGACTGTCGAGCCAGCCTGGTCGCCGAGGTCGACGGCCGGATCGTGGGCCACGTGCAACTCAATCTGAGCTGGCTCGATGCCCCCACCAGCCTGGTTCAGGTGGCCGTGCTCAGCCCGCTGGCGGTGCTGCCCGAGCGACAAGGGACCGGCATCGGCACGGTGCTGGTCGCTTCCGCACTCGTGCGAGCCGAGGCGGACGGCTGGCCGATGGTGTTTCTGGAAGGCGATCCCGGCTATTACGCATCGCGCGGTTTCCGGCCGGCTCGACCGCTCGGCTTCGCTGCTCCCAGCGACCGGATTCCAGGTGATGCGTTCCAAGTAGCGCTGCTGTCCTCGGCGAGGGAGTGGATGCGCGGTCGACTGGTCTACTGCGATGCCTTCTGGCGACACGACTGCGTCGGGCTGCGCCCACCCATCGAGGATTGAGCCATCAGACCCGCTGGCTCCACCCGCCCGTCAGTGCCAGCGTGCCCACGCCGCTTGGCGGGTGGTGCCGGCTTGATCAGCTACTCCGGCCCAACTGGAGGCATCCGCAAGCGCCCGGGCCGCGGTGGCGAGCCCGAGACCGAGATGCTCTTGTAGCCCCAGCAAGTGCCCGAACGCGGCCGGGTCTCCGGAGCCGGCGAGCTCCTCGACCAGGGCACGGATCTCCTCGGCGATCTCACCGACCTCACGGGTTCCGCTCATGGCTGCAGTATGACGCTGCGCACCTCGTCTGCGTCATCGAACCCGCGGGTCCAGGACTCGGTAGGCCAGTGCCAGGTGGCGCGCCGGTCAGCGGGGGAGTAGGCGACGGTGTAGAGGGTGCCGAAGCCGGCGTCGAACTCCTCGGCGCGCACCGGGGGGGCCAGCATCGCCGCGACCAGATCCTGCTCGTCGCCATCGCGCTCGCGGATCGTGCGAAGGAGATCTTGGCGTTCAACGCTGCGAAAGCGAGCCGCATGGGCCGGTCGCTCCACCGTTTCGAGGAAGTGGTTGGTCGTAACTTGCAGCCTGCTGACGACGGCGGCACTGCCGGGCGCAACGAACACCGTCGCGTGGTCGCCGGCGGTGTCGGCGAGGGCCAGGTTGTAGGACTGCGAGACCGGGATCCGACGCAACGCGGCGATCGCCTCCTCGACCGTCGTACAAGTCTCCAGCAGGTAGCGGATCACGATCGGAATGGCGAAGCCCTCGCCGCTGACTCCGCGTCCGCCGTAGGTCAATGAGACCGCCAAGCCGTCGCCGTTCATGCCGTCGAGCAACCCCCACAACATGTCGGAGGTGCCAAGGACGGGGCGCTCCCCTGAGTAGTCGGTCGAGGCGATGACGGCTTCGAACAGGGCCGGGTCGTAGTCGTAGTTGCGCACGACCACCGGCCGCTCACCGGGAACGACGGCTTGGGAGCAGTTGACGGCGAAGGCGGGCAGGCGCCACATCGACAGCATCCGGGCCGCAGTGTCATCGCCAGCGAGCTGTCGCAGCCGGTTCCAGGTGCCGACGAGTTCGGGGAGGTGGGTCTGCAGTGCCGCCGCGCACTCCTCAAGGTCGGGCCGGGCGCTGTCGCCTTCACTCAGATACCAGCTGCGGTAGGCCGGCCAGGTCGCGTCGAGGAGAGCTCGCCAGCGCGGGCCCGGGGTCAGCTCGCGGTAGGCATGCATCATCAGGGATCGTCGAGCGCTAGCTGAGGGGAGGCCGCTCGCGCTGGGGCCTCCCCAGCGGTGCGGTGAGCTGCTCGGGGGTGCGCTGGGCCCAGAGCAATCCGTAGTCGACCCAGTCGGCCCACGGGGCATCGGCGGCCGGCAGGGCGGGGGCATCGAGGACATGCGGTGTCATGCGTCAAGAATTACTTGACAGACCGGCGCGGTGTCAAGTCAGGCTTGACAGCAGTAGCATGCCCGTTTGTGAGATCGGTGCCGGTGGCGTGTGGCAGCACGAGTCCACGGGCACTGGATCCCCAGCCCGTGGATCTCCTGGACGCCCGGATCCAGGCCCTGTCCGGCGAGAGTCCGACGATTCGCGAGACGCTCGCGGCCACCTACACCGACGCATTCCTGCTCTTCCACGACGGCGCTCTGGCGGTGGAGTGGTACGCCGCGCCGCAGGGGGAGTGGACGCCGCACCCGCTGCACTCGATCACCAAATCGATGGTCGGCTGCCTGGCCGGCATCTTGATGGAGCGGGGCCGCTTGGCGCCGGAAGCGCGGGCGGCGCGTTACGTGCCCGCGCTGGCCGGAGGTGGCTACGCCGACGTGCTGGTGCGGGATCTTCTCGACATGCGCACCGGAGGCGATTACGCCGAGGTTCACGACGATCCTGCGGGCGAACTGTCGGTGATGGGGGAGATAGTCGGGTGGCGCGAGGCCACTGGTCAGGCGTTCACACAATCGCTGCGCGAATACATCGCCCATGCGCCGCGGGTCGCCGTGTCGAAGGGGCCGTTCAGCTACCGCTCACTGGACACCGAGGTGCTGGCCTGGGTGATCGAGGAAGTTGCCAAGACACCGCTGACCGAACTGTTGGCGGAGTGGCTGTTGGCCCCACTCGGTGCCGAAGCCGACGGCACCATGACCGTCGACGAGGTCGGTGACCCACTGGCATCCGGCGGGCTTTCTCTGATCCCTCGCGACGTGGTCCGGTTCGGCCGGATGCTGCTGGAGGGCGGCAACGTCGGTGACCGAACGGTGGTTCCGACCACCTTCCTCAAGGACACCCGCGTGGGTCAGGCGGACTCGATCGCGGCGTTCGCCGCGAGAGTCGGTGAACGACTGGGCCAGGACGCGCCGTACTCCACCCAGGGGATCTATCGCAACCAGTTCTGGATCCCCCGCCAGGGTGGCCGCAAGATCCTCTGTCTGGGGGTGCATGGCCAGACGTTGCTGGTCGACTCCGACAACTCCGTGGTCGGGCTCAAGCTGTCGAGTTGGCCCACGCCCCAGAGCCCGCAGCTGTTCACCGACGGTCTCACCTGCCTGACGGTAGGCGCCGGCCTGCTCAGTGGGCGCTCCGACCAGGTGTCGGTCCTGCAATGAGCCGGCCTCTTCGAGCAATTCGTGGACTCGGGTTGCTCGTGGCTCTTGCCTTTTCCCTATGGCTATCCGGCAGGATGCTCCAACACAAGCAGCGGAACGTCCGCACCGAAGAGGGGAACCACATGGCTGACCAGAACGAGCAGTCCACGGCCGGTCGGACGGCGCGCAAGGCGTCGAGTTCGACCAAGAAGGCCACTCCGGCGAAGGTGAGCGGCGCAACGGCGGCCACCAAGAAGGCTGCAAGCGCCAAGACGACTGCCAAGAAGGCTGCCCCCTCGAAGACCACAGCTAAGGCTCCTGCGGCGAAGAAGGCGCCCGCCAAGAAGGCGCCCGTGAAGAAGGCACCCGCGAAGAAGGCGCCCGTGAAGAAGGGCACCACCAAGGTCGTCTCGGCGGCGGATGTGAAACTCGTTCCCACCGAGAAGGGCGCGATCCCCGCCGAAGCCCGGCACGGCAGCGTCGGCCGGCCGCTGAAGAACATCTCCGAGATCCGGACCTTCTTCCGCACCAACGAGGTGCCGATCTTCTTCGTCGGCCCGACGGCCTTCAACCTGCTCGGCCTGGATCGCTGGGTCCGCAACTTCCACTTCATCAGCTACTACGACTCCTGGGGCGGCTACCACCCTCGCGTGTTCTCCCCGCAGGAGATCGACCATGCGCCGTTCAACTCCGGTGAGGACATCAACAACTACCTCCTCACCCATCCCGCGGTGAAGGCGCACATCGCCAAGCAGGTGCGCCAGGACGGCGTCCGTCCCAAGATCGTGATGGTGTTCTTCGATGAGAAGACCGAGCGGATCTGCCAGGAGGCCGGCTACGACCTGATCCTCCCGAGCCACGCGCTGCGGACCTACCTCGACTCCAAGATCACCACCACGCGGCTCGGCGATGAGGCCGGCGCTTCTAGCGTGCCGAACATCTTGACCACGGTGCGTTCGTGGACCGACCTGATGAAGCAGGCACGGGCCGCCAAGCTCGGCAAGGACCTGGTCATCCAGACCGCCTACGGCGATTCGGGCAAGACCACCTACTTCGTGGCCAATCGTGAGGACTGGAACAAGTGCGCCACCGACGTGGTCGGTGAAGAGGTCAAGGTCATGAAGCGGATCCGCAACAAGGCGGCCGCGGTGGAAGCGGTCAACACCCGCCACGGCACGATCGTCGGGCCGTTCATGACCGACCTGACCGGATACAAGGAGCTGACGCCGTACCGCGGCGGCTGGTGCGGCAACGACCTCTGGCCGGGAGCACTGTCCGACGAGCAGCGCGCACGAGCTATCGAGCCACGTACGGCGACTGGGCGACCGGCTGCGCGAGGAGGGCTACAAGCGGCTTCTTCGAGATCGACGTACTGGTCGATCTCGACTCCGATGAGGTCTACCTCGGCGAGTTGAACCCGCGCATCAGCGGCGCCACGTTCGATGACCAACGTGACGGCCGGCGCCTACGCCGACGTGCCGCTGTTCCTGTTCCACCTGCTGGAGTATCTCGGCGTGGAGTACACCATCGACGTGGACGAGATCAACGAGCGCTGGCGCGAGCTGGCCGCGGTCGACGTGTGGAGCCAGCTGATCATGAAGACCTCCACCAAGGAGATCCGCTTCATCGACAAGGCGCCCAAGACCGGCATCTATCGGGTCAACGACGACGGGTCGCTGGAGTACCAGCGCAACACCCTCGACTGGCACTACCTCAGCGACGGCGACGAGGCGTTCTTCCTCCGGGTTTACGGCGAGGGCGACTACCTCTTCAAGGGTGCCGACATCGGCATCTTGGTCTCGAAGAGCCGGATGCAGACCGACAAGCATCAGCTCACCGAGCGCTGCCGTACCTACATCCAGGGGATCCACGCGCAGTACGAAACCTCATCGGTCGAGGTCAAGCCGCGTCCGGCCAACCTGCTCGCCTACCTGAAGTAGCGCCAGACCGGCGCACGCCGCGACGGCGCGGGACCAAGGTTCCGCGCCGTCGAGGCGACCAACTGTGGAGGAGCAACTCGCGCGGGACGTGAGTGGGTTGCACTGGTTGCAGACTGAAGCACGCTAGCCGGGGCCGGCGGACTCGGCGGTCGTGTCGGTTCCGCGACGTACCTGGACAACACTCGTTCCCGAGAGTCGATCCTGCGGTCCGCGACGCGGTTCTTCCGGGGAGGACAACGTCATGAGCGCGGGGAAGAGTAGGAATAGGTGGGGCGTAGGAACGCCCGCGAACGCCGCGACCACGAACGGGCCGAACCAGATTGCCCATCGCCACAGTGCAACGACCAGGCCGTCAAATCCGGAGAGTGGTACGCCGCTCGAGGAGACCTTGAGCCCGAGCAACAGCTTTCCCGGTGAAGCCCCCAGGAACGGCAACGGCAGCACGTCGACGAGGAGGCCGAGCGCGACGAGCGTGGCCACCCACCGGAGGTCGACACCACGACCGGCAAAGTACTCAGCCGTCGTCAACGGCCTGAACATCTGGTCAGTGATCAGGTCGGCACCGGTCACCACGAGCGCGAGATCCAGCCATCGGGCGAATGTGCGCTTTGCAAGGAGTGACATGCCACCTCCATGTCCGGTCGCGATCCGCGCGACTGGCCAGATCGTAACCGTTCGGCGGAGCTGGCAGGCCGCACCGACCGCGTCGCTGCCAACTGGCTCGACCGCTTGATCGGCAGATGGGGAAGGTCAGGCGAGGCTGCGGGCGATCTCGTGGAAGGCGCGGATCGTGGCGTGCAGCTTGTCGCTGTCCTGCGGGAGCGGCCAAGAGGAGAGCTTGACGCCGACGAAATCTCGCGCCGGATCGACGTAGATCATCTGGCCGTGGATGCCCAGGCAGAGCATCACGGGTGAGGGATCCCCGGGGATCATCCAGAACTGGTTGCGGTACCACGCCCCCGGGAGGTAGGGCTCGTTGACCGATCGCGCGAACGCATCGCGCACATCGGCCGGGGGAGCGAAGCAGGTCTCGATCCAAGCCGCGGGCACGATCTGCCGGTCGCCGACCCGGCCGTAATCCTTGAGCATGAGACCGAAGCGTCCTAGATCGCGCAGGGTGGCCGAGAGGCCACCGTCGTGGATCGCGACGCCGAGCGGATCGGCGGTGACCTCGGCGTCGTGGAAGGCGCCGATCGGCTGCCAGATGCGCTCGCTGATCAGGTCGGACATCCGCCGACCGGCGGCCCGCTCGCAGACCCACCCGAGGGCGTCGGTGTCGATCGAGCGGTAGTCGAAGACGTCGTCGTGGGTGCCTTCGGACTCGATGGTGAGGATGTAGGGGTACATCCCGAGCGGGTCGCCGTGGTTGCGCGGCGCCCAGCCCATCGATCGCTCCATGACGCGGACCTCGCTGCTGGGGTCGAGGTAGGTCTCGTGGAACTTGATCCCGGAGCGCATGTCGAGCAGCGTGCGCACCCGGGCGCCGCCATAACCACACTGCGCCATCTCCGGGACGTAGGTCTCCACAGGCGCCTCGGGATCGAGCAAACCGTCGGCCGTCAAGGTCGCCGCGACTGTGGACACGATCGACTTGGTCACCGACATGACCAGATGTCGCCGGCGCCGGTTCATCGGCGGGGTGTAGATCTCGGTGGCGATCTGGCCGCCGTGCAGCACCAGGAAGCCGTCGGTGTGGGTTGCCTCAATCACCTCGGCGACGGTGGCGCCGACGGGGTTCTCGGGCATGGCGACCGAACCGAAGTCCTGCATCGCTTCGCCGAGTTCTCGGGGTGTGTCGTTGCCGTCGATGACCTGGCTCGGAATGACCTCGCGCATGTGTTGGAAGGCCCAGCGCAAGTGCGGGTACTCCTGCCAGTTCGCGAGCGTGACAAGCGGTTGACCCTCGACCAACAGCTTCTGTGCGGCGTCCACCTGTGCCCAAGCCGTGTCGGGCAGCGGTGTGTAGTAGGGGTGTGCGACCTCCTCCGGCGCGCCTGATTGATCGGTCAGCTCGGTGGGCTCGGTCAGCTCGGTGGTCGACTCACTCACCCGGGCATCGTAGGTCCTTCCCTGGGTGCGAGCAGGATCGGGACAGGCTTGCGGGGGAAGATGGAGACGAACCTAACATCGAACACGTGTTCGAGTTTGTGGCACAATGCCGAGCATGCCCGCCTATGCACCGCCGGGGTGGCCGGCCCTGGTTCGGCCACCTGACGCTCCCGGCTGGGAGCGCACCGCGGCCAACTGGCTGATGGATCTGTGCCCGCCCGAATACCGTCACTATCCGGTGATCCGGCGGCATCTGGTGGTGCTCGCCCGGTTCGCCGCACTGCACATCGAGGCCTGCCAGGCGAGCTGCACGATGGGGCTCAGGGCAGCACGCGCGTGAGTCTTCGCGACGTGGCCGATTCCGACACGGTCGAAGCCGCGGTGCGCGTCTGGCAGAGCGAGGAGGCCCGCCTTGCCGCCGTACGCCGAGAGGTGAGTCTGGTCGAGGACGCCGTCCGCGGCCGCCGCTTCATCGCCCGCCTCTAACCCCTGGAGAGTGACCACTATCGCTGCGTCATCGACGTGGTTTGAGTCCGCCGATGACCTAGAGTGAGAGGACTGCCGTCTCGGGCAAAGGGCATCATCGTGGGTCGAAAGAAGGGAAGCAGATGGGTCAGCTGGAGGCAGTCCGTTCGCCTCGCGACCTGCGCAACCTCAACGAGGACCAAGTGCGGGAACTCTGCTCGGAAATCCGCGACACCCTGGTCACCACGTGTGCGCGCACCGGAGGCCACCTCGGACCCAACCTCGGTGTCGTCGAGCTGACCGTGGCCATCCACCGCGTCTTCGACTCACCGCACGACCGGGTCGTCTTCGACACCGGCCACCAGGCCTATGTCCACAAGCTGCTCACCGGGCGCGCATCGGCGTTCGACACGCCTGCGGCAGGAGGGTGGCCTGAGCGGCTACCCGAGCCAAGCCGAGTCCGACCACGACATCGTCGAGAACTCCCACGCCTCCACTGCGCTCAGCTACGCCGACGGACTCGCCAAGGCCTACGTCATCAGGGGCGAGGACCGGCACGTCGTCGCCGCTGATCGGCGACGGGGCGCTTGACCGGGGGCATGGCGTGGGAGGCGCTCAACAACATCGCGATCTCCCGGGACAGCCGGCTGGTGATCGTGGTCAACGACAACGGCCGCTCCTACACCCCGACGATCGGCGGCCTAGCCACGGCGCTGACCTCGCTGCGCACCAATCCCGCGCTACGAGCAGATGCTCGGCCTCGTCAAGAAGCGGGTCAATGCCGTCCCCGGCGTCGGGCACGCGGCCTACGACGCATTGCACGCCATCAAGAAGGGCGTGAAGGACGCACTGGCACCTCAGGGGCTCTTCGAAGACCTCGGCTTCAAGTACGTCGGCCCGGTCGACGGGCACGACGTGACCGCGATGGAGCAGGCGCTCCAGCAGGCCAAGCGTTTCGGTGGGCCGGTGATCGTGCACGCGATCACCCGCAAGGGCTACGGCTACGACGCGGCCGAGCAGCATGAGGCCGACCAGTTCCACGCGCCTCGGCCCCTTCGACATCGACACCGGCGAGGAGAACCCCAAGGGGCCGGATCTGGACCGACGTCTTCGCCGACGAGATGGTCGCATCTCGGTGCCGCAGCGACGCGATCTGGTCGCGATCACAGCCGCGATGACCCATCCGGTGGGCCTGGACAAGTTCCAGCAGCGGTTCCCCGACCGCTTCTTCGATGTCGGCATCGCCGAGCAGCACGCCGGCCACGTCGGCGGCAGGTCTGGCGTTGGGTGGTCTGCATCCCGTGGTGGCGCGTCTATGCGACGTTCCTCAACCGGGCCTTCGACCAGGTGCTGATGGACGTCGCGCTGCACAAGTGCGGAGTCACCTTCGTGCTCGACCGCGCCGGCGTCACCGGCGACGACGGCGCCAGCCACAACGGCATGTGGGACATGTCGGTCTTCCAAGTGGTCCCGGGTCTGCGGATCGCGGCACCGCGAGATCCGGCGCGGTTGCGGCGAACTCCTGGGACGAAGCGGTCGAGGTCTCCGATGCCCCGACGATGGTCAGGTTCCCCAAGGGCGCCCCGCCCGCGGATCATCGCGGCGGTCGGCAAGGCGGGCGGCTGCGACCTACTCGTTCGCTCCGGGCGCAAGGACGTCCTGATCGTGGCTGTCGGGGCGATGGCGACCACGTGTGTGGATGTCGCCGAGCGGCTCACCGCCCAGGGCATCGGCGTCACCGTGGTGGATCCGCGCTGGGTCAAGCCGGTCGATCCGGCGCTCGTCGAGTTGGCTCGTGAGCATCGACTGGTGGTCTCGGTCGAAGACAACGGCCGTATCGGTGGTGTCGGCGCGGTGCTGTTGCAGACCCTCACCGACGCGGGCGTCACCACGCCCTTCCGTCTCCATGGTGTCCCGCAGGAGTTCCTGCTCCACGCCAAGCGGGCATCGATCCTGGAGCAGGTCGGCCTCACCCCGCAGGCCCTCGCCCGCGGCATCGTCGAGGACATGGCCGCGGTCACCGATGGCCGCGATGCCGCCGTTCCCGAGGGTGCCGCGAGGCCCTGAACGGCGCCCGCGTCGGGCTCTCGCGCCAGTCCAGCAAGCGGGAACCCAACGGAGGTAGCTCTGCTCCCTGCTAGCGATCCAGTGCCGCACCGACCGGTAGGTTGAATCGGTCCTTCATGGTCGCGAAGCCCGGTTTGGCGACCTCACACGTTCCGGTGCTGACTCGGCAGGTCAGAAGATCGAACACCCAGGTGGACTCATCGGAGCCATCGGCGTAGTCCTTGATCCCAGCGGCCGCGATGGTGTCGTTTCCTGTCCAGAGATACATCACCAGGAACGGATAACCACTGGGGTCGAAGGCCATGGCGCTTCCGGTGTGGGCATCGAAGAGGCCCGGCACGCCATCGGCGACCTCAGCGGCGAGGAAGTCTCCGTTGGGCGAAAGTTTGGCTATCCCCACGTAGTTGGAATCGCTGACCACCGGGCTGCCGTTGGCGAGGTCGGCTCCCACACGGAACTCTTGCTTCGGCTCACCCTGGGACGATGACTGGAAGCTCCAGGCCAAGGTGCCATTCTTCACGTCGGAGACTTCGAGCTGATCTTGGTCCGGCGCTGCGAGCACGTCGAGGTCCCCGGTGAGAGAATCCCAACGGACCACTCCTCGGTCGTCCATGGAGTAGAGCGTCGCTCCATCCAACGCCTCGACATCGAAGAATTCGCCTCGCTCCTTGCGTGTGCTGACCTCGGCAGGAGTCTGGGCGGACTGATCGGTCGCCTGGTCGTAGACCACGTAGTGCTTGGGGGAGCCGTCGTTCAACCACGCCGCGCGAGAACCGTCGCCGACGAGGCTGCCGTAGCTCTCGTCCATGGTGCCGACCTTGGTTTCGTTGCCTCCGTCACTCGCCCAGACGTTGAAGTCGGCGTCGGAGTAGACGATCCCTTCAGTGGTCTGCACAAAGCTGATCAGCGTGTGGTCGACAGTGAAGCTGTGCCCGTCGATGTAGACGGTATTGCCGATCGAGTACGTCGGCTGGGATTCCGCGAAGGCGGCTGCCAACCCGTCCTCTTTCGCGTCGTTCGAGGTCGAGGAGTGCCGGGGGAGAACCGCAGTGGACCCGACGGCAGCGAGAACGGCGAGAGTTCCGACGACAGCGACTCCAGCAGTTCGACGGCGAGCGACCCGCCGGTTCCCTTCCCTGATGACGTCGTTGATCGCCAGGGGCGGCGCATCCACAGTGGCGGCCCTGCGTTTCGAGCAGTTCCTGAAGGGTCTGATTCATCGGTTCACCACCAGAGTGTCGAGATTGAAGGCAGCGGGATCGCCGCCTCGAGAGACGAGTGCGGGAGCGGAGGGACTTGAGGCCGGCTGAGACCTGGCTCTTGACGGTGCCGACCGCACAGCCCATGGCCTCGGCGGCGTCGGCTTCACTGAGGTCGTAGTAGTAGCGCAGCACGATGGCGGCACGTTGTCGAGGAGGCAGCGCGAGCAGCGCCGTCCAGACCCAATCGCGCTCGGTGGCAGCGTCTTCAAAGCCCGTGGCGCGTGTCTCCGGAGTTTCGGCAGTCAATTGCTCGTTCTTCCACGAACGGCGCCGAAACCAAGAGATCGCCGTCGTGGTAATCGCCTTGCGGGCGTAGGCCTCCGCGTTGCGCGGGTCCCGGAGCCGGGGCCAGGCGACATAGGTCTTGGTGAGTGCTTCTTGGAGCAGGTCCTGAGCGAGTTGGGTATCCCCAACCATCAGGTACGCCGCCCGATACAGCGCCCCCGAACGCGCATGCGCAAATTCGGTGAATTCTGCTGGGTCCCGTCTGGTCACGTGCCCCTCCACTTTCGTCGTTACCCATCCTGACGAGGCGGGAGGCCCAAAAGGTTCGGACAGAACACGATCGGCCGCGGCGAGACGCCGCGGCCGATCGTGGAATTGAACCGCTGGTGGGTCAGCCGTGGATCGGCTTGCCGGAGACCTTGGTCGAGATCCCGGCGATATCCAGGAGCATGGTCAAGCCGCCGTTCCAGAAGGGGAAGCCGGCACCGGTGATCATGGCCAGGTCGATGTCCTGCGGAGCGCTGACGACGCCCTCATCGAGCATTCGGCGTACCTCATCGGCGAGCGCCCCCAGAACCCGATCGCGCACGGCGTCGGAATCGAGGGCCACGGGGGTGGCGGGATGCTCCGCGAACTCCAGCGAGCGCGGGTCGAGTTTGCCGTCGTGCCCGTAGAACGACGTCATCCCGGCTGCCACGAACCGCTCCAGCGACGGGGAGACGAAGAAGCGGTCCGGGAAGGCCTTGGCCAGGGTCTCGTTGTTGTGCAGCGCGACGGCCGGGCCGACCAGAGAGAGCAGCACGAACGGCGGCATCGGCACTACGCCGGCGAAGGACGCGTCGGCGACCTCGATCGGCGTGCCTTCGTCGACCACCCGGCCGACCTCGCTCATGAAGCGGCCAAGCAGCCGGTTCACGATGAAAGAAGGGGAGTCCTGGCACAGGATCGTGGTCTTCTTCAGCGTCCTACCGGTAGCAAACGCAGTGGCGAGGCTGGCCTCGTCGGTCCGCTCGCCCTTGATGATCTCCAAGAGGGGCATCACTGCGACCGGGTTGAAGAAGTGGAAGCCCACCACCCGCTCGGGGTGCTCCAGGTCCGCGGCCATCTCGGTAATCGACAGTGAGGAGGTATTGGTCGCGAGCAGGCATTCCGGCGAGACGACCTTCTCCACATCGGCGAAGACGGCCTTCTTGATACCCATCTCCTCGAAGACGGCCTCGATCACGAAGTCGGCGCCGGCGAAGCCCTCGGCCTTGTCGACCGCGCCGCTGATCAGTGCGCGATAGCGAGCCGCCTTGTCGGCGGTCAGCCGGCCCTTTGCTTCGAGCTTGGCGATCTCGTTGTGGACGTAGCCCACGCCTCGGTCGATTCGTTCCTGGTCGAGGTCGGTCAGCACGACCGGCACCTGGAGCCGGCGGACGAAGAGCAGTGCCAGCTGGCTGGCCATCAGTCCTGCGCCGACGATGCCGACCTTGGTGACCGGTCGCGCAAGCGCCTTGTCCGGGGCTCCGGCGGGGCGCTTGGCCCGCTTCTGCACCAGATCGAAGGCATACATCGAGCTCAGCAGTTCCGGGGTCTTCGACATTGCCTCGAGCGCGTCGTCCTCTGCGGCGAAGCCGGCGCCGCGATCGGCCGTGCGTGCCGCGGCGATCAACTCCAGTGCCTTGTACGCCGCGGGGGAGCGGCCGCCGGTCTTCGGCATCGGCTAGGCGCTGGCCGCGATCGAGAGCGGCATCCCAGCCGTCGCCACGGTCGACATCGGGACGCGACACGGTGACCTGACCGGTCAACACGTCGGCCGCCCAGAGCATCGATCGCTCGAAGTAGTCCACGCCGGAGAAGCACGCGTCGGCCAAGCCGAACTCGTGGGCCTGCTTGCCGGTGAGCGTGCGACCCTGGTTGAGCGGGTTCTCCAAGATCAGCGTCACCGCCTTGTCGGCGCCGAGCAGGTTCGGCACCAGCCACGCGCCGCCCCAGCCGGGGATCAGCCCCAGCATGACCTCGGGCAAGCCGACGGCAGCGGCGGTGTCGAGCACGGTCCGGTAGTCGCAGTGCAGCGCCACCTCAAGGCCACCGCCCAGGGCCAGGCCGTTGATGAAGCCGAAGCTCGGCTTGCCGCCGCCCGGAGAGCTTGCCGAATACGGCATGGCCGAGTTCGGCAATCACCCGGCACCCCGTCGGAGCCGGACGCCGCGATCGTGGTCAGGTCGGCTCCGGCGGCCAGGATGAACGGCTTGCCGGTCACGCCGATCAGCGGTGATCTCAGGGTCGGCAAGGGCGGCGTCGATGGCAGCGTTGAGACCGAGCATCGACTTGGGGCCGAACGTGTTCGGCCGGGTGTGGTCGAGTCCGTTGTCCAAAGTGATCAAGCCGAGTACGCCGGGGTTCTTGCCTCCGCGGGGAGGCAGGGTCACCTTGCGCAGCAACGCTTGGGTCACCACCTCGCCATCGGCGGGCAGCGCCTCTGCGCGGGCGAGCAGGGCGGTCAGGTCGGTGTTCTGTGCCATCTCAGGCGGCCTCTCCATCGTTCTCGGAAGCATCGTTCTTGGCAGCATGGGTGTGGCCAGCGTCC
>JBAOHF010000028.1:0-155080 GCA_037046605.1 Nocardioides sp.
GCTGATGGACTGGTCGTCCTACGTGCCAACGGCAGGGTCAACAACTGCGACGGACACCGTCTGGATGATAGTTAGTCGCATGGTGGGCGTGGCCAGTTTTCTGGCGCTTTCGGTAGCGATCACTTCACTCGTCAAGTTCGCTCGCCAGAAAATGGTCATGATCGCCTTGTTCGCGCTCGCGCTCGCGCTCGCCATCCTCCTTGTTGGCGCATTCTCGTGGAGTATTGCCGACGTGGAAGGACAAGAGTTCTTCCTTGGGGTTTCGGACGGCTACGAGAGCGTCGCTGGAACCGCAACAATCGTTCCGTTCTTCGCCCTCGGTGGTGATTCCTTCGTATCCAGCCTGGCTTCGGTATCGGTGTTCGTGAACACTGGCGTGCTCATTGCAGCATCCGGTGTCTGGGCCCTGGTGGGTCGTGGGCAGCGAAATGACTTCTATCGGATCTGAGGATCGATCCGTGCCCGCGGCGGCTGGTGCGAGCGTTGTGACGTGCTGGACTGGCTGGACGGGCTGCACGTGATCGGGGTCGACCGCGATGACGGCGGCGCTCTCGTCGTCATCGTCGAGTCCGGGCCGACGGTCATGGGTGCCCCAGTGGCGCGGTCGTCGCGCAAGGCCACGGCCGGGTCGTGGGGGCCTGGTCCAGTTTTTTAGTGCCCCGGAATCTCCCCCCGCCGTGACGAACCTGCACGTCACAAGCCTGAACTCACTGAACTCACGGAAACGCCGCCTTGATGAGCCAAGTCAGGTGGGGGTGGCCATCCTCGGGGTTGATGGCTCTTCACCGATGAGTGTGGGGTGAGCACGGCGCGCCGATGGCCTGGTTGAGGCTGGGGAAGGGTCGAGGTCCCCGAGGATCAGAGGACTTCTACCTCTTCTGAAATCGAGGACCTCGACGATGAGTGAGCCTACGTCGTGCTGCCGTGCTCTGGGCGGCTACTGCGAGCGTTGTGACGTGTTGGTCGGGTTGGACGGGCTGCACGTGATCGGGGTTGACCGCGACGACGGCGGCGCGCTCGTGGTCACGGTGGAGTCCGAGCCGACGGTCATGGGCTGCCCGACCTGCGGGGTCGTCGCGCACGGCCACGGCCGTGTCGCGGTCGCGTTGGTCGACGCCCCGGCGATGGGCCGACCGGTGCGGATCATCTGGCGTAAGCGGCGGTGGGTCTGCCCCGAACCTGGGTGCCCGGTGGCGACGTTCGTGGAGCAGGACGAGGGCATCGCCGCGCCGCGCTCGTCGCTGACGACGCGAGCGTGCCGGTGGGCGATCGAGCAGATCCGCCGCGAGCACGCCTCGGTGAACGGGATCCGCCGCCAGCTCGGCACCGGGTGGCGCACGGTGTGGGAGTCGATCAAGCCGCTGCTGCAGGCGATGGACGAGGACCCGGCCCGCTTCGACGGGGTGGCCATCCTCGGGGTCGACGAGCACGTGTGGCACCACGTGTCGACCAAGCCGATCGAGGACGGCGGGCGCGGCCCCAAGGAGCTGACCGGGATGGTCGACCTGACCCGAGATGCGCACGGCCGCACCAAGGCTCGCCTGTTGGACCTGGTCCCCGGACGCTCCGGGCAGGCGTACAAGTCGTGGCTCACCGAGCGCGGCCAGGTGTTCCGCGACGGGGTGCAGATCGCCACCCTCGATCCGTTCCGCGGGTACAAGAACGCCATCGATGACCAGCTTCACAGTCAGGCGCATGATCACCGGGTGGACCACCCGGAACTACGGTGCGACATTCGTGAAGGTCACGAAGGACGCGCGCGCCGCCGAGCCCGGGGCCATCCGCGAGGCAATTGTCGAAGCGCTCGCTGCGGCGGGGTGGCCCACCGACCCAGAACTCCGCAGCGCCATGGAGACCAACAACTTCTACGCGATGGCTCAGTTCAGACAACGACTCGTGCTCGGGGGCATCGATCAACGGATGAGAGCCGACGATCCAAAGCAGGCACCGGCCACGGTCGACTACGCTCGGCTCCAGATCGAGCATGTGCTTCCTGGAGCGTGGACCTCCCACTGGCCTCTCCCGGCGGACCTCGACGATCTGGCAAGGCTGAAAGCCAAGGAAGCACGCGACCTTGCCAAGAACCGGATCGGCAACCTGACCCTGGTCACGCAGCACTTCAACGGCTCTGTCTCCAATCTCGGGTGGGAGTCGAAGCAGCCGGAGTTCGCGAAGCAGAGCTCGATCATGCTCAACGTCGCGGTCGCTGCCGTTCCCGACTGGGACGAGGGCGCCATCGATGCCCGCGCTGCGGCGCTCGCCGTAGTTGCCGCGAAGGTCTGGCCATCAGCACAGGCGCTGGGATGGCTTGTGCCAGTAGAGCCTGCCGATGAGCCAGACAGCGGGGGCGAGCCACAAAGATTGGGCGACGAGGCGGACAGTGTCGTCGAGGCCCCGGAAGCGCTGCCCATCGACCTTGGTGCCTCGTCTGACAGCACCCTCACGTACAAGTTTGATGCCGCGGATCTCCCGAAGGTGGGCATCCTCGAGTATCGGCAAGGCGGCGACTACAAGCCCGCCATGAGGGTGCTGGAGTCCTTCGCCGTGGGCAATCCCATGGCCACCGCGCACGTCAAGGCGCTGGTCCACCTCGGTTGGGTCCGCCCCGGGGGTCTCAACAACGCGTCAGGTTCCACGGCCTTCCACGCCGCCAACACGGGCAACCTTCCCGCGGCTTGTTGGACTGTCGGAGGGCTGGCAGCCCCACAGATCAGCGCCAACATGCGCGCTCTTCAGGCGCTGGGCGCACCCGAGGAAGCGCTTGACGACCTCTGGGCCGCCTACAAGGGGAAGTGAAGCCGCTCAACTCCATGACGAGGAGAGATGCTTGGCGCAAATGGTTCGTGGGGTTTGGTCGAATCAGGAGTCGTTGAGCATTTCTGACCACGCGGCGGACGCGAGGATCGTCTCCCCGAGCTTCTCGGCGAGCAGCCGATCGCGATCGATTGTGGCGTGCTGGTAGATGGCCATCGCAGCCTGGGAGGCGTGCCCGGCGCGGGCTTGGAGCTCGGCTGCGGTGGCGCCGTGCTGGCCGGCGAGGGTGAGAGCGGAATGGCGCAGGCCGTGGATGGTCAGGTCGGGGCGGCCAGCTGCCCTGCGGGCGACGTCGTACCGATCGAGCAGGTAGCGCGCGCTCATGTGGTCCTTGCGCTCGCCGGGGAACAGGAGTCCGTCCGCGCCTGGCGCCGTGTGCGCGAGGAGGTGGGCTCGAAGCAGGGGCAAGAAGGCCGGCGGGAGATGGACGACCCGTGTCCCCTTGGCGGTCTTCGGTGGACCGATGACCCGGCCGCAGTTGGCACAGGCGCCGTCGGCGGTCGGGTCGGCGTCCTTCTCGATCTTGCGGGTCACCGCGATGGATCCTGACGTCGCCTCGATGTCGCTGCGGCGGAGCTCGAAGATCTCGCCCTCGCGCATCCCTGCGAAGGCGGCGAGCACGATGAACAGGCGCAGCCGGTCCAGCATGTTGTCGACGATGGCCGCGATCTCGTCGACGGGGGAGGGCTTCTGTGGCTTCTGCACCCGGGCGGTGGCGGCCTTCTGGATGCGGACCGGGTTGCGGTCGATGACCTCGTCGTCCTCGGCCGCGGTCATCACCGATCGGAGTAGCCGGTAGGCCGCGGCGTTCGCGGCCGGCGTCTTCTTTGGCAGGGCAGCGTGCCAGGCGCGGACGGACTCGCGGGTGATCCGCTTGAGCGGCACGTCCCCGAACGCGGGCACAAGGACGCGTTCGAGCAGCCCGCGGTACTCACGGATCGTCTTGGGACGCAGGTCGCGGGAGGCGAGGTAGCGCTCGGCGTACACCGCGAACGTGTTGGCGGCGTCGGTCCTGGCCTGCTCCTGCGCAACTTCGAGTCGCACCTGGGCAGTGACGTAGGAGGAGGGGTCCTCCATGAGAGCGCGCTCGGACTTCACCCACTCCTCTGCGTCGACCTTCGCCCGGAAGGTGGAGGGTGCCTTGACGATCGAGCCGTTCGGAGCCGAGACGCGGGCCTGCCAGCGTCCTTCGCAGCGACACCGCGTCGCCTTCGGACATGGCTTGGTGTGAGCGCCGCGGCTGCCGCAGGTGCACCGTTGAAACTGGGCGCAGGTCTTCGTGTGGATCTTGCGCACACTGCCGGCGGCCGCCCTTCCAGCCATCAGAATCCCCCTCGAAAACATCTGGCATACGGCGGTGAGTATGCCAGATGTATGCCAGATTGACGGGCACTCGTGTCCACTCGTGACCGTGAAACCGCAGGTCAGCGACCTGCCGCCTGAGCGTAACACCGCGTATCACCCCGCTTTGCAAGCAGGGGGTTAGGGGTTCGAGTCCCCTAGGCTCCACCAGAGGGAGTCCCCTAGGCTCCACCAGAGGAACCGCGGGCAAGCCCTGCGGTTTCTGTCATTTCTGCGTCCTGCTCGTCCTTGGCGCGCAGACACCCGGCGCTGGGTGGGCTGAGATCCTCGGGCTGCTTCGCATGGAGTGGGGAGTCCATCTCCCACTGCTGTCACGGTGTGGGTAGGCCGTCACCGCGCCGAGGTGGATAACCTACCCAAGCGTTGCGGCACTTGGCCACGCGCAGCGTTACTACGAGACCAGAGGGAGGCGCGGTTGAACCATCGTCGCGCCACCATCGTCGACGTCGCGCGTGAGGCGGGTGTCTCCACCGCGACGGTGAGCCGGTCCCTGCGCGAGGATCCTCGGGTGCGGCCGGACACGCGGGAGCGGGTGCGCGAGGCGGCTGAGAAGTTGCGGTTCGTCCCCAACGCACAGGCGGCCGGGCTCGCCTCGGGAGAGTCGCGCACGGTGGGCCTGCTGGCCCCGTTGCTGACGACTTGGTACACCTCCGAAGTGGTCGCGGGCGTCGAAGAGGCGCTCTCCCTTGCGCGATACGACCTCCTGCTTGGTACGGCGGACCCGCTCGCGACCGAGCGGGTCTATCGCGGGGCCGAAGGGATCCGACAGCGCACCGACGGGATGATCCTGGTCGACGCATTGTGCCAGGAGGATGGAGCGCGGCGACTGCTTGAGCAAGGCATCGCTGCGGTGGCCCTGGGTGAGGAGTTGGCCTCGATCAGCTCGATCACCATCGACAACGTGGCCGGCGGCAAGCTTGCGGCCGAGCACCTTGTCGCCCGCGGAAAGTCGCAGCTGGCCGTGATAGCAGGCGTGGTCGAGAGCCCCGAAACCTCGGTGCTCGGCGGTCGCCTGGCTGGCTTCGGCTCTGGTGTTCGCGATGCCGCAATGAGCGAGCCCCTCCTTGAGATGGACGCGCTCTCGATCGAGGGCGGGGGGCGCGCGATGGCGCGGTTGCTCGCCAGTCACCGCCCCATCGACGCGGTCTTCGCTCTCAGTGATGAGATGGCTTTCGGAGCTATCGCCGCGCTCCGTGAAAGCGGTCTTGAGCCCGGACGCGATGTGGCCGTGGTCGGCTTCGACGACCACCCTGCGGCGGCGCCTTTCGGGCTCACCACTGTGCGCCAACCCGTGCGCGAGATGGGGGCCCTGGCGGCTAACGAGCTGATCGATCAGATCTCCTCTCGCCACACCCCCCGCCACGTGGAGGTCCCACTCACTCTCATCGAACGATCCTCGACGGCCATTTAGCCACTCTAGAAGTCGTTGACATGGGTTTGAGCGACTCTTAATGTAAGCGCTTACATTGGAGCGAGGAGGGGCGAATTGAGCCATTGCGGCGGATTCGGGGCAGCGCAGTCGCTGTTCGACTATGAGGCGGTCTTGTTCGACCTCGACGGCGTGCTTACGCCGACGTCACTCCTGCATCGTCGTGCGTGGAAGGAGGCGATGAACCGGCATCTCCGTGGCCGGCTCGTCGAGCCGTTCGCGGACGAGGACTACTACCGGACTGTCGACGGTCGCCCCCGAGCGGCGGGCATCGAGGCGTTCTTCGCCTCGCGCGGACTGACGGTGAGTGGTGACGAAGTGCGCGAGATCGGTGACGCGAAGAACGCCTTGTTCGGTGAGATGCTGGCCAGCGACGGCATCGCGCCGTACCCCGGCTCGTTGGCGCTGTTGAACGCACTGGCCGACTCCGAGGTGAAGCTCGCGGTGGTCTCTTCCTCCAAGAACGCCGAGGCGGTGTTGGCCGCCGCGGGCATCAACGATCGGTTCGGCTGTGTGATCGATGGGCTGGTCGCGGCGGTTCATGGCCTCCCGGGCAAGCCGGCGCCGGACACGTTCTGGTACGCCGCCACCCACCTGGGCGTTGCCTACTCGGCTGCGGTCGTCGTCGAAGACGCCGTGGCCGGGGTCCGCGCTGGGGCAGGAGGCGGTTTCGGGCTGGTCGTGGGGGTCGATCGCGGAACCGGCGCGGAGCCGCTGACCGCCGCCGGCGCAGACGTGGTCGTCAGCGACCTTGGCGAACTCCTGGTGGTGGCATGAGCAGCACAGCCGACCCGCTGACCTCTGACCCGCTCGAGCTCGGTGACTGGTCGTTGACCTACCGCAGCGCGTGTGGGGAGTTGGCCCACCGCGAGGCCCTGCTCGCCACCTCCAACGGCAGCCTCGGGGTCACCGGCGGCGGATTCTGGGGCGAGGCGGGCGGCCGGACCTATCTCAATGGCCTCTTCGAGGCCTGGGAGATCAAGTACGCCGAGGACGCCTTCGGGATGGCCCGTCAGGGTCAGTCGCGGATCGAGGCTCAACGGCTCGGTCCGTTGGTCTTGCGGGCCGAAGGTGTCGCACTGGGCGATGCGGTGGCGAAGTTGGCTCGTGAAGAGCGGCTGGACTACCGGCTCGGGGAGCTGGCCGCAGCAACGACGTGGCGACTGCCCTCCGGAGTGACGCTCACCCTGACCGCCAAGCGGGTGGTGTCGCTGGAGGATCCGGGTCGGCTCGTGCAGAGCTACCTGATCATCGCCGACGGTCCGGTCCAGCTAGAGGGAGTGATCGGCTTCGAAGCACCCGCGGCGCACTCGGTCACCGAAACCTCCGACGAACTAGATCCACGCCGCAACCGGGCCTTCTCCCCAGCCAGCTTCCCCGTTCTGGAGACGGGGGCTTGTGCCGATGAGTTCTGGGAGTCGCGGGCCACTGAGGTTTCGCGTCTGGGCGTGGCGGCTGCGGCAGCCATCGAACTCTCCGGTGCCCACCTGCTGCAATCGACGAAGAAGGCGCCGCGGATCGGATTCGCGGCCGACCTCGATGCGGGAGGTTGCGTCGAGCTCAACGTCTTCGTCGCGGTGTCGCTGGTCGACGGCGTACCAACGGCGGAGCAACTGGACTCCGTGCGCGCGCGTGCGCGGGAGTCCCGCAGCACCGGACTGGCCGAGATCGAGAGAGCTCAGTCGGCGGCACTCGACCGCTATTGGGAGGCGGCCAACGTCGAGGTTGAGGCCGAACCCGGCGTACATCGCGCGTTGCGCTTCACCGGGTTCCACTTGGCTCAAGCGACCGCGCTTCTCGGGGGGCATGGCATCGGCGCGAAGGGGTTGACCGGCGAGGGCTACGAAGGGCATTGCTTCTGGGATACCGAGATCTTCTTGGTGCCCGCCTTGAGCTTGATCGATCCGGCGCGGGCACGGCAGGCCCTGGAGTTCCGCTATCGCACGTTGCCACTGGCCCGCGAGTGGGCCGGGCAGTTGCAGATCACTGGTGCATTGTTTCCCTGGCGCACCATCGACGGGCATGAGGCGAGCGCCTACTTCCTGGCCGGCACCGCTCAACGCCACATCAACGCCGACATCGCTTACGCGGTGGCGCGCTATCTGGACGCGACCGCCGATGAGGACTACCTGCGCAATCAAGGGGCCGAAATCCTCATCGAAACGGCGCGCGCCTGGCTGAGCCTAGGAGTGTGGACCGACCCGGGGAATCGGTTCGAGATCCTTCGAGTCACGGGCCCGGACGAGTACTCCGCGCTGGTTGACAACAACCTCTACACCAACGCGATGGCGCGGCTGAACCTGCAGCGAGCAGTCGAAGCAGTGGAGCTGATGACGCTGCGGTGGCCGGCACAGTGGATCGACCTCGCCGCCCGACTCGACTGGAGTGAGGGGGAGGCGCTGGAGTGGAAGGCAGCCGCCGCGGCGATGAAGATCGGATACGACGTGGAGCGCGGCATCCATCCCCAGGACGACGGCTTCCTCTCCCTGCAACCGATTGACCTCGCCGATCCCGGCTGGCAGCGACCGTTCCTTCTCCACTACCACCCGCTCTTCATCTATTCCCACCAGATCCTCAAGCAGGCCGACGTCGTCATGGCCATGAACCTGCTGGGCGAGGTGTTCGAAGAGGCGGACAAGCGGGCCAACTACTTGTTCTACGAGCCGCTGACCACCGGGGACTCCAGCTTGTCGTGCGTGGGCCAGGCCGTCGCGGCGGCTCGGGCCGGGGAAGTTGCCGACGCGCTCGCCCACCTGGACGCGGCGCTCCGACTCGACCTGGCGAACACCCACGGAAATACCTCCGACGGCCTGCACCTAGCTGCGGTGGCTGGGTCGTGGTCCGCGGTGGTGCACGGATTCGGCGGGGTGGAGATCCGGGCCGATCGCCTGCTCTGCCACCCCAGGGTGCCAAAGCACTGGGGTTCGTTGACTTTCCACCTGCGCTGGCGCGGCAGTCTCCTGCGGGTGACGGCGCGTCCCGACGAGGTGGAGTTGGCCGTCGTTCAAGGGGCGGCGGTCGAGGTGGATGTCGCCGGTTCGGTGCAGTTGATCGGTCAGGAGGGGATCGTCGTGCTGTTGCCCATCGTTGGTTCAAGCGTCCCGGGGGGTGATCATGTCGCATCGCAAGCAGTGGCGTTCTTGGCGCCAGATCTCCCGGTGACCCCGTTGATGCCCCCGTTGCCCTGCCCCGCGCTCCCGGGGCTCCAAGTCACCGGACTCGGCCACGGGCCGCAGGGCACGGTCGTGCAGATCGCGGTCGGCGACCGACAGGCGCAACTCGGCCCGGACTCGCAGTCGGCCACGCGGAGGTCGTTCCTCTTGGCCATGACGGTGGCCTCGGCGACGGTCGCCCCCGACGATGCCCCGCAGCGCGCGGTGGATATCGCCGACTGGCTGATGGAACTGTGGCACTCCGCAGACCAGGAACCGATCGGCCTCGACGCTGTGCTCAGCGACGAGGAGCTGGCCTGGCTTGAAGAGCTAGACGCCCAACTCAGCCAGCCGCCCCGCTGACCAGCGGGGCGGGTCGCGCTAACCCGCTCGGAGGAACGCGTCGAATCGCTCTTCGAGGAGTAGTCGGTCCGGTCTTTCGCTGCGGCGCTCAGGGAGCACCATGAGCTGTTGGTTGTGGAACTCCTGGATGCCGTGGCGCAGCATCGGGCCATCCACCTCGTGAAGAACCTGCTCGTTCACCCGCACTTCGTAGTCGGGGGTGATGCCCAGGATCTTTCGGTCGAAGGCCGCATGGTGCATCTTGCACAAGCTCATTCCGTTCCGCACGACCGGTCGACCGCCTGCGCTGTCCTCCTGGATGTGCGCCGCGTCGAGCAGATCACCGTGTCGGAACGAGCACACGGCACATGAGGTGCGATAGGCCCGAAGTACGGCGGCGCGGAACGGGCGTTGGTGGAGCCGCAGCCGAGCCAAGTGCTGCCGGTAGGACGGCTCCAACTCCAAGGCGACGGAGGGCCAGGTGATGTCTGTTTGTGGCATCGCGTCGATGTCCACGACGAACTGGAGGTCGTGCCGTTCCTCGCCTATCAGGAAGATGGGATAGAGCGGGGTGTAGCCACCCCCCGGCACTCCGAGCCACCAGATCAGCGGCAGCCGCTCGACCATCGCCGCTCGCAGCGCTCGATTCTCGAAATGATCGGGATCGTGTCCGCGCATCTTGTAGCGGAACAACCCGTCCTCACCTTGGGCGTCGTCGTAGGGGCGGTCGGCACCCTCGGCGCGAAAGACCGTGCGAATCGAGAGCGCGGCGGCAAGGGATCCCGGCTTCCAGATTCCTTGCTGGGTGGGCATCAAGCGAACTTCTTCCCCGGCAAGCAGAAGTCCACTCGTCTCGGCTTGGGTGAAGCTCTCCTTGCCCTGTGCGCGCTGGGCGTCCAGCCAGGCGAATGCGGCGTGCCGGATCGCCATCTCCCGCAGCCGTTCTTCCGGACCCACCCCAGCGATCCTGCCAGGGTGGAGTTGCGGCGTCACCCCTCGCCGTGTGTGCACTCGCGTCAGCGTCGGCGGAGCGAGGCCGGGTTGAGGGGGGCCAGGAGGCGGCGCCACACGGGGCGACCGCGGCCCAGGTCGCTGGACACCTCGCGGGCCTGGGACCACACGGCAGCGACCTCGGCATCGGCCGGCGGCTGGTAGGCGAAGACGGTCGTGTCGACCCTCTCCGCCAGGGCCACTGAGCCATCGCCCAGCGCAGAGGCTTGCCGCGGACGAGTAGGGCCAGTCGACAACTCAAGACCCAGGTCGGTGGCGCGATCGGCAACTTCCGTCCAGGCTGCCGCGACTCGGTGAGAGGGGCTCCCGGAACGCTTCCTGCGTTCACGGCGCAGGATCTTGAATGCGGGCACCAGCCAGAGCAGTGCCCCAACCAGCAGTGGCCACAGTCGACGCGCACCCGTGTCTGTCGTGGAGTCGGTCTCGGTCTCATCCTGCGACGGCTTCTGCGGATCCGCCGGCTGATCGGTGGGTGGCTGCTCGGGTGGGTTCGGTTGGGACGACTGCGGCGGCAGCGTGATCGGGGACAACACCTTGTCCGACCGCCGAACCGGTCGGTTGCTCATGAACCTCGCGGTCGGCAAGGCTCGCCAACTGCCGTCGGCGATGCGGATCTCCACCCAGCTCGAGACGTCACGCCCCTGGACGACCCCGTCCTTGCCGACGGTGGCACCGACGACCACCCGGGCCGGCACCCGCAGCCGATTCGCGAGCAATGCCATCGTGGCGGCGTACTGCTCGTCGTTGCCGGCCATCCTCGGTGCGCTGAGGAATCCGGGCCCGAGCCGCTTGGGGTTGTGCCCAGGACCGAACTGGCTCTCCCAACCGACCCCGCCGTCGCTGTAGCGGCCCCGAGCTCGCAGCTTGCGGGCCACCCGGAAGACGGCATCCATCGGGCTCGTGGCCCGAGCCGACCAGGCCACGGCGTAGTCGTCGATGAATGCGGCCGCGGCATAGAGCTCCGGATCCACCTGGGGGAAGGGCTTCATCCCCCGGCTCAGTCGCCGGGCGGCGATGCGGGTCCGGAAGGCGTAGCTGTCCCCGTCCTGCAAGCCGAGCGGAAGTACGGCGGACTGAGTTGCCGGGTCGTAGCGCAACGACTCCGTCTTCAACGCGCGATCCGCCCCGTCTAGCCGGAAGCTGCGCAGATCGCCGACGGTCGGAACCCACGGGCCGGTCCAGTGCGGGCCGACCTCCACGGTCACCGAGGCGAGCCGGCCTCGTGCGGGGGTGTCCAGGAGTGGCGGCAGCCGGAGGTAGCGGTCGTCGCGACGCGTCGCATCGGTCCCGTTGGCCGCTCGCCACACCCCGCCCGAATAGGTATCGAGGGTCGCGAACCTCAGCTGCTGCCCGGCGGGCAATCCCCGGACGGTGAGCAGTTTCTTGCCGTAGAGGGTGGACTGCTCGGAGCCCGCAGGCTGGGTGAATGCCCGGAAACCCGACAGCGGTGTCTCCAAGGACTCGACGTCAGGAGTAGCCGCGCGATCGCGAAGCACGAACCGGTGCGAACCCGTGACAGGGGCCGCCAACTGCAGCGCGGCGAGTACGGCGAGCAGCGAGATCGCGGCGCCGCGGACTGCCCGGCCAGCCGACCAACCAGCGGCTGCCGCCCGGCCCGGTCCCGCCGAAGCAGGGTCGATCAGCCAGCCGCGCAGCGCCAGCCACCCCAGGATCCCGAGCCCCACCGCGGCTCCCGTGGCCAGCACCCACGCCGCTTCCGCGCGGCTGAAGAGAAGGCTGCCCACCAGGACCAGCAGGGGGATCGGCACCGGGGCCCACGGCCGCCGGCTGGTCAACGCCAGCCCAGCGGCCAGCCCACCTCCGAGCAACCCGAAGAGGAAGGGGATCAGCATGGGTGGCCCTTGCGCGGCCACCAGCGGGTGAGTACCGCTCAGCAGACCCCAGGCCTTGAGCGTGCCGAGGCTGACCTCCTCGATTGTCCCCGGTCCGGGCAGGGCGACAGAGGCATCGGTGCCGTGCAACGCGACCGGACCTGCCAACACCACGTAGGCGACGAAGAGCATGCCGAGGATTGCCGTGATTCCTTGGCGCACGGCGCGCAGCATGATCGCCACGGCAACCCCGACGACTGCGCCGATCCCTCCCACGACCGCCCACGACCAGCCGGCGAAGGACGATCCCAGCGGCACCATCGCCACGAAGACCAGCGCGGGCGCGATCAGCGAGTCGAACGGGGCACTCGCCAGGAAAGGGCCGACCCGAGTCGTAGGGGCGGTCGGGCTCATAGGCCCCCCGAACCGACCGACGCCACGCCGGTCGCGGCCCCGGTGAGTACGACGGGGAGATCGGTGAGCGCGGCGATCCCGGCCACCGCGACTCCCCGGTGCTGCCGCACCGACGCGCTCGTCGAGGGGTCGGCACGGACCAACAGCCGAGCCACCGCTGACCCGGAGACGGCCAGCGCATCCTGGGCCGATCCGAGAGGGAGCAGGCTGCCGGTCACGGCCAACAGCAGGGCCGAGTCGGGAGCCAACTCGAGCGCGACCCGAAGCCCGCGACTCAGTCCCTGGCCGGCCCGAGCAGGATCGCCGCTGGGCTCGCGCTCCACCAGGCAGGTCTCATCCAGCATCACCGGGCCGCTCTGACCGGTCAGGTGCCGGGCCCCGGCGACGAAGGTTACGTCGTACTCCTCCAGGGCTGCGGCGGCCAGCAACGAGGCGGCGGCGGACACGGCCAACTCGAACTCGTCGGTGCTGGAGTAGGACTCCGCCGTGGTGTCGAGCACGACGGTCAACTGACTGCGCCGGGTGTCGTGATACTGACGCACCAGGAGTTCGCCGGCCCGTGCGGAGGAGCGCCAGTGCACGTGCCGCAGATCGTCGCCGGGCACGTACTCACGCAGTGCATGGAAGGCCAGGTCGCTCATCGAGAGCCGGTCGCTCGGCGCACCCTCCAGATCGCGAAGCTGGCTCAGGCCGAGGCCGCCGAGGGCCACGGTGCGCGGCCGCACCCACAAGATGATCGTCCGGCCGAGCGGCGCGCTCCGCCGGAACAAGCCGAGCGGGTCGGAGGTGATCAACCGCGCCGGGCCGACACTCACCACTCCGCGGCGCGTTGCCGGGACCTCGAGGGTGACCTGTTCGCTCTCGCCCGATCGGACCCGCCCCAATCGGCTGAAGAGCGAGATCGCCCCGACCGGCAGCCGCACGATCGGTGCATCGAGGGACAACCGGCCGCGATTGCTCACCTCGGCCCGGGCGACCACCGGCTGACCGGCGACGGTGCGCTCGGGTCGCAGGGTCAGCTCGACCGCAGGACTCGTGGGCAGCCAGGCGACGACCAACGACAACAGCCAGGCGAAGAGGCAGGCCAACCCGACCACCCCGAGCTCGACATAGCCTCCCCAGCGGCCGACGATCAGGGCGAGCAGCCCGATGCCGAGCACCCACCAGCCGAGGGACGTGACTGCGCGCAGGTTGCGCACATCAGCTCCGGCCTGTCGGAGGCCGCACGCTGAGCATCAGCTCGTCGATCTCGTCGGCGACGGTGATGCCGGAGAAGACCGACTGGGGGTCGAGGAGCAGCCGGTGGGAGAGGAGCGGTCCGGCGAGGGTCGCGATGTCCTCGGGTACGACGTGGGCTCGGCCGTGACCGGCGGCCCAGGTCTTGGCGGCCCGGACGAAGGCGAGCGCTCCTCGGGCCGACAGCCCGAGTCGCACGTGTGGCCGTTCGCGACTGGCCTCCGCCAGCCGGCGTACGTAGGTGATCAAGGAGGGATCGACGTAGACGGTGTCGGCAAGTCGGCACATCTCGCCGACCAAAGCTCGGTCGACGATCGGCTTGACCAGCTCGGCCCGGTCGCGCACGCCGCTACTGCTGAGCAACTCCTCGGTGGAAGCGGCGTCGGGGTAGCCCACCGACGTCTTCATCAGGAACCGGTCCAGCTGCGCCTCGGGCAGCCGGTAGGTGCCGGCCTGCTCGATCGGGTTCTGGGTGGCGATGACCAGGAACGGTCGCGGCACCGGCCGAGTCACGCCGTCGACGGTGACGTGTCCCTCCTCCATCACTTCGAGCATGGCCGCCTGGGTCTTGGGCGAGGCTCGGTTGATCTCGTCGGCCAACACGATGTCGTGGAAGACCGGCCCCGGGTGGAAGGAGAAGCTGCCCTGGTGTTGGTCGTAGACAGTCACTCCGGTGACGTCGGTGGGCAGCAGGTCGGGGGTGAACTGGATCCGGGCATGCGAGCCTTCGACGCTGGCGGCCAGCGCCCTGGCCAGCATCGTCTTGCCGGTGCCGGGCAAGTCCTCCAAGAGCAGGTGACCCTCGGAGAAGAGGCAGGTGAGCGCGAGTTTGACCACATGCTCCTTGCCGAGCACCGCTTTGCCGATCTCGTCGGCGAGCGACTGGAAGTGGTTGCCGAAGCCCCGCGCCTGCTCGGTGGTGATCACCCCGCGAGGATAGGCCCTGAGACCCGCCGCCGTAGGCTGAGTGCGTGTCTGAGCCAGTGTCGAGTCGGCCTCAGCTGGCTGACCCTTCCCTGGCCCGCTTACCGCTGGCTCGCTTGTTTGCGGCGACGCTCGCGATGGTGCTGTTGACGGCCGCGGCGATCGCGCTCGGCCTGTGGCAGTACGGCGCCTGGAACGCGCATCGCCAAGCCGTCACCGACTCGCTGACCGACGCCGACCCGGTGCCGCTCGCCGAGGTGATCGGTCCCGACGACCCCTTCCCCGGTGACGCGACCGGTCAGCCGGTCCGCATCGGTGGCACCTGGCTGACCGACTCGACCTTCCTGGTCTCCGAGCGGAACGGCACCTCCGGCACCGGCTTCTGGGTGGTCACGCCGCTGGCCGTGGCCGAAACCGACGCCGTGTTGCCGGTGGTTCGCGGCTGGACGGCGTCGGCGGATTCTCGCCCGACGGCTCCCACCGGGGAGGCGATGCTGACCGGCTGGCTGCAGCCTCCCGAGGGCGATGCACCCGAGCCCGACCCGGACCCGAGTGACGCCGTCTATCCGAGCCTCCGAGTCGCCGACCTGATCCAGCGACTCGACCGCGACGCCTACGGCGCCTACGTGGTCGCGGGCCAGCAACCAACGTGGGAGGCGAGCCTCAACGATGGCACCGCGGGGTTGCAGCCGGCCGAACTCTCCCAACGCCCCGAGCCCGGACGGTTCCTCGCCATCCGCAACCTCTTCTATGCCGCGGAGTGGTGGCTCTTCGGAGGTTTCGTGATCTTCGTCTGGCAGCGCTACTGCCGCGACGAACTGCGGGCCCATCGCACCCTGACTGCCCCGATCGACGAGCGGCCAGACGCGGTAGGTTGACCCGGTGAGCAGTCTGTTCCGGAGTTATCGCGCGCTCGCTTTCGTGGTCGGCGTACTGCTGACCGTTCTGGTCTTCATCGGGATGCCGCTGAAGTACCTGGCTGCCGAAGGCTCGGCTTGGGCGCACCGGGGCGAGCAGATCACCTCCGTTGTCGGGGTCGCCCATGGCTGGATCTACATGGTCTATCTCGTGGTGGCCTTCCTGCTCGCCCGCCGAGCCGCCTGGCCGATGTCCTTCACGATCGTGATGCTGATCGCCGGCCTCCTGCCGATCGTCATCTTCTACGTCGAACATCTAGTCGCTGCCCGGATCCGCAGCGAACATCCCGAGGTCCTCTCCGGGAGCCCGCCTCCCGATTCGGGGTCATGAACCCGCGCGAGGGAGATGCCTTCGTGCTCGGCGGCGGCGGAGTGCTCGGTGCCGTCGAGGTGGGGATGCTGCGCGCGCTGCTCGAGCACGGCATCCGTCCCGACCTGGTGCTGGGCACCAGCGTGGGGGCGCTCAACGGTGCGATGGTCGCCAAGGATCCGACCCCGGCTGTGATCGGGCGGATGGTCAAGCTGTGGGAGGGCGCCGCGGTCGACGGGCAGATCTACGCCGACACCGCACTTCAGCGGGTCCGCCGGGCGATGACCTCGCGCACCCACGTCTACTCCTCCGACGGACTGAGGGATCGGCTGCGCGAAGAGTTCGGCGACTTGTGCCTGGAGGAGCTCCCGGTTCGCTTCAACGTCTGCGCGGCCAGCATCGAGCGGGCCGCCGAGCACTGGTTCGAGACCGGGCCGTTGGTCGAGGCGGTGCTGGCCAGTGCCGCCGTACCCGGCCTGTTGCCACCCGCCGAGGTCGATGGCGAGCACTATCTCGACGGTGGCATCGTCAACTCCATCCCGCTCGGCCGTGCCATCCAGTTGGGCGCCCGGAGGGTATTCGTGTTGCAGGTCGGCCGGATCGACCGGCCACTGAGCAAGCCACGCAACCCGTTCGAAGTGGCTCGGGTGTCCTTCGAGATCGCGCGTCGACACCGATTCAATCGTGAGCTGGCCGAGGCACCTGCCGGCGTGGAGGTGCACGTGCTCCCCGCTGCCGGCACCTCATCCAAGGACGACTCGTTGCTCTCCTATCGCGACTTCACCGCCGTGCCCACCAAGATCGACGCCACCTACCAAGCGAGCCGCCGCTACCTCGACGACCACGGCGTGGCGTCCTCCCCCGCACGGAGCGAGCAATGACGACCAGTCCCCTTGAGACCCCTCGGGCCAGTGTGCCCAGCTGGATTCTGCAGCGGATGGTCTTCGCGCCGCTCCTGGTCCTGGGGACGGTGATGCTGTGGGCCACGATGCCGCTGTGGATCTTGGTCGCCGCCGCGATCTCGCCGGTGCTTCCGGGTAAGTGGCGCCCGTTGCGGCTGCTCTGGCTGGCGCTGCTCTATCTCACCTGCGAGAGCCTGCTGCTGGTGGTGCTCTTCGGGCTGTGGCTCTCCTCCGGGTTCGGCGCACGGCTCAAGACCCCCTATTTCGAGAGCATCCATTACGAACTCGTGCAGATGGTGCTGTGGGTCTTCTTCCGCGAGGCCCGTCGCGTGGTCCGGCTGAAGATCGAGACCGAGGGCCCGAGCCCGGACGCCTTCCCGGGCAAGCCGTTGCTGGTGTGCTGCCGGCACGCGGGTCCCGGCGACTCCTTCACCCTGATCTACACGCTGATGCGGTGGTACGGCCGCGAGCCCCGGGTGGTGCTCAAGGACACGCTGGCCTGGGATCCGGCCATCGGGGTGATCCTGCGGCGGATCCCGGCCCGATTCATCTCCCCCAATCCGTTGGGCGGTGCCGGCGCGGCCGTGGAGGATCAGATCGCGGCGCTGGCCGAGGATCTCGACGAAAACGACGCCTTCGTGATCTTCCCCGAGGGCGGCAACTTCACTCCGAAGCGACGTGAGCGCGCGATCGAGCGATTGCGCTCGGTGGGCCTGGAGGCGATGGCCGCGCGGGCCGAACGGATGACCACCGTCCTGGCGCCCCGCCCGGGCGGCTTCCTCGCCGCCCTCGACGCGGCCCCCGAGGCGGACGTCGTGCTGGTAGCCCATACCGGGCTCGATCATTTGGCGACGGTCGGCGATCTCTGGCGCGAATTGCCCATGGACAAGGTGATCACGATGCGGTGGTGGCGCGTGGAACGCAGCGAGATCCCCACCGATCGCGACGACCGGATCGAATGGCTTTTCGCTTGGTGGGAGCGCATCGACGCCTGGATCGTGGAGAACCGGCCCCGTGACCTGCCGCTGGAGCGGCGTACGCCGAAGCGCTAGGCGCGCGCCGTACTCAGTCAGCGCCGTACTCAGGCAGCGCCGTACTCAGGCAGGGCCGTCGCCGGGCGCCTTCGGCGTGTAGCTCGACTGCCAGTTGTCGCTCGGCCCTTGGCTGAGCAACCGCTTCGCGATCATCCCGGCCACGGCAGCCAACCCGGCCATCGTCAGGCCGCGAATCAGCAGCTTCCTGAGCGTGGACGCACCGCCGGTGGCCTCAGACGGCTCGTCCGCGAAGGCTGCGGTGGACTCGTTGAGGTCTTCCATGACTCCTCCTTGTGCAGCGCGCCCGCGGTGGCGCCTGCTCAGCTGTTTGTCCGGTATCTCCGCCAGCCTATGGCGGTCCTGCACAGGTTGGCACTGCATGGGAGGATGGGGCGACCAAATGGGGTCACCTTCTAACGGTAGCCCCTCTCGTCTCCCCGGCTCAGCCGGACGACTCGCCGGCTTGGCCGGCGCCACTGACAGAAAGGCATCCAGTGTCTGATCTCAAGGCCACCCTGAAGACCAACCGAGGCGACATCGCCATCACCCTCTTCCCCGACCACGCGCCAGCGACGGTGGAGAACTTCGTCGGCCTCGCCGAGGGCACCAAGGAGTACCGCACGGGCAACGGCCGACACCGGCAACGTTCTACGACGGCCTCACCTTCCACCGGGTGATCAGCGGCTTCATGATCCAGGGCGGCTGCCCGCTCGGCACCGGCACCGGCGGCCCGGGCTACCAGTTCAAGGACGAGCCCCACCCCGAACTGGTCTTCGACAAGCCCTACCTGCTGGCGATGGCCAATGCCGGCCCGGGCACCAACGGCTCGCAGTTCTTCATCACCGTGGCGCCGACCCCGTGGCTGAACTTCAAGCACACGATCTTCGGCGAGGTGGCCGACCAGGCAGTCCCGCGACGTCGTCGATGCGATCGCGCGCGACCCGCACCGGCGGTGGCGACCGCCCGGTCGAGCCGGTCGTCATCGAGTCGGTCGAGATCGCCCGGGGCTGACCCTCCGCAATGGCCCAATTCGATCCCGGGACCACCAGCGCGCCCACGTGTTTCCGCCATCCCGGGCGGGAGACCTACATCCGCTGCCAGCGTTGCGATCGGCCTATCTGTCCCGATTGCATGACTCCGGCCGCGGTCGGGTTCCACTGTCCGGAGTGTCTGGCGGCTGGTCGTAGCGAGATGCCCGTCCAACGGACCTCGCTCGGGGGTGTGCGGCGGGACAATCCGCAGCTCACCTCGTTGGTGCTTATCGGGATCAACGTAGGGGTCTGGCTGCTGATCACCTTGACCGGTGGCGCAGCCAGCCCCTGGGTCACTCGGCTCGGGTTGAAACTCGCCGGCTACTGCCTGGTCGAACCCCGGCTGCCGCAACAATTGTGTGAGTCGCTGCCTCAGGGCAGTTGGACCGATGGGGTCGTCAACGGGGCCTGGTGGTTGCCGCTGACCGCGGTCTTCACCCATGTCGAGATCCTGCACATCGCCTTCAATATGTTCGCGCTCTACGTGCTGGGTCCTCAACTGGAAGCGCTCGTGGGGCGGGCCCGGTTCCTGGCGATCTACTTGCTGTCCGGGCTGGGCGGATCGGTCGCCGTACTGTGGCTGTCCTCCTCGTACGGAACCACCGTGGGCGCATCCGGCTCGATCTTCGGCTTGATGGCCGCGCTGCTCATCGTGGTGCACAAACTCGGTGGCAATCCACAGCACATCGTGATGTGGGTCGGGCTCAACCTGGTGCTGACCTTCACCGCCCCGGGCATCAGTTGGCAGGGCCACATCGGCGGCTTCCTGACCGGCGGGATCGTGGCCGCGATCATCGCCTACGCACCCAAAGAGTGGGGTGGCTTCCAGGGGAGGGCTCGCATCCAGACCGCGGGAGCGGTACTGGTCGCCCTCGCCTTGGTGGCGCTCGCGCTTGCTCGGCTGGCGACCTGGAGTTGAGCCGTTCGACGACACGGCGTACGTCTCTTCTGTGATCGCGTCCCGAAACGAGTTACACCGGTGTAGTTCTCCACAAGGTTTTCCCCACCTGTGTATGGACGCCTCGGCGAGCTGGCGGCGAGGTCCGGTTCCCGCTGCCGGTCAGACTCAACTGCCCGTTTGACCGGGCGGCCGGTCACTCCCAGCGGGTGGCGAAGGTGAAGCCGACCGCCATCAATGCGATGCCGACGACCAGGTTGGCCTGGCCAAGGTCGTTGAAGACCGGGAGCGGGCTGAGGTCGTTGGCGAAGACGTAGTAGACGCAGATCCAGAGAAGGCCGAGAAGGAAGCAACCCAGCATGCCGATCACCACACCGCGCCCGCGACCCAGCGGTGTGCTGGGGTGGGCGGAGACGACGAGGCCGAGCATCGCGAGGCCGAAGCCGATCACATAGTTCCAGCGCTTCAGGTCGGCCATGAACGCCGGCCCACCGGGGCCGCCCTCGGCACCGGGGGTCACCCGGACCGCGAGGTAGTAGTAGGCGATCCAGGCGATCCCCACCGCGATGAGCGCCAGGGCGATCAGGAATCGAGGGGTCACGATCCGATCGACAGTGGTCTCCGCGATCGGATTCTTGGCCCGGGGCTTGGACACGTGCACTCCTTGGAAGGCTGGCGGGCGCGGTCACCGCTGGGTGGCCGCGACGGGCGAGATGGGATCTCGCGCCAGCTAGCCTAATAGCCATGACGGCCAACGACGATTCACAACAACCGGCGCGTATCGCCGCGGGTGAGGATCTGTCACCGGTCGAAGCACCTGCTCAGGAGACTCTCCAGTCACCGGCAGCACGGCAGGCGCCAAGCCGCTGGCGCTGGCTGACCCCACTCGTGTGCGTCCTCTGCGGGGCGATGTTCCCGATCTCGGCCGCCAACAGTGGAGGCAGCGATCTGCGCCCCGGGCGCTACACCGACCTGGGAGCCCTGGCCGATGCCCAGCGCCGCGAAGGCGACCGGCTGACCGAGAGGGCCGCTCAACTCAACAGCGAGATCTCCCGGCTTTCGGGGGATATCCAAGACGCGGGCGTGCGCGCGGCGCGGCGCCGCGCCGAAGCACTGGAGGCCCCGGCGGGGCTGAGGACCGTGCGCGGTGAAGGGGTGCGGATCACGCTGTCGGACTCGCCCGCGGAGGTGCGGGCGGTCTCCTCCGCCGACCCCAGGTGGATGGTCGTGCACCAACAAGACATCCAGGCGGTGGTGAACGCGCTGTGGCAGGGCGGCGCTCAGGCGGTGACCATCCAGGGCCAACGTGTCGTCTCTACCACCGGCATCAGGTGTGAAGGCTCACTGGTGCTTTTGCAGGGCCAGCCCTACGCACAGCCCTATGTGATCGAGGCGGTCGGGGATCCGTTCCTACTGCAGGGCGCGATTGATGAGGACTCCCTGATCAACTACTACCGGCAGCAAGCCCTCGACCCCGACGTGCAGATCGGATGGGGCTTCGACTTCGTCGATGAGATCGAGGCACCGCCGTTCCAGGGGGTGCTGACCAACACCTACGCCCACCCGATCAGCGGCAGCGCCAGCTACTGAACACAACCGCCCGGGGTCGCGATCCCTCCCCGCGCGGCTGACCGGCCGATCCGCTCGAGCATGGCCTACGGCGTGGCCGAAGCCGAGGGAGCCACGGTGTTCGTCGGGGTTTCGGTCGGCTTGGGTGGCTCGTAGGTGGACACGAAGATCGTCACCGTCGAGCCACCCGGCGCATCCTCACCCCCACCAGGTGACTGGTCGAAGACCGTGCCCTTTTCCTCGGTGGTGTCGCTGCTTTCGAAGATCCGCGGGTCGAACCCGGCCGCCAGGAGCGCCTCTTCAGCGTCTTTAGCCGTCATGCCGATGACGTCAGGGACCGTCTCCGGACCGTCGGAGTATTGGGCGACGACGGTTGAACCGGCTTCGACCGAGACCCCCGCTGCGGGATCGGTGGCCAGCACCTGCCCGGCTGCAAGGTCGCTATCGCTCTCCTCGAAACGAACCTTGAGACCCCTAGCCTCCAGAGTCGCCCGTGCTTCCTTTCGGTCCATGCCGATCACCATCGGCACCTGCACCTGTGGCTTGCCCAGCGAGATCACCAGGTTCACCGACGTACCGGGATCGACGTAGGTGTCGCGATCGGGGTCCTGCCGCATCACCTCGTCGAGAGGGACGGTGTCGTCCGGCTCGTGCTCGATGCTGCCCACCCTGAGGCCGGCATTGCCGATCGCAGTGCGGGCCTCTCCCTCGGTCAGGCCCACAAGCGCCGGAACCCGAACCTGCTTGGGCTCCTCCTCGGTGAAGAGCGGGCGCAGGAAGTACGTCGCGACAAGCGCGGCCACGATCAATCCACCGAGCAGCCACAGACCGACCCCGTTACGCCCACGCCGCGCTGGCGCCACCGGGGCGGCGGACGTGGTCGTGGTGCTCGCGCGGACGCCGGTCTCATAGACCTGCGAGTTCATCGGCATCGGCTCGTTCACCGGGATCCCGACCTGCGGGGCATTGATCGGGCGCCCAGCCAGATAGCGCTCGATGTCCGCACGCATCTCCGCAGCGCTCTGGTAGCGCTCGTCCACCCGCTTGGCCAGCGCTTTCATCACGATGGCGTCCACCTCGGCAGGCAGATCGGCGTCGTGCATCGACGGGGGAACGGCCGGCTCGCGGACGTGCTGATAGGCGACCGAGACCGGGCTGTCACCGACGAATGGTGGGCGCCCGGTGAGCAGTTCGTAGAGCAGGCACCCGGCAGAGTAGACATCGGAACGGGAGTCGACCGTCTCCCCACGAGCCTGCTCGGGGGAGAGGTACTGCGCGGTGCCGACGACGGCTGCGGTCTGCGTCATCGCGCCGGAGACGTCGCTGACCGCGCGCGCGATGCCGAAGTCCATCACCTTCACGTCGCCCGACGGGGTGAGCATCACGTTGGCCGGCTTGATGTCGCGGTGGATGATCCCGGCCCGATGGCTGTACTCCAGTGCCGAGAGCACCCCGGAACTGATCTCCATGGCCCGCTCGGGGAGAATCTTGCGCCCTTCGCGGAGGACATCACGCAGGGTCCGCCCGGCGACGAACTCCATCACGATGTAGGGCTGCGGGGGCGTGCGTCCGTCGGGCGAGAGCTCCTCGCCGGTGTCGTAGACGGCCACGATCGCGGGATGGTTGAGGGCGGCGGCCGACTGCGCCTCGCGGCGGAACCGTGCGGCGAACGTGGCATCCCCGATCAGATCGCCGCGCAGGCGCTTGATCGCCACGGCCCGACCCAGGCGCAGGTCCATGCCCTTGCGGACTTCCGCCATCCCGCCACGACCGAGCAACTCGCCCAACTCGTAGCGGCCGCCGATGACGATGTGGTCCTCGGTCATGGTGTCGCACTCTCCTGCGGCGTGGCCGGCGCGATCGTGGCCGGGGGTTCGGTCGGGCTGGCGGTCGGGCTGGGCGTGGGTGTGGGTGTGGGGGTCGCGCTCGGCGTCGGGCGGGCGCCCCAGTACTCCACGGTCACATTGTCACCGACCGTGAGGCTTCCATTGGGGTTGATCGAGCGAACCTGGCCAGGGTTTTCGTCCTGCCCGGCCGTTTGGGTGATCTCTCGGACCTCTACCTTGAGCCCCAGTGCGGCGAGTTCGGCGGCAACCTCGGTGACCGGCCTGCCGAGATAGAGGTCCTCGTCGATGTCCACCGCAGCAGCTGCGGACGAGGTGGTCGGCGCCCCGGTCGTGCTGGTCGAGGGAGTCGTGATCGGCTCGGAAGGTAGCGTGCCGCGGTCCCGGGTCAGCCACAGGACACCACCGGCGATGAGCGCCACCACCACAAGCACGCCCAGGACGGGACCGACCCAGGAACTGCGCCGTGGCGGCGTCAGCGTCGGGGTGCTGCGTGCTGGCTGGTCAGGGCTCGCGGGGTGATGAGTTGGCTGCTGGTCGACAGACCCGAGCACCCGCGTCTCGGCGACTTCACCGAGCACCTGGGTGGGGGAGTCAGCTTGGCGGAAGTCAGCTTGCCCGGAGTCCTTTAGCCCGGAGTCCTTGAGCCCGGAGTCCTTTAGTGCGGTGAGCGGGGGGCGCTGAGTGCGGATATCGGGGCTTCCGGCGGCTTGCCTGAAGGCGCGCGCCAGAGCCGCCCCGTCGGCGAATCGCTGAGCCGGGTCCTTGGCCATGGCCCGCTCCACGACCGCTGTCAACGCCGGCGGGACCCGATCCGGCAGCGGCGGCGGGGCGTCCTGCACGTGCGCGACGGCGGTGGCGACCGCCGTACCACGCACGAACGGGCGAACCCCGGCCAGCGCTTCATAAGCGACCACGCCGAGGCTGTAGACATCCGAAGCCGGCGTGGCCCGGTCGCCACGGGCTTGTTCGGGCGAGAGGTATGACGGAGTGCCGAGCACCTCTCCGGCAGTGGTGAGGGCCACCCCGTCCGTGGCTCGCGCGATCCCGAAGTCGGTGACCTTCACCCGCCGGTCGGTGGTGACCATCAGGTTGGCCGGCTTCACATCGCGATGGATGATGCCGGCCGCGTGGGCGGCACCTAGGGCATCGGCAGCCGATGCCAGCAACCCAGCGACCACCGCCGGGTCCAGGGGGCGACCCAGGAACTGGGAGAGCGGTCGGCCGTCGATGAACTCCATCACCAGGAAGGGCCGCGCCTCGGGGGTCTCCCCGACGTCGTAGATGGCCGCGATGTCCGGGTGCCGCAGCGCAGCGGCATGCCGTGCTTCGTAGGTGAAACGGCGGCGGTAGGTCAGGTCATCGGACCACTGTGGCTTGAGGATCTTGACCGCGACCACACGGTCCAACGAGGTGTCGAAGCCGCGCCACACCTCGCCCATGCCGCCGGTGGCGACCAGTGCGTCGAGGCGGTAGCGCTGACCGGCGTCGGCGTAGCTCGGCTCGGTCACGGCCCGATCACCGCCTCCATCACCCGCTTGGCGATCGGCGCGCCCAACCGGCCGCCGGCGATCTCCTCGCGCGGGTAGGAGCTCGCCTCCACCATGACCGCCACCGCGACGACCGGGTCGTCAGCCGGTGCGAAGGAGACGAACCAGGCATAGGGAGGCCGGTCCGGCGTCGACTGGGCGGTGCCGGTCTTGCCGGCGACGTCGATGCCGGGGATCTGCGCCGCGGTCGCGGTGCCGGACTCGACGGTGGCCACCATCATGTCGGTGAGTTCGCGGGCGGTCCCTGAGGAGATCGGCTGGCCGATCTCTTCCTCCCGGGTCTGATCGAGGATCTCGAAGGTCGGCGACTGCACGGTCGAGACGAGATAGGGACGCATCAGTTGGCCGCCGTTGGCGATCGCGGAGACGACCATGGCCATCTGCAGCGGCGAGGCGGTGACGCTGGACTGCCCGATGCCCGACATGGCCGTCTCGGGCGCGTTCAGGTCATCGGGATAGCGCGAGGTAGCCACCGCCGGGAGATCACTCATCGGTCGGGAGTTGAAGCCGAAGGCTTCGGCCATCGACCGCATCTTCTCCGGACCCAGTTCGTCGGCGAGGTTCAGGAAGGTCACGTTGCAAGAGACCTGAAGCGCCTGCGTCAAGGTGATCTTGTCGCCGCCGCAGTTGCCGCCGTCGTGGTTGCCGATCGACTTGGTGCTCTGCGGGAGGTCGAAGGAGGTGCCGCCAGGAACGATCGAGGTGGCGTTGTACTTTCCGGACTCGATCGCCGCGGCCGCGGTCACCAGCTTGAACGTTGAACCAGGAGGCAGCGTCGTCTGGATGGCCCGGTTGAGCAGCGGCTGGTCCGGGTCGGCATACAACTCGTCGGTGGCCTCCTGAGCCGCGCCGAGGTCGTGACTGGCCATCCGGTTGGGGTCGAAGCTCGGCGAAGAGGCCATCGCGAGCACCTTCCCGGTGCGCGGATCAAGCGCGACGACCGCTCCCTGCACGCCTTCTCCGAGCGCGCGCAACCCTTCGACCGCCTCGTCCTGGGCATCGGCGTTCAACGTGAGCTCGACATGCCCGCCCTGCGGGGAGGCGTCCCGGATCAGGTCGACAAGGCGGTTGACGAACAACCGCGAGTCGTCGCCGGACAGGACGGGGTTCTGGGTTCGTTCGACGCCCGTCTGGCTGAAGTAGGAGAAGAAGCCGGTGACGTGGGCGTACTTGAAGGGCTGGGGGTAGGAACGCTGCCACTTGTACTTGTCGTCGGACCGCACGCTCTCGGCCACCGGCGTGCGGCCCACCAGGATCGCGCCGCGCTCACGCGAGAAGGCGGCCTGGACGACGCGGCGGTTCTCCGGCCGGGCGTTGAGCGCGGCGGACTCGACGTACTGCAGGTAGGTCACGTTGAGCAGCAGCGCCAAGAAGAGCACGAGGCAGAAGAGGGCAAGGGTGCGGATCGGCTTGTTCACAGCGGCCGCACCACCTGGGTGTCTTCGTTGTCGGGAAGGATTGTCACGGTGTCGTCGGAGAGCTCGGGCGAGGGGCGGCGGGCGGCGTCGGAGATCCGCAGGAGCAGCGCGACGATCACCCAGTTCGCGACCAAGGACGAGCCGCCGTAGGAGAGGAACGGCGTGGTGAGGCCGGTGAGCGGCACCAACCTGGTGACGCCGCCGATGACGACGAAGACCTGTAGCGCCAGCACCGCGGCAAGGCCGGTGGCCACCAGTTTGCCGAAGTCGTCGCGGCAGATCAGGGCCGCCCGCAGGCCGCGCTCCACGATGAGTCCGTAGCAGACTAGGATCGCCATGACCGCGGTCAGCCCCAGCTCTTCGCCGATGGCGGCGATGATGAAGTCGGTGTTGGCGGCCGGTATTCGATCGGGGCTTCCCTCGCCAAAGCCGCGACCGAGAAGTCCGCCCCAGGCCATGCCGAACATGCCTTCGATCAGTTGGTAGGAACCGCCGGGGACGTCGTAGCGGCTCCACGGGTCGATCCAGGAGTCGACCCGTTGCTGCACGTGACCGAAGACCTTGTAGGCGGCCAGCGCACCGACGGTGAACAAGGTGCCGCCCACCAGCAGCCACCCGGCGCGCTCAGTGGCGACGTAGAGCATCACCATGAAGAGGCCGAAGAAGAGCAGCGACGAACCGAGGTCGCGCTGGCCGACCAGGATGCCGAGGCTGACCAGCCACATCACCAGCAACGGACCAAGATCGCGACCGCGTGGCAAGTCGACGATGAGCAGTCGTCGACCGGCCAGGGCCAAGGCGTCGCGGTGCGCGACGAGGTAGCTGGCGAAGGTGATGACCAGGACGACCTTCGCGACTTCGCCGGGTTGGAAGGTGAAGGGCCCGAGTCGGATCCAAATCAGCGCGCCGCCGACTTCCTTGCCCAGTCCCGGGACCAGCGGCAGCAGAAGAAGTGCCAGGCCGATCAGACCGAAGGTGTAAGTGAATCGCTGCAGCAGCCGGTGGTCGCGCAACCCCACGAGAGTGATGACGAACAGCACCACCCCGAGCGTCATCCACAGCAACTGGCGGCGTGCATAGTCGTGGGTGTTTCCCTGAGCCAGGGCCGCAAGGTCGAGCCGATGGATCACCGCCAGTCCGATGCCGTTGAGAGCGACGACAAGCGGGAGCAACACCGGGTCGGCGTACGGCGCCACCAAACGGATCGCGAGATGGGCGGCCAGCGACAAGCTGGCGAGCCAGCCGCCATAGGTCAGCACGTCGGCAGGCACCCGGCCCTGCACGCCCACCCCGACCGCGGCGTAGGCGCCGATGCCGACCGCGAGCGCCAGCAGAAGCATGAACAGTTCGGCCGAACGCCGCCGGCGATGGACGAAGCCGGGGCGGGCGGCCGAGACGGGTGCAGCAGTCGAGCTCACGGTCACTGGGTCCCGGTCGTGGTGGTGCCAGCGGAGGACTGGGAAGGCTGACCCTGGGAAGGCTGGCCCTGGGAAGTCTGGGCGACTTGTGCGAATCCGTCCACGGAGCGCTGGGCATCGGCCAGGCTGTCAGCCGGGATCCCGTCACGCACGCGCTGGGCATCCCACTCGGCCAACTGCTCGAGACTGAGGTCGGTGGTCTCAAAGACGCTGTGCAGGGTCAGCCCCGGGATGTCGGCCTGGACCCCCCGATAGATGGCGACATGTTCGTCGGCCACCCCGACGAAGTACTGATGTTGGCTCCAACTCCACGCCGCAGCGGCCGCGATCCAGGCCAGACCGAGCACCATCAAAGTGGCTAGGCTGCGTCGCAAGAAGAGGAACCGTCGCGGGGGTCGGGGAGCGTAGCGAAGCTCCTCGGGGTCGATCGGGTCACTGGGGATGGCGTGGGTGATGCCGGGTGGCAGCGGCGCGGGCACCTCATCCTTGACCCGGGGCAGTTCTCCGGTGTCACTGGATCGGTGGCCCAGGAAGCCTCGGCCCGACTTGGTGGCGGTGGTTGCCGCCGCGGCCGCACCCACCACGATCGGCTCGGGCAGTTCCGCGGACGCGTCCACCGGGAGTACGTCGGCCACGATGCAGGTCACGTTGTCCGTCGATCCGGCGTCCATGCTGAGCCGCACCAGTTCGGTCGCCGCGAAGTCGGGGCTGCCCGCGGACAGGATGTCGGCCAGCCGCCCGGAGTCGAGCGAACCGCTGACCCCGTCGCTGCACAGCATGATCCGGTCGCCGAGCGCCAGATCGACCAGGAAGAGATCGGGCTCCAACTCGTGTACGCCGTCGACCGCGCGCAGGATCAGGTTCCGATGCGGATGGAACTGCGCCTCCTCCTCGGTGATCCGGCCCTCGTCGATGAGGGTCTGCACGAAGGTGTGATCGTGGGTCAGCTGGGTGATCAGGCCGGCGCGCATCAGGTAGGCACGCGAGTCCCCGACGTGTCCGAAGGCGAGTTGGTGCCCGTCGAAGAGGGCGACCACCGCGGTGGTGCTGGTCCCGGTCAGCGCCGGCCGGACCGCGATCAGGTCGGCGACGGCGCGATGACCGTCCTTGAGGGCGTCGAAGACCTTGGCGAGCAGGTCACCGACCGGCTGGCGATCGATCAACCGGATCCGGTCGAGGACGGTGCTGGAGGCGATGTCTCCGCCGACCGCCCCGCCCACGCCGTCGCACACGCTGAGCAGCCACGGTCCGGCGTACCCGCTGTCCTGGTTGTCCTTGCGAACGCGGCCGACGTCGGAGACGGCAGCGATGTCGAGCCGGAAGGGAGCGGCGTTGAACTCAGCGGTGAGGTCCCCGGACAGCTCGGTGGGCAGCTGATCGGGCGAACTCGCGGGGGGCGACGCCTCGGCGTCGTGCGGAGCTGAGGTCATCGGTCACTTCCTCAACTCGAGGATGGTCTTGCCGATGCGGATCTGGGAGCCGGCCGCGAGGGTGGTCGGCTGGGTGATGCGGGTGGCGCCGAGATAGGTGCCGTTGGTGGAGCCGAGGTCTTCGACGAACCATTGGTCACCGGAGGCGGCGATGCGCGCATGCCGGGTGGAGGCGTAGTCGTCGTCGAGCCGGATGGCGGCGTCCGGGCCACGCCCGATGAGGAGGGGCGCGTCGGCCAGCTGGGCGGAGCTGCCGGCATTGGGGCCTTCGGTGACCACGACCTGGGTGGGGGCGCCGCGGCGCCGCTTGGGCTGGGCGGGCGGTGCGGGTCCGGCGTACGGCGGGCTCGGTGGCGGGCGCGCGGGCCCCGAACATGTCGGAGCGGATCACCGAGACGGCGGCGAGGACGAAGATCCACAGGATGGCCAGGTAGGCGAACCGGATCAGGAAGAGGGTCAGTTCGCTCATCGACCGGCGTCTCCGGGGCGCGGGTAGCCGGATTCGGCCAGGTCCAGATCGTCGTCCTCGATGTGGATGACGACCCGGGTGTTGCCGAGGCTGATCTGGGCGCCGTCGTGGACGCGGGCCTGCGCGGTCTTGATCCCGTCGACGAGCAGGCCGTTGGTGGAGCCGAGGTCGCGCACGCCGACGAGAGTCTCCCCGTCCAGCTCGCGGACCAGGATCTCGGCGTGTCGCCGGCTGATCCCGGGGTCGTTGATCCGGAGGTCGGCGTCGGTGCCGCGGCCGATCACCACTCCCGGCGGGACTACCGCGTGGCGGGTGCCGTTGATCTCGAGGGTGACGTGGGCGCGGCGCGGGGTGGTGGTTTCGCGGGCGGTGACCTGCGCCTTGGCCGCGGAGTGGACCTGGACACGGCCGGTGGTCAGCGACTCGTCGCCGTCGAAGGCGATGGAGACGGGGCCGGGGAAGACGTAGCCCTGCTCGCGCGCGTACTCCTTCAGTTGTCGGCTGAACTCGCCGGCCATGGCGGCGTCGTACTCGCGGAGGCGCTCGAGGTCGCTGGGAGCCAGGCTCACGGTGAACTCGTTGGGCACCAATCGGCGATCACGACTGATCACCTTGGCGCGGTGATCGACCTCCCGCTGCAGCGCAGCGGAGATCTCGACCGGCTGGACGGCGCTGCGAAATGCACGCGCAAATACGCCGGAGATGAATTGCTCGAGCTTGTTCTCGAACCTCGCCAGCCCCATGTCTCCTCCTCTCCGGACCCGACGATGCTATCGGGGCGAGCCCATCTGAACCGGTACGCCGGTCGGTCGCCGCTGAGTTTGGGGGTACGCACCCGCCTGGGATAACCTGACCAGGCTTCTCGCGCGAGTGGCGGAATAGGCAGACGCGCACGGTTCAGGTCCGTGTGTCCGAAAGGACGTGGGGGTTCAACTCCCCCCTCGCGCACAACAGCCCCAGGTCCCTGACCTGGGGCTTTGTCGTTGAGGACGAGGTTGCGCCCCGCTCATGTGCCGAAATAGGTGCTAAGCCCTGGCGGCGGCGCCGCCCAAGAGCTCGTTGAGGATGCCGGTAGCCCGTCGGAGTCTTAGGCATGCCAGCGGATCACCAACAACGCTGGCTCGCCTCCATTGGAGGCGGCCACGTTGACGAGCTGGCACTCGATTGGGACGCCGGCTGGCGGCTCGTGGACCAATGGGTGGCCATTGGCTGGCTGTCTGAGTTGGACGCGGCCGCATTCGCTCCGATCGACGCGGCCCTTTCGTCGATGTCGGGAGGCGAGCACGCTGAACTCTGGAGCCCGGAAGCCGTCCGCCGCGCGCCCGAGTGGGCTCACGTCCGTGAGCTCGCGAACGCGGCCCTGTTCAATCTCTGATCCGAGCTGACCGGCGTCGACGAACCACGGGCCTGCTGGCTGCAAGCCTTCCATCAGGAGCGATGAGAAGCTGGCGGGACCGGTAGGGGTGAGGCCGGCCCGAATGGGGGATCCCGTTGGTCGGCGGTTCCTCCGAACACAACTTGGGAGGGTGACGGGGTGCAGTCGAGTCGGCGAGTCCCGGAGGGGTCATGATCGCGCTGTCCGTCGGGGAAGCGGTGTTCGTGTCGGTCGTCGCTGGCCTGGTCCTCGCCTAGGCGCGCCCGATGCTCCGCGGATTGCGCATGCGGGATGATCGCCTCGTGCCGGATCTCGTTTCCCAGTCGATCCAACGTCTGCGTGCCGGCGGAGTGCGAATGGAGGAGGGCCTGTGCGACGGCGAGGTGTCGCGGGTCCAGGACAGGCTTGGCTTCACCTTTGGCCCAGAGCATCGTGACTTCCTCCAGTCCGTAGTGCCGGTTGGAAGGTCGTGGCCGGACTGGCGGAATGACCGCGACGACGATCTGCGGGGACGGCTCGACTGGCCGATCGAGGGCATCATCTTCGACGTACACAGCAACGGCTTCTGGCCAGCCTCGTGGGGCGATAGGCCCGACGACAAGGATGCTAGGGAACGTCAAGCTCGCGAGAACCTGGCGAGCGTTCCCATACTCATCCCGGTGTTCTCGCATCGGTATCTGACGTCAGACCCGCGCTTCGAGCCCAGCCCGGTCTTCTCCGTGTATCAGGCGGACGTCATCTACTACGGCGACAACCTCCTGGACTACTTCGCCCACGAATTCGGTGTGCCACCCCCTCATCCGTCCGATCGAACGCGGGTGCCGTTCTGGTCGGATCTCGCCGAGGGCGCAGAGAGCCGAGACCTGTAGGCGCAGGTTGCGGGGCTAAGCCCCGGCGACGTCCCCGCCGAGGTGCGCGGCGAAGCGGTCGATGGCACTCTGCATCGTCGGGGTGACGTGACTGTAGATGTTCATGGTCGTGGTGATGGTCGAGTGGCCGAGCCGTTCCTGGACGACCTTGGGGTGCTCGCCGAGTTCCAGCAGCAAGGTGGCGTGGGTGTGCCGCAGGCTCTTGAGGGTGACGCGGTGAAGGCCCTCGATCTTTGGCGCAGGCCAAGTCGAGGCGACGGGTCCATCGGCTGGTGACGGCGTCTGGCACGCGGATAGCCCCTTGGTCGTCAGAGGGAGCGTGAGCCGGGGGACGGGCGGAGGTGTGTCTGCGGGAGGGGTGTAGGGCATGGGGGATCGGTGCGGGGAAGCAAGACGGTTGGGGATGGAGTCAGAATCGCCTCATGGGTAGGATTGAGTCATGAGCAGTCAGCAGGCCTTCGAGAAGGTCAGCCTCACGATCGAGGCCGACGTCCTTCACCGCGTCCGGGACCGGGTGGAGCCCGGCAAGGTCTCGGCGTATGCCACCCTCGCCCTTCGCCGGCAGCTGGAACGGGACGGACTCGATGACCTGATCGGCGAGCTGGTCGAGGTCAACGGACCACTCGACGCCCAGGCCGTCGCCCGGTACGTCCACGAGTGGAGCTGAGTCCTTGGCCCGCGTAGTGATCCTGGACTCCGAAGCCGTCTCGGCCTTGGCCGAGCAGCGCAAGGGGATGGCCGAGCGGCTGGCCGCAGCGCAGCAAGCCGACCACCGAGTCCTGATGCCCACGGTCGTTCTCACCGAGGTGGCAACCGGTGCACCGACCGACGCCGCGATCTGGCACGTCATGGGGAGGATCCCAACCTTGGACCTACCCCAGGGAGTGGCGATGCGGGCCGGCGCGCTGCGCGCGCGTGCTGAGAGGGTCCGCCGCAAGAAGCGCGACCTCACCGTGGATGCCATCGTGGCCGCGACGGCCGTCGAGCTGGCCCCGTCGGTGGTGATCACAGCCGACAAGTCCGACCTGGAACTCCTCGTCGACGGATTCGACGTCAAAGTCTCGGCAATCTGAGCCGGTTTTACCCGTCCCAGCCCGGAGGCAGTTCCAGCGCGTCATGCACGTAGTTGCGATACGGAGAGCTCTGCCAGCTCTCAGTGATGTCGTCCCACTCGTGAATGATCGAATTCGCCAGCTGGGCGGCAAGATCGCCCTTTCGCGCGTAGTGCATGACAAACGTGCAGTGTTCGCCACGTCGGCGACGCTGTACCTCTATCTGCGTTAGGCAACCTGTGGAAGCGCAGCGCCGCAGCGTCTATCCGGCCCTCGCCGCGCATGCCGACCAAGTTCAGCGGCTGGTCATGGCGGCCACCTGATCCCAGCGATCAACGAAGTCGCGAAGGCCACGGCAGTTGAGCTGGCTCCGTCTGAGGTGATCCCCCTCGACCAGACTGATCTGGAGCACCTGGTCGACGGGTTCGACGTCAAAGTCTCGGCGGTGTGAGTCCGCGCGATTACCCCATCTGGCAGAACACGTCCATGGCGACCGTTTGGCCGGCGTCAACGGCTATTGCCCGGTCCGCTGAGCAGGCAGCGAAGTCGCCGGTTGTGCTGCCGTAGCCCGGGGAGGTCGCCAGGACGCGGTAGGTACCGGGCGGCAGGTAGATCTCCCATCGACCGTCGTCCCCGGCCACAACCATCTGGTCAATAGAGTCGTCGGCGTTCACGACATGAATGATCCCCGGATGGGGCGCGGTGGTACCTGGGGCGGGGCCGCCTACCCACAGGAGGTGCCCCCGCGTTGCCGAGGATGCGACCGCCCCATGGTCGTACACCACGACGGTGCTGCCGCGGAGTGCGGGCGTGCCGATCTCAGGGTCGGTGGTCACCTGTTGCCAGTCGCCGTTCGGCGCGGCGTTCTTGCGAACGACGTGGAAGCCCGCGTCTTCCAGAGCGGTGATCTCGCTCGTCACGGTCGGGGCGCCCGCTCCGCCGTACGGCTCGCCAGACGGGATGGCGAGCCAACCGCTCGGCAACATAGTGCGGGAGGCGTCTATCGAGCGCTGGGTGAGGGCGCTGGATCCGGGGCTTCCCTCGAGTTGCGCTATGACCTCGCCGGACGCGCTGCCCTCGATATCGATGACAAGTTGATCCTGCGGCGATCCTCGGCCTGGACCCTGGTACGGCGGGCAGCCGACGTTCACGTGCCACTGAGTGATGGTGACGAAGGGCTCCGACGGTCCTTGGCAATAGATCCCCGGCACCACGGGCCAAGCCTGAGGCACAGCCACGACGGAGCGACCAACGCCGACCCACTTCATCCCGGTCGGAGGTGTGGGCAGACCCGACTGTCCACCACCACTGGGCTGATCAGCAGGCGGCGCCGAGCGTTCGCCGCCCAGTTGGCTTGCCGCGATCGAGCCCACCACGAGAAGACCCGCCACCGCGACCCCGACCACGGTCCTCAGGCGGCGCCGTGCTTGAGCTGAGTGCCCCTGTCGGATCAGGTCCGCGATGGGCGGCCGGGAGTCCGGCACATGTTCAACCGAGCGACCCAGGAGGTCGGAGAGGGCCTGTTCACTCATGAGCGTCCTCCCGGAGCACCGCAAGATCTGGATCTTCGACAAGAACGGCCAACGCCCGAGACAGCCGGCTCTTGACTGTGCCGCGAGCGACCCCGGTGGCGTCGGCGATCTGTAGTTCGGTGAAGTGGAGGTAGTGGCGCAGGACGACTGCTTGCCGCTGAGCCTCGGGTAGTCGACCGAGCGCGCGCCTGAGCGCATCGGCGTCATCGACGCGCGCCGTACCGTCCGCTGTGGTTCGTTCGGGGAGCGCATCGGTTGCGCGCTCCCCCCACCACCGTCGGCGGCGGCTTTGGCGCAAGAGACTGAGTTGGACTCGCGCGACATACGCATCTCGGTCTGCGGCTCGCTGGACGCTGCCCCATTTCAGGTAACACCGCAGCAGAGTCTGCTGAGCGAGGTCCTCGGCCTCGACCAGGTCGCAGCCGAGCAAAACGCCGGTGCGCACCAAGGCGCGCCAGCGCGCGGTGGCGTAGTCACTGAACTCGGCGTCGTAGCCCATCACTAACTCAGATGATCCGGCAGGTCCCATCGGTTCCATTCCGCTTCACCTTTGGCCCAGAGCATCGACCCTTGGGAACGCAGGGCTTCGATCAGTATTGGCCGCGTGAGCGGCCCCGGGAACTCCGCTGGTCTCAAGGTGTGGTGACGTAGCTCAGCGGCGTGAGTGGGGAGAGGTTGCCGGCGCCGTCGAAGGCCTGTACGGCGTACCGATAGGTGGTGCCGGAGGCGAGTGGGCCGTCCAGGAAACTCGTCCGGCCGCCGTGGGTGACCGCCACCCACGCCCCGTTGCGATAGATCCGGTAGCCGGCCACGCCGAGGTTGTCGCTCGCACTCCCCCACGTGAGCTGGACGTGACTCGCATCGACGCCGGTCGCGGAAACTCCCGACGGGGCTCCAGGCGGGCTGGCTTCGACGACCCCATTGCCGAGGTAGGCGCGGTAGGTCTTGTCGTAGAACGGCGAGAACCCGGCCAGCGGCGACTGATAGTGGTCATAGGCGAAACTCCAGAAGCCGTCGACGTACCCCTGCACCTGGCTCATGTCGGCGACGTACTGCGCGACCCCCATCGGCTCCAGTCCGGACACTCCGAAACGGAAGGTCTCGGTATCGGCGATCAATCTCGTCCTGGGCCGGCTCGCCTCGATGGCCCGCCTTGTGGCGCGGAACCACGCGGCCAGCTGGCTTGGCCTGGCGTGCCCGGCGCCCACCCCGTCTTGAAGAGCGATCACGTCGATGGGGGCGCGAGTGAGGATCGAGCGCCACATCTTGCGCCATCGCGCCGGTCGTTGCGCGCCGGCCAGATGCGCGTTGTAGTAGGGCGCGATCGCCACCGGCAGTCCGGGCCGCAGGCGATGCAGGTGGTGGATCACCCGGGCATAGAACCTCCCCATGCGCTTCCAATGCACCCGTTTGTTGAAGCCCGCGTTGTCCATCTCGAACGGCAGATACCAGCCGGCAAACGAGTCGTACGCGCCGTAGTCGGCGGCCAACCTGCCCGCCAACCGATTGGCGACGACTGCCTCGTGCCGCAGCCATCGGGGATCGCGAGCGCGCTTGCTCCACCAACGATCGTTGACCTGCAAACCGACGTACACCTGGACGCCGGCGGCCGCCGCTGCGGACAGCAGCCGATCGGGTATGTCGGTGGCACTCGTCTTGCGCCAGCCCCGCATCCCGGTGGCGAACGTGGCGCTCTTCATCCCGCTGTCCGCGGTCCATTGCAGGATCACCGTGTCGATGCACGCTCGGCGCAGCACAGCCATCTCTCGGGCAAGTTGGGCGCCTGACCACCCGTCGGCTAGCCAAGGCTGGATGAAGGAGCCCGCCAAGTGAGGCTCGGTGGCGGCGCACGGTGTTTGTCGCTGCCGGGCCACGTCGAGTGCCTCGGTTGGTGTGGGCGGCACCAAGCTCATCAGGCCGAGAGTGAGCAGGCCGTTGAGGATGAGTCTGAGCATGGTCGCTTCCAAGGAATCTGGTGGGCCGTGGACGCCCGAGGTGACCTCGAGGGAGGCGCCACTCTAGGTCAGTCGCCACCGCGATGTCTGCCCCTGGCAGATGGAAGCAAACCGAACCAATGGCGTCACTTGATGAGGTCAGTTCATCAACTGTTGATGAACTGACACCAAAGCGCGTCATGCATCGTGTCCCGCTTGGTCACATCATCAAGACCGCCACCCTCGGGTGGCTCAACCCATTGCGTTCGAAGCTGTGCCACGGGGGCTCGGCTTTTCACCCACTCGGGGTGACGTAAGTGGCACACACCGAAAGGCTTCCCTGATGAATCGTTGGAAGGCCGGGCCGACACGGCATGGCTTGCTCCGTTCGATGCTCACAGCGGTGTTGGTGTTCGCAATGACCTTGGGCTTCAGTGCGTTTGTCGCACCCGCCGCCCAGGCTGCGACCTTCACGCCGACGAACATCAACATCACCACCTCTCCAGATCCGATCGTTGTCACCCAGTACTGGGGCGAGGAGATCCTGATCAACTTCGAGGGGTGTATCCCGGCCTCGGCGAACGGTGGTGACACCTTCACGCTGACCCTTCCGAACGTGCTGAGTGGCTGGCCGCCTGCCACGACGATCAACGACAACACCGGAACCGCGGTGTTCAACGTGACCGTCAGCAACACCACGCCTGCGGTCGCAACCTTCAACCTGACTCCGTACGGTGCGAATCTGACGAACGCTTGCTTCTTCGCCACGTTCAACGCCACTTCCGGCGACACGCCCGGCGGGGTTTACGACACCACGATCAAGGTCAACTCCACGGTTGTGGCCACGCCTCAGATCACCATCAATCAGGGCACCTATGAGGTTCCGACGGAGCCGGATAAGTGGGGCGGTTTCGCGTCCCCCGACAACTGCAACACGATCACCGCGGATTGCATCGACTGGACCCTGGTGACCCCCGGTGGCAACAACGGGATCATCCACATCGTGGACACCGCGAGCCCGAACTGGGAGTTCGACTGCTCCTGGCAGATGGAAAGCACGATCCGCACGGTCATCGACGTGCACAACGCCACCGAAAACTACCTCAACAGCGCGCAGACTGCCGCGTACGTCAGCAACCTGAGCTGCACGCCTGGCCAGATCACCTTCGATCTGAACACCTCGTCGCTTGCGGCCAACCAGTTCATGTGGATCACCATGAAGGCGAACGCCAAGGTCGCCTCGATCGACGGCGGCGTGAAGTACGAGAACCACGCCACCATGACGATCAAGAACACCGACTACACGCCTGGTAGCAGCTTCTCCTCCGCCTACATCGGCGGCGGAGTCACCGGCGACGGCATCAAGATCGTGAAGCGTGATGAGGTGGGCAACGACGCGAACACCGCCGCCGCTGCGGTCAACCTGCCTACCGGCAGCACGGGCCTGGTCTTCACCGTGCGCAACATCGGCACCACCGATCTGACCAACGTAAACGTGAGCGACGTGGTGGATTCCGGTTCCGGCACGGTGTCGAACCTGACCTGTAACTTCTCCGAGGCCGCCGGCGGTGCCCCCACGTCGGGAACGACCTGGAGCGGCCCGTTCACTCCGGGCTCCAGCTTCACCTGCACCGCCGACCTCACCGGTGTGGCTGGTCCGCACGCGGACACCGCCAAGGTGACGGCGACGGGCAATGGTCCGGTTTCGGACGATGACCCGTACAACGCGACTGCTCCGGTGGCCGCCAAGAAGGTGTCGATTGGTGATTACGTGTGGTTGGACACTGATCGTGATGGTGTTCAGGACGGCACTGAGAAGCCGGTCGCGGATGTCACGGTGACGTTGAAGGACAAGAACGGGAATGTGGTTGGTACGACGACCACGGATGCTGCGGGGTTCTACTCGTTTGCTGGTTTGGATGTGAGCACCGACTACACGTTGACGTTCACGACGCCGACTGGTTACTCGATCACGTTGCAGGACAAGGGCGGCGACGACGCGAAGGATTCGGACGCGAACGGCGCCGGCGTGATTTCGTTGACGACGCAGGCGACTGCTGGGACGAACTCGCTGTCCAGCCCTGATATGCCGACCTTCGATGTGGGCATGGTGCAGTACAACCTGGTGTTGAAGAAGACTCTGGATACGGCTGGTCCGTTTGTTCCGGGTCAGGACGTGACGTACACGTTGACGCCGTCGAATGATGGTTTGGCGAATGCTTTGCCGGGTTGGACGGTTACCGATCTGCTGCCTTCGGGGATGACTTTGAAGAGCATGTCGGGCACTGGTTACACCTGTGTGGGCAATGTGTGTACTGCTAATGCGGGTCTGGCTGCGGGTGCTACGGCTGGTGCGATCACGGTGGTCGCGACGGTCAATGCTGGTGCGACGGGTGTTCAGAAGAACGTGGCCTATGTCGCTCCGAGTGGGACCGATGTGACCGAGACGAACCCGTTGGGTACGCCGCCGACCACGGGCACCAACACGGTGACCTCTTCGACCGACAACGACGCCGAGGCACAGCTCTCGATCGCTTCGGTTTCGATCGGTGATTACGTGTGGTGGGACACCAACCGTGACGGTTTCCAGTCTGACGGCGAGAAGCCGGTTGAAAAGGTGACGGTGAAGTTGTTCGACAACTCCGGCAACCTGGTGGCTACGACGACGACCGATGTGGACGGCTACTACTACTTCAAGGACCTCGCTCCGGGGACGAAGTACACGGTGCAGTTCGTCGCGCCTACGGACGCGAGCTTCACTACTCAGGACGCCACTCCGACCGCGGACAAGGTCGACTCGGACGCGAACGTCACCGATGGCAAGGTCGCGATCACGACCCCGACCACCGGTTCGAACCTGACCGGCCATGGGCTGACCGATGACCCGACGATCGATGCCGGTTTGGTGAAGTTTAATTTGGTGTTGAAGAAGTCGTTGGTGACGGTTGGTCCGTTTGTTCCGGGTCAGGATGTGTCGTTTAAGTTGACGCCGTCGAATGATGGTCCGGTTGATGCGTTGGCTGGTTGGTCGGTGACTGATGTGTTGCCGGTTGGGTTGACGTTGAAGAGTATGTCGGGCACTGGTTATGACTGTGTGGGCAGTGTGTGTACTGCTCAGGCTGGTTTGGCTGCGGGTGCTGCTGGGGCGCCGATTACTGTGGTCGCGACGATTGGTTCGTCGTTTACGGGTACGGCGAAGAATGTGGCGTATGTGGCTCCGGCTGGGTCTGATGTGGTTGAGACGAATCCGTTGGGTACGCCGCCGACTACGGTGACTGACACGGTTGGTTCGCCGACTGATAATGATGCTGAGGCGTCGTTGACGGTTGATGTGGTGTCGATTGGTGACTATGTCTGGTGGGATGTGAACCGGGATGGTCAGCAAGGCGCTGGTGAGGACCCGGTTCCGGGTGTGACGGTGAAGTTGTTTGACGCCATGGGTGTGTTGGTTGATTCGACGACCACTGATGGTGCGGGTTATTACAACTTTGCTGGGTTGTTGCCGGGTACTGATTACACGGTTCAGTTTGTGAAGCCGGGTGATACGTCGTTTACCACTCGTAATGTGACGGGTTCGGATGATGTTGATTCGGATGCGTCGTTGGTGGATGGGACTGTGTCGGTGAAGACTCCGAGTGGTGGGTCGAACTTGACGGGTCCGGGTTTGGCTGATGATCCGTCGATTGATGCGGGTTTGGTGAAGTACAACTTGGTGTTGGCTAAGTCGTTGGACACGGCGGGTCCGTGGGTGGCTGGTCAGACGGTGTCGTTTACGTTGACTCCGTCGAATCAGGGTCCTGTGGATGCGTTGGCTGGTTGGTCGGTCACTGATGTGATGTCGTCGAATTTGACGTTGGTGTCGATGACTGGTGGTGCGGCGTATGACTGTGCTGCGAATGTGTGTACGGCGAAGGCTGGGTTGGCTGCGGGTGCGTCTGCTCCGGCGATTACGGTGACCGCGAAGGTGGGGTCGGCGTTCGGGCAGATGCGGAATGTGGCGTATGTGTCGCCGGCTGGGTCTGATGTGGTTGAGACGGTTCCGTTGGATCCGACGTTGCCGGGTTCGGGGACTGATACCACGAAGACTCCGACTGATAATGATGCGCAGGCTGTGTTGGATTTGAAGCCGGTGTCGATTGGTGACTTCGTTTGGTGGGATGTTGATCGTGATGGTCAGCAGGGTGCCGGCGAGGACGCGGTTCCGGGTGTGACGGTGAAGTTGTATGACGCTGATGGTGTGTTCATCACCTCGACGGTGACGGATGGGGCCGGTCATTACTTCTTCGATGGGTTGCAGCCTTCGACTGATTACATTGTGGAGTTCGTGGCGCCGGCTCAGGCTGGGTTCACGACGCCGATGACGGGTGCGGCGGCGACGGATTCGGATGCTGATGTGGTGACTGGTCGTGTGTTGGTGACCAGCCCGGCGCAGGGTTCGAACGGGACGGTGCTTCCGGATGATCCGACCATTGATGCGGGTTTGATCAAGTACAACTTGGTGTTGGCTAAGTCGTTGGACACGGCGGCGCCGTTCTACTTTGGTCAGTCGGTGTCGTTCACGTTGACTCCGCGTAATGAGGGTCCGGTGAACGCGTTGGCGGGTTGGTCGGTGACTGATGTGTTGCCGGCGGGTTTGACGTTGTCGTCGATGACGGGGTCGGGTTACACGTGCGTGGGTAACGTGTGTGTGAGTGATTCGCCGTTGGCGGCTGGTCAGGCGGGTAACCCGATCACGGTGGTCGCGACGATTAGCGCGACCGCGACGGGTGTGTTGCACAACGTGGCGTATGTGGCTCCGGATGGTGGTGACTTCACTGAGACGGTGCCGTTGGGTACCCCGCCGACCACGGGTGATGACACGTCGAAGTCGGTGACTGATAACGACGCGCAGGCCAGTTTGACGTTGTCGCCGGTGTCGATTGGTGACTATGTGTGGTTCGACGTGAACCGTGATGGTGCTCAGGGTGACAGCAATGCTGCCGTGGGTGGTGTGACGGTGAAGTTGTATGACGCGAAGGGTGCGTTGGTTGACACCACGGCTACTGATGGTGCGGGGAAGTACGCGTTCACTGGTTTGGTGCCGGGTGCTGCTTACACGGTGGAGTTTGTGAAGCCGACGGGTATGTCGTTCACGACGCAGAACTCTGCTGGTGATGCCGCTGATTCGGATGCTGATGTGGTGACGGGTCGGGTGTCGGTGACTGCTCCTCGTAGTGGGTCGAACTCGGCGGACAACCCTGATGATCCGACCATTGATGCGGGGTTGGTGAAGTACAACTTGACCCTGGTCAAGAAGTTGGTGACGGCTGGTCCGTTCTATTCGGGTCAGACGGTGTCGTTCACGTTGACTCCGCATAACCAGGGTCCCGTTGATGCGTTGGCGGGTTGGTCGGTCACTGATGTGTTGCCGGCTGGGTTGACGTTGCAGTCGATGACCGGTGGTGCTGGGTATGCGTGCACGGGTAACACCTGTGTGGCGGACGCGGCGTTGGCTGCTGGTGCGGACGGGGCGCCGATCACGGTGGTCGCGACGATCAGTAAGTCGTTCACGGGTACGGCGAAGAACGTGGCGTATGTCGATAAGGCTGGCTCTGATGTGGACGAGACTGTCCCGTTGGGTGATCCGGTGCCGACCACGGACACCAACACGGTGGACTCGGTTACCGATAACGATGATGAGGCGTCGTTGACGGTGGTTGCTCCGGTCAAGGTGGGTGACTATGTGTGGATCGATTACAACCGGGATGGGTTGCAAGACGGCTCTGATATCCCGGTCCAGGGCGCCACGTTGGTGTTGACGTTGCCCGATGGTTCACCGGCGGTCGATATCTACGGCAACAAGGTGGGTTCGTTGACCACCGACGCGTCGGGTTGGTACCTGTTCACCGAGTTGCCTGCCGGTACCTATGTGGTGACCGTCGATCCGTCGACCGCGCCGGCGTTGGTGGGTTACGTGCCGACCATCGCGGGTGCTGGTGCTGGGGATGTGGATTCCTCGACCGGTTCGGCTACCTCGGTGGCGTTGGCTGCCGGGCAGCAGGACCTGACCTTGGACTTCGGGTTCGTTGCGCCGAAGGTCAGCGTGGGTGACTACGTGTGGGTCGATGCCAACCACAACGGTGTGCAGGACAAGGGTGAACTGCCCCTGGAGGGTGTGATGTTGACCCTGACCGGTCCTGATGGTCAGCCGGTCAACGACGTGACCGGTCAGCCGGTCGGTCCGACCTACACCGACGCGCAGGGTGGTTACCTGTTCGAGAATCTGCCGGTCCTGCCCGAGGGTCAGCACTACACCGTGACTCTGGATCCCTCCACGGTCCCGGCTGGTCTGATCCCGACCCGTGAGGGCAAGGGCACCCCGGCCACCGATTCCTCGACCGGTACCGCGGAGTCCGGCGACCTGCTGGTCGACGGCGATCACGACCTGACCCTGGACTTCGGTTTCTGGAACCCGGCCCCGGCCATCCAGATCGTGAAGAAGGACAAGGCCGGTAACGACGCCAACAGCTGGGCCACCGGGGTCAAGATCACCAAGGACCAAACCACCCTGGTGTTCACCGTGACCAACGTCGGTAACGAAGACCTGGAAAACATCACCATCAGTGACCAGGTCATCCAAGGCGGCACCGTCAAGGGCCTGTCCTGCAAGTTCCCCGATGGCACCACCGGCACCACCTGGGCCGGACCGTTCACCATCGGTGACTCCTTCAAGTGCACCGCAACCCTGACCAAGGTCACCAGCAAGCACAAGGACATCGCCACCGCAACCGGCACCGGCGTGGACTCCGGGACCAGTGTCACCGACACCGACCCCTACCACGCCAAACCCGACAACGGTGTACTGCCCGAACACGGCGGACCCGGCAACCTGCCCAACACCGGCAGCCCGGTCGCACCCTGGATGCTCGGCACCGCAACCGCCGCCATCCTCGCCGGCCTCCTCCTCCTCATCGCAGGACGACGCCGCCGCCACAACAACTAAACAAACAAACAAACAAACAAACACCAAAGGAAGGGGCCGGGACACACAAGTCCCGGCCCCTTCCCACACCCCGGGTGGCACAGTCAGACCAAACGACCGCGTCAACTGGCCGGTGTGACGGCGTCGCATTGCAGGTGAGCGAGAGCGTCGAATGGCCGCCGGATAGCGGACCAAACTGGTCTAGATCGGCGGCACCGAGGGGTGCGCACTCCACCGATTGACCCCAAGACTGCCCCGTACATCCACCGCGTTGGCTTCTCCGAGCCGCAGGCGTGGCGGATGTGTGTTGTGGGGGCAAGTCGCGACTCTCGGCGCGGCTCAATTGGAGGGGGTTACTCCATGGTGCGCGGAAGCCTACCCAGACGGCTGCCCGTCCTGGGGCGGATCGTTGCGGTGATGGCGGCGGTGGCAGCTACGAGCATGCTGCCCCAGGGTGCCGCCATGGCCAGTGGATCGGGCACCGACCTCGTGTCGGTGGGCGACTACGTCTGGCTGGACGTCAACCGTGATGGGGATCAAGACGCAGAGGAACCGCCGGTCGCGCAGGTCGCCGTGGAACTGCGCGATGCCTCGGGCAATCTGGTCGACTCCACTGAGACCGACGCGAGCGGTCACTACGTGTTCACCGACCTGGTCGCCGGTGCGTCGTACACGCTGAGCTTCCTGGCTCCTAGCGGTTACTCCTTCACCACAACCGGTGCCGCCAGTGCCGACCAAGACTCCGATGGAGCCCAGGTGTCGTTCGTGGCGCCGGTCACCGGCTCCAACGGGTCCGAACTTCCCGACGACTCCTCGTTCGACGCAGGCTTGGTCGCCTTCAATCTCGTGCTCGATAAGGAACTCACCTCGACCACGCACGCGCCAGGCGGCACGGTGAAGTTCACGCTCACTCCGGCCAACAAAGGCCCGGCCGACGCGCTGACGGGCTGGACGGTGCACGACTTGATGCCCGCGCAGCTCACCCTGATCAGCATGACCGGAACCGGCTATGACTGCGACAAGGCAACCGCGGTGTGCACCGCCGCGGCCCCGCTGGCCGCCGGCGCCCAGGGCGAGCCGATCACCGTGGTCGCCAGGATCGATGCGTCGGTGACCTCCGGGAGGCTGCACAACCTGGCCTACGTCGCTCCCGCGGGCGGTTCGGGAAGCGGAGAGGTTCCCGAACTGATCGGCCTGGGTGAAACCCCCACTCGCGGCAGCAGCGCTGCCGAGAGCGAGACCGACAACGACGCCGAGGCTTGGGTCAGCGTCGGCACCGCGTCGGTGGGTGACTACGTCTGGTTCGACAGCAACCGTGACGGCCGTCAGGACAGCACCGACGCCCCGCTAGCCGGCGTTCGCTTAACCTTGTCGACGCCCAGCGGCGCGCCCGTCACCGACGCGTTCGGCGACGTCGTGGGACCGGCGACGACCGACGCCACGGGCCACTACCTGTTCTCGGGACTCCTCCCCGGCAGTTACGTCGCGACGATCGACCCGACCTCTCCGGCCTTGACGGGCCTGGTGCCCACCAAGGCCGGAGTGGCAGGGAGCGCATCGGACTCTTCGACGGGTTCGGCGACCTCGCAGGCCCTGCAGTACGACGAAGCGGACCTCAGCCTCGACTTCGGCTTCCGCTCCAGCGGCCCGGCGATCCAGATCGTGAAGACCGATGCGGCCGGGAACGACGCCAACACCGAGGCCGATGCCGTGCACAGCGACGCCAAGCACATCGAGTTGCACTACACGGTCACCAACACGGGCGGCCAGGCATTGAGCGAGGTCAGCGTCGCCGACCAGGTCGTCCAGGGCGGCACGGTCCACGACCTCACCTGCACCTTCCCCGATGGTTCGACGGGCACCACCTGGAGCGGCTCCCTGGCTCCAGGTGACTCCTTCGAATGCACCGCCACCCTGGACACCGTCAACGGCTTGCATCTGGACAACGCCTCGGTCTCGGCAAGTTCAGGTCCCTCCGGGTCGCCCGTCACCGACGACGACCCCTATTACGCAGTGATCAACATCCCCACTGAGGTTTCGCCCGGGTCCGGACACGTGCGAAGCGAAGGAAACGGCACCCTGCCTGCCGCCGGCACCCCTGTTTCGGCGTGGTTCGCAGCCGCCTCCGCGGCTGCCGTGGTGCTTGGTTTGGCGATGCTCGTCGCCAACCGCCGTCGCAGCTAACTCGGGTTGATCACTGAAGAGGGCCGGGACGCGCGTCAGCGAACGCGTCCCGGCCCTCGAATTCCACCTGACTCACAGCCGAATCCCCGCCTGTCCCCCATATGGGTCTGATCCGTCCGGGTGGGTCCTGCCAGGGCGGGCGTAGGGCGCAATCGATCCACTGAGACCCCAAATCGGATGGTTTTCCCGGCTCAAGGTATGCCGATGGCCAAGAGGCGGGTAACTTGAGGAAAGTGCCAACCGTTCCCCAGCCACGGCGCGGACGCCCCCCTAAGCACAGCAAGCCGCTGTTGCTCAACGTCGCTTCGCAGGCTCTGATCAAGCGCGGATACGCCAATCTGCGCTATCGAGACGTCGCCGAAGAAGCAGGGGTGCCGATCGCAAGCCTGCAACATTATTTCCCTAACCTCGCCACTCTCCGACGCGAAGCTCTTCTGCATCGCGTGCTGGGCGAGGCTGCTGACATCGACTCCATCGCGCTGACGATCGCCGATCCATGGGAGCGCCTGCGCTTCGTGGTGAGCGAGGCCATCGGGCAGGACGCCGGCCGCCACGGCGAGTGGCTGGTCTGGCTCGAGTTCTGGCGGGCGGCCGCCCACGACTCGGTGCTGCGCGGCTACAACGAGACCTGCCAGCGGGAGTATCGCGACCTGTTCGCCCGAACCATCAGGTACGGCGTCGCGCAGGGCGCCTATACGCCCGAGTGCAGCGTGGAGGATCTGGCCGCCGAGCTCTGCTTCCTGATCGACGGCATCGGTGTCCGGTTGGCCGTCTCCGACTGTGAAGAGACCGCCGAAGCGGGGTTGCAGATCATTGAGCGCGTGCTCCGCGAGCGGCTCAATCTCGATCCGGCAGCGGCCGGGCTGGCCTCGAGCCTGACCCGCTGAGCGCCGCTACCGGTTCTCCACGGCGTACAACGCGGCGCCGATGATGCCGGCGGTGTTACGCAGCGTGGCGGGCACCAGCGGCGTCTTGATGTCGACGTAGGGCAGGAACTTGTCCGCGCTCTTGCTGACGCCTCCGCCGACCACGATCAAGTCGGGTGAGAAGAGTTTCTCGACAGTGGAGTAGTAGGTGGTGAGTCGGCCGGCCCACTCGGGGTAGCTGAGGTCCTCGTTCACCCGCGCGCTGTTGGCGGCGCGCGTCTCCGCGTCCCAGCCGTCGATCTCGAGATGGCCGAGCTCGGAGTTGGGTACCAGTACGCCGTTGTAGATCAGGGCGGATCCGATGCCGGTGCCCAGAGTGGTCACGATGACCAGACCACCGCGTCCCTTCGCTGCGCCGTACCGAGCCTCGGCGAGACCCGCCGCGTCGGCGTCGTTGACCACGTGTACGTCGCGGCGTAGCGCGTCGGTGAACAACGCGTCGGCGTCGACGCCGACCCAACTGGGGTCGATGTTGGCGGCGGAACCCACGATGCCGGCATGGACCACGGCCGGGACCGTGATGCCGACCGGAACCTTGTCCGCGGAGATGTCCGCCAACATCTCGCTCAACACGGCCGCGATCGCGGCAGGGGTGGCGGGCTGGGGCGTATCCACCCGCTGCTTGGGCCCGGCGAACTCGCCTGCCTCCAGATCGACCGGGGCTCCCTTGATCCCGGTGCCACCGAAATCGACGCCGACCGCGTGCGTAGAAGTCATGGGCGTATCGAACAATCCCCCTCGGATCGGCGCAACTTCTGCCCGACCTCAGGCTTCGGTAGATGAAATGTAAAGAAATGGACAAATCCGAGATCTTGTCAACGGATTGGACAATGATTACGTTCTGTCAAGCGCAGGAACTTGGATGTCGATCAGGCCACCAGGGTCCGCACCGGAGCGAAGCAGCGTCATGACGAAGCGATCGCACACCCCAGCCGGACGGGCTCGAAATGGCTAGACAATCAGGGCACCTGCGCCCACCGACCAGGTGGGGGACAAGCCAGTGAAGCAGAGACGTCGTCAACCTCCCGGCGAAGTGTCCGACGCGCGGAAGTCACAGGCCTCAACCCCCCGAATGCCGTGGGCCGTGCGCAGGATGGAAGTCCGCTCACTGCTCCCCCACCTGGTCGTCAATCTCCGGCATGCTTGCCCGGTGCATTTCCCAAACCCCTCACGTCCTCACGGAGCTCACATGACCCCGACGCTGCGCGAACGCATCCTCGAGGAGACCACGAACCTGACCACCGAGAGCGGATGGTCTGAGCTGACGATGGCGAAGCTGGCCGAGCGCGTCGGGGTTTCCCGGCAGACGGTCTACAACGAGGTCGGCACCAAGGCCCAACTCGCCGAGACCGTGGTGCTCAACGAGATGTTGCGCTTCCTCGCCCTGGTGGAGGCAGCCTTCGCGGCGCACCCGGACGATGTGGTGGAGGCCATCAGGATGGCCACCTTCACGGTGTTGGAACTCGGGGAGAACGATCCGATGCTGAGCGCGGCCATGTCCGTGCGGCAGGGGGCGGCCTCGGCCCTGCTTCCCGCGCGGGCCACCAACGCGGCCTCGATGATGGCCGCCTCGGTCGATTCGATGCTGCGGATGCTTGCGCCGTACCCGATCGCGCTCGGCGAGACCGAGCTCTACACCTCCGTCGACTGCCTGGTGCGGCTGCTTATCTCCAAGCTCTTACAGCCCACTCAGCCGCCGGCCGAGGCGGCGGATCGGATGGCCTGGCTGACCGCTCAACTGCTGCCCACCTACGACCGTCCGGCGGTACGAACGGTGGTTGCTGAGCCGCCGGATGAAGCCGTAGGCTGACCCCGTTCGATGCGTATAGCGAAACAGGGAGCGTAATGCGCAACACTCAGCGAGGCAGCCAGTCCACCATGGAGCAGATGCTGACCCACGCCCGTTACGAGGTCTTGCCGACCGCGCGGATCGTGGAGCAGGTCGTTCAGGGCGTTCCGAAGGACGTCCAGATCACCGTGACCGCTTCGGCCGCCAAGGGCCTCGAACTCACCTTGACCACCGCTGAGACGCTCCGCGCTGAGGGGTACGACGTGGTGCCCCACCTCGCTGCCCGGATGGTGCACGGCAAGAGCGAGTTGGCCGAGATCGTCGCCCGGCTGACCGGGATCGGCGTCCACGCGGTCTTCGTGCCCGGCGGCGACGCCGAGGCGGATGAGACCTACCCCGATGCGCTGGCCCTGCTGGAAGATCTGGCTGCGATGGGGCAGCCCTTCGACCAGGTCGGCATCGCCGGCTACCCCGAGTCGCATCCGACGATCCACGACGACGTGACCATCCAGTCGATGTGGGACAAGCGCAAGTACGCCACTCATGTGGTCAGCAACCTGACCTTCGACCCGGCCATCATCAAGCGCTGGGTGCATCGCATGCGCGAGCGCGGCATCACCATGCCGTTGCTGATCGGTATGCCGGGTCCCATCGATCGGGCCAAGCTGCTCTCCATGGCCACCAAGATCGGCGTCGGCGAGTCCACCAAGTTCCTGGTCAAGCAGAAGGGCGTGATGGCGCGCCTGACCGCCCCCGGTGGCTTCACCGGCGAGCGCTTCCTCACCAAGTGCCTCCCGACCATCAGCGAGCCCGGCTCCTTGATCGAGGGCCTGCACATCTACACCTTCAACCAGGTGGCCGAGACCGAGGCCTGGCGGCAGCGCCTGCTCGGCGAGCATGCCGGGGTCTGAGGCGCCGGTATCTGGGGCACCGGCATCTCTGGGTTGTCGGTATCTCTGGGGCAGGGCGACACGTCCATGACACGTAAACCCTGCTGAGAGGAAATGAAATGACCAAGAACGTCGGACAGGTCGACCGCATCGTCCGCCTCGTGATCGCCCTCGTCGCTCTGATCGTGGCGTGGAAGGCCGGCTTCAGCGGTGGCTTGGGCATCACGGCCCTGATCGTCGCCGTCATCGCCGCGGTGACCGCGGTCGTCGGGATGTGCCCGCTCTACCGGCTCGTCGGTGTCAACACGTGCAAGGTCAAGAGCTGACCGAGCAGACCCGCCGGGGGGCCGGGCCGAGCGGCCCGACCCCCAACGAGCAAGACGAATTGATCGCAGCGCTGGGGCGCCTGCGAGGTTATGCGATGGCATTGACTCGGGACCCCGACGATGCCGACGACCTGCTGCAGATCGTGGCAGTAAAGGTCTTGGAAACCTCCTCGAACTTTGCCGGACGTTCCAGCCTGGATACCTGGCTGCACCGGATCGCCTACCACGCCTTCATCGACAGCACGCGCCGTCGCACCGTGGATCCGGTCGACGACGAGATCCTGGTACAGGCCGTCGAAGATGCCTGGCACGAGGACACCTACACCGTGGATGCGGCGTTGGTGTGCGAGCGGGCGGAGCGGAACGAGGAGCTGTACGACGCGTTGGTCAGGCTGCCGGTGATCTACCGCAGCGCGGTGTTACTCCACGACATGGAGGGGCTTACCGCACGGGAGGTGGCCGAGATCTGCTCGATCGGGCTCCCGGCAGCCAAGCAGCGCATCCGACGGGGCCGTGCGCTCCTGGTCACCGCACTCGACGGTGGCCCGGACCGACGCGCGGCCTTGCAAGGAGTCCCGATGAAGTGTTGGGAAGCACGTCGCCAGATCGACGACTATCTCGGTGAGGAGTTGGCCTCCGAGCAGCGGAGGCTGCTCGAAAACCACCTCGCATCCTGCCCGACCTGCCCGGCGCTGTACGCCGGAATCGTCGGCGTACGGGTGGCGCTGGGCAATCTGCGTGACCCGGACTCGGTGGTGCCACCCGCACTCGCCGACCGGATCGCTGAATCGAACAGCACTGCCGAATCGAGCGCGCTCCCGGCGGACAGCTAGCCGCCGTTCACGCCTGGGCGACCAGCTCGGCGATCGCTCGGGCCAGGCCGTGGTGTCCGGTGGGCACCACCGTCAACGGCAGGCCCAGCTGCGCGGCCGCGGCCTCGGCCAGTCCGGTGAGTTCCTCGTCCGGTTCCTGAGCCAGCCAGACCACGCGGGTATAGCTCTTGAAGTAGTCCTCACGCAGTTCCGGGTACCGGTCCAGGCCCAGCTCCCGGATGACGGTCCGCTGGAAGCCGCGGACCAGGAAGTCGGTGAATACGTAGGTCCCCGGCTGCTCCTCGAAGAAGGCGGCCAGGCGGTCGGCCCCGCCGTACACGTCGTAGCAGTGCAGCCCGGGTAGCCGGGAGATCCCGTGCCTTTCGCACAGCTCGTCCAGGGCGCCGTAAGTGCCGCAGTCGGCGTACCCGATCGCCAGGCGCCGGTATCGGCCGTCCAGCTCGCCGATGAGGCGTTCGACCTCGCCGGCGATCAGGTGGGGTTGGTTGTGCAGCAGCGGCGGCAGCGGATGTACGTCGACCGGCCAGCCGTGCTCCGCACACAGCTGCGCCGCCGGCTGAGCCAAGGCGCCGCAGGCGATCAGACCCACCCGCCCCGGACCATCCACCGGGACTGCAGCCTGCTCAGAAGGCGAGCTGCTCGACGAAGCGGTCGTTGAAGTCGGGCCGGTCGGAGAGCTCGACATACGTCACCTCCTCGAGAAGCGCGTGCGCGCCGCTGCGTTCGGCCATCGAGAGCAGCGCCATCTTGGCGCCCTCCCCGGCGACGTTACCCGCGGAGACGATGCGCAGCACCGGCAGTTGCGGCACCAGCCCGATCCGCACGGCCGAGGCCGGAGAAAGGTAAGAACCGAACGAGCCGGCCAACAACACCTGCTGCACGTCGTCGTGGGTCAACCCCAACTCCTCCAGCAGCAGCGTCCAGCCGGTCGAGATGGCGGCCTTGGCGAACTGCAGTTCGCGCACGTCACGCTGCGACAGGTAGACACAGTCGGCCGGATCGACTGCACCGGACGGCCGATGCAGGATGAAGATCCGCTCCTCGCCGATCTTGGTGAGCCGGTCGGCCAGACCCGGAAGCTGCTCGGCGGCTTGATCTTCGGCGATGAACCGGCCCGAGGAGTCCAGCAGGCCGACCCGGACGAGCTCGGCAACCGCGTCCACCAGCCCGGAACCACACAGGCCCCGCGGCTCGGAATCGCCGATCACGCCGAGCTCCACCGGGGTGGCGGCCCCCGGGTCGGGGTCCAACCGGATCACCTCGATGGCGCCGTCCGCGGCCCGCATGCCGCAGCGGATGGCGCCGCCCTCGAAGGCGGGACCGGCGGGCGCGGCGGTAGACAGGATGCGATCGCCGTCGGAGAGGACGATCTCGCAGTTGGTGCCGACATCGACGAAGAGTCGGGTGCGCTTGTCCCGGTCCATCCCGGTGGCGAGCATGCCGGCGACGATGTCGCCGCCGACGTAGGCGCCCAGGGAGGGGAAGATCAGGGCTCGCGCCCGCGGGTGCAGGCTCAACCCGAGCTCGCTCGCGGGCACGGTCCCGGGCGAGGCGGTGCTCATCACGAACGGGGCCACTCCGAGCGGTTCGGGATCGATCCCCAAAGCCAGCGCCGTCATGGTCGCGTTGCCGGCCACGGCGACCTCATAGACGGTGGCCGGATCGACACCGGCCTCGTTGCAGACCTCGGCGGCCAACTCCGCCAGCGTCGCGCAGGCCGCCTCCTGAAGCCGGCCCATCGCCTCGGGATCCATCATCGTGGCGCTGATCCGGGTGATCACGTCGCCGCCGAAGGGCTGCTGCTTGTTGAGCATGGAGGCCACCGCGGCGGGAGTGCCGGTGACCAGGTCCAGCAGGGTGGCTACCACCGTGGTGGTGCCCAGATCGAAGGCAATGGCATGACGCGTGGCGGTGGTGTCCCCGGCCTCCACGGCGATCAGTTCGTCGTCGACCATCACCGCCGTCACCTTGAAGTCGGCACCGCGCAGGGCGCCGGGAAGCTCGCGGAGCATCGCCAGCCCGCACCGCAGTTCCAGGTCGTCGATCGCGTCGCTGAGCCGGACCCAGTCGGTGCGTTGGTCGGCCAGCGAGGGTTCGGCCAGTTCGACGTACCGCTTGACCACGGCGGGACGCAGGATCACCTGGCGCCCGACGCCGACGGTGGCGGCCTTTGGGCGGGTGACCAGCGGCGGGACGGTGACCTCGAGGCTGCGAGCGGCGTTGACCAGGCAGGCCAGCCGCCAGCCGTCGTCGAGTTCGGCCTCGCTGAAGGTACGCCGGTCGTGGGAGGTGATCGCCTGGTCCGGGGCATCGCTCAGCCGGACCTTGCACTTGCGGCAGGTGCCATGCCCGCCGCAGGTGGAGTCGATGGCGATGCCGTTCCAGGAGGCGGCGTCGAAGACGCTGACCCCGGGGGGCACCCGCACGGTCTTGTGCGCCGGCCCTCCCTCGCGGGCCTCGATGGTGAAGGACAAATCGACCCGGCCGGTGCCGTCGTGCGGCGTGACCGACCCGCCGGGAGGGGTCAGTAACCCCTCCCGGCGGATGTCTGCGGGATCGAAGTCAGGCTTGTCTGTCACGCCTGTGTGGCAGCGGCCCGGGAGCGCGCGATCCACTGCATGCCCCACTCGTCGTGGTTGAGCAGCAGGTCGGCGGCCTTGACGCCGTCCACGATCGCGGGCGTGCGGGTGTCCATGATCGCGCAGGTCATCCCCGACATCATCGCCATCGGCAGGAAGGTCGCGTTGAGCGCGTGCCGGTTGGGCATGCCGAAGGAGATGTTGGAGGCACCGCAGGTCATGTTCAGCCCATAGGTGTCGCGGACCCCGCGCATCGTTTCGAAGCCGGCCAGGCCGGTGGCCGTGTCGGCACCGATCGGCATGGCCAGCGGATCGATGATGATGTCGGCCAGCGCGATGCCGTACTCGCCGGTGGCGACGTCGACGATCTTCTTGACCAACTCGAGCCGCTTCTCCGGCTCCATCGGGATCTCTTCCTCGTCGTTGGGCAGAGCGATCACCGCGGCGTCGTACTTCTTGACCAGCGGCAGGATCTGCTCCATGCGCTCGTCTTCGGCGGTGATCGAGTTGACCAGGGCGCGACCCTGGTAGACCGACAGGCCGGCCTCGAGCGCCTCGACGACCGAGGAGTCGATGCACAGCGGCACGTCGGTCAGGCCCTGCACCATCTGGACGACCTTGGCCAGCAACTCGGCCTCGTCCATCAGCGGCACGCCCATGTTGATGTCCAGTACGTCGGCACCGCCGGCGACCTGGGCGACCACGTCGCGCTCGATGGCGGAGAAGTCCCCGGCCTTGAGCTGCTCCTGGAAGATCCGGCGCCCGGTCGGGTTGATCCGCTCGCCGATCAGGCAGAACGGGTTGTTGCCGCCGATCACGACCTGCTTGGAGGCAGAACGGATCACGGTCTCCTGGGGCTGAGCGCTCATGCGGGCACCATCGCGCGGCGCTGGTTGAGCAGGTCCTTGGCGCGCTTGACCGTGGCCGAGGCGTCCGCGGCGTAGCCGTCGGCGCCGACCGCGTCGGCGTACTCCTGGGTGACGGGGGCGCCGCCGACCATGACGATCACGTCGTTGCGCTTGCCGGCCTTCTCCAAGGCGTTGATGTTGGCCTTGAACATCGGCATCGTGGTGGTGAGGAACGCCGAGAAGCCGACGATGTCGGGCTGGTGCTCCTCGATGGCGGAAACGAACTTCTCCGGGGCGACCTGGACGCCGAGGTCGATGACCTCGAAGCCGGCACCCTCGAGCATGATGTTGACCAGGTTCTTGCCGATGTCGTGGACGTCGCCCTTGACGGTGCCCATCAGGAACTTGCCGATCGTCTCCACGCCGGTGTCGGCGAGCAGCGGACGCAGCACCTCCATCGAGCCGGCCATCGCGCGACCGGCGATGAGCATCTCGGGCACGAAGAAGTCGCCGCGCTCGAAGCGAGCACCGACCTCCTCCAGTGCGGGGATCAGAGCGTCGAACAAGAGCGTCTGCGGCTCCATGTCCTGGCTCAGCGCCTGGTTGGTCAGCTCGAGAACCCGCGGGCCGTTGCCCACCAGGGTCTCGTCGTACAGGCTCTTGAGGATCTCGTCGGGTGTCATGCCGCGCCTTCCCAGGGGTTGTGTCCGCCGAGCAGTTCGGTCAACTGCGCGGCTTGGTCGGTGAGCAATCGAGCGAGCGCCTCATGACGTCCGCTCAGGCGGGTGGTCGGCCCCGAGATGCCCAACGCGGCGACGACGGGTGCGTCGCTGCCGCCTGGGGCGCGGACCGGAACTGCGATACCGGTGAGCCCCACTTCGAGCTCGTCGGTGGTGACGGCGTAGCCCTGGCGGCGTACGTCGTCGAGGGCCGCGGCGAGCCGGGCCGGGTCTGTGATCGTGTGGTCGGTCAGCCGCACCAGGGGCTCGCGAGCGGTGAGCTGGCCGACGGCCAGCAGCACCTTCCCGAGCGCCGAAGCGTGGTCGGGGACGCTCACCTCGGTCCAGTCGCGAGTGCCGAGCAGGAAGGTGGAGTCGATCTGGGCGATGTGAGCCACCGCGTTGCCGCGGGCGACGCCGAGGTTGACCGTCTCTCCGGTGACTGCGCCGACGGCCTGCAGGATCGGCTGGCCGATCTTGGCCAGGTCGAGCGCCTCGTGGCGCAGCGCGAAGCGCTCGAAGAGTTTGCCGGCGACGTACTCCCCGTCGCGGGTGCGCTCCACCAACTCGGTGCGCTCCAGAGCGGTGAGCAGCCGTGAGGTCGTGGACTTCGGCAGCCCACACTCCTCGGCCAGCTCGGCGAAGGCGAGCGGCTCGTCGGACTCGACGACCGTGGAAATCAGCAGCGCAGCACGATCCACGGCTTGGGTGCCGGTGGGTGCGGGGCTCATCGGGTCTCCTGTCGTTGATTCCATGATGTGGAATCAGCGTTCCACATCATGAGGTCACATGATGCGGCTTCACCGGGAGTCGCGTCAACTGCTCCGACGAGTGGTCAGGAGATCCAATCGGCTCGTTCGGGAGACGGTCGGCCTACTGGCCGGGTCGCATCCCGCACATCCACCAGCCCTCGCCGAGATCGACAGGTCGATCACAGATCATCCCGGCCATGTTCATCCCCTCTGGTGCGCCACTGGGCGAGAAGATGAAGCCGCCCGCATCGTCGATCAGGCCGTACCACTGAGGAAAGAAGATCAGCGGAGCCGCCGGCCGGTGCGTCTCAAACCACCAGCGCGGTGCCAGCACACTCCAGTTGAAGAAGTAGGCCACCACGAGGACGGCGGCAAGGGGAAGAACTGAGCGCCAGGTGGCGGAAGCGAGGCCACGCGCGCGCCGCCGAGACGCCAGCAAGGGCGGGGCGGAGTTCCCTCACCATCCCCTCACCTCTTCGCGTATGTGAACGTGCGGAAAGGCCACTGCGACCGGACCCACGCATCGATGTGTGCGTACAACGGGGCGTCGAGCTCGGGTCGGGTAGCGATCACCCAGGAGCGCACCTTCGCTTCGGTTTCGCCGCTCGAATCGCGGGAGATGTAGACACAGCCGATCACCGTCCCGCGGTCGTCGGGATCCAGCACGGTCCAGGCGAAGTCCACACCCTGGCGATGCTGACGTTGGTGGCGTTCCAGATCGGCCAGGTTCTCCTCCTCGGTGTAGACCCGGCTCGGCCACGAGGACCCCTGCCAGCCCGGGAGCGCCTGGATGAACGGGATCGAGGAGGTCCAAGCGGCACGATCCGGCTCGTTGTGCTCGGGGCCGAGCACCTCGAACGCGAACAGATCGGAGTCGGGGGGCAGGGGTGCCACGAATTCGTCGGGAATCAACCGGTCCATGGCCCCATGGTGGGTCCTACTGTGGGGCGATGGCACGCAATTCCTCGGAGGAACGTTTGCCGACCGCTTGGGTGGCGGCCACTGCCTCGGACATGGGCGCACGAGGCGAGGTCACGTGGGCAGGCAACGACGTTGTGGTGACGATGGTCGGCGCGATGCCCGGCCCGGGCGGGCTCGACCCAGCTCTGAGTCCGTCGACGATTCCCTGGGAGCTCACCTGGGAGGGCTCGTTGGATACCGACTATCCGACCTCCGGCACCCTCTCCTGCCGCGTCCCGGGGTCCGGATTGCCGCGACTCGAAGCGTCCGATGAGGGATCCGGGGTTCCGACGGGAACCGAAGCGGACCTGCTGTTCGCGGCAATCGGTGTGGCTCGGGACCTGTTCCGGCGCAGGCGGCGGGACCGAGACGGTCAGGGCGGCGAAACCGCGGATCCGGCGGCGCGTGGTTCCTCTCCGCCAGACCCCGCCGACGGCTGGCGGGTCACCGACCCGGGAGGCATCCTCACCCCCGAGCTCATGAGCCTGATCAGGACCTGGCCCGCTTCGGAGCACGCTCGCTCGGCACGCTTCGATGAGTCCACCCGCATCGTCTTCGAACCCGTGCTGGGAACTCTCACCGTTCGGATCGGTCATCGGTGGGGTGCCGACGTCTGCCGGCACCAGGTCGACCTCGCCCAACGGGTGGTGCAGCGGCTCCTCGCGTGGGGATAGCGGTCAGCGGCAAAGCCTGATCAGGTGGCCTCGACCTCGGCCAGCGACCGCAGGATGCAGAACTCGTTTCCTTCCGGGTCGGCGAGGACGACCCAGCCGGTGCCGGGCCCGTACTTGCCGCGATGGTCCCCGACCTCGGTTGCGCCGAGCTCGAGCAGTCGGGCCAGCTCCTCATCGCGCGTGCCGGAGCGCGGGCGCAGATCGAAGTGCAGTCGGTTCTTGGCGGCCTTGGTGTCCGGAACCTCGATGAACAGCACTTGATGGCCGGTCTCGGGGTCTTGGATCAGGCACTCCTCGTGGCCGGGCAGGTTGGGATCGCCGTCGATGTCGGCGTACCCCAGCACGGCCTTCCAGAACTCTGAAAGCTCATAGGCATTGGCGCAGTCGACGCTGGTGTGGGAGATGAAGGAGGTCACGGGTCCCACTATCGGGTGGGCGTAGGCGCGCTGGCCACCGAGTTGTTGCCAAGCAGGCCCCGCTCCGCGAGAGAGTTCCATGATGTGGAACCCGTGTTCCGCATCATGGGGCTAGACTGCGCAGCGATCAGCCGCCGTTGAGCCCAGGAGAGTCCGCCGATGTTCGTCAACAAAATGCCTCGCTACGAGATCCTCAGCGAGGATTCGATGGCCAAGCTCGACGCCGGCTGGCGCAAGCTGATGACCGGCATGGGCGTGGAGTTCATGGACCAGCGGGCGCTGGATCTCTTCAAGGCGGCCGGGCAGAAGGTCGAGGAGAACAAGGTCTTCCTCGATCCCGATTTCGTCCTGGAGCAGGTTGCCAAGGCGCCGCGTGAGTTCGACATCCAGGCCCGCAACCCCGCCAACACCGTCCACATCGGCGGCGATCACATGGCCTTCGGCGCGGTCTACGGTCCGCCGTTCGTGCGCGAGGGCGAGGTCCGTCGTACGGCGTCGATGGCCGACTTCCGCAACTTCGTGAAGCTCGCGCAGAGCTCGGTGCTCGACTCGGCGGGTGGCGTGGTCTGCGAGCCCGACGACACCCCGCTGGACAGCCGGCACCTCGACATGATCTACGACTTGGCGACGCTGACCGACAAGATCTTCATGGGCAACGTCGTCTCCGGTGTCAACGCCACCGACACCGTCAACATGGCCTCGATCCTCTTCGGCGGCGGCGATCCGGAGGCAGGGCGTGCGTCGATCGAGCAGACGCCTGCGACCATCTCGCTGATCAACTGCAACTCCCCGTTGCGTTGGGACGACCGGATGCTCGACGCCCAGTTCGTCTACTCCGCCGCCAATCAGCCGGTCGTGCTGACCCCGTTCATCTTGATGGGCGCGATGTCGCCCGTGACCATCCCGGCCGCCCTGGTGCAGCAGATCACCGAGGCCTTGTCGGGCATCGCGCTTTCGCAGCTGATTCGGCCGGGCTCTCCGGTGGTCTTCGGGTCGTTCCTGTCCAACATCGACATGCAGTCGGGTTCGCCGACCTTCGGCACTCCGGAGAGCGGCATCGGTCTGCTCTGCACCGGCCAGATCGCTCGTCACTTCGGACTCCCCTTCCGCACCGGCGGCGGCCTCACCTCTTCCCAGGTGCCGGACGCGCAGGCTGGCTACGAGGCGCTGATGACGATGCTGCCGACCTTCCTCGCCGGCACCAACTGGGTGATGCACTCGGCCGGCTGGCTCGAGGGCGGCCTGGTCGCGGGCTTCGAGAAGTTCATGATCGACCTGGAGATCGTGCAGATGCTCCAGCACGAGTTCACCCCGCTGGAGATCGACGACGCCTCGCTGGCCTACGACGCCCACGAGGAGGCCGGCCACGGCGGTCACTTCCTCGGCACCATGCACACCATGGAGCGCTTCCGCGACTGCTTCTACCGCCCGATGCTCTCCTCCTCGGAGAACTACGAGCGCTGGATGCGCAACGGCAGCATGGACACCGCCGCTCGCGCCGGGAAGCTCTACCAGGCGAAGTTGGAGGCCTACGAGGCTCCGGCGATCGACGAGGGCGTGCGCACGCAACTGGCCGAGTACGTCGTGCGCCGGCGTGCCGAGCTCGGCGACTGAGCGCTCCAGTAGGACCTTTCGCGCGGCAGCGGGACCGGACCCGGTCCCGCTGCCGTTCCGCGTGCGGCGGTTGACCGGGCGCTGCCCGCCTGCGGAGACTGACCCATGAGCCATCCACTGCGGTTCGACGAAGCCGACCCCTTTCTTGCGCGAGTCCGGGAGATCTGTCTGGCCTTCCCCGAGGCGGCCGAGAAGATCTCCCATGGGGCGCCGGCGTTCTATACCCAGAAGGTGTTCGCCTACTACGGGGGCTCGATCAAAGGCGACCATTACGCGCCCTTCGCGCGCATCGCCCTCTTGTTCAAGGCCGACCCTCTCGAGCGTGCGGCGCTCCTCGAAGAAGAGCGCTGTTTCCTGCCTGCCCACCTGGGGCCGGCGGGTTGGGTCGGCTTGAGCTTCCTTCCCGCGCTCGCGCCTGAGGGGGTGGCGTGGGACGAGGTCGCCGAGCTGATCGACACCTCCTACCGGTTGACGGCACCGGCGCGGCTGGTTCGGCAACTCCCGGATTGAGCCCAGCAGGATTGAGCCCAGCCGATTGAGCCCAGCCGGAGTCAGTCCCCGCCGTCGAGCGTTAACACCCCGCTCTGGAGCAGCGATCGCTCCCCGGCTCTGGTGAGCCGTTGCTGCTCGCCGTACCTCTCCCTATGAGCAGCCTGCGAGAGGGTGGCCCACGTCCGCTCCTGCTGAGCAGAGACCCACAGAGCTCGCGGAAGAGGAGCCGAGCAGGCGGCGCCGCGACAAGCGAGGAGGCGTTGCAGCACCCGGTCCAGGCGGCGCTCGATCCTCGCCACCTCCGGCCGCCCGCTGAGGTCTCTGAGTTGCTCGGGGTCGCGGCTGAGGTCGTAGAGCTCGGCCTCGCCGGTGCCGTAGCGCAGGTAGCTCCACTTCGCGGTCCGCACCCCGAAACTGTTGAGCACCCGTTGGCCAGACCAAGGCGCGACCCGCGGGATCGCGCCTTCATAGGGGATTGGCCTGGTCCATCCTTGGTCGCCCGACTCCAGGGTGCTGCGCAGTGAGATCCCGTCGGCGGCGTGTGGGGCCGGGGCGCCGGCGTAGTCCAACACGGTGGCGGTCAAGTCCACGGTGGAGGCCGGGTCGCTTCGGCGTTCACCAGCTGGGATGCCCGGTCCGGCGATCACCAGGGGCACGCGCAGAGACGGGTCCTGCGGCTTCACCTTCCCTTCCCGCTGGTGGTGCTCGCCGAGGAAGAAGCCGTTGTCGGAGGTGACCACCACCACGGTGTCGTCGTCGTGGCCGGTGCGCCGCAGAGTCCGCATCAGCCGACCGAAGGCGACATCGGCAGCCACCAGTGCCTCGGCTCGCTGCTGGGTCATCGCCCGGATCGACTCGAGATCCCGGTCATCCAGCGGTGGCCAGGACCGCAGATAGAAAGGCTTGTCGGCCATCTCCTCGCCGTCCGTCTGCTCCACACCGTCCCTAAGGGCCACCCCTAGCCCCTTGTCGACCAGGGCCGACAGCTGCCCACGGATCCAGTCCGGGCGCGCGGGGGTCGCGTAGGTGACCGGGAGGGTGTCGCCGGGGATGTCCGTGGCCGAGTATTCGGTCGGCTGGAGTCTGCGGGGACCGGGATCGTCGGCCTCGACAGGGTCGCCGTGATGGGGCGCGAGCGGCGTCACCCAAAGGAAGAACGGATCGTCCGCGTCCGCGGCATCCCGCAGTGAGCGCCGCGCGAGTACGTCGAAGACGTCGGTGTTGTACTCGCCCTCATGCGGCACCAAGGTGCCGTTCTCGTTGGTCGTGGTGTCGAAGTAGTTGTAGATGTCGCCCTGGAGCGGGTCGGACAGCGGGCGGTCCAACTCGAGCCCGGCGTACCAGTCGTCCCAGCCGGGAGGGATGTAGTGGGCCGAGTCCTGGTCCCCACCATGGGTCCACATCGTCCCGTAGCCGTTGAGGTACTTCCCCACCAGAGCGGTGCGGTAGCCCACTGACTGCAGCGCCGTGGCCAGGGTCGAGTGATCGCGAAGGGCGCGGAACCCGAAGGGCCGCTGATGGGTGTAGACGCGGTGGTTGTGGGTCAGTTCGCCGGTGAGGAAGGACGCCCGGGCCGGGCAGCAGAGCGGGTCGGGCGAGAAGGAGTTGTCGAAGCGGACGCCGCGGCGGGTGACGAAATGCCGGACCTGGGGCATCCAGTTCAACTCGTCCCAGCGCATGTCGTCGAGCATGAACACCACAATGTTGGGCCGGGCTCGCGGGGCACTGCTTGTGGGTGCCCCTGGTGCGGAGGCCCCGTCTGCGGAGACCCCATCGGTGGGCTGTCCCTGGGGTGGCCCTTTCTGTGGCTGCAGGCAGGCCGTCAAGGTGAGCAGTGTGAGCAGCACGAGCAGCACGCGGGCCACAGGGGAGGAGGCATGCGCCTCCGCGGTACCACGACCCCCGATGGTCGACACAACCTTTCCCCGTTCGGCGAAGTGATGGATGTCTGGCTGGGCAGCCTAGTCTGAACGCGATGGGTGCCGGGTCGGCCCGACTTGAGCAGGAACAGTTGACCATCGACCCGACCGAGCTAGCGTTGCGCTGTGAGAAACAACGATGCGGATGGTGCAACAGTCCAATCGGTCGACCGCGCGTTGACCATCATGGAGGAGCTGGCCCGCGTCGGCGAGGCCGGCGTCACTGAGTTGGCCGGCGACCTCGGCGTACACAAGTCCACGGCGTTCCGGTTGGTCACGACCCTGGAGGCGCACGGCTTGGTCGAGCAGACCGAGGACCGTGGGAAATACCGGCTAGGGGTGGGCCTGCTCCGGCTCGCCGGCGCCACCACCGCCCGCCTCGATGTCGTCCAGGAGGCGCGACCGATCATCCGGCAACTGGCGGCTGCCACCGGAGAGACGGTCAACATCTCGGTACTGGCGGACCGGTCGGCCTTCTATCTCGACCAAGTCGCCGGTTCGTCAGCCCTTCAGCCGCACAACTGGGTGGGTCAACACATCCCGCTCCATGCGACCAGCAACGGCAAGGTCCTGCTGTCCGGGCTCAGCGAGGAGCGCGTCGATGAGATGGTCGGCGAGCTCACGGCCTACACCGAGCGCACCATCGCCGATCGAGTGTCCCTGGCCGCCGAACTTGAGAGGGTACGCCGGCAGGGCTACGCCACGGCCGTCGACGAGCTCGAACGGGGCTTGGCGGCGGCGGCGGCTCCCATTCGCAATGCCCACGGTGACGTGATCGCTTCAATGAGCGTCTCCGGCCCGACCTTCCGGCTCGATGAGGGGCGGCTGGCCGAAGTGGTGCCGATGATCGTGCGGGCCGCCGAGGACGTTTCACATCGACTCGGCTGGGGGCTGCGCTGAACAGCGGCGGAGCGATAGCACCGTATCGACGCCTCGGTAAAGGGCCTTAGCACCCCAAATTGACGCAAAATCGACGGCCGGGCCACGCGAAGATGAATAGTAGGTGAACAAGGGCACTCGAAGTTGTGATCGCTCGGCTTGAAGCCCCATCGTCATCCCCGTGGACCCTGCACTCATCATTCTGCTTTGCGTTGTGGGCACCGCGCTCTTCTTCGACTTCACCAATGGCTTCCACGACACCGGCAATGCCGTCGCGTCGTCGATCGCTACCGGTGCACTGAAGCCGAAGACCGCGGTCGCTCTTGCCGCCGTCATGAACCTCCTCGGCGCCTTCCTCTCCGTTGCCGTCGCCCTGACCGTCACCAACTCGGTGGTGCGGCTCCAGAACGACGACGGCACCCCGATCCCCGAGCTCTCCGAGAAGAATGGTCAAGCCCTACTGCTGATCATCCTGTGCGGCCTCGTCGGCGGCATCCTCTGGAACATGTTCACCTGGTTGTTGGGCTTGCCCTCCAGCTCCTCCCACGCACTCTTCGGCGGCATCATCGGCGCTACCATCGCGGGCCTCGACGGTGCGGTGAAGTGGGTCGGCGACGGGAGCAAGATCGACGGCGTCCTGGGCAAGATCGTGATGCCCGCCGTACTCTCCCCGCTGATCGCCGGTGGCATCGCGACGCTGGGCACCTTCCTCGTCTACAAGGTGCTGGCCAATCGCCTCAACGAGACCAGGCGGGGCCTGCGCTGGGGCCAGATCTCGGCAGCCTCGCTGGTGTCCTTGGCCCACGGCACCAATGACGCGCAGAAGACGATGGGTGTGATCACCTTGGCGCTGATCGCCTACGGCGCGTGGGACCACACCGACTCGATCCCGTTCTGGGTCAAACTGGCCGCCGCCACGGCGATCGCGGCCGGCACCTACCTCGGTGGCTGGCGGATCATCCGCACGCTGAGCAAGGGCCTGGTCGACATCGAGGCACCCCAAGGGATGGCTGCCGATGGCGCCTCCGCCAGCGTGATCCTGGCGTCGAGCCACCTCGGCTTCGCGCTCTCCACCACTCAGGTTGCCAGTGGTTCGATCCTGGGTTCCGGGGTCGGGCGCCCGGGCGCCCACGTGCGGTGGAACGTGGCCGGTCGGATGGTGCTGGCCTGGCTGATCACACTCCCCGCGGCCGGCACCGTCGCCGCCTTGACTTGGATGATCGGACACGCCATCTCGCAGACGAACGACCTGCTCGGTGCCATCGTGGTGATGGTGCTGCTCATCGCCGGGGCGCTCGCGATGTATCTACGGTCCAAGCACGACGAGGTGACTCATCACAACGTCGGCGAAATCTGGGAAGGCGCACCCAAGGTGCGCAAGAACACGGTCGGGTGAGAAACGATGTCGAGCACTGTCACTGAAACCCTGAAGCTGGTCTTCGAAGCAGCCTGGAACGTCTTGTGGGTCGGCATCGTCTTGGGTGCCGGGCTGCCGTTGATGTTCGCGCTCGGCGTGCGGGCGATGGCCCGCACGACCATCACGGGGCCTGACGGCACAACGAGCACGGTCGCCGGTCCCTCCTGGGGCAAGGTCGTCGCCGTGCTCTGCTTCCTGGTCTGCCTCTACGGCGTGGTCACGGGAATCATGGTCATCGTCGGCGGAGGACAAGGGAAGATCGTGGAGTTCCACAACCTATTCCCGACCCTCGTCCCCAAGCCGCACTAAGAAGGGTGGAGTTCCGATGAATCGTTCCGTTGCGTTGATCCGCATCGTCAACTGGGTGAACAAGGCCTACCCCGAGGGCGTGCCGACCGAGGACCGCGGCCCGCTGGCCACGCTCCTGTCCAGCTATCTCTCCGGCGACCAGGTGGTCGAATTGCTCGGCGGCCCGGTGCCGCGAGGCAGTTACGAAGCCGACGTTCCGCGGGTAGCCGCGCGGCTCGTTGCGGTCGGCTGGCCGCTGGGCGACCCGGCCGCGACCGAGGAGGAGACGGCCGGCCCGATCGGCCGAGCCGTCGGCAGCGTCGTGCAATGGCTGCGTTCGGGCTACCCCGAGGGTGTTCCGGATACCGACTTCATCCCGCTCGTCGCGATCCTCGAGCGCCGGCTGACCAAGCGTGAGGTCAAGGCGGTGCGCAAGGAGCTGGAGACTGCCGGGCTGGTGAAGCCGGGCAGCAGCGAGATCGGGGACGCGATCGAGGCCGTGATCCACGAGCCGCCGTCGCAAGCCGACATCGAGCGCGTGACCGAGCACCTGCGTCGCAAGGGCTGGCCGGTCGAACTGGAGGACTGAGGCGCGCGCGAGAGCGCGGCTCGTCTGGTCCAACCTCCCGGCGTCGGAGGCGGAGTACCTTCACTTCACCCGACTCCCCGCGTTCTCGGCGGTGAGTCGGGTGGAGTTCTTTTCGTAACCCTTTCTTGCTTGACCGATCCAGCCTCGGCCCACCATCCTCTGAGAAGCGGTTGCGCTGTCTGCAACACGTTGCATCATGCGCAACAGAGCGCGCGGGCGAAAGAAGGTGCGCAGTGACCGACCTGTTCATCGACGGACACTGGGTCTCCCCCGAGACCGGTGGACAACGCGAGCTGAGGAGCCCTGCCGACGGCTCTCTGGTCGCAACCGTCGACGAGGCCGGTGCTGTCGACACCGAACGAGCCATCGCCGCCGCGCGACGAGCCTTCGATTCGACCGGCTGGTCCAGCAGTCCCGTCGCCGATCGCGGCCGGTTGTTGCTCCGTATCGCCGACCTGCTGCAGCGCGACAAGGCGACGATCGCGCGGTTGGAGTCCGAGGACACCGGCAAGCGCTTGGTCGAGTCGGACTACGACGTCGACGACGTGACCAGCGTGTTCCGCCACTTCGGCGAGGTGGCGGTCGCGGAGGGCGGGGCAAGCCATGGCCGGCCGGTCGATCTGGGTCGGGACGATGTAGCCAGTGAGGTGGTTCACGAGCCGGTCGGCGTCTGCGCCCTGATCACTCCGTGGAACTACCCCTTGCTCCAGGTCGCCTGGAAGGTCGCGCCCTGCCTGGCCGCCGGCAACACCTTCGTGCTCAAGCCGAGTGAACTCACCCCGCGCACCGCCATTCACCTCATGAAGCTCCTCGACGAAGCGGGCCTGCCCGCGGGCGTGGGCAATCTGGTGCTCGGCGCCGGCCCGGATGCCGGGGCCCCGTTGTCTACAGATCCGAGGGTGGATCTGGTGTCCTTCACCGGTGGCCTGGAAACCGGCAAGCGGCTGATGGTCAACGCCGCCGGAACGGTCAAGAAGGTCGCCCTCGAACTCGGTGGCAAGAACCCCAACATCGTCTTCGCCGAGGTGGGCGAGGATCCGGAGTTCTACCAAGCCGCGCTCGACATGGCCCTCACCGCCGTCTTCCTGCACTCGGGCCAGGTCTGTTCGGCCGGGGCTCGACTGATCGTCGCCGAGCAACTGCATGAGCGGTTCGTCGGCGACTTGGTGGCTCGTGCCGGCCGGATCCGGCTCGGCGGCCCCTTCGATGAGGATGCCCAGACGGGGGCGCTGATCTCGGCCCAGCATCTGGCGAAGGTCGAGGCCTACGTCGCCGCTGCGGTCGCCGAGGGCGCCGTACTCAAGTGTGGCGGGTCGAGGCTGACCGAGGGCCGCTACGCCGAGGGCAACTTCTTCCCGCCCACGATCCTGGACGGCTGCACCACGGAGATGAGTTGCGTGCAAGACGAATCCTTCGGACCGGTGCTGACCGTGGAGACTTTCGACGGTTCCGAGGACGAGGCGGTCCGGTTGGCCAATGACTCGATCTACGGTTTGGCCGGAGCGGTGTGGACCCCTGACGTCGAGAAGGCGGCGCGCGTGGCCGCCCGGATGCGGATGGGCACCGTCTGGATCAACGACTATCACCCCTACGTCGCCCAAGCAGAGTGGGGCGGCTACAAGCAGTCCGGCATCGGCCGCGAGCTCGGACGGGCCGGCCTCGAGGAGTATCGGGAGACCAAGCACGTGTGGCGCAATCTGGCCCCGGCGGCACAAGGGTGGTTCGCATGAGCAGCCCGGTGACCCGGCACTACGACTACGTCATCGTCGGAGGCGGCTCCGCTGGCTCGGTGCTCGCCAATCGGCTGACCGAGGACGGCTCCAGCACCGTGCTGGTGCTCGAAGCGGGCCGCAGCGACTTCAAGATCGATCCGTTCATCCATATGCCGGCCGCCTTGCCGTTCCCGATCGGCAGCCGGCTGTACGACTGGAAGTACGAAACCGAGCCGGAGCCGCACATGGGCGGCCGGAAGATCTACCACGCCCGGGGCAAGGTGCTTGGTGGCTCCTCCAGCATCAACGGGATGATCTTTCAGCGCGGCAACCCGCTGGACTACGAGCGCTGGGCCGCGGAGCCGGGCATGGAGACTTGGGACTTCCTCCACTGCCTGCCCTACTTCAAGAAGATGGAGACCCTTCTCGATGTCGAAGGCCACCGCGTCTCGAACTCGTGGCGCGGCGATAGTGGCCCGTTGATCCTCGAGCGCGGCCCGGCCACCAACCCGCTCTTCGCCGCCTTCTTCGCGGCCGCCGAGCAGGCGGGCTTCCCGTTGACCGACGACGTCAACGGCTACCGGCAGGAGGGCTTCGCCCGCTTCGACCGCAACGTGCACAAGGGCCGCCGCCTCTCGGCTGCGCGGGCCTATGTCCACCCGGTGATGTCGCGCAAGAACCTCACCGTCGAGACCTTGGCCCAAGCGACCAAGGTCCGTTTCGACGGCACTCGCGTGGTCGGGGTCGACTACCTGCGCGGTGGTCAGGTCAAGCGCTCGGTCAGCGCCGGAGAAGTCATCTTGTGTGGCGGCGCCATCAACACTCCCCAGCTGTTGCAGCTCTCCGGTGTGGGTCGGGCCAGCGATCTGGAGCCGATGGGGATCGAGATGGTCCATGACCTGCCGGGCGTCGGCTACAACCTCCAAGATCACCTTGAGGTCTACATCCAGTACGCCTCCAAGCAGCCGGTCTCGATCGCGCCCGGACTCCGCTACCGCAACCGGCCCAAGCTGGGCTTCGACTGGCTCTTCCTCCGCAAGGGCCTCGGGGCGACCAATCACTTCGAGGGCGGTGGTTTCTGCCGGTCCAATGAGGACGTCGACTGGCCGAACCTGATGTTCCACTTCCTGCCGATCGCGATCCGCTACGACGGCAGCGCGCCCACCAAGGGGCACGGCTACCAGGTGCACATCGGCCCGATGTACGCCGACACCCGAGGCTGGATCAAGCTGCGCAGCACCGATCCGCTGGACAAGCCGCGGATGCTCTTCAACTACCTCTCCACCCCCACCGACCGGAAGGAATGGGTGGAGGCGGTGCGCACTGCGCGCCAGATCCTCAACCAGCCGGCGTTCGATGAGTTCAACGACGGCGAGCTCTCGCCGGGACCGTCGGTGCAGACCGATGAAGAGATCCTCGAATGGGTCCGCAAGGACGCCGAGACCGCGTTGCATCCGAGCTGCACCGCCAAGATGGGCACCGATGAGGAGTCCGTGACCGACCCGCTGACCATGAAGGTGCATGGCACCGAAGGGCTACGGGTCGTCGACGCAAGCGTGTTCCCGTTCGTCACGAACGGCAACATCTACGCGCCGGTGATGATGGTCGCCGAGAAGGCGGCTGATCTGATCCGGGGCAATACACCCCTTCCCGCCGAGGACGTGCCTTACTACCGTCACCGGGATGGGTCCCCGTTGTATCCGCCCGGGGATCCCCGCAACCAGGAGGCCAGATGACCGTTCAGGCGACGCCGACCACGCAAGCCACCACCACCGACGCCGCCCTTCGCGTCGAGGGATTGTGGAAGATCTTCGGAGCTAGGGCGAACTCGATCATCGGGACCCCTGACGCCGACCTGTCACGAGCCGAAATGAAGGAGAAGACCGGCTGTGTCGTGGGTGTCAAGGACGTCTCCTTCGAGGTCGCGCCCGGCGAGGTCTTCGTGGTCATGGGCTTGTCCGGCTCCGGCAAGTCGACGCTGGTCCGGCTGCTGACCCGGCTGATCGAGCCCACCGCGGGCAGCGTCTCCCTCTACGGCACCGATATCACCGGAGCTAGTGAGGCCCAGTTGCGTGACATCCGCCGCAACAAGGTCTCCATGGTCTTCCAGCATTTCGGCTTGCTCCCCCACCGCAGCGTGGTGGACAACGTCGGCTACGGCCTCGAGGTGCGCGGCATGGGGAAGAAGGAACGCCGAGACCGCGCCACCGAGGTGGTCGAGCTGGTCGGCCTCAAGGGCTACGAGCGCTCCTATCCCGACCAGCTCTCCGGAGGTATGCAGCAGCGGGTCGGCTTGGCGCGCGCGCTGGCCGGCGATCCGGAAATGCTGCTCTTCGATGAGCCGTTCTCGGCGCTCGATCCGCTGATTCGCCGCGACATGCAGAACGAGGTCATCCGACTGCACCGCGAGATCGGCAAGACGATGGTCTTCATCACCCACGACCTCGCCGAGGCACTCAAGCTGGGCGACCGGATCTTGATCATGCGCGACGGCGAGATCGTGCAGATCGGTACTCCCGACGAAGTGGTGGGCGCCCCGGCCGACGAATACGTGCGCGAGTTCGTCTCCGACGTACCCAAGTCTCATGTGTTGACGCTTCGCTGGATCATGCGACCGCCGGTCGGCGACGAGGGCAGCGGAGCGACGACCATGCACCAGGACGCCATCGTGCGCGATGCCGCCCGCGCGGTGCTCGCCGCCAGAGGTCCGGTGCGGGTGGTCAACGACGCCGGGGAGTTCGTCGGCATCGTCGACGACGAGGACATCCTGAAGGTCGTCGTGTCCGAGGAGCCGGCGTGACGACCACGGCGGAGCGGCCGGTCGAGCTCGGCGCCGCTCCTCCGGTCGAGGAGAAGAAGGACCGCTTCCCGCGGTGGATGCGCATCGTTGCGATCCTCGGGGTCTGGATCGCGGTGTGGTACTTCACTCGGGGCACCCAGACGCTGGTGATCGACGGCATCGACCAGACCAAGTTCCACGCGCGGCTCTCCAAGTTCGCCGTCGAACTCAAGGCCGGGCGGGATACGAACCCGCTGATGGCTTTCACCCAGTGGTTGACGGTGATCATCACCGACGTCACCGACTTCCTGCGCCGGCTGATCGCGATCCCGACCAGCCCCCGACCGGCGCCGACCATCGGCTGGCTCGGTGTGGTGGCGATCGCCACCTGGATCGGATACGCCGTGGCCAACTGGCGGATCGCGCTGCTGGTGTGCGCGACGTTCCTGTCCTTCGGGGTCTTCGGCTACTGGGAAGACTCGATGGATCTGGTCGTGGTCACCGTGATCTCGGTGGCGTTCGCGGCCCTGATCGGCTTCCCGCTGGCCATCTGGATGGCGATCAGTGATCGGGTCAACCGCGTGATGACGATCGTCCTCGATCTGCTTCAGACGATGCCGACCTTCGTCTACCTGGTCCCGGTGATCCTCTTCTTCGGCATCGGTGTCCCCGCTGCCGTGATGTGCACCTTGGCCTACGCCTTGCCGCCGGTCGTGCGGATCGCCTCCTTCGGGATTCGCAATGCTTCACCCACCGTGGTCGAGGCGACCAACTCCTTGGGGCAGTCCACGATGCAGCGGTTGCTCAAGGTGCAGGTGCCGATGGCACGGCGCACGATCATCTTGGGCCTCAACCAGACCACGCTCGCGGCGCTGTCGATGGCGATCATCGCCTCCTACATCTCCGGTCCTGGACTCGGGAAGCCGGTGCTGGCGGCGTTGACGCTCAAGAACGTCGGCGCCGGCTTCGTGCCGGGCATGCTGATCGTGGCGATGGGCATCATGTTCGACCGCGCCACCACCGCGGCCAGCGAGCGCGCCGAGCGGGTGGCTCGTGGCGGTGGCGGAGACCCCAAGCGCCGCCGGATCACCCTGGCCGCGCTGCTGATCCCGGTCGCGGTGGCGGTCTGGTACTCGCGCTGGTCCCTCGATGCCGCGGTCTTCCCCGAGCTGACGGTCGGCAAGACGCTTGCCGACGCGGTCAACACTGTGACCGACGGCTTCGTCTCCCGAATGGACGGACCTGCTGGGGCCTTCAAGGATCTGATCTCCTATGGCCTACTCAACCCGCTGCAGAGCCTGCTGGCCGAGTCGCCGTGGTGGCTCAGTCTGTTCGGCCTGCTTGCGTTGTCCCTGGTCATCGGCGGTCGAAGGGCGGCTGTTCCCACGGTCCTGTGCCTAGTCGGACTCGCCGGACTGCAGTTGTGGCATGACTCGATGCTCACCTTGACCATGACCTTGGTCGCGACCGTGCTGGTGATGCTCCTCGGTGTCCTTGTCGGTGTCTGGATGGGTCGCAGTCCCAAGGCGGACCTCTTCATCCGGCCGATCCTGGATGCAGCCCAGACCATCCCGGCGTTCGTCTACCTGCTGCCGATCCTGGCGCTCTTCGGTATCGGTCGCTTCACCGCCATCGTGGCCGGTCTGATCTATGCCGCCCCCGCGGCGATCAAGATCGTCGCCGACGGCATCCGCAACTTGCCCGGCGGCACCATCGAGGCAGGTCGCTCGGTGGGCACCACCAAGTGGCAAGAGATCTTCGGCATCCAGTTGCCGATGGCCAAGGGCTCGATGCTCCTGGCTACCAACCAGGGCTTGCTCTACGTGCTTGCGATGGTCGTCATCGGCGCCATGGTGGGTGCACAGGCACTGGGGTACGACGTCATCCTCGGGGTCGCGCACATGAACGACTTCTGGGGTAAAGGCATGTGCGCGGGTCTTTCCATCGCCCTCATGGGCATCTGGATCGACCGGGTGATGCGCGCCGCTGCCGCCCGAGAGGGCAGTTCGGACCAACCGCAAAAGGCGTGATTCGGCCACAACGAAAAGCGTCACGCGGTGAAGACAACTCAATAGGCACCAACCACGTCGCTAGCGACACAACATCAAGGAGAATCACGCACATGCGATCCCTCAAAGCCCGAGGCATGCGCCTCACGGCAATCGCCGCCGGAGCGCTGCTGGCGCTGTCTGCGTGCGGTGGCGGTGGCTCGGTTTCCGACACCACCAAGGCAAACGAGTCCAAGGCTGCCGCCGCTGGCGGCGACTGCGGTGACTTCAACGTCATCGTCAACGCGTGGGCCGGCTACTGGGCCAACGCCTACGTCGTGGGCAATGTTGCCGCAGAACAGCTCGGCTGCACGGTCAACTACCTGGAGCTCAAGGAAGGCGACCCGTCCTACCAGGCGATGGCCTCCGGGCAAGCCGACGTCCTCCTGGAGGACTGGTTCGGCAGCCCCGACGACATGCAGGCCGCCATCGACGCGGGCGACATCGTCAACGCGGGTGAGACCGGCAACGTCGGCGTCATCGGCTGGTACGTTCCGGGCTGGCTCGCCGAAGAGCACCCGGATGTTCTGGACTTCAACAACCTGAACAAGTACGCCAAGGAGTTCGCCACTTCCGAGACCGGCGGCAAGGGCCAGTTCCTCGGCGCCGATCCGACCTACACCCAGTACGACGAGTCCATCGTCAAGAACCTGGGCCTGGACTTCAAGGTGATCTTCTCCGGTGGCGAGGCCGCCACTGTGGAAGCCTTCAAGAAGGCTCAGGAGAACAAGGAATGGCTGATCGGCTACTTCTGGGAGCCGCACCCGCTCTTCGCCGAGATCCCGATGACGCGCGTTGCGCTGCCGCCGTACGCCGACGGCTGCCAGGACGACAAGGCCGCGGTCGCTTGTGACTACCCGGCCACCAACCTGGTCAAGCTGGCCAGCAAGAAGTTCATCGACGGCGGGTCGCCTGCGGCCGGCCTGGTGCAGAACTTCACCTGGACCAATGACGACCAGAACACCGTGGCGAAGTACATCACCGTGGACGGCATGTCCAACGAGGAGGCCGCGGCCAAGTGGGTTGCCGACAACCAGGACAAGGTCGACGCCTGGCTCCAGTGAGCCCTGCTCGATCCGTCAACGACAGCTGCCCCCGGAGGTTTCCGGGGGCAGCTTTCATTTCGAGCGGCGGGCAGGCTGGTCGCGCGGCAGTAGTGAGGGTGCCGACACGCGGGGGCGAGGACTCGTAGGGTGGTGCCCATGTCCTCACCCTCCCCGGCGCAGACTCCCGCGGATTCCCCAGTCGCGCCGCTGAGCCCGAGCCTCAAGCGGATCTCCCAGGTCGCCTTGCAGTTGGTGATCCTCGCGGCTCTCGGGTGGATCCTTCTCAAGGTCCTCGCGGCCACGACCAGCATCGCGATCCCGGTCGCCGTGGGCGGTCTGCTGGCGGCGCTGTTGCAGCCGCTGCGTCGGTTCCTGCCGCGGTGGATGCCCAAGTACGCCGGGGCTGGGCTGCTTCTGGTGGGGTTCCTCTCCCTCATCGCCCTGGGCTTCTGGATCTCGGGCAGCCAATTGGTCGAAGGCGTGACGGACTTCTACAACTCGCTGCCCGACATCCTGCAGCGCAGCCAGGACTGGCTGAACCAGCTCGATCTGGGCATCGGCACGCACGAGATCGAATCGGCGCTGCAGTCGGCCCAGGACTGGTTGAAGAGCAACGGCTCGGAGGTCGCCAAGCGGGCGCTGGCTGCCGGATCCTCGGCCGCCTCTCTCGTCGTGGGTGCGGTGCTGGCCCTAGTTGCCGCCTTCTTCCTGCTAGCGGACGGCCGCAACATGTGGCTGTGGTTCGTGGGGTTGTTCCCCAAGGCCGGGCGCGAGCGTCTCGACCACGCCGCCTCCTCTGGCTGGACGGCAATCGGCGCCTACATCCGCACGCAGACCGTGGTTGCGGCCGTCGACGCGGTCGGCATCGCTCTGGGCGCCTACTTCCTGGGGCTGCCCTACGTGCAGCCGATCGCCCTGATCGTGTTCATGACCTCCTTCATCCCGGTTCTCGGAGCGTTCCTCTCCGGGTTCCTGGCGGTCCTGGTGGCCTTGGCGTTCGAGGGACCGCAAGCCGCGGTGATCATGCTGCTCGTTGTGCTCGTGGTCCAGCAGGTGGAGAGCAACGTCTGGCAGCCGCTGCTGATGGGCAAGGCGCTCTCGTTGCACCCCTTCGCGGTGATCCTGTCGGTGAGCGCCGGCGGGCTGTTGGCGGGGATTGCCGGCGCGCTCTTCGCCGTACCCCTGCTGGCCTTCACCAAGGTCTTCCTCGAAGACCTGGTGGGTGACCCGGAGGTGCCGGCCGAAGAAGCGACCCCGGCGGATTCTCCGGCGGCCGATCCCCTGAGGGCCGATCCAGCGGACGCATCATCAGGCGACCTCGACTAGTCGCTCACCGAAGTCGCGCGTTAGCCTAAGCCCGTGGATCTCTACTTCCCCGTGCTGGTGCTGATGCTGTTGGCGGCCGGCTTCGCGATCTTCTCGATCATCATGAGCGCCGCGATCGGCCCCAAGCGCTACAACCGGGCCAAGCTCGATCGCTACGAGTGCGGCATCGAGCCGTCGCCGCGAGCCGAGAACGGTCGCGTCCCGGTGAAGTACTACACCGTCGCGATGACCTTCATCATCTTCGACGTCGAGATCATGTTCCTGGTCCCGTGGGCCATCCACTTCGACTCGCTCGGCTGGTTCGGGCTGCTGTCGGTGGTGCTCTTCCTGGCCGCGATCTGCATCGCCTACGCCTACGAATGGCGCCGCGGCGGTCTCGACTGGGACTGAGTGATCCGGATCCGGTTTCCGGGTCCCAGCACGCCTGCACAGACACGTGCACAGCAACACGCTCAGGGCGGTCGCACTCCGGTGCGGCCGCTCTTGCTGTTTCTGGCTCTTGCTGCCTTTCTGGCCTGGGTTCGTTGGCGGCGCGCAGTTGACAGTCTTTCCGTGCGGCTAGGACACTAGCCACGTTCCATATTGCGCAATAGGTTGCATGATGCGCAACAAATCAACGAAGGGCACCCCCATGGCTGACGTTCCCTCGACCGCCAAGGTCGTCGTCATCGGCGCCGGCATCGTCGGCAACTCGATCGTCTGGCACCTCGCCAACAACGGCTGGACCGACATCGTCCAGATCGACAAGGGCGCGCTGCCCAACCCCGGTGGCTCGACGGGCCACGCCTCCAACTTCATCTTCCCCGTGGACCACTCCCGGGAGATCACCGATCTGACCTTGGATTCGGTGCGCCAGTACCAGGAGATGGGCGTCTTCACCCAGTCGGGCGGCTTCGAGATCGCCCGCACCGAGGAGCGCATGGAGGAGTTGCGTCGCCGCATGTCCAGCGCCAAGGCGTGGGGCATCGAGTCGAGCCTGGTGAGCCCGGAGTTCGTCAAGGAGCACGTGCCGTTCATCGAGACCGACCAGTTCATCGGCGCGTTCTACACCCCTTCGGTCGGCGTGGTCGACTCGTTGCGCGCGGGCACGATCATGCGTGAGAAGGCGCTCGCGTCTGGCGTGCTCACCGTCGTACCGAATGCCGAGGTCGTCGGCATCGACGTCGAGGATGGCGCCGTCAAGCGGATCCGCACCGACAAGGGCGACATCGAAACCGAGTACGCCGTCATCTGCTGTGGTGTGTGGAGCCCGAAGGTCGCCAAGATGGCCGGCGCCGAGATCCCGCTGACCCCGGCCGTGCACCAGATGATCTCGGTCGGCCCGTGCCCGCAGCTGTCGGAGAAGGAAGGCGAGATCTCCTTCCCGATCGTGCGCGACATGGACACCTTCTGCTACGAGCGCCAGCACGGCGCCGACATGGAGGTCGGCTCCTATGCCCACCGCCCGATCCTGCACGACCCCGAGGACATCCCCTCGATCGAGCAGTCCAAGCTCTCCCCCACCGAGCTCCCCTTCACCGAGGAGGACTTCGACCCGCAGCTGGAGCAGGCATTCGAGCTGATGCCGGAGCTGTTGGGTGCCGAGGGCGCCGAGATCCGCTACGCCATCAACGGTCTGCTCTCGCTGACCCCCGACGGCTGGCCGATCCTGGGCGAGACCCCCGAGGTCCGCAACTTGTGGTCCGCCGCCGCCGTGTGGATCAAGGAAGGCCCGGGTGTGGGGCGCGCCGTTGCCGAGTGGATGACCCGCGGCTACAGCGACATCGACGTCTCGCACTCCAACATCGCGCGGTTCTACTCCCACCAGCAGGAGCGGGTGCACGTCAAGGCGCGCACTTCCGAGGCCTTCAACAAGACCTACGGCATCGTCCACCCGGCCGAGCAGTACGAGTCGAACCGCGACATCCGCTTCTCGCCGATGCACGAATCGCAGAAGGCGATGGGTGCGGTGTTCTACGAGGCCGCCGGCTGGGAGCGGCCGCACTGGTACGAAGTCAACGCACCGCTGGTGGCTGAGTACGGCGACGCCGTGATGCCGCGCGAGCACGAGTGGGATGCCCGCTGGTGGAGCCCGGTCATCAACGCCGAGCACCTGCGCATGCGGGAGGCCGCCGGCATCGTCGACCTGACCGCGTTCGCCATCTTTGACCTCGAGGGCCCCGGTGCCTTGGAGTCGGTGCAGCGCGCCTGCGTCTCGCAGTGCGACGTACCGGTCGGGAAGGTCATCTACACCCCGGTACTCGACGCCAAGGGCGGCTTCGTCTCCGACCTCACCGTGATGCGGCTGGGTGAGGACCACTTCCGGGTGGTGACCGGTGGCGCGCACGGCATGGTCGACAAGAAGTGGTTCGGTGACATCGCTCGCGGGGTCGCGGCAGAGGGTCAGGCCGTCGAGACGATCGACCGGACCACCGAATACACCACCATCGGCATCTGGGGCCCCAAGTCCCGCGAGATCCTTGCCGCGATCACCTCCGACGACGTGAGCAACGAGGGCTTCGGCTTCGGCGCGTGTCGCGACATCACCGTCCGCACCGCGGCGGGCGACCTGACCGTTCTCGCCTCCCGGATCTCTTACGTCGGCGAGCTCGGCTGGGAGCTCTACCTGCCCTTCGACCAGGGCGGCGCCTTGTGGGACGCCCTTCACGCCGCGGGCGCCCTGCACGGCGCGATCCCGGTGGGCATCGGCGTCTACGGCACGACCGGTCGCCTGGAGAAGGGCTACCGCGCGTTCGGCGCGGAGCTCGACGCCGAGCGGTCGATCGTCGAGACCGGCATGCAGCGCCCCAAGGTCAAGGCCGCCGACTTCGTCGGCAAGGCGGCCTACCTTGCCCAGCGCGAGTCGGCTCCGGCAGCGGTGCTGTGCACACTGCAGGTGGAGGATCACACCTCGGCCAGCGGCATCAAGCGCTACATGCTGGGCGGCGAGCCGATCCTCACCCGTGACGGCGGCACGCTGACCGACGGCCACGGCCACCACCCCTACGTCACCACGGCAGGTTCGGCTCCGAGCCTGGGCAAGCACCTGCTGCTCGCCTTCCTCCCGCCGGAGGCAGCGGTGCTCGGCAACGAGCTGGCCGTCTCCTACATGGAGGAGCTGTACCCGGTGACGATCGTGTCCGTCGATGCCACCTCGGCCTTCGATCCGAGCAACGAGCGCATCCGCGCCTGATCGCCCGATCGAGACACGAGAAAGCTGAGAAGGGAACGCCATGAGCAACGTCCTGGTGTGCATCAAGCGCGTACCGGACTCCTCCGGTGAGGTGCTGCTGACCGCCGACGAGCAGTCGGTCGATGGGCGCTACGTCGGCTTCACCACCTCGGCACACGAGGAGTGCGCGGTCGAACTCGCTATCCAGATCGCCGCGGCCGGTGGCGGCAGCGCCACCGTCCTCACTCTCGGGGCGCCCGAAGCGGTCGAGCAGTTGCGCAACGCGTTGGCGCTGGGCTGCACCGCTGCGGTGCATGTCGAGGCGGATCCCTCGACCTTCGGGCCGGCTGATGTGGCCCGGGAGATCGCTGCCGTGGTCAAGGCGCACGAAGCCGCGGGAACGACGTACGACGTGATCTTGCTGGGCAACGACGCCGCCGACTCCGGCGATCACCAGGTCGGGATCCGGCTCGCCTACGAGCTGGGCCGCCCGGTGGTCAATGGGATGGCGACGGTCGAGGTCTCGGGCGGTTCCATCACCGCCGTGGGTGACGGCCCCGAGGGTCAGGAGACCTATCGGGTGCCGGCTCCGGCGGTCGTGACGGTCCTAGAGGGCGGCGTCGAGCCGCGCTATCCCACGATCCCGGGCCGGATGAAGGCGAAGAAGATCGAGATCGAGACCCGCCAGCCCGAGGCGGCGCCCAAGGGTGCCGGCCGGGTGCGGCTGACCTTGCCGCCCAAGCAGGCGAGCACCGCGGTCGTACTCGGCGAAGGCCCGGGTGCGGCGGGTGCGGTCGTGGATCTCTTCGGACAGCTGGGAGTGGGCCGATGATCGTCGTGTTGATCGAAACCGAAGCCGACGGCACAGCGACCGAGGTGTCGCTGGAGACCATCACCTTCGCTCGGTCGCTGGGCGCCGCGGGTGGCGGCGTCCCACTCGACTGCGTGGTGATCGGCGAGCCGTCCTCGACGCTGGTGAGCCAGCTCGGCGCCTACGGCGTCCGAGAGCTTCATGTCGCGAGCGGTGACGCGTTCTCGGCGTACTCCGGTGCCGCGTGGGCCGCAGCCGTGCAGGCCGTGCAGAAGGCCAAGGGCGCGGTCGTGGTGACCGCGGCCGGCACGTCGCGTGGCAACGAGGTGCTCGCGCACGTGGGTGCGCGCCTGGGTGTGGCCAACGCCGCCAATGTGGTCTCCTTCGGCGGGCTCGCGCCCTTCGTGGTGACCCGTCAGGTGGTTGGCGGTGCCGCGCTGGAGGAGGTGCAGTTGGACGACCGTCCGGCGGTCTTCTCCGTGGCCGGGCACGCCGTGGAACCCGAGGCCGCGGCGGCACCGACCGCGGTCAGCGTGATCCCGGTCAACGCCGAGGTCTCCGCGGCCGACCTGGTCGCTCGGGTCGTCGAGGTGGTCCCGCGTCCTGCCGACCAGTCCGGTTCGCTGAAGACCGCCAAGGTGGTCGTCGGCGCCGGACGTGGTGCCGGTGGCCCCGACGGCTTCGGCAACGTGATCGAGTTGGCCGAGTTGCTCGGCGGCACCCTCGGTGTCTCGCGTGTGGTCACCTCGCTGGGCTGGCGTCCGCACCACGAGCAGGTCGGGCAGACCGGTTCGCGGATCAGCCCCGACATCTACATCCCCTGCGGCATCTCCGGCGCCATCCAGCACTGGGCCGGCTGCTCTTCGTCGAAGGTGATCCTCGCGATCAACACCGACGCCGAGGCGCCGATGATGACCAAGGCGACCTACGCCGTGGTGGGCGACATGCACGAAGTCGTCCCGGCAATCGTCGAGGAGATCAAGGCGCGTCGCTGACGTGTCCCGCATCCGGCTGACGGGTGAACGCTGACGTGTGGCCGGGGCTGCTGCCCTGGCCACAGTCGTTTCAAATGCGGCACACAGGTGGGCAGGGTTGACTGCTCGACATGAGCGATCAGCCCACCTTCGAAGGACGCCCTCTTGTCAAGCCGGATGAGCCGGTCGTGGATCAGGGCTTGCAGTTCGACCTGGTGACCCTGCTGGGTCGACGAGGTGTCCTGCGGGCCTTCGGCCTCGGCGCGGTGGGCGTCGGAGTGGCTGCCTGCGGCGTGGGGGAGTCGTCCGGTCCAGCAGGCACCGCGAGTTCGAGCGGCGCCACGTCGTCCTCGGCGTCTGGGGCCGCCGCAGTCGGGGAGATCCCGGAGGAGACGGCTGGACCGTATCCCGGCGACGGGTCGAACGGCCCCGACGTACTCCAGCAGAGCGGGGTGGTGCGCAGCGACATCTCGCGCAGCTTCGGGGACAGCACCGCCGCCGCGCCGGGCACGCCGCTTACCTTGACGATGAACATCAAGGACCTGGCCGAGGGCGGGGTGGCCTTCGCCGGCGCCGCGGTCTACGTGTGGCACTGCGACGGCGAGGGCCGCTACTCGATGTACAACGACGGCGTCACCGAGGAGAACTTCTGCCGCGGGGTCCAGATCGCCGACAAGCGTGGTCAGGTCAGCTTCACCACCGTGTTTCCCGGCTGCTACGCCGGGCGCTGGCCGCACGTGCACTTCGAGGTCTACCCCGACGAGGCGTCGATCACCGACGCGACATCGGCGATCGCCACCTCGCAGCTAGCCTTCGGCAAGGACATCTGCGACGAGGTCTACGCTCGCGCGGACTACCCCAACTCGGCCGCCAACCTCTCTCGGCTCAGCTTGGAGACGGACATGATCTTCGCCGACGGGGTCGAGCATCAGCTCGGCTCGATCTCCGGCGACATCGACAACGGCCTCACGGTCACCCTGTCGGTCGCCGTCGACACCCGCACCCCCGCCGGCGGAGGCGGCATGACCGGCGGCGCCCCGCCGCCTCCGCAGTAAGCGCGGTCAGGCGCGCTGACGGAACGCGCGCCAAGCGCCGGTCTTCTCCCGGTCGCACCATTGCCAGGCGATGACCTTGCCGCGGTGCAGGGCGATAAGGCAGCACCAGTTCGAGGACAGGTAGATCCCATCGATCTGGATCTCGTCGTAGCCCTCTCCGGTGACGGTGAGTTCGGGTTCGACCAGCCAACACCATGCGGTGTTGCGGCGAAACGTTCTCGCGGTCTTCCCCGATGCCGCCGCGGCTTGTCCGACCGGGCCGAGGATCCAGCCCACGAACCGGTCTAGTTCGGCGCGACGGGTGAGGTCCGGTCGTGGCTTGGTCGACGACGCGCCACAGCTTGTGCAGCGCCATCGGGTCCGGCCGGCGCTGGTGGTGCCGTTGCGTTTGAGCCGTCCGCCGCATAGCCCGCAAGTGCCTGGATGTCCACCACCCTGCCGGTCATACCCCCATCGGAATGACTACGAGGAGAAACGCCGCGCTGACCTGCCGGAACGCCCCTCAGGCGGACACACTTTTTGGCCTATAGCCCCGGATTCCTCCGGTTCTGCTGGCGCGTCGAGCACAAGCGACGCCACGTCGTCGTCTTCGGCGTCCGCGACCGCCGCGGTACGGGTGCCACGTCCGATACATCCCCTCCAGTGACAACCGTCGATCGGGGGGTAAGCTCGGCGGATTCTTCAACCGGAACCGAATCTTGCGTACGTATGATGATTTTCTGTGTCCGAATCTTGTAGCGAGGGACGTGGGATGTTTCACGGTTGTTCTGTCTCGTGGGCGAGGGTCGGGGCCTCACTTTTGGTCGTCCTGGTGTTGACCGGGTGTGGGGCGCAGACCCAGGTCGTGGTGGATCCGGAGTCGAAGCCAACAGTTCAGGCTCCGAGTTCATCGGTTGCGCCATCCGTCGATCCCTCGGTGGTGAGCACGTTTCCTTCGGGCGTGACCGTCATTCGAGGGCGCGGGGACGCGTTCGTGGACTGCACCGAGGAGGAAGAGAGTCGGCTCTGCGACTCGTATTGGACCGCTCCACCATCGGGGTCACCCCGATGATCGTCGATGCGGATCATCCGGGGTGTTTTACCTTGGTGAGTGGCGCCGCCTTGGCTCGCGTGCTCAAGGTGTTGGATGCGACTCCTGCTGCGGCGCCTGACCCGGTCGATGACCCGTCTGCGGGTGGGTCGGGGTTGGCGCGCGTGTCCCTGATGGGTGATCACGTGGCGATCTGGGAGCCCAACGGTCACCTAGGGAGTTTGGATCCTGTTCTGCGCCCGTTGTCGAAGGGCGGGTTAGCGGCGAGTGTCTACTGGGATGTCGACGGTGCGGTCATCGTCCAATGGGCCTCACGTGGCCGGTCGGGATCGGTCGTGGAGTTCCCGATAGAGGATTTCTCGGAGGTGCCGCCACGGTCGCGCAAGCTTGTGCGGTCGGTAGTCGGTCGAGTTTCTGACGACGAGACCGAACGACAGGGGTATGAGGTGGTGTGCCTACTGCATGGCCTCGACCCGGAAGCGGTGCTTGAACAGGACGGCGACTGGTTTGACTTGCAGGTCTCTCCGGTTGAGTTGCAGGACGCCTGGGATCTCATGGAGTCCCGTGTGGAGTCGGATGGGGTCGGTATTCCGGCTCTTCCCAGGTCTATCGCCGACAAGGTGCTGGCACTGGACCCAGTGGTGGCCGAGGGTCTGGCTCGTAGGGTGGCCCACGCCGTGATCAAGGAGTCCGGGTCCGCTGAGCTAGTCGCTCTGGGTGCGCGCCTAGAGGCGGGTGACCCCTCGGCGTTGTCAGCGCTGCTTCGTTTACGCCGCGAGGCCTCGGCAGCATCGACTCCGGCCTGGGAAGTCTGGCAGGACGCCCTTGAAGGGGAGATCGATCTCGATCCCCAAATCGCAGAAGCACGGATGATTGCCGCCGGCCAGGCGCTCATGCGAACAGAGGCACTGCTGTACACCTACACGGGTATGGGCACCCAGACGCTAGCGGGAGCAATCGCACATGGCCTGCTATCAACAAGAGATCCGTCTGCCTTCATCGCCATGTGCGAATCCCTCCTGACGGCATAGCCGGAACACACATAAATCGGCCCCACGATCCGGGAAAACGACAGCCCCTCTTAACGGCTCGGGGACCCTGATTGGGTTGGTGGCGGTAGATGGTTCCTCGGGAACGCCGATTGCGCGGGCAATTTGGGTGACGGTGAGTCCTTGGTTCTCTCCGGCGACATCGACAACGGCCTCACGGTCACCCTGTCGGTCGCCGTCGACACCCGCACCCCCGCCGGCGGAGGCGGCATGACCGACGGCGCCCCGCCGCCTCCGCAGTGAGCGCGGATCAGGTGCGCTGACGGAACGCGCGCCACGCGCCGGTGCACCAGAGCGCCCAGGCGATCAACACGGGCTGGAAGAACAAACGAATGAGTCGGGCGCCTTCGGAGTCGAGCCCGAAGGCGTCGCGGCCCTCGGACCATTGCGCGAGGTTGCCGGGGAAGATCGCGACGAAGAAGAGCGCGGCCGCCCATCCCAGGAGCACCCGCCAGCGCGGTAGCAGCAGCAAGCCGAGCCCGAGCAGGATCTCGACGACTCCAGACAGCAGGACCACCAGGTCGGGGTCCATGGGTACCCACGTCGGGACCTGGGCTTGGAAGGTCTCCCGGGAGAAGGTCCAGTGACCGATGCCGGCGAACAGCAGGAAGGCGCCCAGCAGCACGCGAGCGAGGATGGCTGGCACGCCCACCCGGGGAGGCGGCGCCATGAGCCACAACCAACGTGATCGAGCCGACCCACCTGGATTCGCCGAAGTCATCCCCCTATTCCACCAGCCGACCTACCCTGGATGTCGCTGTTCAACGGGGAGGCGTGGAAATTGATCGGGCACAGCCTGCGGATTCGCCTGCCTGCGCGCCGGCTGGTGGCGCTGCACTCGGCCGCCGCGCTTCTGGCTCTCGCCGCCGCGGGCTGCGGCACCGTGGATACCTCGCCCGCCGACGGCTCGAGCGCGGCCACCACGCCCTCAGTCGGGGGATCGGTCACATCGAACGGCGCTACCCCCAGCGTCACGGCCGACCCGTCGGCGTCCGGGCCGGTTCTCGATCCCTCGCACGCCCTCCCAGCGCCCGGCGGCTTCGAGGGGATCCACGCCGGCCCCGATCTGCTCGTGCATGCACAGACCGCGTTGACCGCGGAGCAGGTCGCCGCTATCCAGGCGCTCAAGCGGGTCACCGCGACCGAGCAGTTCAGCCTGGCCCAGGTCGCCGTCCAGGATCGGATCCTCAAGGTCGCGGCGGTGGAACCCTCCGGCTACCGGCGCTTCGTGCCAGTGCCGACAGCCCGGGAGCAGGTGGTCTGGGACCGACTTGCTCAAGGCGAACTCGCCGTTGTCCAGAAGGTTGGCGAGCGGCTCCAGGACGACACCGGCAGCCTGCACCTGGGCAATGACGCCGCCGCCACAGCGGTGCACATCGGCGCCTATGCGCCTCAAGTCCCGCAGATCGACGCGATCGTCAACACCACCTATGCCGCGACCCTGGGGATGCCCAGCGGCAACGCCATGCTGGTGAGCACCGGGTCGGCGGCGCCACAAGCGGTGCGTCCCCTCATCGAGAAGATCGTCGGCAAGGACACCTCGGTGCAGATCCTGGGCCCGAATCTCGACATCACCGTGCAACAGACCGCGGTGCTGACGGGCGGCTCGGTCGCCGCCGCGGTCGGGAGCTTCTCCTATCGCGTGCTGGGCGGGGGGCGAATCGCCCCGGACCCGACCTGGGTGAGCGCCAACATTCGTACCGAGGTGATGCCGATCCTGGGTCCGGTCACCTGCCATCGGGTGCTGATGCCCCAGTTGCGCGCCGCGCTCGCCGAGATCCAGGCGCGCGGGTTGGCCGATCGCATCCACCCCGATGAGTACGCCGGCTGCTACTACCCGCGCTTCATCGCCAATACCACCGAGCTGAGCCTGCATGCCTTCGGCATCGCCCTGGACCTCAACGTCCCCGGAAACCAGCGCGGCACCGCGGGCCAAATCGATCGCACGGTGGTCTCGATCTTCAAGAAGTGGGGCTTCACCTGGGGCGGCGACTGGCGGTGGACCGACCCGATGCACTTCGAGATGAACCGAGTGGTCGAACCCCGCTGACCTCGACGGAGCCGGGCGAGTGTGCGCAACGGCACCACTTGGGCCAAGAATTCGGTGCTTCCACGCACACTCGTGCCGATCGGCCCAACGGTTGGGCGGCGACTGGCGATGGACCGACCCGATGCACTTCGAGATGAACCGAGTGGTGACTCCGAAGTGATCGGAGAATCAGCCAGGTCAGGGAACAGGCGCCTGCCGCGCCACTAATGTGACGCGCATGGAGCCGAGCCCCATCACCCGTTATCTGCCTCGCTTCCTGGGTCTTTACCTGGTGATCGGCAGCGCCCTGGTCGTGCTCTATGCGGTGACCAAGATCGGTGGCGCGTTCGCGATGGTCACGCCGGGACTGCTGGCTCTGGTGGTCGGGCAGAACTTCGTCCGCGACGAAGGCCGGCTGCCCAGCGACTTCGAGCGCCGCAGCTTCACCATGCTGGCCTCTCTCGGGGTCCTCGGCCTGACCGCGGTGATGGCGGTCGTCGCCGCCTTGGCCTACGCCGTCGTACGCGGCGAAACGATCGGTAGTGGCCTTGGCCAGCTCACCCAGTCGTCGCCGATGGGCCTGGTCACCGGCGGGCTCCTGTTCGCGGCGATCAATGCGCTGCTCATCTACGTCCTGCTCGGCGTCGCTTCCAAGCAGGAGTGGCGCAACCGCGGCGCCTGAAGTTTGGCGCGGCGCCACTCAACAGAAGTGGGCTGGTGATCCGACGGGGTCGCACGTCGGGGCCGCACACCGCTGCGATGTCACCGGGGCTGGCTAGGGTAAGCCCGTGACCATCCTCGATGACGCCCGTGACGGCATGGCTGCCGACATCCGCCCGCAAGACGATCTCTTCGGCCACGTCAACGGCACCTGGCTGGAGACTGCCGAGATCCCCGCAGACCGCTCCAGGTGGGGACCCTTCGTCACTTTGGCCGACACCGCCGAGCAACAGGTCCGCGACATCGTGGAGGAGTTGGCGGCCGACCCGGCCGCGGAGGGCGAGGCCCGCAAGATCGCCGACCTCTATGCCGCCTTCATGGATGAGGAGCGGATCGAGGCTCTGGGTGCCGAGCCGATGCAGGATCTGTTGGCCGAAGCGGTGTCGGTGGGCGATCTCGGTGAGCTCGCTGAGTTCCTCGGCCGCTTCGAGCGGATCGGCGGCTCCAGCCTGTTCGGGAGCTACGTCGACACCGACGACCGCAATTCCGATCGCTACGTGGTCAACTTCGTTCAGGGCGGGCTGGGGCTGCCCGATGAGTCCTACTACCGTGACGAGAAGTTCGCCGAGATCCGCGCCGCTTACCTCGGCTTCATGGAGCGGATGTTCACCCTGATCGGGTTCGAGGACCCCGCGAACGCCGCGGCGACCGTGCTGCGCATCGAGACGCGGCTGGCCGAGGGCCATTGGGAGCGTGCCGAGACTCGCGACGTCATCCGCTGCTACAACCTGCACGACTTCGCGGCCCTGCAAGAGCTCTGCCCCCGCTTCGACTTTGCGCGCTACGTGCGTGCGATCGGTGGCGGTGAGCAGACCCTTGCCGAGGTCAACGTCCGCCAGCCCTCCTACTACGCACATCTCTCCACGGTCCTCGAAGAGGTCTCGATCGAGGAGTGGCGCACCCTGCTAGCCCTGAAGATCGCGCGCGCGGCCGCGCCCTATCTCTCCGACGACTTCGTGCAGGCCAACTTCGACTTCTACGCCCGCACCCTGGCGGGCACGCCCGAATTGCGGGCTCGGTGGAAGCGGGGAGTGACCTTGGTCGAGGGGGCGCTGGGGGAGGCTCTTGGCCGGGAATATGTTGCCCGGCACTTCCCGCCCACCTCCAAGGCGATGATGGACGACTTGGTCGCTAATCTCCTTGAGGCATATCGCCAATCGATCAGCGCTCTCGATTGGATGGGGGAGGCGACCAAACAGCGTGCTTACGACAAGTTGGCTACTTTTAGGCCCAAAATCGGATATCCGGAGAAGTTTCGCGACTACACCGCCCTCGTAGTGCAACCAGGCGACCTGATGGCCTCGGTGCGCGCCGCTGCGGCATTCGACACCGATCGGGAGCTCGCCAAGATCGGTGCGCCGGTTGACCGCGACGAGTGGTTCATGTTGCCGCAGACCGTCAACGCCTACTACAACCCCGGCACCAACGAGATCTGTTTTCCGGCGGGGATCCTGCAGAAGCCCTTCTTCGCCCCCGACGCCGACCCGGCGGAGAACTACGGCGGCATCGGCGCGGTCATCGGGCACGAGATCGGCCACGGATTCGACGATCAAGGTGCGCAGTTCGACGAGTTCGGCAACCTCAACGACTGGTGGACCGCCGACGACAAAGCAGCCTTCGGGGTGAAGACCAAGGCGCTGATCGAGCAGTACGACGCCTTCGAGCCGCGCAACCTGCCCGGCGAGCACGTCAGCGGCAGCCTCACCGTCGGGGAAAACATCGGTGACCTGGGCGGATTGACGATCGGACACAAGGCCTACCTCATCTCTCAGGGTGGAGAAGTGACCACCGAGGAGAGCCGACGGCTGTTCCTGAACTGGGGCTACATCTGGCGCACCAAGCGCCGAGCCGAGCTTGAACGGCAATACCTCACCGTCGATCCGCACAGTCCGCCGGAGTTCCGCGCAAACATCGTGCGCAACCTGGATGAGTTCCATGCGGCCTTCGCGACCGGCCCCGGTGATGAGCTCTGGCTCGACCCCGATCAGCGGGTGCGGATCTGGTAGCTCGACGGCCACGTTCATGCTGCTGGCGACCCCGGCACCTGCTTGCCAACATGGCGAGCCGGCGGACCCGGGGGGGCGGTGATCCGCCGACTCTGGGTGCGCTGGGCATTGTCGTTGGGGGGTGAGTGGCCAGGCGCATCCTTCATGCAGCGTATTAGTTCGAACTCAAAACGTCAGGCGTCCGAAGCGAAGTTCAAGGACACGAGACGATTTAATGAATGGATTTCGAACTGTCCTTCGGCCGACGGAGATTTCAGCCGGAGGTAGTGGTATTGGGAATGGTCGGAGGTGTTCGTGAGCGGATCAACGGGAGGGTCACGCCCGGAGCCGGGCTTCTTCCCAGTGACCGGTCCGGCCACGATCCTGCCGGCCGATCCACCCGGCAGTGGCCTCATCGAGCTCAGCGATGGGCGCCGGAGCATCCGGCTGCCGGTCCGTACGGCGGTTGCCCCGCTGACGCGCAGCCTCGGGCGTGCCGGCGTACACCCGAGCGTGCATCTGCTCGGTGGAGCCGTGCTGTTAGGGCTCCAGGAGGTGGCTGCGGGCCGGTTTCACCCGCGCGAGGGGGCTTGGGAACCCCTATGGGGAACCGCCGAACTGCGCGAGCGCATCGAATTGCTGGCGGCGGCACGGTGCTATCCCGAATGCCCGTTGCCGACCGCGATCCGATGGGTGGAGCTGGTCGTCGATGCGGTGGTCGACGCGATGCCTCAGCGCCGGCCCGACCAGGTGGCCCGTCAGGCACCCCCACCAGCACGACCGTCGTTCGAGACGCGCCTGGCCAAGCGCCTCCATGAGCTGGAGGCCGAACCGGATCTGCCGGTCGTTGTAACCCTCAGCCTGCGCGTCGAGGCCGATGACGGAGACCTGCGCAGCGGGCGGATCCGGGTCGTTCCACAAGCCCATGACCAGCGCAACCCGCTCCATGTCTGTGACGCTGCCGATCTGTGGTCGGACGATCCGCTGGTGCGAGCGGGCCACGGTTTCGGCCAGCGGGCGCGCACCCACGCCGCCATCGCATTGCGTGCCGCCGCCGAGGCGTGGCCGGTGCTCGAGCCCTTGTGCGACCGGGTGGTGCCCGATGAGCTGACCCTGGAGTCCACCGAGCTTCTGGACCTGCTCGACTCCGGTGTCGCCGCTCTTCAAGAGCTGGGGGTGGATGTCCTGTGGCCTCGCGAACTGGGGCGGGATCTCATGACCAGCGCGGTGCTCGATCACGCCCCGACCAGCAGCGGCACCCGGCCTGACCTACCGTTGGAATCTCCGCCGCTGGCCCGCGAGCAGCTTTTCGCCTTCCAGTGGCGGATCGCCTTGGACGGCGACCCGTTGACCCAAGCGGAGATGGATCAGCTGGCCGCGGCCACCAGTCCGGTGATCAAGCTCCGGGACAACTGGGTGGTCGTCGACCCGAAAACTGCCCGCCGGGCCAAGAAGCGCATCATCCGCACCGTCAAGCCCGCCGAAGCCCTCGGGGTGGCACTCTCCGGGGTCGCACCGGATATGACCGATCTTGGCGAGCAGGTCGTCGTCGGCGCGAGCCTGCTCAAGGTGCGCGACCGGATCGCCGGCTTTCAAGAGTTGCCGCCGCTGCCGGATCCGGCCGGGCTCCGGGCCACGCTGAGGCACTACCAGCGTCAAGGATTCACCTGGCTGTCCGCGGTCACCGAGGCCGGGCTCGGAGCCTGCCTGGCCGACGACATGGGGTTGGGGAAGACGGTCACCGTGATCGCGCTGCACCTGCATCGGCGCGCGGAGGGAGCGACCGGCCCCACGCTGGTTGTCTGTCCGGCCAGCCTGCTGGGCAACTGGGAGGCCGAGCTCGAGCGGTTCGCGCCGGGTACGCCGCATCGCCGGTTCCACGGTGCCTCGCGAGAACTGGTGGGAGCCAGCGGGTTCGTCCTCACCACGTACGGCACCATGCGTCGCGATGCCGCGCGGCTGGCCGAGGTCGACTGGGATCTCGTCGTCGCCGATGAGGCGCAGCACATCAAGAACGCCAGGACGGGCACCGCCCGCGCGTTGCGCACCATCGAGTCCGGTGCCCGCATCGCCTTGACGGGTACCCCCGTGGAGAACCATCTGGGCGACCTCTGGTCGATCTTGGACTGGACGACGCCAGGCCTGCTCGGCAGCCGGCTAGCCTTCCGCCGCGCGTGGGCGGCGCCGATAGAAGCCCGGGTCGATCCCGAGTTGACTCGACGTTTCGCCGACCTGATCGCACCGTTCGTGCTGCGCCGTCGGAAGAGCGATCCGGGCATTGCGCCCGAACTGCCGGCCAAGTTCGAGACCGACCATCCGCTCGGGCTGACTCGCGAGCAAACGGTTCTCTACGAAGGCTACGTGCGCGAGTTGATGGAGCGGATCAGTCGCGCTGACGCGGACTCCCGGCGCGGCTTGGTGTTGCAGTTGCTGACCGGGCTCAAGCAGATCTGCAATCACCCAGCCCAGTTCTTGCGCCAAACCAACCCCAAATTGGCCGGCCGCTCACAGAAGCTGGCTCTGCTCGACGAGTTGTTGGACACGGTGATCGCCGAGGACGGCGCGGCGCTGGTCTTCACCCAGTACGTCGCGATGGCGCGGCTCTTGGAGCGCCACCTGACCACCCGGGGGATCGCGCACGAGTTCCTCCACGGCGGCACCCCGGTCGCGGCTCGACCCGGCCTCGTGCGCCGCTTCCAGGAGGGCTCGGCTCCGGTCTTCCTACTCTCCTTGCAAGCCGGTGGCACCGGCCTCAACCTCACCCGGGCCGATCACGTCATCCACTTCGACCGCTGGTGGAACCCCGCAGTGGAAGATCAAGCCACCGATCGCGCGCACCGGATCGGCCAGGAACGCGTGGTGCAGGTTCATCGACTGATCACCCGCGGCACCCTGGAAGAGCGGATCGATCTGGTCCTAGCGACCAAACGCGAGCTTTCCGAAGCCGTGCTGGGCGGCGGGGAGATCGCCTTCACCGAACTCGACGACGACCAACTGCACGACCTGGTCCGGCTGCGGCCCTCCCAACCGGAGGCCGAGGACTGATGACGCTCATCTGTCCCCCGGTCGCTCGGCGCTCGGCCGCGCCGCCGCAACGACAGTGGTGGTCGAGGGCCTGGCAGCGGATGGTCGAGGAGAGCAGGTCCGACGAAACCGAGTGGATGCGGGCTCGTCGGCTCGCCCGGTCGGGGCAGCTCGGGGCCATCCGGGTGGTGGAGGGGCGCGCGCTAGTGGCCACTCATGGACCCGAGGCCGCGGAAGCCACCCTCAGTGTCGGCGTACTCGACAGCGAGCAGATCGAGTTGTTCTCCCGGTTGGTGGCCTCGGTCCCGACCCGGCTCTCGGCGTTGCTCTCCGGCCGGCTCGAGCTGGACCTGGTCGAGGAGGCCGAAGAGCTCGGCGTGGAATTGATCGGCGGGTTCGGCACGCTTGCCGCCACCTGCACCTGCCTAGCCTGGCACCCGTTGTGCGCACATGCGCTGGCGTTGGCCATCCAGGTCGGCTGGGCGATGGAGACCGACGCCTGGGTGCTGCTCACTCTTCGCGGGATGCCGCGTGAAGCACTGGTCGCGCGGGTCCGCTCGGTCAGCTCGCGGGATTCGGTGGTTGGGTGGGCGGCGGATTCGGCCGACGTCGGAGACGGCGAGACGGAGCTCACGACAGCCGTCGAAGCCGTGTTCCGCGCGCGACGACTGCTTCAGTCCCGCCCCGAGGATCAGGCTTAGGAGAAAGCCCACCCGCTGATGTGCGGCCAGTTCAGGCCATCACGCCGATGGTCTCGGGCAGGAAGCCCGGGAAGATCGTGGACCGCTTGCCGGAGATCTCCGGGAAGCGCTTGCTCAGCACCTCCCAGATCACGCTGCGGTAGTCCTGGGCCAAAGACACGTCGCCGTCGTTGAGCGCATCCAGATGCCGCCAGCTCCCGCTCACGTGACCGCCGTTCACCCCAGCGCCCATGACCAGCATCGCGTTGCCATAACCGTGGTCGGTGCCGTCGTCGCCGTTGGCCTCCACCCGGCGCCCGAACTCGCTGATCGTGAACAACGTGACTCGGGAAGCGATCGGACCCAGGTCGTCGAAGAATGCCTTGAGCGACTCCGCCAGATGGGTGAGGTGGTCCTTCATCCAGCCGTCGTCGACGTTGCCCATGCCGGTGTGCATGTCCCAGTCGCCGTAATCGATGGTCACTACACGTGCACCCACTTCCGCCTTGAGCAGGGCCGCGGTGTTGAGCAGCACGTCCTTGAGTGGCCCGTCGGGGTAGGTCACGGTCGCCAGCGCCGCCGGGTCGGAGGCGGCGAGGCTCTTCAGTCTGGTGGTGCATCCGACGGCTTGGCGCACGGCCTTGTTGTAGGCACCGCCTCCGCGCCAGGAGCGGACCACGGCCTCATCGATGTGCCGGTCCGCCCATAGGTCGGGCAGCGTCAGGCCGTTGACGGAGTACGCCGCGAGAACCGGCGCCGGGCCGTCCAACTGCAGCGGCACCATCGCCGTCCCCAGCGCCATGTGCTGCTCGGGCTTGGGGTTGGTGCCGAGACCCACCATCCGGTTGATCCAGCCGCGCCGTTCGACGGAGGCCGGGTCGGCGTCCTCGATCTGGGCCATCGCCTCGAAGTGGCTGCGGTTGGGCTGGGGTAGTCCGATGCCGTGCACCGCACCGAAGGTGCCGGCTTGCCACATCGGGAGGAGGGGCGCCAAGGCCGGATGCAGCCCGAAGTTGGCGTCGCCGCCGATGAGCCGGTCCTGGGGGATCGTGACCCGGGGGCGTAGCTGCATGAGTACGTCGTGATCGGCGCCCTTGGGGACCACGATCGACAAGCCATCCGCGCCACCTCGCAGAGACAGGACCACCACGATGTTGCCGCCGGTGGCGCCATAGGCCACTTGACGGAGGCTGTCGCCGAACAGCGTGGCCCCCGCCATCACGCCGGTCGTTGCGGCCGCGGTGGCCAACAGCCGCCGTCGGCTGATGCTGAAGTCCGGGCAGCCACAGCCGCTCGCGGCGCTGGGCAGAGCATTGGAGGCTTGAGCAGTCACCGTCATCACCGCTTCATGTGGTTCTTGGAATCGAGCAACGACAGCAGGACCTGTTGCACCAAGATCTCCTCGGCGTCTTCGGCGCGGAGCCGCCGAGTCAGCGGGATGCCGGTGCGGATCGCGAGCGCTGCCCGCACTGCCTTGGGAGCCTTGCGGTTGTGCAGCAGCAGGCTGACGTGGTTGATGAGGTCGCCGAAGGTAGCCGGCAGGTCGGGCAGCCAGTATTCGTAGCGTCGGTAGCGGACGCCCTGGCTTGGCCACCACCCAGCAGCCAGGCTGCGATGGAAGTCCATCGAGTCCAGCACCCGCCCGGGGCCGATCCAGGCGCCCGAGAGCTCCGGATAGCCGTTGGGCGCCGGCCAGTCGTAGGCGCTCTGACCGTTGTCCTTGGCGACCCAGAGGAAGGCATTGGCGAAGTGGTTGTCAGAGCGCGGCTTGGTCACCCGGGCACGGAGAGCCCGGACCGTGCCGATCGTGTCCTCGATCGGCAGCTTGACCTTCTTGTTCTTCGACTTGCCGAACTCTCGGTGGGCGACCATCGCCTGGAGCGTCGGGACGATCGCGGTGTCGTTGCGGGTGTAGGCGCGGGCGACGGTGCGCACCAGATCGGCCGACGGGTCGTCGTTGACGAATCGCACGCACAACCGTCGGGCGATGCGTTTGGCCGTGGCCGGGTGATGGGCCAGATAGGCGAGGTAGGCCTTGGTGGCCTTGCGTCCATCGGCGTCCTTGTTGGGGTGGGTGAAGTCGAGGACGCGGATCCGGCCGGTGTAGTGGGAGGGCTTGTCGTACCACTGCTTGAGGTCGGGCCAGAGCTCGACGCGATAGCCGGTCAGAATGCGGCTGGAGTTGAGCACATCGCGCTCGTCGAAATGACCCACGCCGACGGTGTGCAGCTCGAGCAGCTCGCGACCGAGATTCTCGTTGGGAGCGTCCTTGGTGGAGTAGGCGTTGTCGAGGAAGAGCCCCATCGCGCCGTGCGGAATGGCCGCCGCCAGCATCTGGTCGAAACGACCGAAGGCGTGTTTGCGGATTGTCCGGTCGTAGGCGACCCGGAACATCCAGGCATCGGTGTCGTCGATGGGCACGTGCAGGAGGTTGGACCAGAACTCGGTCATCAACTCGTGGAGCTGTCGGTTGCTCATCGTGCGCCGCATCAGGGTCCAGCGATTCAGGTCGGCCATCACTTCCCAACCCGGCTTGATGCCCCTCCGATCGCGCTTGACCAACTCCTGGGGGGAGTAGCCCAGTGCGGGGAACCAGTCGTCGACCTTGTTACCGGGCTTATCGGGAACCGACCCGGGTGCCAGCTGTTGGGCGAACCACGCCGGCGCACCGACAGCGGCCAGTCGCTTGGCGCTGCTGGCGCCGGCGCCGTAGGTGAATCGGCTCTGGAAGTGGCGGGACTGTGGGGACAGTTTGATCGTCTCGGTCACGACGCTCCTCGGCTGGATCGGTCTTGCGACCCTACTGAGCCGACAGGCCCGACGGCCACTAGTGCACCCCCGAACAGAGCTTTGCCCGCCCGGGGTTAAGGACTGCTTAACCTCGCCTTCTGGTCCGCTTAGCGCCTCGCAGGGTGGGCGCGCCGCCTCGAGAGCACCGGGACGTGGTTGCATCGAGGGGTGGAACCGTTGGCTCGACTCATTGCGGCACTCCCCGACTCGGTGGTGCTGACTGCGCCGGAACTGGTGGAGAAGTACCGCCGCGACTGGACCCAGGACGCGGCTGCAGGCACCCCCATCGCGGTGGTTCGTGCCGAGGATGCCGGCCAGGTGCAGACGGCGGTGCGCTGGGCCGCCGAACACCAGGTGCCGATCGTGCCGCGTGGTGCTGGAACCGGCTTGTCCGGGGGATCCTCCGCGGTTGACGGCGGGATCGTGATCTCGCTGGAGCGGATGCGGGCGATCGAGATCGACCCCGCTTCTCGGGTCGCCGTGGTCGAACCTGGCGCGCTCAACGCGGAGGTGAAGGCGGCCGCCGCGCAGCATGGCTTGTGGTACCCGCCCGACCCCGCGTCGTACGAAATCTGCTCGATCGGCGGCAACCTGGCCACCAACGCGGGTGGATTGTGCTGCGTGAAGTACGGCGTGACGACCGACTACGTACTCGGCCTCGACGTCGTGCTCGCCGACGGCCGGCTGGTCCACCTGGGCGGCAAACGGATCAAGGACGTGGCCGGGCTGTCGTTGATGAAACTCTTCGTCGGCAGCGAAGGCACCTTGGGCATCATGACTCGCGCGATCCTTCGGCTGGTGCCGGCCCAATCCCCGCGCTCGACCCTGGTCGCGACCTTCCCGACCGTGGCGGCGGCGGCGGATTCGGTGGTCGCCATCGGCTCCGGGATCCGCGCCTCGATGATGGAACTGATGGACAACACCACCATCAATGCCGTCGAGGACTATCGCGCGATGGGCTTGGACCGCGCCGCGGGCGCGCTGTTGCTGGCTCAGTCAGACGCCCCGGGGGCGGCCCGGGCAGAGGAGATTGCCGCGATGGCGGAGATCTGTGAGGAGCACGGCGCGGGCGAGGTCTTCACCACCGACGATCCCGAGGAGGGCGAGCTCTTCGTGGCCGCTCGGCGGCTGGTCTTCCCCGCGGTGGAGGCTCGCGGCGCGACGATGCACGAGGACGTGGGGGCGCCCGTGCCGCTGTTGCCCGACCTGATCGCCGCGGTCGGTCGGGTCGCGGCGGCCTACGACCTGGAGATCCCGGTGGTGGCGCATGCCGGGGACGGCAACACCCACCCGATCATCGTCTACGACCCCACCGATCCCGGCGCGGCGGAGCGGGCGGTCGCCGCCTTCGCCGAGGTGATGGCCGAGGCCATCCGGTTGGGGGGCACGATCACCGGCGAGCACGGGGTCGGCCGGGCCAAGAAGATCGCTCTGGCCGATCAACTGGGCGACGACGTGATGGAACTGAACACGCGGATCAAGGACGCCCTGGATCCCCAGGGGATCCTCAATCCAGGTGTGATGTGGTGAGGCCAGCCGGTGTCTGCCGCGCCCGGACGCCGTCTGCGGCGAAGCGACGTGGACCGGCATCGGGTTAGCGGGCATTAACCTGCCGGAGTGAAGCGACGCGACCAGATCCTTGCCGAGGCGGGCCGGCTCTTCGCCGCCCACGGTTTCCACGGGGTGACGGTCGCCGACATCGGCGCGGCCTGCGGGATCAGCGGACCGGCGCTCTACAAGCACTTCGCGAGCAAGGAGGCGATGCTGTCGGAGCTGCTCATCTCCGTCAGTGAGGAGCTCCTGGCCGCCGGCCGGGTCCGCGTCGCCGCGGCCGAGTCGCCCGCCGATGCGCTGGCCGCTCTGATCGACTATCACGTGGACTTCGCACTCGGTTCGCGTTCGCTGATCGTGGTGCAGGACCGGGACTGGCAGGCACTGCCGCCCGAGTCGCGGGCGCGGGTCCGCAGCTTGCAGCGGGCCTACATCGAGTTGTGGGCCGATCAGCTGGTGGCTCGCGACCCGCGGCTCACCCGGCGTACGGCGTATGCCAAGGCCCAGGCAGGGTTCGGGCTGATGAACTCCACCCCGCGTGCCGGGGAGATCGACGAATCCGCGTTGCGCGTGTTGCTGATCGAGATGGCGACCCGAGCGCTGCTCGCCTCGGACGGCTGAGCCTTCAGCTCTCCCGGGCGCGGGCCTGGGCAAGCAGCCATTCGCGCATCGACTGCTTGGCCGGGCGGGCGGGAAGCTCCGCCCAGACCCAGCCCTCCTCGTCGACCCGAGTCGGATAGAGCGTGGCCACTTCGTCGGGCTTGTCGGTGCGGCGGCCGTCGGTGAGCGCGAAGCGCCAGAAGTGGCCCGGGCAGGTCAACAACCCTTCGCCGACCACGCCGCCGGAGAGCCTGATGTCGCGGTGGGGGCAGCGATCCAGCATCGCCACCACCCGGTCGCCGACGACCTCCCCGCCGGCCACCCCCTCGCGCGCCTCGCTGACCCGGGCGACACAGACCTTGTCCCGGTCGGGCAGCTCACGAGGATCGGGTACGGCGGCTGGTCCGGGTGCTGGATCCTCAGCCAGCAGCAGCACCGCGCGCGGACGGTCCACAGGCACCGCGTCCAGGCGGCACAACCTGATCCATCCGCCCGCACCCGGATCGACGACCACCAGGTCGGTGGGACCCTCCCCCGGGCTGCTCACTGGGCGCCAGCAGATGGGGTCGGGTCCGGACTTCCCGAGCTCGGCGCAGCGGAGGCCGACACTTGGGGCGGCAGTGGCTGGAGGCCGGCAGGGTGCGGCGGCGCCAGCCGCTTGTAGCCGAGATTGTGGCTGATCCGGCTGGCCGTCTCCAGCAGCGGACGCACCAGCGGGCGCATGATGTCGGGGTCACCGTTGGGGGAGGCGCCGACGATCGAAACCGCGGCGACCACGCGCGAGGTGCGGTCGCGGATCGGTGCGGCGATCGAGATCATGTGGGCCTCGGACTCGAAGACATTGCTGCCGTAGCCCTGGCGCCTGACCTCTGCCAGCACTTGATAGAAGGTCGACCGGGTGACGATCGTGTGCGGAGTTCGGCGGGTCAGCCGCATCGAGTCGACCAGCCGACGCTGCTCGATCGGATCGAGGAAGGCCAGGAGCACCTTGCCGGTGGAGGTGACGTGGGCGGAGTTGCGGCCGCCGACACCCCGGAAGAGCTGCATGGCCAACGGCGACTCGCGCCGCTCGACGTACAACACATCGGTGCCGTCGAGGATCGCCACGTGCAAGGTGTGGTCGGTGATCTGGCGCAGGTGGTCCAGCGGCGTCGTGGCCGCTTGATGCAGCGTCAGCGCGGTCTCAGCTGAGACACCGAGGTTGCGCATCGTGGAGGTGAGCCGGAAGAGGCCGGTGTCGTCGACCTTCTCAAGGAGTCCTTCGGCGACCAGTGTCCATGCGACTCGATGCGCGGTGCTCTTGCCAACGCCGACGCGTCGGGCGAGCTGGCTGATGCCGAGCTGGGTGTCGCCCTTCCCGAACTCCTTGAGCACGCGCGCCGCGGTGGCGACCGAGTTGAGGGTCTGGGTCATCGCGGATCCTTGGGTGCGGCGGCCAGCAACGCCCGACGTACGGCGGCAAGGTCGCCGCTCGCGATCGCGGCCGCAACCTCCTCCGGGGGGGCGGCCGACACCGCTCCGACCAAGCCGACCGGTGGGCCGACGATCGCGCGGGCGAGCAGGGAGCCCGCGTGGACCATGCCGAGCCGTTCGCACACCGCGAACTCCTCGACCAGCTCCGCGCGCCCGGCATAGGCATGCCGAAGCGAATCGCGGTCCCGCAGGGCGGCCGCGTGCTGATTGGCCAAGGCCACTCCGGCGTGCTGGGCATGGTGCGCGGTCAACCCGCCGCCGATCGAGACCGAGAGGTGGTAGACGACGTCGGCGACCCCCAGCACGCGTCGGATCGCGGCCGGATCGTCGCCGGCTCCGTCCGCGGACGCGCCGACCACTCCGAGGGCGGGCAACACCGTGGCGTCGTAGAAACGCACCGCCCAGGAGACCCCGGCGTAGTCGTCGCGCAGCTCGACCTCCTGGCCGACCGGGGTGGGCAGCGCTTCGGGGGTGGCGATCAAGTGAAGTTCGCGGCCCGCGGCCACCGCGACCGTTACGGAGGTGGCTCCGGCCAACGGCAGCGCGGCACGCTCGGCGGGCGGAAGGTGGGCGACGTGGGAGAGGTAGGCCTTGTTGAGGGCATAGACGTAGTCGCGCAGGAGCTCGCGCATCTCCTCTGGACCGGACACGTGATGTAGGTTACGCAAACCCGTCCCGCCTAGGGGAACGCACTTCCCCGCATGCGGGACGGGCTCCCTAGGTTCACCCGCATGACGAGCCTGGCTGACATTGCCGCCGAGCAGGGCCGCGAGTTCGATCTTGCCGAAGGAACCCCCGAGGGAACTCGGCGGGTGATGACCCCGGGTGCGCCCGAGGACGGCGCCCCGCGCATCGATCCCACCGACTCGCGTTTCGATGCCCGCAAGACCCGGCCGGGCCCGGCCAACGGCGTGCTCCGGCTCGCCCACGTCGACGTCACCGTGACCGACCTGGATCTCACCACTGCCTACTACACCGAGGTCATGGGCATGCAGGAGGTGGCCCGCACCGAGGACGCGGTCTACCTCAAGTGCTGGGACGAGGAGGACCATCACTCGCTCCGGCTGCGCTATGCGCCGCGGGTGGGTATGGATCTCATGTCGTTCAAGGTGCACCACGAGGACGACCTCGACGTTCTGGAAAACCGCGTCGCGCGTTACGGCTTCCCGGTGCAGCGGATTTCGAAGGGCGAAGAGCTCGGCCAGGGGGAGTCGATCCGGTTCAACACCCCTAGCGGTCACGTGATGGAACTCGTCGCGGATGTCGAGAAGGTCGGCACTACCCGCGGCCGGATCAATCCCTCGGTCATGGAGCCCGGGGCCCCTGGCCCGCGCACGCACATCGCGCCGCCCCGCGTCGACCACCTCCTGGTCACGGCCGAGGAGGTCGGTGAGGCCAGCCGTTTCTACATGGACGTGCTCGGCTTCCGGATCACCGAGCAGTTGCTCGACGGCAACGGCCACCAGCTGGGCACCTGGATGGAGCGCAGCCACTCCCCGCACGACCTCGCCGTGGTCCATGGGCCGAGCGGCGGTTTGCACCACTTCGCCTTCTGGCTCGACGAGTGGGACCAGGTGCGCGACGCTGCCGACATACTCGCCTACAACGGCATCCAGATCGACGTCGGCCCGACCCGCCATGGCGTCACCCGCGGCTCGACGATCTACTTCTTCGACCCGCTCGGCACCCGCAACGAGGTCTTCACCGGCGGCTACCGCCCAGATCCCGACTTCCCCACCCTGACCTGGACCGAGGACAACATCGGTCGCGCCGTCTTCTACTACGAGGGCGAGCTCAACGACCGCTTCATGCGGGTCCACACCTGATCGATTCCCCCTCCCCACCCTCTGGCTTCACCACCGCAGAAAGGAGCACCATGAGCATCCTGCGCCTATCCCACGTGGAGTTGCGCGTGCCCGACCTGGAGCTCGCCACCGCCTACTACTCCGAGGTCATCGGGATGGTGGAGACCGCCCGAGAGACCAACCGGGTGTTCTTCAAGTGCTGGGACGAGCATCAGCACCATTCGCTGATCCTGACCCTCGAGCCCACCCATGGGCTCAACCACTTCGGCTTCAAGGTCACCGATGTCGAGGATCTGGACTACTACCAGCAGCGCCTGGAGTCGGCCGGCGTCGCCGTCACGCGGTACGCCGAGGGCGAGTGGGCCGCCGGGCACGGCGCCTCGATCCGCTTCGAACTGCCCGGTGGACACCAGATGGAGTTGGTGCACGGCATGAAGCAGGTCGGCAACCTGCTCCCGCAGACCAACCCGCCGCCCCGCCCGATGGGCTTGGTCGGCATCGCCCCGCCTCGGGTCGACCACCTCTTCCTGACCACCGAAGAGGTCGATACCGCCACCAACTTCATGATCGAGCACCTCGACTTCCGGATGACCGAGCAGGTCGTGGGCGACGACGGCTTCCAGATCGCCACGTGGCTGGAGGTCTCGCACAGTTCTCACGACATCGCCTGGATCACCGGGCCCAACCATGGGTTGCACCACTTCGCCTACTGGGTGGACGGTTGGAACGAACTGCGCACCGCCGCCGACGTGTGCGCCTATCACGGCGTGAACATCGAGACGAACCCCACCCGGCACGGCGCCACTCGCGGTCAATGCCTCTACTTCTTCGATCCGGTCGGCAACCGCAACGAGATGTTCACCGGCGGCTACTGGGTGGACCCGGACTCCGAGCCGATCACCTGGACCGAGGCGGAGATGGGCCGGGCGCTCTTCTATTACGACGGCGTGGTCAATCAGAAGTTCCTGACGGTCCACTCGTGACGTCGAAATAACTCCGGAGATGACGATGAGCGAGAGCAACGGCAACGCCAGCGACGGGCGGTCGGGTGACGGGCGGTCGATCCCCCGCACCGAGCGGCCGGACGCACCGGCGTACCTGCAGCGCCACCAGCAGCGGCGCGCTGAACAATCCCTGCGTGCCAAGTCGGCCGAGGACGACCATCAAGAGACCCCCGAGCCGCACGTCGACCGCACCGGCGAGGTGCCGCTCTACCTCCGGCGCTTCCGGGACCGGCAGGCCACCGAGCCGCACGGCCTCGAGGCGCCGCTACCGAGCTTCGCCGGCCAGGATCTCGGCACCAGCCGCGCCTGGGCGGAGGTCACCCGGACCAAGGAGATCATCCCCGAGCGTCGCGAGGAGATCGCCGACGTCGACTGCGATGTCTACCTCGTCCGGCATGGCGAAACCCAGGGCTACAGCTCCGAGTCCGGGCTCACCCCGCTGGGGGCCTGGCAGGCGCATCGCCGCGGCCAGGAGCTCGCGCGCCGGGTGATGGACGGCCAGAAGGTCGAGATCGTCTGCGCGCCGACCAACCGAGCCCGGCAGACCGCCGAGCACGTCCGCCGGGGTCTGCAGGACAACATCCGGTTGTTCGCCCGCAACGACACCTCCGTCAGCGACGTCACCGATGACCAGAACTTCCGCAACTTCGCTGTTTCCACCCCCGAGGGTCTGCGTGATGTGACCTCCGCCTTCCGGCTCTATCACCGGGAGGTGGAGAAGTACGAGCGGATCGGCATGGGCGAGCGCCCCGGTTGGCTGGTCGAGGTCGACCGCTTCTGGGGCATCCAGCAGGGCGGCGGGGACCCGATCACCCACTGGCTGACGATGCCGATGCTCTACTTCGAACCCCCGGTGACCGCCGTGCGACGCTTCTGGCGCGGCATCCGGGAACTCCGCGCGAACACCGATGCTCGGCATCTGGTGATCGCCACCCATTCGGGCCCCATCCGGGCATTTGCCACCACGGTGATGGGGTACGACCCGGGCGAACCGTTCAACACCGAGTTCGTCCGGGTGCGCATGATCAAGGGCGGCATTACCGCTCTGGTGCTGTATCGCAACCGCGTACAGGAGTTCCACATCCCCGACCTGGATGCGCTGCCCGACACCATGGACAGCCGCTTCGCCGAAGCCGAGGTTCTCGCATGAGTCAATCAGTTCTCCACCCCACCCAGCGTCCGCACTGCATCACCTTCAACTCCTTGACCGAGGACCACCACGCCATCGTGGGAGGCAAGTGCGCGTCGCTGGGCATCATGAGCCAGGCGGGCCTTCCCGTGCCGCCCGGCTTCGCCGTGACCACCGCCGCCTATGCCTGCGCCCGCGCGGAGGCCAGCGACTACGACGCGCTGACCGAGATGCTGCGCCAGGTCCCCATCGGGGACCAGATCGCGCTGGCGGAGGCGGGTGCCAAGGCCCGCGAGATGGTCGGCCGCTGGCAGATTCCGGCCGACGTACAACAGTCGATCCGGGAGATGTACGCCGCGCTGGAGGAGCGCTGCGGGATGAAGGATGTGCCCGTAGCGGTGCGTTCGTCGGCCACCGCAGAGGACACTCCGGATGCGTCCTTCGCCGGCGAGCACGACACCTATCTGTGGGTGCGCGGTGCCGATGAGGTGCTGGAGAAGGTGCGCCAGTGCTGGGTCAGCCTCTTCACCGACCGTGCGATCGCGTATCGCGAAGAGATGGGCTACGACCACCCTCAGGTCGAGATGGCCGTCGCGGTGCAGAAGATGGTGCACCCGAAGTCTGCGGGGGTGGCCTTCACTCTCGATCCCACCAACGGCGACCGGTCGAGCATCTGCATCGACTCCGCCTGGGGCTTCGGTGAAGGCGTCGTTTCTGGCGACGTCACGCCGGACAACTTCCTGGTCGACAAGGTGATGTGGCACATCGGGCGCCGCACGATTTCCCCCAAGGCGCACGCCTATCTGCTGGGGGACGACCGTATTGACCGGGTCGAGCTGGAGGAGGATCGTGCCAAGTCCCCCAGTCTCACCGATCCGGAGATCGTCGCGATCGCTCGGTTGGCGCGTGCCGCCGAGAAGCACTATCAGTGTCCGCAGGACATCGAGTGGGCTGTCGACCATGATCTCCCGGAGGGCGAGAACGTCGTACTCCTTCAAGCTCGCCCGGAAACGGTGTGGAGCAAGAAGAGCACGGCCGTCGGCGCCCAGAAGGACATGATGACCAGCATCGTCGACACCTTGGTCAACCCTTTGTACTCACGAAAAGAGAGCTCGTAGGTATCCACCCCGGTGAGGGCCGGCAGCGAACTGAGGCCGGCCCAGCAGTAAGCCCAGCAGCACGCAGTACTGCAGCACAGGAAGCACCGACAACAACCAGCCGGCAGCGTTGCCGGAGAAGGCATTGGGGAATCACATGGCCGATCGTTTTCCGAGCCCTTTCGACATCACCGCCCCCGAGGGCGCTGAGGGTTGGGAGGAGCTGTACACCTATTCCTCGCTGTTCAGCGAGGTGCGCCGTAAATACGAGGATGGCGGGTTCTGGTTCCAGGACGGCGTCCACTGGCCGGAGGCCCTGACCCCCTGGGATGCCTCGGTCTTCGAGATCGCGATCTCTTCGCTGGGGCAGTACAACACCCGGCACTACATGATCCCGCCGGCCTACGGCGTGGATTACCGAATCCTCAACGGCTACGTCTACCTCTCCCCCGTGCCTGCGCCCGTGGAGGACATCGAGGGCCGCGTGCCGCTCTTCCTCGAGCGCGCGGGCTACTACTTCGGCAACTGGGATCGGCTCTACGACGACTGGCTGGTGAAGCTGCGCGCCTTGGTCGGTGAGATGTCGGAGATCTCCTTCGCTCCGCTTCCCGAGATGGAGGACATGGAGGTCATCACCTCCGGTGCCGGCCGGGGCTCGGGTGCCGACTACATCGCCAACTACCACAAGCTGATCGACTCGATCGTCGTGCTCTGGCAGCACCACTTCGAGTTCCTCAACCTCGGCTACGCGGCGTACCTCGACTTCTTCGGCTTCTGCAAGGCTGCCTGGCCGAGCATCCCGGACCTGGCGATCGCCAAGATGGTAGCGGGCGTCGATGTCGATCTCTTCCGTCCCGACGACGAGCTGAAGAAGCTGGCTCGCCTGGCGGTCAGCAGCGGGCTGGACGATCGGTTCGCCTCCGGCGACGTGGAGACCACCTGCGAACTGTTGAAGGCTGACGACGCGGGCCGGGCCTGGATCGAGGCCTGGGACAAGGCCGCGGAGCCGTGGTTCAACTTCTCCACCGGCTCGGGCTTCTACCACTCCGACAAGATCTGGATCCAGAACGTCGAGGTGCCCTTCGGCTACATCAACAACTACATCGGCATGGTGAAGGAAGGCACCAACCTCGACCGCCCGGTGGAGGCATTGCACGCCGAGCGTGACCGGGTCGTGAGCGAGTACCGCGATCTGCTCGACAGCGACGAGGACAAGGCCGCCTTCGACGCGAAGCTGGGCTTGTCCCGCGTGGTGTTCCCCTACGTCGAGAACCACAACTTCTACGTCGAGCACTGGGCCCACTCGGTGATCTGGCGCAAGATGCGTGAGCTCGGAGCGGTGTTCGTCGATGCCGGCTTCATCAGCGAGGTCGACGACATCTTCTTCCTGAAGAAGTACGAAGTTGCCGAGGCCATCTTCGACAACTACTCCTCGTGGGCCGTCGGTGCCCCCTCGGCCGGTCCCGGCCGGTGGCCGTCGGTGGTGGCTGCCCGCAAGCGCACTCTGGACGCGCTCAAGGGCTGGTCGGCTCCGCCGGCCCTCGGCGAGCCGCCCGAGGTGGTCACCGAGCCCTTCACGGTCATGCTGTGGGGCATCACCTCCGACTCCGTCGCTTCGTGGCTCAATGCCGGTGGCGACGGTGACGAGGGTGGCTTGAAGGGCTTCGCCGCCTCTCCCGGACTCGTGGAGGGCCCGGCGCGGGTCATCTTCGGGGCCGATCAGATCGGCGAACTGCAGGAAGGCGAGATCCTGGTCGCGCCGCTCACCGCCCCCTCGTGGGCACCGGTGTTCGGCAAGATCAAGGCAACCGTCACCGACGTCGGCGGCATGATGAGCCACGCGGCCATCGTCTGCCGTGAGTACGGCCTCCCGGCCGTCACCGGAACCGCCTTCGGCACCAAGAAGATCACCACCGGACAGATGCTCCGGGTCGACGGCAACACCGGCCAGGTCACCATCCTCGACTGACCGTGGCCTGCTGCACACGCTGAACCCTGGACGTGCGTCAGATCGGTCGCTTGAGCGACCGATCTGGCGCACGTCGTGCGTGGGAGCCTGGGCGCCCCGATGTTCAACACGGCGTCGTCCCGCATAGCGGGAGGGTGGTTGCTCACAACCCCGCTCATCCCAAAGGTATTGGCACCCTAGTTTTTCAGGGTCGGTCCGAGGCCGGGTGTGGCGTCGGACGCCCGCGATGAGGAGGAACGACACGCATGCTGACCGTCGAGCAGAACGAAGAACTCACCCGCGTTGGCCCCGGCACCCGTATGGGCGAGTTGCTGCGGCGCTACTGGTACCCGATCGCCTTCGAGCAGGACTTCGACGGTCGCCCCACCAAGTCTGTGCGCCTGCTCGGTGAGGACTGGACGATCTACAAGACCCCGTCCGGCAAGTACGGCATCGTCGGGGAGTACTGCCCGCACCGCCGCGCGTCGCTGACCTACGGCGTGGTCCACGAGGACGGCATCCGCTGCGGCTACCACGGCTGGAAGTTCGACTTCTCCGGCCAGTGCGTGGAGCAGCCCGCCGAGTCCGACAACACCACCTTCCGCGACAAGATCAAGGCCCATGCCGGCGTCGCCGAGGCGATGGGCGGGATGATCTGGGTCTACGTCGGACCCCAGCCGGTGCCCGAGTTGCCCCGCTTCGACGTCTACGTGCTCGACGGCCTGCGCGATGTCGGTGTGGCCACGCTGCCGTGCAACTGGTTCCAGATCATGGAGAACTCCGTGGACCCCCACCACGTGGAGTGGCTGCACGGCATGTACTTCGACTTCGTGGGACAGGTCGAAGGCTTCGAAGCGCCCAAGTCGTTCCAGAAGAAGCACATGAAGGTCGCCTTCGACGAGTTCGAGTACGGCATCATCAAGCGCCGCGTGCTCGAAGGTCAGAGCGAGTCCGACGACGACTGGGCCGTCGGCCACCCGCTGATGTTCCCCTACGGCATGCGCGTGGGCGGTCAGTGGATCGACCAGATGCAGATCCGGGTCCCGATCGACGACACCACCACCTGGAAGCTCTTCTACTCCCTGCACCACCCCGACGGCGGCACCTGGGAGAAGCAGGAGCGTCCCGTGGTCTACGACTACGCGTGGAAGGACGAGAACGGCGACTTCATCACCAACTACGTCGAGGGCCAAGACGTGATGGCCTGGGTCTCCCAGGGCGCCATCACCGATCGCACCCAAGAGCACCTGGGCCGCTCCGACCAAGGTGTGGCGATGCTTCGCAAGATGTTCAAGGAAGCCATGCAGTCCGTCGAGGACGGCGAGGATCCGCCCGGTGTTGTGCGTGAGAAGCACGACGTGATCCACCTCCCGTGCGAGCGCAACAAGTTCGGGGCAGGCACCGCGTTCACCGACCAGTGGATCACCGGCGGGTCGATGAAGTTCTCGCCGATCAAGGACACGCTGCTCGCCCTCCACCGCGACGCCGCTGTGGCCCGGGAGAAGGCCGGAGCCAGTGGCTGAGGGCCACACCGGCTGGCTGGAGACCCACTCGCGTGAGGTGGCGCCGTACGACCCCTCGATGCCTCACGACCCACTTCGGTTGCCACCGGCGACCGAGTGGTTCGCGCCCGATGCGGAGCGGCACCTCCTCGACAAGCCGAAGTACTGCCCGATGTGCTCGGTCTCGCTCGACAAGGGGCTGACCTCGGAGTGGTGGAACGCCCATGAGCGGGTCTTTCTGACGTGGTGCGCGGCCTGTAAGTGGACCGGCAACGTGGTCCTCTTCAAGCACGCCATCATCGAGGAGCCAGAGCACTGAGCGAGCTGCAGCACGATCCCGCGGCTTCGGTCGCCCAGGACAACGGCACCGCGCTCATTCTGGATTTCGGCGGTCCGGTGCTGCTGACCCCGTTCGAGCTGATCGACGTCGTCGGTCCGGAGGCCCCCGCGTATCGCATCTTGCACGCGCGGGGGCCGATGGCCACCGAAGCCGCCCCCGACGAGGACTGGCTGGCGGTCCAGCGCGGTGAGCTCACCGAGCGCGCCTATTGGGACCACCGGGCGGCCGAATGGGGTGAGCTCGGCGGCCACGGCGAGTCGATTCGGGAGATGATCGCCCACCTCTACGAGCCGGCGCGCCCCGAGCTCGTCAGGGCGGATGCGCTCCAGTTGATTCACGACGCCAAGATCGCCGGACACCCGATCGGGGTGCTCACCAACGACCTGAGCGCCTTCCACACCCAGGGCTGGATCGACGCGATGCACGTGCTCGACGAAGTCGACGTCCTAGTGGACGGCTCCATCGAGGGCTATCTCAAGCCGCACCCCCGGCTCTACGAATTGATGGCAGAACGTCTCGGAGTCGGCTTCGAGCAGATGGTCTTCGTCGACGACCAGATGGCCAATATCCGTGGCGCAGAGGCGCTCGGCATTACCTCGGTCGTCTTCGACCCGCGGCGTCCCCAAGCGGCGTACGCCGAGGTGCGTGCCCTCCTCGCCTTGCCGAGCTGACCCGCCACACAGACGTCCCGGGGCTCCGGGGCCGGGGTCCAAAAAATTGTGGAGCTCCCCGCGGAGTTGTCTCCGCAGGGAGCTCCACCCCCCCGAACTGTGGCCTGACAAGCAGGAGCCGTGTTAGGGCCGCTGGGCATGCTCTGGACGATCCGGACGGTGCGCCTTTCCTTGCGAACCGGGATCGCTGCTCTTGGGGCCCTGGGCCTGTGAAGGGTGGCCCGGATGGGCCGGATGGGCCGGATGGGTCGAGCTGTGCGGACCCTGGGCGTTCTCAGAGCGGTGTGCCTCCGCAGTCGCTTGGCCCTGACCGGGTTCGGCGCCCGAGTCGTCGTCGGTCGCCGAGCCGTCCTCGTCGGTGGTGTCGTCGGCTGGTTCGGTGGGCGTGCCGAGCAGATCTGCGCAGTAGGCCGGGAGGTTCTCCTCGCCCCCTGCCGCTTCGATCAGCGCGCTGAAGGCTGGGCTCTCCTCCGACTTGCCCGAACCACCATCGAGGGCCCCGGCCGCGAAAGCCGTGCACAAGCCGGTGAAGTTTGGTGACGGTGAGGCGGTGTGTGACGGGTTGTGTGTCGGAACCTGCGGGTGATCGCCGGGGGTGGGCAGCTTGCCAGCGGCGAGGGCGGCCCCGCCGGTAGCGACGAGCACGGCCGCCGCGACGACCGCGAGCTTGGCAGTGATGGACGCGGCGAGGGACTTCTTGATCATTTCGAGCCTCCGGGGCGCTCGGTGACTGACGGGCTTGGTCATGCCGCGCTGGAACGCGGCCACCGCTGAGGCGCGCTCGGTTGCGGAGACTTGCGTCGGCTCCGCCGCTGCGGAGAGCAGCGCGCCAAGGTGGGAATCAACGCCGAAGTCACCGCTGAGCAGGCGCTCGGCGGTGGCCTTGTCGAGTGAACGTCGAGAAGATTCCGTCATAACGCCATGGAAGCGTCGTCGGTCGGCGAAATGTCACACTCCCGCCACCGGCGTGCTTGTCTGGGCGCGGGTCCTGGGGATGGGGAGAGTCCGAGAGAGGGCACTCGTGACACGCGGGAGGGTGGGTGGCTGACAAGCCTTTGGCGACGGTCGACGAGGCCGTGCTTGCCGCCGCGCTGTCCGGTGACGAGGCTGCCTTCGGCTGCCTGTACGAGGCGCTGCAGCCGGGACTGCTGCGCTACGCCGCGTTGCTCTCGGGGCAGGATGCCGAGGACGTGTGTGCCGAAACCTGGTTGCAGGCCTGCCGCGACATCGGTGGCTTCTCCGGAGACCTCGTCCAGTTCCGCGGCTGGATCGCCCGGATCGCTCGCAACCGGGCGATCGACCTCGGCCGCGCGCGACAGCGTCGCCCTGCCGATCTCCTGCCGCCTGGGGAGTTGGGTGATTTCGACGATTCGCGCGCCGGTTCAGCTGAGCTCGGGGCGATGGATTCGCTGGCCACCAGGCGGGCCTTGGAGCTCATCGGCGGGCTTCCCAAGGATCAAGCCGAGGCGATCATGCTGCGGGTGGTTTTGGGGCTGGATGCCAAGTCCGCGGCCGCGGTGGTGGGCAAGCGCCCAGGGGCCGTGCGGACCGCCGCCTATCGCGGGCTTCGTACGCTGCAACAGCGGCTGGGCGAAGCGGAGGGCTAGGCGGAACCCGTTGCCCCTGAGCCGAGCAGCTTGGGGCCGCCATCGCAGACGAATCGCAGGAGATCATCAACTTTGCCGGATGGCAGTTGAAACTTTCGCGAGTTTCTCCATTCCGGTTGACCGAAGGCCGGACGTTAGCGAGTATTTAGTTACTAACCCCCACGGGCGCGGGCGTGTCGCAAGCGGAGAACTGCGAGACGCCCGCGCTTTCTTTTTGCCCTGAAATGCAGGCAGCAAAGTGGTAACCGAAACGTTTGCCCGGGAAGCCTCGGGGAGCTTCCAGTGCGTGATGGGGACGGTTAGTTGATGAGGCCGCTATTGCGGGCAATCTCGACCGCTTCGGCGCGGTGATGTGCGCCGAGCTTGCGATAGATCGCCTGCACCTGAGTGCGAACGGTCGCTGGCGACAGGTAGAGGCTCTTCGCGATCTGCGGCACCGTGTAGTGCGAGGGTAGGAACCGGAGAATCTTCAGTTCCGCCTTCGAGAGCTGAATACTGCCGGCGGAGGATCGGTCTACTCCCGATGCCTCGATCCGCCGCAAGATCGTGTGCAGATGGGTGGCATCAGCAGCCTCGATCAGAAGCTGTTCGGTTTCTTGATGCAACCCCTCGACGCCGAGCTCGTCACCGATGGATCGCGCCACTTCGATCAGCAGCAAAGTGGCGCAGAGGCGCTCGGCGGGCAACGCTGAATGCAGTGAGGCCAGCTTGGTGCGGGAACTTTCGAAATGCTTCTTTGCCTGCTCCTGGTCGTGCGCCTCTAGTGCGTAAAGGGCCAGCATGCATTCGAACTGTGTCGTGGTCGGATTGGCAGTGAAACCGAACTCGTGCCACAACTCGGACGTTTCCGCTATGAGGCCGTGCCCCATCGAACGACGCCCCGTCTCCCAATAGACCCAAGCGAGCCCGGCAGCCCTCCAGATCTCCATCAGGGGGTGCGGCTTGGAGAAGGGCGCCAGCGTCTGGAAGGCGGCTTCGGCGACGCCGAATTCCCCTCGATAGGCCGTGCGGTAGGCCTTGATGATGTGCACGCCCACGGCCCACAGGTCGTCGGCACGCAAAGCCATCGACAGTGCCTTGCCAGGCGGATCGATGCCCATCGCCTGGCGTAGCGAGTGGTATTGCTCGGCCACCTGCTCATCGGGTGAATGCAGCTGGAGGGCACCGTTCGCGATCATCTCCAGCCACATCAAGACGGTGCCGGGTTCGCCCTCGAGAGCGGCCAGGATGGCGCGCAGGAGCTGCAATTCTGGCGTCTCGACCAGATCACGGGGTGAGAATCGATCCAGCCATCCCCGCACGGCCGGGCCTTGTCCCCGCAGGATCAGTGCCGGCCCGCGCCGGGAGAGGAACTCCACGGCGCCGGACTTGTCTCCGAAGGTGAAGAGGAGTTCGAAGGCTTCGTTGAAGTCGCCGGTCCCGTCGAAATAGTCTGCAGCCCGGGTGCCCAGACGCTTCGTTGCCGACGCGTTCAAGCCGGAGGCGAGATCGGTGGCGAGAGCCCCGTGCAGGCTGATCCACGGTGTGCTGCGTAGATCGGTGGAGACCAGAGGGAGTGCGCAGTCACGCAGGACGCGGATCTGGTCGGCGGAGTCGTCGGCCTCGCGAGCCCAGTCGAGAGCGCCGCTGTCGGCCGACCCCACGACCGCAACCTCGCGGAGGAAGTCGCGCAGTTCGGGAGAGAGGCCTTCGAGGACCTCGTCTTGGTAGTACTCCGACAGGCACCAAGCTCGCGAGTCACCCATGGAGCCGTGATCGGCGAACCATTCGATGGCTTGTCGTACGCCGGCCGGCCAGCCGCCGGACAGCTGGATCACCTTGTCGAGGACCGGGGCCGGCCACCCATCGACCTCCAACGGCTCGAGATCGGAGCGGCGAATACCGAGCTCGCGAAAGGTGAGTTGGGTGACCCGGTGAGGATTCTGGAGGTTTCGCTGACGCATGGCCGGGATCCGCCGCCCCGCGAGCGCCAGCACCCGGTGCCCCGGGAGATGGTTGATCAGCGAGACGAGCAGCTTGATCGTGGTCGGGTCGGTCGCGTGATGAAGGTCGTCGACGGCAATGAGGGCGCGCGGGTCGGCGAGGGCCTCCAACTCGGCCTCATCGAGGGCCAAGGCGCCGGTCTCGCGCGGCTTCAGTTTGAAGGCTGCAGGGTTGAGCGTGCCCAACAGGAACGCCAGAAGGTCGTTGGCCGCCTCAACTTCTTCGGGGAGGGATAGGACACAGCAGTGTCGTCCGGTCGCATCGGCCCACGCGGTCAAGAGGCGGGTCTTGCCATAGCCGGTGGGGGCGATCAGAGCGATGGTGTCGCCACCGCGAACCCCTGCGAGGGAGGCGAGCAGGCGAGGGAACCCCAGGAACTGGTGGGGGCCGAGGGGCGTGGACGGCACCGATGGGCGACGCTTGGGCGACTCCTTGCGCAGGTTCGAGCCCAGCGCATCCACGTCGTCGGCGACGTCGGCAACATCGGCGGCGAAGAGCGCTCGGCGTTCGTCTGACACCTCGTCGCCTTTCTCACTGGCCGGATCGTCCGGCGTCATCGAAAGTTCGTCCTGCCGGCCCGGGTGGGCTGGGCCGCATATGGCTTGGGACAACCATGCGGCACGCTTCCTGTGTCGCGTGGGCAGGTTGGGATTTCTATCGTCAAGACTAGAGGAATGTCATCTAATCATGATGACCAGTCTCATCCATCGAGGGCGATGCTGGGCGCTCCGCGGGGCGGCACTCTCGGCCTCTCATACGGAATGATGTAGCCCGGATGTCGCTCGGCCGCCGTTCCGTTGGGCGGGACGACGTGCGCGCGCGCACCCGCCCGGAGCAGGATGCAGTGAGCCCTGCCAATGGAGGCCAGAACAGAGAGGCGGATAGCTGTGAGGGTCGAACAACGCGAGCTCCGGGTGCAGCAGATGACCTGGGAGTCCGAGGGTGTCGTTTCCATCCGCCTCTGCCGCATCGAGACCAACGATCCGCTGCCGGCCTGGGCGCCTGGAGCCCACATCGACGTCTACGTCGCCGACGGGACTACTCGGCAGTACTCCCTGTGCGGTGATCCTGACGACTTGTCCTACTGGCAGATCGCGGTCCTTCGGGAGCCTGAGTCCAAGGGTGGATCCTCCTTCCTCCACGAACAGGTGCGTGTCGGCGACCGGCTGCTGGTGACCCGCCCCAAGAACCACTTCAACCTCGAAGACGCACCGGCCTACGCACTGGTCGCGGGCGGGATCGGCGTCACCCCGATCATGGTGTTCGCCGAGCACCTGGCCAAGGCCGACAAGCCGTTCTCGGTCACCTACGGCGGCCGTACAGCCGACACGATGGCATTTCGCGAGCGCCTGGCTGCGCTGGGTGACCGGGTCAGCTTCCTTGCCGAGGACGTCGACGGGAGACCGGATCTCGAGGCGATCGTGCGCGCCGTCCCCGAGGGTGGCCTGGTCTATGTCTGTGGGCCCCTGCCGCTTCTGCGGGCGGTCGAGGCCGCCGCTCAGGCGGTGCATGGACCCGAGCAGGACATGGTCCGCTTCGAGCTCTTCTCGCGGGCCGGGATCGAGGTCGACGACACCCCCGTGGCCGCGGAGGGCGACACCTATGAACTGGTCCTGGCGAAGTCTGGGCACACGCTGCGGCTCAAGCCGGACGACAACATTCTCGACAAGGTGCTGGCGGTCGGGGTCGAGATCGAGAACGACTGCCGCGACGGCATCTGCGGTTCCTGCATCACCCCCGTACTGGCGGGCACGATCGAGCATCGGGATCTCGTGCTGACCAAGAAGGAGCAGGCGGCGATGAACCAGATGATCATCTGCTGCAGTAAGCCGACCAGCGCCCGCCTGGAACTCGATCTCTGAGCCGCTCCGCTCGGCGCCAGCTCCGGCGAGTCACGGCAGCTTGTCAGCGAACCTGGGGCGATCCGCGTTCGGGGTGCCTCAGCTGGGAGGCAACGGCTGAACGATCCGGCCCGCGAGCCGGGCCGCTTCTTCGGCCGGGCCCCCCTGGATACGCACACTGATCCGGGTGCGGTCGGCGCGGAAGAGGTCGTGGGACAGCTCGAAGGTGCGCCCGTGATGGTTGACCGTGGTGCGGTTGACCAGGATCAAGGGATCTCCCACGGCGACATCGAGGACCGCGGCCTCGTCCTCGGTCGCGGCGACGACCTCGAGGTGCTCGATGGCTTCTTGCGGACGCAGCCCGTACTCACGATCCAGCAGTTCGTAGAGGGAGCCTGCCAGCTGCTTCTCGGGGAGGCCGGGCACCAGGTCGGCCGGGAGGATCGCACGCTCGAGAGAGAACGGGATGCCGTCCGCCAGCCGGATCCGCACCAGGTCCACCACGAAAGCGTTGGGATCCATCGACAATGCCGTGGCGGCATCGGTACCCGCTGCGCGGACGTTGATGCTCAACACCCGAGTGCCGGCGGTGAACCCTTGGTCGCGCAGGAGGGAAGGCACGCCCGCGATCTGGCTCAGGTCGCGATCGACCTTGCTGGCGGCGACGAAGGTGCCGCCGCCGCGCCCCGGCTCGCGGCGCAGCACCCCTTCGTGTTGCAGGGCGATCAGAGCTTGGCGCAAGGTGGCGCGACTGACCCCGAGTGCGGTGGCCAGTTCCCGCTCCGGTTCGAGCTTGGCTCCAGGCCGTAGCTGGCCGCGCTGGATCAGCGAGATGAGCTTGGTCTGCACCTCGCGCGCGGCAGGGCCGAGCTCAACGGCCCGGTCCTCGCCCGGCAGTCCGCCGGCAGCGATCAGCGCGGAGGTCCCGCTCACTCCTCCATCGCCGCCAGGGCGTCCAGGGACTCCGGCAGGATCTGCCCGCCGTCGACCACCATCGCCTGCCCGGTGATGTAGGCGGCTTCGTCGCTGCAGAAGAAGAGCGCGGCGTTGCCGATGTCGGTGACCTCGCCCAGGCGCTTCTGCGGGATCGACATCTCCATGGCTCGACGGTAGTCCTCGCCCAGATCGGCAAGGCCCTCGGTGGCGATGTTGCCCGGGAGTACGGCGTTCACGGTGATGCCGGCGGGGGCGAGCTCGATCGCCGCCGTACGCATGAAGCCGAGTTGAGCCGACTTTGAAGCGCCGTAGTGCGACCAGCCCGGAAACCCGGTGACCGGACCGGTGATCGAGGAGGTCAGCACCACCCGGCCGTGGCCGGACTTCTTCAGCTCCGGCAGGCATGCCTGCACGGTGAGCATGGTGCCCTTGACGTTGGTGTCGAAGACCAAGTCCATATCGGCTTCCGACATGGTGGCCAGCTTGGAGTCGGGGAAGATGCCGGCGTTGGCGCAGACGATGTCGATGCCCCCGAAGGCATCCACCGCGGCCTGGGCCATGGCGGCGCAGTCGGCCGCAGAGGCGACGTTCCCCAGGAAGTAGGCGGCCTTGCCCCCGCCGAGCGCCTCGAGTTCGGCAACCGTAGCTGCGGCGTCCGCCTCGTTGCGGCCGGTGATCAAGACATTGACCCCCGCACGCGCGAGCACGAGGGCGATGCCCTTGCCGATGCCCTTGGTGGCTCCGGTGACGACCGCGGAGCGGCCTGCGATCGAGCTGAACATGACTCTCCTCAGGGTTGTCGCAACGTCGCTAGATAGGACTCAGCGAGGTCGCAGGTGGTGGTGGTGAACTCCGGGCCCATCTCCTGGGCGGTCTCGGTCATGGCGTGCGAGCCGATCCAGGCGACCAGCAACAAGCGGCGCAGCATCACGAAGGTGCCGATCTCGGCTTCGTCCTCGGCCGACAGGGGCGCAACAGTGCGGTAGCCCTGTACCCAGGCGTCGAGCAGTGCGGGGACATACGGCTCGTGCTCGATGAAGGAGACCGCGGTGGCCAGGTCGTAGAGGAACCAGGAGAGCCCGCAGTCGTCGAAGTCGATGACGTTGACCCGGTCGCCGTTGACCATCAGGTTGGCCAGCCGCATGTCGGCGTGCACGAGCCCGAAGCGCTCCTCGCTCTTGCCGAAGGCCTCCAGCCGGCCCCGCAGCGCGTCGTCCAGACGGCTGAGCTGGGCCAACTCCTGTGCGCCCATCCCGAGCCCGTCCTGCCAGCGGCCCCACAGCCCCCGCGCGCCGAGGGAGGTGTCGTAGTCCCACACGAATCGGGTGAATCCGTCCGGCTTGCGCCAGTTGCGGGCGTGCCCATGCAGCCGAGCGGTGATGGCCCCGAGTTCGGAGAAGTCGGCCACGAGTCGGGACTCGTCGGGCTCGTGCCCATCCACCCACTCGAAGCGCACTGCATAGCGCTCCTGACCGTCGGCTAGTCGCGCGGTCGCGATCGGGTCACCGCTGGCTGTGGGTAGGTGCGCCGGGGTGTGCACCACGCCGTCCTGACGCAGCGCGGTGACCCAGGCCAGCTCGCTGGCGATGGCTTCCCGAGAGTGGTAGTTGGCCCGGTGCACCCGCAGGGCCGACGGGCCGTGCACCGGGTCATCGATGCGGAAGGTGCCGTTCTCCGACACGTTGAGCAGCTTCAGCGGCGTGTCCTCGGCCAAGCCGTACGCCGGCAGGGCAGCCCGCGCGAACGCGGTGAAGTTCTCCGCACTGTCGCTCACGAGGTACCCCCTCCCCCAGCTGGCCCCGTTGCCAGACCGGCCAATGCCACGCCCACGGCGTCGCGTGCTCGGGTGACCGCCTCGGTGGTGCCAGCAAGATACAGCCGCCCCGCCGCGCCGATCATCGACACGTTGACCAGCGTCAGATCGGGAGCAGCCTTCTCCGCCTCATTTGCGGCCATCGCGGCAAACAGGGCTGGTGTGAGCTCCAGGACCAGCAGCGTCTGACCAGGCAGCAGCATGGAGGCTTCCCGGCTGCGGTTGACGACCACCGCGTGTAGGTCGGAGACGTCCTCGATGATGTCGTGGTAGAGCACCTGAGGGGCCAACTGGTCGCTGGCCTGGGCGCCTAAACCGGCCAGGATCGCCGCCCCGGCGCGTTCCAGCGCGCTCCGGTCGTCGGCATGGATCTCGAGCACGCCGAACTGCCGCTCCACGAAGAGGATCCCCGGCTCGACGCTGGGCTCCGCGGCGAGTGCCAGCGCGGTGACCCGCTCGATGGCCAGGCCGGGGGCCACCTCCACGATCAGCGCATGCTGACCGGCGTACGGCGGGTAGCCGCGCGCCCGCGTGGGGGTGCCGAGGTAGGCGGCGAACTGCGGCTGGAGATCGTCCAGGTGCAGATAGACGCGCAACTGTGGCGCCGGCGGCGCCGGCAGACCGGCGCCGGCCACCAGCTCCTGGGTCACTCCGCGGAGGTGGTGAAGTGCCGGGCGAGCTCGGCGTGAGGCCGCGGGATCACGTGCACGGAGACGAGTTCGCCGACCGCTCCGGCGGTCTCGGCGCCGGCTTCGGTGGCGGCCTTGACCGCACCCACATCGCCCACGATGGTGACCGCGACCAGGCCGGAGCCGACTTGTTCGCGACCGACGATGGTGACGTTGGCGGCCTTGACCATGGCGTCGGCGGCCGCGAGTGCGGCGACGTAGCCCTTGGTCTCGATCATGCCGATGGCGTTGGAGGACATGGCTTACCTCTTCTTCTTGGTGGTGGTGGTGCTGGCCTCATCGATGGAGCCGATGATGAGTGCGTCGATGGGTGGGTGGTCGCCGGGGAACCACGCCGCCGCGACCGAACCGGTCACGACGATCACGGCTTCCCCGGGGCCGCTGCCGAGGGCGTCGAAGGCGATCATTCGGCCGCCGCCGGGCTCGATCTCGACTTCGAGCATGGCCCCGTTGGGGACCTCGCTCAGCCGTTTGCTCGACCAGACGTTGCCGATCACTCGGGCGCGCAGCATGGTGCCTCCTACGGTTCTCTGACGATGAGTACGCCGAGCGCGCGTGCTCGGTCCTTGGCCAGTGGGGTGATGGCGACGCCGCGCGCCACCCGGATCTCGCCCGCGTCGCGGGCGGCTTCGACGAGGCGTTCGGTGAGCGGGCCGCGTTCGACGCGGGTTCCCGGATCGGGAGTGCCGGCCGCCGCGCGTGGTTGGCCGACGCGCCCCGGCCCGGCGGACGGTCCGGCCGGCGAGAGCGACGAGGGGATTCGACGGATATCGCCACCGAGATCGGCCAGGACGCGCTGGACCTCCTCGCGGACCAGGTCGCGCAGCACCTCGCGAATCAGTTCGCGCATCAGCCCGTCGGCCGCGGGCACGCCGCTGCTCATCGCGTCCCGCCGTACGTCGTGCCGGCTAGCGCACCCAAGGCGGCTTGCGCGGCATCGGCCGCGGCCCGCACCTCGGCCTCGGTTCCGGTCAGATACACCCGGCCGGTCGCGCCGACCATGCGGTAGTCGACGACCTTGATCCGAGCTGCCTTCTCCGCCTCGTTCGTGGCCAAGATGGCATAGGAAGCGGGCTGCATCTCCAAGACGTAGAGCGTCTCGCCGGGCAGCGCCATCGACCCGATCTTGTTGCGGTTGATCAGGAACGCGTGCTGGCGATCGATGCGCGAGACGATCCGCGAGGCCAGGATCTGCGGCGCCGTGGCATCGGCGGCGGTGGCCCCCAGATGTTCAAGAACCGCCCCTGCCGCCGCCCGCACGTCGGCAGGCGCGCCATGGAGTTCGAGGTAGCCGAACTGCCGCTCGACGAACAAGATCCCGGCGGCGACCGAAGCTTCCTTGAGCGCGACATCGGTCAGCGGTTCGATGTCGAGACCAGGGGCGACCTCGATGATCTGGGCGGCCACCCCCGCGCGCGGCGGGGTGCCGCGGATCCAGGTGCCGAGGTAGCACATGGTCTGCGGCTGGAGCCGGTCCAGGAAGATGAACGAACGCAGGTCGGCCATCAGCTTTTCACCATCGCGCGTAGCTCCTCGATGACCAAACGACGGATCTCCTCACGCAGCGCATCGGTTTCTCCCATGCCGGCCGGGAAGACCTCACCCCGGGCGGCGGCCGAGTGGTCGCGCGCGGGGTCGAGGTTGGACGCATTGGGGTAGGCGGGAACGGGTCCCGCGGGGGCGCTCCAGGGCTGCAGCTGGGCGAAGTCGGGCATGGGTACGCCGAGATCGACGGGGTAGGCGATGCGGGTCTCGTGCACAAGGTGCTCGGGGGCCAGGTTGGCGCCGAGCGAGGACCGGCCGAAGAAGCCGGTGCCGATGGTCATGGTGGGGGCCAGGTGGGTTTCGAAGCCGGAGTTGCCGAGGCTCGAGCCGACATTGACTGCCACTCGCAGCACGCGAACGGCAGCGGCGTACTTGGCGATGGTGGCGGCGTCCTGGCTGTGTACGACGGCGCTGTGGCCGGCGCCGGTGATCCGAAGCACCGCCTGGGCCGCGGCGATCCCGCGATCCACTGTGGGCACTCTGACCATGGCCAGGACCGGCATCAGCTTCTCGTGCGCCATCGGTTCCTCGGGGACCACCAGGTCGATCGGGGTGATCAACACCCGGGTGCCGCGTGGAACCTTGATCCCGGCCGCTTCGGCGATGGTCTCGGCGGAGCGACCGATCCAGGCGGTATTGAGGCGCTCGCCGTCGAAGATCAAGTCAGCCAGACGCGCGGACTCCTCGGGGGTAGTGAGATACGAGCCCGCGCGCTGGAGTTCGGTGGTGAGCCGGTCGGCGATCGAATCGACCGCGACCAAGACGCTCTCGTTGGTGCACAGCACCGAGTTGTCGAAGGACTTGCTGTCCACGATCAGCTTCGCGGTGCGCGCGAGGTCCGCGGTCGCGTCGACGAGCACCGGCACATTGCCTGGCCCGACGCCGAGCGCCGGGTTGGCCGAGGAGTACGCCGCCCGCACCATCGGGGTGCCGCCGGTGGCCACGATCACGTCCACCCGGTCGTCGGTCATCAAGGCATTGACCAACGGCACCGAGGGCTCGGCAACGACCTGGATGCAGCCGTCCGGGGCTCCGGCGGCCACAGCGGCTTCGGCCATGATCCGGGCGGCCTTGGCCGTGGCCCGCTTGGCGAAGGGATGGGGAGAGACCACGATCGTGTTGCGGGTGAGCAGCGCCAACATGATGTTGAAGTAGGCAGTGGCCACGGGGTTGGTCGACGGGGTCAGCGCGAAGATCACCCCGGCCGGCCGCGGGAGCACCACTTGGCGCAGCTCGGCGTCCATGCGGAGGGAGACATGGTCGGCAACGGCGTAGGTGTCATAGATGCCCCGGGAGCAGGCGATGTTCTTGAGGACCTTGTGCTCGATGACGCCGAAGCCGGTCTCCTCGACGGCTTCGGCTGCCAGCTCCTGGGCTTGGGCGGCGCCGGCCTCGGCGGCGGCTCGGGCGATCTCGCGGACCCGCTCCACGTCGTAGGAGGCGAAGGCGCGCGCGGCCCACGAAGCGCGCTCGATCATGGCCTTGCCCAGCGCAACGCCGCCGGGGGCCAGCGGCAGCATGTCCAGCGGCCCGCTCATCGGACCACACCCAGCTCTCGGGCGGCGCGACCGATGGCCACTTCGGTGCGGTCGAGCAGTTCCTCGGCGACCTCGGGCTTGAGCAGGATGCCCGGCTTGTACTGCAACACCCGCGGATCGAGGGTGGAGAAGATCGCCCAAACGCCGTTGTCGTAGAGGTGCCGCATGACGTACTTCGCGCCTTCGGGGTGGTTGAACTCCAGCCCGAAGATCACGCCGTTCTGCCGGATCCCGGTGAACCAGTCGGGGTAGGCGTCCTGGATCTGCCTCAGGCCCGAGCCGAGGTAGTCGGCGATGTAGTGCACCATCGATCGGGTCTCCACCCGGTTGGCGATCTCCAGGGTCTTGAGAGCCGCGATGCAGCCGAGCTCGGCACCGCCGAAGGTGGCCATGTGAGCGAAGCCGTCCTCGGTCAGCCAGCCAGCGGCCTCCTCGCTGACCAGCACGCACGCGATCGGGTAGAGGCCGCCGGAGATGCCCTTGCCGGTAACCATCAGATCGGGGGTGATGCCCTCTTTGGTGATGCCCCAGAGTTCGCCGGTGCGCATCAGCCCGGTCTGCACCTCGTCGGCGATGTAGAGGGTGCCGGTGGCCTCGCACAGCCGCTTGACCTCGCGCAGGTAGCCGGGGTCGGGCAGCGGGAAGCCGTACGTCGCGGGGATGGTCTCCATGATCACCGCGGCCACGTCGCGACCGCTCAGGGCCTGCTCCATTGCCGCGAGGTCGTTGAAGGGCACGTGGGGGAAGTCTTCGGGCTGATCGGAGAGGAAGAGGCCGGAGAAGCGCTCGTCACCGGTCTGCACCGCGAGCCCGGTGTGCCCGTGGTAGGCCTTCACGATCGAGACGATCTTGCGCCGTTTGGTCGCGTGCCGAGCCGTCTTCAGGGCGATGTCGATCGCCTCGCCGCCCCCGGAGGCGTAGATGACTTTGCGCAATCCTTTGCCGTCGGGTCCGGGCGGCGGCGCACTTTCGATGAGCGCTTCGGCCAACGCGGTGCGGGCCAGCGCCGGGAAGTGATGGTTGCCCATGTCGAAGTGCTGCATCGCCGCCGAGATCGCCGCGACGACCTCGGGGTTGCGATGCCCGAGGTTGTACGTGCCGCCGTTGAGGTGGACATCGATCAGGCGCTTGCCGGAGAGGTCGTAGATGAAGTACTCCTCGCGCCGGTCGATGACCAGCGGGACCCCCGAATCGATCCAGAACTGGGTCTTGCCGGGGTTCCAGAATTCCTTCGCCTTGTCCAGCACCTCCTGCTTGGAGGCGAACGAGAACAGCCCGTAGTCGTGGGCCGCGCCGGTGGGCGCGGCGGGAATGCCGGGGCCGCTCATGCTTCGCAACGTAGCAACCCCGAAACCAAACGGCTAGGCCAATCGGAACATTTTGGTCTAACCGAAATGCGAGGGATTGGCATTTTCAACAGACCGAAACTCTTGTCGTGCGCGTGTGGGCCGCGCCATACTCCCGGAAATCCGGACGGACAGGTCCGGATGACTGCTGAGCCCCCACAGGGTCCCGAGAATGAGGTGTTCATGAGCACGACTCAACTGGGTGACGGCCCGAATCCGTCACCGGGCGACCACCGCGTCGCCGAGCATGATTCGGTGAAGTTGAAGGCCGGCGCAGTCGGCCTCGTCGGCGTGTTGTTCATGGCTGTCGCCAACGCCGCGCCCATCACCGCCATGAGCTTCAACGTGCCGATCGCCGTCGGCTACGGCAACGGCATCGGGGTATCGGGCGGGTACCTCTTCGCCACGATCGTCCTCACCATCTTCACCGTCGGGTTCGTCGCCATGGCCCGGCACATCACCACCGCGGGCGCCTTCTACGGCTTCATCTCCCACGGGCTCGGGCAAGTTACCGGTATGGCCTCGGGCCTGCTTGCCGCAGTGGCCTACATCATCTTCGAGGCCTCGCTGATCGGCGGCTTCGCCTACTTCGCCTCCGAGTACGTCCTCAAGCCCAACGGGATGAACGTCAACTGGCTGGTGATCGCAGTGATCGGCATCGCGTTGATCGCGCTGCTGACCTACTACTCGGTCACCCTGGCCGCTGGCGTGCTGGGCGTCACCCTCGTGTCTGAGGTGCTGCTGCTCTCCGCCCTTGGCTTGTCGGTCCTCTTCAAGGGCGGCCCGGACGGCTACATGTTCTCCGACACGGTGCTTCCGCAGAACGCCTTCCAAAGCCTCTCCAGTGATGCCTTCGGCACCGGAGTGGCGGCTGGCACGGCAGCCATCGGCATCTTCTTCGCGTTCTGGTCGTGGGTGGGCTATGAGACCACCGCGGTCTACGGCGAGGAGTCAAAGGACCCCAAGCGCAACGTGCCCTTGGCCACGATGATCGCGGTCGTCGGACTCGGGTTGTTCTACACCTTCATGTCCTGGATGGTGATCGTCGGCAACGGCAAGGCCACCTCCGTCGAGCTGTCCGCCGGTGCCGCACCGGTCGACCTCTGGCTGAACCTGGTGCAGGCCAATCTGGGTAGCTTCCTCAGGCACGTCTACGAGTTCTTGCTGGTGATCGGCTCGTTCGCCTGTGCGATGGCCTTCCACAATGCTGCCTCGCGTTACTTGTTCGCGATGGGCCGGGAGTCGATCGTGCCGAGCATCCGCAACAGCGTGGGCGGGGTCAACGCCAAGCACGGGTCGCCCGCGGTGGCGTCGTTCGTGCAGAGCGCGATCACGCTGGTCCTCTGCGTGGCCTTCTTCGCATTGACCGATGTGAAGGTGCCTGACGAAGCGGGCGTGGGTGTCTCGACTCCCGAGTTGGTTCCCTACGTCAACGTCTACGGCATCCTCGCCCTGATCGGGACCGCGATGGTGCTGATCGTCCAGACGATCACCTCGTTCGCGGTGATCTCCTACTTCTGGGTGAAGAAGGTGCACACCGGCAACGTGCTGACCACGCTGGTCGCTCCGCTGATCGGCGCGGCCGGGATGATCTACGCGCTCTACCTGCTGTGGTCCAACCGGCAGTTCGCGGCCGGCTTGGCCGCCGACTCGCTGGTGTTCAAGCTGATGCCGGTCTATGTCATCGGGTTGCTGGTGATCGGCGTGGTCTACGCCCTGGTCGTCAAGTCCCGCTACCCCGAGACCTACGACCTGATCGGCCGGACCACCCTGGAAGAAGCGCGCGAGCGCTGACCCGGACGGAACGGAATCACACGTCCATGACAAGCAATTCGACCGACCGTATCGGGGACCGGCTTCGCTGGGAGCCGGACCCCGATGCGGATCCGGTCGGCTACACCTACACCTTCGGTGGAGCATCCCCGGTCGCCCAAGTGCGGCCGGGGACACTCATCGACACCTGGACCTTCGACTGCTTCGGCGGCCGGGTCCGGTCCACCTCCGACATGGCCAGCGAGGTCTGCGACCCGCGGCTGCTCAACCCGCAGTCGGGTCCGTTCTTCGTCGAGGGCGCTCGACCCGGAGACACCGTCGCGGTGCACTTCGTCTCGATCACCCCGCGTGAGGGCTGGGGAGTCAGCTCCACGGTGCCGTTCTTCGGCGCCCTCACCGCGACCCCGCAGACCGCGATGCTGCACTCCGCGCTCCAGGAGCGCACCTGGATCTATGAGATCGACAACGCTTCCGGCGTCGTGCGGTACGCCGCTGCCGACACCCCGTTCACCGCCGAACTTCCGCTCGATCCGATGCACGGCACCGTCGGCGTGGCTCCGGCTCTGGGCGAGGTCCGCTCCTCGCTGACCCCGGGCGACTGGGGCGGCAACATGGACACCCCCGAGATGCGTGCCGGGGTCACCTGCTACCTCGGCGTCAACGTCGAAGGCGCGCTGCTCTCCCTCGGGGACGGACATGCCCGGCAGGGCGAAGGCGAGACCTGTGGGGTAGCGGTCGAGTGCGCGATGGACACCCAGTTCATCGTCGACCTCGTGCCGTCGTACCCCACGCCGTGGCCGCGCCTGGAGAGCGACGACTTCCTGATGACAACGGGCAGCGCCCGGCCACTGGAGGACGCGTTCCGGATCGCACACAGCCAGATGGTGTTGTGGCTGGCCGACCTCACCGGGATGAGCGTGATCGACTCCTACCAGTTCGTCTCCCAAGCCGCGCTGACCCCGATCGCCAACGTGGTCGACACCAACTACACGGTGGTCTGCAAGATCCCGAAGAAGCTGTTGCCCGGCGTCGAGGCCATGGGTGGAATCCATGCCCGACTGCGGGCGCAAGCGCGGCTGACGGGCTGACATGCCACGCGTCTCCCGCTTCGAAGTTGACTTGGAACTGGCCCAGGAGATGGTTCAGGCGGCCCGCTCAGCGGCAGCGGAGACGGGCGCTTTGGTGTCGGTCGCGGTCGTCGACCGCGGCGGCAACCTGATCTGCTTCGAGCGGATGGATGGCGCCGAGGTGGCCGGACCGACCCTTGCTGTCGACAAGGCCTTCACCTCGGTGGCGCACCGGATCGCGACCGCGGAACTGACAGAGCTGGTCTCCCCGGGTGCGGATCTGGCGGGGATGAGCAGCGCGGCCGGTGGCCGCTACATCGCCTTCGCCGGCGGCTTGCCGTGCTGGGATGCGGACGTGGTGGTCGCTGGAATCGGCGTGAGCGGCGGCACGGGCGCACAGGACGCCGCGGCCGCTGCCGCGGGGTTGGCGGTCTACGAACAAGCGCTGGCGGCCGGCTGAGCAGATCGGTGGATCCAGAACTCACCGTCGGTTGGGTCAGGAAGCTGCGAGAGAGACAGGACAAGATGACCGAGGAGCGCACTCCCATCGGCCGATTCCGGTTCATGGATGCCCAGCGCGTCAACCTGGACGGCTTCGCCGTACCCGATGCCGAGCTTGGGCTGGTCGCCTTCGACGCGCCCGCCGACCCGGAGCCGTCCCTGGTCGTCCGGGACGGCCGGGTGGTCGAGCTGGACTCCCGCGGGGAGGCCGACTTCGACCTCATCGACATGTTCATCGCCCGGCATGGGTTGGATCTCGAGGTCGCCGAGGAGGCGATGGCGCTGCCCGACCTGGAGTGGGCGCGGATGCTGGTCGATCCGGCGGTTGCGCGGGTCGAGATCGTCCGGCTGAGCGCGGGCGCGACTCCGGGAAAGCTGGCTCGGGTGCTCGCACTCCTACGCCCGGCCGAGCTGACCATTGCGATGACCAAATGCCGGGCTCGTCGTACGCCGAGCAACCAGGCGCACGTCACCAACCGCTCCGACGATCCGCTGCTCCTGGCCGCGGACGCGGCCACCGCGGCGGCCTTCGGCTTCCGCGAGATCGAGACCACCGTGCCGGTGCTCGGCGATGCCGCCTCCAACGCGGTGGCCGTCAGCGTCGGGGCAGCAGTGGGCTCGCCGGGTGTGTTGGTCCAATGCTCGGTCGAGGAAGCCATCGAGCTCGGCCTGGGCATGGCGGGACTGGTGTCCTACGCCGAGACGGTCTCTCTCTACGGCACCGAGCAGATCTTCGTCGACGGCGACGACACCCCGTGGAGCAAGGCGTTCCTGACCTCGGCCTATGCCAGCCGAGGCATCAAGATGCGAGTCACCTCGGGCGGCGGCGCGGAGGCGCTGATGGGTGGCGCCGAGCGGCACTCGATGTTCTACCTCGAGGCGCGCTGCGTGGCGCTGGCGCGCGCGATCGGCTCCCAAGGGGTGCAGAACGGCGGCATCGACTCGGCGTCGGTCGCGGGCGCGGTGCCGGGCGGCGTCCGGTCGCTGATGGCCGAGAACCTGATGGTGATGATGCGCAATCTCGAGGCCTGCAGCGGCAACGACGCCTTGATGAGCGAGTCGCACGTGCGGCGCACCTCGCGCACCCACCCGATCTTCATCGCCGGCTCCGACTTCATCTGCTCCGGCTTCGGCTCGATCCAGCGGCACGACAACATGTTCGGCCCGAGCCAGTGGAATGCCGAGGACATCGACGACTACCTCGCCATGCAGCGCGACTGGGGGATCGACGGCGGCTTGCGTACCGCTGCCGAACCCGAGGTGGCCCGGCTGCGGGAGCGGGCGGTCGCGGCGGTGACCGCCGTCTACGACGCGCTCGGCCTGGCCGACTTCACCGATGAGTGGCGCGATCAGGCCGTCGATGCCGCCAGCTCCAAGGATGTCCCGGCGGCCGATCTGATGGTGCCGTTGACGGCTTCGCGGCTGATCACCGACGGAGGCGTCACCATGCTCGACGTCGCTGGGGCGCTCGCCGAAACCGGCTTCGAGGTGGAGGCCGAGCGGTTGCTGGCCATGCTGGAGCAACGGGTGAAGGGCGACTACCTGCAGACCTCGGCGATCTTCGACGAGGACTTCCGGGTGCTCTCCCTGGTGACCGACCCCAACGACTATGCCGGGCCGGGCACGGGCTATGCGCCGTCGCCCCAGCGGCAAGCCGAGATCGATGGGATCCGGCAGCAGAAGTCGGTCGGCGATCTCCGGGAGGAGCAACGCGGCTTCGCCTCGGACGCGCTTCGCGTGGTCGGTCTGGCCGAGCGCTCGCACGACCCTCGCGACGTGGTGATCGCGGTGTCGCCGGCCACCGGCCAAGCGATCTGGCGAACCTTGTCCGGTCTGCTGGTCGTCGATGCGTTGGCGGAGTTGCTGGCCGGGCTCGAGGAGGAGGGCTGCGTCGGCCGGATCGTCCGGATCAACGACACCGTCGATCTCGGGCTGGTGGGACTGCAAGGGGCCCGGTTGGCGGGCTCCGGGATCGGCATCGGGCTCCAGGCCAAGGGAACCGCGCTGATCCATCGTCACGACCTGACCCCGTTGGCCAACCTGGAGCTCTACTCGGTGGCGCCGACGCTCGACCGTGCGGCGTACCGACGTCTCGGGATCAACGCCGGGCGGCATGCCAAGCGCGCCACCCCCGAACCAGAGCGAAACCCCTACTCCGACGAGGCCATCGAGGCGCGCTATCACACCTCGGTGGTGTCGCTGGTCGCCATCGAGCGCGACTTCGTCAACCTGACGCCGCCGCAACTGCTGGATGGCTCGAACCTGCTGGAAGGGAGCCACTGATGGCGAGCGACAACGAGCTCACCCTCGATCGGCTGCAGGCGGGCGAGTTGTCGCTTGCCGATATCCGGATCTCGCCGGAGACCCTGCGGCACCAGGCCGAGGTCGCCCAGGCACACGGCAACCCGCAGCTGGCCGAGAACTTCCAGCGCGCCGCCGAGCTGACCGCGCTCGGGGATCAGCGGGTGATGGCGATCTACGAGGCATTGCGGCCCCGGCGGTCCACCGCGGCGCAGTTGGAGGCACTGGCCGTGGAGCTGGACGCGGCGAGTGCTGAGCGCTGTGCCGCGCTGGTCCGCGAAGCGGCGGCGGCGTACGCCGTGCGCAATCTGTTGGCGTGAGCCGAGCCCGACTCGGGGACACTGAACCCATGAGGCTGGCTGCCCGATGACCTTGCGCGCCGGGATCGACATCGGCAACTCGACCACCGAGATCGTCGTGGTCGAGCTCACCGAGGGCCTGCCCCGGCCGGTGGTCTGGGGACGCCGACCCACCCGCGGGGTGAAGGGGTCAGCGGAATCGATCAACGCCGCCGAGCGGCTGCTGGCCCAACTCCTGCGCCGCGAGGAGGTGGGTGGCCGCGCGTGTGTGGACGTGGTCGCGCCGCTGCAGGTGCCCGTGCACACTCAGGTCGTGCCGGTGCCGCGCGCTGCCGCCGGCGGGCCGTTGCGGGTGTTGGCGTCGTCGTCGGGTACGCCGGGAGGCCGGGGCGTTGGCGTCGGTAGTCCGGTGCTGGTCTCGGCTCGGCCGGACGCTTCTCTGGGACCGGTCATGCTCGTGGCCACCGACCCGGTCGGCTTTCGCGACACCGTGGCGAGGGTTCGCGCCTGGCTGGACGCCGGGGTCGAGGTTACGGGTGTGGTCGCGGCTGGAGATGAGGGCCGGCTGATCTCGAGTCGGCTGATCTCGAGTGGGTTGGGCCCCAGTGGATTGGGCCCCAGTGGATTGGGCCCCAGTGGATTGGGCCGGGACCTCCCGGTGGTCGACTGCGTCGATCCCGAGCAGGCACTGGCCTGCCGGTTGATCGCAGTGGAGGTGGCCGAGGCGGGGTCCCTGGTGCGCCAGGTGGTCGATCCGTTGTGGCTGGGCCGGGCCTTCGGGGACGCGGTGCCGCTCGCGGCGCTTCGCGCGGCGGCGAGTGCGTTGCGCGGGCTGGGAGCGGCTGCGGTCGGGCTGAAGGCCGAGTCCGCAGGCGTCGATGAAGCGCCCCCGGGTCCGGAGGTCGAGTGGCGCGATGGGGCGCGGCAGCCGCTGAGTGTCGGCGTACCCCGGGTGCGGGCCGGAGGGTTGGGTGCCGTCGCCGCGCTGTGGCGGCCCGACGTTGCCGGGGCGCACACGCGCACGGCGACCGCCGACCTGTGGGCCGTCGACGTCGATCCGGCAGCCTGGCCCTCGCTCCAGGTTGCCGCGGTGCGCACGCCCGGGGTCGCGGTGGCGCTGCTCGCCGAACACGCCGCCGCAGCGGCGTCGGGAGCCGAGCGCGAAGCCGCCAGTCGGGGAGCGCGGACCACCCCGGGTGCCGCCGACGCCGTTGCCGTGTTGGACATCGGTGCGGGCACCCTCGACCTGGTAACCGACGAGGTCGCAACCACCGCAGCCGGTGCCGGAGAGTTGCTCACCATCACCACAGCCCATGTCCTCGGCATCACCCGCGGGGCGGCGGAGTGGGTCAAGCGCGGACCGGGAGTGCGCGTCGACGAACCGCAGGTGGTCACCGACGAAGCTGGTCAACGGCACTTCCGAGACGACCCCGTGGCTGGGGGCTCGGTGGGCTGGCTTGCCGCGGCCGGCCCGGCCGGGCTGCTCCCCTTCGCGTCGGGGCTGGCCCCGGCGGAGTGGCGGGCACTGCGCCTGGGGCTGAAGCGAGCGGTGATCGCCGACAACGCCGCTCGGCTGCTGCGCAGTGCGCACATCACCTCCGGCCGGGTCCTGCTCGTGGGTGGGCCCGCCGCCGACGAGGAACTGATCACCCTGCTCAGCGACGTACTCCCTCCAGGAGTCGTCGCCGGCCGAGCCGACGTCGCAGGAGTCCTCGGCCACCGATACGCCGTCGCCTACGGCCTCACCCTGGGCTGAGGGTCCGATCGGTCTGATCCGTAGCCCCTCCCCGCCGTCGTGCGTGAACTTGGTGTCACCAGCTGACACCGACTCCACGCGCCGTGGCCGGGACAGACCCACGCACGCGCCCGCCGCCAGCCTGAAGGTCCATACTCGACCGATGACCCTCCGAGAGCACCTCTCCCCGCTCTCGGTTCCGGGGTTCCGGACCTTCTACATCGCCGAAGCGGTCAACACCGCCGGGTCGGCCTTCACCGGCGTCGCCCTGGCGTTCGCGGTCCTCGACATCTCGCACTCGGCGACCGCCCTCGGTATCGTCGCCGCGGCCTGGTCGATCCCGAGTGTCGGCTTCCTGATGTTCGGCGGGGCGCTTGCCGACCGGCTTCCCCGCGCACACCTGCTCCGCCTCTGTGCCCTTGTGGCCGGCTTGGCGCAAGCAGTCACGGCAGCGCTCGTGATCACCGGCGCCGCACGGATCTGGCACCTCGTGGTCCTGCAGGTGATCGCCGGTGTGGTCTCCTCGATCAGCTACCCGGCCTACCACGGGATGGTGCCGATCCTGCTCCCCGAGGGGCAGCGCAAGGCGGGCTTTCTCCTGATCGCCCAATCGGACAGTGTGCTGCGCATCCTTGGCCCTGCGCTGGCCGGCATCCTGGTGGCTGGCGTCGGTGCCGGCTGGGCGCTCGCCTTCGACGCCGCTTCCTATCTGGGTACGGCGGCGCTGCTGATCGGCTTGTCGGTGCCCATCGGCGAGCGGCCCGATCGCCGCGAGTCCGTGCTCGCCGACTTCCGCGCGGGCTGGGCCTATTCGCGCCAACTCGGCTGGGTGCTGCCGGTCGCGTCGTGCTCGTTGGTCTTCAACGCCTTGCTGGTGGGCGCGCTCTTCGTCGTGGGACCTGTGCTCGCCAAGGACTCGATCGGTGCCCGCGGCTGGGGCGTCGTGGTGGCCGCCGAGGCCGTGGGCGTCCTGGTGGCCACCCTCCTGTTGGCGCGGTTGCCGCTGACCCGACCGCTGCGCGTCTGCATCCAGGGGTTCATGCTGTCGGCGGTCCCGATGGTCGCTCTCGGCAGTTGGCTCAACACCGCGGTGTTGTTCACCGCCTTCTTCATCATGGGCCTGGGGATGGCCGCCATCGGGCTGGCCTGGAACATGACCGTCCAGGCCAAGGTCACCGAAGGCATGCTGTCGCGGGTGATGGCGATCGACGGCTTCTTCTCCTTCGTCGGTATGCCGGTCGGTCAGCTCGTCGTCGGTCCTATCGCGGTGCTTGTCGGAGCGCAGCGGCTCGAGCTCGGCGCGGGCGCACTTTGTGTGCTGGTGGGCGCCGTGGGGCTCTCCGTCCCGGCCATCAACCGGCTTCGGCTCGAGGTGGAGCCGACCACCACTGGCTAGATTTGGTTAATGGTCATTAACCTTGGGGTCTGTTCTCGACCGCGGAGATGAGGTGGAAGGCGTGCGCGAACTCGTCGACGAGCTGCGATCCCGGCTGGCCACAGTTCGGCTCGGCGGCTCCGAAGCGGCCCGGGCCAAGCACACCGGCCGCGGCAAGCTGCTCGCCCGCGACCGGATCGACCTGCTGCTCGATCCCGGGTCGCCGTTCCTGGAGATCGCGCCCCTTGCCGCCTACGGCCTCTACGGCGGGGAGTACGCCGTCCCGTCCGCCGGTCTCGTCGCCGGGATCGGCGTTGTCGAAGGCCGGGCCTGCCTGATTCTGGCCAACGACGCCACCGTCAAGGGCGGCACCTACTACCCGATGACGGTCAAGAAGCACCTGCGCGCCCAGGAGCATCGCCGCAGGAGAACCGGCTGCCCTGCATCTATCTCGTCGACTCCGGCGGGGCGTTCCTGCCGATGCAGGACGAGGTCTTCCCCGACCGCGACCACTTCGGCCGGATCTTCTTCAACCAGGCCAACCTCTCCGCGCGCCGGGATCCCGCAGCTGGCCGCAGTGCATCGGCTCCTGCACCGCCGGCGGCGCCTACGTGCCCGCGATGAGCGACGAGACCGTGATCGTGCGCAACCAGGGCACGATCTTCCTCGGTGGGCCGCCGCTGGTGAAGGCGGCCACCGGCGAGGTCGTGACGCGCCGAGGAGCTCGGGCGGCGGCGACGTCCACGCCCGCGATCTCCGGGGTGGCCGATCACTTGGCCGACGACGACGAGCACGCGCTGGCGATCATCCGCGCGGCAGTCGTCGCCACTGCCTGGGCCGCGCGCTGAGTCCGGGCTCGGTTGATGGCGTCGCCGGCGGCCCGGCGCACGCCGAACCCGTGCACCCGGCCGAGAGCCTCTACGACGTGGTGCCGACCGACACCGCGCACGCCCTACGACGTCCGTGAGGTCATCCACCGGATCGTCGACGCGCCGGCCGGGCTCGCCCGGCGGTGGCTTCCACGAGTTCAAGAAGCTCTACGGCACCACCCTGGTCACGCGGCTTCGCCCGGATCATGGGGCACCCGGTCGGCGATCGTGGCCAACAACGGCATCCTCTTCAGCGAGTCCGCGCTCAAGGGCGCCCACTTCATCGAGCTCTGCCAACCAGCGCGGCATCCCGCTGCTGTTCCTGCAGAACATCACCGGCTTCATGGTCGGCACGCGAGTACGAGAACGGCGGCATCGCCACGCGACGGCGCGAAGCTCGTCACCGCGGTCGCCTGCACGCGTGGTCCCGAAGTTCACGGTCGTCATCGGCGGCTCGTTCGGCGCCGGCAACTACGGCATGTGCGGGCGGGCCTACGACCCGCGCTTCCTGTGGATGTGGCCCAACGCGCGGATCTCGGTGATGGGCGGCGAGCAGGCCGCCTCCGTGCTGGCCACCGTCAAGCGCGACGGGATCGAAGCAGCGCGGAGAGACCTGGAGTGCCGACGACGAGGAAGCCTTCAAAGCGCCGATCCGGGCGCAGTACGACGACGCAGGGGCAGCCCTACTACGCCACCGCGCGGCTCTGGGACGACGGGATCATCGATCCCGCCGACACCCGCACGGGTGCTGGGGATCGCCCTCGCTGTCGCCGCGTCGGGAGCCGCCGACCAGGACCGGCACGACGCCGCTCCCGACCCCTCATACGGCATCTTCCGGATGTGAGTCGCGATGAGCACACCTGCGACGTTGCTGATCGCCAACCGCGGCGAGATCGCCGATCCGGATCGCCCGCACCGCTGCCCGGATGGGGTGGCGCGTGGTCGCCGTGGTCGCCGAAGGCGATGCCGTCACCGCATACGCCAGCACTGCGGACCAGTACTGCGGATCAGGTCGGTGCCGATCCGCGAGTCTACCTCGACATCGACGCGATCGTGTCGGCCGCTCGCGAATCGGGTGCCGGCTTCGTGCACCCCGGCTATGGGTTCCTGTCCGAGCGGCCGGCGTTCGCCCAGGCGCTGGCTGATGCCGCGATCACCTTGGTCGGGCCGTCGGCCACGGTGATGGAGCAGATGGGAGACAAGGCCGAGGCGCGTCGGCTGGCCATCGCAGCCCGGGGTGCCGGTCGTCCCCGGCTACGCCCTCGGCGAGGTGCCCGCTGACGCCTACCCCGTGCTCGTCAAGGCCGCCGCCGGTGGCGGTGGCAAGGGGATGCGGGTCGTCCACCGGGCCGAGGACCTGCCTGAGGCGATGGCTGCCGCGGCCCGGGAGGCGCAAGCCGCCTTCGGTGACGACCGGTTGCTGATCGAGGCTTTCGTGGAGCACGGTCGGCATATCGAGGTGCAGGTCTTCGGCGACAGCGAGGGGCGCGTCATCCACCTGGGCGAACGCGACTGCTCGGTGCAGCGCCGCCACCAGAAGGTGATCGAGGAGTCCCCGGCGCCCACCCTCACCGACCAGCAGCGGCTCGAGATCCACACTGCCGCCGTGACTCTGGCCGCCTCGGTCGGCTACGTCGGCGCGGGCACGGTCGAGTTCCTGCTCGACGCCACCACCGGCGCCTTCTACTTCCTGGAGATGAACACCCGCCTCCAGGTCGAACACCCGGTCACCGAATCGGTCACCGGGCTCGACCTGGTCGAGTGGCAGTTGCGAGTGGCGCTGGGCGAGCCGCTGCCGCTATCCCAGGACGAGGTTCGCTTCCACGGCCACGCCATCGAGGCCCGCATCTACGCCGAGGACCCTTATGCGGGCTTCCTGCCGCAAGCGGGGATCGCGCGCTACGTCGAGTGGCCGGTGGGGATGCCGCGGCGGTACGCCGACTACCTCGCCGACGAAGCCGTCCCCGGCCTGTGGGGCCGCAATGAACTGGGCCGCAATGAACTGGGCCGTGGCCGTGAGCTGCGGGTGGATGCCGCGCTCTACTCGGGCCTGGAGGTCTCCGCCAGGTTCGACCCGATGCTTGCCAAGGTGATCGCGCACGGCAGCGATCGCGAGGAAGCGCGGCGGTTGCTGATCGACGGGCTGGACGGCACCGTGATCGCCGGGCTGACCACCAACACCGGCTTCGCCCGGGAGCTCCTGGCCTCGGTGGAGTTTGCCGATGCGGCGATCGAAACCGGCACGCTGGATGCGGTCGCCCCCGACCTGCAGCCGTCGCTGCGGCACGCCCGGAGGTTGGCCGCGGCCGTCTTGGGCGCCGGCTTCCGGCGTACCGGGGCGCTGGCGTCGGACGGTTGGCGGCTGGGCTCCCCGCCGCAGCCGACCCGCGTCCTGCTCGACGAACCGACTGAGGTCGAAGATCTGGGATCGGCGAGCTTCGGCTGGTTCGCCTACGCCCCCGATCCCGGCCGTGGACAAGAGGTCTCACTCCCACGAGCAGGGTCGGAGGAGGAGTTGGGCTCGGGCGACCTCCTGGGCCGGGTCTGGCGAACTAGCGAGGGCATCGAGGTCGTCTGCCGCGGGCAGCGCACGCTGTTCCTCCGGCGTGACCCCTTCGCGAACGAGGGTGAGCTCGCCGGCGACGGACAGGTGCTCGCTCCGATGCCGGGCGCGGTGCTGAGGATCGATGTGGCTGAGGGCGAGCGGGTGGAGGCCGGCCAGGCGCTCGGCGTACTCGAGGCGATGAAGATGGAGTTCACCTTGCGCGCACCGCATCCTGGTGTCGTCGCGGAGGTGGCCGTCGCCGCCGGAGATCAGGTTGGCTTGGGCGAACGACTGCTGGTCGTGGAGGAGGAGCAATGAGCCGGCCGAGCTACACCGTTCCCGGGCTGCCCCCGCGCGTCACCGTCTACGAGGTCGGTCCGCGCGACGGCTTGCAGAACGAAGCCGCCACGATCCCCACCGCGGTCAAGGCCGAGCTGATCGGGCGGCTGGTGGCAGCTGGGCTGCCGATCGTCGAGGCGACCAGCTTCGTGCACCCCAAGTGGGTGCCCCAGTTGGCCGACGCGGCCGAACTGCTCGGGCTCCTCGGCGAGCAGGGGCTGCCGGCGGCCACGTTCCCCGTGCTCGTGCCCAACGAACGCGGCTTGGATCGGGCGCTCGAGCTCGGTTGTCGCCACGTTGCGATCTTCGGCTCGGCCACCGAGACCTTCGCCCGGCGCAACCTCAACTGCGGGTTCGAGGAGCAGTTCGCGATGTTCGCGCCCGTCGTCGAGCGCGCCCGGGCGGCCGGCTGCGACGTGCGCGCCTACGTGTCGATGGCCTTCGGCGACCCGTGGGAGGGGGAGGTGCCGCTGGCCCAGGTGGTCCTCGTCGGGCAGCGGCTGCTCGATCTCGGTGCCAGCCAACTGTCGGTGGGCGACACGATCGGGGTGGGCACGGCGGGGCACGTCGTGCGGCTGATCGAGGGCTTCCAGGCGGCCGGCGTACCCCACTCGTCGCTGGCCATGCACTTCCACGACACCTACGGCCAAGCCCTGGCCAACGCCTTGGCCGCACTCCAAGCAGGCATCACCACCTTCGACGCCAGCGTCGGCGGCCTCGGCGGCTGCCCGTACGCCGAGTCGGCGACCGGCAATCTCGCCACCGAGGACCTCGTCTTCATGCTGCACGGCCTGGGCATCGAGACCGGCATCGACCTCGATGCACTGGTCGCCACCACCCAGTGGCTGGAGACCTTCCTCGGTCGCCCCAGCCCCTCGAGGGTGGCGCGGGCGCTCGGGGGACCCGGACCCAAGGGGTAGCCGATGGAGGGCGTCGGCTGAGGCGATGCGGGCTGCTGACCCATCACCGGGATAATGGGTGGATGGAGCAGGTCGGCGTGCGGCAACAAGAAGTCCTCCGCCGTGTGGTCGCGCGAAACCCGCACCCGACGACCGAGAGCTTGATCCTCCAGGCCACCCCCGCCGGACGCGGATTGACCGAAGCCGATCTCGCCGGGATCCCCGGTGACGAACTGCCCGCCAAGGAACTCCTTCGAGTCGCCACCTCCGCGATCGCCGACAAGCTGGTCAGCAAGGGCATTCCGCCCGACCTGGAGCCGCCCAAGGGGTCGCAGCGCAAGCGCGGGTACGTGCTCGCTGGGGACCCACTGGCCGCCAATTCCATCCGCGCCGAGCTGATCGGCCGCGGCCGGCGGCCCGGGGGCAAGGGTTCGCGAGCGTGGGTACTGGCCGGCCCGCTGGACGAACTCCTCGCCCATGCCTGGACCGCCGCCTGCTTCGACTCCGGTCCGCAACCGTGGCCACAGTGGCTGGCGACCTGGGCACACCGAGGGAAGCCGCCGACGCGGGCGGACCTGGTGACGATCGCTCGCAAGCATCGCGACGCCGGCCGCAAGCCCACCATCGTCACCGACCCCGGCCTGCTCCCGGCAGCGCTGGGCGTCACCGGTCCCTTGCCTGCTCCGTTGGAGCTGTCGGCGCCCGTCGCCGAGGTCGCCCGCAGAGTGGCGATCGTCCTGGGCGGCCTGGTTTCGGTGGATGAGCGCCGGTCGCTGCTGCGCACCCAGCTGATGCCTCGGGTGGTGGGGGCCCGCGGTCCGCGGTTGGCCGTGCCCGAGTCGCAAGGGGAGTACGCCGTCGCCCAGGCAGACGCCATGCGGCAGCAGCTGTCCGACGACGGCTACCCGGTGATCGGCCAGCTAGCCGACTTGGCTCCGGGGCCGACCGGTGACGCCTCGGCGCTGGCGGAGGAACTGGTCCTGGACGCGGCCGTGTCGATGCTGGCCAGCCGACTGCCCGTCGTACCTTATGAACCGCCTGCCGCGCGCGCCGCCGAGCCGGGCCTTCGCCACACCAGGAAGGGTCGCAGTGAGTGAACGCAAGGTGCTCCTGCATGTGGGCACCCCCAAAACCGGAACCTCGCACCTGCAAGACGTGCTGTTCCGCAACCGGTCGCTATTGGCGCAACACGGGATCCGCTACCCCGCGACGCGTTTCGACGCGCATTTCCTCGCCGCCCTCGACCTGCTCCGGATGCCGTGGGGAGGCCTCGAGCGCGAGGCTGTCGGCGCCTGGGACACCGTCGCGGCCGAGGCACGCAATTGGCCCGGGACCACGATCATCAGCCACGAGATCTTCGCCGCCGCCAGCCCCGACCAGATCGCCCGGGCGCGCGAAAGCCTCGGCGACGTCGAGTTGCACATCCTCGTTTCCGCTCGCGACCTGGTCCGCCAGATCCCGGCGGAGTGGCAGGAGAACATCAAGCACCGGCACGTCTTGAAGTACGCCGAGTTCCTCCGCCGCGTGCAGTCGGCCGACCGCGACACCCGGACGGCGGCGTGGTTCTGGTCGGTCCAGGAACTCCCCGCGATCCTCGAGCGCTGGGGAGCGGGTTTGCCCGCGGACCGGATCCATGTGATCACCGTCCCCCCGGCGGGCGCCAAGCGCACCGAGCTCTGGTCCCGTTTCGTGACCGGCTTCGGGCTCGAGAACATTCCTCTGGTCGCCACCGCCGAGCGCGCCAACCCGTCCCTGGGTGCTCCCGAGACCGCGTTGATCCGCCGGATCAACTACCGCTTCAACAAGCAGGTGCCGCCGGCCGACTACCGCCCGTTGGTGCGTGAACTGCTTGCCCACCAGACCTTGTCGCAGCGCTCGGGGTCGCCGCGGCTCTCCTTGCCGCCCGCCTCCTACGAGTGGGCGCAAGGGCTGAACGCGACGTGGAACGAGGCGCTGTCCGCGCGCGGCTACGACGTGATCGGCGACCTGGCGGACCTGCTCGGCGCGCCCGCCCCGGACCCGGAAGTCTGGGCCGACCCGGATCGTCCCCGGCCGCGTCAGGTCACCGATGCCGCGCTGGACGCCATCGGCGCGTTGCTGATCGAGAACGCCAGGCTCCGCGAGGCCGAGGCCGGCTTGCAGAGCTCGTTGCACCAGGCTCGCACCGAGGGTCGACCGGTTCGCAAGGCGGCCGAGCTGGTGGTGCACAAGCTGGAGGGTTCGCCCGTCGGACGGTCGGCGCTGAAGGTGTACCGCAAGGCTCGCGGCCGGACTGTGCCGACCGGCTGAGCGCTACTTCTGAGTGCTACTTCTGGGGCCGCCGCAACAGCTCTCGGTCGGCGTACCGACCGACGCGCCAGGTGGCGAAACCGTCGGCTCCGGCGCCCACCACACCGCCGACCAACGGCACCCGGCGGCCGACCGTCGTGGCCATCCGCTTGCCGGCGACACGGGCGATGAGCGTGGTCGCCACTGCAGCGGCGATCGTCTTGTCCAGTTCGGCGTCGTGGGCGGGCGCGGTGGCCAGCGCCATCGGGGGTGCGGGCAGCTTGCGGACCTTGAGGAGGCCATTGACCTCGTCCTCGCCGAGTAGGCAGACCAGGATCGCGTTGCGCACCCGGGGGTCCTGCAGGTCATAGCCGCGGAGGTGGGCGATGCCGGCGATCATCCGGCACTGCAGCAGGGCCAAGCCGGTGATGTTGGCCGGGATCGTGACCGCCATGGTGACCAACCCGCCGAGATTGGTGACGAACCCTTGGGCCCCGGACCAACGCACGTGGTTCTCGATCACCTCGTGCACCGCCTTCTCGACGTCGCCGTGCTGCTCGCGCAGTTGCGCGTCCGCGGCAGCGGCGGCACCGGGAAGGGGGCCGAAGCCGTCGATGGCCCGGCTGAGCGCCTCGCGCACGAAGCTGGACGTCAACGACGGCGCGAGCTTGGTGGCGTGCGGGGCGATCTGGCGGGTGAGGTTGGAGCGCAGCCGGTTGGCCATGATGCAGGGGTTCCTTCCGTGGTGCCGCACTCGGATGGCGGCCCACCGAAATCGTACGGAGCACCTCAAGCTTCGCCGCGCTCGTCGGCGGCGCGTCGCCATGCTTGGCGAAGTGGCGCGCGGGCCGCGGCCCGGCGGCTAACTTGGTCCAATGGCCGTCGAACCGCCGCTCTCGCCATGGGACTTCGGTGACCCGGCGTCGTTCTCGGCTCACGACGACGTCGTCGGCCTAGGAGCGGACCTGGAGCCGGGGACGCTGTTGGCGGCCTACCGCCGAGGGATCTTCCCGATGCCGTCGGGTCGATCCGATCACGCGCCTGCCTGGTTCTGTCCGGTACGCCGCGCGATCCTGCCACTGGACCGTTTGCGCGTGACCCGTTCCTTGGCCAAGTCCAGCCGCCGCTTCGAGATCCGCGTCGATTCGGCCTTCGACGAGGTCCTCGTCGGGTGCGCCGATCCCGACCGGCCGCACGGGTGGATCGACGACGACATCCACCGCGCCTACGTGCGGTTGCACGAGCTCGGCTGGGCGCACTCGGTGGAGTGCTGGCGCGACGGCCAGTCTCGCTGGCGGCCTGTACGGCGTGGCGATCGGCGGTCTCTTCGCCGGCGAGTCGATGTTTCACGTCGAACGAGACGCCTCCAAGGTCGCGCTTGCTGCCCTCGTCGACCTGATGACCGGTTCGGACGCGGACCTGTCGGCCGGCGAGACCCCCGGCCAGCGCCTCATCGACGTGCAGTGGCTGACCCCGCACTTGAGCTCGCTCGGGGCGATCGAGGTGACTCGGGCCGGCTACCTCAACCGTCTCGCTCGCGCTCTCTCGCTCCCCCTCCCATCGGCCTTCACCCACCGCTAGGAGCGTCACTGCGTCATCGAGGCTGACTGGTCGGGGCGCTACTTCAGCAGGCGCGACAATCGGCGATCGGCGAGCGGCTTTCCGCCGGTCTGGCAGGTGGCGCAGTACTGCAGCGCGGAGTCGGCGAAGCTGACCTCGCGCACGATGTCGCCGCAGACCGGGCACTTCTCGCCCTTGCGTCCGTGCACCGCCATGTTCGACTTCTTCTCGCCCTTGAGTTCGCTGGCGGCGAGCCCGCGGGAGCGCTCGACGGCCTCCCCGATGACGCTGCGGATCGAGGTGTAGAGCAGTTCGAACTCGTCCTCGTTGAGGGAGTTGGCCGGCTTGAAAGGCGAGAGCCGAGCGGCGTGCAGCAGTTCGTCGGAGTAGGCGTTGCCGATCCCCGCGATCGTCCCTTGGTGCCGGAGCACTCCCTTGATCTGGGAGCGGCCGGCGTCGCTCAGGATGCGCCGGAGCACGTCGCGGGTGAACTCCTCGGCCAGCGGATCCGGGCCGAGCCGGGCGATGCCCTCGACATCCCCGGGATCCCGGACGACGTAGATCGCCAGGCTCTTCTTGGTGCCGGCCTCGGTGATGTCGAGCCCGGACTGATCGTCGAGCACCACCCGGGCGGCGAGCGTCGACTTCGTGCTCGGCCGCGGCGGCAGCGTCGGCACCTCGGCGCGCCAGCGCACCCACCCCGCCCGCGCCAGATGCAGCACCAGGTGCAGCCCGCCGACCTCGATGTCGAGGAACTTCCCATGCCGCGTGACCCCGTCCACGAAGCTGCCCTCCAGGGCGTGCAGCGGCGGGTCGTAGGTCTTCAGCGCGCTGAACTGAGCCAGGTGCAGGGCAGTGATCGCGCGGCCGCTCAGCTTGCCGGTCAGATCCAGCGCAAGCGCCTCGACCTCGGGCAGTTCGGGCATAGCGGCGAGTGTACGGCGCGGCGCGCCCGCGTCGAGCGGCTCGCGTCGAACCCTTCGGCCCGCTCAGCCCAGGCGCTCGACGCCGGTCATGCCCACACGAAGTACCTCAGCCACACGTAAGGCATCGACAGCCCCACGGTCACCGCGGTGACCACGAGGCCGTAGCGGGTGAAGGTCCAAAACGAGATCGGGTGCCCGTTGCGGGCGGCGATCCCGGCGGCGACCACGTTGGCGCTGGCGCCGATCAAGGTGGAGTTTCCGCCGAGATCCGCCCCGAGTGCGAGCGACCACCAGAGCGCGGACTGCTGTGGCGGCAGCCCCGGGTTGGGGCCGACCAGGTCGTGCACGAGCGGTGCCATCGTGGCGACGTAGGGGATGTTGTCGATCACCCCCGAGAGCACCGCGGAGCCGATCAACACGATCTGCGAGCCGAGCAGATAGTTGTCGCCCATCAGCGCGGCGACCCCGGCAGCGACCTCACCGATGATGCCCTGGTGGACCAGCGAGCCGACCATCACGAACAGCCCGCCGAAGAAGAGCAAGGTCTCCCACTCGACATCGTCGAGGTAGTCCTCAGGCCCCAGCCTGGAGACCGCGACCGAGGCGCCCGCGCCCAGCAGCGCGATCAGCGACGGTTCGATGTGCGTGGTCGCGTGCGTGACGAAGCCGAGCATCACCAGTGCCAGCACTCCGCCCATCCGGACCAGCAATCGGCTGTCGGTGATCGAGTCCTTGCGCGGCAGCCGCATCACGGTCGCCGCCCGGTCGGCGTCGTAGCGCAGATGACGGCCCCACAGCAGCCAAGTCAGGCCGAGGAAAGCGGGCAGGAGCACCAGGAAGACCAGCGGCGCGAGATGGACCAGGAAGTCGATGAAGGAGATGTTCGCGCGGCTCCCGATGATGATGTTGGGCGGGTCGCCGATGAGCGTGGCGGTCCCGCCGATGTTGCTCGCCATCACTTCCGCCATCAAGAACGGCACCGGGGGCACGCCGAGCCGATCGCACAGCAGCAAGGTGACCGGCGCGATAAGCAGCACCATCGTCACGTTGTCCAGTAGGGCCGATCCGACCGCGGTGATCACACAGAGCAACACCATCGTGCGAAAGGGCCGCGCCTGGGCGAGTTGGGCGGCCCAGAGGGCGACGTACTCGAACACCCCGGTCTGTTTGAGGACACCGATGATCACCATCATCCCGAAGAGCAGGAAGATGACGTTCCAATCGATGCCGGTCTCATGGGAGAAGAACATCTCCTCGCCGCGGGTCGCGCCGATGACCACCATCGCGGCCGCACCGACGACTGCCACGAACGCCCGGTTGAATCGCTCGGTTGCGATCAAGACGTAAGCGATGACGAAGACGGCCACCGCGAGGTAGGCCGTGATGGTGGGTTCGCGAGTCGCCGAATCGACGACGTCTACGGCATCGGCGGCATCGATGAAGTGGACGACATTGACGAGCTGAGCGGACTGCATGGGACCTCCGTGGTCGGTTTCCATTCCTCTGCCGACCAGGCTTCCCGGCGCTCCAGGTGCGCAAGCACCAGTTCAGCCACCTTAGCGGGAGGCTGTCTGTCTCGGCTGGCGGAGCCGACAGCCGCCCAGTTTGTGAGGCAGCCCACGGTGACGCCCTATACCCATGGGGGTATGCTGGCCTTACTGGTGAGGAAATGACACGAACGGTGCGGAGTGGAGTCCGCACCGTTCGGTTTTTGTTGGGGCCGGTTCGGCCCGTACGTGGATCCGCGAAGACCCCGCAGCGGATCAGCGCGGAGGAGCGGCGTCCTCGATCGGCCCGGCGCCCGGATCGATGTGCGGGCCGCTGTCCGGAGCGACCGGTCCGCCCGCGGACCGGGCCTCTGCCACCTTGTCCACGAGGTGCATTGCCTGGTCCTTGGCCTTGCTGACCTTGTCGGCGTACTTGCCCTGGGTCTTGTCGTCGAAGACGTGACCGGCCTTGTCGATCAGGTCGGAGAGCTTGCCGCGGTTGTCGTGGGCCAGCGAACCCAGCTTCGAGCGCACCTCGCCGATGCGCTGGTTGGCCGTGTCGGCAAGGTCCTTGAGCTGGTTCTGGATCGATTCATTGGTGGGCATGGGGTTCATCTCCCGGTTGTTGCGAAGGGCGGACGCCCGATGGCATCCATCTTGCCCAACGAGTCAATGTCGGCCCCTGTTCCGCGGCGCGCTCTGCCTTAGGGTGTGAGCGTGGCCACACCGCTGGGGGCACCGGACCCTGACCTCTACCGCTCCGTCCTGGGCAGCCCGCAATGGGCAGCCTCGCTGGAAGACCTCGCCGAACGCACGGGGCGCTCCAAGCCAGATCTGCGTAAGGACGCCGAGGCCGCCCTCGCCGAGATGGCCGCTGAGATCACTCCCGGAGCGATCAAGGTCTGGGATCGGATGGGCAAGTCTCTGACCCGCTCCTACACCGTCGATGCCGATACTTCCTCGCTGGCGCACCTGCGCGAACTGACTGGAGCTCCATCTCGTTCGGATACATGAAGCCTTCGACGCCGGGGAGCGCGTGCACGGTCGGCTCGCTTTCAGCGCACCGCGGCGTCGAGGCCGTTGTAGTAGGCCTTCGCGCCGGTGGCGAGGTTCGGTTTGAGCACCTGCACCTTGTGGGTGCGCAGCAGCTCGTGGATCGGATCGGCGGGATTGCGCAGGTCGCCGAGCAGGCGGGCGGTCGTCGGACAGACTTCGCAGCAGGCGGTGGTCAGCCCCTTGGTGATCCGGTGGTAGCACAGGGTGCACTTGTCGACCGTATTGGTGCGCGGGTCGATGAAGCGGCAGCCGTAGGGACAGGCCTGCACGCAGTAGCGGCAACCGATGCAGTAGGTCTTGTCGACCAGCACGACGCCGTCGGGGCTCTCGAAGGTGGCGCCGACCGGACAGACCTGGACGCAGGGCGAGTGCGCGCAATGGTTGCAGAGCTTCGGCACGAAGAAGCTCTTGGCCCCTTCGACCGGGTGCTCGAGCGGCGGGAAGCCGTTGCGGCCGCCGTTCGGCGAGTCGACGATCGGCAGCAGCTCGCGCTTCGGGTGTTTCATGTCCGGGGGCGGAATGGTGTAGCGCTCGACCCAGGTGCGCGAGAACCAGGCCTCGTCCGGCACGTCGTTCTCGAGCTTGCAGGCATCGACGCAGCGGCCGCAGCCGATGCACTTCTCGACGTCGATGAACATCGCCCACCAGTGCTCCTGGACGTCGTAGCCCGGCGCCTCCTGGGGCTTGCCGGCCTCGATGAACGCCCAGGCCTCGGAGGCGGCGCCGGTGAGCATGAGATAGAAGCTTCCCTGGGCGAGGAATTCGCGGCGGTCGAGACTCATCGGATTCTCCTCGTCACTGGGCCGGATCGTGGGCGTCATGGCATTCGGTGCAGGCTGCGCCTTCGCTGTGCGCCGCGACGTCGACTTGCGGCTGCGTCTTGGGCCGCGACGGGTTGGCAGCGTGGCAGCGCGAACAGAGGTCGACGGCGTCGATCTTCGCCGGCTTGACGGTGTCGGAATCCGCGACATGCGCCGCGAGCGGCCCGTGGCAGGACTCGCAGCCGACCTTCAGGTGCTTCGAGGCCGCCAGCTGGGTGACCACTTCGGAGTGACACTCGTCGCAGGCGGCGCGGCCGGCGAAGTGCAGCGGCTTCTGCTGGTTGGCGGCGATGGCGCCGGTGCGGAAGTGGCCGAGCTCGCCGAACCCCGCCGGGAGCAGGAAGGCGCGGATGACGAGGAAGATGGCGATCCCGGCGGCGAACAGCAGTGCCAGACGAAGCAGATGTTCGGCGTCTTTCGGGACCCTGAGCATGCCTTTCCTCCTGTGGCGTTGCGCTGGGTTACTCTGTCGGCTGCGGCCCGCAGCACCAACCGTCAACGGGGTGGGATCGCCGCGCTACCTCTCGGGGTAGCCCCTGCGGCAGGACAGACTGCGGCGGCGTGACCGCCGGACACGATGGAGGGACGCGATAGAGGGACACATTGGCGGGACACGATAGAGGGACACGATGGAGGGACACCTTGCCGGGCCCGAGGCCTCCTCGATGGGGCGGCCGGTCAATAGCGGAGTCTTCGCTGCCGGCTCGGCGCTCGCGCGGGCTCGGCTGCGGTATCGTGCGCCGGATGACCGCCGGCGTGCGCACGATGCTGGCCTTGACGGCTGCGGCTCTGCTGGGGAGCGTCCGCGGCGCCCGCTGTCGCTGGTGATCGGGACGCCTTCGCCCTCGCCGCCTGCCGCGTGGACGACGGCATACGGGAGCCGGATCTTCCGGGGCTGTCGCCGGCGGCGGGGGGGATCCCGGCTCCCGCCGACTGCGCCGCGACGACTTCGAACCCTTCGGCCGACTACGATCCGACGAGCGTCCTGACGATTCAGGTCGTCGTGCACGTCATCCAGAACGACGGCTGTGTCGCGGGCGGGCTCACCGACGCCCAGGTGGCGAGTCAGATCGAGGTGATGAACGAGGATTTCCGCGCCCTGGCCGGCACTCCCGGCGGCGGCGGCGTCGATTCGAAGATCGCCTTCGCCCTCGCGACCGTCGATCCGCAGGGCGACCCGACCACCGGCATCACTCGCGACTGCAATACCGTCTGGTACAACGACCCGAGCCCGTGTCCCTACTGCGCCGCGCTCGCCTGGGATCCGACGCGCTACCTCAACCTCTACACCAACACCGCCGCCAACGCCCGCGGATACGTGCCGTTCCTGCCGGCGGCTCCGGGCGCGGGCGTCGGCACAAATCTCGACCGGGTGGTGATCAACACCCTGGCCTTCGGCCGTCCCGGGCCGGTCCCGGCGCACGCCGGAGGCCGCACGGTCACCCACGAAGTCGGCCACTACCTGGGGCTGTACCACGTCTACTTCAACGGCTGCGGCGTGGCTTCGCCGCCCGACTGCTACGCCACTGGCGACCTGCTCTGTGACACCCTGCCCGACGCCGTCGACCACCACGGCTGTCCGCTCGATGCGACCCAGTGCGGTGGCGTCACCGCCCCGGTCGACAACTACATGGAGCTCTCTGATGACTCCTGTCTCGAGCGCTTCACCCTCGAGCAGGCACGGCGCATGCGCTGCACGCTGCAGCACTACCGGCTGGGGCTCGCGACCTCGAGCGGGCTCTTCTCCGACGGGTTCGAGAGCGGCGGCACGACGAACTGGAACGCGACGATCGGCTGATTGCTCTTTTCCGCATCGGTGGTGGGGTCACTCCGGCACTCCGAGACTCGGGGCCGGCGTCTAGTGAAGCTGGCCACCGACCCCAAGTCTCGGAGCGCCGGAGCGCCCCAGCGAAACGAGGGCAGAAAGCTTCTCTCACGCATGTCCCGAGCGAGGGGTGGCCGGACCGAGGGCTCCCATGGGCCCGGAGCGCGCTTTCTCAGCGCGAGGACCCATGGGAAGCGGACCGGACAGGACCCCGAGCCGACTCCGAGAAGGGACCCGCGAGCGCGACGTTGCTACGGCAACGCGGCTCGAGAAGACGCTCCCCCCCGCCGTCCCCGCCCACAGCCGCAGCCCCCCCGACGGCCCGCCGACCGCGAGCGCGCGCACGTCGCGGTGGGGAAGCCCTTCGGACATCGCCGTCCACGTCGCCCCGGCGTCGCGGCTCGAGAAGACGCCGCGGAAGCTGCCGGCGAACACTCTGCCGTCGGGCGCGAGGACGACCGTTTCGACATCTTCCTCGGCGAGCGCCGAAAGCGCTTTCTTGAACGTGGTGCCGCTGTCGCTCGAGAGGAACAGCCCCTTCTCGGTGGCGACGAAGAGCCGTGCGGCCAGCGTCGGATCGAGGGCGACCTCGCGCAGCTCGAGGTCGCCCGGGAGTCCGCCGCCGACCGCTGCCCACCGGGCTCCGCCGTCGTCGGTGCGGAACAGCGCCTTGTCGACGACGGCGTAGACGACCCCCGGCGCCGCCGCGCGCAGGAGCTTCACGTCCTGGTCGGCCGGCAACCCCTGGCCGGCCGGCTTCCAGGTCTTGCCGCCGTCGACCGTCTTCCAGACGGCCTGCCCGGGCGTGTCGTTCGACCACGAGCCGGCGTAGAGGATCTTCGGATTCCCCGGATCCTGCGCGAGGCTGCGGAATTCGGCCGAGGCGAGATTGCCCTTCATCAGGTCGCGCATCGACGGTTCTTTCTTCTCCAGCGCGCGGAAGCTCTTGCCGCCGTCGCTCGATCGCCAGGCGCTCGCGCCGTCGAACGCCCAGACCGCCTCGGGCGACGGGCGCTCGAAGAGCATGCCGTCGAGCTCGACCTCGTCGCCGTCGTCCTCGAACGGCTCGGCCTTCTCCAACCAGCTGCCATCGGCATCCCGCCGGAAGAGGCCGGTTCCCGTCTGCGCAAAGAGCACGCCCGATCCCGGGGCGGCGTAGAGCCTCTCGACCCAGGCGGCGGCGAGGCCGGCGCTCGACGGCTCCCAGCTCGCGCCGTCGTCGCTGCTGCGATAGATCCCGCCGCCGCCGCTCGCGGCGAGCAACTGCCGTGCGTCGGACGGATCGAAGGCGACCGCCTGAATCAGGTAGCGCCCGCTGTCGCGGTCGGAGCGCTGCCACGTGGCGCCGGCGTCCAGCGAGCGGAACAGGCCCTTCTCGGTCGCCGCCCAGAGGTGACTCGAGCTTCCGGGCTCGAACCGCAGGGTGTAGATGTCGTCGGTCCCGCCGAGCGGCGTGCTGAGCGCCGTGAAGGTGGCGCCGCGATCGAGGCTCTTCCACAGCTGGTTGAAGCCGCTGACGACGTACACCGTCGCCGGGTTCGCCGGGTCGACGAGAATCGCATGGACCGCCGGCTCGAGCCCCTTGCCGATCGGCTTCCAGCTCTTCCCGCCGTCGTCGCTGCGCGAGAGGTGCGCGGCGGCGCTTTCCTGGCCGCCGTGCCCGCCGGCGTAGACGACGTCCGGGTTCTTCGGATCGACCGCCATCGCGTAGACGTCCTGATGGGCGACCCGGAAGTCGGACCAGCTCTTGCCGCCGTCGCGGCTGCGGTAGTGGAGATTCGTCGACGGCACCCAGATGTCGGCCGGCCGCGACGGCGCGAAGGCGATGCGATAGCCGACCGGATGCAGCGTCGAGAGCTGACCGGAGTAGTTGTCGGTGACGACGCTCCAGGTCGCGCCCTGGTCGCGCGAGCGCCAGAGAGCGGGATTGCCGGGGTTGTCGACTCCGGCCCAGAGCGTGCCGGCGGTGCCCGGGTCGACTTCGATCCACTTCAGGCTGCTCGACGTCTTCGGCCGGCCGGCCCAGGTCCAGCTACGGCCGCCATCGGCGCTGCGGAAGACGCCGCCGTTCGCGGTGGCGGCGTAGGCCAGGCCCTTCGTGCGCCCGTCGAAAGCGACGTCGACCACGGTGCCGCCGAACGGACCGTCGGAGCGCCAGGCGGCTGTCTCGGCGGCGGAGGCCGGCGACGGCACACCGGCGGACGAGAGCACTGCGGCGAGAGCGAGCGCGGCGGCGGCGTGGCGGAGTTCGAACGGCGGGATCATGGCGGCTCCTGGGAAGCGTAGGCCTCTGTCCGATTCACGTTATCCGAGGTCCAGCGGGGACACGATGGAGGGACACAATGGAGGGACACGACAAACGGGACACGCAAATGGGTCAGGGAAACAGGGCGCTGCAGGCTAGTGTGTCCCATCTGCGTGCCCGTCTGGGTGTCCCCGGCGAGGTCACTCCGGCAGTCGGGGAGCTGGGGCCGGCGTTCGCGGTCACGCCGGAGCCGTCGTCGCTGCGCGAAGGTGGGCGCTCGGTTCGCCACGCTTGGCCTCACGGTCGCGCCGGCCTTCGCGCAGCGTCAACGGCCCCGGCCTGCTGCGACAGCGACGGGCAGAGCTTCTCTCGCCGCTGTGCCTGACGAGGGGTGGCCGGACCGAGGGCTCCCATGGGCGCGGAGCGCTTCTTCAGCGAGCACCCATGGAATCGGCCGGACAGGACCCCGAGCAAGTGCCTCGGAGGGCAACAACGTGTCCCTCCAACGTGTCCCCTTATTGTGTCCCTCTATCGTGTCCCCGATCGTCCGCGATGTGTCCCCGCGACCAAGGTGCTACTCCGATCGTCGGTCGTCCACTAAATAGGACGGTTTCGACCCGTTGCCGCCCAGGAGTGGAGGGAACTGTCTTTGGATTCATCGACTTGACGGATCGTGGTCGGCTTGGCACGGCGCTCGCTATCTCACCCGGCGGGAGGAACGAACATGAACCGATTCCACGCCGTCCGCCGCCGCAGAGTCTCCGCCGCTGCCGTTCTGCTCGCCGCCGGGGCGCTCTTGTCGCCGCTCCCGCCGCGCGCGCCGACTTTCCATTTCCTCCGACGCCGCGCGAGGTGCACCGCGAACTGAGCGGGCTCGTTCACGACGTCCTTGCGGACGCTCGACCGGATTCCGGTGGAGATCCACGGCGAGTTCGCCGGCGACTTGAACCCCTTCCTGGCCGGCAACGTCTACTTCGCTCCCGCACCGGCACTACCACGAGACCTACAACTTCCCGGTCTGGATCGACGGGGCGGTCTACTACCGGCCCTACGTCTACTGCAATCATCGCCTCTACGGCGAGCTACGGCGACTACCGTTCGCGGCCGCAGCTATGGGGCGGCTGGGGGGTGGCGTCGCAGGGCAGTTGGTGCGGTCACCATCACGCCTACTATCCGACGAACCACGCCTGCTTCCGCCCGCAATACCGGTCGCAGTACGGTTCGGACCACCGGTCGGGCTATTCCTCGCATTACGACTCGGGTCGTACGCTCGGACTACCGCGGCGACTCCCATTCGTACTCCGGGCCGCGCACCGACCGCGTACTCGCGCCCGCGCTACGACTCGCACAACGGGATCGCGCCACGAGCCGCGCTATGACTCGCAGAGGGGTTCGCATGGCCGGTCGAACGACGCCTACCGCTCGGGCTCCCGCTCCGACCGCGGCCGGAGCTACGGGTCCAGCGACGGAGAGCGCTTCCGCAACGGCAAACAGCCGTCGCACGACCCGAAGCGTCACCGACGGCCGCGACAGCGGCGACGACCGCGGACACAACCGGCACTGACTTCGCAGCCAGGCGGCTGCCGACGGGGACTGCTCCTACGAGACGGGGGCAGTCCCCCTCTTTTTGTTGCCTGTGCGCTCCGACAGGGGGCGGTTGGGTAGAGTGACGGCCTGATGTTCGACCTCATCGGCGACATCCACGGTCATGCCGCCGAGCTCGAGGAGCTGCTGCGGCGCCTGGGCTATCGCCACCGTGCGGGAGCGTGGCGGCACCCCGAGCGCACGGCGATCTTCGTCGGCGACTTCCTCGATCGCGGCCCGCAGATCCGCGAGACGCTGCGACTGGTGCGCGAGATGCTCGAGGCCGGATCGGCCAGGGCCGTCCTCGGCAACCATGAGTGGAACGCCTTCGCCTTTCACCAGCCGGATCCGGACCTGCCAGGGGAGTTCCTGCGCCGCCACTTCGAGAAGAACGTCCACCAGGTCGCGGCGACGCTGGCGCAGGTGCCGGCGCCGGAGCTCGCCAGCCACCTCGCCTTCCTGCGCACGCTGCCGATCCGTCTCGAACTGCCGCTCGCAGGCGACGTCGGGGGCCTGGGCAGCATCGGCGGCGGGGACGGGCTGCGGGTCGTGCACGCCTGCTGGGACGAGGTCGCCTTCGCTGTCATCGACGAGGCGCTCGCGCGCCACGGCGGGATTTCGGAGGCTTTTCTCGTCGAGGGTTCGAACCCCGAGTCGCTGCTCTTCGCGGCACTCGAGATCGTCCTCAAGGGCAAGGAGATGGCAGCTGCCCGGCGGGCGACTCGCTGGTCGACAAGGACGGCCAGCGGCGCGTCCTGGCGCGCGTGCGCTGGTACGCGCCGCCGGCAGGGCCAGACGGTGGCGAGCTACGCCCTGCCGCACTTCCCGCACCTCTCGCCGGCGCCGCTCCCGGCGCAAGGTCGTCGCCGAGGCGCGACCCTATCCGCCGGCGGCGCCGCCGGTCTTCTTCGGCCACTACTGGCTCGACCGACCCCGGCTCCCGCCGCGCTCGCGCCGAACGTCGTACTGCCTCGACTACTCGGCCGCACGCCAGGCGGCTTCCTGTGCGGCTATCGCCTGCGGCGGCGACGGCGCAACGGCACGTTCGTCACGGTCCGCTAGTCGCTAGGGCCGAGTCTACCGCCTAGCCGCGAACCCGCGGAATGCGCTACCGTTACCGCGGTCCCGAAAGGAGGCCCACTTCGTGTCCCAGACAGACAGTCCCGCTCCGCCCTCGTTCGCTGCGCGCCTGCTGCTGGTGGCCGCTCCTCGTCTCCGCCGGCGCGGCGCAGGCCCAGAATCTCCTCTCCAACCCCGACTTCGACGCGCCCGGCGGACTTACCGGCTGGACGACACAGACGGGGAGCTTCGTCCTCGGCGCCGACTCCGGCAGCTGCACCTCCTCCGGCGCGATCGACGGGACCTCCGCCTCTCGGGCGGTGGCGACCAGAATTTCTGGATCACCTCCGATCAGTGCATCCCGGTCGACCCGGGGGCGACTCCGGAGTTGCTTCTCGCCGGCATGTACAGGACGACGGCCGACGTCTTCGCGAGAATCTACCTGCAGTACTTCTCGGACGGCGCCTGCCTGGCGCCGATCGGTTTCAGCACCACGGTTTTCGGCGGCACCTCTGCCGGCTGGAACCGCATCGCCGGCGTCGTTGACACTCGACCCCGGCGCCGGCTCGGTCATCGTTTTCGCCGACACCATTCTGGCCACGAGCGGCGGGCCGGCAGTTCACGGTGCAGTGGGATCGCGTTCTACCTCGGCGTCGAACCGCAGATCTTCCGTGACGACTTCGAGTTCGAGAGCGGCAGCGCCTGCCACTGGTCGGCGGTCGTCGGGGGGATCTGAGGCCGCTGGCGACCCGGGGCGGCGCCAGCCCCCTGTTTTGACGACTGCGGGCTCTCTTGTAGACTCCCCGGGTAACTGAAGTCCATCTTCCGGAGGGGTCCCCAGATGCAGAGTTCGCAGCACCACACCGCGTGGAAGTTCCGTCTGTTCCTGGCGATGCTGTTGACGGTCGCCCCGCTCGCTACAGCTGCGACCGCCTCCGCACTGCAGCGGTCCGATGTCGCCTCGGTGGTCAAGGCCGCGCACCCGCCGACGGTTGGCGAGGGTTGCACGATCCCGGGGAACGACGACTGCGCCAACGCCACCGTCATTGGCGCGCTGCCCTACAACGACGCCCCGAACACCGAGTGCGCCACCGACGAGGCGGGCGAGCCGGCATCGACCTGCACCACGGGCTCGCTTTCCGTCTGGTACCGCTACACGTCGACGGCCAGCGAGCTGGTCACCGTCAGCCTCGTGGGCAGCTCGTTCGACACCACTCTGATGGTCTGGGAGGGCACCTGCGGCGCCTTCACCGCGGTCGCCTGCAACGACGACTTCGGCGCCGGCCTCGAGTCCCAGGCCTCCTTCGTCGCCAATCCCGGCACGACCTACTACTTCCAGATCGCCGGCTTCAGCGGCGACTTCGGCGATGTCGCGCTGAGTGTCACCTCGCTCGTCTTCCCCGACTGCCCGGCCTTCCACGTCGACGGGACCTTCACCGGCACCAATACCCAGGACGGCCGGCTCTTCCGCGACGGTGTGCCGAGCGACTGCGCCAACAAGCCGTATCCGGGCAATTTCAACGTCGGCACGACGATGAATTTCGAGACCTACAACTATCCCAACCCGAGCCCGGACCCGGCCTGCGTCCTGATCAACTTCGATCCGAACGCCGGGGTGAATCCTTGCTCTGTGGAAGCTCACCTGAGCGCCTATGCCGGCTCTTACGATCCGCTCAATCAGGCGACGAACTTCCTCGGCGACGTCGGTTCGAGCGACACCCTTCCGTTCCTGGTTACGGTTCCGGGCGCCACCGACCTGGTGATTCTCGCCAACAACAACTCCGGGCAGCTCGGTCTGCGACTACACGTTCGACGTCATCGGCGTGCCGTGCGACCTCGGCCCGCCGCCGCCGAATGTCGTCGAGGTTCCGACCCTGGGTCAGTGGGGCCTGGGCGCGCTGGCGGCGATGCTCGCGATCGCCGGCTTCCTGGTGATGCGCCGCAACGGCTGATCGCCGGTTTCAGCCTGCAGCCTGGAAGAGCCCGTCGCGTCGCGCGGCGGGCTCTTTCTGTTTGTGGACTGCCGCCCGAAAGGTGCCCCGCCAGAGGTGCCGAAAGGTGCCCCCCGCCCGAAAGGTGCCAGCCGACTTCCGTGGTTTCCCGACGATGGCGACGGCTCGCCCGATGCGTTCTGTGGTCGGCGGTCTCCGGCACTCGGGATCTTGGGGCCGGCTCCTAGTAAGGCTTGGTCGCCGACCCCAAGATCCCGAGCGCCAGAGCCCGCCCCGCAGGCACTGCTTTGCTCACCAGAGTCGACGTCGAGGGGTGGCTGGACCGAGGGCACGCTACGCGTGTCACCCATGGGCCCGGAGCGCGCAGTATCAGCGCGAGGACCCATGGGAAGCGGGCCAGACAGGACCCGTCGCGGGGGCTTGCCTAAGAAGCTACCCCGAAAGGGACTGTCCCGTAAGGTGCCAGATGAGATGAGTCGGTCGGTTCCTACCCGGAGGGCGTAGCCTTTCGGTTGGAGACCAAGAGCGGCTACGGCTGCGGAAAGGAACCGACCATGCGGCATTGTGGCATCGACGTGCACCTGAAGACCAGCGATCTGTGTGTGCTGTCGTCGGCGGGGAAGGTGCGTGCGGAGAGAGCGCTTGCCGAGCACGCAATCTGGCTTTCGCAAGCAGTTCGAGGGCGTGCCCAGGATGCGTGGTGGTGATGGAAAGCGGCGGCTCGACACCCTGGGTGTACCGGTTGCTTTGCGAGCTGGGCCACGAGGTCGTCGTAGTGAATCCGCGTCGACTGCGGCTGATCGCGGAATCGACGATGAAGAGCGACCGGATCGACGCCGAGATTCTGGCGCGGCTGTCTCGATTCGACTTAGAGCTTCTCCGACCCGTGTATCAGCGGAGTCCGGCAGGACAAGCCCTGCGAACAAGGATTCAGGTGAGAGCGACGCTGGTGCGAACGCGCGTCGCGCTGATCAACCAGGTCAAGGGGACCTTGCGGTCGCAGGGCGTGCGCCTGTCTTCGACGACGACATCCAACTTTGTCGCCAAGTGGGGCGAAGGGAAGATCCCTCGCTGCGATGCGCACTTTGCTGGAGCCTTTGGTGGGCGCGATCGGCGAGCTGACGGATCGCATCGAGGCCGTGCAGCAAGGAGCTCGTGACGCTGTCGCACTCGGACGAGCTGCTCGAGCGGCTGCAGGAAGTGCCGGGCGTCGGCCCGCTGGTGAGCGTGTCGTTTCTCGCCTGGGTGGACCGCGTCGATCGCTTCAGCAAGAGCCGGGACGTCGGCGCGTGCCTAGGTCTTCGACCTATCGTGCGCGCCTCGGGCGGCTCTCTGCGCTCGAGCCACATCAGCCGCGAGGGTGACAAGGAGATGCGCTGGCTCCTGGTGCAGGCAGCCCACGCGGCGCTGGCCACGCATCGGGACTCGGCCCTGAAGCGATGGGGCGAGCGTCTGGCGAACCAGGTCGGCAAGAAGAAAGCCATCGTGGCCGTGGCGCGAAAACTCGCGCGTACTGCTGCATCGACTGTGGGTGACTGGCGAGAGCTACAAGCCCTTCCCGGCGGCGGCGTAGACCGCCAGAGCAGCTTGCAACGAAGAGGATCGACGACGAGAGAGAACTGCTGGCGGTGATCCCGATAAATCGGCTGGAGCGCGAGACTCCGTGTGCCAGAGGGGGAGACGCCGCAGCATCGACGGACAGCTCAACATGCACCGGCCCAACGACGGGCTACAACGAGTGCGGATAGAAGCTCGTCCCCGTGAGGGACAACGTCGAAGACCAGAGTCTCGTCACCGATCCGATGATCTTGACTGGAGCGACCGACTCATCGAAGCCGATTTCCGTGGTTTCCCGACGATGGTGACGGCTCGCCCCGATACGTCTGTGGTTGGCGGTCTCCGGCACTCGGGATCTTGGGGCCGGCTCCTAGTAAGGCTTGGTCGCCAACCCCAAGAATCCCGAGCGCCAGAGCCCGCCCTGAGCCGTTGTCTCCTGGAAATCGTCGAGCGAGGGGTGGCTGGGCCCGGCCACGCTACGCGTGTCACCCATGGGCCCGGAGCGCGCAGTATCAGCGCGAGGACCCATGGGAAGCGGGCCAGACAGGACCCGTCGCGGGGGCTTGCCCGAGAAGCTACCCCGAAAGGGACTGCCCCGTAAGGTGCCAGATGAGATGAGTCGGTCGGTTCCTCCCCGGAAGGCGTTTAGCCTTTCGGTTGGAGACCAAGAGCGGCTACGGCCGCGGAAAGGAACCGACCATGCGGCATTGTGGCATCGACGTGCGCCTGAAGACCAGCGATCTGTGTGTGCTGTCGTCGGCGGGGAAGGTGGTGCGGAGGGAGCGGTTTTCGAGCACGCAGTCCGGCTTCCGCAAGCAGTTTGAGGGCGTGCCTCGGATGCGTGGTGGTGATGGAAAGCGGCGGCTCGACACCCTGGGTGTACCGGTTGCTTTGCGAGCTGGGCCACGAGGTCATCGTGGTGAATCCGCGGCGGCTGCGGCTGATCGCGGAATCGACGATGAAGAGCGACCGGATCGACGCCGAGATTCTTGGCGCGGCTGTCTCGCTTCGACCTGGAGCTTCTCCGACCCGTGTATCAGCGGAGTCCGGCAGGACAAGCCCTGCGAACGAGGATTCAGGTGAGAGCGACGCTGGTGCGAACGCGCGTCGCGCTGATCAACCAGGTCAAGGGGACCTTGCGATCGCAAGGCGTGCGCCTGTCTTCGACGACGACATCCAACTTTGTCGCCAAGTGGGGCGAAGGGAAGATCCCGCGCTCGATGCGCACTTTGCTGGAGCCTTTGGTGGGCGCGATCGGCGAGCTGACGGATCGCATCGAGGCGGTGCAGAAGGAGCTCGTGACGCTGTCGCACTCGGACGAGCTGCTCGAGCGGCTGCAGGAAGTGCCGGGCGTCGGACCGCTGGTGAGCGTGTCGTTTCTCGCCTGGGTGGACCGCGTCGATCGCTTCAGCAAGAGCCGGGACGTCGGCGCGTGCCTGGGTCTTCGCCCGATTGTGCGCGCCTCGGGCGGGTCTCTGCGCTCGAGCCACATCAGCCGCGAGGGCGACAAGGAGATGCGGTGGCTCCTCGTGCAGGCAGCCCACGCGGCGCTGGCGACGCATCGGGACTCGGCCCTGAAGCGATGGGGCGAGCGTCTGGCGAAATCAGGTCGGCAAGAAAAAGGCCATCGTGGCTGTGGCGCGCAAACTCGCTGTCCTGCTGCATCGGCTGTGGGTGACGGGCGAGAGCTACCAGCCCTTCCCGGCGGCGGCGTAGACCGCCAGAGCAAGCTGCAACAAAGAGGATCGAAGACGAGAGAGAACTGCTGGCGGTGATCCCGGTAAATCGGCTGGAGCGCGAGACTCCGTGTGCCAGAGGGGGAGACGCCGCAGCATCGACGGACAGCTCAACATGCACCGGCCCAACGACGGGCTACAACGAGTGCGGATAGAAGCTCGTCCCCGTGAGGGACAACGTCGAAGACCGAGGTCTCGTCACCGATCCGATGATCTTGACTGGAGCGACCGACTCATTGAAGCCGATTTCCCGCAGTCCTACCGCGGCCAGAGCCAGCCGAAGCAGCCGGCCGTGACCAGGGCGTAGACCAGCCCGTCGACAACTGCGCGAACGGTATTGCTCCACGGCACCCCCGCCCAGATCGAGTTCACGGCGTTGCCCAGGCCGTAGGCGAGGAAGGCCGCCGTGCCGACGAAGCGGAAGACGATCAGGTAATCGATGCCTGCGGCGAGCGTCCGGCCGGAGAGATAGGCGAGGAAGAAGCTCACCACCAGGCAGTAGACGAACCAGGAGCCGAGGTACTTGCCCATCGACATCGGGCCGTTGGGCATCACGGTGAGGATGCCGACCGGCCCGCGGCGGAACTTCTCCTGGCCCTCGGGCGTCCCGACCTCCTTCATCGAGTCGCAATACGGGAAGTTGTAGCAGCCCGGCGGCAGCGCGGCCTTGGCAATCCCGGCGAGCGCCTCAGCCTCGTTGGGGATCTTCTTGTAGTCGGCGCGGTGGTACTGGAGCGCCATGTGCAGGATCGAGCTGACGACGAAGACGGCGACGCCGGAGACGACGATCGGCAGCCAGAGTGCGGAAATCGCAATCGTGTTCATCTCGAACCCCCTAGCCATCGAGCACGAAGCGTCCGCCGGCGAGAAGTCGCCTGCGGCGTCCGTCAGAGCCCGGAAATTGCGCGGAGGATACCACCGGCAAGGCCGCCGCGGATCACGGAACGACGGTGCTCCAGTTCGTCGTGCCCGCCGACTTCGAAGCCGTCGGCGAAGATCCAGAGCGGATCGAAGGCGTGCGTGATGTAGACCATGCCGGCGTTGGCGACGCCGGCGACGTCTTTGTCGGGTACGCCGAGGACGATCTCCGGAATGCCGTCGCCGTTGATGTCGCCGGTCCGCCATCGCCTGGGCGAAGAGATCGTCGGCGTCGTTGGTGCCGCCGAGGAACGCCTGCGAGAACAGCTTGCCGCGTCCGGCGTCGGCGACCAGGCCGGTCAGGCTTCCCCAGGCGAGGTAGACGAAGCCGGTGTCGGTTCCGCCTTCGTGCGGCGCCGCCGCCAGCAGGTCCGAGAATCCGTCGCCGTCGAGGTCGGCGCTCTCCAGCACCGCCCCGAGCGTGTCGGTGTCGTCCGGAGTCGAGGCCCAGAAGTGCTCGTCGAAGTTCGCCGACGTCGCGAGCGGCAGGCCGCTCGCGTCGCCATAGGTGGTGAAGACCCAGCCCGAGTCGTTGGCGCCGAGCAGGCTCTCGTCGCGCAGCGGCACGCCGGCGGCGAGATCGAGGAAGCCGTCGCCGTCGAAGTCGCCGCCCGCGATGCCGTTGCCGAGACGATCGTTGGCCTTCTCGGTCTCGCCGAAAGAGACCTCGGCGAGATTCGTCTCGATCCCGCCGTCAGGAAGGTAGTGGAAGGCCACCGCGCCGCTGTCGAGCTCGTTGCCGTCGTTGAACGGCGTGCCGATGGCGAGGTCGAGTGACGAGTTGAAGTCGAACGCGCCCACCTCGAGCACCAGCCCGAAGCGCTCGTTGGCCTCGGTGAAGGCGGTTTTGCGGGCGTTGCGGACGTGCTGCAGGTTGCTCCCGGCGCTACCCTCGAAGACGGCGACCGCGCCGGCCTGGGCGAAGCCAAGCACGGTCATGCCGGGCGCGCCGACGGCGAGATCATCGAACTCCTGCGAGCCCGTGATCGACCCGGCTACCAGGGCGACGCCGAAGTTGATCGTCTCCGAGAGGTCGGCCGAACCGAAAGCGAGCAGCGGATCGACCTGGAGCTGCGCCAAATCGAGGCCGGCCGGGCTGCCGTAGATCACGAAGACCTTGCCGCCGTCGGCGCAGCTGTTGTCACCACCGCAGGCGCCGCCCGGCACTCCAGTCAGCGCCTCGTTCGGCGCTCCGATCGCCAGGTCGTCGAAGCCGTCGCCGTTGAAGTCGCCGGCGGCAAGGGCCCGGCCGAAGTTCTCGCCCGGCGCCGCGGTCTCACCGGCGAGCGAGCTCTCGCGGATCTCCGCCGCGGGAGCCTGGACGAAGTTGGCGCCAGCGTTGCGGAAGATCCACACCGCGCCGGCGGCGGCCGAGCCGCCGATCGCGGCCTCTCCCGGCGCCCCCACCGCGAGCTCGAGACGGCCGTCGCCGTCGAAGTCGCCAAGCGCCAGCGCCGAGCCGAAGCGGTCGTCGATCTCGGCGACGTCGGAGACGCCGTTGCTGTTCTCGCTGATGCAGCTGTTCTTCGCGTTGCCGATGCCGCACGGCCCGGTCTGGGCGCGCGCCGCACCGGGCACGAACGCCACGGCTGCAAACAGGCCAGCCCTGCGGTCCAGATAGAAGAGAGCGTTG